>OY970160.1:0-1817757 GCA_963706445.1 uncultured Nitrososphaerales archaeon
CACAGCTGGGGCGGGATGCTGGCCCAAGCCTACGCCCTGAGGTATCAGCAGAACATAAGCAGCCTCATTCTCTCCGGGACGGCGTCGAGCATACCGACCCTGCGTGAGGAATCCGAGAAGGTGTTCCAGACCCTGCCGGCAGGCATCAAGAAGACGGTTACGAAATACGAGAGTTTGGGAGAGTTCGAGAACCCTGAGTACATGGCCGCAGTCGATGCCTTCAACCACAGGTTTCAGGCTCTGGTCGACCCATGGCCCGAGACACTCAAGCACGCTTTCGAGAGCTTCAGCTTCCCCGTGGCAAACACGATGTTCGGCCCTTATGTGGTCGCCGTCAGCGGGAACATGCGCTATTGGGACGTCACCGACCAATTGCGCAAGCTCAGGGTCCCATGCCTGATTATCTGCGGAGACCACGACTTCCTCACCCCGAAGCTACACGAGATACTGCACAGGAACATCAAGGGCTCGAAGCTTGTCGTCCTGAAGGGCGTCTCCCACGGTTCGATGTGGGACGCGCGCGACGTGTACGTTGGACACCTCGAGTCGTTTCTGAACTCGGTATGATCATTGCGGTGGGGACGAAGAACCCGGCCAAGGTCGAAGGCATCAGGCGGGCGTTCTCGAAGTACTACTCTGAGGTCGAGCTCAAGCCAGTCGACGCGTCGGCGGTGGCGAAGGCTCAGCCCAGGGGGCTGGAGGAGATGACAGCGGGGGCGACTGCACGCGCGAAGTACGCCCTGTCCAAGGTCGGCGGAGACTATGGGGTCGGGGTCGAGGCGGGCATCTTCACGATAGGCGAGGTCCACTTCGACAACCAGGTGGCGGCCGTCGTCGACAAGTCAGGCAGGGTGTCCCTCGGCCACTCTGCCGGCTATATGCTCCCCCGCGATGCCATGGAGAAGCTGTTCAGGGACGGTCGGGAGCTGGAAAGGTGGGCGGAAGAGGTCAGCGGGATCAAGGAGGTCGGGGACAAGGGAGGGGTGATCGATTTCCTGACCAAGGGGAGGATGTCGCGCACTGACATGACCGAGCAGTGCGTCGTGACCGCCCTGGCCCCCTGGCTGCATCGCGACGTCTACGGACTCTGAAACCCTTTAATCGCCTGACCGAGCCGAACAGAACGTGAAGTTCGGACAGCTCTTCCCCGACAAGCCGATAATCGGGATGATCCACATGCCCCCGCTCCCCGGCGCCCCGGGCAACAAGTTGTCCATGAAGCAGCTGACAGAGTTCGCCCTTTCGGAGGCGGGCAAGCTGGAGGAGGCCGGACTCGACGCGTGTATCGTGGAGAACGTCGGGGACACCCCTCTCTTCAAGGAGGACCTCCCACCCTACTCGGTGGCGGCCATGACATCCGTGACCGAGGCCGTCGTCGGCCGCACCAAGATGAAGGTCGGGGTGAACATGCTCCGCAACGCCTGCGAGGAGGCACTCTCGGTGGCCCACGTCGCCGGGGCACAGTTCATCAGGTGCAACATCCTCATCGGGGCCTACGCCACGGACCAGGGGATAATCGAGGGGTGCGCGGCCAGGGTGGCCCGGCTCAAGAAGGAGCTTAACTCAAGCGTCCTGGTCTTCGGGGACGTCCACGTCAAGCACGCCTACCCAATCTTCAACGTCGAGATAGAATACGCCGCCCAGGACTTGGCGGAGCGCGGAGGAGCCGACGCGGTCATAGTCTCCGGGGCCAGGAGCCCGGTCCCGCCTTCCTTCGAGCGAGTGAAGAAGGTCCGCGACGCCATAGAGAAACCCGTACTCATCGGGAGCGGCATCAGCCTCGCCAACGTCAAGCAGTTCTACAAAAAGTCCGACGGAGTGATTATCGGGGAGCCTGACTTCAAAGTCGGTGGAGTCTGGGGCGGCCCCAGCGACGGTAAGGCCTATGAACGGGCTGTCAGGAGCTGTCGTCCTTGAGCAGGACTGGAGTCCTCGGGGGAACTGCGATGCCAATCCTAATCACTGCGCTCGGCTTACTTGGACTCACCGTCGATTTTCTCTTCTTTATCGCGTTCGTCGCACTCCTGGGTTACTACCTCTACAACCTCGAAAAGCGGGTCGAGAATATGGAACAGCACTCCAACGGCAGCCCTCCGAAGAAACCCGACAAGAACTGACTCTTCCCCGCACGCTCAGCCTCTTTGGATTGTCTGGTCTTTGAGAATCTCCGGACGCGCGTAATCAAGCCGTTGTCTGGAAGGTGTCGATTTCACACGGGAATGCATATATACGAACCCCAGACCGCGGGCGCTTCTGCGCATTAATTGGCGGCGTCTGCCTCGAGCAAAAGGGCCGAGCCCTAACGCCATGAAACGCACGACCTCCAGATGCGCGTACAAACGTGGAGATCTGACTTCGGTTAGATCTGACGTGGGTTGTGCTTTACACCTCGCAGAAATGCGTGGTCGTACTCCTCGATAATCGACTCCGGTTGATCCTGCCGGACCCGACTGCTATCGGATTGGGATTTAGCCATGTTAGTTGTGCGTTCCTTGGCTACAGGGGACGCAGCATACGGCTCAGTAACACGTAGTCAACCTGCCCTGGAGACGCGGACAAACCCGGGAAACTGGGGCCTATCCGCGATAGATGACCTCATCTGGAAGGAGAGGCCGTCGAAAAGGGCGCACGGGTATGCTCTGTGCGAACCGCTCCAGGATGGGACTGCGGCCGATCAGGCTGTTGGCGGGGTAATGGCCCACCAAACCTGTAACCGGTACGGGCTTTGAGAGAAGGAGCCCGGAGATGGACACTGAGACAAGGGTCCAGGCCCTACGGGGCGCATCAGGCGCGAAAACTTCGCAATGCGCGAAAGCGTGACGAGGCTAGTCCGAGTGCTTCCTGCTAAAGGGAGCTTTTCTCGGCTGTAAATAGGCCGGGGAATAAGGGGAGGGCAAGTCTGGTGTCAGCCGCCGCGGTAATACCAGCTCCTCGAGTGGTCGGGACGATTATTGGGCCTAAAGCACCCGTAGCCGGTTTCGTAAGTCCTCTGTTAAATCCAGTCGCTCAACGGCTGGCCTGCAGAGGATACTGCGAGACTAGGAGGCGGGAGAGGCGGACGGTACTCCGCGTGTAGGGGTAAAATCCTTTGATCCGCGGAAGACCACCAGTGGCGAAGGCGGTCCGCCAGAACGCGCTCGACGGTGAGGGGTGAAAGCTGGGGGAGCGAACCGGATTAGATACCCGGGTAGTCCCAGCCGTAAACGATGCGAGCTAGATGATTCAATCGCAGTTCGCGATTGAAGTGTCGCAGGGAAGCCGTTAAGCTCGCCGCCTGGGGAGTACGGTCGCAAGGCTGAATTGCGATCAGAAGCATTCTGGTCGCACAGTTCACTTAAAGGAATTGGCGGGGGAGCACCACAAGGGGTGAAGCCTGCGGTTCAATTGGAGTCAACGCCAGGAAACTTACCAGGAGCGACAGCAGGTTGAGAGTCAGGCTGAAGACTTTACTTGACGAGCTGAGAGGAGGTGCATGGCCGTCGCCAGCTCGTGCCGTGAGGCGTCCTGTTAAGTCAGGCAACGAGCGAGACCCTTACTGATAATTGCTAGCTGCCCAGCGATGGGCGGAGGCTAGTTATCGGGACTGCCGCTGCTAAAGCGGAGGAAGGAGAGGGCCACGGCAGGTCAGTATGCCCCGAAACTCCTGGGCCACACGCGGGCTGCAATGGTAGGGACAGTGGGTCCCAACCTCGACAGAGGAAGGCAATCCTCAAACCCTACCCCAGTTGTGATTGAGGGCTGAAACCCGCCCTCATGAATATGGAATCCCTAGTAACCGCGTGTCATCACCGCGCGGTGAATACGTCCCTGCTCCTTGCACACACCGCCCGTCGCTTCACCCGAGTTGGGTTTAGGCGAGGCTTGCTCTAGTTGGGCAAATCGAACCTAAGTTCGGCAAGGGGGGAGAAGTCGTAACAAGGTGGCTGTAGGGGAACCTGCAGCCGGATCACCTCCTTAGTAGAACAGTCGAGGACTACGGCCACGCACTGCAACGAGGAAGTATCTATGTAGAGCACAACACACGAAGATGCAACATCTGGTCTTCGGACTCGATGTGAAGGGCCAGCGCCCTCGCCGCGCAGGTGAGGAACGCGATTAAGCCGTGCATAGGGTTCGCGCAAGCATCCGCCGGGATGTTATACTCATCCGTAACGCACAGACGCCGTATGGTGGATGACTTGGCTTGGGTGGCGACGAAGGACGTGGCAAGCTGCGATAAGCCCCGGGGAGGCGCATGCATCCTTTGATCCGGGGATTTCCGAATAGGTTAGAACCTATCGGGATTGCCGCAAGGCGTCCCGATGATCCGAAAGGATCGCGAACGCTGGGGAAGGAAACATCTGAGTACCAGCAGGAAGAGAAATCAATTGAGATCCCGCTATTAGCGGCGAGCGAACACGGGAAGGCCCAAACCGAATCCTCTGCCGAAAGGCAGGGGAGATGTGGGGTTCGCCTTCAGCGTATGCGACCCTGGGACCGATAGCCGAACTCGGCTGGAAAGCCGGAGAACAGAGTGTGATACTCACGTAGGCGAGTCGGAACCGAGGTCGTGCTGAGGGCAGAGTACCTGGCCTCGTCATTGGCTAGGGAAGATTGGGGGAAAGCAGCCTCCAAGGCTAAACACTACCCAAGACCGATAGAGAACTACGTACCGCGAGGGAAAGTTGCAAAGGGCCCCGAAAGGGGTGTGAAAAGAGCCTGAAACCATACGGTTACAGACGTGCGCGGCCTGAAAGGAGCACGATCCTTGATCGAGTCTCGCAAGAGGCTCAATTGAGGGTAAGTACTCCGGGGTCGCGCATTCCGTCTAGAAACACGGGCCAGGGAGTTAACTGTCATGGCGAGCCTAAGGGTTCAAAGCCCGGAGGCGAAGCGAAAGCGATTCTCCGCAAGGCCGCAAGGTCCCAGGGAGGAGGTGTGAAAGTGCCTCAAAGTCATGGCGGTTTAGACTAGAAACCGAGTGATCGTGCCCTCGACAAGGTGAAGCCGGGCGAAAGCCTGGTGGAGGCCTGACAGGGTCTTAACGTGCAACTTAGTCCCCTGATCGGGGGCAAGGGGCCAAAAGCCTATCTAACTCGGTGATTGCTAGTTCCCACCGAAGCGGATCCCAGTCCTGTCTCCGCTGATGTTGCCGACGCTGTAGAGCACTAATGAAGAAACAAGGCTTCGAAAGGGGCCACTTCTTTTTTAAACTCCGAATGTGTCGGCGCAAGAGAAGCGGGGAAGCGGGTTTATGTGGGGTAAGCCTCATAACCGAGAGGGGATTAACCCAGACTGGAGTTAAGGTCCCCAAGTTTAGGCTAAGTGTCAAGCTAAAGGGCGTCCATGAGCTCAGACAGCAGGGAGGTAGGCTTAGAAGCAGCCACCCTTCAAAGATAGCGTAACAGCTCACCTGCCGAGCTTGTAGGCCCCGAAAATGGACGGGACTAAAGCCTAGCACCGATACTCCGGACAACCATCTTGTGGGTGGTTTGTGGTAGGTGGGCGTAGAGATTGGGCGGAAGCCGGGCCGTGAGGTCCGGTGGACCGATTTCTAGTGCAGATCCTGGTAGTAGTAGCAGCAAAGTCGGGTGAGAATCCTGACCGCCGCAAGGGCACGGGTTCCCTGGCAATGCGTCGTCAGCCAGGGGTTAGCCGATCCTAAGTGTATCCTCAACAGGGAGACACGAACCAGGGAAACTGGTCAAAATTCCAGTGCCTTTGATGAACCGATGGGCCGCAAGGCCCGACATCGATTCCGACGCTTTGAGGTAGGACGTGCAGAGTTTATCGCTCTGTCTAATCATTCGAGTCGTGGGGAGTGTCGTAATGACGAGAACCACGGCGAGAGGAGAATGGCCGCCCGTTGGGGTGGTTCGCCCAATCCTCGGAGACCGTGAAAACGGGATAGGAAGGGTTCATCAGAGATCGTACCTAGAACCGACACCGGTGCCCCTAGGTAAGAAGCCTAAGGCGTGTCGGGGAACTGGAGGTAAGGGAACTCGGCAAATCAGCCACGTACGTTAGCTAGAAGTGGTGCCTGCGTTCTTCATGAGAAATGGGGTTCGCAGGTTGCAATAACAAGGGGGTCCCGACTGTTTACTAAAAACACAGTAAAGCGCAAGTCCGAAAGGATGTGTACGCTTTATGAATCCTGGCCAGTGCAGGTACCTAAAACCTGGGTTCAACTGGGCTAAGGGCCTGTAAACGCCGGGAGTAACTCTGACTCTTTAGCAAACAAAAAGGGAGTCACAAAATCTGGCTATTTGCTGGAACTTCTGAGAATGCCACGCTAGTCCGCGAGGACTGAAAATGTGATGGCCGCAGAAAACCAGCAGGAAAGACTTGGTCGCAAGATCAAGAATCCTCAGAGACTATACGCCAGAGGTCGACTAGCTCGACCAAGATATAGTCCGAACCCAACAGCGATGTTGGGAGGTCCGCAAAGGACCCGCCTCGATTTTCAAACGAGGTCAACGAAGCAACAGCTTGCTTAAGGTAGCCAAATGCCTTGTCGGGTAAGTTCCGACGTGCATGAATGGACCAACGAGGGCCCCGCTGTCCCTATCTCCAACCCGGCGAACCTACGTAAGGTGGACGAACAGTCCATCAACTTCCATCGGGGAGAGAAGTCCCTGTGGAGCTTTACTGCAGCTTGTTGCTGCGATGCGGTTTTCTTTGCAGAGTGTAGCTGGGAGCCTTCGAAGCGCTGCTTTCGGGTGGCGTGGAGGCAACAATGTAACACCAGCCTTAGAGGACTGCGTCGCTAACTCCTACGGGAGGACACCGGCAGGTGGGCAGTTCGGCTGGGGCGGCACCCCCTTGAAAAGATATCGAGGGGGCCCTAAGGTCGGCTCATCTGGGTCAGAACTCCAGAGTTGACGGCAAGGCGAAAAGCCGGCCTGACAGGAAGTTTAAACGCAGAACTTTCTGCAACGAAAGTTTGGCCTAGCGATCATTCAAGTCCTCACTGTTGGGGGCTGGATGTGACAGAAAAGTTACCCCAGGGGTAACAGGCTCGTCGCGGGCGAGAGCTCCAATCGACCCCGCGGTTTGGTACCTCGGCCCTACAAAGGGCCTTGGGGCAGAATCGTGGTAACGCGATTGAAGTATCCGCAGAAAAATACGAGTATCGGCTTATATCGGCGAAACCCGACCTCCTTTATCCAGGACGCGTCTTTCGGACGCGCATTGGGAAGAGCGGGAGAGGGCAACGCCGAGGGAAGTCCAACGGGACTTAAGCACCCGATCAGATGGAAGAAATCAGAAGTCTTCAGTCACGCCGTGAACGGCGTTCCAACAACAACATTCGTCTAGCTTGCAGGCAGGGCAATCCACCGCCGACGGTGCCTCGCGGCACTCGTCCGGTGAGCACCCGCAGTCTGCACAGCGAAGCACAAACAGCTTCGACTTCGTCGAGCTCACCAATTCTGGTGGGATTTGGACGTAGTCTTATTTACAGGATACGGCCACGTCTAGAATACGATGTGGTTCGTAACCCTCGTGAAGCAAGACCAGGCTCCGACTAAGGAAGCAGCTGGCAAGATGCAGGAGAACATGAAGATGGCCGAATCGTGGGGCGTAAAGTTCCACCAAGGCTTCTTCACACTCGGGCCATACGACGCTGTATGGATCTCCGAGGCTCCTGACGAAAAGGTAGCCCTGAAGACCGCGATGCTGTTCAGCAGCATGGGCGGCCATTCAGTGAGCATGCCTGCCATCTCTTCCGACGAAGTCATGAGCTGGGCAGCAAAGATGTAGAAGACGCACCCGCGTCTTCCCTTTATTTCAAAGACTCAACTGGTTCTTTTCGTCCGATTGGAAACTACAGGTAGGTTCGGTCAGGCATCACCGCGGATGGCTAGCGCGTGGATTTCTTCGCAGGTTTACTGTTCTTCGGAGGTTCTGGAGGCCGCAGGCTCAGACGAGCTTCGAGCCCCAGGATGAACACGAACGCGACAAGTACCAGGGCGACCAGCAGATAGTTGCCCGACGTGATCCCTTCGTAAAGGAGGTAGATCGCGGCAAAGGTGAACACCAACACGAACAGAAAGACGGCGCGGCGACTCGGCTTCAACGGCCCCGTCGCATCGGCGTCGTCTAATGAACCTGACGAGAGAACCGCGCAAGCCTAACATCCCGGATGCCACCGATAATGTCCAACGAGAGTTGGGCGGAGGTCCGGCCGTTCCGTTGTGACCCCGTAACGACTGAGCGCGCAGAAGTGTGCGTAATGAGATGGCCTCGCGGCTAGCTCGAGCATAGCCTTTCTGGGTTCAAACCCCGGAGGGGCACGCAGTCCGTTCCGACGAGCTGCGACAACAAAGCCTCGGGTGTGCCAATCAGAACGTCGCCATCATACGCCGACCCCTCCATGTGCTGGAGGGTGAAGACATAGTCTAACTCCGGGCGTAAGCCTGGGTAAAGTTGCGATGTCGGCTCTTCCCATCCTGGTCCTGCAGCAGGGGCCAAGGGTGGGGCTGCTCGCCCATCAAAGGGGAACGTGAGCTGGGTTTAGACCGTCGTGAGACAGGTCGGCCTCTACCTGATGGAAGCGGTGGTTCACTGAGGGGAAGCCCTGCCCAGTACGAGAGGAACAGCGGGGCGTTGCCTCTGGCGTACCGGTCGTCCGAGAGGGCGTCGCCGGGCAGCTAAGCAATTGTGGATAACCGCTGAAAGCATCTAAGCGGGAAGCCACTCCCGAGAAGAGTGAGCCTTGAGCCTTAACCTCCCTCGCAAGGGGGAGGAGCGGGCTCTGGAGGGCAGGAGTAGAAGACTCCGTTGAAGTAGTCCCGGTGTACGCTAGAAGTTCGCAAGAACGACTAGTTCAGCCGGTGGACCAACTATCGCCCAACGCAGGATGAGTGATTCCCGGCGGAGGCGCAATGAACCCTATACACGGCGAAATTAACCCTACTTGCTGGTAACCCGGGTTCAAATCCCGGCGACCGCCCAAATTCTTGGGTTTCGCTAGTATATCCCTGCCCAAATCCCCCGTCTGCATGCTGCAAATCTTCTATTGACGCATTAGGGAAAAGGGGAAAAGGGAGCCTAATCCGATTCAAGGCGAAGTGCCGCTAGACCTACTCCCGGGAATAGCGCAGGAGGTTGACATCAAGAAGATTCGTTCACCTAGGCATGTGCTAAGGGATGAATACGGCCAAATCGACGAGCTCCTTCTCTCCATATCTCAGAAAGGGCTGATTCAGCCTATTGTTGTAAGGCCTGTGGAAGACGACGAGCTGTTCGAGGTCGTGGCAGGACACAGGAGACTCAAGGCGTGCAAGATGCTCGACGTGAAGAAGATACCGTGCTATGTAATGGACCTCGATGACAAAGAAGCCTTCGAACTGGCCATCACGGAGAACCTGCAGCGCAAGACGCTCAACCCGCTTGAAGAAGCGAAGGCCTTCAAGAACTACACGGGCGAGTTTGGCTACGGGAGCGAAACTGAGCTAGCCAGGAGGATTGGAAAGAGTCCCTCGTATGTCAGCAGGAGGATTGCCCTGCTGAAGCTCCCGAAAGAGGTTCAGCTGCAGCTTTTGCGCGGCGCAAAAGTCGGCCTAACTCAAGAGTTGGAGGCGTTGGATGGTGATGATATGAAGGCCGTCACTTCGCTCATCACCGAGGCAGGGCTCACCAGAGGCGACATCAGGCAGGTGGTGAGGCTCATGAAAGAAGACAGCAGGGCGGAGCCGACGAAACCTGCAATTTCCTACTACGTCGCCGCGGAGGTACGCCAGCGCTCCCTCGTCAGAGCGATCGGCAAGTTCATCGCGTCGCTCGAAGTCTGCATGATGAGACTCGACGACATAGTGAATTCCCTAGATGAAAGCGAATGGGTGGTTCGTGACATCCTCACTCAAAACAGAAGCTCCATCCATGGGCAAATAGACGCGCTGATGAAGCTGAAAAGGAAGATTCAACGAGAGCTTCCGCCGACTTCGTTGGAAGCCCCGAGCCACCCGCACATCCGCCAGAAGGCAGCCGCGAGCATCATGCACGAATAGTTTGGGAAAAGGCCATCCCCAGAGTCTAAACTAGATATCCGGGAGTCCGCGGAGACAGATGTAGCATGAAGATCGCCGTAGTCGGTGGAACAGGCAAGCTCGGTAGAGGGCTCGCGATGAGGCTCGCCAAGACTCACAGCGTGTTGATAGGCTCCAGAGATGAAAGCAAAGGTCGCGAAACTGCCAAGCAGCTGAAGGCGACTGCGGGTGGGGACATCACAGGAGGAACAAACGAGTCCGTAGCAAAGGAATGCGACGTGGCGATTATGGCGATCCCCGACCTAGACTTGGCGCTCCTTCAACCGCTCCAGGGACCGTTGGAGGGGAAGATCGTAATCTCGCCCATGGTCCCGATGCAGATGGAAGACGGCATCATGAAGCTCTCCATGAAGGAAGGGTCGGCTGCGCAGGAGTTGGCCTCAATATTGCGGGGAAGCAGAGTTGTGGCGGCTCTGCACACCGTCCCAGCGCCCACCATCGCAGACCCCAACCACAAACTCGACTTCGACGTTCTCGTCGCATGCGACGTAAAGGAGGATTATGAAGAGGCTTCGCGATTGATAGGGAGCATCGAAGGCTTGAGACCGCTCTACGTGGGACCCCTCTCAACATCGAGGGAGATAGAAGCCCTCACTCCTTTGATTCTCAATGTCGCCAAAATGAACGGGCTCAAGAGACTGTCGCTCAAGCTGGTCGGTTAACCAAAAGGGGTGGCGTCTTCCTGGGGAGGGCGAAGACTTCCCTCATCCCTAGTTCGTTCGGCAAATTCCAAAAACTGTTTTATATCTAGATTGCATCTTGCCCATAGCAAGAATTGACCACTTTCGGAAAGCGGAGGGCGCTTTCAAGAACTTCGGCGATGGGCGTTGCGATTATCATAATCCTGGCGACCGTTGCAGGCACAGTGTTCGCAGCCTACAGCGGGTCCGGTACAACGACTTCAACGGTCAGCGGAACTTCTGGACAACTCATCAACGTCAATTTTGGTTTCGCAGGGACTCCTGACGTTACAGACACGCCAGGATTCATGTTCTGGCAGAACTTCGCGAGTCAGGTCGGATTACATCTCAACGTGCAGTACTTTGAGAGCGACGCGACTGTAGCCGAAGCGCTCGCTTCCGGATCCATCCAAGTTGCCGAAGGGGCTTTCACATCTACTGTGGATGTGAACCTGGCACTCGGCAATTCGAGCGGCAGCTACCCATACGAAATCTTCAGCAACTACGAGGCGGTAAACGACTACGCCTTCGTCGTCCAGAACTCCATTACGAGCTGGAGCCAACTGGCCGGACAACCAGTCGCGACTTCCGGGCCGGGTTCCGAATCCAACCTCTTCTGCAAATTGCTCCTCGCAGAGCACGGGCTTTCTGGTAGCCAGATCAACTGCGCGACCATCGGCGGCGGCGGCTCAAGGTACCGCGCCCTGATAGCGGGCCAGGTCGTCGGTGACATCGCTGAGCCTTACCAGATCGTCAGCGCGATAGCAACTGGAAGCTACCACATAATGGCTTCAATCCCACAGGAGTTTCCAAGCATCATGTTCTCGGTCCTCTATACAAGCACAGCCTACGCGACTCAGAATCCAACTGTCGTGACGAAGATCACCGAGGCTATCCTCCTAGCCGACAGGTGGGCCCAGAACGAGACTGCGTGGGTCGCGAAGGAGAATGAGGAATTCCCAGGGACGAACTCGACCATCGCGGCGACCGCCTGGAAGATATGGGCTGAGATGGGGTTGTGGCAAGCGAACGGTGGGCTGACTCGGGCTAACGTCGTGGCCTCTGAGAACTTCCTGTTGCAGTCGAGCAGCATCAGCGGATATCTCAACCCGAAGTATTTCGTCACCCTCACCCCGTTGCAGCAGGCACTGTCTACTCTGGGCAACTACACGGGCGGGATCATCGTCAACCCCAACATCCCGACCATCAATTTCACCATACCTGGATTCGGTTCGGGTTCCTCGACTACTTCAACGACAGCTTTCTTCCCGGCTATTCCAGTCGCCGGTGCGTTGCTGTCAACGCGGAAAAAGTCTAGGAAGGAGACCAGCAAGTCGGAGGCAGAATCATGAAGACTACAATAGCTGCCATCGGAATAGTGGTCCTGATAGCAGGTGTTGGGATTTTGGCCTACGGGCTCAGCAGTCCCTCGACTAGTACGAGCACTTCGACCACCACCACCACTGGATCCGTGGTTGGAAACACGAACAGAGTGGTCTCACCTAACGGCTTCTGGGCAATGGGAGCGGCGAATTTGAATCAGGGCGAGCCTGTAACCGGGACCGTCTCCATCTCCAACTACAGCGCTTCCGACGGGCCGATTTTCATCTACGCCCAGAACGAATCGACTTTCATCGCTTGGGGGGCTTGCGCACCGTGCGGGGCAAGTAACCTGCTGAATCAGACCCTGCCCTCTTCGGGATCGCTCAGTTTCAGCATCACGGCTCCCAGCCAAGGGAGTTACTATTTTGTCCTCGACTCCAGCAATTACGGCAAAGCCTCGCCCGCTACTTTCTCAGCAAACGGGCAGGTCGCGCAGTCAACGCAGCTTGACATAACCAGCCCCAACTCGGGTCTCAACTACGGTGGGGTGGTAATCGCCGTGATTGGCTCCGTGATACTCGGCATGGGCTTGGTCATGGGGACGACCCGTCCGACGAAGCCGCCATCCAGCTGACCCAAGATAGACTAAACAAATGTTAATGTAAGCAGGACAAGCAGACGCGAGTGGTCCTGCTAACTTGAAGTCAGACAGCAACCACGGCATCAGATTTAGTTCGAAATGGGGCATCAGGATAGCTTCAATCGCAGCCGTGCTCGTAGGGTGGCAGATCATCGGATCATCCGTCAACACCGCCTTGTTCTCCACGCCTATCCTGGTTGCAAGCGCGTTCGTCGACCTTTCGCTCCACACGACTTTCCCGACCGACCTTGCGATAACGATCGGCGAGTTCGCCCTAGGCTACGCAATCGCCGCCGTCCTTGGAATATCGATAGGTATGGCGATGGGCCGGTGGGAAACGATCGAGGTCGCGCTCGACCCCTACGTTAATGCCCTCTATGCGACGCCATACGTGGCCCTCGCTCCCCTCTTCGTGATCTGGCTGGGGATCGGGTTCTACTCGCTTATGGCGGTCGTAATCCTCTCCGGGGTTTTCATCATCCTGCTCAACACCCTCGCGGGGGTCAAGAATGTCAGCAGGAGCCTCGTGGAGACAGGCAGAGTCTTTGGGTTCTCTGGCGTGAAGCTTTACACCGCCGTTGTCATCCCAGGGTCGCTCCCCTACATAATCACCGGACTGAGGCTCGGAATCGGCAGAGCCTTCGTTGGGGTAATCGTGGCGGAACTGCTTGTCAGGCTTGTCAACCTCGGATACCTGATGACGTATTATTCTGAGCTGCTTGAAGTAGCTCCGGGCCTCGCGATAGCCGTCACATTAGGGCTCCTGGGTCTGGCGTTGACCGAAGCGCTAAAGAAGGTCGAGTCCAGCATGTCGCAATGGCGTACAACGGCAGTGGGTGGTTGAGATGGCCCAAGTCGTTGTCGTCGAACACGTGACGAAGAGTTTCATTCCACCGCAGGGGGGCGAGCAGAACAATGTCCTGAGGGACGTTTCCTTTACCCTAGACGACGGAGAAATAGTCTCGGTCATAGGTCCCACAGGGTGCGGGAAATCAACTCTTCTAAGGATGATTGCTGGAATAATCAAACCCGATTCCGGCAGAGTCACAATCAGCGGGCGAGAAGCCTCGTTATCCAACCCAGCCTGTGCAGTCGTTTTCCAGAACTTCAACCTCTTTCCTTGGAGGACTGCCATCAAGAACATCGAGGTTGGTCTTGAAGCCAAAGGGGTAAGCGCAGAAGAAAGGGCCAAGATCGCAGAGAGCTACATAGCTCTGGTCGGGCTGAAGGGGTTTGAAGAGTATCACCCACACCAGCTCTCCGGGGGCATGCAGCAGAGAGTCGGACTCGCAAGGGCCCTGGCGATTGACCCCAAGGTTATCCTCCTCGACGAGCCGTTCGGTTCCGTTGACATGCTGACGAGGGATACGCTAAGAGTCGAGGTGGCGCACATCCTCCTCGAGACGAAGAAGACGGCCCTTTTCGTCACCCACAACATCGACGAAGCCATATTCCTCTCGAATAGAATCATCGTCCTGGGAGGCAGGCCATCGAACATAACGGAAACTTTCACGGTCGATCTTCCATATCCGCGGACAGACGACAACTTCCTCTCTGACAAGATAATCAAACTGAGAATGACCCTGAAGGAACACCTAGTTCGGGACATTCCAACCCCAGGCCCTAAGACGGACGAGGTCGGGCCACACAGTTGAACGCAGCACATCACGCAACCGCAACCTCGGTGCTCAAGAACAAGTGGGCGGTACGGTTCTACATGCTCGTGCTGGTTCTCGTCGTCTGGCAAATTGTCGGCGAATCTGCCAGCGTGCTCATTGCCGCGCCCCCTTTGACCGTGGCTTCTACATTTGCCAAGCTCTGGAGCGACGGCACTCTTCCATCTGATACTCTCGTCACTCTGGAAACAATTCTGATAGGCTTCACGATATCTGTGGCCATCGGGATTCCCCTTGGGCTGATCATGGGCCGGTCGAGGCTCGCGGAATACACGCTCGACCCGTATGTGAATTTCATCTACGCCACGCCGGTGGTGGCCATCATCCCATTGGCATTGATTTGGTTCGGCCCCACAAACTTCGCGACGTATTTCATCATCACACTACACACCGTTCCGCCTATCTTGATCAACACCATGGTGGGGATAAAGAACACCGAACGCAGTCTTCTTGAAACGGGGCGTGTCTTCGGCCTTAAGGGGATTAAGCTCTGGCAGAAGGTCGCCCTCCCATTTTCCGCGCCCTACGTGATGGCTGGCCTCCGCATCGGGATCGGCGCCGCGTTGATAGGCACCATGGTCGCCGAAATCTTCCTCTATAACGTCGGCCTCGGGTACCTCCTCGTGGAGGAGACCGCTTTCTTCAACAGCGCAGCTGTCATCTCGGGCGTACTGATCATAATGGTCATGGGGGTAGCCTTGGCCGAATCAATGAAGTGGCTGGACAGGCACTTTCTGAGCTGGGCCCACGAGGCGTCCGGGGTTGCCTAGTACCACCCAGTGCATTCGGCCTATTCAGCGAATCACGCTAAGGTCGGATATCCTCTTCTGCCATTTAGGTACGGCGTCGCGATTTACAGTGTATTGTGGAATCTCCGACTTCAGGGCTTTGAGGCAATTGTCGACCCAGGTTGACAGCATCATCCCGCGAATCTCAGGAGAATAGGCTGCCGCATGGGGGGCCAACCAGACTCTGTCCGGGAACTCCGTAAACAGGGGGTTGTCGGGTTCCGGAGGCTCGGGGTCGAACACATCCAAAGCAGCTCCAGCTATCAGGCCCTTTCTCAGGGCGCTAACGAGGGCCTGTTCGTCGATGAGCATTCCCCTCGCAGTATTGATGATGTAAGCTGTCTCCTTCATGACCCTGAACTGAGCTTCGCCGATCATCTTGTTCGTCTCTGGAGTGGCTGCCGCGTGAATCGTGACGAAATCTGATTCTCTCAAGAGCCTATCAAGCGTCGTCAGTTTGACATCGAAGGGCACCCCCCGCTCAGGCGACCTCCACGGATCATAGGCAAGCAGCTTTACGTCCCATGGTTGCAGGAGCCGAGCCACAGCTGCGCCCGCCCTGCCGAATCCGATGATGCCAACCACCTTGTCCTTCAGGAGCATCCCGGTCATCTGCTCATATCCGACCGACCTCCAGGTCCCCGCAGCCACGCCGCGGTCGCGAGCCTTGAGTTTCTTGGCCAAGGCGAGTATGTAAGCAACGGCGGTCTCGGCTACCCCCAAGGAATTCACCGGCGTATTCGCCACAAGCACGCCGAGCTCCGTCGCTGCGTTCAGATCGATCCTTTCAAGCCCCGTCCCGAACTTTGACAGTATCCTGAGCTTGGGAGCAGATTCCAATATCCTCCGCGTGTACGTTTCTCTAGAGCCTCCCATCAAAGCGTCCGCGTCCTCTACAAGTTCCACCATCTCATGCTCACTGTAGGGAGTCCCATCCATCATCGACCTTCCCAGGCGAACGTCGCAGCCAGCGGCCGAGAGGCTCTCCATGAATGGTTCGAAGGGCTCTGCCACTTCGGCGACGAAGACCTTCCACTTGCGAGGAGCCACCGTCACATTTGCACTTCTGAGAATTTAAGGATTGGACAGATGGCTCGCGTTTATCATTGGGGCATGGCCAAACACGCACCAAAGCCTTGAAACGAAGCAAGAGAGCCGACTCCGAAGCCGTCCTCGAGCTCATAGGGCGCATTTCCCGCACCGCACGGCCGGCCGGTTCCAGGGCTGACGCTTCGCTGTGCAGATGGATGAAGTCGTATCTCGAGTCATCCGGGCGTTTTGCAATCGAAGAAAGATCATTCGAGTTCAACAGGTATCTCCCGGGAAGGTGGAGCCTGACCGTCGAAGGCAAGACAGCGGAATCCATCCCGGCACTCTGCTCCGTCGGCACTCCAAGGTCCGGACTGGGGGGAGCTATCTGCAGGGCCGACGAGGATGTCGTTCGTGGCAAGGTCGCCCTTCTCAATATCTCTGCAACCCACGAATCACTCGCCGTGGAGGACCTTGCGAGGAGAGGGGCCCTCGCTGTATTGGCCTTCCAAGAACATGGTCCGTTGCTGGCCGGGCGAGTCAGGTACCCGCTATCTTCCATTCCTTGTATGATGATAACTGGGGAACTGGGCTTCTATCTTGGGCGAAGGCTAGCCAAATGGGAACTTCAGGCTCGCGTTCAACTGAGCGCCAAGACGACACAGGGTCGCGGGACGAACATTTGGGCGGAGCCTAGATCAGGAAGAGCGAGCGCCCTTTTTGTGGCGCATCATGACAGCAGGCAGTTCTCTCCTGGCGCCATTGACAATGGCTCAGGGACTGCACTGCTACTCCTTCTTGCAAAGATGTCGGGGAACCCCTCGTACTCAATTCTGTCGACCGACGCGGAGGAATACGGTCTGCTCGGTTCGCGCGAATTCGTAAGGTTTCGGAGTGACTTGGATCCTAGAACGTCAGTCATGAATCTTGATTCCATCGGGGCGGGGTCCTTGAGACTGGTCAATCGCACAAGGAGAGGCCATCTATCCAAAGCCCTGAACTCGAGGATTTCGACCTTGGCCAACAGGGAAGGAGTCACACTTGAAGGTCTGAACATCCCACGCGGTTCTGATTGCGACACATTCATGGAGCAGGGGTACCGGTCGTGCTGGCTCAGGTCTTATCCTACTCCCACAGCTACAACGGTGGATGACACTTTGGCTCACGTTCAGAAGGCCGCCATCGGAGCTGCTTGTTCCTTGCTAGGACGAATAGTCGGCTCAGGTCTTTCGCTTTGACTTCCTGGCCTGGAGCGGGGCGACGAAGTGTCCAGAGCCGGGCTTGCCGATGACTTCCCCGTCTTCCATTATGATCTCCCCACGTCTGATTGTCATGACCGGCACTCCCTTCACTCTTCTCCCCTCGTAGGGCGTCCACCCGACTTTCGAATAGACTCCTTCGCTCGTCAGGGTTCTCTCTTTCTTCATGTCTACAATGGCCAAGTCAGCATCCGAGCCGACCATGATCGCTCCCTTTTTCGGGTAAAAGCCAAGGAGCTTGGAAGGATTTGTGGTAGTCAGTTTCATGAGTTGGGCGAGGGTGATGGTGCCATTGTTCACCTCGTTGAGGAATACCGAAAGGTAGTGTTCCAACTGGGGGCAACCGAAGGGTGCTTCCCAGGGATTCTTGTCGAACTTCTCTACGATCTCTTTCCGGGTATGTGGCGCGTGGTCTGTAGCTAACACGTCGATGACTTCGGTCCTCATTGCTTCCCAGACCGTTTCGACCCGATGCTTGGGAAGGAGTCCGCCAGGTAGCACAAGAGGTCCGAGGCGCTGCAACTCTCCCTTCGTGGTTATGAAGTATTTGGGGTCGACCTGGGCCGAGATGTTCTCATATCCTGCCTGCTTCGCCTGTCTGATTAATCCAATCGACATTTCAGAATGCGTGTGCACCAGATGAAGTCTGACCCCGGTCCTCTTGGCCAGCATGATGAGAGTCGAAACGCTCGTTCCATAGATTTCTTCCTCGACGTATGACTTCCCGAAACTGATCCACGGAGCGTCCTTGGGTTCGAGCTTCCTACGTTGCTCGTAGAACGCTTCGAAAAGAGACATGTCAGACGGATGAACAAAGCAGGGAAGACCTGTCTCACGGATGGCCGCGAACGTCTTGAGAAGAACCCCGTGGTCCTCCACGCAGATCCGCGGATCGTGAGGGTACGCACCTCGGACCATGAAGATTTTGTAGCCAGCCGCCCCGGCTCTTGCCACCTTCGAGATTTCCGAGGGCGTCGGAAAGACCAAGTGATTGAAGTCGACAATTGATTTCCTCTTCGCTATCTGTTTCTTCTCCTCGAATGTCTTGAGGCTGTTTGTGGGGGGTTCGACATTCGGCATGTCTACGAACATGGTGACTCCGCCCGCGGCCGCAGCTTTCGACCCAGTCTCGAAGTCTTCTTTGTATGTGAAACCTGGGTCTCTGATGTGTGCGTGCGAATCGATTATTCCAGGGAGGACAACCTTCCCTGGAAGTCGCAGTTTCTTCGCGCCTTCCATCGACCCCTTGGACAGAGCGGCGATGACCCCGTTGTCAATTCCCAAGTTCGCTTCCAAGAGTTCGCCATCGACGAATAAGTGGGCATCTTCGATTACCAGATCATAGGACGCCAAGTCAAATCAAAAACTCATTCTGTAACTATATACAGATTTGTCCGGCCACAAGGGCCCCTCCCGGTTTTGGCAAATTCGTGTAGGTTCTCCAAAGGCTCGGTCGGAAGGATTCCTACGTTGGGTTTGCCCTCCGACTGCACAGACTAGGACATCGTAATGGGTCAGCAAATAATTAAGTACCCGAGAGGAACTGTTGCCGAACAAATCGGAATGGCAATCCTAGAGGAACCCATCAAGACCATTCAGCCGCTGAAGAACTACATTGGCGGTGAATGGTTGGAGTCCAGCGGTAAACTGCTCGACATCGTAAATCCGGCGACCCAGAAGGTCATAGGTAAGGTTCCGGTTTCGACCCGGGAGGAGCTCGACTCTGCAGTCAGTGCGGCGGTGGAGGCTTTCCCTGATTGGAGGAAGACCCCCCCCTTGGCAAGGATCCGTTGTCTGTTCCGGCTCAGAGAGCTGATGGAACAGAACTTCGAAGAACTTAGCAGAATCCAGACGATGGAACACGGCAAGGTAATCGACGAGTCCAGAGGCGAAACGAGGAGAGGCATTGAAAACGTAGAAGTGGCCACGGGCATCCCGACCCTGATGCAGGGATACAACCTTGAAGACATATCGAAGGACATAGACGAATACGTCATCAATCAACCATTGGGTGTATTCGGCGTCATAGGGCCATTCAATTTTCCCTTCATGGTGCCCCTCTGGTTCATCCCCTACGCGATCGCCACTGGAAACTGCGTGATTGTGAAGCCCTCGAGCGAGGATCCGACAAGCCAGGCTAGGATAGCGGAGCTTGCCGACGAAGCCGGTCTGCCTCCGGGAGTGTTGAGCATTGTCCACGGGGGACGGGACGTAACCAACCTCATGCTGGAAAGCAAGGATATCAAGGGGATAGGCTTCGTAGGCTCAACTCCTGTCGGACTGAATGTAATCTATCGCAAGTGCGGAGAAACAGGCAAGCGAGTAATAGCCGGTTGTGGGGCAAAGAACGCTGTGTTGGTGATGCCCGACGTGGCACTGGACAGGATCATGCCCGCCTTGCTTACCTCTTTCTACGGAAACACGGGCCAGAGATGTCTGGCTGGGGAAAACCTGATTGTGGTCGGAGAAGGACTAGCTGAAAGGGAATCCGAGATTTTCTACAATAAGGTCGTCGACGCTTTGACGGCGGCTGCCTCCAAGATCAGGGTGGGCTACGGATTGGACGAGGCGGTCCAGATGGGACCTCTCAGAGACAAAGAGAAGAAGGAGAAGGTGGTAGGTTTCATAGAAAAAGGGGTCGAAGAAGGTGCCAAGCTTAAGCTCGACGGGAGGAATCTCAAACTTCAAGGGACTTGGCCTACGGATGCCTTCCTCAATCCGACAGTGTTCACCGAGGGTTCCGTTGAAATGACCATAGGCAGGGAGGAGATATTTGGTCCGGTGGCCAACGTGATCAGAGCCAAGAACTTGGACGAGGCCATCGGCATGGTGGAAAGCAGCGTCTACGGCAACGCAGTGAGCATCTTCACCAACAACGGGCGATGGGCACGTGAGCTCCGGTATAGGGCAAGCGCAGGCAACGTAGGGATAAACGTCGGTCTACCTGCTCCGATTGCCATGTTCCCATTCGGGGGGACGAAGGCATCATTCTTCGGTGTCCTCCACCCTCAGGGGAAGGACGCAATTCGGTTCTTCACCGAGACAAAAGTAGTCATAGAAAGATGGATGTGAATTGGAATCTCAAGGTACGACGACGTCGGGGGTGGTCAGCTTCGCGCAGCGACTCGAAGAACGTTCCGAACTATTTTACGAGAAGCTGTGTGAGCAGTTCCCATCCCAAGCAGACCTTTTTCACGTCTTCGCGCATGAAGACAAGCTGAACAAAGTGCTGGTCACCAGGACTTACCAGGAAACTGTAACTGACGCGCTAGAGACGGGATATTCATTCGAGGGGTTGAACCTGAACGGCATCATTCCAAACGATGTGTGGGCGGACCATCCCGACCTTCCTGGGTCGATTGAGGGCGCCATTCTGTTGGAGCAGGCCGCTGCCAGCTTCTATGCTGATATCGCTGGCCGCTCAGAGATGCTCCTCTCAACCATCTATACGGCGTTCAAGAAGATCGAGGGGGTAAGAAGAAAGCGCCTCCCAAAACTCGAGTCGCTACGGTGGCCAGAGTAAGCATGACCTCGAGCCAGTAGACCAGTTCATTCCATCCAAATCGCTCACCCCATCTCAATGAATCCTTAATATCAAACTTCCCTGGAAGGCATTTGCTTGGACAAGATCAGAATAAAGGTCGAGTCAGTTCCTGAGGCAGGGAAAAGAGACGCTTCTGGATCTTATTCTCCTGCTCCTGTCTCAAATGCAATAAGATTCGGAAATCTGGTCTTTACTACAGCAAAGCCTGGCCGTGACCCTACTGGGAAGCTTGCAGAAGGAATCGAAGGGCAGACGAGACAGGCTCTGGAGAACATCGGAGATTTGCTGAAGGCCGCCGGAACAGACATGGAACACGTGCTGAAGACTTGGGTCTATGTGACAGACCTCAAGTATTTCGAACCGATGAACAAGGTTTATTCGACATTCTTCAAAGTCCCCCCAGCGCGGACGTTTCTGGTGACCCATGGCTGGTTTGAGCCGGCTCAGTTGGTTGAAATCGAAGTCATAGCTGGCATCCCATAAATGAAGACCTCCTTTGGAGTAAGGCTGCCTGTCTCTGGCCCCTTCGCGAGCATAGGCAATATCACAACTGCAGCCAAGGAATCTGAATCCCTAGGGTTCGACGCTGTCTGGGTACATGACCAAATAATTTGGAGCCGAGAACAGAACTCTCATCACGTTTCTTCAGGTTCCGTGGAGGCGGTCGAGAACGGGGACCCCGACTTTTTCGAGTCCATAACCACCCTCAGTTATCTCGCTGGGGTGACCAACAAAACCAAGCTAGGGGTGGCGATAATTGTACTTCCATATCGGAATCCTCTGATACTGGCCAAACAACTCCTGAATCTGGACGTAGTTTCGAACGGGCGGCTGATTCTGGGTGTCGGCGCGGGCGCTCCCTTGGTCTCCAAGACCTTCGAAGCCGTCGGCGCTTCATTCGAGAAAAGGGGAGAGATCACCGACGACTATCTGATGGCATTGTTGGCCGTCTTCGACCGACGCCCCAAATCCAGCTACTCTGGCAAGTACGCCAGGTTCACAGACGTAGAGGTGTTTCCGAAATCAGTGCAGAGGCCCCATCCGCCAATCATCGTGGGGGGACTCGGTAGGGCCCTGAAAAGGGCTGCACTCTACGCAGATGGTTGGATACCTGCCAACATCACCACGGCCGATGTGGCGAACGGGGTCAAAGAAATTCAGGAGTTGGCGAGAGAGGGAGGGAGGGGGCAACAAGAGTTCATAATCGGGAATGAAATATTCGCCAGCATAGATAAGAACTCTGAAGGGGCTCACAAGAACGCCGCAGCTACGATTGCGAGCTATGCAAAATCGATTGGCAGAGGCAGCGAAGAAGTCACCCTGATTGGGACCCCCGCCGAAATCATTCGCAAAGTCGAAGCATACCGGGAATCGGGCGTGAACATGTTCGAACTGAAATTCATCTACAGAGACATGAAGAGCCTAAGTTCTCAATTGGGCTTATTTTCAGCAGAGGTCATGCCCTCCTTCAACTGACAACGAAACCTGTATCATCTCCAAGAACCCCTGTGGTACGTTCTCACCAGCAATCAGGTCATTCTCACACCCAGTCCACCAACTATGCCCCAACACTAGGATGAGTGATTCCCGGCGGAGGCGCAATGTACCCCTACGGCTGACAGACAAGACAATCATCGATTCGCAGTCCCCCTATCTCCCAGATCTAGCTCCACCATCAGCGAATCCCCCTCCAGCCTGATCGGATGAGTCTTCACCTTCAACGGAGGGATCACCTCGAAGGAACCAGTGCGAACGTCGTAGGTCCAGCCGTGCCAGGGGCAGGTCACGTTGTACCCCTCGAGTTCCCCCTCCCCCAAGGGTCCTCCCCTGTGCAGACAGTAATTGTCCAGGGCGAAGTATTCGTTTCCCACCCTGAATATGGCGAGGGTCCTGCCTTCGACCCTGACAACTTTGCCCTTCCCGTCCCCAAGCTCGCGGGCGTCGGCCACCCGGACCAGTTTTTTCGCCCCACTGCTAGACAATTGCATGCTTCCCGCTCACCTCAACCGGCTCCTCCGGCTCAGGGTGGGCGTGCTTCTCCGACTCCTGGAGGAGCCACTCTTCTAGTGCCTTCACCTGCTCGCTACCGGCCCCTGGTGCTTCGAGTTCCTTCTTCGTGAACTGTACTGCCACGAGTATGACGTGCTCGATGTGGTCGACCTGGGTTTCAGTCGCGTGGCGGGGGATGAGCTCGAGGATGTACTGTAGGTCCTCCTCCAGATGCTCGATCTGCGATACGATCTTGGCGGTGTCGTGCTCAACCTCCACGGTCAGGACATTGTTGTAAACCCCAATGAGAAGGTCAAGGTCGGACTGGAACGACTTCAGCCTTTGGATATAGAGCTGGATGACCTCCGTTGGAAGCGCCCTCTTTTCCTCCATCGACGACCGGATGTCTATCGCCAGCGTTATCAGGAACGTCGTCAGCGAACCGACCCCCAGCTTTGAGGTGAGCCTTTCTTTCGCCGTGGCCTCTATCGGCTTCATCCTCTTCCTCTCATTCCTGTCGATGATACGGTCGACCACCAGGTATGTCACAGGGAGGATGACCGCGAGCCCGATCAGGGCCCCAACTACGCTGAGCAGAACGTCGTCTGACGTTATGGCCAACATGTCAGGGATGGGACGGCGGAGTCATTAACGTATGGCAATTGCGGAGGCGCAATTAACCCCAGGGAGCCGAACAATTTCGACGCGGCCGAATTCGCAACTGAGGGTCAATTCCGTCGAGGCGCGCTTATAATGTCAGGCTCGCGGGAAGTAGACAGCGATATGGCCAGCAAAGGAACAAAAGCAGTGCCCTGGGTCCTAAAGACACCTCCTGGGACATCAGAGTTCAAGGCCTATCGCGACGAATCGCTGGATCCACCCGCCCTGGTAGTCTGGGTCGGGAAGACCGAACTCCGATATGACCTCCGTTGCCTGAACGACCTCCACACGGCGCTCAAGAAGCATGGAGATTGGATGGAACTCGGCAGCGCAGACGAGCAGAAGCCAGCCAGGGAGTGGACGGTCGAAGCGTGGGCGCGGTCGCCAATGAACCCCATCAGGGGCTGGTACGGGCTAAAGAAAGGCCTGCGAGGAAGGTTCGCCATGTACGTCCCACCAATTATGGAGGCCCTGGGGATGGCCGAAGTCGAGCACAACCCGAAGAACAACCCCATGCGCGCCGTCTAGGTTCCCAGCAGTCCTCAAGGGCGCAATGAACCCCGTAGGTGGTATGACCGGCCAAACTTTGTGTTTCGATGGTCCGCCCACGTTATGGAAGCTGTGCCCGAATAGCCCTGACTACCGAAGGAACATCACCACAGGCGTCTACAGTGATCCCGTAGTCGAACCTTGTCGCTTTCTCGAAGACCTCTCGCACGCCCTTTTCCCCATAGGAAATACTGCGGCCTCTATCCCGTTCAATGCAGACTTGGAGTGGGACCTTTAGAGTGAAGACACGATGGTCGAACGGGAGGCGGTCTACAAGGCCTTCGATTGCCGACCTCCAATAGAAGTTACCGTCAAAAATCACCGGGATCCCTCTCCCAATTACCTCGCGCCCCTGTTGAACTGCAACAATATTCGCTTTGAGAAAAAGCGACTCCGAGCCTCCATCCCACTCCCACGCCTCCAAAATTGGGTCAATCGAGACAACCTCCGCGCCGACTTCCTCAGCAAGAGAATGAGCGAGGGTGGTCTTCCCCGCCCCAAGCGGCCCACGAATTATGACGAAGAACGACAAGAGATCCTGCCTTGCGCTTGTGTTCCGCCGTGACTACAAAAGATGTGCGAGTAGCTTGTCAGTTCCATCTCGGAGGAGGCGCGAGGGCCCAAAGTGCGGCGGATTGAGATTCCAAGTCCGCGCCAGAACCAATCCTCGAGCGCGCTCAAATCGTGTTGAAATATGCGCTTCCGGGGTCTGCGCCAAGGCCATGCCGCGATACATCGTCTTCGGTGGACCGCTTGCATCGGGGAAGACTACGTTAGCTGGCCGCCTGGCGGAGCACCGGGGGACCCGAGCAATCATGGAGGTTGTGGCAAAGCATCCCCTCATCGACGACTTCTACAAGGACCCTGTGACCTACGCGCTGGAAACAGAGATGATATTCACCATCATGCACTACCACGACGTCGCCAGGGCCGTCAAGGAGGGCATGTTCGAAAAAGAGGTGATAAGCGACCTCTTCTTCGACGGGGTCGAAGCCTACACCAGCTACACGCTCTCGCACGAGAACAGGAAAGCATTCCTCCCGCTTCTCAGGTCCCTGCAGGAGAGGATCCCCCCGCCTACCCAGGTCTTCTACCTGGACGGCAGCACCGAATACCTCATGGAGCGCGTGAGGGGACGAGGACGCGACTACGAGCGGTACATGACCTTCGAATATCTCGACGGCATCAATTCGGCGTTCAAGAAGTTCATCAAGGAATACAGGCGCACACCCGTCACCGTTCTGGACGCCGAAGAGCTCTACCACCAGTCAGTTAGGGAGACTGTGGAAGTAATCGAGTCCAAGCTGATATGAGTGAAAGCGATTCTTGGGACTCTTCCTACAAAAGCCGCGAGTTCGAACACTGGGAACCAATCTATCCTTCACCGGAACTCGCCGTTCTCGCGGCGGCAGGGACGTTTGGAGAGGGAAAAATCAGAATCCTAGACGTAGGATGTGGTGGGGGCCTCGACGCGATTTTTCTTGCAAAATGCGGATTTGACATTGTGGGGGTCGACATCAGCAGGACCGCTCTTCGGATTGCCAAGAGGAGAGCAACCAAGGCCCGCGTTACTGTAGATTGGCGCCTCGGGGACGTTCTTGACCTGCCCCTCGAAGACGAATCGGTGGATTACGTCACTGATCGCGGGCTGTTTCACTTGCTGGAAGACCATGACCGACCCAGATACTCTTCAGAACTTTACCGAGTTCTGAAACAAAACGGGGGAGTGCTGATACGCGGCGCCAGTGAAGAGGTATCTGAAGGTAGGTTCAATCCGGTAAGTGAAATAGCGATAAAGAGATACTTCGCTTCGAAGTCCAAGACGGGTCCTGTTCTTCCAATCCCATTGTTCTCAAAAGAGGGCTCTCTGAGCGGAAGGATCGTCTATCTGAGAAAGCGCGAAATCAGATCGAGATAAACGAGGCATTTCCCGGCCGAGGCGCAATGAACTTCACCACGCCACAGGATGCCAGAGATTGAATTAACTCGCCGACAACTCATCACAGATGCCTTATCTACGCGCGCCGGCTCAAAAGCGTGGAATGCACGACGACGACTCTCTGCGCCTTGTCGTGAAGGAATTCAAGCGTCTCGGCATCCTCCTCGAATCAGACCAGAAACTTCCAAGCGTCGCCGGGCTGATTGCAGGGGGTCCTACAAAGGGCTCCTGGTGGGGTCACCCTAAGGGGAAGTTGATCTGGCGAACGTTGAAACGTTTCACGACACGTGAGGACGT
This sequence comes from uncultured Nitrososphaerales archaeon, assembly GCA_963706445.1. Classification (GTDB taxonomy): domain Archaea; phylum Thermoproteota; class Nitrososphaeria; order Nitrososphaerales; family Gagatemarchaeaceae; genus UBA183. Next base: position 26,402 of record OY970160.1, read on the forward strand.
CCTGACAACAAGACTAGTCTCCCGCAAGGTAACGTTCCTCCATCGCACATTGTGGCCCGAATTCATCGCTATCGGCACTTCAAAGGAGTGGTGGCAGACAGAAGCCCTCTCTTCTGGAGCCCGTTCCCTACTCAAGCTGACGGAGAAGGATGGCGAGGTCAGGACGGATGAAATCCCGCCGGGACGCCACGGTTCGAGAACCACAGGTGATTCCGCACTCGAGTTGGAACGCAGGCTTCTGGTGTACGGCGAGGACGTCCACACCCCCAACGGATTTCACGGAAAGATCCTGCGTCCTTGGAGGGGATGGGTCGGCTTCGGAGGCCTCGATCCGAACATGCCGAGTGTAACAGAAGCGAAATCCAAGTTCGAAGCCCTCGTTCAAGGACTGAACGAAGAAACGGGAGGAGACGCAAGGTTGCCCTGGAAGGTGGCGCAATGAACCCTATGAACGGCCACTGCTTTGCCTTCGGATCATCTGCCTTGGGCCAGAGATTCCAGCGCTCGATATGCCTCCATCGCGTCCTTCTCATCGACCAGGACCAGGATGCGCCCCGGGCCGACGGATGTAAGCTGCCTGATGTTGACGTCGTTCATGGCGAGTTCCGAGGCGATCGTCGCGATGACCCCTGACTCTTTCTCGATTTCAATCCCCATCGACACGACGATTTCGGCCAGGTCTTCCAGCTTCCTGAGGACGACCGACTTCGGGACCATCGACTCAAGCCTGCCGGCATTCTTGGAATCTAACGTCACGCTGACGGCCTCCATGCTCGAAACAACCCGAAACGTCTCCCCGTTGGCGTAATTCACCTCTTCCGAGAAACGGGCCACGGTCTTCTGCACTTCTCTTTCGTTCCTGAGCGAGAGCACCGCAACCCTGTTCTTGATTGAGAGTTTCAGGACCGTCTTACCCAGAACCTGCCTTCTCGCCGAGGCCTGCTTGATTGGGTACCTCCTGATGGCGCTGAGAATCGCGTCAAAGCTCGTTTCGTCTGAAGTGGACTGAATCCATCTTGCGAGCGCCCTGTGGTTCACCAATCCTCTTGCGAGGCCGTTACGAATCACCCCGTCCCGCTCAATGACTTTCCTGACGAGCTCGCCCGGAGACTGTGCCTTGCCAGACATATTTGCGCCGCCCAAGACCTAAACGCCCTATTTATGCCATAACCCTTTTCCTATCTCCCAACCATAGAGGCTGACATGCGAACGAAGAACGAACCAAAGGATGTGGTGATGTCCTACATCGACGCGCTGGACAAACTGGACTACGACGGGGCGCTGCAGTTCCTGAGCAGTAACGTCCGAGTGCGGGGCCCTGCCGGAGAGACTTTCGGTGCCCCGCTGGGCTTCATCGAGATGCTGCGGAGGTATCACGGAAGATACGACATCAAGAGGGTCTTCGTCGACGGAGACGAGGTGTGCGTCTGGTATGACCTGAGGACAACGGGTCCGACCTTGTTCATGGCTTCCTGGTACCAGGCAAAGGACGGCAAGATCGTCCGAATCCAGACTATCTTCGACCCGAGCGCCCTCGGCCCGCCTCCGGCAAAGAACCCAACAAAGGAGGGTTCCGCATGAAAGCGATCAGGACCCACTCCCGAGGAGGCCCTGAGAACCTGGTCTACGAGGACGCTCCGACGCCCGCCATAAGTGCCGGCGAAGCCCTGATCCGGGTCCATGCCGCAGGAATAACGCCGACAGAATTCACCTGGAACTCTACGTTCACCAACTCCGATCGGAGCGAGCGTCTCCCCGCCATCCCTGCCTTCGACGTGTCTGGCAGCGTGGAGAAATTGGCCCCTGGTGTTTCTGACCTCTCCCCGGGCAACGAAGTGTACGGCCTTCTGAATTTCTGGCGGGACGGAGCGGCCGCAGAATCTGTCGCCGTCCGCGCCTCCGACTTGGCTCCCAAACCCAGATCCCTCGACTTCGTCCAGGCGGCCGCCGTCCCTCTATCGGGACTCACGGCATGGCAGGCCCTCTTCGATCACGCCAAGGTCTCCCAGGGGGACAGGGTGCTCATCCACGGCGCCGGAGGCGGGGTGGGGTCGTTCGCGGTACAGCTCGCGAAGTGGAAGGGCGCTCATGTCGTAGCCACATGTTCGAAGGCCAATGCCGACCTCGGGCTTGAGCTCGGTGCATCCGAGGTCATCGATTACACAAGGACACGGTTCGAAGACGAGGTGCAGGAAGTGGACGCGGTGCTGGACACTGTGGGAGGGGACACTCTCGACAGGTCTTGGAATGTCCTGCGCAAGGGCGGGACCCTGGTCACCATCGTGGGGGACGCTCCAGAGGACAAGGCGAAGGCCCTCGGAGTGCGTGGCGTCTCCATGCTGGTCGAGCCGAATCGGGCTCAGTTGGTCGAGCTGTCTCGGCTGATCGATTCAGGGAAGCTCCGGCCGATCATCAGCGAGGTCTTCTCGCTTCCCCGGGCCAAGGAGGCGTACCAGAAGGGCCTGTTGGGGCACGCCCGCGGCAAGCTGGTCCTGAAAGTAAGAGATTCATAGCAGTCAGCTTCAATCTACGTCGGCTTGTAGAGTGATTTGGAGCAGACCGAGTTGTATTCGCAGGCCTTGCACTTGGCGACGCTCGAGCTTGAAACAGGTTCCCGTTCTTCCAGCCAGTATCCCGCCTTGGAAGCGACAGCCGTCTCGGCCTTGTCGACGTCGTGCTCGAGCAGGTGCGCCTTCATCCTTCCTTGGTACCTGGCCTCCAGCTCAGGCATTCCGTTCTCGATCAGGGCATCAGAAACTTTCAAAATCCATTCTCTCTTCTCCAACTCGCTCAGCTCACCGGACTTCAGCCTCACCACCGCCGACCGCATCTTGGAGCAGTCAAACCCCATCCTGTCGAGCAGCAGCCCGTAGACCCTGACCTGGTTCTCCTGGTCCTCCCAGAGCGGGGTTGGATCGCCTCTGGTGGTCTTCAGTTCGACGACCCACAGCGGCCTTTCTTCCGACCAGATTATGTGGTCGGGCACCCCCACCACCTTCAGACCCCCGGCTGAGCCCCAGACCCCGAGGACCGCCATTGACGGCTCCTTCTTGCCGACCAGCTTGACGAACTCCTCCCTGCTAATCTTCTCCGTCGGCATCAGCTCGTCGTGGAGGGCGGTGCCGGAATCCTTCGTCTCGGTGGGGATCTCCCCTAGCGCGAACTCGTTCTCCAGCTTGTACTCGCAGTAGTACTGTTCCGCAATCGACGAGACCGCTACGAACGAGACGCCGTGCTTGAACTCACCATGCCCAGAATCGAAGAACTCCTGTTCACCCTTCCAGATTTGGGACCAGAGGTCGGTCAATAATGAGATTGCGGCCGGGAGATATCTAATTCTTCCGAGCCCAATGCAATATCAGGCTCCTCCAGCCGCTTCCTCAATCCGTTTCCTGACCAGAAGGGCCTTCAGAGTTATCCATTTGCTCGGCTTGCCTTCGCTCTCTAGGGAGAACCGCTTCGGCTTCCTCCGCAGACTGTATTTCGCCCCGCGGCCGAGGTCAGGATGAACGCGGTCTAGTGCCCACGCCCCGCCTGGGAGCTCTTTGTCGTCCAATATCTTCAGGACTCGCTTCAGCCTCCTGTCCCCCGCATATCCCAGCCTGGTCAAGACGTCCATGCCGACCAGTACGTCGTAGTAGTAGTGGTTAGGATAGTGGAACCTGAGCCATGGGGCGTACGTCGATTCGCCGTCGTCGAAGAGCTGCCTCTCCAGATAGAACTCGGCGCCCCTCTCGATGGAGCGGTTGATGCTCTTGGTCCTCTTCTGCCTGGGCAGAGCAGCGTAGGCAGCCAGCCCCTCCCAGCAGTCGAGGGTCCCTTTATCACTCTTGAAGCAATGCCAGCCGCCGTCCTCCTTCTGGTCCTCTACGAGCCTGTCGAAGAGCTTCTTCACCCTGAAATCATCGGCATAGCCGAAACGGGTGAGCATCCTGGCCGTGTTCCCGACGACGCAAACTTCGTCGTTGAAGATGTTTTCCCCGGACGGTATTACCATCCATTCCTTGAAGAAGAGGTTCCCCGTCTTCCTGACCTGTGGGTTCGTCTTCGTCAGGCCGAGGTCGGAGAGGATCAGCGCCATCCAGTTGGTTGCTGTGTACTTGGGACCATAGAGCGATCCTTTGGGTCGCGACTCCCAGCGGCCATCTGAATTCTGGAGCCTGAGAATGTCATGGGCCCAACCTTCTTTCGAAATGCTGTCGTAGGCCTCCTTCGATTCGGGGTCGCTGGGCCTTCTGCCCATAAGCTCGGTCATGACGAAGTAACGGACGGCGGGTTGCTCTTTCTCCATGAGCCAATTAGTGACTTCGGCTTTGGCGCTCATGCTCCGATGGCGGGGCGGGGTGTTCTTTTGCCTTTGGCCGGCAGGTTGGCCTTTTTATTGGCCCACGGGAAGTGCGCGCCGTGAAGTTCCAGTTCTATTACAGCGGGATAAGGGTCAGGAACCTAAACAAGTCCCTCGACTTCTACACGAAGGCCCTGGGGATGAAGGTGGTGAAGAAGGGAACCCAACCGCATGGCGGGATCTGGGTTCAACTGCAAGGGAAGGGGTCCGAACAGAAACTCGAACTGAACTGGTACCCCAAGGGATCCAGTTTCTACACGGACTACACCAAGGGCGAGGAGATGGACCACCTGGCGTTCAAGGTGAAGGATGTAAGGGAAGCGTACCTGCAGCTGCTCAACAAGGGCGCCACACCAGCCGTGACCCCCAAACAGTCGAAGGGGACTGAAGTATACGTCAAGGATCCTGACGGCATCTGGATCGAGTTGCTGGGGTCTTAGGTCATGGGAACTTACACCACAGAGATGTACGAAGGGATGCTCTCGGAAACAGTCATGATTGATGGGCACAAAGGTCTCAGAATCAACGCGTACTTCTCACGCCCACTCGGCCCGGGCCCCTTCCCTGGGGTCGTCCTGGTCCATCACAGGCCGGGGTGGGACGAGTGGTACAAGGAGGCGACCAGGAGGTTCGCTCATCACGGATACCTGGCCATCTGCCCGAACCTCTACTTCGGGTTCGGCCATGGGACCCCTGAAGAAGCAACTTCGAAGATGCGCGCAGCCGGAGGGGTGCCCGACGACGATGTAGTTGCAGACGTATCGAATGCCGCAACCTACCTGAAGTCCTTACCAATCTCCAACGGCAGGGTGGCGGGGTTCGGTTCATGCTCGGGTGGGCGCCACGTCTTCCTCGTCGCATGCAGGACCAAGGCCTTCGACGCATCCGTAGACTGCTGGGGAGGCTCCGTGGTGATGAAGAAGGAGGACCTCGTCCCGACCGCACCCGTCTCTCCCTTGGACTACGCTGCGGACCTGTCGTGCCCTCTTCTGGGCCTCTTCGGGCAGGATGACAAGAACCCTGGCCCGGAACAGGTCGCACAGATTGACGCCGAGTTGAAGAGGCTAGGCAAGGCCTACGAGTTCCACAGCTACCCGAACGCTGGCCACGGTTTCTTCTACTACCACACTCCATCGTACAGACAGGAGCAGGCAATCGACGGCTGGAACAAGATCTGGTCGTTCCTTGAGAGGAACCTGGGCCAGCCGTCCGTCTAGCCGCTCGTCTGAAAGGACAATGGGAAAGTTTACAAGTTCATTTCGGGTCTTACAAGCGAAGTTGGTTCAAAGGTCCATCAAGAAACGCCTCGGGGGTCTTTTGCTGCTGACGAGCCTGATGGCCGCCCTAATCGGGGTTTTCGGGGGCCTGCCACAGGTGCGCGTCAAGCGAAGGCGAGCCTTCGCTCATATCGTGGCAATCCTGGTAGTCATAATCATCATCTTGGTCGTGCTCATTATCCTCACCATATAGCTGGCGAGCCTCCATGGTCGACCCCAGAGTCTCGGAGCACGCGAAGGTCATCGTGAACTACTCCTGCAAAGTGAAACGGAATGACTTCGTGCTGATTTCAGCCACTCAGGAAGCCCACGAACTTGTCGTCGCCCTCGCTTCCGAGCTTGGGAAAGTCGGTGCTCGGTTTGTTGTCTTGGACAGAGACAACCAGGTAGATAGGGCGTATTTGCTCGCAGCTGACAAAGAGACGCTTTCCACCATGGCGCCCCAAGTGGTGGAACTTGTCAGAGGGGCGGATGTGTCTGTCTACATCCTCAGCTCCTCCAACGCCCAAGAAACGGTCGACGTCCCATCAAACAAGCTTCAGATTTCTACCCGGGCCAGTGCCCCATTGGGCGGGGCGATGGAAGGCAAACGATGGAACATCACACTGCACCCCACCAGCGCAATGGCCCAGGAGGCGAAGATGTCAGATGAGGCATACCGCGATTTCGTCTATTCTGCCATCCTGCGCGACTGGCCGAAGTTCGAATCAGAGATGAAGGTCCTGTCTGAGCGATTGGCCTCGGCGAAGAAGGTCAGGGTCGTCGGGAAGGACACGGACGTCACCATGTCGGTCGAAGGACGGCGCCCCAAGGTCAGTGCAGGCGACCACAACATGCCCAGTGGTGAGGTGTTCGTCTCTCCGGTGGACACCGAAGTCGAGGGACAAATCTACTTCGATCTGCCGGTGATCTACCAGGGACATGAGATCAGGGGTGGCAGACTGACGTTCAGGAACGGCTTGGTGGTGGAATCCAGCGCAGAAGATGGGGCCGAACTCCTGAAAGCGATGCTCGACGTAGACGACGGGGCCAAGAAGCTGGGGGAGCTGGGCATCGGGATGAACCGGGGGATAGACAGGTTCACGAGGAACATCTTGCTCGACGAGAAGATGGGGGACACCATCCACATGGCTGTGGGCCGGGCCTATCCTGAGACCGGCGGGACCAACAAGAGCGCCATCCACATCGACATGATCAAGAGCATGAAGGAAGGGGGGACCATCTACTTCGACGGCGACCCGGTCTACGAGAAGGGCAAGTTCGTTTGGGAGCCTGCACCCACCGCCTAGGCGACTTGGATTTTCTTGTTCTCCTAGACTAAAATAGAAGCCCCGTGGACTCAAGCTTGATGGATTCAGTAGTCCATTTCGAAATCCCTGCGAAAGACCCCAAGAGAGCTTCGGCGTTCTACTCGAAGGCGTTCGGCTGGCAGATCGACCAGTATCCGGACTTCGAATACTGGAGCCTAGGAACTACACCATCTGACAACGGACGCATGCCCACCTCACCAGGGGCGATCAACGGCGGGATGGGAAAGAAGGGTAAAACTGCACCCGAGAACGTGACCATCACCATAGGCGTGGCCGACATCGACGCCACACTGGAGAGCGTCAAGAAACTGGGAGGCAAAGTGACCATGAAGAAGACGCCCATCGGTGACATGGGTTTCAACGCTTACTTCCAGGACACAGAAGGCAATGTCATAGGCCTCTATCAGTTCCCCGCGAAGATGTGACGAGGCGTTCTTGGCTGGGCTGGCGGCTCTACGAGATTCCAACAGGAAACCGATATAGGGCAAACCATTACATAGCGCGAAGAGGCTCCGGCACTCATGGGCATGGCGGGCTCAGGCTGGAGAGACTTCTGGAGGAGACACAAGGTTGCCGTAGCAATATTCTTCCTGGCAGGCGCTCTGGCATTCATAGGCTCGATCTCAGTCTTCCTGTGGTTCGTGAGCAACGCCCAATCGAGCGGCCTCGTCCCATCGTCTCTGGGTCTTTGGACGATTGGAAACCTCGTGAACTTCATTTTTACCGCAATCTTCTGGGAAGTCCTACTCGTCGGAGTTCCAGTGGTCGTAGCCGCGGTGGCAGCCTGGCGGTGGTGGAAGAGGCTCCCTCAAGAGGAGCGGATGGGATATCACTTCGGCAAACGCTCGCGCACAGCGGGCGGAAGCGGAGGAGTCTCCCTGTTCTTCTTCATCGCCTTCTGCATCAAGGTCTGGCTCGACGGAAACTGGAACGCCCCCATCTCCACCTTCACTCTGAACTATGTCGTGAGCTCGTGGTTCACAATCCTGGTGTGGAGCCTGGTCATCATCGGGATCCCAATCGCGCTTGGGTTGGTCTGGTGGCTAAACCGCGAAATGAAAAGGCCCTAGCGACGTCTGCGGCCCCGGTGACGTCTTCTCCCGAAGTTCAGGGCGACGATGTCGAAGAGTATCCGTCTGTAGTTCATGGTGATCGACTTCGCATAGAAACGGCCTTCCAAGTTGAGCCGCCGCAGATCGTATTGGCTCGCCTCGTGGCGGTCGAACCTCTCGAACGTCAGACAGTCCTGGAGGTACGGTTCGAGCCTAAGGACGTCAGGGTCTGCCAGCACCTCTTTTGGAATCAACCCCTTCGTCGAAGAAACTAGGAGGTCATTGAGTGACCCTCGGGCCGCCTCATAGTTCTTCCACGCCTCCTCGACGAATCTCACGAATATCCCGTCCCCGACCAGCGTTGAGACGAACGTCCCTTCCTTGTCCTCGGAGTATCTCTTGAGGAGGTGCGCTTTGATGTTCAGCTCGTTCGACCTGTCGAACCCATAGAGGAGCTGGCACGCTATCTCCTCCATGTCCGACCTGTATGCGTGGTTGAGGGAGTCCCCGAAGGCCCCGCTCGCAAGGAGGAACCTGGCCATCTCGTAGTCGCCAGAGATCAGGGCCCCGGATATCATGTGGGCGAAGTCGACATCGTAGGGGATCTCGCTCATCAGGAGGCCCTTCTCGGTAATCCTGCGGCTGTGGCGGTCGATGGCGCCTATGTCCGTCAGCCAGTCCTCTGCGAAGGCGACCTCACGCTGGTCCACCTTTGACATGAACTCCAACCCGGAGAACGCCAGGCCGTACTTCGACATCAGGAGGACAAGGTCGAACGGGGTCTCTGTCTCGAGGTCCTTCTTGACCGGGGTCGGGGTGATCTTCCTAGGTACGGGGGTGTCGGAGATGATCACCGCCCTCCCTGGCTTGAACCGGCCGATCCTGCCTATCATCTGCAACATCGCATTGTTGTCCACCTTCCTGTACCTGAGGGTCTTCTCCCCCAGCTTGTCCTTGCTGTCGATGACCTCGTTGAATATCAGGACGTTGTCGACGTAGATGTTCACCGAAGAGGCGATGACGTTGGTCGCGAAGATTCTGAGGTTCCTGTCCAACTCCGCCCTCTTCTGGATCTTGTTGACCTCTGCCCCCTCAAGTCCACCATGGATGTAGATCCCTCCATAGTTGTGGGCGAACTTCTCCACCAGGCGCCTTGTAGGGAGGAAGACGAGCCACGACTGGTCGCGGGGTTGGGTGTAGAGGTAGCGGGCGGCGGTGTCCAGCATCTCGTCGACATCTCTGACCAACTCGACTTCGATCCTGACCGGGAACCTGCGCCCACTGAGGGTGTAGACCTTCGAAATGCCCAGGAAAGACATGAACTCCTTCGGGTCGAGGGTTGCGCTCATCACCCGGTACAGGTTCCGCGTCTCCGCTCCCTGCTTCCTCGCCAGGGACATGCAGAGTTCTAGTTGCGAAGTCATCTGGTGGCTCTCGTCGAAGTAGACAGAGCAGTCTGTGACAGACCCCTCGGCCAGCATCCTGAGCAGGACGCCGTCAGTCACAATGGTCACCTTGCCTCCCACGTTGATTTTGGTGTCCTTGGTGATGACCGAGAGCTCATCTTTCACCTCAGGGTGGAGGGCCACCAGCGAATAGTACAGGGCGTTGCAGGAGGCCCTCGAAGGCTCCCGGATCAGAATCTGCCTGTCCCTCCCGCGCAGCTCGAACTCGTGAATCGGAGTCACGGTGCTCTTCCCCGTCCCCACGTCGCCAATGATCACGAAGTGGTCGTCGAAGTCTATGGAATCGATTATCGAAAGGATGGGGAGCTGCAGCTTCGTTTCCTTTCCCGCCACCTTAGGGGCGGATTGGTCTTCCAGAGGGGCTACTTGCTCAATGGGACCGTCAATCTCAAACCCGCTCTCGGCCATGGAAGTTCATTCACCCTCCAAAGGACACGTAACGAAATGGCGAACATAAACGCCACCATGGTGTGATGCGCCGGCCGAAACGACGGTTGCCTAGGGGATCTTCGAGCCGCCGACGTCCAGCTTCACCTTGCCCACCAGGCCGGTGAACCCGAACCCTCCTAGCGTCACCGCCCCTCGGACGAACCTGTCCTGACCGTAGCCGTACCCCAGCACGGGGTTGAGCCCGACGCCGACCATCGTCAGCTTCCTCTCACCGGGAGGTATGTGGTCGAGCAGCTTGTTGAGCCTCGTGCTGTCCTCCGACTTCCAGCTGGTCAGCCTGCCTTCCTTGAATTCGAGTTCGGCATGGGGAATAACCCCAAATTTCGTAAGCGAGTTGGTCAGAGTCACCTTTCCGCTGGTGCTCCGGGGGTCGACGTCCTTCGCGACCTGACCCGGAGGGACGTAGGCCACTGTGTTCCCCGTCGTCCTGTCCTCGTCGTCTACAATCCCGTCTTGAACCTCGAGCTCTCCCTTCAGGGTGAACCTCAGTTCATTACTCCCGGTCTTTATCTTCGCCCTAGCCCCGTCGACCAAGAGGGGAGATATCCTTCCCGCGTATCTTGCGACCTCCCCATAGTCTACCAGAGCCGCTGTCAGCTGCGCCCTGGCAGCCTCATCGATCGTCTTCCCCAGAAGCCTGGCAAGGTCCTTGCCTACGTATCCGAAGGCGAGCCTTGCTCCCCTGAGCCCTGCCTTCGTTGACGCGTCGTACCATGATGAGTTGTACCTGGTAGATTGCTCACGTTCCTTGGGTTCCAAGGCGTGGGAGTAGACCCCCAGCGCCGGGCCGGGCACGAAGACGTAGGCGTCCGTCCCCGCCAGCATGCCATATTCGTTCTTCCCCATCATCCCGACGGAGTCCTTTGGTGCCCTCCTGACCCCCTCGACGTAGGCCCTCTCATCTTCGTAGACCAGAATCACCCTGCACCCCATCGCCCGGGCCTCAGCCAGCGCCCTCCTGGCGAAGGGTATCCCGTTGTCCCAAGCCTCAATCGTCACCGATTCACCGTTCTTCACATGAAGGGTCTCCTTCAGCATCTTCTTCACGACTTTCGTATACAACGCGTCTATCGATTCTTTTGGCATGTCTAGCCAGCCGTTCGCCCGCTATTTAGCCTCGGCAAGCAGCTCGCCAGAAAGGAGTCTCTCCACGGCCTCTCTGGTCAGCTCTACCCCCTGGGGGTTGCCGGTCAGAACGTGCTTGAACTTGTTACCATCGTATTCGAAAAAGACCTGAGGAACCAGATAGTCAGGCGCCCAGTCGCCGTACTTCCTGACCAGGTCGTCCGCGGCCTGCTCCTTCTCCGTATCTATGTCGTAGAGGACGCAGCGGATTCCAAGCTCTCTGGCCCTGTCAAGCAGGGGCTCAACGGTGACTGGCAGGCAGTGCGGGCACCACGCGGCATAGACGACATGGATCGCCTTCGGCTTTTCCATCGAACCGAGTCGGAACTCCTTCTCTATTAATCCGGCGCCGAAGCCACGCCTCAGTAGACGTACGCCTGTATCCGGTGCGGAGCGACCATACGGATAGCCTCGGTGACGGCTTCGACGTCGTCAGTTTCCAGGGCCTCCAGCCTCTTGTCTGGGGCTCCCGTCCTGGCTTTTACGCCATAGGTCATCAACGTGTATCGCCGACCGAACCTCGTGACGAACACGAAGCACTTCCTTCCCTGCCGCTCTCCGACCACCCTGACCCCCGAGTCCTCGTCAAGCGTCCTGATTGCCTTCACCAGGTCGCCAAGGGATGTCACCTTCTTCTCGTAGAACAAGCCGAGGCCCGCTGGGACCCCTTCTTCAAAAACAAATACCAGCGCCCTTGGGCGAGTCCGCGCTTCCTCTTGAGGGGTCATCTTACTCTATCCAACACGATGTCAGGCAAGAAGGAGGTCTTCCGACCTCTAAAGCCCCCATTCGTCACCATGTTCGTCTGCGGGCCCACGGTGCAGTCCCGGATCCACCTGGGGCATGCGCGGACCTACATTTTCTACGACGCCCTGGCCAGGTACCTGGACCACCTCGGCTACCATGTCTCGTTCCTGATGAACATAACAGACATCGACGAGTCAATCACTCGAGCCGCGCTCAAGGAGAAGGCCGACCCATTCGAGTACTCTCGCCGCATGTCGAAGCTGTTCCTGAATGATCTGAAGCGGCTGAAGGTGGACACGGTCACACACTTCGAGCCCGTGTCCGGCCATGTCTCGGAGATGGTCAGCCAGGTCCAGGTGCTGATGCATAAGGGGCTCGCGTACAAGGCAGGGGGATGGGTCTACTTCGACACCTCGAAGTTCAAACGGTGGGGGCGCCTGTCACACCAGTCGAAAAGCGACCTGGCCCTCAGGCCGCTGGAGCTATCACTCGAGAAGAGAAACCTCACAGACTTCGGGCTCTGGCGCCCGGAAGAACTAGTCGAGGGCCTATGGCAGAGCCCACAGGGCCTCGGCTCTCCGGGGTGGCACATCCAGGACACAGCCGTGACTCTGCCCGCCTTCGGGCCTCAGTACGACATCCACGGAGGCGCATACGAACTGATCTATCCGCACCACGAGGCGGAGATAGCCCAGGCCGAGTCCCTTACGGGGAAACGCCCTCTGGTCAAGTACTGGGTGCACGCAGGTTTGCTCAACATGGAGGGGCAGAAGATGTCGAAGTCCGTCGGCAATGTGGTCACCGTCGATGAGGCCCTGAATATGTGCACCGCTGACGACCTTAGGTTCTATTTCCTGTCCGTCCGCTACAGAAAGGCGATGGACCTTTCGGGCTTTGCGGCTGCCAGGCGGCGTCTGCGCGAGATGCAAGAAATGGCTGCAAGCCTCGCAATGTCCGTAGGCGAAGACGAGCTCTCCTTGGCGCCTTTCGAGGACGCCCTCAACGACGACTTCGGCAGTCCCAAGGCGCTGGATTGGATCGACAGGACCCTGAAGACCGCCGCCAAGGAAGTCAACTCCGCAAAGGCGGGCTCGCTTGCCCGTGCCGCTGTGAAAGCAGCTTCGATTCTGGGAATGGATTTGCTTGAACCGTCCTGACCGGAGGGACCTCGAACTCAACGAGGCGGGCTGGTGGTCCAACTGGGCGCGCCTCACCTGGCTCAGCCCCACTGGCTACCTGCTGTCGTCTGACGACCTCAAGGAACCCTTCTTCAACCGCGCTGGCACTCTCGCCTGCACGGGAGTAAGCAGGCTGTCAGCCGCCGCGGAGGAGAAGCTAGCAGCTCGGGGGATGGATTCCACGGTCACCGTCTTCGATTCGTGCGTCGGAGCTGCCGAGGCTCTCGAGGGTTCAGGCTACAGGACTGTGGACACGATGACCGTTCTCCTATCGAGAGGGCCCATCGAGTCGCCCAACCCACCACACACGACAATCCTGACCCGCCCTTCTGCCCTTCGCTGGGCTAACGCCTACCTCGATGCATTCTACGGGAACCGGAAGCTCTCCTCACGTGTAACACCGATCATCAATCGCCTGCTCAAGAACAGAGCCGCCACTCTCTTGGAGGCCAGAATCAAAGGCGAAACAGCGGGTGTGCTGGCCATCTTCCGGACCAAAGGATTGGCTGGGGTGTACTGCGTCGGCACCGTCCCTCGGTTCAGAAGACTAGGTGTGGCGGGGGTTCTGCTGAGCAGGGCTAGAGCTGTCGCTTTGGCAGAGGAAAGAAACCTAGTCCTTCAATCACTTGCGTCCGACGGCTCCAAGCAGTTCTACCTCAACCGGGGCTTCGTTCCCCTCCATTCCAAACAGCTGCTTTCAAAGAAAACTAAAATGCCGTCCAGGGCCAAGGGATCAAGGATGGACCTGGGGGTCAGCATCGAAAGGAAGGCACCCCTGGGCCCGAACCCGTTCCTGAGGGTCTTCGGGGGATTTGAGAAACTGAACGCTGTCAGGGACATCTTCGGAGCCAGGACCGACGAAGTCCTCGGCAAACTCAACGTCGAGATAGCTGACGGCCGGGGTTACATGCGGATAAGCGACGAGAAGGCCTCCATAATCGTAAACGCGAAGTACCTCAAAGAAGGTAAAGAGGTGGACGTCTATCTGGACGTCATACACGAGCTCGTCCACATCCGCCAGCACCATGAAGGCAAGGAGCTCTGGGACAAGAACTACAAGTACATCGACAGGCCCACCGAAATCGAAGCCTACCGGGTGGCGGTCAACGAGGCGCGGAGGCTTGGGATGTCCGAGGACCAAGTGGCAGAGTACCTGAGGGTCGAGTGGATCCCCGAGGACGAGTTCAGGTCTTTCTTGGAGAATGTGGGTGTGAAGAAACCACCCCACAAAGAGCGATGAACTGTCATCCTCTGTGAGGTTGGGGACTCGAGCTACTGGCCCGGGCCCTGTGAGGCAGCCTGCGACTCTGTGTAGGTTCTACTCAGAGGCCTCACAATCCTCCCGACCCAATAAGAGATCAGGGGGAGGTACCATGCGTAGAGCCTCAGAGGAGTCCCGAACCAGGTCACCTGCCAGAAGAAGGGCAGGACTGTGGCTCCCATGATGACCGCCAGCACTAGCATCCTGTTCCTGCCGTTACGGAACAGCGCAGCGAACTCCGGGTCGACCAGTTTCTTCTCCTCCATGCTGATTACATGCGCGAACGTCGCGAGGATGAGCAGGATCCCTGTCAGGTCGAGGGCGAACAAGGTTGACGAGTAGTCCCTGATCGAGGACGCCTCTGCAACTGTAAGGCTCGAGTTGACAAGCTCAACCCCGTTAAGGAGATAGGGTACCAGCGCGACCAGGAGCAGGAGTGCTATGTTGAGGAATGTCACGGTGTTCGTCTCCACGGGGAGCACCGACATGTCCGTGGTGTAGATGATCCAGGCCGTGATGAGAATCAGGAAGGTGAACACGAAAGCAGCGATGTGGCTGTTGATCTCCCCGTTTGAGGTCGGCAGCGCACTGATGAGCACCAGCGACCCTATCCCAAGCGATACTCCGAATATCAGGTCAGCCAAAGACTCGATTCTGGGCCGTGGGCGCCTTCCGCCTTCCTGCATCCGCTCAACAACCATGTCACTCTGTATAAGGCCCTTTGGAGGTCAATACCCATAATCATTCTGACCACTACAACAAGAAATACGCGCCCATTCTGCTTAACTAGCGTCAGGGTCTCACCAAGACCGAACGCTTTGCGTCCTTCTGTCGATAGACTGTTCGATTGGATCCTGACACTCCGGCAGAACGCGAAATACAATCTCACCTCGAGCGGACTCACGGAGCCCGATTTGCGCTCCATGGGCGTTGACACTTCGTTCGAGAAGTTCACGACTGAGAAAGGGGACATCGAGAAGATATTCGCGGACGAGGTCGCCGGTCTTTACGGGGTCGAGCCTGAGAACGTTGTTCTCACCGCAGGCGCTTCCGAAGCTATCTTCCTAGCGTACTCTGTCTACGGTGCCGCAAAGGAGGCCTTCGTCCCTCTGCCCAACTACCCCCCGATGTTTACAGTCCCTCGGTCCCTCGGGACGAAGGTAATCCGCAATCGTCCTCGGACGTTCACCCGTGGAGCCATGATTGGCCTCACAGACCCCAACAACCCCACCGGAAAAGCGCTCGATTCGGAATATGTCGAAGACACGGTCAAATCCATCATGGGAACGGGGGCGACCGTATTCATCAACGAGACCTACGAGGAGTTTAGGTTCCCAGCCAGGCCTCACGCTTGGTTCGGTCAATCAAACGACGTAATCACGGGCAATACCATGACGAAGTTCTACGGCCTAGGCAGGCACCGCGTGGGCTGGATCCTCGCCGACAAGAAGAAGGCGCGCCAACTTTTGTATGCGAAGTGGGCGGTCAGCGGCCACGATTCAGAGTATTCTCTTTGGATATCTACTCAGGTGCTCAGGAGGAGGCAGAGGTTCGTCGAGCGCGCCCGTCGCATCCACACCACAAACATGAAGCTGGTCCGAAAGTTCCTGAAGGATACAGAAGGAGTATCGGCGCAGCTGGGGGTCGCGCCGTTCTGCCTTGTGCACTACAGCAAGGGGCCTTCGTCCGTCACGCTCGCTCGGAACATCCTGTCGAAGACAGGCGTCCTCATCGCCCCAGGAGACTTCTTCGGCGCCCCACATGCAATCAGACTCTGTTTTACGGCAGACGAGGAAACACTTCGGGGTGGCCTCGAGGCCCTGTCGGGCTTCTTCAACCAAGATTAGGTAGTAACCATCTTAAGCTGGCCGTCCCCGTCGGCTCCTGACATGCCAATCAAGCCAGCAGGTTCGGTCAAGCCTCAGAAGGTGGACAGGGCGGTAAAGACGCAGATTGAGTGGCTCGTGGACAGGCACGACGGTGCCCCCAACTTCGAAATGAGGAGGTTCACCATCAAGCCTGGTGGGAGTATCCCCAAGCACTACCACCGCGACATCGAGCACGAGCAATACGTACTGAGAGGAAAGTACAAGATCGGAATCGGGAAAAAGGTCCACGAAGTGAAGGCGGGGGACTCGGTCTTCATCCCTGCAGGCACCCCCCACTGGTACAAGAACACCGGGAAAGGGAACGCGGAGTTCCTCTGCATCGTCCCCAAGAAGGAGAAATACGATTCGATTTACGTGGAAGCCGAGGCCGCGGGCAACAAGTGATCCCAACCAAGATAGGGGCGTCTGGAGCCAAGGGGGAGGGCGTCTTTGCGACGGGGCCGATTCCGACTTCGACCAAGATCGCGACGTTCCGGGGAGAGGTGCGCTGGATTTGGGATATCCCCGAGAATCTGTGGCCACACGCCTTCCAGGTTGACTACGACAGGTATACCCTCGGAAGGAAGAACAGCGTCGGCTGGCTCATCAACCACTCATGCGACCCCAACTGCCAGATTACAGGAATGTCCCTCGTCACCGCCAGGAGGATACTCAAGGGAGAGGAGCTGACCTTCGACTACAGCACCGACGTGGACTGGCCCGGGTACAAGATGGAATGCCGCTGTGGGAGCCCCCAATGCAGGGGGGTCGTGAAGGCGTATCGGTTCCTCCCGAAAGAGATGAAGGTTATGTACGGCCGGCACGTGGCGCCGTTCATCCTCAAGAAGTACAGTCCTCCGAAAACCTAATGACGGAGCATGTACCCGTAGTCGCATGAATACCTACGAAGCGATTCTGACAAACATGCAGGTCAGGGAATTCGCCAAGAAACCCATCGACGACTCCATGAAGACGAAGATACTGCAGGCTGCCAGGTTCACCGGCTCCACCATGAATTCTCAGCACTGGCACTTCATCTTGGTCAAAGATCCCAAGAACTTGGCGACACTCGCAGGAGACAGCATGACAGGGAAATGGATAACGAACTCCGACTTTGCGGTCATTGTTCTTGTAGACCCTAGCGTGCCGGGCTCGACCAATGACGCCGGAAGGGCCCTGCAGGACATGATGCTCGCCGCCTGGAACTTCGGGATCGCCTCGGGATTGTTCACGGGAATCAAGGAAGCCGAACTTAGGCGCGACTTCAACATCCCACAGAATCTGAAGATCGGGGTGGTCCTGGGCTTCGGCTACCCGGCAAAGAAGCTCCTGGGGAAGAAGTCGAGGAAACCGCTCGAGGAGTTGGTCTCTCTCGAAAGCTACGGAAAGGCGTTTCATCCATCAGCATAATCCATGACTGACGTCGGAACCGATTTCATCTGGGCGCTGTTCGGCGTAGCAGTGGTCGGGGGCCTCGTTGTTGTAGCCCGCATGCGAAGCGATTACCAGGAGAGCGGGTGGTGGTCCGGCATAGTCGTCGAGGGGAGAAGGGTCGACGTGGGGGTCGACCACGCCCTGTGCATGGGCGCTTCAAGCTGCGTGGAGCTGGTGCCCTCGGTCTTCCACCTTGACTGGAGCAAGAAGAAATCCGTTTTCGACCCTGCACCGCTTGCGGCTACGAATGATCCCAACGCTGACCCCAAGAAGGTCTTCAAAGCCGCCCAGTCCTGCCCCTACCACGCCATTTACCTCAGAGACGCTTCCACTGGAGAGCGCATCTTTCCTTAGAGGGCAATTCTACTTCGCTAGCCCGACGATATACTGCTTGACCCTTGCGGCCACAAGGACGTCTGCCGAATCCCCGCCCTTTTCATATGATTCAAGCGCCTTGTCGCAGAGCGGGAGTGCCTGCTTCGCCTTCGATCTGTTATCGATCTTCTCGGAAAGTATAATCCTCACACCCTCCAGATACCAGTTCCCGCACTCCTGATAGTCCTCGAGTCTGTGGTTGCATTCCGCCAGCCATCTGCAGTATTCCAGCCGCTCAACGGGCGTCCTGGTCTCGTCCTTCACCTCGTGCTCGAGCGAAGATATCGCCCGGCCGTACTCCCCGTCATGTATCATCACTACTATCTCCTGCAGGCTCATATGAACGAACAGAGCATCACCGATATCATAAGAAACTGTGTAGCCGATTTATGACTCGCAAGTCAAAGTCAGGAAATCTTGGGCGCTATGACCTGATCGCCCACTCCCGTTCGCATGGGACTGCTCTACTTCGCCGGCAAGGTCATCCGGGGGGTCATCGGACTCGTCGAGGCAGGGGTTCTACTTCTGCTCAGGGTGAGCAGGCGCCTCCTGAGTTACGCCCGGCTCTGAAAGCGGGAACCGGCGACTCTCCCAGACGACTTTCATCGAGATGTAGTAGCTGACTGGATATGCCGCTATGGCCCCGACGATGTTCCCAACGGCCGGGGACAGCCCGAAGGAGCCGAGCAGGGCCAACTGCACCCCTATGGTGATCGCACTCCCGACGGCGTAGACTCCTTCGAATTTCCCGAGCCTGACGAGGGTGCTCTTGGTTCCGCTCCCTCCTAGGTTCAGCTCCCTGACAGTGGTCCGCTCGTTCACGAAGAAACCAACCACGACGCCGAGGACCGAGGCGACCACGTCGAGGGTCAAGAGTGTCGGGGAAGACGCGAAGTCGCTGGGGAGGACAGTCGTCCCATAGACGACGTAGAGACCCGCTATGAGTATCCCCTCAAGCGCGAGAAATCCAACGATTCCCGCGATTCCGAACTGCGCTATCCTGAGGATTCCGCGCTTCTTCGCTAGTTCCCTTGTCTTCTCCGTTTTCCTCGCCCCTCGGATTCCGGCCATTGGAACCAAGTCATTAAGCGATTAGCCTTCATTCCGTATTGCAATTGCCGTCCCCGCGCTTCTGCCGTTCGTAACCCACCATGCCAGCAGGGCCAGGGGTGCAATGGCCACGTAAGCGAGCAGAGTCCCCGCTAGGGCTCCGTAGGGTGAAAAGAAGAACCGGTCGGCGATCCCGAATGGCACGACGGTCAGTGTCCCTGCCTGCATGAACTTCAACGTCAGCGAGCGGGCGAATTCGATCCCCCTTCTCCGGCTCGTCACATAGAGCGAAGATGACCAGATCGCAGGCGCCGCGGCGAAGACTCCTCCCACGGTGGGTCCGCTGACCGTGCTCAGTATCACCACCGATGTCACCACGGACCCTCCCAAGATGGCTCTCAGAATCGTCAGCTCGAGGCCGGGCTCGGACGGGAGAACCTCGACCTTGGGTATTGAGATCCTCCGACGGATCAAGATTACCACCGCAGCGATGATCACGCTGGACGCGACGGAGACTGCGAAGTCCTCTGGTGCCAACAATGCGATGGCGACTGAGAACGGGAGCCACAGGCCAAGGGCTACTACCATGCGGATGCCGAGTCCCAGCTTCTTGGGTGCGACGAAGAACAGGAGGAATGAGAATGTGCTGGCGAACCCGAGAGGGAACAGGGTCGTCGCCTGGACGGCGGCGGACGTCGACTGCGTCAGTCCGATGAAGAGCAGGCTCACGCCCCCGGAAGTGGGGAGGCCGCCAAGGAACCCGGCAGGGCCCTCTCCGAACATGTCTGCAAAGGTTGTGACAAGCCCGACGATCACTGCCCCGGCCGCAAAAGAGGCGACCAGGCGAATCGCCTCTATCTCAGAAATTAGCAATCTCTTGCAACCCCCGCTTTCACACGTTAAATAATGGCAATCGGTCAGGCGGCTTCCATGAACAACGGCTACCTGTTGGCCGCGCTCGGTGTTCTGGGAGTCATCCTAGGAGCGGGCATGTATGCCGCGGCCTGGCACAAGACAGTCGGGCTCGGGGGGATAGGCATTGGAGTCGTCTTGCTCGTCGCAGGATTCTGGCTGGCCCGGAATCCGATGAAACCGATGGCCCAGCCGGCTCAACCGGCTCAACCGCAGATGTAACCGGACCCACGCAGAGGGCGACCCGCCTGTGTGCATTTGCTCGCAGATGTACGGCTCCATTTAAGACGCCGGAGCGGCCGAAGTTTCTTTCATGTCGAAGCAAAAGCTCCAGGAGCACAGGCCCACGGCAGACGAGCTGATTGAGAAGGCGAAGCAGCCCTCGCTCCTCTCGCCCCCACTCCACAAGTTCTACGGTGGGAAGCTGCAGATGATGCCGAAATGCTCCATCCAGAGCTACCAGGACTTCGCCATCTGGTACACCCCCGGTGTGGCCGCCGCCTGCAAGGAGATCCAAGCCAACCCCGACATGTCCTTCGAGCTTACCAACAGATGGAACTTCGTTGCGATAGTTACCGACGGCACCAGGGTCCTCGGCCTTGGGAACATCGGGCCGGAGGCCGGCCTCCCGGTGATGGAAGGGAAGAGCATCCTATTCAAGTATCTCGGCGGGGTCGACGCCTTTCCCCTCTGCCTGAAGACGAGGGATCCCGAGGAGATCATCCGCACCCTCGAGTTGATCCAGCCGTCCTTCGGCGGCATCAACCTCGAGGACATCGAGAAGCCGAAATGCTTCTACATACTCGAGCAAGCGAGGAAGCGCCTCCAGATCCCGGTCTGGCACGACGACCAGCAGGGGACCGCCACCGTGGTCCTTGCGGGCCTGATCAACGCATTCAAGATCGTCGGGAAGGACCCGAAGGACAGCCTGATCACCCTAGTGGGCGCGGGGGCGGCTAACATGCGGACTGCCTACGTCCTGACCAAGTGGGGGGTCAAGCCTGGCAACATTATGATGGTGGACACGAAGGGCATCATCTACCCCGGTAGGGAGGACATCAAGGAAGAGGACGACCGATGGAAGTACGAGCTTTCACAGATGACCAACGCCGAAGGGAGGCGCGGAGACATGGCCGCATCCTTCAAGGGGGTCGACGCTGTGGTGGCGGCTGCCCAGTCAGGGCCCGACGTGATCAAGAAAGAATGGATACGGACGATGAACGACGACGCCATAGTCTTCGCCTGTGCGAACCCCATCCCAGAAATCTGGCCGTGGGAGGCTGAGGAGGCAGGAGCGAAGATTGTAGCCACCGGTAGGAGCGACTTCCCCAACCAGGTGAACAACAGCCTAGGGTTCCCAGGGATATTCAGAGGGGTCCTCGACGTGAGGGCGGTCACAGTGACCGACGACATGTGCGTGGCCGCAGCTGACGAGCTGGCGAAATTCGCCGAGGCGAGGGGGATAGACGAGCACGACATCACCCCGCATATGGACGAGTGGGAGGTGTACCCGCGGGTCGCCTTGGCGTGCGCCCAGAAGTCCATCGACCAGGGCCTCGCGAGAATCAAGCCGAGCAGGACAGAGCTCTACGAGAAGGCCGTGCACATGATCATGTGCGCCCGGGAGAGCACCGAGCTCCTGATGAAGTCCAACGAGATTAGGCACAGGCCTTCGGACAGGGCGATCCTCAGGCACGAGAAGGAGGACAAGTTCCCGGTCCACATGCACGGCGCAGGCTGAGCTGCTACTTCAGGGCCCTGCGTCTCATGAACGACGGGCCGTACCTCTCGGCTATTAGGCCCAGCACCTCGTCCGGGTGTTCCTTCATCACGTGCTCGAGGAATTCTCTCGCCGCTGCAGCTCCTCCTGCAGGCCCTGCTTCGAAGGCCTTGTCTGCGAGGTCGACGCAGGTCGGGCACTCCAGAATCATCGGGGTCTTCACCACAGCCTTCAGGCTTTCCAGCTGCTTCTCGAAGAGCCCGTGGACCTTGGTCAGCCTCTCGTCGGGGTCGAGGGTCCTAAGGAGGTCGAGCCTCTCGTTCCGTGTGAAGAAGGGTGAGTAGGCGCAGAGGTCGGCAAGCTTTCCCGGGGCGTCGACGTCCTTCAGGAACGACACTATCTCCTCGGGAATCCCTGGGATGACCTCGATGAATTCATCGATCTGATCGAAGACCGCCTTCATCAACTCTGACATTCCTACATGGACGTCGTGGTCCGCGCCCGCCTTCGAAAATCTCACTCTGACATACGGGTCCTGGGCAAGCACGTCATCGACCTTGACCCTCCAGAGCCCCTTCCAGATTGACTGTGCACCGTGCCCCTGCGACGATACCGCCTTGCGGAGCAGCACCAGCGTGCCGATGGACCCCACCACTCCGTCGATGCTCGGCGACGGGATAAGCACCACCAGGTTGTGTTCGCGGTACGCCTGTATGGCGGCGGCCACGCTCTTCGGCTCGTGGACCGTCATATTGACCTCCATCTCAGGAAAGACGATCGCGTCGTCCACAAGTATCGCCGGAGCCTCGTACGTGTCCTGCTTGGAAGAAGCCGGTTCAGTGGCCAAGAAAATCAGAACTGTCGGCTATTTCGCTTCTATAAAATGGTAGGCTCCGATGCCCAGGCGTCAATGATTCTGATCTGGACAGCGGCCATCGGATGGATAGGGGTGACCTGCCTGGGCGGCTTCATCCTGATGGGCTTCGACAAGTCCAGGGCCCTCGGCGGGGACAGGCGGATTCCTGAAAAGACCTTCTTCACTCTGGCCTTCGCCGGAGGGGCTTTTGGGATTCTCTTAGCGTGCTATGCCTTCCACCACAAGACTCGGAAGGCGTTCTTCATGGGGGTGATCCTCGCAGCCTCCGCCCTGTGGTTGGCTCTCGTCTACGAATTGGTCAACTACCTCGGTCCGTCTTTCACCTGACGGGAGTGACGAGCTAAGGAAAGATATCCATCGGGATCATCGTCCCCACCACCCAGTTGGGCCTGTCGACGACCTCGTGGACCCGCAGGTCCGATGCGACGCTGCAAAGGATGTAGGCGTCTTCGCGCTTCAACCTGTACGTCTTGGTCAGGAAGTCGAGCATATTCCTAACTGACAGCTTCGCGGCATCGAGCAGGTCGGGCGCTATCCCGGTCGCCACGTGGTACTCTCTCGCCTTGGCTTCTGTGGTTGTGGTATACCTCGGCATGGCGAGGCCCGTCTTCTTGACCAGCCCGAACTTGAACCTGGCACTGCCGGCGCACTCGATGGCGGTCACGCACACCTCGCCGTCCCCCATGGCCGCGTGCACGTCCCCTGTGGAGAACAGAGCCCCCTCCACCCACACCGGCAGCTCGACCCTGCTCCCCTTCGTCAGATGCCTGATGTCCATGTTACCGCCGTGCCTCCCCGGGGGCATCACATCGAACCCTCCTTTCTCTGGCGGGGAGACCCCCATCACGCCGCAGAAGGGCCGGATCGGAATCTTGATCCCCTTCTCGAAGTGGGCGAACCTCTTGTCCTTCAGCTCCCACTTGTACAGATACGGCTCCTTGAACTCCTCGAGCAACCCCAGCCCGGGGAATATCCCAGACCAACCCCAGTAGTCGTTCTGCACGTCGAGAACCTCGACGGTCACGGTGTCCCCCGGCTCGGCCCCCTCCACATAGACGGGCCCCGCCAGCGGGTAGAGCTTGGAATTGTCGATGGACGGCAGGTCGGCGGACTTGGTCTTACGGGTAATCAGCCAAGACCAGACGTCGTTGATATCGAAGAATACCTCGTCGCCTGGCTTGATCCTGAGCGCCGGCTTGTGGCTCCTATTCCAAAGATAGTGAAAGGTGTCCCGCCCTATTGAATGGCGACGTGGCATCTCGCCGATACCATTCCGAAGTCGCCTCAAATCCCTTTCGAGTCGAGATACGTTGCTAGTAGACCTGGAACCTGAATGTGAAGGTCAGATTGTTCGGGGTCGGGAATGGGATTGAAAGCGGTGCGACCGTGAGGAAATATGTCTGGCCTGGCTGAAGCCCGCCAGTCGGGACATCCACTTCCTGTGAGAGGGTCTCCCCTGCCGCGATGGCAAAGTTGGCCCACGTCGCTACCAGCGGGTCTAAGGCCCAGACCTGCTTCCCACCTGATGAGTTGACGTACGGGTTGAAGTACGGCTGCACGAAGTCTCTGATTGTCACGTTCGGCCCAATATTTGTGAGACTCGCCGAAAGCAGAATTGTCCCACCTGCCCTGACAGATGTCGAGTTGATGGTGGCAGTGAAGTTCCAACTTCCCTCGGTTGTCGAGCCTCCGGTCGGCGTCGCGCCAGGCGTCCCATATGCGGATATCCGCTGGGGGCTGCCGCAGTATAGGAAGCTGATCGCGGGGATATTCGTGCAGGTCTGGATCGTCCCATTGCTCGGTCCCGTGTACCTAGACTCGACCGCGAAGGAGGCGGCCACAATCAGGACGATGACCACGAAGGTCCCCGCGGCAGGAAACGCCAGCCCCTTCTCTTCCATGGTGGCAGCACGGTTGGACGGTGAGATAGTTCTACCGCCGAGAACAACGTAAGAAGGGCCTAGGCCAGCGCGTTCTTCAGGTCAGCCAGAAGGTCCTCGGGCTCCTCTATCCCAACCGAGAATCTGACGAGCCCATCAACGATGCCCAGCTCCTCCCTTCTCTCCCTTGGTAGGCTCGCGTGGGTCATCGACGCAGGGTGCTCGGCCAGCGACTCCACTCCGCCAAGGCTCTCGGCGACCGAGAAGATTCTGAGTTTCCGCAGGAACGCACGCACCGCCGGCAGGCCTCCCTTCATCTCGGCGGAGAGCATCCCGCCAGGCATCCGCATCTGTCTCTTGGCAAGGGCAAACTGGGGGTGGCTTTTCAGCCCCGGGTAGTGGACCTTGGAGAACTTAGGGTGCTTCGAGACGAACTCCGCGACGGCCATGGCGTTCTCGCTGTGCCTCCTCATCCTGAGATGGAGGGTCTTGGCGCCGCGAAGGATCAGAAAGCAGTCGAAGGGGGAGGGGACCGCCCCCAGGGCGTTCTGGTTGAACTTGACCGCATCGAAGACCTTGGAATCCGAAGTCATCAGGGCCCCACCGACAACGTCGCTGTGCCCCCCGATGTACTTCGTTGTGCTGTGGACGACGACGTCCGCACCAAGGTCGAGCGGGTTCTGCAGATAGGGGCTGGCGAAGGTGTTGTCCACGACAGTGATGGCTCGATGCCTTCGGGCGATCCTTGCGATGGCCCTGACGTCGACGATGTGCATCAGCGGGTTTGTCGGGCTCTCCAGCCAGATCATCCTCGTGTTCCGTCTGATCGCCTTGACTACGTTTGACGGCCTACGGAAATCTACGTAAGTGAACTCCACTCCGAACCTCCTTAGAGTTCTCTCGAAGAGGCGGAAAGTACCCCCATACAGGTCGGACTCGGCGACCACGTGGTCTCCACTGTTCAGGACTGACAGCGTCAGAGACGTCTCGGCCGCCATTCCCGAGGAGAAAGCTAGTGCAAACTTCGCGTTTTCGAGCGAGGCAAGCCTCTTCTCGAGCGCCAGCCGTGTGGGATTGCCTGTCCGGGAGTACTCCAGCCCGCGGGTCGGGGTCTCGGGGGCCCGCCTGGCGAATGTCGCGCTCATGTGAATAGGGACGGATACGTCCCCGGTTGCCTCGAGGTCCGGCTCCTCTCCCGTGTGGACTGCCCTCGTCCCGAAGCCCAGGCGTCTACGATTTGGCAAGGTAGTTTATCACGTCTATCATGGTCAATATCCCCACTATTTTCGTCCCGTCGACGACGACCAGCGCGTTCTTTTCCCTGAGCACCATCGCAGGGTCGAGGAGCTTCGCCTTCCTGTCAACTGTAGGTAGGGGTGCCTCCATCATATCTTCGACGCGAGTGTCAAGTGAATGTTTCTTCGAGGCGATCTCCGCAAGGACTGACGAGGCCGTGATGCTCCCCACCTGTATGCCGTCCTGTATTACCGGAAGCTGAGAGATGTCGAATTCCTTCAGCTTGGTTATGGCCGCCGAAAGAGGATCGTCGGGGCTTACCCCGATTACCATACACAGATTCTCGGGCTTGTAGTCCAGCACTTCCGCGACCGACACTCGCTCACCTTTGGCACTGATGAACCCTTCCTCCGCCATCCACTCATCGTTGTAGACCTTGTTGAGGTAGCTCCTCCCCGTGTCTGGGAGGATGACGACGACCGTCTTGCCCCTCCCAAGCCTCTTGGCCACCTTCAGAGCAGCGGCCACTGCCGCCCCTGACGAGCCCCCCGCCAGTATCCCCTCTTCCTTCGCAAGGCGCCTGGTCATATCGAAGGCCTCTCTGTCGGAGACCTTCACGAACTCGTCAATGACCTCCATGTCGAGGGTCCCCGGGACGAAGTCCTCTCCAATCCCTTCGACCTTGTATGTCCGCGCTTCTGTCTTCTTCCCCTCGAATTCTGACGAAAGGATGGACCCGTCAGGATCCGCCCCCACTACTCTGATCTTCGGGTTCATTTCTTTGAGGAACTTCCCTGTCCCGCTGATGGTCCCGCCCGTCCCGACTCCGGCGACGAGGACGTCTATCTTCCCCCGGGTCTGCTCCCAGATCTCTGGCCCAGTCGTCTTGTAGTGCGCCCTGGGGTTCGACGGGTTCTCGTACTGGTTCGGCATGTAGGCGTTTTTCGTTTCTCTGACGATCTTTCTGGCCACCTCCACGTAGTTCGCCGGGTGGCCCGGAGGGACTTTGGTCGGGGTGACCCTGACCTTCGCTCCCACCGCCCTGAGCAGGTCGATCTTGTCCCTGCTCATCTTGTCGGGGACGGTGAAGACGATCTTGTACCCCCGTTGTATCGCGACAAGGGCCAACCCCATCCCCGTGTTCCCGGAGGTGGGCTCTACGATGGTGTAGCCGGGTCTAATGATGCCTTTCCTCTCAGCGTCGAGGAGCATCTGGACGCCGACCCTGTCCTTAACGCTCCCCCCGGGGTTGAAGAACTCGAGCTTGGCGTAGACCCTCGGCTTGACGCCCCGGGTCACACGGTTCAGCCTGACAAGCGGGGTCCCCCCTACGAGGTCGACGATGCTGTTAGCAACCCGCAATAGACTCGCCTAGCACGAGGTGAGAAGATACGACTTTATCTTGTCTCCTTCTGCCCTCGACTTCACACTCGGCCGTCCTGACATGCGCTAATTAATGTAAAGCCCATGACAGACATATATCAGACGCGGCGCCCCGGCCGCTGATTTGCGAATAGGCGTCCTCTCGAGGAACATGGAATACTGGACGACGAAGAAGATCATCAAGGCCGGGCGCTTCAAGGGGCACGAGACCGAGTTCTACAGGACCGGGGACGTCCAGCTCAGGGTCGCCGACGTCTACTTCGACGCATTCCACGGGGCCAAGTCGTTCAGGGAGACAGACGTCGTCATACCGCGGATAGGCAGGAGCCTCACTGACTTCGGTGTCCTCCTCCTCAACCACCTCGAGCTGATGGGGGTCCCGACCACCCTCTCCGCCCCCGGGCTCTCGACTGCCAGGAACAAGTTCGCCACCATGCAGAAGCTGAGGGCCGCTGGGCTGCGGATTCCCGAGAGCTTCCTGGTGGCCTCCAAGATCAAGGCTGGAGATGTGATTGAGCAGTCCCCGCCGCCCCTCATCCTCAAGCTCCTCTCCGGGACCCAGGGGGTCGGGGTGATGAAGGTGGAGAAAGTGAGCGACGTAGGGCCGATAATCGACACGCTCGTTGAGCTCAAGCAGCTCATACTGATACAGAGCTACGTCCCCAACCCGGGGGAGGACCTGAGGATGTTCGTGGTCGGGGACGAGGTCGTGGGGGCCATGGTCAGGAAGGCAAGCCCCAACGAATGGAGGAGCAACATCCACCTTGGTGGCGTAGGGGTCCTCTACCAGAACACAGAAGCTGAGGGGGAGATGGCCGTGAGGGCGGCGAAGGCTGTGGGACTGGAGATTGCAGGGGTCGACATGATTATGTCCAAGGACGGTCCATATCTCATCGAAGTCAATGCTTCCCCGGGGTTCAAGGGGCTGATGAAGGCGACAGACGTCGACGTCCCCGGGAAGATAATCGACTACGCCGTTGGGAAGGCCAGGAAATAGAATTGTCTGAGGTCACGCCAGACAAGAAGGTCATCAGACTCGTTGTCAGGGTCCTAATCTCCGGCCCCGCGAAGGAGGAGAGCGTCAAGGCGAAGGTCGACACAGGAGCCGACAGGACCACGGTGAGCAGGGTCCTCGCCCGCAGGCTCGGGCTGCGCCCGACCGGGTCGAAGATCACAGTCAAAGTCTCCGCAGGGCACAAGATCGAGAAGAGGTCCCTCGTTAAAGGGAGGATCACGCTCAAGGGGAAGACGTTCAGGCTGAGCCTAGGAGTCGCTGACCGCTCTCAGATGCGTTACCCGTTGATCATTGGCAGGGACATACTGAGGTCGGGGGAGTTCTTGATCGATCCCACTAGAAGGCCCAAGCCAGCCGAC
Organism: uncultured Nitrososphaerales archaeon; assembly: GCA_963706445.1. Taxonomy (GTDB): domain Archaea; phylum Thermoproteota; class Nitrososphaeria; order Nitrososphaerales; family Gagatemarchaeaceae; genus UBA183. The sequence continues at coordinate 54,722 of OY970160.1, forward strand.
TCCCCTACCAAGGCCTCTGCTTAGTGACCCTCTCCGTCCACTGGTTCCCGCAGGCACGGCACTTGTGGCCCATGTCGTATGAATACAGGAAGACAGAGACGGGCTCGTCGACGGGCCAGTTCCCGCTCCGGGAGTAGGAGCGCCTGGTGCTCTGGACCACCTTGGTATCGATTAGCTTCTTGGACATGACCTTTTTCCAGGTCCTCTGCCCGCACTTTGGGCAGCGCTGGTAGAACCTCTCGAACATCCGGGGCTGGACTAGGAGCTCCACGGTAGATAACGGATTTGTCGAGATCTTGAACAACCGATAAATACCCGCCGGGCCCTTTCATGCCCTGTGTACATCAGCCTCCGGAAGATCAGCCTGCTGCTGGTTTTGGCAGCAGTCGTGGCGTTCGGCGCCATCATGCTGAGCGCATCGATGTCAACCCACGCAGTCCAGGCGCCCGCCGCGCCTGTGCATTCCTCCCCAGTCACATCTCAATCCGCAGCATCCTCGCCGGTTGCGACCATCCAGTACGCCAACTCACTCTATAGCTCGGTGCCCTGCCACAGATGCTTAATGGCGCATCTCCGACTTATGCCCTAGGCCAAGCATCAACCATAACGGCGGCCCGCTTTTCCCGGCGTCAGGCTAGAATGAAGTGTTCGCCGTAGTTCGTCAATAGTACCGCGAAGCGAGGTAGTCGGTCAGCTGCAGCAGTCGGGATCGGGCTTCTCCCTTCGGGACGGTATCGAGGACGTCCCGGGCGCTCTTCGTGTAGCTCAGCACCCTTCCCTTGGCATAATCCAACGAGCCGTTCTCCGCAATCAGGCCTTTCAACCTGGAAACCTCGTTCTCCCCGTATGGACCGGACCTGTTCAGCAGACCGAGTATGAACTTCCTGTCCTCGAGGGAACTGTGGCTAATGCAGTGGATCAGGATGATGCTCTTCTTCCCTCCCCGCAGGTCGGTGAGCGTCGGCTTCCCCAGGGTCAGCTCGTCCCCCGTCAGGTCCAGTGCATCGTCCTGTATCTGGTAGGCCATCCCCAGCTCCTCCCCGAACCTGCCTGCATGGGCAGCCTGAGCTTCCGTCGCTCCTCCCACCAGGGCGCCGCTGGCGCAGGGCGCGCTGAGCAGAGTCGAGGTCTTCAGCTTGATCATCTCCTCGTATTCCTTCTCTGTCCCTTCTATCCCGCCCGCCATCTCCATGTCGAGGAACTCCCCCCAGGTCGTCGCCCTGCAAGCCTCTCCCACGAGGTCGAAGATCTTGGCCAGCCTCCTGCTGTCGAGGTACTCGTACTTCGCCACCATCCGTGGGACGTTGAAGAGAAGGAGGTCCGAAGCCAGAATCGCAGTCGTCAGGCCATACTTAGCCCCGATGGATTGCATCCCCCTCCTCATCTCCGAGTGGTCGATAATGTCGTCTTGCACGAGGGCGCTGGCGTGGGCCAGCTCGTAGGCGACGGCCAGAGGCACTGCGGGCTTGTAATCATTCGAGTAGACTTCGCACCAGAGCAGGGCGAGGGCCGCCCTGACCCTCTTCCCACCGACAGAAAGCGCGTCGGCCATCGCATTCTCAAGCGTCGTCTTCGCAGGCTGGGGGTACAACGTTCCGAGCTCGGTGTTTACCGCATCGACGTAGTCCGCCAGCCAGGCCACGTTCACTGGAACCTGCATTCAGGGTCGTTTTGAAGGGCTGCGATTTAACGTCTCTTGTCCTGCTGTGGTCGGTGGTGGCAACAATCAGTCCGAGATGCGGTCTGGGGGAGGGCGGGAGGTGGGAAGGTGTCAGAACTTGGTCAGGTCATCCTGGAATTTGATGCTCATGTGACTCCCATTGCAGAAGGGTTTGTTGGAGGATACACCACATCGGCAAAGGGTGACACGATTCCTCACCTCGTATGGAACTCCGTCCTCGAACTCGATGCGTATTCGCCCGCGGACCCAGAGGGGTCCACTGCTCTTCCTAACCGGGTCTTCGACCACGCCTATTGATGGAGGAAAGTCCTGCTCAATCTCCTTCTGAGTCCCCTTGTCTAGAACGACCAGTCGGCCTGAAGGGCAATGATTGGCTTCACGCACAGCAAGGTCGCGGGCGTCAGGATCATCGCCTTTCTTGACTATCCTCCAGATGCTCCCTCTTGCAAGGCAGAACCTTGCGTGGGCACAAAGCACTTCGGTATCCTGCAAAATGAGAGTCGGACCATCGTATCTCTTGGCATCCCCCAGGGAAGGCCCTCGGCTCAGATTCTCCTCTCCATCAAAGGCAATTGTCTTGTGGGTGTCGTCGCAGAATGGCTTGTTCTTCGAGTGGCCACAGCGGCAGAGTTTGTACTTTGATGCTTTGGTGAGCGTCTTGCCGGACTCCCAGTCCCAAGAGAATCCTCGCTCATCGGGGATGATCGTCTGAATGGAGAGAGGGACGCTCCCGGAGACAAGATATGGTCCGTTCTCACTGACGACGATTTTCGGTTCGTCTTTCAAGCCAGTTTCCTCGGACGCCCCATAATGGAGCGGACAATCATCCGCATTCCGCTGGTGGCCCGAACTTTTAACCTGCACGCCAGGGCTACTACGTGGGAATGGCTCCCGGGCAGACAACCAGCGCGTCAGCGTGTCAGGCGTGCGGGCAACCCTATCAGAAGGACGACCTCACTGGGTTGACATACTGCACACAATGCGACACCATACTCTCAATCATGCCTGAAGGGAGGACGTACATGCTGCTGGGAGAATCAGGTTCGGGCAAGTCCATCCTCCTTTACAAGCTCATGGACCTCTACATCCGGAGCTCAAGGCCGTGCATCTACTTGGCTTTGGACGAGCTGCCAAGCCAACTCCGAGCGTCCGTGGGAGGGTTGATCAGTGGGCTAGAACAGAGCGAGAGGGAAGGCCTTCTCACCTTTGTCGACTGCCACTCCTGCATGGGGGGGCTAGTAAGCCAGGAGAAGTACCACATGGATTCGCCTGGAGATCTGAACGGACTTGGCTTCCTGCTTACGAAGTTGGTAACTGATCTAGGAACCCAAAGGCCCGTCAGAATATGCATCGATTCTGTAACGGCCATGTTCGCCCACCGCGACTCGGATGCCATCGTGAAGTTCCTCTATTCAACGAGCGCGAGGGTGAAGAGCGCTGGGGGCTCCCTCTTCTTCACCTTGAACGGGGGCGCGGTCCAGCCAGAAGTCCAGAAGCGCCTTGAGCAGCTTGCCGACGGGCTGGTCGAGTTCAAGGTCTCAGAAAGTCAGGGGGCAACGAAGAGATACTACAGGTTCTCCAAGGTCCGAGGGAAGTTGTACTTCGATACCTGGAACCCCTTCTTTGTAGGAAAGAATGGCATTCAGCTGGCTCCACCCGAGGAGGGCGAGACTAGGGAGAGGTTCTACAAGGTCTTCGAAGTCATCAAAGCTGGTTAAACCTGGTTCGACGGACAGCAACGAACAACCAGGCACAAACCTGTGCCAGGAGGGCGTCACCTATCACTTCACTTGTGACCCCAATCACTCCAGTTATCGACATCCTCAAATGCGAACACAGGTGCTCGAGCCCCGGATGGCTTCATTCAAAATTTCCTACGCCGGCAAGGCCGACGTCGACGTACTGTTGGCCCACAGACAGGGGATGTGGATGGACATCCACCCTGACCAGGAGCGAGAAGTGAAAGGTTCGAACAGGAGGACTCGGGACTGGATCAAGAAGCAGCTGGCCGAAGGGCGATTGATCGGTTTCATTGCCAGAACATCTGAAGGGACGGTGGCCGGGAGCGGGTGCATATGGCTGAGGGAAGAGCAGCCCAGGCCCACCAGCAAGGGGTTCAAAGTGCCGTATCTCATGTCCATGTACACAGAGAAGCGCTTCAGGCGCCGGGGGGTGGCGAAGCTCATCGTGGGAAGGGCAATCAAATGGAGCAAAGACCGAGGATACGAGAGGCTAGTCCTTCACGCCTCAAAGGAGGGCCGACCCCTCTATGAGAAGCTCGGGTTCGAGCCCGCTGGCGAAATGCGGCTTAGACTCTAGGGAACGCGCGCCTCGCAGGCGCATCCGAAGCGTTTCATAGCCACGCCGCCATCCCTCAACGAGTGGGCCCGGTTTTCAGCTACAACGGTGCCCTTGCCGCTCTAAGATCCCGGCCGATTCTGTTACTCCTGCTTCTCACGCCAGGCATCCCCGAGTACCTGTCTGGCTCGAGCCCGATCAACGCCATCATACTGAACCCAGGGCAGTTCGTCTTTCAACTGTTGGCGAACCTCGGGCTCTATGGCTCCGGGGCTCTGCTCATCCACGACGCCCGGGTCAGATGGAACAAGGGGTGGATCACAGTAGTGCTCCTGGGCCTAGCCTACGGTATCCTCGAAGAGGGCGTCGCTCTGAGCACCCTATTCGACCCGAAGGCTGGCCCCGTAGGGTCCTACGGCGTCTACGGGCACTGGCTGGGCGTCAACTGGGTCTGGCTCGCAGGGGTCGTCCCGTTCCATGCCATCTTCAGCATCACGATCCCGATAGTCCTACTGGGGTTGGCACTGCCCAAGACCCAACGGACTAGGCTCCTGTCCGAAAAAGGCACGGCGGCCGCCCTAGTCATCCTCGCATCGACCGTCGTATTCCTGATGGTGCTTGTCTTCCGCTCATCCGGCTATTGGATGGGCCTTCCTGTTCTCTTGGCCAGCCTTGTGTCCATAGGGGCGTTGGTGTGGGCCGCACACCGCATCCCTGCTTGGCCGCTCTCCTCGTCGGCCATGCCTCAGAACACTTCTTTCAGGAATCTTGCCCTTGTGGGCGCCTCATTCTTCGTCGTCAGCGAGGTGGTCCCATCTCTCGGTGAATCGATCGGCTTCCCCGCTGCTGCAGACTTCGCAGTGGCGATTCTAGTCCAAGCGCTCTACATCGAATACATGACGAAACAGAACTGGGTGGACAATCCCCGCGGAATTCTCGCCTTCGCCATCGGACTCCTCATCCCCATCGCAGCCTTGGGGTTCCTATCCGAGGTGCTCGTGCCGTTTACACTGCTGGCCGACATCGCGATGGTTCTGTTCTTCAGAAGGCTTTGGGCAAACTACAGCCCCGAGCCGGCCAAGAAGGGACGCCTCGGTTGAGCCTCAACCCGACAGGGAGGTTCTCCGTGCGCGCTCCTTACTACTCGAAGTACAGGCCTGGGTACCCCGACCGGATCGTCGGAGTCCTTCGAAAGAAATTCAGTTTCAGCAGCTCGGACATCGTCGCCGACATAGGGTCAGGCACGGGCCTCCTGGCGAAGGTCTTCCTGGCGAACGGGAACAGGGTCTTCGGGGTCGAGCCAAATGCAAGGATGAGGTCCTACGGCGTGAGGAACCTGTCCGGATTCAAGAGGTTCGTCAGCGTCCGGGGAACCGCCGAGCACACGACCCTCGATGACGCGTCGGTCGATCTGATTACCGTCGGCCAAGCCCTTCACTGGTTCGACGCTTCGAGGACCGTCAGGGAGTTCTCAAGAATATCGAAGCCAGACGGCATCCTCTGCATCGTCTACAACGAAAGGAGGAAGGGGAGCAGGTTCATGCGCGCCTTCCAGCAGGTCACCGAAAGGCACGAGGGCGACAAGACCAATTCACCAGACGTAGACGACAGATATGCGGCCCAGTTCTTCGAGGGCCGGAAGTTCTCGAAGTTCCAGCTCCCCAACGAACAGACCCTGGACTTCGAGGGCCTCGTCGGAAGGCTCCTCTCCGCTTCATACATGCCTACCAGGCAGCAGAAGACGAGGTTCGTCCGGATGGAGCGGGACGTGAAGGAACTGTTCGACTCCTTCAAGTCCAATGGTAGGGTCAGGCTCCTTTACGACACCCGGATCTATGCGGGACCGTTCCACCGCAGTCCAGGATGAAGATTCTGTCAGTAATCTCCGCAGAATATTTGTGGCCATCCCCGAAGGCCTAAATCAGATGTGGCTGGCGTAGTCCCATGCCTCGAAGAATCAAATCGGAATTCCCATCCGAGATGCAGGTCGTCAACGAACCAAAGCTGCCGGGGCTCCGCGACATAGAACTCGCCGCCGACAGGATAGCGGGGGTCGCCAGCAGGACCCCGCTTGTCGAGTCTCCGCCTCTCTCCCGAAAGACCGGACTCGAAGTATACCTCAAACTCGAATGCTTCCAGCCCATCAAGGTATTCAAGATCAGAGGGGCGTACAACAAGGTCTCCGGGCTGAAGGAAAGAAAGGTGGTCGCCGCTTCCTCCGGGAACCACGGCATCGCCGTCGCCTATGCCTCGCACCTCCTGGGCAAGAAGTGCACCGTGGTCGTCCCAGAGACTGCCGTCAGGGAGAAGGTCGAGACCATCTCCGACTTCGGGGCCGAGGTCGTGCAGGCTGGCAGGCTGAGCGGCGAGAGAGAAGCGAAGGCCAGGGAGATTGCCGCAGCCACGGGGGCGGCCTTCGTCCACCCCTTCAACGATGCCGACGTAATAGCAGGACAGGGGACCTGTGGTCTTGAGATTGCGGAGCAACTTCCTGATTTCGATTCAGTGCTCGTCCCTGTAGGCGGCGGCGGCCTGATCTCGGGGATCTCCACCGCGTTGAAATCTCTCAGGCCCAAGGCGAAGGTGTTCGGGGTCGAGCCGGAGGGGGCGCCGAAGCTGACCCGGTCGCTCAGGGAAAGGCACATCGTGACCATCCCTTCCCCGTCCTCTTTGGCGGATGGCCTGATCCCCTCGGCCCTGGGGGAGCTGACCTACAGAGCATGCTCAAAGTACGTCGACGGGGTGTTTACAGCATCCGAAGAGGAGATCTTCAAAGCGACTCAGGCGATGGTCAAAACAGCCAGAATCATAGCCGAACCCTCCGGTGCCGCTCCCCTCGCACCTCTGCTCACTGGGACCAAGGGCCTCGGAGGCAGGGTTGTCTTGGTTGTCTCTGGTGGGAATATTTCACAAGAGCTACTGAGGCGTATCCTGAACTAGCCAATCAGAACAGAAATATCCCCGTGCAGCGGGCCGCCCTCCAGTGTACGCAAAAAGCCTCGTCGTTTTCGTCCTCTGCACCGCCCTGGTCCTCGGCTTTGTCGTCGTGCTCAACTACGAAGCGACAATAGTAGGGAACCAAGTGCAGGCCTTGCCTGCCATACAGGAGACCTGTTCTCCAACCGACCCTACATGCCCTCAATTCACGATAGTTTCATCCAAGCTTGGGGCCATGAACACGACTGACCAGCTTGGGATAGCAAATCCAGCCTACCTTTCTTTCGACCTCAACGTCTCGGGAGTCTCATCAGTCACAAAGATCGATATTTTCGTTGGAAACGTCTCGGCTGAAGTTGTACAAGGGCCATTCAACCTAGGGATAACAAAATTCGTGAATCTGACTCTGATGGCGACGGCCCAGGTTACTCCTGGGAAGACGTACCTCCTAAGCTTTCAGGGGTTCGACAGCGCCGGTTCGTATGTAATCAAATCAGAGGAGGTCACTGCCCAAGCAGAAGCGTCCTCACCTTAGGGACTTTCCGTCCAGACGCTGATTTCCGCCCCGCTAAATACCGACGGCGCCCCTGATGTCTCATGTACCAGAGTCTAGCGACCGCTCTCATCGGGCTGGCCTCCCAGTTGCAGGCCGCATCCCAGAGCGTCCCGATCAGTCAGCTCTCTCTCATGGCGGGGCTGATGTTCGCCGCAGGTGGTTCTCTACTGGAGAACGTTCCGTTCAATACACATGAACGTTAGTCTGTGCGATTTACAAAAACATCGTTTGATTAATCAAACGGAGCATACCTCAGGCGATGATTGACGGCATTCGGAAGAGAATCGGAAGGTCGATTGACAGAGACCCTTGGGACGCAGACCAGGAATTGAAGCCAGAGATCGCCGAGACTGAACTTCCAACGGACAGGGCGGTCCTCGTCGCTGCCAACGACGCCTCCCGGCCCACAGGGGAATTCATCCCATCCAACTCAAACACACCGGACTACTACAAAACCCTGGTCCTGACAGCAATTGAGAACGGCGGAAAGCACGGAGACCACCAGATAGCAGTGCCTTGGCTCAGGATGATCCTCGCAGGCCTCGAATTCAAGCACATCGAACCCGAAATGATGTGGTTCGGCGCTGACGCCGGAGGCTTCAACGACGGCTCCTCGAGGGATCTGCCTTCCTACGAGGACCTGTTTCCATCTGACTCCGACATCGCACTCGAGCCCCGAGCAAACTAGCCGCCACCAAGTCACCCGCTTTGGGGGTAGACGAGGGGGAAGACCCCCCTCGCCATCGTTATCTCGACACGTGGGACGACCCGGGCAAGGACTAGAATGATATTTCATCGTTCCCGATGTAAAAGATAGTGGTCACTATTGTGCTCCAGAGCCGACCCCGAAGCGTATTTCTGACAGGCGCCATCAAACGTTTAACAGAAGCTCTTCTGTATATGATGACAGACACTTGGCGGTAGACTTCTCCCAGCTGGCCCTTGGCCTGAGCGCGGTCAGCTCGGTCGCGGTCGTCGCCGGCGCCGTGTTCGTAGTCTTCCAGCTCCGCCAGAACGCCAAGCTCATCAACGCGACCATCCGGGAGACGAAGGCAGGCATCTCCTTCTCGATGATCGAGAGGATCATAGACGACTCCTTCGTTAGGAAACGCAAGAACGTCTACGACACTGTCAAGAAGTACGGCGAGAAGAACTGGGAGGGGTTCATCGGGACCTTCGAGGACTTCGAAGCGCGCAACTACGCCTACATGTTCGAGCTCTTCGGCCAGCTGGTGAAGGACGGCATAATCGACCTCGAAACTGTGATGCACGCCCTGAAGTATATCGTCGTCAACGACTGGAAGCTCATGGAGCCGATGATCACGTACCTGAACCAGCAGTACAAGCTCAAGGCCAATCCATGGGAGAACTTCGAGTGGCTGGCCAAAGAGACGGAGAAGTATCTTCAGCAAAGAGAGAGGGAGGCAGTACCGACGGCCCCCCCGGATCTGGGCCCGAAATAGGATTCGGCACCGGGGCCTAGTATTCCATCGTCCTTCTGTACAGCAGGAAGCCAGCGACAAGCAGGGCCCCAGAGAGGCTGCTCAGCGGTGCGAACAGCGCCACGTCCACGCTCCCGGCCTGGAGGGCCCTGAACAACTCCACCGCCCAGGTCATGGGGTTGAAGTTGGAGACCACCTGCACAATCTGGGGCATGTCCTGAGACGGGTAAAACTGGACGCTGAAGAAGGACAGGTAGACCTGGACCGTGCTCCTGACAGTCGCGAAGAGCTCCAGGCTGTTCGCCAGGGCCGCGGCGGCGATTGAGAGGCCTGCGACGGCCCCCGAGTAGACGAACATGATAAGCAGCCCGACGAGGAAGTAGGGGAAAGACAGACCATAGAGCAGGGCGATTACAATGGTCCCAGGGAGGGTCGTCACCACGCTCCTAAGCATCCCGGAAAAGAGCCTGGAGGCGGCGAAGGTGTTCTTGGGGACGGACAGCGTCAGGAGGTACTGCTGGGTGTCCTGGATGATCCTCTCCCTCCATACGTCCCTTCCCGACTGGAACGCGGCGACAGTGGCCGTGATCAGGTTAGCCCCGGGAGCGATGAATAGGAAGTAGCTGAATCCAAGGTTCGTGATCATGTTCCCCAGACTGAGGCCAGACACGCCCAGGTCGATACCAAAGTTGACGAACATGATGACAATCATGTAGCGATCGGCGAAGAATAGGCGGAAGTCCCGTTCGATGACATCGACGGCCTTATTCGAACTTTCCACCCTCTATCTTCCTGAACAGGAAGGCGCTCCCTAATCCGAAGAAAACCGCCACAAAGAGCACCAGCACCACAGTCTCATAGATTCCCGACTGGTAACTCGCCGGGAGAAATATCGCTCTCACCAGGTCGGCCGCCGACGTCACCGGGGAGTAAGTCGCCACCGGCTGCAGGACCTTGGGCATGTAGGCCAACGGGTAGATGGCGGCGCTCACCCTGACCGTCGCCAGCTCCGCGAGTGCGATCACTATGTCGAACCTGTTGGCGCTCCTGATGAGCATGGCGAGCGTGATCGAGAGCCCGGAGATCCCTGTTGCGAGGACGAAGACGACGACGAGCGAGCCCGCAATCCCCACAGGCGAGAAGTACCCGTCGAGGTAGGCGACCAGGATCATCATGGGGGTCACATAGATCAGCCCCCTCACTGCCCCTCCCAGGGCCCTGCCGACGACGAAGAGGGAGTGCCCGAACGGGAGGCTCAGCAGGTAGTCCAGGAGCCCCAGCTCTTCCTCTTCGAACAGGTCCTCGCCTATGATGAAGGCAATCGAAGTGATGGTGGAGATGACAGCGCCCACCGAATAGAAGTCGAAGTAGTTGAAGCCCAGCGAGGACGCCAGCTTGCTTACCAGGAATGCGAACACGAACAGCTGGATGAGGAAGAAGATGGTCCTGTTGATGATGATGAACGGGGACTTCACCAGGGTCCTCAGGTCCCGCTCGATGAGCACCCGGATGACGAAAAGCTTCGACGGACCGTCGCTCAAGAGAGCTTCATTCCGGTATAGTGAAGGAACACGTCCTCAAGCGTAGGCTCCTTCAGGGTCACGCTCAGAACCTTCCCACCCTTGGCCGTCACGACGCTGATGAGGTGCGGAAGGAGCCCCCTCCCGTTGCTCAGCACAATCTTCAGGGTGTCCCCCTCGAACCGTGCTTCCTTGATCCCCTCCACCTTCGATACCTCTGCCGTGAGCTCGGGGATGGGCACCTCGAGCTTCATCTCGATTATGTCCCTCCCGACCAGGCCCCCTCTGAGCCTTGCCGGCTCCCCGACCTCTACCATCTCCCCCCTGTTCATTATCCCCACCCTGTCGGACATCCTGTCCGCCTCGTCCATCATGTTCGTCGCCAGAAGTACGGTGGACCCCTCGTCCCTCAGCTCGTCTATCATTTCCCAGACCATCAGCCTCGAGGGGACGTCGAGGTAGGCCGTGGGCTCGTCGAACACGGCGATCTTGGGCCTTTGGACGAACACCTTGGCGTTCTCTATCTTCTTCTTCGTCCCCCCACTGAGCGTCCAGGTCCTCTTTCTCGCCTCCGAGCTCAATCCGAACTTCGCAAGCACCTCGTCGATCCTCTTGTCCCTGACAGACTTCTCGACGCCGGTGACTTTGCCGTGCCATTCGAGTATCTCCCTGGCAGAGAGGATCCTGTCGTATTTCGGGTCCTGGAAGCTGATGCCGATCAGCGACTTGACCTTGTTCGGCTCTACACTGGCATCATAGCCGTCCACAATCACTTCACCCTTGGTGGGCCTGTAAACCGTCGCCATGGTCATGATCAGGGTCGTCTTGCCTGCCCCGTTCGGCCCCAGCAGCCCGAAGACCTCCTTGTCGTTGATCACACACGTGACGTCCTTCACGGCAAGGAAGCCCTTGAAGCTCTTCGAGACCCCCTTGAATTCGATCATCGCGCGCTTTCAGGTCCGGGCTCTGGGCCGGGACAGGACACCCCTTTCGAGTGGGGAAGATGCTCTAACAAACTATGAACGACGCGGACCCCCATGGACCGATTTTTCAGCTTTGTGAAACCCCGAAGAAAGATTCATGTTCGACCATTTCCTCAGCCATTTTCATGTCTCCTGAAGACGAGGAGAACTGGGCGAGGGCCCTCTCGAGGTTCAGGGCTGAGAAGGACGACTACTTCCGGACGAGCCACGAATCCCCCGTGCCCCGCGGCGACCCCGCCCCGTTCAAGAGCCTGAGCTATTTCGCTCCCGACCCTTCACTCCGCTTCGAGGTCAAACTGCAGAGGTATGCCAATCAAGAAGGAGTTATGCTGTCGACCAGCAAGGGCACCCGCCAGCTCTTCAACCGCGTGGGTTTCTTCGACCTGACGGTGGGAGGCGACCCAGTCCGCATCCACGCCTACCAGTCTGCGCAACAGGACGACCCGAACCTCTTCGTTCCCTTCAGGGACGCCACGTCGGGGAAAGAAAGCTACGGATCCGCCCGCTACCTCGACCTCAAGGTCGAGCACGACGACGAATACGCGTTGGACTTCAATTACGCCTACAATCCCTACTGCGCATACTCCGATTCCTGGACCTGCCCTCTGCCGCCCCAGGAAAACTGGCTGAATGCTCCGATCCCGGCCGGTGAAAAGAAGTATCACGATTGACCTAAACGAAGCAGCTGGAGGCAATTCCACAAAGCACTAAACGAGCGGGGCCCAAGCCCTGGCTGTTGATAGTCGCAGTCATAGGCGCTGGGAAGATAGGCGAAGCCGTCGCCAGAGAGCTGGCCAAATCGTCTAGGGTGTCCCTGGTGCTCATGACCAAGCGCAACACCGCGACACTGAAGGGTCCACTCCCTAGGAAGATCCGTGTCTCCTCAGATAACGTCGCCTCCGCACGGGAGGCCGACGTGGTGATAGTCGCAGTGAAGGCGGCCGACGCCAGGCATGTCCTCGACGCAATCTCCACTCAGACTCGCGGCAAGATAGTCATCTCCTTCATGGCTGCCATTTCGCTTTCGAGGCTCGAGCGCCACCTCCCACGAGCGAAGGTCGTCCGGGCCATGACCAACATGGCGGCCATGGTGGGGGAGGCGGCGACCGCCTATTCACCCGGGCCGAACCTGACCGAGCAGGACAAGGAGACGGTGAGGTTCCTGCTGGGGAGGTTAGGGGAGTCGATTGAGCTGCCCGAGTCGCAGCTTGATGCCGTCACTGCCCTCAGCGGGAGCGGCCCTGCCTACATCGCGATTCTCATAGACGCCCTCATCACTGCTGGGCTGAAGGTCGGCCTGCCGAGGGACACCGCCTTCAAGCTCGCCACCCAGACCCTGGTCGGCACGGCCAAGCTCCTGCGGGAGACCGGCATGGGCATCACCGAACTGAGAGACGCCGTCACCACTCCCGCGGGCACCACCATAGCTGGCATCTACGAGCTCGAGAAGGGTTCGTTCAGGACGAGCGTCATAAACGCGGTTGAAGCAGCCACCCAGGCGGCCGAAAGGGTGGCAAAGAAATTCGAGGCCGAGCCCTAGTAGATCATCGAGTCGCTCGCGTCGAGCCTGGCTGCCGAGGAAAGGAAACTCGGCTCTGACAGTCCCGCCTCCCTCGCCCTCCTCAAGACGGAGACCTGGCTCACAAACACATCATTGAAGACTCGTTCGATGTCGGAACTCCCGCGGGTGGGAATCACCTGCGCTTCGTACCCCCCACGCGAAAGTGCCTCGGCAAGCCTACCTGATTCGTCCTGAGGATCGAACGAGGAGAAGATGTTCACCGTGTCCGAGGCTTTGAGCGAGAAGAGCTCCAGATGGCTGAATTCTTCCAGCAGCTCGGGGTGCGCCTTCAGACCGAGGAATTCATAGGTCTTCGCGGCCCCGTAAACCGCCACGGGGTAGGCGAGATTGTTTCCAAGGAAATAGGTGGTGCCCTTTCCCCACGTAATCTTCCCCTGATCTTTGACTGATGAATCGAACATGCCGCCGAAGTCGCACCGTTGCCCAACGCCAATCAGCTTCAACACCGCCAGAAGTGAAAGGCTGAACGAGAGCAACCCTGGGGTCCGGGGTTCATAGCTCATCGGGAGTCTGATGACGTCATCGACGAGTCCCGCAAGCTTGCTCTTGTCGTCGGATGTAATCGCCACTGTCCTCCTTGCGACCCCCCTTATCCTGCTCGCCGCGGCTACGTTCGACGCGGTCCTGCCCGAGACCGATATCAGGAAAACGTCCACCCCATCGGCGATTTCTGGCGAGCTCGCCAGATGGTACGGGTCCACGGCGATGCACGAGCCCCCAGAACCGTAGAACCCTGCCAGGGCCGCGGCATAGGAGTCCCCCGCTCCGACGAAGATGGAGCCCCTCCGGGCCTTTGCAAGCCGCCTCGCAGAAAATTCCTCGAGAATGTTCCCTTGGCCCTCGACCTCGTCTTCCAACGCCTTGATCATGTCTCCGCCCATCGGGGTCGAGGGACCAGGCGGGTCTAATAATACAGTCTAAGAATGGCGTAAGGCAACCGGCGCGCCATGCCCTGTAAGGTCGGGGTCCTGGAGGGCAAGGAGCTTCTGCTATACTCTTTCCCCGAGCCTCATCCCTTCACGAGCGAAAGGGCCCAGAGATTCTGGGACGATCTGGCGAAGAGGGGTCTAGCCGTAAAGCGCCTGCCCCCCGAGAAAGCTGACAAGGATGTCATCGGCCTCTTTCACACTGCCGAGCACATCAAGTACGTCGAACTAGCTTCAGGCCTTGGCTACGGCGCACTGGACCAAGGAGACACCCCCGCCTTCAAGGGGGTCTTCGAAGCGACGCAATATGTCGTCGGCTCGACAGTCTCGGCGGTCGAGAAGGTCATGGCAGGGGAGGTCGACCACGCTTTCAACCCCGTCGGGGGACTGCACCACGCCAGAAGGGATGCCTCAGCTGGCTTCTGCGTCTTCAACGACATAGGAGTGGCCATCGAGCTTCTCCGGAAGGAGCACGGCATCCACAGGATACTCTACGTGGACATCGACGTACACCACGGAGACGGGGTCTTCTATTCATACGAGTCTGACCCTGAAGTGTTCATCTTCGACGCGCACGAGGACGGGAGGTTCCTGTTCCCCGGGACAGGGTTCGCAACAGAAACGGGGGACGGAAGCGCCAAGGGGACCAAGGTGAACATCCCCCTTGCTCCGGGCTCGGGAGACGCCGAGCTGGCCAGCAAGCTTCCACGCTTGGAGGAGTTCGCGAGGAACTTGAAGCCGGAGTTCATAATATTCCAGTGCGGTGCCGACGGGCTCCGGGGGGACCCGATCGCCGGTCTCGACTACACCCCTGCGGCCCACTGGCAGGTCGGAGTGCTGCTCCACAGGCTCTCGCACGAGCTCTGCTCTGGTAGGCTGGTTGCTCTCGGAGGGGGAGGCTACGTTCCCCAGAACTGCGCAGACGCCTGGGTCTCGGTGGTGGAGAGCTTCGTAGGAGACGAAGCCCGATGAGGCGTCTTTCAATCTTATCTAAGGCGACGGAGCAGCGTGACCAGAGTCTAGCATGAACTCCGAACAGAAGCAGACCCGCAAGTACATCTTCGACCACTTCTTCGAATACACCACCCCGCCCCCCTTGGAAGAGGTCATGCAGAGGTTTGGGCTCTCGAGGAAGGAGGCCTTCAAACGGTTCAGGGAACTCGAAGACGAGCACCAGATCGTTCTCGTCCCGGGGACCCAGAGGATCCTAATGGCCAACCCGTATTCCGCCGTCACAACTCCATTCCGGGTCTATCTCGGCGCGAGCCGCTACTTCGCCAACTGTGCCTGGGATACCGTGGCGATGCATGTGATGATGGACAGGGACGTCCGCATCGATTCGTTCTGCCACCACTGTGCCGAGTCCATCGAGATATCCCTCAGCGGAGGCAGGGTGAAGTCGTCCAAGCCGTCTTCGCCCATCATCTTCCTCAGCGTCCCGGTTTCGAAGTGGTACGACAATCTCATCAACACATGCTCAAACAACATGGTCTACCTTTCGTCCAGGGAGCACCTGAACCAGTGGCTCGCCGAGAACCATGGCCTGCACGGCGAGGCCCTGACCGTGGAGAAGATGATCGAGGTCTGCAAGCCCCTCTCCAAGGGGAGGATGACTCTCGAATATGACCGGCCTCCCAAGGAAGAGCTGGAGTCCCACTGGGATTCCCTGGGGTTGAAGAGCAATTTCTGGAACTTCTAACCCCCGAGCCGTGACGCCAGCGTTCAGGTTCCCGAGGCCTTTGCGCTTGGGAGTCATAATCTCGCGCCCCAACCGTTTCATCATGTTCGTAAGGGCCGGCGGGAGGACCCTCAGGTGCCACTGCCCTACCACTGGCAGGCTGGGCGACCTGAAGCTCAGCGGCCTCCCCTGCCTCTACTCAAAGTCGACAAGCAAGTCCAGAAAGACCGGATACACCGTCGAGGCAATATCCACATCCACGAAGGGTGAAGCCTAGGTCGGCATCAACCAGAACGCGGCGAACAGATACTTCGAGTTCTTCCTCAAGAACGGCGCTCTCAATCGCCTGGCCAAAGGCGACGTACGTCGAGAGGTTAAGCTGGGGAAGTCAAGAATCGATTTCCTAGTTGGAAACGCCTACATCGAAGTGAAAACGCCGCTGATAATGCTCCCCGCAGGCGAGGACGTGCCCAGGGTCCGCAGGAGCAGGTTCGACTCCTTCGACCGGCTCATCAGGCACATGGGGGAGTTGAAGGACTCACTCTCCTCGGGCAAGAAGGCGAAGATAGTCCTATGCTACCTTTACGATGCCAGGCCATTCAAGCCCCCTACTGCCAACTCGACCAATTCGAGGATACTCACGGCTGCTCGGGCAGCCGAGGAGGCAGGGGTCGAAAGGTGGCAGGTGAACCTGAAAATCGATCGCGGGGGTGTCTCCCTGATCAGATACTTCAGGAGCAGACCTTACACATCCGGAAAGTGAAGAATCACTCTACCTGAGCCTTCATCTCGTTGACATACTCTGTCACGACACCGTGGGCCGGATTAGCCTTGAGAACCTCAAGCGTGACTACCGTACGCAACTCCAACAGCGTCTCTCGCAATTTCGCCATGAGGGGGCTAGGGTTCTTGACTGCATCTCTATTGGCCTCTGAAACTACTGATTCGTGGTCGCAGACGATGGTGAACCGCTTCAACCTGTCCTTCAGGTCGTCGATTGCGAAAAGTATCGCGAAGACTTCGCCGTCGTCACTCTCGAGCCTGCCTATCATGCCGACCTCATCCTCTCCCAGCTTCTTCGCTTTGCGAGGCTCCCCTCCTTCGACCACGTACCCGACGAAAGCCTCCCTGGGGAGAGAAAGGTCATGGACGTTCAGAATCTTCGCATCGACGTAGACCCTGGGGGGCTTCGACCACCCTGGGAACCGCAATCTGTTATCAAACCCGCCAACCGACTCGGCCACTTAAATAACACGGAAGAGGTCTTGCTCCAAGATCCGCATGGGTGGTGCGCAGGAACTCGTCAGGCTCAGCTGATACCAGCAAGCCGAGATGGGCGAGGATGCCGAACTCTGACTGGCGAATATTCATGGAGTATCTTGCGCCTGCAAGCGGAGAACGGATCCTCGATGTGGGGGCTGGCGATGGGTTCAGGGCGGCACTTGTCGTGCGCTTTTCCCAAGGCACCGAGGTCTACGCGGTAGACCCCGACGAAAGGAAGATCGCGTCAATCAAGCGCGACGTCCCTTATGTCAAGGGCTCCATAGCCAGCGCCGAGAGCCTTCCCTTCCCCGATTCGTACTTCGACAAGGTCTATTCCACCATGGCCGTGCACCACTTCTCCGATCTAGACAGGGGGCTTTCGGAAATCATCCGAGTCCTGAAGCCAGGGGGCTCTTTCGTCGTTATGGAAATCGAGCCCGAATCGCTGACTGGGAGGTTGTTCAGATTCTTCGGGAGGCTAATGAGGGAGCGGATGAATATGATGAGCGAGACCGAGCTTGTCACCAGATTGCAGTCCACAGGCGAACTCAAGCAGGCAGGGTCATTCGAGCTTGGCAGCAAGTATGTGGTACGTTTCGCCCGCTCCTGAGTAGGCTGAAGGCTACCGCAACCTCTCGATGAATATCCTGGGAATCCAGATTGCGGGTAGTGTCAAAGCCCATAATATTATTCTTAGAGGCACCCCGGCAACAAAGACGTCCCAAAAGACAGGCAGATCGGACAGGAAGAAGATTGCCGACGAGATTACGAGCAAGTCCCGGACCAGCTTGAAGCGTCGAATGAACTGACGAGGAATCAAGTTACGTTCCTCGGAAGCAAGCAGATGGTTGAAGTAGGCGAGAATCAAATTCATGGCGCCCAGGTCGGCTCCGTAGTACAGGCTAGCTTGTGCCCCCACGGCAGCGCCGAGACCCTGTATGAACAGGACGTCGAATAGGAAAGGTTCGAGAGCCACCAAAAAGAGCAGGCCAATGTTTAGCCTTATCATCACGGGAGTCTCGACGGGCATCACAGACGTCGTCGATGTGTAACGATTCCAGACGCTGATTAGGATGAGAAAGCTGAAACCGAATTCGGCTAGATCTGAATTGAGCGTAACTGGGTCTCTGGGTAGGTTCCCAACGAATTGAATGGCGCCGATCGAAAGAGCGAGCCCGAAGATAAGGTCCGAAAGCCCTTGGATACGTGGTCTGGGAATCTGCGAGGCCGGCTCCGTCAATCAGTCCACAAGTCCATCCAAATGTGAATTAAACTCTGAGGACGGCGTCGCATCTGCCCGGGAGCCTCCAATGATGCGCGACATGGCCTCAGAGTTATCTACCTGAGAGAACAAAACCAGTTCCGGTTGCCTTTTCTTGAGCTCGGACCGAGCCGCATAGAGTATTCGGTCATCAAGGGAACGAGCAGGCGGTACACCTACTTTCGATTTAGGCAGGATTTGACCCTGGAGGTCATCCTCCCTCGGGGAAGATGGGTTGACGTCGAGAAGGCAATCAGTGAAAGGTCGGAGTGGGTCAGGCGAGAATACGAGAAGCTCTCCAGGACCAAGAACGTCCTGACCGGCGACACCGTCATGTTCGACGGCAAGGTCCTTAGGATCGTGCCCACCGACGGCCCCCAGAACGAACTCGTCCCAGACCTAGGCAGGGCCGAGTTGCTCGTTCACGCCGACGACCCGAAGCAGGTCCGCGAACTCGTCCGGCGATGGTTCCTCAAGGAAAGCTCAGCTTACGTCGTGCGGAAGGTCGCGGAGATGGCACCCAAGGTCGGGGCCAAGCCGGCTAGGGTCGATGTCAGAGAGATCGGCAAGTGGGGATACTGCACGCGCCAAGGGAGGCTCTCCTTCAGCTGGCAGCTCATCGCCCTCCCAGAGCGGCTGAGGGAGTATGTGGTCCTGCACGAGCTAACCCACCTGCTCGAGTTCAACCATTCGAACGCGTTCAAAAGAAAGCTCGCCATCTTCTGTCCTGACTTCCGGGACAGAGAGAAGGAGTTGAATCTGGTGGCTCCCTACGACAGACTCGCCTTGGAGTAGAGCTACGGCCGCCGAAGCAACGTTTTTGTCAGCGCCCCACTCCTTCCCCCCGGGACCTTCTAACGCCCAAGTGCTATTGCGGGTTCGTCTGCCAGACGGAAAATGAGCTCAAGGTCCACATAGTCAAAACCCATGGAGCCAGGGACGGAGACTGGAAGGGATGGGTCAGCGCCTAGCGCCCAGCTCACTTCGCTGACTCTTTTTCATTCCGCTGCCGCCCGAACTTCCTCCTGTTCCTCAGGCTGACGGCGACATAGGCTACAAAGATTACGACGATGGTTATCGGGTTCGAAAAGAGCTGGAAGTAGACGAGGACGATGACTAGGGCGGCGATGACCGGGAGCAGGATCACGAGCTGCGTTCTGGGCTTCAACGGGCGTCAGCACCCCTTGATAACAGGGATAAATATCGAAGTTGAAAAGGCCGCCTGCTTGAGTTATCAGCTAGCGGGCGCTCAGGAAAAGAGGAGGAACAACGAGGCGAAGGCCAACGATTACTACGAGCGCGTCCGCAAGCAGGAGCAGGAGCTCCGTGACCTCCAGACCAACCTAGCAAACACCGAGAAGCAGTACGGGGATATGCAGGCCCAGAAGTCGGACATGGATGCCAGGATGAGGCTACTGACGACGAACATGGACCAGACGAACCGCGGGATGAACGACCTCAGAGCCCAGATCACTAACAAGAAGCAGAGCATCGAGCGGGACCAGGAGGAAATGGAAAAGTATCAGAACGAGGTCGTCAGGCTGGACCGCGAGATCGGCGACCTGATGAAGCGCAGGGCCTAGTCCCTAATTCGACCAGCCATCCCGGTCTTCTCGAGGAGTGCCAGATACCTAGGATCAGTACGGTATTCGTCCAACTCAGGGCAGACTGCAATCATGAAGACGTACCTGTCGTGGTGATCGTAGCCCTTCTCCAGCCACTCGAAGCCCTTGTCAGAGTCCCCCAAACCAAACCAGGTCAGTGAAATCTCCGTGGGGGTGGCCGTTCCCTTCGGGAACTCTGCCTCGACCTCGGCGAGCAACCGCATGGCCTCCTCTTTCCTCCCTGCATATGCATAGGCATACGCCTTGTAGACTATCCCCTCCTTCGGTCCCATCAATCTGGACATGGTTTCCGCGGCCTCGATGGCCTCG
Source organism: uncultured Nitrososphaerales archaeon (assembly GCA_963706445.1). Taxonomy (GTDB): domain Archaea; phylum Thermoproteota; class Nitrososphaeria; order Nitrososphaerales; family Gagatemarchaeaceae; genus UBA183. The sequence continues at coordinate 74,783 of OY970160.1, forward strand.
GCGTGCTTCGACTGTTGAACGTACCCCCTTACAGCGCTGACGTAGATGGTCCCGAAAGTCGGGTCCATTTCAATGACCTTCTTCACCTGTTCGATGCCCTTCTCGTAGTTCCCCGTCAAGATGTAGTAGTCGGCGACGTTGGCGTTGATTATCATAGAAAGAGGGCTCAGCTCTAGTGCCCTGCTGATCTCCCGCCAGGCCTCATCCGTCCTCTTCTCCCACAGGAGCAGGTGGGCGTACCACTGGTGCGCCGTGGGATAGTTCGGGTTCAGCTCTATGGCGCGCTTGAACTCCGATTCGCATTTGTCGATGTCCCGGTCCCATCCAAGAGCGCACGAAGCAAGTACCGCATGGGCCTCGGCCAGGTCGTCGTCCAGAGAGAGCGCCTTGAGGGCAAACTCTTTCGATTTTGGATAGAAGACCTCGGGGTCCTCGTAGTGGTTCGCCGCCGTGACCTGAAACGCCTGGGCCACGCCCGCATATCCCAAAGCGAAGATAGGGTCAAGGGTGATGGACTCCTCGAAAAGCTCAGCTGCCTTTCGCAGCCCTGCCGGGGTCCTCTTGCTCCAGTAGAACATCCCCTTCAGGTATGTATTGAAGGCTTCTGGGTTCTTGGATGCCCCTCTCTCGAGCCTGCGGACCTGCGTCTCCAGCAGAGTGACCTTGAGCGCGTCGGCCACCTTCTGGGCGACCTCGCTCTGGACCATGAAGACGTCGTCGAGTTGCTTGTCGTAGCTCTGTGCCCACAGGTGCCCTTCGTTCCTGGCGTCAATCAGCTGGATTGTGATCCTCACCTTGTTGGCCGCTTTCCTGACACTCCCCTCGATTAGGGTCCCGACCCCCAACTCCTTACCTATGTCTGCGATTCTCTTGGGGGAGTTCTTGTACTGCATCACCGATGTGCGGGCTATCACTGTGAGCTCCTTGACGAAAGACAGCGAAGTGATGAGCTCCTCCGTCATGCCGTCTGCAAAGTATTCATCGTTGGGGTCAGGGCTCATGTTCTTCAGAGGGAGCACTGCTATCCGCTTCGAATCGTGTCTTACCTCCTGTTCTTCTCTTGATTCCCAGGGCATGACTATCCTGTAAACATCGATGGGGATGCTGACGTTCTTTAGTGTCTTCCCCTCCACCTTCTCAAAGGAGACGCTCATCTTGTTCCTAACGTGGTCGTAAGTCTGCTCGGATATGCAAACACCGCCAGGGGCAGCCATCGGCTCAATCCTCGAGGAGACGTTGACGGCGTCCCCGAGTATGTCTCCCTTAGCATGGACGACGTCCCCCACATGAATCCCGATGCGTAGCAACACCCGCCGTTCCTCGGAGAGGGTGGCGTTCCTATCGTGCATCGCTCGTTGAATCTCGACCGCGCCCTTGACCGCCTCCAGGGCGCTGGCATACTCAACCAGAAATGCATCTCCAATCGTCTTCACTTCCACGCCTCCGTGCCGAGTGATGATCGGCCTCACTACGCCTCGATGCTCCTCGAGGAGCTGAAGCGCGAGCTCTTCATTGGCCTGCCCGAGGGTGGTGAAGCCCACCACGTCGGTAAACATGATCGCAGAAAGCCGTCGTTCACCACTGGCCAACTTGCATCCGATGATTGTGGTTCGAGATAAAGCCTATTCCGGAAAACGTCAGATTGCCAGACCGAACCCCTGCACGAAGGACTCTGCCCGCCTCATCTCTATGAGGAAGCTCACCCCTTTCGTGGTCAGGCTGTAGGTCCTATTCTCTCCGTCTTGCTTCAGCTCGATGAGCCCCTTGCCCGTGAGCTCGTCCAGGTACTTGACCAGCCTTTCATGGGAGAGGTTTGCCTTGTACAGGATGTGGGTCGGCTTGGCGTCCCCCTCTTCCCTGACGGCGTTGAGGATGTCCAGGTTGATACGCAGGACGCTCCTCTGCTTTTCACCCTGGGCCAACCACTTCACTCCTGAGGACGAACACGAGCAGAGAGAGGAAGCCAGCGAACTGGACCGCAGTCCCTATCACGAAGAGCCCGGTCCCGAGGACAAGGACTGAAAACAGGAGTATGAAGTGGGCCGAGAATATCAGGAGGAAAGCCAGCATCACCATCCCTGAGAACCTAGTCTTCTCCCCAGATTGCAGCAGGAGCCCCTGGAAGACTATGAACGCCAGCAGGACGAAGGTCACGAAGTAGCTGAGCAGCGAGTACCCATACAGCCCGACCATGGCGGAACCCGCGAGAACCACCGGCGCAGCCATTTTCGCCTGACCACCGTATGCGGCACGGGAATAGCCGAACGCAATCACGAGGTAAGCCACCACTTGGATGGTAAGGTAAGTCAGGGATGCGAGCAGAGTCAGCTCCTTGACGACTAACGAATCGACCAGTGTTCGCCCTGAGACAAGGGATGTGCCCGCATCGACGACCAGCCCAATGCCGAGCAGCATGAACCCGATACTGATTGCTCTGATGACGGAGTTCGAGACCAGCCTGTTGACCTTGTAGGCGTAGTAGCTGGTGAGTAGGGCGACAAAGGCGCTAAGGATGTTCAGACAGAAGGTGATAAAAGCCCCTGAAGCCATCTGCGGAAAATCCGCGTTTGACTTTCCGCTTTAACCTTTCTCCGCATCGTCTAGACGGAACGTCCAGACTCTGCTTTCCGCCCCGCTATATACGGAGCAGACACTCTAATTCTCGTATGAACACGAAGAAAATAGCAATCGCGTCCACCATCGGGGCCTTCGCAGTGATGGCTCTGATAATCGCATACCCAGCCATGGCTGCATCTCCGGCTGCCACAGGCACCCCCAACCTCCAACAGATGCTGAAGCACTCGGCATATGCCTCCCCACAAAGGATCCAACTCTCCGCGGGGCAGACAATCACCCTCACCAGCACCGCCGGCGGCTACTGGGTCGTCGGGAACCCTTCTTCCAACGGGACGGCATTCGGCAGTCTCTCAGTCCAGGTCTCCTCAGGCCTCACCGGGGGTACATCCTCAACGTGACCGGAGGTAGCCTGAGCATCAACGGCACCACATACACCATCTCAAGCGGCTCGGCCCTGCTCGGCCCCTATGGGGTCTACATGGTCGGCCACGGCCAGGCAGGGACCACCCAGTTCCTCTTCCTTGACAGGGACCTCGGCAGGTTCGGAAGCACCAACTACGGTGTCCTCCGGGTCGACCTGAAGGACGGGACCTCTGAGTTCGCGGCGCGACTGCTAGTAACCGTGACAGCATAGGATGGCAGGGGCACCCCTCGCCACCCTCCCCTTTTCTTCCCCACTTCCGACGACAAGAATATACCCCACCGAAGGCACAGTTCCGCCATGATCGCATCGACCATAGGCCTCGGCACCCCTGCCCCGGACTTCGACCTGCCGGGGGTCGACAACAGGCGGTATTCACTGGCTTCATTCAAGGACAAGCCTGTTCTCGTCGTCATGTTCTCCTGCAACCACTGCCCCTACGTCAAGGACTACGAGACTAGGATGGTGGCTATCCAGAAGGACTACGCCGCCAGGGGGGTCCAGCTCGTGGCCATCAACTCCAACGACGAGAAGGCCTACCCCGAGGACAGCCTCCCCGAGATGGTCAAGCGTTCTAAGGAAAGGGGGTTCAACTTCCCCTACCTAAGAGACGAAAGCCAGGAGGTGGTGGGGACCTATGGAGGGGTCTGCACCCCCCACGTCTTCGCCTTCGACAGCAAGCGGGTGCTCCGCTACCGTGGAAGGATAGACGACTCGCGGGACACCAACAAAGTCACTAGCCACGACCTGCGGAACGCCCTCGACGACCTACTCGCCGGAAAGCCGGTCAGGGAGGCAGACACCAAGCCCTTCGGCTGTAGCATCAAGTGGTACTCGATGAAGCCCGCCTAGGCTGATGTTCTATGGCCGTGGGCCGCTTCCAGATCATGAGTCTGCTGCAGGCGGCTCGAGCCTACACTCTCGGTCTCCCCCTCGAGTCAGCCTACTCCTGGGGACTCAATAGAGCGATCTTCATCGCGGCGGCCAAGAGGGGTTTCAAGGGAGGCTCCTCTCCGGGAAAGGAGGGCACAGGTGCGAAGGGGCCCTCAAAACGGGAGAGCACCTATTCGCTCGGAGACAATTTTGCTTTCAAGACCATGCAAAACAGCGTCCTCCTCTTCACCATCGGAGGGAAGGTTCAGACCAAGGAGGAGTTCGACAAGCGGGTGAAGGCCAGGTTCGACAAGTCATTCCCGGCGGCTTGGAAGGAGGCGCTCGCATATGTCAAAGGCTTCGCCAGAGTCCTTCTTTCGACGGATGATTTCTTCAGAACTGTGTACCAACCGGTTCGCGACGAGCTAGCGGATAAATGGTCAGCTACATCAGATTAGGCGTAGCGCTGCTGCCTGAGCCAGGAGTGTATCGCCAAGGATGCGACCGCTTCCATGGTGGTGTTCCTCTCCTCCGCAGCCCTGCGTAGACCGTCTGCGACTCTGGGGTCGAGGAGAATCTCCAGTTTTATCGCGTGAAGGTAGGATATCTCCCTCTTGATGTCCTCGACGGGCCTCTGGGGCGCCATCACGAAGTGGCTGACGATGTTCTCCGCCTCGGGGGTCGTTAGCGGTGCGATTGTCTCGGCGAGCTCCTTCATCTGGCTCGCCCTCTCCCTCTTGGGGAGATCCTGCACCGTAGACGCCTCCTCTGCCCTGTGAAGAAACGTCGCATGCTTCATTGGGAGGACCCCTTCCTTCCGCTCCTTCAAGAGCGGGGCCTGCTTTACCGTTATGTCCGCATTCGATTCCCTCCTGATGTTCCTAACCGCCTCGACGGCGTTAATCCTGTCGTCGACGTACCTTCGCGACTTGCCTAGGGCCTTCGCGATCTGATCCGATCCGCCGTAGGCGCGCGGGTTCGCCCTCCTGAGGGCAACGATTGCGTCGTACTCCTCCTCTGGTTCGATGTCCCTCCTCTGGATATTCTCGACGAGGGAGACTATGATCGCCTCCTCGTCGGTCATCGGGCGGACGATGGCGGGTATCTTCTTGAGACCGGCGATCTTCGCCGCCTCGAACCTCCTCGACCCGACGACCAGCTCGTACCTCCCTCCGATGGGTCGAGCTAGGACCGGCTCGAGTATCCCCTTCTCTTTCACAGAGTCGACCAGGTCCCCGACATCCCCGGGGCTCTTCCTGACGTTAGTCTTCCCAACGAAAAGCTTCGTGACCTCGACCGACATGATAGTCCCCGTCTGCTCCTTCCAACTCTGTTGCGCCGACGAGAACTTTGCCAAAATCCGATGATATGTTATGCGGAGACCCTCTTAAAACTATCCAGATGCACCACGACCTCGAAATTTCGGCCAAAATTTATACTCGGCCGAGAGCCCGAACCCTTCGTGCTAACCCAGGAGGAGATGCAGAAGCTGAAGGCCAAGCTCGACAGAGAGGCGGTCAACGTCTGCTTCAACAAGGGGACGGAGGCGCCCTTCACCGGCAAGTATTGGGACTACCACGAGAAGGGGACCTACCTCTGCGTTGTCTGCGGCACCCCCCTCTTCAGCTCCGACACGAAGTTCGAGTCAGGCACCGGCTGGCCAAGCTTCTTCCAACCTGTTTCGAAAGATATGATCAAGGAGGAGACTGACAGGGGCTTCTTCATGGTCCGGACCGAAGTAAACTGCGGGAACTGTGGGGTCCACCTTGGCCATGTATTCGACGACGGCCCCAGGCCGACGGGCCTCCGCTACTGCATCAACTCAGCCGCCCTCGAGTTCAAGAAAGCCTAGGCCTCCCCTCCCTCAGGCCGCTTACATCGTGCCCCTCCCTGGCTTGATAAGCCCCATCGAAGGGCCATCCAGTCTGCCAGGACGGCTCCCTCTCATGCGGCTGTACTTTGGTTTACCAAAAAGGAGCGTCAAATTGACTGCCTATCCCTTAGGGAGCCCCGACCTGGCTTGGCCAGTAAGCCATGTCATCCCAGCTCAGGCGCGGCGTCGTCCGTCCCAGAGGCACCTTCCCCAGGGGGTCCCAGGCGCTCAGGCCCAAAGGGATTGTCACCCGCCGAGACCTCAGGCCTGTCTTCACCATCTCACAGGTCCCTCACAGGAAGCAGAGGTACGAGACGGTCGGGGACTGGATACCGGGCAAGCCTGCCCAAATCAGGGTGAGCAAGATGAAGGACCAGAGGTACATCTTCCTGGTGGCGCTCCATGAGATGATTGAATACGAGCTCTGCAGGATGCACGGCATCACCGACAAGGAGGTCGTCGCCTTCGACGTCAACTTCGAGGCTGAGAGGAGGATGAACCTCCACCCCGTCGACGCCGAGCCCGGAGACCACCCCAAGGCCCCCTACAGGAGCGAGCACGAGTTCGCCACCACGATCGAGATGATGGTCGCCCAGAAGCTGGGGGTCAGCTGGTCGGACTACGAGAAGACGGTGCTTTCACTCGGACCAAAGCCCAAGAAAGTCCTCGTCCGTCCGAGGGCCAGGCAAGGCCGAAGGCAGGAATAGGCGCCGAAAATCTCAGATTTCACGGGCTTAAATAACAAAATCACCAAACTTACCGCGCAATGGCAGCTTCTGAAGATAGAACAACCAAGAACCTTCCAATCCGCGGGATGTCTGGTCCCATGCAGACCATGGACAAGATGATGCCGCACTTCAGCGACATCACCTTCTGGCTCGTAGTCAACGTCGTCCTCTTCCTCTACGTGGGCATCTTCCAACTAGCCAAGGGGTACGGCTTCGGGGCCGGTTACTCGGCCGGGGCAGTGATCCTTGCTTTCATCTACCTCCTCCTGTGGATGTACCGCAGGACCAGCAAGAAGATGGCAGACCGGTGGATAATGATAATCTCTGGTCTGGCAGTCCTTGGAGACCTCGTCGTCGTCGGATGGCTCAACTCAGGCTTCTTCTCGGGGGACAGCGCCCTTCTGGACGTCGTGGGGCTGATGCTGTTCCACTCCACCTACAAAGAATACCGCGCCGCAATGTAACCTCACCCTCGCCTGCTTTTTCCGTCATGGCCAGCGGGAGCTGTGGGCTGCTCTGACCCGTCGGTGAGTTTAAATGACTTCGAGGGGGTCGGAGCCCGAATGGCAGGCGGCCCCAACGCTGTTTCGATGCTGGGCACCGTCCCCTTCTTCGCCACCCTCGACGAGAAGAAGCGGAAGTCCATGGCGTCTGAAGGGAAGGAGATGACATACAAAGCTGGAGACGCCATCGTCGGAGAAGGCGGGATGGGCCTGGGTTTCTATCTGATCCTAGACGGGAAGGTCGAAGTGAAGAAGGGCGGGAGGACCCTCGCGACACTCGGGAAGGGACAGTTCTTCGGCGAGATGTCTCTCATCGACGAGCAGCCCCGGTCCGCGGACGTCGTAGCCGTAGCCCCTACGAAGTGCTGGGCTATCACTTCTTGGGCGTTCAAGGGCCTAGTGAAGGCGAACCCCGAAGTCGCCCTCGTAATGCTCACCGAGATGGTAAAGAGGCTCAGGGCCGCCCAGAGCTCGCCGACAGCCTGAAAGCCGCGAATCCACGGGCTTGGAACATTGAAGATAGGCCTCAGCACTTGGTCTCTCCTCGGCCTAGACGTGGTTTCAGCCGTCCGCCGGATAGGTGACGCCGGCTTCGACTACATCGAACTCTGGGGGGACCTCCCCCACGCATACCCCGGCTGGGTCGACGCAGTCCGACTGAAAGACGTGCTGTCCTCCTACAAGATGACGGTTACAATGCACGCTCCATTTGCGGACCTGAACCCGGCCAACCCTATACAGCCGGTAAAGGGAGCGGTCGAGAAGGCCCTGGAAGCTTTTGTCGACTTTTCCTCGTCTCTCGGGGCCAGTGTGGTGACCGTCCACCCAGGCAGTGTGCACAACGAGTCCATGGTTTCGGGCTCTATGGAAAGCTCCCTCTCGACGATCCACGGAATGATGAAAGCAGCCGCTGGAAGGCTCTCGATTAGCGTCGAGAACCAAGCCAACGGCGACTCGAAGTACCACTACCCCCTCGCCACCACCCCCGAGTCGGTGAGGACCTACCTCGACTCTGCGGAGGGCCTCCGTTTCACACTCGACACAGGGCACGCCCACGCCAGCGGCCAGGACCCGACCCTCTTCGCAGAGAAGACTGGCTCTAGGCTGGTCGAAGTCCATCTTAGCGACAACTCCGGCTCTGCCGACGACCACTTGGTGCCAGGAGAAGGATCAGCCGACCTGCAAAAGCTCCTTGGAATGCTGAAGGGGAGAGAGGTACTCGTCTGCCTGGAGATCAACCCACACAGATACTCCCCCACCGAAGTCCTCCGGGCCTCGGCTTCGTTCAAAACTCATGTATGATATATCATAGCGTGGTCTTAAGAGCCGAAGACACGTTGATTGCCTGGGCCTTGCCAGTCTTGAACTCTGGGGGATCCAGAAGGGGCTGACGCCTTGCAGACCGTTCCAGACGACCTCAAGAATGTCCTCGGACCGAACGAGCAGGTCCAGTTGTACATCAAACAGAAGATCTACCACCCCAAGATCAACATCTATTCGGTCGTCATCACAAACAAAAGGATCATCTTGCGGCACCCTCACGCCCTGGGATTGAAGAAGGACTACACCGACTTCAACTATCAGGACGTCTCAAACGTGGTCCTGGACAAGGGGGTCCTGCGCTCAACCGTAAAGTGCACGCTGAGGTTCGGTGGGGAGCCGCTTGAGCTCAGTGGATTGCCCAACTCGGACGCGCAGACGGCCTACGGCCTGATACGTGAGAATCTTGTCAGGTACCAGTCCCCTCTGACCGCTGCATCGACGGGCATACCCCCGTACCGCCAGCAGGCGCCCCCCGCCTCTTTCACTACTCTGACTTGCGCGAGGTGCGGAGCGCAAATCGGGGCAGGGCAGAAGTTCTGCGGCAACTGTGGAAGCCCGGTCTGACTACTCAGCCTTTGCTCTTTTCCCCGTATTCCCGTTTGAACCCCTCAGGCGGGCCCTGGTAGAGGTTCGACGGGACCTGCCCGGGGAGCGTGTACCTGATGTGTGAAACGCCCCGCTTGTCGTGATAGAAGTCCGACCCCTTCTCCCCGTTCCTGAACGCCGCCTCGAACTCCTCCCAGCTCTTGTCATGGATCGCCTTGAAGATGGGCTGGAGGTGGTCTTTGTCGAACGTGGCAAGGTCTTCGGCGAACTTCGGCCTCGTGACCTTGGCTATCTTGAAGGCCCCCCTCAGCTGGTTGAGGTGGTAGGCCGCCAGCTTCCAGTTGCCACCCTTGGCCGCATAGAAGGTCAGGGTGTACCTTTCACCGACTTCCTTCATGACCTTCGCCATGCCTGGCTGCATCTCTGCGAGTTGGTCGATGGTAATCCTCCCATTGGGCGTTTTGGCCTTCACGTCGCTCATAGGAAGCGACCCTCTGCCGCCTCCTAATCAACCCAGCCCAGGCTCAGAATGGAGGACGGATGGGCGGGAGGGGCTCCCTCGGTCCCCCTGGCGCCGGGAAGTACGGTTCCCTCGGTATCGACCCCTCAGGTATACGGGACAATCTACTCTTCCGCCTCCCTCGGAGTTATCCTCAGGTCCGTGACCTTTTCTGCGCGGAGCACCCGGAGGCTTGTCGGCTTGCCGACGACGTCTCCCGTGAGCGCTTTGTGCAGCTCGTATTCATCGGTGGCCTGGGCGTCTCCCAGGGTGAGGATGACGTCCCCGAGGACCACCCCCGCGGCCTTCGCGGGGGACCCGGGTTCCACCGACCTGACCAGCAACCCCTCTTCTTGGCTAACTCCGGAGGACTTTAGCTCCTGCGGGAGCTCGATGGGCTCGACGACGACTCCGAGGAACCCCTTCTTCACTTTCCCGTCCTTCGAGATCCTCTCGACGGTCTGCTTGAGGGAGTCGACGGATATCGCCACCCCCCGCCCTGCGAAGTATGCGACGTTCATGCCCAGTACGTTGCCGCTAGCGTCGACCAAGGGGCCACCTGAGTACCCGGGGTTCAACTTGGCGTCAGAGACCACGGCATCCTCGATCATGACCCCCCAGAAGCCGTGCATGCTCCTGCGGTGGCTCGTGATGATCCCCGACGTCGCGGAGGCCTTCCGCCCCCAGGCGTTGGCGAGGGCAAGGACGAACTGCCCGACCTTGATCCCGGCCGCGATTCCGGTCTTCACCGGAGGAAGCCCATCCGCGTCCACCTTCAGGAGGGCCACATCGGTGTAGGGGTCCGTTCCGAGGACCTTGGCCTGCAGCTCCCTCCCGTCCCCGAGGGTCACGGTTGGAGCGTCCGAGCGCCCAACAACGTGGCTGGCCGTCACGATTAGCCCGTCATTCGACCAGACCATTCCGGTGCCTCCTCTTCTTCCAGCGTTCACGTTCACCACAGACGGTGAAACGGCGTCAGCTAGCTCGGTTACAGCGTTTGAAAATGACTGCAAGAGCTGCATTCCTTCTGTTCCTGTCATGTTGTCAGTATCACCTGGACTAGGCTATTGTGCAGGGGCTACTTGTTGAGCGGGTAGGGAACGAACGTGGTCACATGGCGTGGGGTGTGAAGTACCCTATACGCATCAGCGCGAGCTTGGCGCCCGGCCTGGGGCTCGAATAGAGACGCGAGATCCTCCCGACGAGCTGGTGCGCCGCCCTCACGGCCTTGGGCATGTCCGCCTCGTTCCCCACTTTGGCTTCGATGTCGAGCTGCCCCGCTGAGAATTTAGCATCGATCATGGCCGACCCGTCCTCGGTCACCCACTTCATTACGACCCCCTCATCCGACTGGGCCATCCCTACCCATCTGATGGTGTCGAACCACCTCCCCTTCAGCGCCGCCACTATCGCAGATGCGCTCGCTTCGTAGGGGAGGAAGGTGTGGAGGATGGGGACCCTCCTGGTCCCCGCGTATACCGGTCTGAGGGCGAAAGATTCCTTCGCCTTGTCGGTGATGATGTACCCCTCGGAGGATTTCACAAGAAACCCATCGTCCTCGAGCCTTTCGAGAGACCTCGACAGCGTTTCGGGGTGCGTCCCGGTCAGCCTTCTCATCCCGTCGAATGTGAAGAGCGAAAGACCCTCCTCCTCTATTGTCCGGACGACCTCAGCGTCTCTTGGGTTGGAGATTGAGTCTGAACCATCAGGCTGGACGATGCGTGGCAAGAATCCCAACAACTTCGATTCTTTGCTCCCTTAAAAAACAACCTCGGCTTCTCGCTGGTTCTCCTGCGAAGACTGCTAAACTGCTTCTTCTGTCCCGAGGTGGAACGTGCTCCTGAAGAGGTTCGAGACGTCCATGGGTCAGAATATCCATGGGCATTTATGCCTCCCCACTCGGAACTCCAGAAATATCCCTCCGTAACAGAGTACCATTCTTGTTCTCACCGAGGGCGATCATTGTCGTTGGGGTGATAGCCATGGCCGCCCTCCTGGTGGGCTACACCGTTTTCCAGCTCGCGAGCGTCCCCGGCTGTGCCACCTCGGCCCCCCCCACCTTCACAGTGAACGGGAGGACCTACACCTTCACCTACGTAGCCACTTGCGAGCCGCAGAGGGAGGCCGGGCTGATGAACAAGAAGATAACCAGCAACACGACAATGCTCTTCGCCTTCCCCACTTTCGGCAGGTGGGCGTTTTGGATGTCTGACACCAACACGAGCCTTGACATGATTTGGGTCAACGCCACCGGCAACACAGGTAGGGTGGTTTCGATGGTCCTTGGGGCCCAACCCTATAGCACCTCAGACGACACGCCCACGGCTCCGGCCAACTACGTCATCGAAGCAAAGGCCGGGTTTGCTGCGGCCAACGGAATCCAGGACGGCACCGCTATCACATTCAGCTGATTTTGCGCGTCGCTCCCTTCTCATCTTGGTGTAGGAAATTCGACTTCGCCTTCTTTTGCCCCCGGAGGGGCCCACGGGTAGTCATGCAGGCATCCCCAAAGCCGAAGGCCCCCATGAGCCGCGGTGAGAAGCTCAGATGGTACACCGGGCAGCTCATGGCCGAAGCCGCGGCCGACGAGAAGGTCGGGAGCTACGAGAACGCCGTTTCACATTACCTGCAGGCCGCGGACATCCTACTTCTGCTCGCGAAGGTGGAGGAGAACTACACGGCCTGGAAGTACTACGCAGACACGGCGGCACAGTGCCAGCAGAAGGCCAGGCGAATGATCGCCCTCGCCCCGTAGGAGGGAGAGACGACGGGTCAGCCGGCTCCTGGAGCAACCGGGGCCCCGCCTTCTTAATATACCACGGGACTCGTATTTCGTCGCATGAAGAAATGGGAGTGCTACCGTTGCGGCCACATCTTCGAAGGCGAGAACACTCCCGAGGAGTGCCCCAATTGCCACTACTCGCTCACCTTCTGGATCGAAGCGTCAGAGACCAAGGCACCCAGCGTGAGGAACTTCGTCAAGACTGACCCGCTGATGATCGATGCCAATGAGTCCGTCCTGAAGGCGGCACAGATGATGCGCGAAAAGGGCACGGGCAACATCTTGGTCCTGATCAAGGGGGAACCCAAGGGGATTCTGACAGAGAGGGACGTCCTCAACAGGATAGCCGCCGACGACCTACTCTCGTCGAGCATACCAGTCAGGAAGATAATGACCTCCCCAATGATTTCGATAGAGGCGGACGAGCCACTGTCAGAGGGGGTACAGCTTATGGCGAAGCACAAGATCAGGACAGTCTTCGTCACCGATCACGGCAAGCCACTGGGCCTGCTGAACATGAGGGCCATTGTTGGGGACCAGTTCAAGGTCGCCAAGAGCCTCGAAGGCTAGGCGCCCGGAAAAGTCATTATATCGGAGCCGGTTTCAAAACAGACCACGAACACGATTCTATTCGTCTGCGTCGAGAACACGTTCAGGAGCGTCCTCTCGGAAGAACTGTTCAACTCGAGGGCGCCTCCCGGCTGGCACGCTGAGAGCGCCGGGGTGAGCCCCGCGGCAGCAGTCAACCCGAACGTCCGCCCTCTTCTGAATGAGGTGGGCATCGGCCTGACTGACCGAGTCCCCAGGGTCGTCACGCGCGACCTCGTCGCCAAGGCCTCGCGGGTAGTGACCTTCGGATGCCTCGACAGATGCCCAATAGGGGCAGAGGGGAAGGGCGAGGACTGGCTGCTTCCGGGAGCCACGGGCAAGACCTTCGACGAGCTAAGGGGGATCAGGGACGAGCTGTCGAGGCGAATCGACGACCTGATCCGTAATTACTGCCTTCCCGCCCCGACCACAAGAGGGTAGGCCTCCGATGTCTGCTCCGGGAATCGAGATTCTCAGGCAGGAACTCGTCAGAGCTGCTAGGGCCCGGGGGACCCTCACCTACGGCCAGCTCATGAAAATCCTCGGGGTCTCGAGGGGAAAGCCTCTCTTCGAAGCGATAGTCGCCGTCGACAGGGACGAGTATGCGAGAGGTGCGCCGGGCTTCGCGGCGATCATTGTGCGCAAGGACACCGGGTTCCCAGGCGGAGGTTTCTTCTGCGACGACGACCTGCCGCCATCACTGAGGAGACCCTTCGAGAGGGCGTCGGACCCGAAGCTTTCAGCGGCCGAGATGAACTACGTCAAGGAAGCACAGAAAAAAATCTGGGACTACTACTCCACCCAAGCCCAGGTGACCGAAACCTAACCCCGTTCCAATCCCTTCAGTGCCCTCAGCGGATCCGGACTCTCTGTCACTGACCTCCCCACTATCATGAAGTCTGCCCCAGTCCCAGCTCCCGCGGAAACGTCCCCTCCCTGGGGCCCTATCCCGGGCGAGAAGATCATGCAGTCCTTCCCGATGATCCTCCTTGTCTCCTCGATGACCCTGGGGCTCTTGGCCGACACCACGACCCCGTCCGCTCCCCAGTCCTTCGCCCTCCTGGCGAACACCCTGTAGAGGGGCTCGCCTTCCTCGGTGCGCAGGCCGTAGCCTTCATCCGCCCCCCTGTGGCTCATGTACACCAGGAGTATCACCCCGCCCTTCCTCGCATGCATCCTCTCCACAACTTTCCCCAGCCCCTCCTTCTTCCCGACGAAGGGGTTCGCGATTACGGCATCAAAACCGAAGGAAAGCAGCGAATCTACAATGTTCAGATTAGTCGACTCTATGTCGTTCATCTTGAGGTCGGCAATCAACGGGAGGCGCTCATCCTTGCAGACTTCGATGAGCGTCGTGACCCCCCTCAGCCCGTAGGGGAGGAGAAGATGATGGTTGACCTTGACCGCGGCTACCGAACCCTTCGTCCTGGCAAGGACCTTCTGCGCCCTCTTGAGCCTGGTGTCATACGGTTCTGCGAAGTCCAACGCGAGTACAACTCTGCTGCCATGGGCCTTGGCGGACCTGGACATCCTTCCATTGAAGCTCATTCAGTTCACCCCTCCTTTGTGCGCCGCCCCGACCAGATCCCCCACTTTCGAGACCCCTTTCCTTTCCATGTACGAGATTATCCCCAAGTTGATGTCGTTAAAGATCTCGAACTTCTTCACGGTGGCCGTGCCGAGTTGTACCGCGTCAGCCCCAGCCAAGAAGAACCGCACCGCATCTTCCCATGAACCCACCCCCCCGCACCCCATGATTGGGACGTCCACCTCCTTCCTGAGTTCGTAGACGCACCGTAACGCTACAGGCCCTATCGCCGCTCCCGACAACCCCCCGAACCCATTCGAGAGCGCTGGCTTCCCCGAATCGAGGTCGATGGGGAATGCTTTGACCGTGTTGATAGCAGTCAGCCCGTCGGCTCCAGCGTCGACTGCCGCCTTCCCCACCTCCACCAGCCTCTCGGTGTTGGGCGAGAGCTTGGCGAAGACAGGTTTCCTAGTCACAGACTTCACCCTCTTTACCACCCTTGCGACTTCCTCGGGATGGTGCCCCACTTCGGTCCCCACCCCTGCCACATGAGGGCAGCTCAGGTTCAGCTCGAAGGCCGCGAAGTCCCTACCGTCGAGGGTCTTGGCCACCCGGCCGAACTCGCCGTCGTCCCCTCCGAATATCGAGACAACGATGGGGAGCTTCTTCCCATCGACCTTGGCCAAATCCTCAGAGAATCTCTCAGCACCCGGGTTAGGCAGCCCCGCCGCATTGACCATCCCTCCCTCCACCTCGACAAGGGTCGGCTCGGTGTACCCTTCCCGCGGAACCGGCCCGATGGATTTCGTGACTGCCCCACCTGCACCCACCTTCAGCGCGTCGAGTACCTTCCCCAGCGAGCTGCCGTGCACCCCCGAGGCGAGCAGCGTCGGGTTCGAGAGGCGCAGCCCCCCAAGCTGGACCGCCAGGCCTTCGACGCTCACGCCCTCGCTCCCTCCATCTGCTTGAGCACCGCCTGCAGGTCTGCCTTTGTGATCTTCTTCGCGTCGTAGAGGGTCTCCACGAGCTCCTTGATGTCTGCGAATGCCCAGAGCTTCACCCCGTTCCTCGCAAGAATTGCCTTGGCCCCCTCTAGCCTGTCTACGAGGACCACCGCATCCTTGACCACGCACCCTGACTTCCTCAGCGCCTCGACTGCCGAGAGGATGCTCCCCCCGGAGGTCGCGAGGTCATCCACTACCACCGCCCTCGATTTTGGCCTGACAGCGCCCTCGACAAGTTTCCCCAGGCCATGCCCTTTCTCCTCTCTCCGTACGTAGAGCATCGGCTTTCCGAGCAAGTATGCCAGAGGTGAGGACATGGTCACGCCAGCGGTGGCGACCCCTGCGACCACGTCGAAACCCTCCCCAATTTCCTTCGCGACAGACTGGTAGGCGCCCACTGCGAGGGCATACGCCTCAGGGTCGCTGGGGACCACTCTGAGGTCAAGGTAATACGAACTTAGCTTGCCGCTCGATAGGGTGAACCTCCCGAACCGCAGGGCACCGATGCGGAACAGGGCTTCCGTCAGGGCGACCCTTCCACCTGTCGGCTCGGGCATCAGCGGTCGAACTCCAAGATCGGTCCTGTCAACCTGCCCTGGCCTGCGGATTTGAACCTGCTCCGTCAAGATGTCGGTGCCAGTCGAGCATGCTCCTCGCCACGGCGACATATGTCTCCGGGTCGACCTCCTGGGTTGACGCCGAGTCGACGTCGATGAGGAAAATCATCTGCACCCTCGCATGCAACAGGTCATTCACCGAAATCGACGGTTTGTTGTAGCGCACGTCCGTCAGGGCCTTGATCCTAGTCGCCTCGGCGATGCTTCTCGCCCTCGGGGGCTTCACGAAGAACTGCGGAAGGTCGAGCAGATAGGAGGGGGTCGTCCCCAAGGCGAACTTCCCTGCGAAGCGACTGTACCTCGCGATCTTGCTGGCGATCCTGCTCCGCGCGTACGTTGAAGGGTCGAGGGCCTCCTCCGGCGGAATGAACCCAGTCTCGATTTCCACGATGAGGGGCCCGTCCCCTCTGGTCCCCATGACGTCGCAGACCAGGGTCTTGTCGAGCTGGTGCTCCACCTTCACCTCGTATCCCTGCTTGATGAGGCTCCGGGCGCACACAAGCTCCAGGGCCGAATGATTAATCTTCGCCATGTTCTTCCTGTACATCTCCACAAGTATTTCGGCGACCTGGAAAACCTTGGACCGCACATCTTCGTCGTCGTTGGCGCACGCCTTGGTCGCCAGCTCGTAAAGGTCTGCCCTGAACCTCCGTACGTCCAATCGACGCGCCCTTTGCCCGCGGCTGTAATAAGGTGCCTAGCTTTTCCTTCGCGAAGCCCAGTTCTCAGCGAGAATCCGCTTGACCTCGAGCTCTTCCACCTGACCGAAGTCCTTGTAGAACTCCCCTATGGCCAGGAACGACCCGGGAGTCTCCAGGCAGAATACCCTCGTCCCGTCCTCGGACAATACCTCGACGGCGTCTGCTGGGGCGACCGGGACAGCTACCACTACCTGTCTGGGGTGCCTCTTCTTCACCGACATGATCGCCGCTTCGACGGAGCTCCCTGTAGCTATCCCGTCATCGACGATCACCACGACCTTCCCGCCCAGATCTAGATACGGCGCGCCCCCGCGCAGCCTCTCGACCCTCTCCCTGACCTCCTCCTTCTTCTTGCGCACCTGGTCGTCCAGGTACTCGGCGCTGGCCCCCAGCGACTCGGCAGCCCGCCTGTCCATCATCACGTCCCCCTCCTGAGTCACCGCTCCTAGAGCGTACTCTGGCTCTCCAGGAGCTTCGATCTTCCTTGTGACGACGACGTCCAGCGGGGCTCCCAGGGCCTTCGCCACTTCGTTGGCCACCACGACCCCGCCTCTGGGGATCCCTAGGATGACCAAATCCTTCCCCTTGAACTGCCTCAGTGCGACCGCGAGCCTCCTCCCCGCTTCGATTCTGTCCTTGAACGACATGCTCCAGTCCCTCGGGGTAAAACAGGCGTGGTATTTGGCTGGCTCGCCCGGCTCTCAGGAGGGATGTGGCTTTCCTCCGACAGCGGCCTCGTAGCGTTCCTTCATTGCCGCCGTCCCGGTTCGCCCTCGGTTTGGCCTTCGTGAAGTCCGGGTCTCCCCGTCTCTACGCGCCACCATCCCGCTCGCAGGTCGGCGTTTGCGCCAAGGCTTTCCCCGGCGCTGTCCTTCCCGCGTATCCATCCTTTTCCTGGCCGGACGAGCGTAGAAATTAATGCGCGACGACTATAAATTAGTTACCTCGATTTTCGAATTCGAGAACCATGAGGAACTCCGACGGTCCTAGGAGAACGCTGGATACTTTTCCATCGGGGAGTTCGCCCCGACGACCCAGACCTCCCATCTGTCCCTGATCTTCAGGTCCACCGACCTCAGCTTTCCCTGGGGGACGGCGAGTATCCTCCTTACCGAGCCTTTCCTGAAGAGGTAAGGCTGGAACCAGACGCTGGAGACATTCTTCTCCCCGAGCCTTTTCATGTTCGGATGGGTCTCGCACTCGACCAAGACTATCTCCTCCGCCCCTCCCTCAGACCTGTACGCCAGAAGGTCGGGCCTGTATGAAGACCAGGACAGCTTGTCTCCCGGAGGAAAGAGCGGTTCCTCCACTACGGCGTACCTCTCCTGCTCCAGCTCGTGCCGGACGACTGCCTTCATCGACCTGTGGGTCTGCGACTCCGCCAACGCCGACACGACGGCGCCCCTCGGATTTCTCCTTTGGGAGTTGGCCGTTTCCACTTCCGGGTCATTGTTTGCTAACGCGCGCTGAGGAGGGCAGAAACACCGGGCACGATTTCGCGCCCATGATATGGTGGTCAACAGAAAATCTGTTGTTTGTCAGCAAGTGGAGTCAAGCTAGGATAACAGTCTCTCAAACCACTGTGCTGGTAGCTCTCTCGCTGTTGGCCCTGCCAATGGCCTGGGACGCAGTCCGAGTCGACGCCGATTACGCGCGAGAACGGGAATATTCCGGACTGCTCCCTTGGTCAGAAGCAGGACCTTGTGCTCGCCAGAGCCCGGTGTGGTTCGACGACCACGCCTCGGGATGGTGGAGAAGCGCAGGCGGGGGTGGAAACGTACGACGGGGGTGAAGGTACGCAAGAAGGTGGATGACCCTTCTTCGGCCGAGCGAGGTGTGGAGCTCCATGCTTAGCACCGGACTGGGACGAAGAAGCGTTTGAATCCCGAAGGTGCACCGGATCCCAACGGACGCTTCGACTCCCAAGTGCGATTCGAAGCCTGAACGGGTCGCGGAAGAAGAACGACATCTGACACTGAACGAGCAGACGAAGACAGCGAGGGGCGGCTTTGCTTAATTACGACCCTCTTCGAAGGCTTGCTTCTTGAGCGAAATCTCTGCGCAGAACGGAGACAGCATCTCTGTCCACTACCTAGGGAAGTTCCCCGGAGGGAAGGTGTTCGACACGAGCATGAAGCAGGAGTCGATCAAAGCGGGGCTCTTCAGCCCTGCCCGCGACTACAAGCCTCTCCAGGTGGTCCTCGGACAGCACCAGGTGATCAGTGGCTTCGAAGAGGCCCTAATCGGAATGAAGATCAACGAGACCAAGGAGATTACACTCCCTCCCGAGAAGGCCTACGGGAAGACAGGCCGGCACCCGATGGCAGGCAAGACCCTTCAGTTCAGGCTGCTCGTAACCAACATCAAGAGACCTTAGAGCTAGCCGTGGGCTTTCTCATGTCTTTCGTACCAGGCCCTCACCTTCGCCCTGTTGCCGCACCCCGTCGTACTGCACCACTTCTTAGTCCCGCTTCTCGTCTTGTCAAGGAAGACCCATCCACACCCCTCTTCTTCGTTGGCGCATTCTGTCACCCTTCCTAGCTGGTCAGAAGTCAGAAGGTCGGCCGCAGACTTCGCGATGGGCCACAGCATCCTGCCCTCTGCTCCCCTCCCCGGCACCATTGTCCAGCCGTAGTCATGCCCCGTCCTGACGATGCTCGAGCTCACAGGGTAGTCCGAAAGGAATTCGTTGAGCGCGCTGACGTCATCGTCGTCTGGGTGATGGTCGTGAGCCACAGCAGAAAAAATCCGATAGACGGTCTCCCTTAGCTGGACTGCCCTTCGAAAAGTGTTTTCCTCGGCATGCTCCTCCTTCGCCTTCCGGATGATGGAGGGCGCTTCATGGCTGGGGATCGTCCCTTTCTTGACGCTCCATTCGACCAAAGCGCCGAAGTTCCTGAGGCTGTCATCCCGCTTCTCCCCGTTTCTCCAGTCGATCGTGTTCGAGAAATCGAGACTGAGCTCGACGCCGGAGTTGGTAGCAGTCCTCGCCATTACTTTCGCACTCCCCTGTGGATTATATTAACCTAACGACCAAATGGCGTTTTCCTAGTTAAGACATAAATACCTAACCAACTAACCATCTGACGGTCGTTATGTCAAAAACAAGCCAATCCGAATACGCCGCGGCGAAGGCCTCGGAAGCGGTCAGGGTATCAGGACTGCGGCGCTCCGACGGGGCGGACGATATCGACGCACAAAGGGAGAAGATCAGGTCGGGCCAAGCCTTCCTGAAGGTTGTGGCCTACCCTTGGGGCCTCGAATTCGAAGTCTGTGAGGCGGGCGTCGCATGAGGAGCTACGGCAAGATCCGGGTGATCGTCAGGAGCCGGAAGGTACCTTCAAGGACCTTCGATTTCAGCGAGCCTTTGTATTCCCCGTTGGGGATTCCGATGGGGACCAAGAGCAGTAGGCTGGTTGTTTACGACTACGTCCTCGACGAGCAGCACAGGAAGGCGGTAGAGGAGGGCCAAAGGCTCGCTTGCAATCTGGGTCTCGAGCTGGAAGTGATCGACCGGTCGAAGTCGGGGCTTCTCGGTCGAGTGCTATCGTCCCTCGGGGGCCGCAGGCTGGAGGGGCTGAACATGGTGGTCACGCCACCCATGGAGGGTCGGCAAGGAACCCAAACACTCTCCGAGCTCAGCTAGAACCATAGCAGAGCGCAACCCTCGAAAGGCATCACTCTTCTTGTAAATCCGCCTTGACACTGAAGCCTTTTACCTTCGGATAGGCAACCAGAACGCTCAGAGATGGCAAAGAGAGCCTTCACCATAGACATCGGAACCGAGAAGATCCCCGTGGAGGGACACGCGCATCAGAACGTCGCCGTCAAGTACCTGATGAAGCGGCGCAGGAGCCTAATATTCACCAAGGACCCCGCCAAGGTCGAGAAGCTATTCGCCGAAGTCCCCAAGCACATCAGCATAATCGGGGCCAACGTCACGAAGTCATACAACGTCGCCTGGGAGCGGGTCAGCACCGGCGAGTTCGCCGGCGCTAGGTTCACCTTCACGCTGGAAGAAGTCACCTAGGTTATCCTTATCTGCCCGGAACCGCCCGACTCGGTGTGCCTCCGGGATATCGGCGCGAAGCCTACAGCGACGCCATCGACAAGGTCCGCTCTCAGCACTCAGACACGATCAAACGCCCTAACGTGACAGTCGAGTGCCCGAAGTGCGGGACTCGCCAGGTAATATCGGAGACACCAGGCATGCGGGTCTGCGTGAAGTGCGGCTTCGAGTTCCGTCCGCTGCAACAGCGCTAGCGTTCCCTCGTCATTGTCTTGCGAAGTACTTCTTCAGCGGTACCCAGTAGGACTCAGGCCACCCATGGGCGTACTCGTCGGCCTGTTCTGCAGGGACCTTCGAGTGCACCATTGTCAGTTCGGTCTTCTTTCCCTTCGCTTCCAAGGTCAGCTCGAGGATAGACGGCGGGTATCCAGATGGCCACTTGGTAGTCGTCCATTCTTGGACTATCTTCTTACCCTTCTCTAGTGTCACGAACTTCCCGAATATGAACCCGTCCCAGGCCGTGAAGTTGTTCCCCTCCCTCGGCGTCCCCGACGCCCCTGAGCCCGTGAAAGCCGCATGCTTCTTCGGGTTCACGTAGGCATCGTACACTTCCGCGGGGCTCGCGTCGATAAGAACGGTCTGCCTTATGGTCTCGAACTTCATGCTTTTCCGTCCAGGAACCCCATGGCCTTTTCGTTGAAGAACTCTGGGTTCTCCATGTGGGGGAAGTGCCTGCTCCCGGGCACCATTAATCTCCTCGCTCCTGGTACCGTCTTCGTCACGAGCTCCCCAATCCTTCTCAGATAGAGTGCGCTTTGCTCCCCGTTGAGGACCAGGGTCGGACATGAAATCCTTGCCGCTTCCTTGGCCGTGAACGCAGGGAACTTCGTCTTCAGCTCCGCCACTGTCTTGGCGTTGTCCAACATCATCTTCCTTGTTTCCTCCGGCAACCCACGGAACGCTCCCTTCAGGTCCTGGACACCATCGACGTTCAGCTCCACGGCTTTCTCCTTCTCTCCGTTCTCCAGGGCCTTCAGGGACGGCACCAGGCTCTGGGTCTGGAACTTCCTACCGGACAGGGCGACGGAGGGGCTTCTGAAGAGCAGCCCAAGCGCCTGGGCGCTGCTCGTCTGATCGGCGACCAGCATCGTCGAGATGGCAGGCTCCGCAAGCACGAGCGACCTCACCGAATCAGGGTGGTGAGCTGCTACGAGCGCTGAAATGAAACCTCCATAGGAGTGGCCCACAAGGTCGACCTTCCCGCCCCCGATTTTGTCTATGAACCCCTTCAAATCTACCGCATTGTTCTCCACCGTCGAGTCGCTGACGTCCCCCTCCCTCTTGTTCGGCGCTGCATACCTCCGGCTGAGTGCGATCATCCTCCTCCCTTTCGAAAACGCGTCCCTCTGGGCCCCCCACGCCCTGTAGTCTGTGGGAATACCGTGGACGAACACCACTGGTGTCCCCTCCCCTCTCTCCTCATAGTAGATGGAGACGCCTCCGACATCGGCCGTTGGCATATGCCCGCCCCGTTCCTGGAGCTATATCTCCTTGTGCGGCCCTACTTCTTCCACGCCTGAGCGCGCTTGCAGAAGTCCTCGGCCTCGTCCACTGCCTTCTCGCACCGCTTGTAGTGGCGTATCACCTCCCTGAGAAGCTCCTCTATGGGGGTCGGAGCCCCCGGACACTCGGAGTCGAGCTGGGCCCTTATCTCCATCAGGGGCTGCCAGACATCGCTTGGAACCACGACGGGTACTCCCTGTTTGCTCGAAGCCATGGCCCTCCTAGGCCGAGGGTCGGTATTTTGAGTTGGCGGGAAGGAGACCAGGCTTCAGCCTATCAGAGAGGTGATGGAAGCAAAGGTGACCTGGTTGTTCTCGCCCACCGAGCTCCCGTCGAAGCCCCCGACACAGTAAACGTTCCCGGATAGGACGACGCAGGTCGTGCTCACGCTTATCGGGAAGCTGGTCGCCTGCTTCCATGTCCCGATCCCCCCGGAGGATACGGGGGCATAGTACACTGCATTGCTGAAGGAGGGGCTCGACGACGTTTCTCCCCCGAGGCAGAGGATATCTCCTGAAGAAATCACGCACGCCTGACCCGTCCCTGCGACGGGGTATGTCGTAGTCGCGGTCCAGGGCCCCACCCCCGAGGAAGACAGCGCAGCGAAGTAGATGGAGCCCAAGGAATTGTCGTTCGAGTCTGCCCCGCCGATGCAGTAGACGTATCCGCCGGCCGCGAAGCATGTAGGGAAATAGACATCAGCCGGGTAAGCCGTGGTCTTGCTCCATGCGCCTATGCCCGTCGAGGACAGCGAAGCATACCAGACGGAGTTCGTAACTGTGGAGTCAGCCTGGGAGCCGTCGGTCTCGTTGTTCCCTCCGACGCAGTAGATGTAGGAGGAGGACGCCACGCACGACTGGCTGTCAACTGGGATGGGGTACGAGGTTGTGGAGCTCCAGTTGCCAAGGGAACCGCCGGCCGTCGCCACTGCGTAGTAACTTGCGGCCGTGTCGTCCCCGTTGTCGTTGTACGAGCCTCCCATACAGTAGACGATCCCAGAGTTGGTGACGCACGCCTCGCCGTTGATGAATTGCGGGTAGGGATAGGAACTGGCCGTCCACCCGGTGATGTTCCCCGAGGAAGCCAGGACGGAGGAATAGACATCGTTGCGCGGGCCCGAGTTGGCGTCCTGTCCCCCGATGCAGTAGATCGTAGAGTTGATGCTGACGCACTGCTGTCCTGCTATCGCGTATGTCCCCCCGACTTGCACCGGATAGCCCGCGGCGCACTCCCAAGTCGAGTTGCAAGGCGGCGGAGGGGCTGTCAGGGCCGAAATGACGAAGACTATGCCGAATATCACGACCACCACGACGACGGCGATGATGATAATCCTCGAGAGTTTCAACTTCCCAACACTCTCCGATTCGGTCCTAGAGCCCTAGGCTGTTGATTACGTTGCCCGAGTTCGCGTCGAAGACGAGCACGATCTTCTTCCCCTTGTGGTCGTAGCGGGCGAACCATATGGGAACATGCAGCAGCTCGACATCGCCAATATCGGAATCGGTCTGGAGCTTCTGTATCATGTGATACTTCGCGTGGGCTTTTTCTGATTGCAACTGGTCGACCAGGGTCTTCGCCTGCGCCTTTGAGGCGTCCTCTCCAATGTCCCCGTTGAGTACCTTGATGTTCTTGGGTATCTTGGACATGTCGAAGAGAGCCCTGCCTTCGAGGTCGAACTGATAGTCCCTGGGCTGGTACTCGGTCAGGGCCTTCAGGGCCACCACCGGGAAGTTGTAGTTCGCGTCCATCTGCTCCGTCTTCATCATCCCGCCTCCGTACCCCATGCCCATCCCCCACATGGAGAACCAACTCCCCAGGAACAGGCCCGTAGGGAGCCGCGGGACGTTTGCTCCGCCGAAGGAGCGTCTCCTTCCTCCTCCGCCGAAGCCCCCTCCGCCTCCCATCCCTCCCAGAATCACGCCCATCAGGGCGGCGGTGGTGGCTGTCTGTCCCACCTGCGCGGCCATGTTAGTGGCTACGACAGTCGTCCGTGCAGAAACGCTCACAATCCAATACGGGACATATGACAGGTTCAACTCCTCCTGGGTCGAGTCCTCGTGGAGGTGCCTGTGCAGAAGTCCCTTGTCCATCAATGATGAGATCCTTTGGTTGACGTCGTCTACGCTCCCAAGCTTGACGGGGAGCATGGTCTGCTTCTGGATCCCAGTCCACCCCTGGTCACCGAGGGTCACGCTGCTGCCGCAGTATTCACAGGTGATGACCATTTCACCGAACTTCGGCGCGATGGGGGCTCCGCAGCTAGGGCATTTCACGGATGTGGCTCCCATAGGTGCGATGACAGTCTCGGGCTTTTGAGTGGAACCCGCGCCTGGCGCTCCGGCCGGCTGGCCGCCCATCTTCGTTCCACACTTGTAGCAGAAGCCAGCGTCGTCTGGGTTTTGGGCACCGCACTTTGGGCAGAACATGCTCAACACCTACAGCTTCGTTCCGCAGTTGTTGCAGAACTTCGTCCCCGCCGTTATGGGGCTTCCGCAGTTAGGACAGAACTTGCTTGAACCCGCAGGCGCAGGCGGACCCTCCGGCGCCGGGAAGTTGAAGCCGCAATTGGGGCAGAATTTTGCCGAGGCCGCCACGAGAGAGCCGCAGTTGGGGCAGCTTCTCTGGTTCATGCCCTGGCCCATCCCCTGCTGGGCCATCTGCCCGCCTATCACGCCTCCCACGCCTATACCCGCCCCGAGCCCCGCGAAGGTCCCGGCGCCCCCGGATGGGTTGTTCGCCGCATCGTCGATGGCCTTCCCCGTCTGGTACTGCATGAAGTTGACCCCAAGGACCTGCATCTGGGACCTGGTGTCGATAGCTTTCTGGACTTCGTCAGGCAGGCTGATGGTGAGGCCGGATATCTTGTTGATCTCGATGCCGTACTGCCCCAGGTTGTCCGGTCCCGTGGCCAGGACCTCCTGCTCGATGGTGGTCAGGCTGGCGGCCAGGTCGGTCACCTTGAGCCCCTGAGCCTTCATCTTGCCGAGGGCGTTGTATACAATGATGACCACCTGCTCCTTGATCCTCGACTCTACGTCGTCCGAAGATTCGGCTCCGAAGGTCCCCACGAACTGGTTGATGAAGAGCTCAGGGGAAGAGATCTTCCACCTGTACTCGCCGAAAATCCTGAGGTTCACAATGCCGAAGGTCGGGTCGGTGAATTGGTACGGCTGGGAGCTCCCGAACTTCCCATCAAGGTATCGCTTCGGTAGGTAGTAGACCTCTGCCCACTGGGTGACCCCAGTGAAGAACTTCAGTAGGTTCCCTACGATGGGGGCGTTGAAGTCAGTCAGGGCATACCTGTTCGGCTGGTCGAAGTAGGTGAGCGCCTTCCCGTCCCTGTAGAACACGGCGATCTCGTCCTCCCTGACGACGATGTTGTCGTTGAGCCTGATCTGCCTCGGCGCCTTCCAGAGGACGTTGAATACTCCCGGAGCTGGCTGCTTGTCCTTGTCGTCCCAGGCAAAGGTCGTCGAACCGAAGGCGCTGCCTCCAGTCGCCGGGACCGCGTCGCCTTTCTTTCCAAATACCATCTCAATCACTGCCCGAGGGCTATGCCCTCTATTGCCTCCATCCTCTGGGAGAACTTCACCCTGATGTCCGCCACAGACCTTGTCAAGCCGGTCAGCGCCGCTTGTATCGCATTGGGAGCGGTGCTGTCGTAGGTGAGCTTCCCCGGGGACGTGGCATCATCCAGCTGGAACACAGCGGTCACGAACGAATAATCGTAATCGTATAGCTTGTTCAGTTTGTCTTCGTTTATCTGGATCGGGGCGACCCACCCTGAGTATCCCTGAGCTGCGTGCCTGATTTCACCGCTAAGCGTCTGGACCTGGGCCATCAGGGAGCCAACGCTGGTGATGTTTGTCACATCGTTCCCCATGGCCATCTGCTTCCTTACCTGCTGCAGGTTGTCCTTCACGTGGTCGAGCTTGTCCGCCACCTGGTTCCTCAGCAGCGAGTCGGAGACCCTGATGTCTTCCTTGCTCCTGTACCCTCTCAGGCCGGGTATGAGGAGCTCGAGCTTCTTCGCAATCCCCCTGTTGTCGTCCACCTGCTGCCTGATGTCTGGGTTACCCTGGGACAAGACCTTACGAGAACCAAGCCCCGTGCGCACCATAATAAGTTTTGGTAACGTTTATCGAGCATGAGAAACGTCTCATCTCACATTGGACCTTGAGAAGCTCCGCATAGGGTGTAGCGGGTGGTCCTACAAGGACTGGCAAGGGATATTCTACCCAAAGGGGCTGGTCGCCAAGGACTATCTGAACTATTACGCCAAGGTCTTTAACGCCGTCGAGATCGATTCCAGCTTCTACAGGGTCCCCAACCAGTTCATGATAACCCAATGGAAAAACAACACTCCCGATGGGTTCCTCTTCTCCCCCAAGCTCCCCAAGAAGATCACCCACGAGAACAAGCTGAAGAACTCTGAGTCCAACCTCGTCTACTTCTACAGCGTCCTGAGCAAGCTGAAAGAAAAGCTGGGCCCCATAGCCATCCAGCTCCCCCCGTCTGTAAAGCTGAGCACCCACGAGGAGATCATGAAAGAGTTCATCTCCCAGCTCAGCCCCGAGTTCAAGCACGCCATAGAGTTCCGCCACAAATCCTGGTTCACCCCTGAGACCTACTCCCTCCTGAAGAAGAACAACATAGCGATGATCTGGTCCCTGAACCAGTACGTAGAGACCCCTCCGGAGGTCACCGCGGACTTCGTCTACCTGAGGATGGTCGGGGACAGGGAGATCACCCAGTTCACCGGGGTCCAGAAGGACCGGTCGTCCGACATGAAACGGTGGGCCACATCAGTCAAGGACAGCGCGAACAAGTTTGAATCGGGGTACGTCTTCTTCAACAACCACTTCGCTGGTTTCAGCCCGGAGTCCGCCAACGAGTTCAGGAGGCTCCTCGGGCTGATGGAGCTCGACTGGAAGGCCCAGGGGACCGAGCAGCAGACGCTCTTCGGGACGTAGCTGACAGATGCAGGCTGAACGCAGGACGATCCTTCACGTGGACCTCGATGCCTTCTATGTGTCAGCCGAAGTGACGGAGCACCCAGAGCTCAAAGGGCTCCCGGTGGCCGTGGGGGCAGACCCTGAAGGCGGGAAAGGAAGGGGAGTGGTGATTGCCTGTTCCTACGAAGCAAGGAAGTTCGGCCTAAAGTCGGGGATGCCGATCTCCCTGGCCTACAGGCTCTGCCCCCAGGCGAAATACATCCCTCCGAGCTGGGGTCTCTACGAACGGGTCTCCGAGGAGGTAATGGCCACCCTCAGGGGTTTCGCCGACAGGTTCGAACAGGGGAGCATCGACGAAGCTTTCCTCGACGTGACAAGCAGAGCAAAGGATGAGAAGTCCGCGGAGACAGTCGCCATTCAGGTCAAAGACGCAATCAGAGAAAGGCACCACCTGACCTGCTCCATTGGGGTCGGCCCCAACAAGTCGTCCGCGAAGATTGCGTCTGACCGGAAGAAGCCCGACGGCCTTACGGTAGTCCCCTTCAACGGCGTCTCCGGGTTCCTGGCGCCTCTCCCTGTCGGGGTGGTCCCCGGCATAGGGCGGAAGACGGGGGATTTCCTGGCGGAGAAGGGCATCACCACCATCGACCAGCTCCAGAAGCTCGAGGGCAAGCAGCTCATGTCTTGGTTCGGCAAGAACGGCGTATGGCTCTGGGGGGTTATCCACGGCCAGGAGAACGTCGAGGTCAGGCAGCAGGAAATGCCGAAGTCCCTCAGCGTGGAACGGACGTTCAAGGACGACGTGAAAGACTTTCGTGAAGTCAGGAGGGAGGCCGCAGACGGCGCCTCTGAGCTCATGAGGAGGGTGAAGTCGGCGGGCTACTCCTACAAGGTCGCTGGGATCAAGATACGGTTCCGGGGGTTCGAGACGCACACTCGAGAGAAGACCCTCGTCAGCCACACCGACAGCGAAGGGCCTCTTCTGGAGACGGTCGAAAGGCTACTGGACGAGTTCGAATCTAAGGGCAAGCCCATCAGGCTGGTCGGCATCCGGGTGGCCGACATCAAACGTACCACGTCGGGGCCCTCCAGGCTGGACGACTGGGCTGCCTAAACATCCCCTTTGTGTTTGGAATTGTCGGGGTAAACACTAAGGAAGCGCCCGAACAGACACGCTTGCCGATGCGGCCAATCTACGGCGTGTCCCTAGAGGTCGGAGCCTTTGTCTTGTTGATACTCTTCAGACTGGCCGTCCCAGGCGGGCTCCTGTTCGGCATCTACGTGGTGATCGCAGAGCTCATGTCGACCTACCTCTTGCACTGTCCAGGCCACTACATCGTGGGGTCGACAGTGGGTATCAGGTTCAGAAGCATGGGCCTAGGGCGGACGACCCTCGCCAGAGTACTTCCCCCGTGGGCGGCTGGACTCGCCAAGGCCTTCCCTGTCCTGACCCTCAGGACCAACAAGAAGACGCTGGCAGCGGCATCAAGGACCAAGGCGGCCGCGATGTATGCTTCAGGGACAGTGGCCTCTGTCGCCTCCGCTTTCGTGATAGCGGCAGTCTCGACCCTCGTCGAGCCTTTCACTTATTCAGCGGTTGCCTGGATTGTAGCAATCGGGTACCTGGCCTTCGACGTCGTCTTTTCTCCGAGAAGCGGCGACCTGATGAGGGCCAGGGCAGCCCTACGACCCTGACTTTCCCCTGAATCTGTCCACCCCCAGGAAGCCAAGGCCGAACCCTGGTTTCTTGTCCGTGGCCAGGTCTGCCCCCACCTCGCCGAGGACGCTCGCGAACTTGAACCCGTGGCCACTGCAGGCGCTCACCACTACGACCCTCGGGTCATCCGGGTGCAGACCGACGGCGAAGTTCAGGTCAGGGGTGTTCGAGTAGAGGCACGTGGTGGAGGCGATAGGCTTCCCATCAAGTCCTTTGACCCTCCGCGACATGAACTCCCTAACGGGCTTGACGTCTTCCTCGGTGACCTCCCTCTTCACATCGTCTGGGCCCGAAATCTCTCCCCCATGGGTGCGAGCCACCTTCACTCCATGGCCGACGTCGGGGACTCCATAGTAGAAGATCCCCTTGGACTCTTCCATGATGAATACGGGCATCTTGGGAGGCGCGTAGACATCTCGGCCTCCTGAAGAGAACCAGAGTGGCACCTGCCGCTCGATCTGGAGGGGAACAAGACCTCGAAGCAGCTGGCCGTTCCACGGGCCGCCGCAAACCACGAGCTTCTCGGCCACCTGCGTCCCCGCTGAGGTCTCGACCTGTACCCCCTCTGCGCCCGCCTTCCAACCCTTCACCTGCTCGGAGAACCTGAACTCGCATCCCGCTTCGCTCCCGAGGCCCACGAACGCCCTCACGCAATCCTCTGCGAACAGAACCCCGGCGCTTTTCTCGTAGACGGCAGAGAACTCCTCCCCCAGTGTCAGGGCAGGGAACCGCGCCGTCGCATCCGATGACGAGAGCTCCTCCACTTCGAGTCCATGAGCCCTCGCGCTTTTCATCACCCCAGGGACGAGCTCCCCGTCCATCCCGCCAACCATCAGCCCTCCAGTGATCTGCATGAGCTTCTTCCCTGACTTCGACTCGACCTCCCGCCAGGACTCGTAGGCCCTCCGCAGGAGGGGGACGTACCGGGGGTCCTCGTAGTAGGCGAGCCTGATGATCCTTGTCTTCCCATGGGACGAGCCGAACTTGTGGTTGACCCCGAACCTCTCAAGGTTTAGCACCCTTAGTCCCCTTCTTGCAAGGTTGTAGCTGACTGACGCGCCCATCACTCCACACCCGATCACAATCGCATCCCATCGCTTCCTGCTGACGGGCCCCTGCCCCGGCGGCCTGACAGTCTGGCTAATCGACAAGTCTCTCTCGGGCCATCCTCAACCTTCCCTCCAACCATGGCATGGCGTCTGTGATAAATGACGGGCCGTGATGTGTGAGGAAATCCAGGGGGCCGGGGGTCAGGTACAGGTTTCCACGCTTGACGGCCCGGAGGCCTTGCCACCCCCTCGAGTCGACAAGGCTCGCGAGCCTGCCTTCGTCGAAGGCTGCGAACATCTTCGGCTCATGGATTATGACATCAGGATTCGCCGTAGCCACCTGCTGGAGGTCAGGGGTCAGCCACTCGGCTCTCTCCTGCTCGAAGATCGTGGAGCACCCGAGCAGCCTGAACGCAGCTGTAATGTAGCTGCAGGAACCAAAAGTCACCGGCCCACCGAGGTCTATCTCGACGTACCCGCTAAGCTTCAGGCCTTCTTCGAAGCTCCCTAGCCTCCTCAGGAGCGCACCCGCCAGTCGCCTCCCTTCCTCTGTGGCTCCGGCGACCAACCCCACCTTCACCACGAAATCTACTATTCCCGCGGCCGTAAGGGGGAGCTCCAGCGGATAGACCGGGTACTTCTTGGACAGCCTGAGCGCGAAATCCCGCTGATATCCTGTCACTGTGATTATCAGGACGGGCTTCAGCTCGTCCAGCACCTCGTCCCTGACGGTGTTGTAGCTTCCAAGCCGTCTCTTCTTCTTGGCC
Organism: uncultured Nitrososphaerales archaeon; assembly: GCA_963706445.1. Lineage (GTDB taxonomy): Archaea > Thermoproteota > Nitrososphaeria > Nitrososphaerales > Gagatemarchaeaceae > UBA183. Next base: position 105,406 of record OY970160.1, read on the forward strand.
TCCTCGGGCCGGGCACAGAAGGCGCTCACTCCGGCTATCCTTTCCCCCACCCCGATCTGGGTGAGCGTCTCTGTCGCGGCCGGGCTGAAGCTGACTATCCGGCTGGGTGAGTCAGGGACTTCTACAGACGCGCCGAGGACCTCGTTGAAGAGTCGTCCCAACGGGCCGGGACGTTATTGCCTGCGCGATATGCGTTGCTAGTTGGCCTTCACCTCGGGTTATAACTAATGTTAAATAATCAAACCACACTCCCCCATCCGAGCACTTGGACACCAGGAAGCTCGCAACGGCGACCCTCTTCGGAGTGGTCATTGCTGTTGTCAAGGCCCCATTCACCTTCCCGGTCACCGACTATCTGATAATAATTGAAGTTCCGATTCTCGCGCTGAGTTTCCTACTCCTCGGCCGAGGGGGAGCGACGTTCACTGGCTTCGTAAACGGAATCCTGCAGTCCGCCGTGAAGGTGGCGTTCTTTCCCTATGACCTGATCTTCGCGGTCTCTTTCGGAGCGCTGGTGGATGTCTTTGGCACGCTCCTGAACGTTAGAGCAGAGGGGAAGACGAGCGCCCGAAGGCTCGCCATCGCTTTGGGCTTGGCTAGCACCGTCCTAGGAGTGAGCATCGCATACGTATTTCTGGCCTTGAACCTGAGTTCTAGCCTCGGCATCAATATCAATAGCTATTCGACGGTCGGTCTGATAGAGATAGTCTACGTCCCGATAGTCGTGTGGGGGATCGCGAGCGGAGTCCTCGGAGGTTTCGTGTCAGCCCGCGTCTGGGAGAGGAACCTGAAATCGAGGTTCAAGTCTATTCAGGCCCCCGTTGTCTGATCCTTCTCGATCTCCCCTATTTCCTTCCGCAGCTTCTTCGTAAAGCTGATCAGCAGAAGGTAGAGGACGACCCCGAGTATGACGAACGCCGACCCTGCGATGTAGTCGCCCACCCCGCCGGTGTAGAACGCGCCTAGCAGAACGAAGAGCCCCACACCTATGATCAGTATGGCGGCCAACTTCGAGACCGGGCTAACTCTTACGGACATCTGCACTGGCCCGTCACCGCCGACGGTAAAATCATTATGTTTCGGAACGGTCAACTGCGGGCGGCGCAAACCAGGCGGCTTCGCCTAGCTGTGCTTCACGCCTTGCTTGTCCTCTTCCTTGAGCAACTTGAACAATCTGTACTTGTCGTTCTCGCCCGGGGACAGGGTGTAGCCGCAGATTCGGCAGGTGACCCCCTGGCCGGACTCCCTGAGCTCGAATCGCCCGCACTTTGGGCACTTCATATCGTCACCCTGCGCCTTCAATCACTAGACAGCCATTCGGCATCCTTGAAAAGGATTGGTAGTCAGATTCTGACGAGGGTGCTGTTTTCGAAGACGCCAAGCTTCTGTGAGCGCTCGCGGTAGATTGGTTCCGGCAATGAGATATCCGCTAGGTAGAGCTCGCCAACGTATCCCCTAGAATTGGGGTTCAGGAATCCCGTCTTCGGAAACCCGAAGGTCACAGTCATCCCCGCCGAGATACAAGGTTCCCCGGGCTCTCCGGTGGTAGCATCAAGTCCCGAAGGGATATCGACTGCCAGAATAGGCGTTTGCGAACCATTCGCGCGGCGGATCAGCTCTGCGACTCCGCCCCTCGGGTCGCCCGTTGAGCCGTAGCCCAGCAGAGAGTCGACAATCAGGTCTTGTTCGCCAAAGACCCTCTCAGGGCCCTGAACCGAGATCCCCATCTTCTCGATAATCACAAGCTGCTTCCCCGGGACCTCCTTCAGTTCCCCCTTGTCTCCCGCAAGCACCACCTTGACCTCGGCGCCCCAGTTACGTAGGTGCCTCGCCGCAACGAGCCCGTCCCCTCCGTTGTTCCCTTTGCCTATCAGAAAGCAGATCTTGGCGTCTTTCATTTCTCCTCCGAGCATATTCCGAGCAAGGGTGGCGACCGCCGACCCCGCATTCTCCATCAGGGAAAGCACGTCAATCCCGTAATCCTCGATGGCGGACTGATCTGACTCGGCCATCTCTTCTGCAGTGAGATACACGAAGCCTCCTTCGATCTTCAACCGAGCGAAGTCAGGCATGGGTTCCTATTTCAGCTTAGGCTCTAAGCCCGGGGAACAGCAACAAGGTCTCGCCGCACTGTCAACAATTTTTCTTCAAACTGGCATCCGGATTAGAGCACCCGGTATATGGGAACCGGGAGCGACCTGCTGTTCTAGCATGAGCTTTGCTTCGAACTGGCAAAGAAAAGAGAAAAGCCCCGGCTTTGTCGATAGGCTCAGAGGATCCACGCGTCCGTCCACGCCGCTGAAGACTCAGGTCGAGGAGGCTAACAGGCAGGTCAGGATTCTGATATCTCAGTTGGACAACACTGTGAACAGGATCAAGCAGCGCGACTCCACCATATTCAAGAACGTCGTCTCCTGCCTTGCCAAGCACGACACCCAGCACGCGTCGATCTATGCCAACGAGCTTTCGGAAGTCAGGAAGATGGGGAAGATGGTCACCCAGGCCCAACTGGCCATGGAACAGATCTCACTTAGGCTCGGGACGATCAACGACCTCGGAGAGATAGCCAGCACTCTGGCGCCCGCAGTGTCTGTCATCAGGGGCATGAAGGACGACCTGAGGATGGCACTACCGGAGGCAGACGCGGAGATTGGCGAGATCTCAGGCCTCCTGAGCAGCGTCCTGGTCGACGCCAGCGCGTCCCAAGGGATCTCTCTCAACTTCACCGCGGCCAACGAAGACGCCCAGAAGGTACTGGATGAAGCAGCGTCCGTGGCCGAGGAGAGGATGCAGGCAGACTTCCCGGCGATCCCAGAGGGGATCATAACCCCAGAAGACGAAGGCCTCACCGCATAGCCAGCCAATCACACGAAAAGGCAACCATGGTTGTGGCAGACCGCCTCGCCATGGCCCCATTTCATTCAACTAGTTTGAACGGACTGGAAATACTATTGGCTTAATATCCTGAAAATCGAATCTGTAACAGTTTGAAAATAGGCCGAGGTCCTGCCCGGTCGTCTCCCATAGGGGACATGCCGACTTCCCCTGCTCAGCGGAGCCCGTACCGGACCGCCGGCTTGATCATCGCCGCCATCATTGTTCTTGCTGCCTTCGTAGCTGCGGCTCCCTATCTTTCAACCGCCCTGAAGCATGGTTACTCTGTTTTGTCCGGGGCTTCCACCGCCGGTCTGTCCACGGTGACCGTCAACTCCGGCAGTGGTAACACCACAAGCACCGCTTCGGGCACTTCGGCTGAGTGCTCGAGCGTGGTGGCTGTCAAGAACCTCACCGCCCCAGACATAGAGAACGGTTCAGCCGATATCGCCTATCCTTCGGACTACTGCGCACTTGCATCCTACTCCCTAGGCCTGATCAACCAGGACAGGGCGGCCAATGGGAGCGCCCCGGTTACCCTCGGATACAATCAGGCAGCCCAGCAGCACGCCGACTCCATGCTTTACTACGGGTACTTCAGCCACTACGACACCCAGGGGTACAAGCCCTACATGCGTTACTCCCTGCTTGGCGGGAAAGGAGCCGACTTCGAGAACGTAGCGTACTTCTACTATTCCATCCCACACTTCATCAACACCGGAGCTGTCGAGCAGGCAATCCAGTCGCTCGAGCACTCCATGATTTACAACGACAGCGTCTGCTGCAACAACGGCCACAGGTACAACATCCTTGACCCACTGCACAACCAGGTCTCCATTGGTGTCGCCTACAACAGCACCATCGTCTACTTCGATGAGGAATTCGAGAACAACTACATCAACCTGAACATCACTGTGTCTCCCGGCTCTTCCTCGAACCCCTACTACGTGACCATGAAGGGGGTCCCGACTCAGTCCTTCCCCACCCCCAACTCGATCTACATCGCCTTCGACCCCTCCCCGACATCGATGACCCAGGCGCAGCTCAACGCCGGCCCGCACGAATACGGACCCGGGACCCTTGAGGGCGGGATCCTCCCGCGGATGGGGTTCCTCGGAGGATGCGCCCAGTTCGACTCCGGGACTACGGTCTGTGCCGACAAGTGGACGGTCAGCGCGTCTACGGTGGACATTGAGTTCACCCTCGAGCCTTTCGTGAAGAACTACGGGCCAGGGGTCTACACGATTTACCTGATCGTCGGCTCGAGCAGCAATTCCGCCTTGACCACCATCAGCGTTTTCGTCTCTTAGCTGGAGTTCAATTCAGAGCGTATCGAGCGGGCAATCTCTTCCATCTCCTCCGTCGAGAAGCGCTTTCTGTCGGAGTACCTACCTTTGTCTTCCATCTTCACAGGTATCACGTGCACGTGGACGTGGGCCACGACCTGGTTCGCCGCCTCCCCGTTGTTCTGTACGAATCTGAACCCGTCCGCCCCCGTCGCCGCCACCACCGCCTTTGACACCTTGAACGCAACTTGGAACAGCTCGGCGATGTCCTGCTCCTTCATGTCCCAGATGGTCTCCCCGTGCTCTTTGGGGCAGACGAGGGTGTGTCCCCTCGAGAATGGGTAGATGTCCAGGAATCCTATGTATTTGCCGTCCTCGTACACTATTTTGGACGGGGACTTCTTCGAGGCTATCTGGCAGAATATGCACCGTTCCGGCCCTTCGGGAGGGGAGCTGAACGCAAGGCGCTTCAAGTTCGTCCCAAGCTCGCATCGGCGGTCAAACCACCTAAACCTTTTCCCTCTGGCAAAATCATGCCGCGGGCATTGAAGAGCCCAAGCCCGTGATCTGCGACCGGTGCCACGTCGGACAGATGCTCGCCTACGAGCGGAAGGTCGGCCCCGACGGGAAGGCCACGATAAGGGGGACGAAGTGCAGCGTCTGCGGCTATGTCGCCCTGGACAGCGACGACGACGTCTGGTCAGCGGTGGGGCTCTAGCCCTCTGGCCGAAAGCCTCGCGGCCACCTGCTGGTAGGCTGCCAGGAACTCTAACGCGAACTTGTCGGCCTGCTTCTCGGTCCCGCGGTGATGACCACTGGTGGACCTCAAGTGGTGATAGAATTCGTGGACGATGACGAAGGGGTCGTAGAGGAACTCCCTTCTGGCAGCGAGTATCTCCTTCCTGTTCGGAGAATAGACGGCTGCCACCCCTTTGGTCTTCCCCTCGAAGACCCCAACCCCGAGCTTCGGCTTCGAGACCTTGTACCATTTCGAAAGCAGGCCGATGGCCCCTTCCGGGTCGGAGTCGAGGATCAGTGCTACGACCGACGCCTTCATCTCCGTCTCTGTCACCATGTGGCTGACCTTGGGCCCTCGTGTCCCCTTAAGAAGTCGCGGCCGGTGTCCGCCGTTGAGTCGTTAGTCAGCAATCGTTGATTCCCCTGTTCAATTTGGGAACGAGACGTCACAGGCGGTATGAACAGGCGCAGACACATCAGGCTCGATGGTCCGAAGGGTATCAGATTCAGAGGACCTCAGTCCTTATTCTCGGTCGGTTAGGGGCCCAGCTCCGCAGCTGCCCGCTTCCGACTTTCCTACTGTCGATTATTCCAAGAGGATACGCTACGGCGTACAGGTTGGATTGAAGTTCGAATCATAGCCACAGAGAGTCCACGCGATCGTCGTGCCGTTGTTCATCTGAATCAAGTCGGCGCCTGTCTGCGAGGGAGTCCACGTCCCTCCGCTGAACTCCCAGACGAACCACGAAGTCGACGCGCCCTGAGCGACCCCTTCTACCCCGGTGACCAAATGTTCCCCATATTGGGGGTACCATATCCCTTGCATGTTCCCGTTGAGGAGCACAAGACTAGCAAGGTAACCGTTCCATCCAGGCTGCACCGAGGTCTCATTGTACCACTTCCTCGTCCCGTTTCCAAAATCGACGAGTAGGCGCGCTTCGTACACCAGCGCCTTCCTACCGCCCACGGTTGCGAGCTGCTCATATTTGCTCCAAAGACTCGTGAGAGCGGCGCTCGCATTGCGGTACGCCGGGGTGCTCGTGTTGAGGTTGGCGACAGCCGTAGCGAGCAGGGAAAGGGTCGTGTTGTAATCCTCGAGACTCGAATTGAAGGAGCCTGACAGACGGTTGTAGCTCGCAAGGGCCGAGCCCAACTCCCCCGCATAGGTTTGGTTCTGTGAGGCGCTTTGCTGGTAGTTGTTGTAATAGAGAACCGCGAACGTGGAAGTGACCAAGAGCAGCGCTACGAAGGTGGCGACGACACCATAGAAGGTCCCCTTCGAGACCATCTAGGGGCTCCTCCTGATTCTCGTGAGCATCAGTAGGGCGGCAGGCGCCGCAACCATTCCGAGCAGGAAATCCTCAATCTCATGCGCCAGAGGGAACGGGAAAACGAAGCCTGACAGTTCGTACCCGAACACCTCCCCCAGTGTCAGGTGGGGCCAATTGGCTATGAGAGCTGTGGCGGCGTTCATCTCGAAGTCCCACAAGAACGCGCATATGGCCAGGGTAGCCCCGATGAAGATGGCCGTAAGGGGTAAAGGCTCTCCTTTCTCCGCCTTCCACACCCTCGAAGCTCCCCACCCTGCGGCGGCGAAAAGCAGTTCTCCAGCTATTAGAAACGGAGTATTGGCCCCAGCGGGCCCCCAAGGACTGACTACGCTCCAGATCGCCTCTGAGACAATGGCCACCCCCGCCCCCTGACGGAAGCCGAATACGAAAGCCACCAGGAACACGATCGTGTCCATGAGTTTGAAATTGACGAAGGGCGCCAGGGCAAAATCCGAAGCCACCACCGCAGCTGAGAAGACAGCGACGACGGCGACGTCTTTCGTCTGCATGCTGGCTGGTTTATCCAGCCAGCCATTCTTAAACACTCCAGTCGACTAAAAGTCAAGCAGGAACTGGTTATAGAGAACCCACGAAGGAGCGCTTCGCATGGCCACAGTGACTTCATGGCTCAGGGCCCTGGAGAAACGCGAACCTGGCCCCTCTCCTGGCTTCACCAAGGCCCATGCCCTTCTCGCTTTCCTGACCATCGGTGACGCAGGGACTATCGGCAGACAGGCCCTGGCCAGAAAGTCGGGCCTCGGGGAAGGATCCATCCGGACGGTCCTCAAGAAGTTCAGACAGGACAAGTATGTGACAGCTGACACGGAGGGGTGCCATCTAACGGAGGCAGGGAGGCTGCTCTACGACTCGATAACAAAGAAGTTGTCCCCCATTCTGCCCCTGCGGAGCTCTTCACTCGTCGTCGGACCATCACAGGCAGCGGTGTTGGTACGTTCGGGTGGAAGTAGCGTCAGGAGCGGGATCGAACAGCGGGACTCCGCCATCGTGATAGGGGCAATCGGCGCCACGACCTACGTCTTCAAAGACGGTAAGATTGCAATCCCCGGAGGCTCGGACGACTGCGAGAAGGACTACCCAGGGGCCGTCTGGCCGGTCCTCCGAGACGGCCTCAATCCGGGTGAAGGAGATGCCATCGTCGTCTGTGGAGCGCGAGATGAAAAGAACGCCAAGCTCGGAGTGCTGTCTGCTGCCCTGACCCTGATGTAGCTACTGCTTGGGTGTCTGCTCTGACGGCTGCCCTTCGGAAGGTGCCGCGGGCTTGTTGACCTGCCTGTTGATGGCGTCGGCGAAGTAGTGGCCAGTCACCAGCACCTTGACCCCCTTGACGCCCTTGACCGCCATCAGGTTGTCCTTCAGGTCCTGGGATATCTTGAGCGCGAACACCGGCGGACAGTACTGGGTGGTGGCATGATACTCGACATCCACCTGCCCGTCTTTGATGTCAAGCTTGTCGATGAGGTTCATCTCCACTATCGGCATCCCAATCTCAGGATCGACGATCTTCGATATCGACCTCTGGACCTCCCTTACGTCCACCTGCTCGGTTGACATGAAACTCAAGGAAAACCCCTGTTTGTGCTACAAAAAGCTTGTCCCCTGAGGTATGAGAAACCGACAGGTTTACACTACGGAATCCGCAATTGCTGGCGTGAACCCAGACCAGGTGCTGAAGTCCATAGAAGAGGTAGCCCCCATACAGGGTCTTCCCATCATCGGTCCCAAGAGGGGGGTGTTCCTCGACGAAGTCGTAGAAGCGCACCACCCGTCCACAATCCTCGAAGTCGGCACATTGGTGGGCTACAGCGCCATCCGGATGGGCAGGCACCTCGGGGCGGGGCAGAAGGTCATCTGCGTCGAGCTCAAGGAAGAGATGGCCAGTGTCGCAAGGTCGAACATCGCCCAAGCTGGGCTTGAGGGTAAGATCGAGCTTCTGGTGGGGGACGCGCTAAAGGTTCTCCCGACGATTGGGGGGAGCCTCGACATGGTCTTCCTGGACGCCGTCAAAGAGGATTACCTAGAATACCTCAAATCAATCGAGAAGCTCCTCCATCGGGGGAGCGTCGTGGTCGCCGACAACGTGAAATCACACGCCGCCGAAGTCAAGTCATACCTCGACTACGTCAGGAAGTCAGGCAGATACTCGAGCGAATACAAGGAGGCGCCGCCGAACTACGGGGTCGACGCCGGTGACGCAGTTGAAATCAGTGTCAAGCTCTGAAGCCTTGGACTAGACCGCGCCATCTGGCACCGCCATCGAAGGGCAGATACATCCTCACCCTGTCCACTAGGTTCCCGTACCTCCTCTGAACTATTCCGCCAACATCTTTCCAGGTCCCTTCCACCACAAACTCCCGCATGATGTCATTGTCGATTTCCCCACCCATCTTCTGCCACTCCTCCTTGACTGAAAGCGCGTGGAGTTTGTCGCAGACGTCTCCCCACCCGTGAGCCTCCATGACCTTCCTGTAGCTCCGCGTCGAAGCGTAGAACGCGATCTGCCCTCTGAGCTTCTCCTTCGCTTCCTTCCGTTCGCGCTCTGTGTCCCCGAGGGCGGCGAAGACCGACGCAGCCACCGCGAAATCCTTCCTAGACCTTTCTGCCTTTCCCAACCCCTTCGTCAGGGCAGGGCGCACGACGTCTCGCAGGTATCTCACCGTATGCAGAGGGTGGATATGAAGCCCATCCGCCACCATCCCCGCCACAGTGCACATGCCTTCGTTGACCCCCGACACGTACACAGGTATCGCGGGATTGGCTATGGGCCCGGGACTGAAGAAGGGGGTCATCAGGTCCAGATGGAAGAACCTCCCCCGAAAGTCCAGCTTGGTCGCATGCTGCCAGCTCTCCCAGACCGCTCTCAGGGCGAGGACCACCTCCTTCATCTTCGGGGCCGGGGTCTCCCACTTCATCCCGAACCTCCTCTCGATGTGCCCCTTCACCTGGCTCCCTAGCCCCAGGATGAACCGCCCGTCCGAAACGCTCTGAAGGTCCCACGCGGTGTATGCCAGGGTGGTCGGGCTGCGGGTGAACGCCAGCGCGATCGAGGTGCCGAGGCTTATCTTGTCCGTTGAGGCGGCCGCAAGGGCAAGCTGGACAAATGGGTCATGCTTGGTCTCGTTGACCCACAGGCAATCGAACCCGTACGCTTCGGCCTTCCTCGCCAGCTCCGCCGCTTCGGCGGGAGAGCCGACGGCCAACTCGGCATCGAGCTTCAAACGGTTGTCCGCCTTTCAGGACGGCTCTTAAAGCAGAACCGGCGGAGGCAGCCAGCAGGACAACTTGGTGTACGTCTCCATCGCCACCGGCCTGACGACGGCCTTCTGCTGGGGAACAGCCGACTACTTGTCCAGAAGCCAGTCGGAGAGGGTCGGATACTACAGGACCATTGTCTACTCCCACACGGTCACTCTAATCACAATCCTCGCGCTCGTGCCCTTCATCAGCCCAAGCATCACATTTCCAACCTTTCCTGTCCTTGCGCTATTCGCCGCGGGACTCGTCAACTTCGTCGCCTTCGTCTTCCTCTACCGCGCCTTCCATAGGGGCGTGGTCTCGGTGGTCGCCCCCATCGTCTACACCTACCCGGCCGTCACCGCCGTTCTCGCCGTCGTCATCCTGGGGGCCTCTCTCTCGTCAGTCCAAGTGGTCGCCATCGCAGGGATCATCCTTGGAGTAGTCCTGCTGTCGACCCGGTTCTCAGAGCTCCGGTCCTATCTGCGCAGGACTGGATCCCCAAATCTGACAAGAGGCGTCGGTCTAGCTATCAGCGCATCGCTCTTATTCGGCTTGGTCTACATAGGCGTCGGATACGCGGCGCCATCTGTCAGCGTCGTCCTTCCCGTCATTTTCCTTCGGATCATCGCGATACTTGCGGGCTTCCTGCTAGCTCCGGTCATGAAGCAGGAAGTCAGACCAACCCGGGGCGTGTTCTCTGCGAAGATGGTCGCCATGGGGGTCCTCGAGGCCTTCGGATTCCTCGCCTTCACCTACGGGATAGCAGCCGCCGGGGGCGCCCTTCCCATCGTGACAGCGCTCTCTGGCATGGGAGGTGCAGTGGCAGCCAGCTATGGGATTGCATTCCTCAAGGAGCGGCTCGAGATGAACCAGGTTGTGGGGATCATCCTTTCGCTACTCGGAGTCTTCACACTGCTGTACTTCGGGGGATAAGGTCGGTGGACTACTTCACCGCGGTCCAGGAAGGGAAGAAGAGGGTCAACGAGGCCATAGTCGTCCTGCAGGGAATCGCCGGGCAGTGCTACCCCATGCTCTTCCTGAAGCTCGGCATCACTGACTGGACTCCGGTTGGCAAGGAGATGATGCAGAAGGTCGTCCCTGGGAAGAACAACACAGCCGCCCTGGTCATCTGCGACGCCGAGGGCAACTCGAAGACTATGAGCGCATGGGTACAAGCATCAAAAGCTGACGAGTACTCGCGAGAACTTGAGCGGAAGGGAGTCCCAGTTTTTCCGGGAGAGATCAAACTCCCAATTTGAACCTCCACTTTATTAACAGGCATGGGTTCAGAGAACCTGCGTCCTACCTGCAGCCGGCTCCGACGAACTCTAATCAGCTCGACGAAGCCCAGTCTGTGCTCGTCTGACGCGGGAAAATTGGGGGTGAACGAATGGCAAGATGTTCGGTATGTAAGGGCCACGCGGTAGCGACGTGCGCAGAATGCGGGGCGATTGTTTGCATGTCACACTCAACGACTATCTTCGACGAAGCCAGTAGGGCGATGAAGACCTACTGCGGCAACTGCACTGCGAAGAGGATGCCGCTCTGGGTCGCGCGCAGAAGGTAGGCGCTTAGGTGGCCGGAGTGCCAGCGATAACCGGAATAGTCGACGTGGCCATCGTGGTCTCCGACGCAAAGCGGAGTCTTGACTGGTACACGAAGGTCCTCGGCCTAGAACAGAGGGACACCGAGGGGCACTGGATTACGGTCGCGCCGAAGGGTTCCGTCACCGTCCTGCACCTATGCGAGGGCGAGCCCATCGAGAAAGGCAACACAGGAATCGCCCTTAGGACGAAGGACCTCGACAAGACCTACAAAGAACTCAAAGCGAAAGGGGTTAAGTTCCCTCACCCTCCCAAAGACGACGGTTGGGGCTCGTATGCACAGTTCGAGGACCCAGACGGCAATGTCATTTGGCTAAATCCCGAGTAGATTCCTGGGCACCGTCCCGAGTTACTGGACAGTAAAGTAAAGGCGCCTGTTGCTCTTCCCTTTGTTCTCGGTCTTCAGGCCGACGACTTTCCCTATCTCTCTGGTGTTCTTCACGTGCACCCCGCCATCTGCTTGAGTGTCGACGTCTCCGATCTCTACTATCCTGAGCACCTCCAAAGAGGGTGGCATTGCGTTGGCGAGTTTCACGAACCCCGGTGTGGCGAGGGCCTCCTCTCTATTCATGAAGTAGGTGTTCACATCCAGCGCCCTACCGACGGCCTCGTTCACCTTGTCGATGTAGTATGTCATCTTTCCCCTGTCGAAATCGTCGAGGTTGAAGTCGACCCGCGACTCGTCCGGACTGATTTGGTTTCCGGTGATGAGTGCCCCAGTCTCTTTGTTCACGACGGAGCTGAGAATGTGGGCGGAGGTGTGCATCCTCATTATCCTGAACCTCTTGTCCCAGTCTAGGACCCCATGGACGATTGCGCCGGGCCCGAACCCCGGAGGCGCAGCTAACACGTGGATTATCTCCTCTCCCTCCTTGACTACCTCCAGGACTCGGAGATCCCCGAGCGTTCCGGTGTCGGATACCAGGCCCCCGCCTCTTGGATTGAACGCAGTTTCATCGAGGACGACCCTTGTCCCGTCGACAGACTCCACTTTGGCTTCGAACACCTTGAGATACATGTCCTCCCAGAAAAGGCGTTTCGTCATGAAGTTCGCCAAAGGATATTCGTACTCGCGCTAGTTAAGGATGAGAAGCAGGTCACCCCACCTTCAGAACTTCGTTATCTTCATCTGGGACAACTCCCTCGAAATCAGGACGCTCTCCCTGGTCCACTTCGATTTCGATATCGTCAGCTTGGCAAGCGCCGAGTCGATTGCTCCTCTGAACGTCTCATGCCTTTCGTATGGCTTTCTCAGAAGCTCCCTGATGCTCTCTCTGACATTCCAGACCCCAAGGGGCATGATGAACCCAGGGTATGTCTCCCTCAGGACGATGGCAGCCGCCTGCCTCCTCTCCCTTTCCAGCGCCTCGGCCACTGCCAGCCTAGTGGAGTAGTAACACCCGCCTACCCTGGCATACTTCGTCCGGCCGAAGTACTCCTCGTAGTCCCCTATCATGTACGGGGTGGTGGTGAACTGGTTCCAAGTCGTGTTGGGGAACCAAGCCTCAATCCACTCGAACCTCCACGGCTCAGGAAGGAGTATTGCCACATACTGGTTGTCGTAGACATTGAAGCCGTAGACTCTGTACTCGTCTATGGTGGGCCTGTGTTTGATCTTCTCTATGAGACTGAGGCTGATGGAGCTGTCGACCGCGGTGATGCTCCAGCGCGTCGGGACTATCTTCCTCCTTGGCCCCACCCCGAACATCCCTAGGGAGAACGCCTTCTGAATCCGCGTGACAAGAACCCCCTTCCTGTAGAGGTCGTCTACCGCGCCCGCCGCGCCAAGGTCCCGGTCGTAGTATGCTGTCTCGACCCTTCTGTCGACCGAAGGGTTGTCAATCTTGAAACGGTCGAGGGGCCCCGACGGACCGTAGGGCTGCGTGTCCTCGCTCAGGGTGAGTATCCTCCTCGGCGCCTTCGTCAGCTTCAGCTCCGTGTCCACGGGCCTCGCCGCCATCGCCAACTCCTGGAGCGAAGTGAGCAGCCTGCCAGGCTCCCTGGCGTCTTCGACGCTCGCCCTGGAGTTCCCCCTGACCAGGGAGTAGCGGTAGTCGACTATCTCCTCTATGGGCCTCCCGAGCCATTCCTCTGGGGTGTCGAGGATGGTGGTATCCCCGAACCACGGCGGGACCATCGGACCGATCGAAACCTTGGGGTAGCCCAACCTCCCGACGAAGACCCCCGGCGGGGACGAACCCAGGATTTCATTTGTCGCAATCGAGGGCCCCTGCTTCGCCATCGCCTGGGCCTTCACTATGATGGGGCACCTCGGCTTCCCGCAGAGCAGCTTGGCCCCCCGGCACTGAAGGCACATCCAGGCCGGCGGGCTCTCCACCACTTCGATGGATTTCGCCACGTCGTCCTCGAGGCCCGTGACAGAGGCCGCCATCACGTTCGAGAGCCAAGTGATACGACGGGGCATCGGATGTCTGCGCACCTGTCTGCTTTCTTAAATCCCGTGGTGGGCACACATCAAAATATACCACAGAATCTTCGGCCGTCCCGATGCCGAAGTTCGCCCACCTATCTGACATCCATATCGGCGCCTTCCGGCAACCTGAGCTGAAGGGTCTCCTCCTCGACGCCTTCGACGGGGCCATCGACAGGTGCGTCAGGGAGAAGGTCGAGTTCGTGGTCCTCGCCGGGGACATCTTCGACTCTAACATCCCTGACCTCGCGTCAGTCAGGCGCGCCGCGGCGAAGATGAAGGAGGCTGCCGACGCCGGGGTGAGGTTCTACGCTATCTACGGATCTCACGACTTCAGCCCCAACTATTCTTCCATCGTCGACGTCCTAGACGGGGCAGGGCTCTTCACCAAAGTCGAGGTCATGTCAAAGGCCGACGGGAAGACCAAGCTCTCCTTCCTCCATGACCCCTCCGGGACAAAGCTCTGCGGCATCTCGGGGAGGAAGCTCTCCATCGACCGGGACGAGTACGCCGTACTTGACAAGGAGGCGCTGGAGAAGGAGCCGGGGTTCAAAATATTCGTCTTCCATGGCGCCCTCGACGAGACCAAGCCTGCCTCACTGGCGCAGATGGAATCGATGCCGGCCGCCAATCTCCCCTCGGGGTTCTCCTACTATGCCGGCGGGCACGTCCATTCCCACACCCTCGCATCCCTCCCCGGGCGACCCAACGTCGCCTACCCTGGTCCTCTCTTCGCCACAGATTACACCGAGCTCCTAGAGCTGGCCCACGGCTCTCAGAGGGGGTTCTACCTTGTCGACTTCGCCGAACGGGGTGTCAACCGCGTGGAGTTCGTTCCTGTGAATGTCTGCGACATCGTCGAACTATCTTATTCTGCCGAGGGAAAGACCTCCGGGGAGGCTTCTGAGGGGCTAGTGCGCCTCGCCGCTTCGGCGGAGCTCGGCGGGAAGGTCGCCCTTCTGACGGTCGAGGGGAGGCTGTCGGCGGGGAAGACATCTGACATCGACTTCTTCGCCATCAGGAAACGCCTCCAGTCCTCCCACCCCCTGATAGTTCTCTCCAATTACAGCCGCCTCTCCTCCCCCGAGCAAGCGGCTGGGGCCTCCTCCCCCAGGCCGGTCCATGTCACAGAGCGAGAGGTCTTCCAGCGGGAGATCGCCCGGGCGAGGCCCGAGGAGGTGAAGCTCCGCGGAGAGCGGGGAGTCGACCTCGCTCTCGCCCTCCTAAAGACCCTCAAGGAGGGGAGGAAGGAGAACGAGCTCAAAGGGGACTTCGAGGATAGGACCTCGCGGGCCGGGCTGGGCGTTCTGGGGCTGGAGGCGGAAGACTGATGCTGCTGAAGGGCCTCACGCTGCGGAACATCAGGAGCTACAACGACGGCGCGCAGGTCCACGTGGAACTCCCCGAGGGGGTGGTCCTGTTCGAAGGGGATATCGGGTCGGGGAAGTCGACTCTCCTTTACGCCGTGGAGTTCGGCCTCTTCGGGCTCAGCGACATGAAAGGGGTCCACCTCCTCAGCGAAGGGCGGAAGGAAGGGGGAGTGACTGTTGTATTCGAAGCAGGGGGTATGGAATATACCATCGAACGCAAGCTCAAGGCGAAGGGGGAAGACGTAGTCCAGGACGAATGTTACATCTCCTCCGGCGGGGAGAGGACGCGCCTATCTCCCAGCGACCTGAAGGAGAGGGTTGTGGGGATCCTCGGCTTCAACGAGCCGACGCACCCCAAGGCGGAAAGCATGGTCTACAGGTACGCAGTCTTCACCCCCCAGGAACAGATGAAGGAAATACTCGTCCAGAACGCCGATCAGCGCCTCCACGTCATACGCCGGGTCCTTGGGGCTCAGAGCTACCAGGTCGCAGCTGAGAACTCCGAGCTGGTCGAGAAGAGAATCAAGGTTTCCTCCTACGGCCTTCGGAAGGCGAGCGAGGATGTGAATGAGAAGGAGAACCAACTGAAGTCGCTCACTTCCACTGCGTCCGCCCTCCAAGAGGAGGTCCCCCGCCTGAAGGAGAAGGAAAGGGTAGCAACGGCGGCCGTGAGGGAATTTGAGGCCGAATGGAAAGAGTCTCTTGGCGAACGGGAGGGACTTAGGAAGATCGAAGGAAGAATCCCGCTACTCAGGCAGGACGCCGCCGACCTCCAGCAAGAGGTGCTCGAGGAAGAGGACTCCCTCCGACGCCTCGAAACGCAGCTCGACGAAGAGATCAACCCGTTGATCGCCCGTTTCGAGGCCAGGGCCAAGCCCCCCTCGTCTTCAAGGAAGCTGCAGGAGGAGCTCGACGGCCAGAAAGGAGAACTCGCGCGGCTTTCTGAATCGAGGAGGTCCCACGAATCGGACCTCGCAAGGGACAGGGAACTCCTAGCAGAAGGTGTCTGCCCCCTCTGCGGCCAAAAGATTTCGGGGGACCTCCCAGCGAGAGCAGAGCACTCGAAGCGAGAGCTCACTAAGCTCGACGTCGCCATTGTAAAGACGTCCCAGGCCGTCGAGGTCCTTTCAGCCGAAGTCGAGGCCGCCAGGTCCTATGAGGATGAGGAGGGAGAGTACCGAAGGGCCGCCAAGGATAGAGGAAGGGTAGACAAGGAAATCAAGGGCCTCCGGGCCAAGCTCCAGCAGTCGAACGCGAGGCTCTCCATCAAGAGAGGGGAGCTCGCCGAAGCGACCTCCCGAGCAATCGAGGTCCAAGGGATGACCGCCAAGATATCCGCGTTGGAGTCGATGCTAAGGCAAGCTAGAGAGGTGGACAAGCAGGCAGGACTCGACGTGAAGCGGGCGACAACGGAGCTGGCCGACGTCTCCCGTGAAACCGAGGGTCTCACTTCGGAGGTCAGCAAGAAGCATGAGGACCTGGGGAAGGCGAAGCGCTTGGAGGGGTACCAAGGGTGGCTCTCCACATTCTTCCGCCCGTCGGTGGAGGAAATTGAGAGGCAGACCCTCTCGCAGGCAGCAGCCAGGTTCAACGAGCACTTCCAGAGATTCTTCGTCTCTCTCGTGGACGACCCGGAAATGGTGGTCAAGGTCAAGGAGGACTTCTCCCCACTCTTCGAAAGGCAGGGGTTCGAGCAGGACTTCGATGCCCTCAGCGGTGGGGAAAGA
The DNA here is from genome assembly GCA_963706445.1 of uncultured Nitrososphaerales archaeon. Lineage (GTDB taxonomy): Archaea > Thermoproteota > Nitrososphaeria > Nitrososphaerales > Gagatemarchaeaceae > UBA183. The sequence continues at coordinate 122,022 of OY970160.1, forward strand.
ACCAGCATGGCCCTCGCCTACAGGTTCGCTTTGAACTCCGTGGTCAGGGAGTCCGCGTCGGCGAAGCCAGAACTCGTGATCCTCGATGAGCCGACCGACGGCTTCAGCAAGGAGCAGATCTACAGGATGAGGGGGCTTCTCGAAGAGCTCGCCTCCAGGCAGGTGATACTGGTCTCGCACGAGAAGGAGCTCGAATCAATGGCGGACCACGTCTTCAGGGTCGAGAAGAGGGACGGCACATCGAAGGTTGTCCAGGTCGGAGGCTAATGCCTAATCCATACGGCACAAGGAAGTAATACTACACCGGTTCCCCGCTCAGCAGAGGAGAAATGGACGGCATCGACCGGATGTTCAACCCCCGGGCCGTCGCTCTGATCGGGGCCACGGACAAGGAGGGGACAGTCGGCGACGCCACCCTGAAGAACCTCCTCGTGGGCAAAGGGAAGCACACCGTCTACCCAGTGAACCCGAGCCACGACTCGGTGGCCGGGTTGAAATGCTATCCGAACATCGCTTCAATCCCCGAGCACATCGACCTGGCGGTCATCGCCACCCCCGCGAAGTCAGTCCCCGGGGTCGTGGAGGAGTGCGGGAAGGCAGGGGTCGATGGCGTCGTGATAATCTCAGCCGGCTTCAGGGAGATAGGGGCCGAAGGTGCCAAGCTCGAAGCCGAGATCCGAAGGATCAGGGCGAAGTACGGCCTCCGGCTCCTGGGGCCCAACTGCGTCGGCTTCGCCAGGCCTTCAATTCACCTGAATGCCACATTCCTCAGGGACAGCCCTGAGCTGGGTTCGATCGCATTTATCTCCCAGAGCGGGGCCCTGGGTTCTGCCATACTCGACTGGGCAACGACGTCCCACGTGGGCTTCAGCCTCTTCGCCTCCATGGGGTCCATGCTCGACCTCGACTTCGGTGACCTCATCGACTTCCTCGGGACAGACCCGTCGACCCGCAGCATCATCGTCTACGTCGAAGGCATAGGGGACGCGAAGAAGTTCATGAGCGCCGCCAGGGGGTTCGCCCGATCCAAGCCCATCGTCGTCCTGAAGGCAGGCAAGTACACCACGGGGGCCAAGGCGGTCCAGTCCCACACTGGCGCCCTCGCAGGGGACTTCGAGGTATACGACGCCGCCTTCAGGCGCGTCGGCGTCCTACGGGTCGACGACATCGGGGACCTCTTCAACTGCGCCAGCGTCTTGGATTCCAAGCGCCTCCCACTCGGACCCAGACTCGCGATAGTCACCAACGCCGGGGGCCCCGGGGTCCTAGCCTCAGACAAAGTCACCGACCTCGGCGGGGAGCTGGCCAAGCTCTCGGACTCCTCCATGAAGTTCCTCAACGAGCGCCTCCCCCCATACTGGAGCCGAGGGAACCCCGTGGACGTCCTCGGAGATGCCGACGTCCCCCGCTACGAGGCCGCCCTGTCCGCCTGCCTGGACGATCCTAACGTCGACGGCATACTCGCGATATGCACCCCCCAGGGGGTCACCCCCGCCACCGACCTGGCATCAGCTGTCGTCAGGCTCTCGAAGGACAGGCAGAAACCTGTCCTGACCGTCTGGATGGGGGAGAAGGGAGTTGCCGAGGCAAGGAGGAAGTTTGCCGAGAACAGGATCCCGACCTACGCCACCCCAGAGGAGGCCGTTAAGACATACCTCTACATGTACAGGTACAGGCGAAACCTCGACCAGCTCTACGAGACCCCCGAGGAGCTGCCGGTGGACCTCATGCCTCCGAACACCCACCTCAAGCTCATGGTGAAGAAGGCAATCGCCGACGGGAAGCTCCTCCTCTCCCAGGCCGAGGCCGACAAGTTCCTGGACGCCTACAACATCCCCAGGCTGGGCGGGGGTTTCGCCAAGACCGGCGAGGAGGCTCTTATGGTCGCGAGGAGGGTCGGCTACCCCGTCGTCATCAAGGTCGTCTCTCAGGAGATCGTGCACAAGTCCGACGTCGGCGGGGTGGTCACGAACATCATCAACAGCGAGATGCTCACCCACGAGTTCTCCAAGATGATGGACAGGATCAAGATCCTGAAACCCGAAGCGAAGATCGACGGGGTCTACGTCCAGAAGATGGTGAAGACGGTCGACTACGAGCTCATACTCGGCTCGAAGAAGGACAGGGACTTCGGGGCTGTCCTCCTCTTCGGCTCAGGGGGGGTCGGAGTGGAGCTCTTCCGCGACTTCGCCATCGGCCTCCCTCCGATCAACCAGGTCCTTGCCCGCCGGATGATGGAGGAGACAACGATCTACAAGGCCCTCTCGAAGGGCCTTAGGAACCGGCCCCCCGCGGACCTCAAGGCCCTGGAGGAGACCCTGGTACGATTCTCCGGCATGGTTACCGACTTCCCTGAGATAACAGAGATGGACATCAACCCCCTTTCGGTCTCCGAGGGGAAGGTCTTCGCCGTCGATGTAAGGATACTCCTCGACTCCCACCCGGTGGACCGCACCACCCCCTACCCGCACATGGTCATCATGCCCTACCCGACGAAGTACGTCGTCCCCTGGAAGCTCGAAGACGGGACCGACGTGATGCTCAGGCCCATACGACCCGAGGACGAAGCCATGGAGGCCGAGTTCATCAACAGCCTCTCCGAGGAAACGAGCCGCTACCGGTTCTTCAACATAGTCAGGGACCTCCCCCACGCAGACCTCGTCCGCTTCTGTAACATCGACTACGACAGGGAGATGGCCATAGTCGCAGAGATCACCGAGGGGGGCCGCCGCCGGGAGATAGGGGTGGCCAGGCTCATAGCCGAGCCTGACCGCAGGAGAGGGGAGTTCGCCGTCGTCATCGGCGACCAGTACCAGTACAAGGGCCTGGGGAGGAAGCTCGTCGACATGCTCATTGACATCGCGGAAGAGAGGAGGATGGAGTCAATCTTCGGAGTGGTGCTCAAGGACAACTCTCCCATGCTCACCCTATGCAAGGAGATGGGGTTCACCGTCAAGGCCGAGGAGGACTACGCGAGGGTGGAACTCGCCTTGGACGTCTCCCCGATACCGCAGTCCCAGCCACAAGGTCAAAACGAAACGGCGACCGAGATGGCTCAATAGATAGCCCCAGACGGAGGGTTTTCGCCCCCCGCCCGGGAGTCAGACGCGTCCCGGCCGTAGTCCTCCTCCTGTTCTAGACGGGATTCCGCTTAGCGGCCTACCCTGGCCTTCTGCAGGCGTTTCATCGGCCACGTTTGGCCTTGCTCCGCGCGGGTCAGCCGTTTCATCCCGGTCCCCACCGACCTCAAGGTCGCCCCATCATCGCCCGCGATGGGCCGGGTATCGTTTCTGTTCTGGAGCCGACCATCTCTGGTCGCGCCTCCTGGCGCCGCGCGTCCTGCTGTGAGGGAGGAACTTCCCCAGGAGATCCCCGTGGCCCGTCCACCGGCTCGCGTCGAGGGGCTCGACTCGTCTGACCGTTTAACCGTTTCCCGAAGGACTGACTTATCTAACGCGGCCAAGTCTTCTTGGGAGCATGAATACCGCCGAGGTGAAGCTTCCTTCAGCGGCCGACCTCCGATCGGTTGAGGGTCTCGTCCAGAAGACATGTACGGCGAGGGGACTAGAGATGGCGATGAAGACCAGCCTCAAGAGCTACCCTGGGTCGGCCCATTGGCATTTCAGGAAAGGGAATCAGCCGGGGACCATAGAAATCATATTCTGGAAAGACGGGAGGCGCCTCTGGATCGCAGTCCATTCAAACCGCGCCGGGTCTTGGACAGCCGAGGAGATGCGCGGGCTGAAGTCTGAACTGCAAGAGAAACTGGGCCGCTAGCGCTGGGTCTCGAAGAACTGAGGGAAGTACTCCCTCTGGGCCTGGAGGACCTTCCCTTCTGTCCGAGCCCTCCGGTACGCCTCAAGTGGCTCCTGGTTCAAAGTAAGGAAGGTCGGCCCCCACTTGTAGATATTGAGATAGTTCGTGGCCTCCTCCACATCCCCCAGGATGTACATTGTCGCCGCCACAGCCTCCAGGGAGCTGAGCACCCCTGCCCGCGAGTAATTGGTGGGGTTGGCCGCAAGGAGTATCGGGAGCCTCCTGTGCTTCCCTCCGAGCCTCCGGAAGAACACCTCCTGTGCCTGGTTCCAAGAGCAGTCCACCGCCAGGACGCTCTTCGCCCCTCTGTCGGGAGGAGAGAGCACCCGGTGCGCCCAGGGGTTGAGCACAATTACTTTGTCCGAGGCATGGAACTTCCTGCTTACCCCCTTGGCCAGATCCATGTGGATCATCTTCCTGGCGGTGCACTTCGTGGGGTCGTCCTGGCCCATCTCCATGGCGAAGACTCCTAGCAAGATTGTTCAGTTTGGAGCCCTTCGGGCCCCCCTTATGGTGGTGTCGGTCGTCTCATCTTCGATGACGAGTCCGCGGAAAACAAGGGGCAATAGTTATTACCAAATGGTTCCTAAGGATGGTAATAGAGGGTGATTGGTGACCATGCCGCAAGCCTTCGTACTGATCAACGCTGACCTTGGGGCTGAGGAAGATCTCCTCAAGAAGCTGAGGGAGATTGCCAATGTCAAGGAAGTCTACGTCGTCTACGGAGTCTACGACATAGTCGCTCGAGTAGAGGCAGATACCATGGAGAAGGTCAAGGAGACAATCACCTGGCACATCCGCCGCCTCGACAAGGTGAGGAGCACCCTCACCATGATCGTCGTCGAAGCGTAACCCGACTTCATCTTCCCACGTTAAAATAATCCAATCGCCCTGGTCGTTTTCATGCGCTGCCTCGTAGGCATCGACGACACTGACTCGTCCCGCGGCTACTGCACCACCTACCTCGCCTACCGCATCGCATGCGACCTATCCCCCGACTTGCGGGTCCTCCCCTATCCAAGGCTAGTGAGGCTCAACCCCAACGTCCCTTTCAAGACTAGAGGGAACGCCGCCGTGTGTCTGAAGATAGACACCGACGACCCCGATGCCACGTTCAGGAAGATCTCGAAGAAGGTGTCGGATCTCTCTGACGTGGAAGGAGGGGCCAACTCAGGGGTAGTCTTCCTCGACGACGCTGCCCTTGCCCCAAAGTTCGAATCGCTTTACCTCGATGCGCTCACCGGGATGGTCAGCCCACACAGAGCCCGGCGGCTAGTGAAGGAAACGGGGGCCAGGTCCATGGAGCTCGGCAACGGCATGGGGATCGTGGGGGCTGCAAGCTCCCTCGGATTCAGTGAAAAGTTCGACCACACCTACGAGATGATCGGCTACAGGCGGAAAGACTCCTGGGGGCATCAGAGGATCATCGACAGTCAATCAGTGAAGGCCATGGACGCCGCCACCTTCCCTCACACCTTCAACAATTACGACTACCAGAAGAGGAAGGTGCTGATCGCGCCACACGGCCCCGACCCCGTGTTCGCGGGGGTCAGGGGGGACTCTCCAAGGCGGGTGATGGACGCCTTCAGCAATCTGGCCTACGAAGAGGAGCTCCTGGGCTCGATGGTCTACATCACCAACCAGCACACCGACGCGCATCTGCAGGGCGAGGTGGACTGGAAGGTCTACTCGTCGGGATGGTTGGACGGGGTCGTCGAAGAAGTAGAAGTCGGCCCTGGCGGGCACGTCTACATCACAATGAGAGCGGGCAAGAAGACGCATTCCGCCGCCGTCTACGAGCCCACGGGGGACCTGAAGCGGGTAGCAAGGAACTTAGTCCCCGGCGACTTCATCAGGTTATTCGGAGGCGTGAGACGGGCCACGAGCCTGCACCCAAAGGTGCTCAACGTGGAGAAGATGAAGGTGGTCTGGGTCCGCAGCGGGAGCCCGTTGCGCAAGGGAGTCTACGTCTCGTCCCCCAGGGCAAACAGGCACCTCACCAAGCCACTCATCAGATACAGCTGGGAGGATTTTCGCCCCGCGGAAACCGTGGAAGGCTGGCTCGAATTCGCGCCTAGACAGCGGCCAGTGCCCGCTTGAAGTCGTCGACGAGGTCCTCTTCGTCCTCTATCCCTGCCGACACCCTGACGAGGCTCCCCGGGATGCCCGTCTCCGCCTGCTCCTTCGCGGACATCTGAGTGTGTGTCATGTTGAAGGGCTGGGACACCAGGGTCTCCACCCCCCCAAGGCTGGCTGCTAGGCTCGCCACCTTGACCGACTCTGTGAATTTCATGGCATCCGCGGTGGTCCCGTTGATCTCGAAGCTGAGCATCCCGCCGAACCCCTTCATCTGCCTCTTCGCGAGGGCGTGCTGAGGGTGGGTCTTCAGCCCCGGATAGTGTACCGCTTTCACCTTCCTGTGGGCCGAGAGGAACTCGGCCAGGGCCATGGCGTTTGCGTTCTGCTGTCTCACCCGGATGGCCATGGTCTTCATTCCCCTGAGGATGAGCCAGGCGGGTATCGGGTCGAGGGTCCCCCCAAACTCTCTCCTTGACATCTTGATCTTGTGGGCCCGCTCCTTGCTGGCGATCGCCGCCCCTGCGATGAGGTCCGCATGCCCGTTAATGTACTTGGTCATGCTGTGCAACACAACGTCCGCCCCGAGGTCGAGTGGGTTCTGGTTGATGGGGGAGGCGAATGTGTTGTCCACCATCAGCACCGCCCCCTGGGAATGGGCGAGCCTCGCCGCCCTTGTTATGTCGACAAGTTTCAGAGTCGGATTGGTGGGGCTCTCGACATAGACGATGCTGGTGTTCTTCTTGATCCCCCGCTCCAGAGCAGCGGAGTCCTCTGTCTGGACTAGGTCTGTGGCGAACCCCAGGCCAGGGAGCAGCTCGTGGAGCAGTGCGAAGGTCCCGCCGTACAGGTCCCTTATTCCGAGTACGTGGGCGCCTTTCTTGAGAAAGCAGAAGACCGATGTCGAGATGGCCGCCATGCCCGAAGAGAAGGCAGCCCCATCTCCGCCGTGCTCGAAGGCCGCGAGCTTCTTCTCGAGCCTGACGACTGTTGGGTTGTCCCACCTCGAGTACGTGTATCCCTTCTTCCCGGCGATCGCTTTCGGGACGTCTTCAGCGTGCGTGAACCCGAAGGTCGAGGTTTCGTAGATCGGAGTGATCAGGGAGCCGGTCACTTTGTCGTAGGGTTCGGCCTCGTGGACCGACTTGGTGGAGTCGCGGACCAACAGCAGGCTGAGCCAAAGGCCGCAATAAAATAGGTAGCGCATCCCGGACTGTTCATAAGCGGCCGGAGCGATTCTACAGCGTGGACGAATGGGGGTTGCTGGGCGCTCCGATCTACACCCTCGCCAGCTACAAGGGGATGGGGGAGTCTCCGAGGGCGCTCAGGAAGCAGGGGATAGCCAGAGCCCTGTCTGTTCAATCTGACCTCGGTGACGTCGAGCTCTCTCCCTTGACGAAGGACGTCGTAGAAGGGAGGACGAAAAACCTGACAGCGTTCAGAGAGTCTACGAAGATGATCCATGCCGCTGCGAGGTCGGTCGCGGTCGAGAGGATCGTCGTACTTGGAGGCGAGTGCTCCGAGACTCTGGGAGCAATGGCGGGGCTTGCGGAGGCCTTCGGCGGCAAGCCGGGCATGCTATGGATGGACGCCCACGGTGACTTCAACACACCCGAGACCTCCCCCTCGGGGTACATCGGGGGGATGTGCCTTGCCCTCGCTTGCGGAAAGGACCACACACTCGATTTAGAGTTGGGCGACTCTCCGCCGCCATTGGCTGACGAACGCCTAGTTCATGTGGGGTCGAGGGCCCTGGACCCACCCGAGGTCGCCGCCTTCAATGCCTCGCCTGCCAAGTTGTACACCGCTCAGCAGGTGAAGAAGAGCGGGGCCGCCGATGTCGCCGAGGAAGCCGCAAGGCATCTCGAGAACAGGTCGGACTGGATCGCATGCCACCTGGACGTCGACGTCGTCGACCCAAAATTCGTTACATCGGTGAACTACCCAACCGCCGACGGGCTGACCCCCGATGAGGCGTCCATGATGATTCGCAAGCTCGCAGGCACGCAGAAACTCAAGGTGTTGGAAGTAACCGCCTACAACGCGGCGAAGGACAGCGGCGGGTCTTCGGCCAAGGTGGTCATCGAACTTCTGAAGTCCGCACTTGGATGATCCGTTCACTCTCAAAAGTAGCGAGGGGTGGTTAAATATGTAAACCGCCTTGATTGTTGTTGGCAACCCGGGAAGCTTGGCTCGCAGGTCTCATCGACGGCGAAGGTTGCTTTACTCTAAGTATTTCCGTACAGCACAAGCATTCCTTGCACATTTCTCCACGCTTTATCATATCAATGAGAGAGGGTGCTTGGGCCAAGGAGGTTGGAGAAATCCTCGAACTCCATCGGATCCCATTTCACGCTAGGAGGAGAAGAAACCAGATCGAAATAGTGGTTAGCAGCGGAGTCGCCGTAAGAAGATTGATTCAGTACTTACTGCCATATCTAGTCGTCAAGAAACCTCTTGCGGAGAGACTAAACGCGTTTCCAAAGGCCCCAGCAAGAAATCGATTCACATGGGTCGACGGTTCCTACTTGGACAGCATCTGCGACCTAGTAGACTATGTCAGAGAGTTCAACAAAGGAAAAAACAGGAAGCACAAGTGGGATGGAGCAGCCATCAGAAGGTTCTTCCATGAGTAGCGAGGGGAGGACTTTCAGGAGAATTCTCTCCTTTTGAACCTCCGCTCTGCGGGTCTCTCGGCTTTCGCTTATGAGCCCGCCGGGATGATCCTTACCCCCACGGGGGGTCTGGCTTCCCCACCTCGCTACGATGAAGCCGGTAATGAAGCGCCCTTAAATCTTGCCCGCGAATTATGTGGAAACCGGATAGGGCATGCAGGCCGCCCTGTAGTATCTGCAGCAGGTGCACTTCGAGCAGCTCTCGTAGTCCTTGTGCTTGCACACCCTGCAGATGCAGGACGCCATTATTTCGCGGCCTTCGATTCAGATTCTTTAATCTTCTCGAAGATGAGTTTCTCCGGGTCCTCTCCGAGTTCCTCCGCGATTCCCCCTTTCAACGCGAGAAGCCTCCCCACGTCGTGCGCCTTGGCTGTGAACCTGTTGACCTCCTCCCCGAAGGGCCTCACCCTGTCGGCGTCGACCATCTTGTCGGCGAAGCAGACAATCCTCTCTTCCAGGGTTCGGGGGATGTAATCGAAGTCGGGGAGCCCCAGCTTCTTCGCCTCGTCGGGGGATATCCCCGCCCCGACGTGCCTCCGGACGATTTCGACCACCTTGCTGTCGACCCCTTCGTTCTCGAGGATCTCTGCTCCCTCCGCCCCATGTCTGACCGTCTGGATCCGCGACCTCCCTATGTCGTGCAGCAATGCCGCCGCGATTACGGCCCTGGTGTCGACAGGGTGACCCCGGCGGGCGAACTCGTCTGCTATGAGCTTGGCCGCCATGGCGACCGCCTGGCAGTGCCTGACGATGTAGACCCCCGACCCGTACTTGGCATGAATCGACATGGCCTCCCCTTCGGAGGGGATCACTTGGCCAGTTCCTCTTCCAACTGTTTGATCTTCCAGCGGAGCGCGTCCTTCAGCTCGGCGTTGTCCAGTCGGTTCAGAGCTTTGCCGCAGGTCGGACACTTGAAGAAGTTCTCCATGGCGTCCTCGAAGGTCCTGGTGAGGCAGGTCGGGGTCCCGCAGTGGTAGAACTCGTGCATGTCCTCGAAGTCGAGCCTCTGTTTCAGCCTGTTGAGGACCTTCCTCCTCTGGGTCTGGATGAAACCATCAGTCTGGTCTCTCTGGGCCTTCCACCTATAGACGAACCACCCTCTCTTGGGGTCCCTGACCCTCACTCCGGTGATCAGGCTCCGACCAAAGAGGTCGTAGAGGGACTTCCTGACCGTCTTGATCTTCAGCCCCGTCGCCGAGGCAATCTCCTCGTCGGTTGCGTTCTCGTTGTTGAGTAGCGCCCTAGCCACGCGTACGTAGTCCGGGCCGCCGATGAGCCCTGCTACCTTTACAAAAGTGTCTTCGTACTCGATTTTCAATTTTCTACAACTCTCTTGCCCCGGGCGGTCGGCAAGATTCTAAGCTTACTTTTTTGAAACGTCCTCTTAAGCTCTTCCCCGCTCTGAATCTCATGTAGGGCGATTGCCAAGGCCGCGACCTCCGAGTGGGGCTGAGAAGTAATGGCGACGTTGTAATCCGCCTCATGGTAGACCTTCCCTGGAACCTTCGGGCCGCCTATTACGATGAGGATCTTGTCCAGCTCTCTAAGCTGGGTGACGACCTCCTGAATCGGGAGCCCGTACATCGTCAGGTGGACTACGCTCCTACCTTCTTTCTTGGCCTCTTGGATTTTCTTGCGCCACGACCCCCCCAATACTACCTTGAAATCACCCCCCCACGTCTTGTTTACCCCATCCACGGTCGCGATCACATCCTTCTCAGCATCTTCGAGGCAGATACTCTCTGCTCCCAGGGCCCTTGAGACAAGGCACAAGTGGGTCAGTGTCCTGTCGTCCCTGACGTATCTCTGGCCGAGTCTCAGGACGACTATGCTCAAAGCCAAGGGACAGTGGGCTGTCTCGACGAGTAGATGAAGGGCGCGGGGCTTCTAGAACCCGACTACGGAACCTACCATCGTGGCAAGTACGATAAGCAGGAGGACGACTCCCAGAATTGAACCTTGCCTAGCCCGCATACCGTACTTCATCATCTCGGGGGGAGGGGGACCCTGGGTCTTCGAATTCATCATTTCCTGGGCGATTCTGATCACCTTCTTGAATGAGGGCACGGTCAGGGCAAAGACAATTGCGGTTGTCACCAATGCCAGCCCTATGCCTGCATACAGCGTGCTGGTCGCGCCGGCTGTCCCCTCGTAGGCGAAGAGCAGGACCCCGAAAAGCAAGGTGCTGACTATCATCATCTGGACGAACCTCAATATCTTCGGCAACACCTTGGCGGTGAACTCGATGTTCGCGGTGGGGGAAAGGCCCCTCGCTGCCGGAGCGAGTACGAAAGTCGTGAGGATTCCCCCTCCGAGCCAACTCATCGCCGAGATTATGTGGGCGTAGAAGAGGACCGCGAGTACGACGTCAGCCATGCCTTGACCAACGATGAATTATTACTTAAACAATCAAATCCAAGCCTTCACCAGCATCGTTTATCGGCCGGACCGCAGGCATGTGTGGGGTTGGACTCGGGTGACCATCGGCGGTTGTCTCTCATGGTCGACTATCTCTTCGGGAAGGGTGTCAGCAGGGCCTTGCCGAAAGACGGGTACAGGCTCTTCTACTCCCGCCGCTCAGGGAGGGTGAAGCTGATCCATCACGACGGGAAGGTCTTTGCGACCATAAAGCCCAACGGAGCCATGGCCCTCTCCGTCTACGGCGCGACCATCCTCGCCAAGAGTCCGAATTTCAAAGAGAACTGCGTCCAGATTTCAGACGACGTCAAAGAGTTCGTGAAAGGGGGCAAGTCCGTCTTCTGCAAGTTCGTCAAGCGAGCAGGGAAGAACATCTATCCGAAGAGCGAGGTCGCCATCATCGACAGCAGAGGGAGGGTCCTCGGGGTCGGAATGGCTGTCGTCAATGGATCGGCCATGCGACAATTTAAGACGGGGGCCGCGGTGAAGGTAAGAGCAGGCCTCAAGAAATGAAGATGGACAATAGGAACACCAGAAGGATGATGGATCGGATGGGGATCAACCTGAAGGAGATACCCAACGTCCAGGAGGTCGTGATCAAGACCACTGACAAGGAGATGCACATCACTAACGCCTCGGTCTCTGAAGTGAACGCCCAGGGGCAGAGGGTCTTCCAGGTCATGGGCGAGGTGGAGGAGGTCGAGGTCGAGAAGAAGACCTTCAGCGAAGAGGACATACTCCTGGTCCAGCAGCAGACGGGCGTTTCGAAGGAGCGGGCGGCCAAGGCGCTAGAGGAGTCAGACGGTGAGGTCGCCAGGGCCATACTGAAGTTGACCTCCTAACTTCACGTCCCGTCAACTGCACAGACACACATTCCTTCGGCTAACGTTTAATTACGGAAATCCGAGGCAGACGAAAATATCTCAATTGAGTTCTGCCATCGAAGCCACGGTCAAGGCGCTTGTAGAGTTTGAGTCAGAACTCGACAAAGCGAAGGCCGAGCTCTCCGATGCTAGCAGGAAGGCTATGAAAGACGCTGCCGACTGGGCCGAAGCTGCGAGGGCTTCGGCTATCTCCAAGGCACAGTTGATCGCTTCACAGCGGGTCGAAACGGCCAAGGCGGACGCCCAGGCTGAGGCCGACGCCATCAGAAAGAGAGGGGAGTCTGAATTGAAGAGCTTCGAAAGCTCAATCTCAAAGAAGAGGTCGAAGGCCGTGGAGCTTGTGGCTTCGTGGCTCCTGGGTGAGGGCAAATGAAGGTAGTCGCAGTCGGGGGCAAGGCGTTCGTCACTGGCTTCGTCCTGTCAGGGGTCAACGGGGAGTATGTGTCGTCTCCCTCTGCAGCCATGGAGAAGATCAAGTCCCTGACCAAGGACCCTGACGTCGGCCTCATTATGGTGAGCGACGAAGTCTCGAAGCCTCTGGCGGACCAGCTGACTCAGCTGAGGGCGAAGAAGGCTATCCCGTTGATCTACGAAGTCCCCGGCCCAGGGAGCAAGAAGGAGAAGGTCGAGTACAGGGCCATGCTCAGGGCAATTCTAGGAGTCTAAGACCATGAGCAAAGCCGCGTCGGACACACTGGAGAAGGTCTCGGGGGAGTTCGAAGGTGAGGTCCTCGCCAACCTCGAAAACGGCCGGAAGGAGACTCAATTGAGGATCGAATCGGTCAGGAAGGAGACGGCCGAAGCCGTGGCCAAGATCCTGGAGACAGGCGTGAAGCAGGCGGAGTCTGTAAAGAGGCAGATAATCGGAGCCGCAGAGCTTGAGGCGAGGAACGCCCAGCTCAGGTCCCTGGAGAAGGCTGTCATGGAGGCGTTCGACAGCGCGACAAAGGAGATCTCGAGGTCTTCCGGGGCACCCTACGAAAGGGCCATCGAGCGCCTGATACAGGAGGGCCTCGAGGTCCTCGGCCCAAAGGCCAAGATCCATTGCTCCTCCAAAGACAAGAGGGCAGTGTCGTCGGCCGTCAAGAAGTTGGGGACCACAACCAAGGTCACCCTGGAGGAGGACCCCATCGAGACGATTGGAGGGGTTGTCCTTTCGACCCTCGACGGGTCAATCAGGTTCGACAACACCTTCGAGGCAAGGCTCGAAAGAATGAGGCCCGACCTTAGAAAGGAGGTCGCCGGCCTGCTCACCGGAGCAGACTGAAAGAAAGAACTTTCCTGATTTTTGCTCGAAACGTTAAAAGGCCGATAAATTCGCCGGTCGAGCAGGTTCCGTTTTGCCAGTCAAAGGGAAAATCGTGTGGATCTCCGGGCCCGCCGTCAAGGCCTCTGGCATGGCTGCCTCAAAGATGTACGAGGTCACACAGGTAGGAGAAGAGAAGCTCGTCGGCGAAGTCATCAAGCTCACGGGTGACATAGCGTTCGTGCAGGTCTACGAATCGACTTCAGGGCTCAGACCAGGAGAGCCGGTTTTCGGGACAGGGCAACCCCTTTCCACAACATTGGGCCCAGGGATGATAGGGACCATTTACGACGGCCTGCAGAGGCCCCTGGACGTCATCGCCCAGAAGACTGGAGCTTTCATCACGAGGGGAGTAACAGCCAATTCAATCTCCTTCGAAAAGGAATGGGAATTCGTCCCGGCTGTGAAGAATGGGGACGAGATAGAAGGAGGGACGATCATTGGCTCAGTCCAGGAGACCCCACTCATCGACCACAAAATCCTCGTGCCGCCGACGGCTCCGAAGTCGAAGGTCAAGGATGTGGTCAAGGGAGGAAAGTTCAGGGTGGACGAGGTCGTCGCCACGACTGAAGACAAGTCGGGCAAGAAGCAGGAGCTCAAGCTCTACCACCGATGGCCGGTTCGGACGCCAAGGCCAATCCGCGAAAGGCTCGACCCTGAGATACCGCTGCTCACCGGGCAGAGGGTCCTGGACACATTCTTCCCGATGTCGAAGGGCGGGACCGGGTCCATCCCAGGTGCCTTCGGCACAGGCAAGACAGTTACCCTACATTCTGTGGCAAAATATGCAGACGCGAAGGTCGTCTTTCACATAGGCTGCGGCGAGCGCGGAAACGAGATGACCGAGGTCCTGGTCGAATTCCCCGAGCTGATCGACCCCCAGAGCGGCAGGCCCCTGATGGAGAGGACGATCCTGGTGGCCAACGTCAGCAACATGCCCGTAGCAGCTAGGGAGGCGAGCATATACACCGGCGTGACCATGGCGGAATACTACAGGGACATGGGGTACGACACGGTCCTCGTGGCAGACTCGACGAGCAGGTGGGCCGAAGCGCTTCGTGAAATCAGCGGAAGATTGGAGGAGATGCCGGCAGAGGAAGGTTACCCGTCATACCTCGCATCAAGGCTCGCCGAGTTCTACGAGAGGGCGGGGAGGGTCGACGTGAATGGAACCCCGGCAAGGACAGGTTCCATCACCCTGATCGGAGCCGTCTCTCCTGCAGGGGGGGACTTCACCGAGCCGGTAACTTCACAGACCATCCGATTCGTCAAGAACTTTTGGGCCCTGGATGCCCGCCTCGCTTACTCCCGACACTATCCTTCGATCAACTGGATGACCTCCTACTCGGGTTACGTCGATTCAGTCAGTAAGTGGTGGGCCGAGAGGATAGACAAGGATTGGCTTTCGACGAGGGCCGAGGCCTACAGCATCCTTCAGCGCGAAGACGCCCTCAAGGAAATCGTCCGACTCTTGGGTCCAGAGGCGCTCCCCGATGAAGAGAAGCTCATCCTCGACGTCGCCAGGATGATACAGATCGGCTTCCTCCAGCAGAACGCCTACGACGACACTGACGCCTACTGCAGCCCTCAGAAGCAGTTCATCATGTTGAAGATGTTCGTCCAGTACCACCAAGAGGCTTTGAAGGCGCTCAGGAACGGCACCCCCCTCGCCAAGATCAGGGGGATGCAGGTGATCGCTCCAATGCTCAGGGCGAAGTTCGCGATTAAGAGCGAGGAACTGGGGAAGCTCGAATCTCTATCAAAGCATATGTTCGACGAGTTCTCATCCATCTCTGCGGTCCAGGAGGTAAGGGCTGCATGAGCAGGTCGTCTTCCGGCCTCGAATACAGCAAGGTGGCCGAGATCAGGGGTCCGCTCCTCGTGGTAGACGGGGTAGAAAGGGCTGCCTTCGACGAGCTCGTCGAAATCGAAGATAACTCGGGGAACAAGAGGCTCGCAAGGGTCCTCGAGACAGGGTTCGGCAAGGCAGTGGTACAGGTCTTCGAGGGGACGTCCGGGCTCTCGGTCAGCGGCACCAGGGCCCGCTTCCTTGGGAAAACCATGGAGCTCCCAGTTTCAGATCAGCTGCTGGGGAGGGTCTTCGACGGCCTCGGCAGGCCCCAGGACGGGCTTCCCGAGCCGGTGGCCAAGACGTTCCTCGACGTGAACGGGGCGCCAATCAACCCCGAGAGGCGCGAGTATCCCACCGACCTCATCCAGACGGGGGTCTCCGTCATCGACGGCATGCTCACGCTGGTCAGGGGTCAGAAGCTCCCAATCTTCTCAGGCGCAGGGATGCCCCACAACATGCTTGCGGCCCAGATTGCCAGGCAGGCGACCGTGGTCGGGGAGGGGGAGGAGTTCGCCGTGGTGTTCGCAGCCGTCGGTGTCTCCCACAGCGACGCATCCTTCTTCCAGAGGACCCTGGCCGAGTCCGGGGCCATCAGGCGGAGCATCCTGTACCTCAACCTGGCGGACGACCCAGCCATCGAGAGGATAATCACACCGAGAGTCGCGCTGACTGCGGCCGAGTATCTCGCCTTCGAGCTGGGAATGCACGTGCTCGTGATAATCACTGACATCACCAACTATGCCGAGGCGCTCAGGGAGATTTCAGCGGCCAGGGAAGAGGTCCCCGGGAGGAAGGGGTTCCCCGGCTACCTCTACACTGACCTCGCCACCAACTACGAGAGGGCGGGGAGGATCAAGGGGAAGAAGGGGAGCATCACTCAGATGCCGATACTTTCGATGCCCAGCGACGACGTCACCCATCCAATCCCCGACCTAACAGGCTACATCACCGAGGGGCAGATCTTCCTGGGGAGGGACCTCTTCAGGAAGGGGATCTACCCACCTGTGTACGTACTCTCCAGCCTCAGTAGGCTCATGGGCCCGGCCCTGGGCTACGTCATCAAGCAGGGGAAGGCCCGCCCCGACCACCATATGGTGGGGAGCCAGCTCTACAACGCCTATGCCAGAGCTGTCGAACTTAGGGCCCTCGCTGAGATCGTCGGCAAGTCCGGCCTCACGGGCTCGGACCTGAAGTACCTGCAGTTCGGGGACGAGTTCGAGCAGAAGTTCCTGAACCAGGGGTACGACGAGAACAGGACCTTCGAGGACACCCACCGCATCGCCTGGGAGACACTATCTATCCTCCCCGAGAGCGAGCTGACGAACATCAAGGAAGAGTTCATCAAAGAGAATTACATCAAAGGGAAGTCGACCGGGTAAAGATGTCCGTAGCTTCAGGCGGAAACGTACTCCCGACCAAGATCGAGCTCATCGGGACCAGGAGAAGGCTTGCCACCGCTGTAAGGGTCAAGAAGGTCCTCGACGACAAGAGGGACGTCCTCCTAAAGCGCCTCGACGAGATGATCGAGCAGGCGACGGTCGCCCGGGACGAGATATCTCAGCCTCTGTCCGACGCTTACCTGGCGTTGTACGACGCCTACCTGAAGCTAGGACCCCTGCGCCTCGAGGGGATTGCAGCAAACACTCCGCCGATGGTAGCAGCAGACATCAGCGTGAGGAGGATCGTCGACGTCGACATCCCTTCAGTGAAACTATCCGAGAAAGACGTCGGGATGACCTACGGCTTCGCTGACAGCAACGTCGCGGTCGACCGGGCGTCCAGGCAGATGAGGAAGGTCCTCCCCTCGATATTCCGGGCCGCGGAGTTCGAGAACGCCATCTTCCGTCTCGCGAAGGAGCTGGAGAAGACCCAGAGGCTCCTCAACGCCCTCGAGTACATGATAATCCCCCGCTACGAGGGCTCCATCCGCTTCATCCAGGCCACCCTCGAGGAGAGGGAAAGGGAGGAGTTCTCAAGGCTTAAGCACGTCAAGAAGGTGCTGGAGAGGAAGGCAGCGGCATGAGCGAAGACCTGGTAGAAGAACCCTTCAAGGCGGCGGCGAAGCGGGCGGAGGAGACATTTGATCAGGCGGCAGCCGAGCTGAAGTCGAAGGTCGAAAAGTCAAAGTCCGAGGCACTGAAGAAGATCAGCGGCTAGGCCCGTCCGTCCCTACCACGACCGCCCTTATCACCTGCCAGATTACGAACATCCCGGCGACGAAACCCACAGTCGAGAAAACTATCGCAAGCACGCTCCCCGAGTACCCGACCTCGCCGCCCAAGTAGAGCCCGAGCAGCGCCCCTCCGAGGATGAGGGGGGTGAGCACCAGGGCCGTGGCCAGGACGACTATGAGTAGCGCCCTCCTCCCCTTGTTCAACATGACCCCGGCCCGATGGGTGGGGTAAAATCGTTTGTAGGGGCCCGAGAGGGCCCCTCCCTAGGTCACTCGCACTTGGAGTAGCCACAATTTGAGCAATGGTAGCAACCATTCTCAAAGATCAGCGTACTCTCATGGCAGTCCGGGCATGTCCCACCAAGGGACTTTGGGTTCCCCTCAGTCGGGAACCTTGCCTCCTTCACCACGTTGTTCAGGGTCAGGAGTTCTAGGGCCTTCGCTATGGCGTCAGGTATTGACTGCAGCTGGGTCCCTTCGTCCCAGGAGACGTACTTCCCCTTGATCCCCTTGAGGGTCGAGACGACGCTCTTGATGTCCCCGCCGTGCTGGAGGTAGAGGCTGATCAGCCTCCCGAGTGCCTCTGCGTCCGCTTTCTCGTCCCCTCCTGACTTGCCCAGGGTCACGAAGACCTCCTTCAGCTCCCCGTTGTCCAGGTTGGCCGTAAGGTACAGCCCTCCCTGGGGGAGCTTCAGCTTGATTGTCTTCCCATCCATCATCTTGGGTCTTTCGAAGGTCGTCTTCGGGGCCTCGGCCTTCTTTGCCACCTTCTCCGTCTCGAGGATCCCCTCCCTGCTCCCTTCCCTGTAGACGGTGATGCCTTTGCACCCCAGCTTCCAGGCGAGCATGTAGATCTTCTCCACCTCCTCCGGGGTTATCTCCTCTGGGAGGTTGACCGTGCTCGAGATGGCCGTGTCGATGTGCTTCTGGATGGTCGCCTGCATCTTCACCCTCATCTCAGGCCTGATCTGGTGGGACGTCACGAAGTAGTTCGGGACCTCCGTCTCGCTCTTCGCCCCCGTGGCGCCCATGTACTCCCTCACCAGGGGGTGGAAGACCTTGAACTCCCCTTCGCTGAGGGACTTGCTCCTCCTCGTATAGTAGAGGGCGAACACAGGCTCGACTCCGCTGCTGGTCCCGGCAAGGATCGACCCCGACCCGACGGGCGGGATCGTGGTAATGGCCGCATTGCGGATCCCTTGGGTGCGTATCTTCTCCTTCACCTTCTCGTCCAGTCTCGCGATGAAAGGCTGTGCCAGGTGCTTCTCGGCGTCGAAGGCAGGGAAGCTCCCCTTCTCCTTCGCCAACTCGGTGGAGTAGTCGTAGATGAGGTTCTTGATCCTCTCGAAGAGGTGGTCTACGAAGCCGATGGTGGAGTCTTCATCGTACTTCAGCCCCAGCTTGATCAGCATGTCCCCGAGGCCTGTGATCCCCACCCCTATCCTCCTGCTGTGGAGGGAGGCGTCCTTCTGCTGGTGGAGCGGGTGCCTCTCGGCATTGTAGTCGAGGACGTTGTCAAGGAACCTGACCCCGTACTGGGTCGCCCTGGTGAGGGAGTCCCAGTCGATGCTCGCCCTTTCGGTGAACGGGTCTTTCACGAAGGCGCTCAGGTTCACCGAACCCAGGCAGCAGCACCCGTAGCTCTCCAGGGTCTGCTCGCTGCAGGGGTTGACCCCCTGGACTTCCATCCCGTTGTACTCTGTGGTGGAGTCGCGCTTGATGCTATCCCAGAACAGTACCCCCGGCTCGGCGGACTGCCACGCCCCCTTGATGAGGGACTTCCACACGTCCCTGGCCCTTACGGTACGGCTCACCTCCACCTTCTCGTTCTTGAAGCGGAGCTGGAAGTCTTCGTCGCTCTCGACCGCCCTCATGAAGTCGTCGGATATCTTCACCGAGATGTTGGCGTAGTTGACCTTCTTCAGGTCCTTCTTGACGTTGATGAAGTCCATCACGTCTGGGTGGTCGACCTTTATGGTGATCATGAGCGCACCCCTTCTCCCCGCTTGGCCGATGGTGCCCGTCGTTGTCGAGAGTAGCTCCATGAATGAGACGGCCCCGGAGCTGTAGATTGCCGAGTTGTTCACCGGTGCCCCCCGCGGCCTGAGCACGGAGATGTCGGTCCCTACCCCTCCTCCATAGCTGTAGGTGCGTGCCGCCTCCTTGCACCACTCGAAGATGGCTTCTATGGAGTCTTCTTTGATCTTGAAGAAGTAGCAGTTCAGGAGCGTCGACTTCCTCGTCTGACCCGCCCCGAACAGTATCCTCCCTCCGGGGACGAACCTGTAATCCTCGAGGAGCCAGTAGAACTTCGATGTCCATTCCTTCCTCTTCTCATCGTCCATCTCTGGCGAGGCGAGCTCTCTCGCTACCCTTCGCCACAGGTCCTCAGGGCGCTTCTCGACCTGCTTCCCCTCGGGGTCGCGCAGCGCATACTTCTCGTAGAAGACCCTCGCGCGCAGTTCATCTCCTCCGAACGCGGCGAGCGTTTCTGATGGGAGCTTTACCTCTCCAGTATCCTGCTCTCCGGCATTCGGAGAGTCACGTGGTTGTTCAACGATTGACGTCATAACGTTAACCTCGACCCCATCTCTCGAGATATATATCTCAGCCATGGCTGATTCTCCGTTAACCATCAAGCGAGGACTTTCTTCACATGTCAGGATACATGAGACGACCCGCCGTGTAGTCTTGTTGACAAGAAGTGTATCCGATTAGTGGAGGGCTAGGCTGCTGTCGAATATTGCATCGTTGCCACGGACTTGCACCGCGGGCACCTGGCTGCGTTCTGCGGCAGCTTGGCCCCACAGTTCCTGCACACGGAGATCGTCCTGTCGACTTTGAAATACGGGAGCTTCGGAGTCGCATTCAAGATCAGGTTGTAGATCCCCCTCACTTCATCCGAAGACCCATCGAGGGTCACCGAGAGCCCTCCGTGCAGCCCCACGGACAGCTTCGAGATGTAGTCCACCTTCTCCGGGTTCTCCAGGTCCGCCAGCTGCAGCCTCGGCGCCTGGGTGTATGCCCCCTTCGCCAGGGGCTGGAGGTTCGCCTTGCCGTACTTCTCCGAGTCCTGATTCGCGAGCCGCAGGGCGCCGTCGAGGTCGAGCATCGCGACCCCGAGCCTGTCTATCTTGGTTGACTTGTCGTCGGCCACCTGGGTAGCGGTCCCCACTATCTTGTCGGCCAGGTCGAAGCGCGAAGCTGTGGTCGGGTCTCTGATTAGGCTGGCTAGGGTTTCATCCAGCCCTACCAGGTTCATGATGAGAGGCATGGTGTCAGAGGTGACCGCGTCCGACCCCGAGGCCAGGGACGGGAGCAGGCCCCGCTTCAGCGTCCTCTCGATGAGCCTCCTCCTGGTGGAGAGGGCATCGGAGGCGACCCCGATGAGAAGGGCGAGCTTAGCCCTGAAGTATGTCTCATCCTGGTTCGAATCATAGGCGAGCCTCGGGAGGTTCAGACTCAGGCCGTGCAGGACGCTAATGTTGTCCGCCTGGGATTCTTGCGAAAGGACGTTGGCGTTGAGCCCGAGGAAGCTCCTCCTCTGGTCGGATGAAAAGAAGGCTATCCTCCCACCGTTGAAGATTATCGAAGCGGCGTCCTTGATCGTCTTGGTTTCGTCTATCCTGTTGGGCTTCGCAAGCAGGAGCCTCACGTCGGGCCTCGGCGTCTCCTCCACGTAGCTCCTGTAAGCGCCCAGTGCAGCGTCCAGTGTCTTGTCCATCACCTCTCTTGCGACGTCGTCGTGCTTGAACGGGTTTAGGTCGATGCTGATGGCTGGCCCAGAAGCCCCAGCCACCGGGGAGCCGATTGTCTCAAAGAACCTCAGCAGGAGCGACTCGAGTTCTCTCTTCCCCCTCGATTTGCAGTAAGGCCCCAGATACTGGAGGAAGTTCCTGAAAGTCACCTCGTCCGAGGCCTCGCGGGTCAGCATCGAGGCCATGTTGAGTACGATGTTCAGGGCCCTCTCGGCGTTCTCCGGGCTCGGGATCATGGAAGCGTTTGCGATCTTTCCTCTCGGATTGAACCCTGCGCTTCTAATGGAAAGCAGGTCCACGAAGACGGTGTCCGGGGTGAGCCCCCAGGACCCTGCGTTCGTGATGTGTATGTCCCCTGAGAGGTGGGCATCGGCCACGTCCCTCGGGAGCTGTTCCAGGAGGAGATATTCGGCGAAGACCTGTTTCCCCGTCTGATGGATAAGCGCCTCAACGTTCCCTCCCTCGTCCCCGGCCTTCCCAAGCAGCTGGGTCACGTCGTAGATAGGCATCCCCAGCCTCGTCAGCTTGTGCCTGTACTCCTCCATGCTATGCTCTACAAGTAGTGCGTTCACGATCTCGCGGATGAGAGGGGCCGTCAGGTACTGGGTCTGGAACTTGTACAACCTCGATTCGGTCTCACTTGTGATCTTCTGTGCAAGCTCCACCGGCATCCCTGCTTCCTTCACCAAAGACTGGAGGATCTTGTTCGCGTTGAACTCCTCCATGGTCTGATGGGAAGTCCTCACGTAGAGCTTCCCACTCTCGACCAGGGACTGCTCCTCAATCTGTCGGGTCAGGTTCAGGACCAGTCGCCCGAGGTTGGTCACAGTGTACTTCCTTTCCTGCCTGTTGAGCTGGATGAGGAGCTGCTTCACCAACTTCCTGAGGTGGTAGGCGAATTTGCCCGACTCCTTCTTCGACTTGAAGCCGGCGAGCGTCTTGAGGGCGCTGTACGTCAGAGGTCCTTTGATGTTCAGGATGCGGAGAATCTCAAGCCTTTGTGGAGACGCGATGACACTGTAGATCGTCTTGACCCTTCTAGGAGCTGCCTGCAACGCGACGGAAGCGTCGTCGTCAAAACTATATCAACGTATGCGCACCGTTAGTCAAAAGAAGTTTGCTAATGCAAGGCGGCAGCCCTTCCCCGGTCGCGCCCCTTTCCATCGTCCAAGCCTGGGAGCCGCTTTCGCACTCGTAGAAACATCGGAGTCGTTATCCTAGCACTCGTCTTGTTGGGGGCGGCGACGTTGGTTCTGGCCTCGGCTTCACGTCCTCCTGGGCCACCGACTGTCCAGCTGTCCGGCACTGCTTCGACCCCCGGGAGCGACCCAAGAACCATTCAAATCTGGTTTGCGAGCTGGAACGGGTCGTCTTACACCGCCAATGTAACAAACGGCCAATACTCCATCGTCTTGCCAAATCACATGACCTACGACATTTTCCTTCTCGGAACAGGCGCATCAAATGGCTACTCCGGTTGGTGCACCGCGTCAGAAATCAACCTAAGCCAAAGTAAAGGATTGGCACTAACAGAGAACTTCTATTGCTGAAGCCTAGGATTCGCCACTGGAGATTCATGATGTATGGGGTCGCCCGGATTCGATGGGTTTACAATGCAAATCTAAAACCGGTTCGGGCCCGGAGGGATGCGCTTAGATAATTAAGCGAATCCCAAACCACCACAGGTGGGTTCGAGTCCGACCGTCGCCGTTTTTCTATACACTCAGAATGAGCCCCATTTGGCCAATAAGCCTGACTCTGGTTACTTGGGACGCGCTGTTTTGGGCGAGTCTGCTCCGTTTGACAATATGAGCGTTTTGATTGAAGTCTAGCCACTATTGGAGAATTTGTCTTCGTCTAATCAGGAGGTAGGACGCAATGATTAAAGCGACGAAGGCAGTCACTGCAAGAAATTGGAATGGGAACTCAGGAACCCCTCCGCCCTCAGTCGCACTTGATGTGCTTGAAGAAGTGACAGAAGTGTTTGAACCAAGATTAGCCGAAGTGGTCGTTGCTGTTGAAGCAGTGCTGGAAGTCGTCAAAGCGGTCCTGGATGAGCTCAATGAGCTCGTCGTAGATGTCGTTGAGGAGTTCGAAGGATATATTTCGGAGACCCCATTCGCGACCAAGACGTCTACCCAATTTCGGATGGAATCATATGTCATCTGCCAAGGACTTTGCCCTACTGTCACGTTTTCGATAAAGGAGGTCCCCGTAACCAGTGATACAATGTCGCTTGGTTCGCTACCGCATCCAATGCATATGTAGGCGACGCCACTGTTCGAGACATATACGAGACCATTTGACGGATTGAACAAGGCAAAGGTGGGACTTACTCCAGTATGGACTGTTCCAATCACTTTCGTTCCGTTGACTACAGATACGCCATCCAGTTGATTGGGGTAATAGACGAAGCCCGTCGATGGGACGTATATTGGTTCTATCCCCGGGAACCCAAGTGAAACATTTGCCAAGTTTGACTTGCCCTCGATCACCGAGATTGTGCCCGGTCCGTAGACACTCACGTACACGTAAGTGTTGATCGGATCGTAGAACAACTTCTCAGGGTACGTGCCTACCCTGATGGTCGTCGTCAGCTCGCTTCCGTTTATTACGGCGACCTTGTCCCCGTACCCGTAGTTCTCGATTGTCAGGTAGACAAGCCCGTTGGCAGGGTCAAACAAAGCCGCTCCCGGAGAACCCCCCATTTGCACTGTAGAAATCAGGGTCGTACCATTGATTACAGATGTAGTGTTGGCTTTTGTATTCGGGATGTAAGCAACCCCATTCGAAGGGTCGATGGCCATCGCGCAGTCTGAAATGTCTCCACATCCACCATTCAAGTGACCGGCTTCACTGGTGCCGTTGATTATGGTGATCCCTCCTCCATTCTGGGCCAAGTAAACAAGGCCATTGAAGGGATCGAATCCGAAGATGGCGGGACTAGAGTTACAGTAGGGGGTACAGAGAGTAAAAGAAGTTGGCAAAGTGTCCATTACAGTGGTGCCATTGATTATGGCAACCTCCTTCCCGCTGAATCCCTCTGCGTAGACCAGATGGTTTGACTGGTCATAGAGAAGTGGGGTGTCCGTGTTTGTAGAAGATCCCGAGTCAAACGTTAGGTTCGCGATGTTCCTTGTCCCGTCAATCACAGATACACCGCCTTCAGAGCCGTTACCGTATCCCACATAGAGGAAGCCGTTGTCCGGGTCGAATGCCATAGAATTTGGCGACAACGGTGTTGGGACGAAGTTCGACCGGAAAGGAGGGGTGGTTTGAGGGCCTGCGGCGCCGGCAGAGCTTGCTGCCGACCACGCCAGAATGGCAACCAGTGCGACAGATATGGCGCTCGAAGTGCCCCACCCGGTATTCAAGGCATTCGAAAGGTGTCGCACTTCTATTTACGCCCGACCACCGCTATCGGTGGGCCTCAAGCTCCGTTAGTCAACAATCCGTAAGTATTTGGCAGCCATTTCTTGGTCGATGAAGACGCAAACCGCGGCATTCGTTGCAGTTGCTTTTGCTGTTGTGATCGTGGTTGGGGCCTTGAATTTCGCAGCTGTCACCAAGGGAGCGACTTACACCGTCAACGGCCTGACATGTCCTATACCCTCTGATTACCTCTCGTTCAAGGCTGCTGTTAACCTGGTCCCTATGGTGACACAGCAACCTCAATTCCTCAGCCTTGCCAACGGCTCACCGTACATGTTCGGGAACGCGGAGAACCTGACCGACCGGACCCAGCAGATCGACAACGGGCCCGTCCAGCATCTGCCAGACGCCGTTGAGATGGTGTTCTACACCTGGGGTACCAGCACCTACTGCGGCGAGACGGGAGGCTTTGTCAATCCGTGGCTGAGCACCATCGTAGTCCAGGTCCCAGTGCAGAATGAACGGTACAATCTGACTGGTGCCACCTACAACACAGGTGGAGGACCAGCATGAGACCTACGGCTACCTGAATGGTCTGTGCGCGTCATCTGAGCCCTATGCTCCGGGGCCCTGCAACATTAGACCCTATGAGCCGTTTAGGGCAATGCTCGCATTAGTCTCCTTCGCAGTATTGGTCTATTCATTCATGGGACTCTGAACTACGGACGTGGAACAGAGCCCTAGTCGATCAGGTCGGGGCGCGTCCCCCCGCTCGGGCTCTAGTTAGGGCAACAGACCGTAGGTTTGGACAGTACCCAATTCGATGGATGAGATGATCCCAGTTTGGAGGTTGAGAACGTAAATCGAATCTCCGTTCAAGTATGTTGATTCTTCGAATCCCCCGTATAACAGCCCGTTCGACGAATCAATAGCCAAGTCGTCCAAAGGAATGCCATGGGGAGAGGTCTGCGAGACGACCTCGTTGGATTCCGAGTTGATCACCAGAAAGCCCACGGATGCGGTTTGCGGATTGGTGAGCTCGGTGGCGTAGATATTCCCATTATTCGGATCCAATAGGATGGTCGGCTCCTCCGCGACAAGCCCTTCGTCTAGGCCAGGAACGGGAATATTGGCGACCATCTCGTTCGTGTTAGTGCTGATGGCGGTCAGGTTTCCGCCAACATAGTTGGAACCCTGACCACTGTAAAAGTACATGTCCCTGTTGGAGGGATCGTAAAACAGAAAACCACCGGATGACGAAATCTCCGACCCAACTGGTTGAAGCGTAGTCCCGTTCAGGGCGATGATTCTCCCTCCGAGCGTCTGGTTGTACTGCGAGGCGTAAACTATGCCGTTGTCAGGGTCGTAGAAGAACGGGTACGCGGTAGTGGAGACTCTTCCAACTATTTGCAGGGTGTCGGCATTTATCGCGAAGTTGGTCCCGTTGTAGACCGACACGAGAATCTCGTTGTTCTTTCCATCGTAGACCGCTCCCCCGGGACTTGACGCTAAGGTTATGTTAGTGAGTATTCTGTCTGTCGAGTCATCGATAACCAAGAGTCGGCTGTAGACGAAATCCACGCAGAATATCCTCCCATTCGTGGGGTCGTAGACCATCGAGCTGATTGACTGGTCCGACGCGCTGGTCACGAGCTTGTGCTCGATGAAGTTTGTCGCGGTATTGATTGCAAAGATCTCCGGCGAATCCTGGGCCCCGACATATAGCTCCAGGTTCCCGGGGTCGTAGAGATAGAAAATCATGGGACTCCCGATCAAGTCTGGGAGTGAGATCGTCGTGAAGACGCGCTCTGAAGATCCGTTTATGACCGTGACCGAATCCAGCCCCGGATTGGCGACATAGAGCAAGCCGTTGGTATCGTCGTAGAACATGGGACTGGCACCGGCCTCTCCTCCCGCCACACCACCATTCGACTTCTGAAGGAAGATGCTTGAAACTGGAGACATCAGTTCTCCCCCTGACGAAGTGATGTACAACTTCACAAGATAGGTGCTGTATTTCAAAGATGGAAAAACCAACATCGACGAAAACTCAGTGTGGGGGACAGCATCCACTACGATCGAGGTGTTGGTCTCTTTGATATTGGAGGCCGAGGTGATCAGAGGGCAGCAGAAAGTCTGATTCTCCCCGTATGGATTCTCAACGTACGCCAGATAGGCATCGGTGACGACCCGGACCGAATCAGGATTGGGGAGGTTGCTCAGAAAGGTGGCATTGACGGCAACCTTTCCGTCGAACAGCTGAGGGATCGCCTGAACGAATCGGAACGACTCGTTGCCGGAGTAGTGGGCTATGCCAGTGGACGAACTGCTGTGCGTGCTACTCGATAACTGCGATGACCTGCTAGAGTGATTCGCCGTTGAGCTCAAGGCGGCGTATGCGATAGCTGCGCCAACGAGCAGTATCAGAATTACGGCAACGCCTGCCCACCTTCCCGCTGCTGTGCGCCGCTTGATGGCAGTCACCATTCCCACCCAGGCCTCTCGATGAATTGGAGAACCTCCGGGATTTACGGATTGTTAACCCGCTGGCCCGTTCTCACGAGTAGAATTTAACACCCCTTGAGGGAACCCTACGTGGCATGAGACGTAGTGCGAAAGCATTGGTGGGAATCGCCACCGTGTTGGCTTTTGCTTTCTTCTTCTTTGCCCCAGTAGTCTATTCGCCCACCAACCTCTACGTCGGCGTGAGCGCCGTGGTCGGTTCAGGGTGTGTTCAGGAAGGCACACCGACATGCTCCCAACCCTCAGCGACCTACCCGAATTGGGACTCCTTGAGTTGTTGGGCGTTTGGATTTGGCGTCTACTACGGATTGACGGTCTACCAGCCCCCCGATTCCTTCCAATTTGGGTGCCATCCCCCGCCGTTTCTTGTCTAGCCTCTGAAAGCAACCCTACCCTATCCACCCATCTAACCCCACCGAAATCGCTAGGCCGTTCTCAGAAGTAGGCGTATATCCTGCAGTCCAGATTTGGAAAGAGATGAAGACCGGAATCGTCGCCGTACTCTTGGTAGCCATCCTATTCGGGGCCACAGCCGGGTATCTCGTAGGAACCACGACTCGGGTGACGGCGACAGTGACTTCTCTAGCC
The DNA here is from genome assembly GCA_963706445.1 of uncultured Nitrososphaerales archaeon. Classification (GTDB taxonomy): domain Archaea; phylum Thermoproteota; class Nitrososphaeria; order Nitrososphaerales; family Gagatemarchaeaceae; genus UBA183. Next base: position 149,463 of record OY970160.1, read on the forward strand.
ACTGTCGGTTCCATTGTCTATGCTGAACCATCAATAACGAATTTCCATTCTGAAATCGACGTAACCTTCCACACCGTTCTTAACGCCTGCACTGGGTGCACTGGAGGGGGTTCGTTCACTTATCCCCTTTCAGTCAATTACAGTGGCGGCATGTGGATTCTCCATTATTGGGTCCAAAATTACTCTGGAACGCAGAACAGCATCAGTGGGAATCTTGTCGGTTCGGGTAACTCCTCGATATCGATAACATTCTATGTAGATGGTTACGTCGAGTATACCCTCTGCGCGAGCGCAACACCAGCGGGGAACGACTATCCCGTACAATATCCATTGACACTGAGTTCATTGGGTCAAAACGTGACTTCAACAGGTTCCACGGTAGAGACTTGCGGGACCATAGCCGTGTAGCCTCATCCAACCCGCCAAGGTCGCCGGGCCGTTCTCGTGAGTAGAACTTTACACTCCCTTTGGCTACCCTCTGAGGCATGAGACGAGCGACAAGAATGGCATTACTGGGAATTGGGGTTGTCGCCGTGGTTGCCTTCTTTGTCTTTGCCCCGATAATCTATTCTCCCACCACCGTTTACGGCCCGCTCTTTCTCAAGACCTATCCTACGTATCCAAACTGGGGCTCCTTGAGTTGTAGCCTGTTCGGAGTCGGCACCTATTACGGAAGGACAGTTTTCCAGCCCAATGACTCGTACCAGTTTGGATGTCCGTCACCCACGGCTTCGCTGCCGTAACTATAGGAGACGAAACCTGCGGATCCTCGACGGAATCGAATCTTTTCAGGCATGCTTCCCGGAGGACTCGAACGTCGCAGACTTGGTTTAGGATTCGCTTGATTTTCCAGGTGAATCCTCCATTCAAAAAGCTCTTTTGATTACAAGCGCAAGAGGTTAAGAGAAGCGACTAGAACAGAATGGCAGCGATGGCGCTGACGTCCAAGCCGCTCTCCCCAGACACCTGGCCCGCCTTCGCCCGCCTCGTGGAGAAGCACAACGGGATCTTCGGCGGGTGCTGGTGCATCTCCTTCCATCTCGACCCGGAAGGGGGGAAGGTACCTTCCAAGTACTATCGCAAGATGAAAGAAACCCGAGTGCGGGAAGGCCGGGCGCACGCCGCGCTCGTCCTAGACGGCCGGGATGCGGTCGGTTGGTGCCAGTTCGGTTCCACGGCTGAACTTCCGAACATCAGGAGCCGAAAGGCCTACGAGAAGGGACGGATGGAACTCCCCGATTGGCGCATCACATGTTTCTTCGTCGACCGAGAGCGCAGAGGGGACGGGATTGCGACCGTAGCCCTCCGCGAGGCTATGAAAATGATCGCCCAGCTCGGCGGCGGAACCGTCGAGGCGTACCCTGAGGATTACACAGGCCTGAAGGTCTCGTCCTCCTTCCTCTGCAGCGGAACCCTTGGGATGTTCGAGAAGGCCGGGTTCCGGAAGGCCCGCAAGATCGCGATGCATAGGTGGGTCGTGGTACGGAGGATTCCCGGGACCAAAGGGACTGGCGGACGAAACACGGTGAGAAATGCACTCCATGCATAAGAATCCTAATAGCCAGAATCAAGCCCCTGCAGCCAAACAGAGTTCAGTTCAACCTGTATAGAAAATGGGGTCGCCCGGATTTGAACCGGGGATCTTCAGCGCCCAAGGCTGAAAGCCTAGACCAGACTAGCCGACGACCCCACAATCTCGGCGTCTCATTGGCGTAGTTATGGATTCTGCGGGTTGGCACGGGAGGGCTTACCATGCGAAACGAAGGAGTTCCCCTTGATGTAGAACCTCCACTCCCTCTCGGTCCCGCGGGATATTCCCACCCTATTGCTGCGGCCGATCTTCGGGGGTCTCCTTCCGCTCTCCAGAAACAGCGTTTCCGACCTTACGAAGTCCTCACCATTGAGAATCCTGTCTATCTTCAAGGCCTCGGTCAGCTTCCCAGGCCCGTCAGCCACGTGAATGGACTCGCCCAGACCCCTGTTTCGGACCATCTCCTCCACCCCCTCCGCGGGCTCTATCGCTCTGAACAGGACGGCTCCGGGGACGTTGCGGGCCTCGGTTGTCACATTCAGACAGCAGTGCATCCCCATGGTGAAGTAGACGTACGCATGGCCCGCTTCGCCGAACATGACTGCGTTCCTAGCAGTCTTTCCGGGAAAGGCATGGCTAGCCGGGTCCCCGCGACCGCGGTAGGCCTCCGTCTCAACAATGATACCTGAAAGCCGTTTCCCTGCGGCAACTCTCACGAGCTTGCACCCGAGGAGTTCCTTTGCCACTGTGGGAGTGTACCTCTCAAAGAACCTCCGGCCGAGCCTTCTCATCAAAGGGGCCCGAAAACCGAACTTGTTAACAATACTTTAAGGCTCGTCCCTGGAAATCAACCTTCTCGAAATGAAGTCCGAACTACAGGCGGCGGGCCTCATCATACTGCTCTTTGTCGTTACTTTTTCACTGGGGGTCGAATTCGGGGGGTCCGGCCTCTCAGGCGCCTCCGGAGGCTTCGGCTCTTCTGGACCCGCCGTCCACAAGGAATCCCTCGCACCACCCCCGCCCACCCTGATAATCAGGGCCGTCAGCGTGAACTCGAGCGATCTTTACGCCACCGCCAATTCGCAGCAGAACATATCCTCCCAATACCTCGCCCCCCTTGTTGGGCTCAAGGTGACAGTGGTCGAGGAGTCTCGGGCCTCCTTTTCCGGCTTCGGTAGGTTGCCTTCGATCACTTTGACAACGAATTCCTCGGGCCTCGCTTCAGTCGAGGTGTCGCCTGGAATCTACAGGGCCTCTGTGCTGAATCAGTTCTTCCCCCTCGACACCACCGTCACGATGAGCGACAACCAGACCACAACATTGAGCCTCAGCCTCCTTCCGGCCGCTCAAAGCGTTGGTGTGGTCAAGGTGGTATCCCCAGACACCGCCACTGGACTCGAATCGACATCACGCGTCTACGCCCAAGTCGGTCCGGGCTCTATTCCAAGCCCAGGGTTCGCCCAGCTTGTTGGTTTCGTGATCCCCCAGGAGTCCAACAGCACCGGAATCGCCGTCATTCAGCCTGTCACAGGGCTCGTCTTCTATTCAGGGCTCGTCTACTATTACGTCCTCAATGCCACAGTCCTCGGTTCTTACCCCGGATCCTCCGGCTCCTGGGTTACGCTTGCTCCAACCGGGAACTACTCCGCCTACCCCACTCAGGGGGTCTACCTTTTCCAATACAAACCGACATACATGGTGAACTACACTGCCGGCTGACCTCCTCTCCACCGAGACGCTGCTGATACTTGTCGACTGCGCCGTAGTTGCATCCCTCGCGACAGCGCTGGTTGCCCTGCGGAGGATCCGCCCCCCCGAGGTCAGAGACCTGCCTGCCGCATTCAAGGACCTTGACCGCTCCATAGGGAGGTTCGTCCCCGGCATGCCGGAGGGATTCACCTGGGGTGAGGCCATGGAACGCTTGAAAGGGGCCGGGGTGAAGGTCGATTGGCCGAAGATGGAGTCCAGCCTTGCAGAGTACGAAGCCTACCGATATGGCGCGCGCGCGCTGCCTGAGAGTGGCAAGGACGAGGTGGTCCGCCTGTCTATGAAGCTGAGGAGGAGAATAGTTGGATACAGGGATAAAAGAAAAGGTACTGGCTCAGATTAGCAAGGTAGTCGTCGGCCGCGAAAAGGAGGCCGAACTCCTGCTCATCTCCTTCCTGGCGAGGGGGCACGTCCTCCTGGAGGGGGTCCCGGGGGTGTCGAAGACCATCCTTGCGAAATCCTTCGCAAAGTGCATGGGGTTGGAGTTCAAGCGGATACAGTTTACCCCAGACATGCTCCCCATGGACATGGTCGGGGGGTTCGTCTTCAACATGAAGGACAGGGAGTTCGAGTTCAGGCGCGGGCCCGTTTTCACCAACCTCCTTCTCGCAGACGAGATCAACAGGGCCCCGCCGAAGGTACAGAGCGCGCTCCTCGAGGCGATGCAGGAGGAGCAGGTCACCGTGGAGGGGCTGACTCAGAAGCTCCCGTACCCGTTCATGGTCATAGCGACCCAGAACCCCCAGGAGTTCCAGGGGGTCTACCCACTCCCAGAGAACCAGCTCGACAGGTTTCTGATGAAGGTCACCCTCCCCTATCCTGACAGCCCGACCGAAACCAAGATCATACGGAGGAACCTCGACGATATGGACACCGACCAGGTCAAGGGGGTGTTCACTCAGAAGGAGATCGAAGGGATACTCCGCGAGGTCGAGCAGGTCAAAGTCTCTGACGATATCATCGGATACCTGTCGTCGGTCGCTGAAGAGACCAGAAAGGAGCGCAGGCTGAGCCTGGGAGCGAGCCCCAGGGCCATGGTGCACCTAATCCACTGCTCGAGGGCCACTGCCTACCTCGCCGGGAGAGACTACGTGACCCCCGAGGACATTAAGAAGGTCTCCTCCTACGTCCTCTCCCACAGGCTGAAGCTCGACCAGTCGTCCGTCCTCACGGGCACAGTCGCTGACCCCTCACAGGTAGTCCAGGACATTTTCACAAAAGTGAGACCGCCACGATAGGCCTTACCAAGCGCGGTAGGGATTACCTGCTGTCCGCCGTGGTAGTCTCCTTCCTCGGCGCCCTGGGGAGCTACGCTTGGGCCCTCGCCCTGACCCTATCTCTTACGGCAGGAGCCGTGATTTCACTGGCGGTCCTCTGGTTTTCCCCCCAGAATGCATTCCAGGTGAAGCTCGGGCCGGGCCAGAGGAGGGCCTTCAAAGGCGATACTCTCTCCTATCCAATCGTCTTCGATTCCCCCGGTGCCGAGCAGCGGGCCCAGGTCGAGCTGCTCCGGACCCCCGAGGGAGCCCAGGGGAAGCTCCGAGCGAACCCGGACCGGAGCAACACTCTCCTTGTCAGCTCAAGGTTCTCCGGGGTCTTCCAGGGATGGTCCCTGAAGGTCGGGATACTCGACCCCATAGGGCTGTTCGCCAGGTTCGAGGAAAGGAAACTCGACCTGGCCGCCGAGTTCCTGCCCATCTCCCTCCTCGCGAAAAGGGAGGAGGTGGTCGTGAGGGCCGCCATGCTCGGGGACCGGCCGGCGGGGAGCAGGGGGTTCGGCCAGGAATTCTACTCTGCTGAGCTCTACGACTCCACCCACGACTCCAAGGGAATCCTCTGGAAGCGGCAGGCTCTGCTCGGAGCGGACAACCTGATGGTCAGAGTAGGGGAAGCGAACATCCCGGAGACTCTCAACGTCTGCCTCCTTGAGCGGCATGCCAGGATCCCCCGCGAGCTCCCGGCTTGGATGGACCTCGCCTCCGAAGCCTTGTCACTCATCGGTCTCGCAGTCCTAGCCTCAGGGTCGAGCCTCAGGGTAGTGCACCAGGTCGGCGAGGAGTCCTCCGTGGCCGAAGCAAAGGATCTGAAGGGGCTTGCGGACCTCCTGGCCTCGCTCTGGCGGGTCCACCCGGAGAGGCAGAATGTGAATGGGCTTCCAAAGGACGCTGCGATAGTCGTCACCGGTGAACCAGAGATGGAGGACCCCGAGGTGTTCGGGATGCTCCTCAGGAAGCCCTCCGTGGTCCTGACATTCTCCGTGGGAAAGGTCTCGCACAGCCCCACGGTCGTCTTCTTCACCGGCAAGGAGAACGTCAGCGGGCTGGTGAGCGGGGTGCTAGGCAGATGAAATACGGACTCGTCGTCCCCCTGGCCGCCGCCGCCGCCCTCTTGGCTCTCTACCTGAACTTCGTCCTCGTCTTCGTACAGGCGAACCTGCTCCGGGGGGCCACCACCCTGGAGCTGGGGATATTCGCCCTTCAGGCCGTCAAAATCGCTGCGGCCGTGGGAGTCAGGCAGATCAGGAACGCCCCCATAGTCAACGTAGTCGATATCCTCGGAGCCGAGCTTGTGATTCTGCTCCCGGTCCTCGTGATATCCGACCTGGCCTTCGGGGACGTCTCGGCGCCTGGAGTGATGGTCCAGATACTGCTCGGCTGGATTGCGGGGGCCACAGCCTTCGGGACCCCCTTCGCCACCTACAGGCTCACCCGAAGCATGATCAGGGGAGGGTCCCTGGTTACCATCCTCCCAGGGGCTGTCTTCCTCTCCGAAGTGATGGTCCTCCTCGTCGCGGGGGCGAATTCGGCTTCGGCATCAGGACTAGGCCTGGAGGGGCTTTCGCGCGCGATCCTATTGGTGGCCGCCGGAGTGGCGGCCGTCGGGGCCCAGGTCGCCGGGTCGACGGCACTCCCTCCTCTGGTGATACTCTACGTTTCTCTCCTCCTCTACGCCGTCGCCCCGGGGGATTCGGGGCAGGGTGGGAGGATCAGGACCCTGCTGGCCCTGGCCCTCCTGGCGACAGCGGTGACCTTCGGGGTCACCTACGCGGCGTCCCAGCTAGGCGTCCCCCTGACCTACATCGTCCTCCCCCCCGCTTTGCTTACGGTCACTCTCGCTTGGTGGGCTACCCGTGAAGCATAGAACCGCCTTCCTGCTCTGCGCGCTGCTGACCCTGGTCGCCCTCGCCCCTAGGGTCCCTGTCGGCTCCGCCGTCCAGTCCACCCTTGACATCGGACTTGGGTTCGGGCCCTCCAGCGTCCAACCGATCTCTCAGGGGGTCCCAATCTTCACCCAGGGGGACAACGTGTGGGTGGGCACCTACTACAACGCGACCATTGACGTGGAGCTCCTCCGTCCCGACGGCTCCCCCGCCACAGGGGAGGTCCTAGTGGAGCCCGGTCAACTGTTCCAGCTCTACCACTTCGACCAGAACGCTTCCTCGGGACCATGGATGCTCTCCGTCGCCACTTCGACGGGGATTCAGAGCGTCACTGTCTTCGTCGTTTCTCCAGACGCTTCTCTTTCTCCAGTCTATCAGGGTGCACGCTTGCAGGGGAGCATACTGAACCAGACCTTCCAGCTCCCGGGGACCGACGCCTACAACATACAGGTCTGCACGGCGGGCCAAACCTACGGTCACTCCTACGGCTTCGGGCTCCTGGGCGGGCTCAACGGGACAGTCACGGTCTCGCTCACGCCGAACTCTACCCAGTTCACCGCGACCGGAATCCGGTCCCCAATCTCCACCTGGGTGGAACTGTTTGCGCAGTACTCCTATCTCCTCCAGGGAGACACTTCGTCCCAGAACCTGCTGGTGGCTTCGTCCCCTGTGGTGACGATTTCTCCCCCCGGTGTCATCCAGCCGGTCGCCCTGAACCAGGATATGCCCCTGCGCCAGGGCCGATACGATGTCAGGACATACGTCAGGACGACCGCCGGCCCCCTCGCTCTGCACGACACCGAATTCCTGAGGACCTCGGACGGCTCTTGGGTCTCCCTGGCCGGGTGCTCTGCCATGGCTAACGTCTACAGGGGCGAGTTTTCCCTCACGACGAACCTCGACTCGGCCAACACGACCTGGCCGAGACAGCTCTTCACGATGTACACCATGACCGGCCAGGAGTCGTACGTGGTATCTGCAATCCCCGGTTCAGAGGCCGCGGTTCATTTCAGGAGCTTCCCCGACGAGGGGACGCTGACCGGGGTGGCCATAACCCCCTCAGCCCCCGGACTCCTCCCTTCGGACTGGGACTCGGCCAATAGCTCGGTCTACCTTCTGACGAGCGGTCTGTCCGGCTCGGTCTCGTTCAATCTGTCATTCGGCGGGGTGATCAACGAGACGTTCAACGTGGCCATCGGCGCCACCTACTTCTCAAAGTCAATCTCCGTCGATGCGGGTTCCCTTTCTGTTTCTGCCACTCAGGGAGGGGTGGCTTTCAGGAACGCAACGATCACGGTCGCAGCTCCTGATTCACCCCCGGTCGCCATAAAGCAGAGCACTTCCGGGTCAATCTCGCTGCTGCTCCCCCCTGACAATTACACCGTTTCAGCCACCTACTCCGGCACCACGGTCACGAAGTCCGTGACCCTAACCCCGGGCCACGTCAGCACCCTCACCCTCGAGCTGGGCAAGACTGCGGTGCCGACCACCCTCTATCTGCTCGCAGGGGTCGGGGTCGCTGGGGTGATAGCGAACGTCCTCGTCTGGCGTCAGTACCTGGTAAGGCGGAAGGTCTACGGCTGAGAGAAGGATTACTAGGCTCGACTGACCGCGGGCACGCTCGGCCCGACCGGCGAGCCCGAACGTCCAATCGCTCCGCCCGACCTTCCATTGGGTCCCTTCATCCTCGAGTAGATGGGGAGCACCGCGAGGAAGAAACCGAGGAACAGGGCGTAGCCGAGCCAGTCGTGAACTCCAAGGAGGGCGTCCGACCCGTACTGGTACCCGACCCAGAGTATGATCAATATCCTCGCCGAGTTCAGGAGCGTCAGGGCGACCGTTCCGAGGACGGCCAGCTTCAGCGTGGAGCGCAGGTCCTTCTTCATGTCGAGGTGCATGAGTGCCAGGAGCCCGAGGAACATCGTCACCGAGGTCACGCTCGAACAGCTCGGGGTGACAACCCCGGAGACCACCCCCCCCGCTTTAGAGACGAACTCGAACTGGGTCCCCTGCCAGGTCACTGGGAAGCCGGCGAGGCTGACGAGCCTCGCAGAAAGGCCTGACGAAAGGGTCGCTAGAGGCTCCCCGAACGCCCATAGGAGTAGCGGAGGTGCGCCGACGGCGGCCGCGTAGACAGCCGCATAGGGGAGCAGGAACCGTTTTGCCGGAGGGGTGACGACCAGAGACACTCCGTAGAAGGTCAATACCACAGCGACCCCCGACGCACCCAGGCTCTGGCCCGTGAGCGGTTCGAGTGCGACCAGCGCCCCGACCAGTGCCGCCCCCGTCAGGCGGACCCATGCCTGCGAACCCGTCCCACGTTCCTCCATCGCGCTCGCCAGCTCCTTCCATCTCAGAGCGAAGATGAGAGTAAGAAGAGCGACAATGGGTATGGCCACGAAGAGGCTCCCGAACGCGTCCCCCACCGACTGGTTCAGCAGGCTAGGGAAATTTGGCGCGGTGAAAGCCGAGAGCGATATCGCCGCTGCTACCCATATGACGAAGCGAAAGACGAGCCGCATCTAGGTGACAGTCTCACCGGGTCAGGGGAGTGGTCCCGCTCAAAGTCTTTGCTCTCCTCACCAGGAGGTATGCCGCCGACATTACAAGGACAACGATCCCCACAAGTGCCGCCTGCACCGGGAACTCGGGGACGGTTGTGCTTGTGGATGACGTCGTCACTATGGTTGTCGTAGAGCTGGTCGTAGTCGTGGAGCTGGACGATGTGGGGGAAGTCGAAGATGAAGTGGACGTGGTTGAAGTGGTCGTGGTGCTCGAGGTCGTCGGGGCGGTGCTGGTTGTCGTGGTGCTTGTCGTAGTGGTCGTGCTAGCCACAGTGAAATTGAAGGTCGCGGTCTTGAATATGGCAGGAGGGAACGCGCCCCAGGTGGCGTTCACGGTGTACGTCCCGACGGTCCAGGCCGAACTCCCCCCGGCGACGAAGGTGAAGTTGTAATCTCCCGTTGATGACGCTACGGGCGCCTCTCCAACTGCTACAAGGGGAGGTTTGCCACCGGTGGGAGGTGGGCCGAATATCCTAACTGCAACAGCCGTCGAAGGCCCCGGAGCAGGTGAGACGGTGCCAGTGACCCTGATCTGGTCCCCAGAGACGTATGAGCCCTTGTCCGTCGATACTGTAATTGTGTAACCTGCAGCAGCTGCGCCCTGAGCCCTTAGAAGGAGCGCGCCGACAAGTACAGTCATTAGAGTGACATAGTGTCTGTTGGCCAACCCACGTGCAGATTACCGCTTCCGCATATAATTGTAACAATTAGAACAGAAACCAGCGAAACAATGCGTCTCATCAAGGTGTGGGGGTAGTCGGATTCGAACCGACGGTATACAGGTCTCTGCAGCTCCAATGCCTAATCATCCACGCTGCTGTGTCATCAAACTTCTTTGTTTGACCACTGGAGCCTGTCGCCTTGCCTGGCTGGGCCATACCCCCAACACGGCCTTCGGGGCATTCATCAGGTGGCTTTAGGGTTTCTTCGAAGAAATGCAGCCGTCAAAGGCTCCAGGGCTTCCCGCCATGGACGACCTTCTCTGGGAGCTTCGCACCCCACTTCTCCAGAAACCCCAGGTCCTCCTTCCTGTTCCTAAGGTTGTCGGGGAGCATCACGGGGATTTCATCCATTATGGGGTAGTAGCGGTCGCACTCGTCGCAGGTCAGTACCCCTTCGACTATCACATCTCCTTTGACCTCGAACTCAAGCAGACCTAGCGGGTAATGCTTGTCGATGGGACAGGCAAGTATGTCGAGGAGCCTCCTTTGCATGGCCGCTCGAGCCCGAGGTCCAGTAGAAAAACGCTTAGCGCGCCCAGAAACGTTAATCTACCTCAGAGGGCGTCCCGACCTTCAGCCGGCCATAGCGTGTGGGTCCGACCCAGACTCGTCCCGATCCTGGCAGTCAAACCACACGTCGCCTCGGTGATACTGACTTCCGAGAGGAGTCGGGAAGCCGGGGTGCTGGCACCTTTTCGGCGCGTGAAATGAATCAATACTACAGAACATTTAAGTCCGAGCGTGCTCTGGCAATTCTAGAGGTTTCACGCTTATGATTTCAGGGATTGTATTGCAGTCACTCCCCATCGACTCGAACACACTCATCAGCCTTCTCTGGGTAGCCTCGTTCGTCGCATTCTTCTTCTACGGCACAAGGCTGCAGACGTACAACGCAATCCGGGACGTCGGACATGGCTTGAACAAGCTGCAGGTGATGAAGGAAAAGTCGAGGAAGGAGGCCATCGACTACCTGGTCAACGTTGGGAAGGCTCCCGCGGACCCGACACAGAGGATAGACCAGTTCCTTGACTACGTGACAATAATGCCCGTCGACATAGACCCGGCGGGGCTGGTGGGGAAGATCGACCACGTCGTCACCACCAACAACGACAGGGTAAGGGCGGAGGTGGGGGCGCTGGTGGGGCAGAACAACCCCGTCACCGTTTCGATATCAGAGAACCTGCTGGAGGTCGCGACTTCCCTCAACCTGATCCACAAGATAGTCCGGCACTTCTACCTCCTGGGAAAGAAGACCAACTCGTACATCACTCTGCTGCAGCTGCAGATGCTGATGCCCATGATCATTCAGGAGGCGGACGCCCTCCTCAACGCCGTCGACTCGTTCAAGCTCGGTCAGCCCGTTGGGGACGGGATCGGTCCGGTGATCGTTTCGAAGTACATGACGGGGAAGGAGAAGCGCGTCATCGCAAAGGACACTGTCATGGCAGTGACGGAGTACAAGGGGAGGAAGCTCTACGTCCTGAAGGCTGACGGGCCAATGGCCTATGTGGGCCAGCCAGGCGTGGGCATCAAGAAGATAATCGAGGAGATGGGCGTCAAGCCGAGCGCCATCGTCATGATAGACGCGGCCCTCAAGCTCGAAGGAGAGAAGACGGGCGAGATTGCGGAAGGGGTTGGAGCGGCCATAGGCGGCATCGGCGTCGAGAAGTTCCAGATAGAGGAGGCTGCGACAAAGGCCAAGGTCCCACTCTACGCCATCCTGGTCAAGCAGAGCCTCCTTGAGGCGATCACTGTGATGAGGAAGGAGATTGCGGAGGCGGCCGACAAGGCGTCCCAGGTCCTCAACCGGGTCATCGAGGAGAAGACCAAGGAAGGGGACGAAGTCGTGGTCGCGGGCATCGGCAACACACTCGGTGTCGCACAATGATGAGCTCCGTCCCCGCAGCCGACAAGAAGAGCAAGCTCCTAGTATACACCATCGAGGAATGCCCGGTCTGCGGCCAGAAGACGAAGCGCGCCTTCACGGTCGGGGATTACATCACGAAGGACGGGGGCAAGTGCACGAAGTGCTCGAACCAGACCAGGGTCAGCCTGGTGTACGCAGAATCCACGAAGCCCTCAAGTTAAGACGACAAGCCCTCCGTCTTCGAGGGCCATGGTATGCTCAAACTGCGCCACTGGGCTCGCTGAAGCTTCCACCAGCGTCGGGTAGGCACGCAACACCCTCTTGGCGACGAGCTTGCTGATCAGCCCCGCAAGCTTGTCTTCTCCATACTCGCCGGCGTACCAGCGCGGAGTGAACGGGAGCGACTTCCTGTCCGCCCAGACCCTGTCGGCGAACTTGTCGGCCTCGGGGGCCCCAGTCTTCTTCCGCCCCACCAGTGAGAATATCGTCTGGCTGGGGGCGTCCACGACGTATCCCGCTCCCGAGCCGAGGGTCAGGAAGGGCTCGATGGCGAACACGTCCCCTCTCTTGAGCTCCGGCATCATCGGCATGTAGAGGTTCGGGATGCTCTTCCCTGCGTGTACGATGTACCTGTCCAGCGTGTGTCCGGTGAGGTTCTCGATGGTCTTGAACCCGAACCGGGCCGCCTCCCTGTGGATGACTCTCCCAATCTCCCCCGGGCGGGTTTCGTGTCTGGCCGCCGCGATGGCCGCTTCCAGGGCCTTCTGGGTCGCCTCCAGCAGGAGGTTGTAGTCTGGGTTGAACGTCACCGTCACAGACGTGTCCGTGATGTAGCCGTCGATGTGGACGCCGAAGTCCACCTTCACCAGGTCGTCTTCCCCGATGACCGACTCGTCCCCGTCCTGGGGCGCGTAGTGCGCCGTCACCTCGTTGACCCCTATCCCAGTGGGGAACGCCAACTCCCCCCCGCGGGATTCGACCTCCCGCCTTACGAAATCTGCGATTTCGAGGAACGGAACGCCCGGCTTCACATCGGACTTGACCAGGGGGATTACCTCGGCGGTTATCCGTCCGGACTTCTTGTACTGTTCAGGGATCTCGACCAATCTCGCTTCACAAATCCTTTATTGCGTTCTGAGGCAAGCGGCGCCTTAGTGGTATTTCAACTGATTTGCCCGACGGAGGCGTGTCGATGAAATACAAGGTTGTTGCGACCGGGGGGACATTCGACCACCTCCATGATGGCCACATCGCGCTCCTGACGAAGAGCTTCGAGGTAGGCGAAGTCGTGGTGATCGGGGTGACGTCGGATGAGTTCGCCCGCAAGGAAGGGAAGACCCCCGACCAGAGTTACCAGGAGAGGGTCGGCGCTCTCGAAGCGTTCCTGAAGAAGGCCTTCCCGGGTAGGAAGTACATCATCGCCAGGCTGGACGACTACTTCGGGCCCGGAATCGCATCTCCAGAAGTGCAGGCGATAGCGGTCAGCAAAGAGACGGCGAAGAGGGTGCCCATAGCCAACGCCCTCAGGAAAGCGAAGGGGTACCCGCCCCTCGAGGTTGAGATAGTCGACTACGTCCTCGCCTACGACTCGGAACCCATCTCTTCCACGAGGATACGGGGCGGCCAAATCGACGCCGAGGGGAGGCCAATGAAAGCCCCTCGAAAGAAATGAAAAGCAAGTAGAGACTAAAGAGTGGTTAAATCGGAACCCCTGCAGGAGAAAGTAACGTGGACAAGGACACCCTGGACCCGTGGGGGACTACCGCCGTCAAGGACTACGACAGGCTTCTGTCCGAGTTCGGCATCGCGCCCACGGCGCCTCTGCTTCCACGCTTCAAGAAGCCGAGCCCTCACCTTAGCAGGGGCATAGACTTCGGCCAGCGGGACCTCGGGAGGATCCTCGACGCCGTAGACAACAACAAGCCCTATGCGGTGATGAGCGGGATCAAGCCCACCGGGGACTTCCATCTCGGCACGAAGATGACAGCCGACGACATGGTGTACTTCCAGTCCCTTTCGAAGAAAGCCACGGTCTACTACGCGGTGGCGGACGTCGAGGCGTACGCGGACAACGGGCTTTCATTCGGGCAGACATCAAAGATAGCCACCCGCAACGTGGCCGACATCCTCGCCCTGGGCCTCGACCCGGACAGGGCGGTGGTCTACCTACAGAGCGAAGAGCTGAAGGTGATGAGGCTGGGGACCGTCTTCTCGAAGGGAGTCACCAACAACATGCTCAAGGCGATTTACGGGGAGAGGCAGATCGGGCTCTACATGGCCGCTCTATACCAGGCGGGGGACATACTGATGCCCCAGCTCCCGGAGCTGGGTGGACCCAAGCCCGTCCTCGTGCCGGTGGGAGCCGACCAGGACCCGCATATCCGCCTCGCCAGAGACCTGGCCGCCAGGTACGACGCTGAGTACGGCTTCATCCCTCCTTCTGCGATATACCACAGGCTGATGCTGGGCCTCGGAGGCTCGGACAAGATGTCAAAGAGGTCAGAGTCGTCGCTGCTCACCCTGGAGGACGCTCCAAAGGACGCGGCCCGCAAGATCTCCACCGCGTTCACCGGAGGCAGGGACACGGTAGAGGAGCAGCGGAGGCTTGGAGGAAGGGCGAACATCTGCCCCGTCTACGACCTCTATCGCTTCCACTTCGCCCGGGACGACGAGCACGTTGGCCTAGTCTACCACGAATGCACGAAAGGGATCAGACTCTGTGGGGAGTGCAAGCAAGAGGCAACAGGGCTTGCGAAGGCGTTCCTGGAGGACCATCACAGGAAGCGTGATTCATTGATGGGGGAGGCGAAGGAGTTGCTTGTGAAGAGCAGGAAGCACCTTTCGTCCTCAGGCAAGTAGGTGGAGGAATACGTCCGGCTCGCTGCATCCGTTAGAACAGAAGATTCTCGCCGCCCTTAGGAAGACGAACTCCATGCGGCTCGAAGAGATTGTGGGCAGGACAGGGTTGCAGGTCGACCAGGTCAGGAGGGCGCTTGAGTGGCTGTCGACCAAAGGATTCGTCACACTGACGAAATCCAGCAGGTCAAGATTCGAATCCTGTGGCCTGCCTCCAGAGGTCAAAATCGTCCAATTGGTACAGAGCGTGCCGCAACCGACCTCGTTAGCTGACTTGCGTGCAAACTTTGGCTCAGACCAAGAATTCTCTGCCGCATTGGGCAGAGCCAGGGGCAGAGGATGGGTGACAACAGAAACAGGATCAAGCGGATTTACGTTTGTCAAGAGAGGCTCCGAAGATGCTCTGTCTTCAGTGGAAGAAATCCAAGCGCTTTTCACCCATATCACAGGGAACTTCGAACTGTCTGAGAAGGATAGGGAATTGCTCCCTGAGCTCATCAAGCGAGGATTCATCAAAGAAGCCGAGCAAGCAGAGGTTTCAGTGACTGTCACCCCCAAGGGACTCTCAGAGGCACTCGGCCTAGACTCCACTGGAACCTTGGACCGGCTGACCCCGGAGGTCTTGGCTTCTGGGGCGTGGAGGGGGAAGTCGCTCAGGCCCATCGACGTCGAATCGAAGGCCCCTGTCTTCTATCCCGGGCGTAGGCACCCCGTGCGGGATTTCATCAAGGAAGTAAGGGAGGCGTACATCTCGATGGGGTTCACGGAACTGCAGGGAGACAGCATCCACCCGGGGTTCTGGAACTTCGACGCCCTGTTCATCCCCCAGGACCACCCGAGCAGGGAGATGCAGGACACCTTCTACCTTGATGGTCTGACGGACAGGAAGCTGGCCCGGACCGGACCGGTAGCCAACGTTGCGGCGACCCACGAGAACGGCTGGAAGACGGGGAGCATAGGGTGGGGGTACACCTGGCGCATCGAGGAGGCACGGAGGCTGGTCCTCAGGACCCACAACACAGTGCTGAGCGTGAAGGCGCTCTCTGAATCAAAGGAGAAGGAGACCAGGGTCTTCGCGGTGTCGAAGGTTTACAGGAATGAAAACCTCGATTACAAGCATCTTGCGGAATTCTACCAGATGGACGGAATCATCGTCGGGAAGGGCCTCAATATCAGGCACCTGATGGGGTTCCTCACGGAGTTCTACAAGAAGCTGGGGATGACGCAGGTGAAGCTATGGCCCACCTACTTCCCCTACACCGAACCTTCACTGCAAGTAATCGGATACTCTAAAGCTGTCAATGCATGGATCGAGCTGTCCGGCTCCGGGGTGTTCCGGCCTGAGGTGACTGTCCCACTTGGGGTCAAGGTGCCCGTCCTTGCCTGGGGGCCTGGGATCGAGAGGCTCATGCTCATACGATATGGAATGGACGACATCAGGGCCCTCTACGGCAGCGACCTTTCTTGGCTCAGGAAGAGGAGAGAAATTGCCAGTAGTTAGCATAAACATCCCCCGATTCAGCAAGATGGTCGGGGCTGAAAGGAAGAAAATCCTAGACAGGCTCCCCTATCTTGGGCTCGACATTGAAAGCTTGGAGAAGAGCACCGTCCGCGTAGAATACAGCCCCAACAGGCCCGACTTCGGCACCGACTTCGGCATCGCTAGGGCGATGAGGGGGTTGCTCGGCAGAGAAATAGGGCTGCCAAAGTTCGCGACCCGGCCCTCGGGGATAGCCGTCTCCGTCGACAGGCGACTCTCGACGGTGAGACCATTCATCGCATGTGCGACCGCGACGGGGCTGCACCTGGAAGACGAGGACGTCCGCCAGTTGATCTCCCTTCAGGAAGACCTGCACAACGGGCTCGGGAGGAGGAGAAGGACAGTCGCCATCGGCCTCCACGACATGGACGCAGTCGCGCCTCCCCTGTCCTACAGAGCAGTGGATTCATCCTTCAAGTTCACCCCGCTAGACGGGAAGAAGGAGATGACCGTGGCGTCGATCCTCGAGGACACTTCGGAGGGAAGTGCATACGGTTCCGCCCTTTCGGGGGCAAAGGCTTACCCGATGATAACGGACTCCAAGGGCACGGTCCTCTCGTTCCCGCCGATCATCAACGGGAACGCCACCAAGGTGACGACGAGGACTCAGAACATGTTCGTCGACGTCACGAGCACCAACAGGCGGGCAGGGGACGACGTCCTGGCAATCATGTCGTCGACCCTGGTCGAAGCAGGCGGAAAGCTGGGAACGGTATCAATCAAGTACCCCGACGGGCCAAGGATCACCCCCGACCTCGAACCCACCGCGACACGTCTGGACTTCGGCCTCGTGAGGTCCACCCTGGGGATGGAACTGACTGCAAGGGAGATCACCGATTCGCTCCGAAGGAGCCGCCTTGACGTCAAGAACGGAAAGGCGCTGGCCCCAAGATACAGGGTAGACATCCTGCACCCAGTCGACATCGCCGAAGAAGTGGCTCTCGGCTACGGGGTCGACAGGATCGAGCCCGACTACCCCGCGAGCAAGCGCCCAGGGTCCTTCAACGACTTCGAGAATTTCTTGGATTCTGCGTCGACAATCATGGCCGAGTCGGGGATGATAGAGATGATGACCTTCGAGCTCACCAACGAGCGCTCCCTCTACTCAAAGTTCCAGAGAAGCTCTTCCGAGAAAGTGACGGTGATGGACCCGAAGAGCATCGACCACTCGGTCCTGCGGGACGACCTCCTGCCGACTCTCATAGAATCGCTGTCGGCGAATGTCAAAGAGGAATACCCCCAGAGGGTGTACGAAATCGGAAGGGTGTACACCCGAATCAGGGGAGGAGTCTCGGAGTCTTGGCAGTTGGGCTGCCTCATCGCCCACTCCCAATCATCCTTCAGCGAGGCGAAGATGTACGCCGAGTCGGTCTGCCGGCTGCTTTCCGGATTGGAGGCGAAGGCCAAGGAGTCCTCGCACTGGGCCTTTTCGGCTGGCAGGTGCGCGGCCATCTCCGTCGGCGGGAGCCGGCTCGGTATCGTCGGCGAAGTGAGGCCCGAAGCCATCGAAGCCTTCGGCCTCGGCGTCCCTGTCTCAGGTTTCGAGCTAACCCTTTCGAAGCTGTTCGAACTGCTAAAATAGTTCAGGGCCTCCCGATGGGCAGACGGCTTTCGTTCTAAAGCGCGCTAAACGGCCACCTGCGAAGGCGGAAACGCTTTGATGAGCGGATGGTTTACCCAGTCGCGCGACAGACGGAAGCCGTTTGCCCGTTGAAGAGGCTAGGTGATGCTCCCCGCTGAAAGCTGGGACATGATCCGGGCTGTCAGAGACGGGCAACAATCTTCCAAGAGGCGAAAGCGACACGATTGACAAGCGCGAGAGGGTCTACCAGGCGTTCGGGACCTTCCTCGCCGACTTCATCCGCGATCTGAACCACAGTTCCCAGGACGGGTGGTCGCTGCTCGTCGAAGGCCTCCGGGACCAGAGGGCCTTAAGGAAACTGGGATACGATGGGCCTCTTGTGACCGTCTCCCTGATGGGAAGGAGCGGGCCAGGGGCGTTGAACGGAGCGAAGAAGGTGGTCATCCTCACAGACCTGGACAGGGAGGGGACCATCCTTGCCTCGAAGTTCGTCAGGAGCCTTGGCCATGAAGGGGTCCGAACAACGCTCAGCGAGCGCAGGAGACTGAAGGCTGCCTCACGGGGGATCTTCCTTCACGTCGAGAACCTCTCGAGGTTCGCTCGGCCGGATGGAATCCGCTGGGAGCCGGTCGTCGGCGACACGCCGCCCAAGCCTGGCAAGCCCTACGTGGAAGGGCTGAGACGATTCAGGAGAAGGAAGACCTCTGAATAGCGACGTCTTCGGCTGAACGGGCATCGGAAAACAGGTTCTGTCAAGTCCTCGTCGGAAATGGCCTGACCGAAAGGCCGTAAACTCTCGTCGGGTTCTATCTCCCTCTCTTCGCACGAAAGGCTGGGTATCGCTATATACAATCCCCCTCGCCTTCCTGATACTGTATTTGGTCGGGCTTATCAGCGAAATTGACTTGGGGATGATGGCGCTTTTCCTAACCCTGACCTTCACATATACAAAGCCCTTCGAAGGACAAGCTCAAGAAATAGAGAAGTATCTCGAAAACGTAGACCGTCCGAAAGCAGAGATTCCCTACAACATTCAGGCTCGGATAACGCTTGCATGCGCCATTGCTTCGGGGCTTTTCGTCCTCCACCTTATTCTCACCAACGCGTTCTCCAATGCCTTTGACATTGTCTATTACTATGAAGGAATCCCACTTCCGATAAGCGTCCTCGCAGAGGCTCCCGTGAGTCTTGTGGTCGCCTTTGCTCTCTATTGGCACTTGGACTTCACATTCTTGCTGGGAAAAGCCCGAAAGTGGACTCGATTATCCAGCAAGAACCCTGATGATAATGACGATAACAATAATGATGAAGATAACGAGAATAGCCCCGAAAAGGGTAGCATAACCGCCAAGTCCTCCTAATCCGGGGATTTGGCTGGCCGCGCTGAATATGACGACCGCAATCACAAGTATGAAGACTACAGCAATTATCGCAATGGCGACACCGGCCTGCCCTCTGCGGGGCTCTACCTTCATTAGAGTGGAAGTCCTCTCTGCTTTGCCATTTAAGACCGTTCTGTGTCTCTCTTGCTTGCGTTCTGAATAAGCGTTAACCACTTGTTCTCTCCGCCAACCTTGATTCCTGCCAAGTCTGCGGGAGTCTTCCCCTTCAAGGCCAGATGAGGCCTCACGAAGTTGTGGTAGATTTGACAGCCCTTTAGAATCGGGGAATCGTCCGTCTTGAGGCCTCGAAAGGTCTTCTCCCTGTCCCGTATCTCCCCATTCAATCGCTCCATCTTGTTATTGTGAATCTTCCCTCTTAGCGTAATCTCGCGGATGTGGGTTGGCGGGTTGCGGAAGGTGTAGTATTCCTTGTTGAACGCCTTGACATAGGAGTTCAGCCCGTCCGTGATGAGGGTCTTCGGAGTCTTCCCCGCCCTCTCCTTTCCCATCCTGAAGATACTCCGAGCGTCATGGGTGAATTTGGAATCGGCGACCTCTTGTGCTATCCAGAAGCGGGTCTCGTCGTCCATGATGGCGAAGACATACTTCATCTTCCCCTTGATGTTGACCCATAGCTCGTCGGCTCTCCAAGTGTCAGAGACTTGAGGGGTTATCTTGTCGAGATGTTTCTCCATTAGTCCCACATACTTCGTTATCCAGTTGTAGACAGTCTGATGCGAGACCTCAGCACCCACGAGCCTAAGCGATCTCTGCGTGGCTCTGAGGCTCTCCCCTGAGAAGTATAGCTGGAGAGCCATCGTTATCGCCTTGGGATTGTGCTTCATTCGTTCGAACCCTATGTTAATCGTGAAGTATCTTCGGCAGTCGAGGCAGTTGAACTTCTGGATGGAACCGCCCTTGTTGTGCCTCTTCCCGTCTTTCACTATGTGCTTTGAACCGCAGAATATGCAGGAGTCGGTCGTTGTGAAGTCAGCGAGGACTCCAAGCTCTACCGCCGTCCGAATCTTCCGTGAAAGCTCGACCGCGACTATGTGCTTGCACTTGGCTTGTCGGTAAGCGTAGTCGGGGCAGGAGCAAGCCCATCCTGACTCCAAGGCTCGGACTGAATACTCCACCTTCCCCGACTGAGACCTGACCGCGTATTCGTTGTCGTCTAACCTTCGAACTTGGTCTCCAAGGTCGCAGATTAGCCTGCCACGCTCAGCGCGAAAATCATAAGCGGGAGCTTGGCTCATCTGTCAGCCAACTCCCTCTCATTCTGTCGGGCTTCGAGCCTCTCGAAATATTCCTCGTCGCCCATTTCGAAGCGGAGTTCTTCTGTGCTCATCTTGCTCACGTATGCACCTATGCACGGGGGTTATATAAGATGCGTGGTTAGTGGAGAGAACTTATATGCACGTATCTACCGACTACCGCGCATGGGAAAGACCACACGGTTGAACCTCGTCGTTGACGAGGACTTGGAGCAGAAGTTCCGTCGTGCCGTTTTCGACAAATATGGTATGAAGAAGGGGAACATACAGAAGGCTGTAGAAGAGGCGTTGCAGGATTGGATGAAACAGCAGAAGAGAGAGAACAGAAGTTAGACACGGCCTACAAACACTTGGCTGAAAATCTTGCCAAGGAAAAGGCTGAATACGCGAAGAAGGCAGAAGAGCTTGAAACCCACTATGAACATATCAACCTCAAAACGATGGAATATGAAGTGGCGAAGGACGAAAAGAACGCCACCTATGCTTTCTTCGCGACGTTTCAATTCTTCTCACTTGCTCAAACCTTCCGACTTGCAGAGAGAATGACGGCTGAGTTTGAAACACTTTACAAGTCGGATTACATCTCCATGAAGAACTCGATAAGGATCGAAAAACAGCTACCTAAGAGAGTCGCGTTGGATTTGGATGGAGCAATAGCCCGATATGAAAAGTCGTTAGAAGGTCGGTTGATGGCGAAAGAAGACAAGGCCATGTTGACTTTCTTCTGGAATTACTTCATGGGAGACCAGACATGATACCTGAAAACCAGATGAAGCTCGCCCTTCTGGAAGAGTTCAAGAAGGCCTACAGGTATCAGAGCTTCTATTTCGAGGAATGCGAAGCCCTTTCGAGCCTCATACAGAGAGCTATACAATACTATCAAAAGCAAGGGTTAGAGGTTCCCAACAGGCAGGAGCTTTACAGGCTCGCTGAGGCCTTGCAGGGAGTCGTGGACAAGCACGAGGAGTTCAAGCGGTCCGTCTTACCCGACGATTCTTTACACCACCCACAAAAACCCTGTTCCGACGAGGACTTGACAGAACCGGAAAACAGGTTCTGTTACCTCTTAGACGGATGACCCCTGCGAGTTCTCGCTGTTACTTTTCGGGGGTTATTTCTTAGGCTTCCTAAAGACGATTTCTTCCTTCTTCTCTCGGTAGGTGACATCAAACTTGCGAAAGATGCTGTCCCTGCCCAAGACAGCGTGAGGAATCGAGCCTTCCTTGTCTGGGACAAGCACCCTCAAGTTTTCGAATGAACAGAACGGATGACGCCCCTTGAGAACCTCGACCAAGTCTATAGTGACTTCGTAAGTCCCAAACATTCCTCCAGCACCAACTGCTTCGTGTTTTTTCACTTTCTTCTCGGGTTGTGGCGTCTGCACTTCCATCCGCTCCACTTGAATCTCTTCCTTTGTAACCAGCCCCCCATGTTGCATCAACTGCATCTCCTGTTGGACTACCTGCGTCTCCTGTGTAGCCTGCTCGTGCTGTGGGCGCGGCTCCTGAGTCACAGGTTCCAATTCGAAGCCCAGAATGTTCATCAGGTCTATTGGCATGAATGTGGCAGTAGCTCCTGAATCAACGAGTGCGTCGGTTCGGAAAGATTTTCCCTTGTGACTTAACCGAATGTGAACCAACGGTAGTCTAAAAGGGCGCTTCAGTCTCGGGTCGGTAAAAGTTAGGTAGCTACAGACGATGGCGGCTTGACCATGAGGCCGGAACACTACGTCCTCACATCAGCATTATTGCGTCGGCAGGAACCTTCATTATGAAAGGCTCTTTGTCTGGGAATTTCCTCTTTGCTTCGTTATACACTTCTTTCGCGTTCAATCCCTTGGCTACAACATCCTTTCCAACAACGGCAATCCACTTACCTGCTTCGAGGTCTTTGCTCACTGACATTACATACTCAAACTCACTCATGACTTGGGCTACCATAATCTCGACCTCTGCACGCGCTATTAATCGATTGCGGTATTTATGTTAACATGGAGGTCAAATCCATACGTATCTAAACCAAAGAGTCACGAAATGAGCCCCTTTTCCCTGCTCGCGTTCTGAATCAGGGTCAACCACTTGTTCTTCCCCATCACCTTGATTCCTGCCAAGTCCGCAGGGGTCTTTCCGTCCAAGGCCTGATGAGGCCTTACGAAGTTGTGGTAGATTTGTAGGCCCTTCAGGATGGGCGTATCCACGACCTTCAGCCCCCGCATCACCCTCTCGCGGTCTCTAAGCTCTCCGTTCAACCGTTCCATCTTGTTGTTATGGATTTTGCCCCTGAGAGTAATCTCCCTGATGTGCGTCGGCGGGTCTCGGAAGGTGTAGTATTCCTTGTTGAACGCCTTGACATAGGCGTTCAGCCCGTCCGTGATGAGAGTCTTCGGAGTCTTCCCTGCCCTCTCCTTCCCCATCCTGAATACGCTCCGTGCGTCGTGGGTGAACTTCGTGTCTGCGACTTCCTGAGCCAGCCAGAAGCGGGTCTCGTCGTCCATCATGGCAAAGACATACTTCATGTCCCCTCGGAACTTGACATAGACCTCATCGGCTCTCCAAGTGTCAGACACTTGAGGGGTAATCTTGTCGAGGTATGTCTCCATCAGGCCGACATACTTCTGAATCCACTTCCAAACCGTCTTGTGTGAGACTTCCACGCCCAACAGTTTCAGGGATTTCTGTGTATTCCGAAGGCTCTCGCCTGAGAAGTATAGCTGAAGGGCGGTCGTGATAGCCTTGGGGTCGTGCTTCATCCTCTCGAAACCCACGTTCACGGAGAAGTCGCATCCGCACTCTCGGCAGGTGAACCTCTGAAGGTCTCCTGCCTTGTTATGGCGAACTCCGTCCTTGATGACATGCTTCGAACCGCAGAACAGGCACGCGTCGGTCGTGGTGAACTCCGCGAGTGTCCCAAGCTCAACAGCCGTCCGAATCTTTCGCGAAAGCTCTACCGCGACTATATGTTTGCACTTGGTTTGTCGGTAGGCATAGTCGGGGCAGGAGCAAGACCAGCCCGACTCCAAGGCTCGGACTGAATACTCCCCCTTCCCCGACTGAGACCTGACCGCATACTCGTTGTCGTCTAACCTTCGAACTTGGTCTCCAAGGTCGCAGATTAGCCTGCCACGCTCAGCGCGAACATCGTAGGCAGGGAGGCTCATTGAAAGTCGAGCCCCCTGAACTTTCGGTATTCTGCCTGTCTTTCTTCATACTCTTCGTCTCCCATTTCGAAGCGGAGTTGTTCTGTGCTCATACTATATCCCTATACTCCTATACCATATAAACCTATACTTCTTTACTCAGAAAAGAGAACATGAGACGATTGATTCGTTGTTTTCAGGGCAACAGTATAAATATAGGAAACTATACGGCATTAAGACATGGCAAAGATGGAAGTCGTCGAACTCGATGACGAATTGGACGCGAGATTCAGGCAGGCGATAATGAAATCAAAGGGACTCCGCAAGGGAGTCATCAAGGAAGCCTTCGAAGAAGCAATCGAGGACTGGATAGCGAAGTCTCTGAAGGCGAAAGGAAAGTGAGCGACAAGGAAGAATTAGAGACAATCGCCTACAGCCAGCGAATGCTACACACAATCGAGAATGACGCGCTGAGAGCGGCAGATGTCCTCGTCGGGGAGGCAGAGAAGGCCCGACGTTATCCCAACCTGCAACTCAACCCATTCAAGAGCTTGATGCTCACAGCAAATCTCCTGCACGATTTGTCTTTCATGGCAACCGTCCAAGAGTATCTTCTCTCCAAAGAGAGCTTGAGGCTGTCGGCAGGAACCGACCCCGAATTGCTTCAGCAGACATTAGCGAAGGTGCGGGAAGTCGAGGTCGAGTTGAAGAAAAGAGAGAAGGGGCTGAACTGGGTCGATAATCTCCTGAATCACACGCCCGAAACTGGAGAAAGGGAACCATGAAGTCAAAGAAAGCCAGATGGACTACAATCACCACCAAGCAGGCTGAGGACGTTCTCGACCTCCGATTGAAGGACATCAGGAAGTCGCTTCAGACGCTCAAGGAAAGGGGGTTCGACGCGACCAAGAGGCCAGACCCGAAGGACATCAACCTGATGCTCACATGGAGCATACTCGGATTGGCGCAGAGGACGCTCAAAGACCTTGAAATCCTCTATGTCTACCACAAGATGTGGATTGAGAACATTGAGGGTTCTCCGAATAGCTACACCAAACAGAATCCCAAGCTGGCTAAGAAAGTGTCGAAGCTTGCGAGAGAGATTCAAAGTAGAAAGAAGGGGCTTGATTGGGTGGACAACTTAATCGAGCACACGCCCGACACGACACCCATCTGAGGCGATGGAATTGGATTCAGACAGAATGAGGATGGCGATGGTCGCGGAGA
Organism: uncultured Nitrososphaerales archaeon; assembly: GCA_963706445.1. Classification (GTDB taxonomy): domain Archaea; phylum Thermoproteota; class Nitrososphaeria; order Nitrososphaerales; family Gagatemarchaeaceae; genus UBA183. The sequence goes on from OY970160.1 coordinate 174,071, forward strand.
CCCAAGAACTGATTCGAAGGGAGAAATTGGCCTTGGAGCTGATAGATGTCCTCGACTTCAACTTCCAATGGCTTCTGCGCTTCTGCGAGAGGAACAATATCGAGATACCCGACCGAGAAAGGCTCTATCTCTCGCTGAACAAGGTTAGGCGACTCATGGGGCAGTTATCCCCCGAAAATTCCCACCGAGACGACTTTGACCCCAACTTCCGAGAAGGTAACAGAACCGGAAAACAAGAAGTTTATAACCCCGAAAAAATTGGTGGGGTTCAATTAACGATTAACACCGTTAAGCAACGAGTGAAACAGAAATGAAAGGAGATAAAGGAATTGCCAGATTCAGGTATAGTAAAGTATCTAGTAAAACTCAAGTTTGAAGTAGACGGGGTCGTTGAAAGAGCCGACGTAATCGGGGCGATCTTCGGTCAAACCGAGGGTCTCTTCGGCCCTGAGATGAACCTCAACGAGCTTCAGAAGAGTTGGAAGGTAGGCAGGATAGAGATTAACCTAGAGTCGAAGAACGACAAGACCAGGGGTGAGGTCATCGTCCCCATGTCCACCGACATCGGCACCGCGGCTCTTATCGCCGCAGCCGTGGAGAGCGTCGACAAGGTCGGGCCGTGCAGCGCCAGATTCACAGTAGGTGTCATAGAGGACGTCCGCGCAGTCAAGCGGAAGCAGATAGTAGACAGGGCAAAGCTCATAGTCAGAGACTGGAGCTCAAAGACTTCCAGCGAGGGGGAGAACCTCCTCAAAGACGTCACCGAGTCCACCAAGAGGGCGAAGGTCGTCAACTACGGGATGGAGAACCTTCCCGCAGGCCCCGGAGTCTTCTCATCAGAGTTGGTTTATCTCGTCGAAGGAAGGGCGGACGTCGTCCTCTTCCTCAGGGCAGGCATCGAGAACGTCGTGGCCCTTGAGGGGACCAGCGTTCCAGAGTCGATAATCGAGCTCGGGAAGAAGAAGCGGCTCATCGCAGTCTTGGACGGCGACAGAGGAGGGGACCTGATTCAGAAGGAACTGGCCCAGGTGGTCAGGGTTGAAAAGGTCCTCAGAGCGCCCACAGGCAAGGAAGTCGAGGATCTAACCCCCATTGATGTAATCAACCTCCTGAGGGAGGGAGGGGCCGAGCCGGCCGCGGTTTCTCGCAAGGAGAGGAGGGAAGAGAGGGCTGCACCCGCGGTCCCCGCAGAGCCCGACGAGCCGGTGGTCGTCAAGACAAGAGAGCTATTCCCGAACCTTAACGGGACGCTGGAAGCTGTCCTCCTCGACCAGGGACTCCAGGAGATAGGCAGATTCCCAATCAGCGAGCTGGTCCAAAAGATGGAGGGGACCAATGGTGCTCAGTATCTGATCTTCGACGGCATTGTGACCCAGAGGCTGGTAGAATCAGCCGCCAGGCTGGGCGTGAAGGGGATAATCGGCCACCGCACTGGCGAGCTGGGCGAAGTCCCAGGCGACGTAAGGATTGGGACCTTCCGCGACCTCGGCCTAGAGTAGCCGGGCCGTTGATAGTCAACGAGTTCAACCCGAAGCACGGCTTCTGTTCGCTTACCATCGAGTCCGCCGAGGACCTCTGGACCCTGAGGCGTCTGATAGCGAAGGGAGACGTCCTTGTCACCCGCAGCTCGAGGGTGGTCAAGAAGGAAGACGAGTACTCGCGCCCCGACAAAGGGGAGCGGGTGAAGGTGACCATCGCGCTTTCAGTGGACGACGTCCACCTAGACAACAGCATCGAAAGAATCCGCGCGAGAGGCACCATCATCGAGGCGAGCGACGAGACCGTCCCCAAGGTGGGGTCGCACTCGGTCACCCTCAGTCCGGGCCACTCCATCACGATACGGAAACGCGTATGGACACCCCTCGACATCAACCTCGTCCGTCCGCCGAGGCGCTCCGAGTCCAGGTTCGTCCTCGTCGCAGCCGACCGGAGGGAGGCGGGCCTGGGGACCCTCGGTGGTTCCCACCTCTCATATTCGACAACAATCGAGTCGGGGCTGGGGGGGAAGATGGGAGACGAACAGAGCCCCAAGCCGTACATCTCCAAGGTGGTCGACACAGTCGCCCAGATTCACCATGAAGGGGAGATCGTCGTGGTAGCCGGCCCCGGGAACTTCAAGAATGCGATTGCCAACCAGATTAAGGAGAAGCTGAAGCCGGCGCAAGTGAGCGTCCTCGAGGGCCTCGATCTGACTGGTGCGGACGGGGTCAGAGCCCTCGTCAAGGTCCCGGCCTTCGAGAACCTGGCCAAGGACTCGCTGGTAGTGGAACTCCAGAAGCTGGTCGGAGAGGTCGTCATGAGGATCTCCACCGCTGACCCGAAGGTCGCCTACACCCTCTCCAGAGTTAGGGCCGCCGCAAGTGCCGGGGCGGTAGAAGCGTGCGCTGTATCCGACGACGTGTTTTCGTCCGGGATAGACGAGGCTGAATTGGTGGATACTTTGAACCTAGTCGAGAGCAAGAGAGGATTGGTCTACTTGGCTGACTCGTCCATGGAGTATGGGAAGCAAGTCTCCTCTTTCGGGGGCATCGTCGCCCTCCTGAGGTACGCGCTTAGAGCTTAGCTAGGTAGGGGAAGATGAACTCGGCGATCACAGCGAGCGCGACCCCGCCCTTGATTAGGTCTTTGCCTAGGCGTCTTTCGAGGTGGGTAAAGTAGAGGAGCACCCCGAGCATCAGGAGGGTGACGTAGGCGAGGCGAGACAGGTCTATCACCGTCGAATCTATCGTCCCTAGGAGCACCGCCATCGCCGAAGTGAACTCCTGGGTGAACTGCTGAATCAGGCCCTCCACCCCCGGAGGAGGCTGGTCGCTCGACATCGAGATACTAACTGGTTTTTCCATTTAACGGGCAACGTCACAGAAGCCAGGGTACGGCGATGACTCCCAGAATCAGTCCGATGACTGCCAATGTTGCAGCCGCCGTAATCCTCATCACCGTCTTCTCACTCAACTTCCCTTTACCGAGGGCTTTCACTCCTACCATGAAGGCTTGCCCGCCATCCAGAGGATAGATTGGGAGGGCGTTGAAGATGGCCAGGTTGAAGTTGAGGAAGAAGATCCAGTAGATTAGATTGACTGCGGGTATCACGCCTGGCCCCAGCGAGGAAGTATAGAACGGCGACATCGTGTCAGAGAACGGCACATGTGTCTGGCAGGTGGGGAGGGTCGGGATGCACACGTACAGGAATGGCTGGGTAAACGCCGCTCCTGCATAGGTACTCACCAGACCCTGAAGGCTCGAAACGCTCTGAGTCCCCGGAGTCCCCAGGCTCAGGCCGATGAAGGGACTCTTGAAGGTCTGGCCGCTGGATACGTTCTCAAGGAGCTGATATGATATCGTGACGTTCTTCTCGAACGTGTTCCCGTCCCTCCAGAGGGTGACCAACACCGTGTTGTTGATCTTGTACCACGGGCTGCTGCTTATGGCCGAGGGATCGTTCAGAGGCGTGCCGTCTATCGCCAAAATGTAATCGTAGGTCTGGACCCCGGCCTTGCTCAACGGAGAATTGGCGACCACGACCACTCCAATTCCCTGTTGGCTGGCCGGCCTCATTGTCGACACCATACCGACGAGGAGCACGAGGCAAAGGAGACCGACAACCAGGTTGATCCCTGCCCCCGCTGCCAAGACCCTCCCAGAGTGGGACGCAGGCGCTGACTTGATCGCGTTCTCGTCGACATCCACGAAGGCGCCGATCGGCACGAACAGGAAGAAGAGGAGCCCCGACGCCTTGACGGGGAGCCCCAGGCTCCTCGCCACGATTCCGTGGGCCCCCTCGTGTATTATCATCGCTATCACGAGTGCTATCCAACCATCGAAGATCGGGAGGTAGGGGTTGATCCCCGGGATGCCGAGGTTGGCCAACGGGCTGAGAGTGTGGATGTAGGAGATGACTGCGGACCCTCGAGGAGAAAGAAGGATGCCCACCTCGCTGACGAAAATGTAGAACCCTATGGCCGCCGCCACGGGCATGACGTAGAGGAGAAACCACCCGGCGGGTTTTGATATCCTGTTCCCACCGAGCCTGTCCATGATTGCCTGGAATCTTCTGGTCCTCACAAGGGTGATGAGCCCGTAATAGGACTCGAACCTCTTGTACTCCTTCTCTTCCAATCTCAGAGTCGGCGCCGCTGTTCTCGCTTTAAGGATTCAGACTTTATACCGACCGGACGCTGGTCAGCTACATGGCCGAGTGTCAGCGCTGCGGAGGGCAGGCATTCTACACACGGCGCTACTCCGGCGAAACGCTCTGCGCCGCATGCTTCAAGGGTTCCATAGCTGAGAAGACTCGGCGGACGATCTCGAAGTACAGGATGATCGCCCCTGGGGAGAAGATCGCCGTGGCCGTTTCGGGGGGCAAAGACAGTCTTTCTCTTCTGAAGATACTGACCGACCTCTACCGGCCCCGCCGGAATCAAATCGTCGCCATCTCCGTCGACGAGGGGGTCGCAGGGTATCGAGACGAAGCCCTGGCCCACGCGCGGTCTGTGGCCGTAGATCTAGGGGTCGAGCAGGTCCTGGTGTCCTACAAGGAACTCTTCGGTTTCTCCCTTGACGAGGCACTCAAATGGGAGGAGGAGAGAGACGTCTCCTCCTGCAGCTTCTGCGGGGTCTTCAGGCGAAGGGCCATCGACGAGGCCGTGACAAGGGCCGGGGCGTCGGTCGTAGCCACAGCCCACAACCTCGACGACTACGTGCAGACCTTCATGATGAACCTGATGCACGGCGACGTCGCGCGCTTAGCATGGCTCGACCCGGCGTATTCCGATGATTCTTTCCCCGTGAGGCGAGTCAAGCCCTTCATGGAGATATACGAAGAGGAAGTGGCCCTCTTCGCTTTCCAGTCGGGGGTCCCCTTCCAGAGCGTAAGCTGTCCCTACATGCACGAGGGGCTGCGCGGCGAGGTCAGGGACTACCTCAACGTCATGGAGGCAAACCACCCCGGGATCAAGAACGTCCTCCTGCGGTCCAGCCTCGATGTGATCTCTCACTACGCCCGTTCGCCTGAGAAAGGGACCGTCCCGTGCACCAGCTGCGGCAAGCCCTCCACCAGCGGCCTCTGCAACGTCTGCAGGATGAAGGCCGCCATAGAGGAGCACGTTAAATTAGGAGCCTAGCCGGCGAACCGCTGGCGGTGGGTAGGGTCGGAAGGTTAGCCGTCTTCCAGAATGCTGAAACCGGCTTCATGCAGCGGCCAGTAACCTCCGGGTAAAGCCATCCTCCTCGTCACCCGCACCGGGCAGGGAAGACGAACTCACGCCGAGGCGGGCGGTCATGAAGGGCAGCCCTTCCGAAGGGGAGGGCCTGACTCTTAATTGCCGAATTGGGCGAGGTCCGGGAGGGAGCAGCCCTATGGCGACGTGGCCACGCTGCCTCGTCTACGTGGGGGATTCCCCGTCCGGCGAGATGGGAGCGGAGAGTGATGGTGAACTCCGGGGGAGCTACCGCCACTCACGTTTTTATCGGCCACAAATCGGCTGGGAACTCGCGCAGGGGTAGCCTAGAGTCTCAGACGGGGAGCCTGGTAAGGCGCAGCCAAGTTGGCGCAAGCTTGCTAAGCCTGTGTCTCTAACGGGACTCGTGGGTTCGAATCCCACCCCCTGCGCTCGATTCACCTGGCGGAGGAGAGGTTGTCCCGCTAAATCTCAGGTTCCTTAGATAGGGTGAGAAGGCGAAAAGGCCCATTGAGAGGATTATGCCGATGCCTGCAATGGTGTAATCAGTCCCGATCCCGCTCGCCGTGATGATAATTCCTCCTAGCAGCTGGCCCAGTGGAATTACCGCAGTACTCCCTAGTTGGTCAACTCCAAAGTACCTCCCCTGCATTTCTGTTGGGACGATGAGCTGGACAGTAGTGAGCCAGGTGGTGTTGAGGAGCCCCAACAGCACTCCCAGCGCGAAGATAAGCATCGAGGAGGTGACCAGCGAGGGTATGGCGACCAGTCCGAGGGAGGCGAACCCCATCGACACCCCTGAAAGGAGGTACACCTTGCCTGCAAACCGAACTGTCTTGTACCGTGATGATGCGTACGCGCCGGGCGCCACGCCAAGCAAGAACAGTCCGTTCAGCACGCCGAACAGCGTACCTCCTCCCTTCAGAGTAGTCTCGGTGTAGATCACGAAGAACTGCAGGACCATGACGATGAAGAAGTTGGCCACTCCAGATGAAACGGTGAGCTCCAGCAGCCCTCTGTTGCTCCTGATGTAGCCGAGACCCTCGCGAGCATCTTGCCAGATAGAGGGTTTCTTGCTCCCGGCTGCCTTGGGTTTGGCGGTGACAGCAACTCCTGAAATCCCCACTATGAGCAATGCCGACAGGAAGAAGGTCCCTGCATTCAGAGACAGCGCGACCGTAAATCCGAGGAATTCAAAGATCAGTCCTCCGGCCGCGTTGGAAGCAAACTGGATGATTGAGTTCGTGCTCTGTACCAGCGCATTGGCGGTGGGCAGCTGGTCATTTCCGACGACCGCGGGTGTCAGGGCACGCTCTGCGGGCTGGAAAAGGGTAGTGAAGGTGCCGAGGATGAAAGCGACTGCGAGTATCAACGGCAGGTTGAATCCGATCAGTAATAGGTAGAAGACCAGGACCACCAACGCCGCTGCCCGGGCCAGGTCTGAGAGGACCATGAGCTTCCTTCTCTCGTACCTGTCCACGAGGACGCCTGCGACGAGGCTGAACAGCACCGTCGCCACGATGAAAGAGACTCCGATGAAGGCGACGTCCAGTGCTGATTTCGTATTCCCGTATACGATCAGCGTCAGTGCAATCTGGCCTATGGCGAATCCCGCGGCCGAGCCCAACCCCGCTGAGAACAGGCGTGCGAAATTCTTGTTTTTCAGGACGGGTGGCAGGCGGCCTCCCTTGCGCCCTCCATCAGTTCCGCCGCTCAGTTCATTCGACACCACCGAAGGGACCTGAGCAGTATGTGCTCCGATCTAAATTCCGTCAACGGAAACGCCGGCCAGCGAATCTGGCCCTAGTTCCTAGCTCCTCGTCTATCCTCAGCAACTCATTGTACTTGGCGACCCTCTCGCCCCTAGCCGGTGCGCCGGTCTTGATGAAAGAAACCCCGTACGCTGTGGCAAGGTGCGCGATGAAGGGGTCTCCTGTCTCGCCCGAGCGGTGTGATACGACGGCCTCCCAACCTGCGCCCGAGCACAATTCGATTGCCGCTATGGTCTCCGTCACTGTTCCTATCTGGTTAAGCTTGACCAGGACAGCATTTGTCGCCTTCCTCCTTATCCCCTTCTTGATCAAGGACACGTTGGTGACGTAGATGTCATCCCCTATGATCGTCGTCGTCTTTCCGATCCTCTTGGTTATGGACGCGAAGGAATCGAACGAGCCTTCCTCGAACGGGTCTTCCAGAGAAAGGAGGCCATACTCGTCTTTGAGCGAGGCGTAGATTCCTTCGAGCTCATTCGAGTTTAATTTCACTCCGTCTAGAGTGTAGAGGCCCTTTCTTGCATCATAGAACGTCGACGAGGCGGCGTCCATCCCCATCCGCACATCGCTCTCGGCGTATCCCGCCTTCCTAATCGACTGGCGTATCGCCGCGAGGGCTTCCCTGGTCTTCTTCAGCGGCGGGGCGAATCCTCCCTCGTCCCCCACGTTTATCGCGCTCCTTCCGTACTTCGCGATTAGAACCTCCTTCAAAGATTGGTAGACCTCAACACCCATCCGGATCGCCTCCGTGCAGGTGTCTGCCCCTACCGGCTCGATCAGAAACTCCTGTACCGCGAGATCGTTGCCGGCGTGCTCTCCCCCGTTGATCACGTTCATCATGGGAACCGGTAGGGTGTAGCTCAGCGAATCCTTCAGATGTCTGAACAGGCTCACCAGCTTGACGTTTGCCCCAGCCCAGGCCACTGCCATGGAAGCACCGAGTATGGCGTTTGCCCCGAGCCTGCTTTTGTTACTGGTCCCGTCGAGCCTGATCATTGTCCTGTCGACTCCTTCTTGGTCGTCGCAATCAAGCCCGCGCAGTCTGGGTCCGATGATTTCGTTCACGTTTCGTACAACCTTCGTCACCCCTTTTCCATGGAACCTCCTCTTGTCGCCGTCCCTCAGCTCAAGGGCCTCGAGCTTCCCCTTCGACGCGCCCGACGGGACGCTGGCTCTTCCGACGGAAGTGTCGGTCAGGACCTCTGCCTCCACCGTAGGGTTTCCTCGCGAGTCCAGCACCTCCCTCGCCCGGACCGCGATTATCTTGCCAGCCTGCTTCATGCCCTTCAAGGCATTCGACCTCTGGAGCACGTTAAATCTGATTCGGCTCGATGCATCCTCTCCAACGCTTATTACCGGTTCCCCTCGCGCGGCTTTTGGGCCGGTCGTCTAGCTCGGTTAGGACGTCGCCCTTACACGGCGAAACGCTGCGGCGCGCCAGAGTCGGCGGTTCGAATCCGTCCCGGCCCACCTTTCACATCTTCCCGTCAAATCCCCTTCGAAGAGTTATCTACGGTTTGCCAAAATGGCTGACCCAGATGCCCAACTTCAGGTACATCAGCTGGTCTGAGTATGGGAACCTGGCCGAGGCGCTGGCGGAGAAGATTCGAGCCAACGGCAAGAAATACGACCTCGTCGTGGGCATAGCAAGAGGGGGGATCCCCGTTGCCATGGTGGTGTCTGACCACCTGACCGTCAAGATTGACTTTGTCAACGTGAAGTCATACGACGCCATCGGACAGAGGACTTCGCCTCGGATACTTTCCACCCTGACGGAAGGAGTCGCGGGCAAGGACGTCCTGCTCGTCGACGACCTAGTGGATCAGGGGGACACCATGGTCTTCATCAAGCGGTACCTTAAGGAACAGAAGCCTAGCTCTATGGAGACGGCGGTCATGTTCAAGAAACCATGGAGCAAGGAGGAGCCAGACTACTTCTTGGAGAGCGTCTCCGAGTGGATAGTCTTCCCATTCGAGCTAGGGGAAGTGGGGCGACATAGGGCAGCCATGGAAGCCAGCCCAGAACCCCCCAGTCCAGCTGCCTAGACCAGCGACGCAAGCAACAGCGTGTTGAACCCTATGATCAGCGCCACCGTTATCAGGGCCAAGACAATCGTGCGCCTTCTGTTGACCAGCTCTCCCATGAACTTCTTCTTGGAGGTGTAGTAGACGAGCGGGATCATGGGCAGAGGAATCATTAGGCTCAGAATGACCTGACTGTAGATCAGCAGGACGAGCGGACTGAGTCCCAGGAGGATGGCTATCGCAGTAGGGAAGACGTTGACGACCCTTGTTATGATTCTCCTTGCCCATATGTTCCAACGCTTTCCAATCAGACCTTCCATTATGACCTGCCCGGTTATGGTCCCTAGCGCCGAGGCCGACAGCCCCGAAGCTAGCAGGGTTAGAGCGAAAAGGATGCCTATCGCCGGCCCGTAGATGTGACTCATTCCGACTACAAACTGTTGGACGCTCAGGTTCACATTCACTCCTGTACCCTGAAAGAGAGGTATGGCGACGAGGAGTATCCCCGCATTGACCACGCCGGCTATCGTCAGGGCGATAATTGTCTCATTGCGATGAAGCTTGTTCGTCCTGTGCTTCTGTTCAGGGGTGTAGGTGTGACTGTTGACGTCTGCCCTCTTGGCGGTCATATCGCTGATCGAAGGAGCCTTGACCTTCCCGCCGATGACCGGAGTCCCGAGGAGGTCCATCTTGTTTTTCGAGAGCCATGAGTGAACGAAGAGTGCATGAGGCATGACCGTCGCTCCGATCATTCCTACGGCTATGAAGAGAGCAGTGGCGTCTGGTGCGTTCGGGATAACCGAGCCCACTCCGATCTGCGCCAGGTTGAAATTGCCAATCACAAGCAGGTCGTAGAATATACCTATCACCAAAATGCTGATCAGGATGGCGAAGTACTGTTCTATCAGGCGGAATTTCCTGGTCATCATCGTCAACAGGACTATGACATCGAGGGCGCCGAAAATGGCGCAGTAGATCAGGGGGATGCCGAACAGTATGCTGAGCCCGAGCACTGTCCCCAGATACTCGGCCAGGTCGGTTGCAGCCGCCGCGGCTTCTGCCGCGAGCCAGTAGGGAATCACATACCTTCTCTTCCCGCCAAATGACTGCCTGACCAGTTCTGCGAGGTGGTGACCCGAGGCTATTCCGAGCTTCCCTGACAGGTACTGGAGCAGCATCGCCATTCCAGAAGCGAGCCATCCGGCCCAGAGCAGAGCATACTTGTAGCCTGCCCCCGCTGCAAGATCGGTACCATAGTTGCCGGGGTCCATGTAGGCTATCGAGACCATGAGGGCGGGTCCGACCCACAGAAGGAACTGCTTGAGCGAGAGCGACATAGAACCAGAAGCCTCCGCCTTCAACAGCTGATCCCCTTGCTCCTCTCGACGGGTATCCTCGGGTGGGACCAAGGTCCTTCTGAAAGGCAGCTTCATGCGACCATCTGGGGCGCCGAATTCTATATTGAAGTTAGACACGTCTAACATGTTTCTTGATGCCTAGGAATTCTCTGTCCATCTAATATCCGAGCTGCCGCTCTCGCAAACGTTTTTGAACTCAAGTGAGGGCGCAGCATGCATGAGCGGCCAGTTGCGGGTGGTGCAGTCGAAGAGGGACATCTCGCGCCTCGAAGACTACCTCGAGGCCATCTACAGCCTCAACGAGGAGAAGGGGTACGTGAGCGCCGCCGACATCTCCGACAGGCTCGGCGTGAAGCCCGGGACTGTTTCAGGGATGGTCGTCAAACTCGCTTCGAAGGGTTACCTTGAGCACGAACGGTACAGGGGGATGAGGCTTACCCCCTCAGGGGAGAAGCTCGCGAAGTCCGTGATCAAGAGGCACCATGTCATCGAGGAGCTCATCTCGATGCTCGGCGTGGACGGCCAGACCGCCTATGTCGACACCGAAGGCATCGAGCACCACGTGCACCCCAGCACGCTCCGCCGCTTCGAGCGCCTGGCAGACTACCTCCGTGAGAACCCCCAGACCCTGAAGGCGATCCGGGAGTTCGTCGAAGAGAAGTGAACAGCCCGCTCAATCGGGCTCGGCGAGCATCGTGCTAAGTATCCTGTAGGTCAGTCCCCAGACCATGTAGTCTCCCACCAGGTAGGCAGGCATCTGGACGGTCTTGCCGTCGTAGTCGAGTTCGTAGGTCGACTCTGAGAAAGGTGAAAGGAAGTCTTCGAGGTCCACCCAGCGGAAAGAAGCGACCTCCTGGTTGGGCCTGACTTCGACCCCCCGCCTGAGAACGAAGACGGAGGGGACGACGTCCATGGTGCCTGTGTGGGTCGTCGTGACACCCCCGTATCCGAGGAAGTCCCCCGCCTTCGCAAGGTCGATCCCCACTTCCTCGAACGTCTCCCTGACAGCAGTCTCCCTCACCGTCCTGTCTTCCGCTTTCGTCTTTCCCCCAGGGAAGGCTATCTGCCCCGACCAGGGGTCCCCCGAGTGCTCCGCCCTCTTGATCAGCAGGACGCTCGGATTCTGCCTGTCGCGAACAATGATGGACACCGCTGCGAACCGTAGCCCCTTCTGGGGAGGCTCGCTTGCTACGAGGTTCTTCGTCAGTTTCGCCAGCAGTTCCCCCGGCATGTCAAACTATCGCGACGAGGCTCCAATTTTAAATATGCATCGCAGGCCGTCGTTTCAGATTCCGATATGGAGACAAGCCATGCCGATTCGACTGTGAGGCTGACCGAAGCAAACTTCGACTCGCTCGTGAAGTCCGAGAGGCCCATACTCGTCGACTTCTGGGCGGTCTGGTGCGGCCCATGTAGGATCATGGACCCGGTGGTCGAGAGGCTCGCCGCGAAATACAACGACAGGATGCTCTTCGGGAAGGTCAACGTGGACGAAGAGATGAACATCTCCTCGCGCTTCGAGGTCTTCTCCATCCCGACTTTCATGGTGTTCAAGAACGGGCGGCCCATGGACGCTGTGATAGGCGCGGTGGGAGAGGCAGCCCTTGAGCGCCTTGTGCAGAGCGCCATCCAAGGCTAGCTCGTTCCGCCTAGGTTACCCGCGTGCCGTCGGTCAGGAAAATGTCCGCGTCGTCAAGGCTCACCGACCTCGAGGAGAGCACCGGGCCGAACTGGAACGACCTGCTCCTGTTTATGGGCTGACCTCCGACGAGTCTGTTGAACGGGGGCATCACCGTAAGCTTCCCCTTCCCTTTGGCCTTCGAATCGCGCCCCGCACCCTCCATCAGCTCGGCCACGTCGTATTCGGCTGTGACCCACACCGCCTCCCTGGTCCTCGCGCCCAGAGGGTCCCGCATCTCGTAGGTGAAGTGCGAGTGACCTATCACCAGGTTCTTGGTGGCTATCGCCTCCTCGGAGGGCCAGGCATGCCCGTGGGCGACCCCAATCCGCCCGCGCCCTTTTCCGATTACAGCTCCCTGCGAGGGGTGAAGGAGGACCCGCGGAGGGAGTACTGTCTTGATGCTCCCGTCGTGGTTCCCAGGGACCACCTCCACGGCCTCGAAGAGGTCCAACATGGTGTCGAAGAACCAGGGCACAACCCCCCAGTCTATGTCTTCCACCTTCCCGACTGTGTGCTTGACGTCCCCTAGGACGGCCAGCCGCCTCGTCCCGTACCTGTCGGCCAGGTTCCTGACCCTGTCGACCATCCTGACCGAGTAGGCAGGGAGCCTGAACCCCTTCTTCGCCATCTCCTTCTCCAGCCCGAGGTGGAGGTCAGAGATCAGAAGGGTGCCTTCCTCTCCCTCGCTGAAGACCAGGGCCGCCTCGCCGGGGACTATCTTCAGCAAGCTAAGCTATCAGCGGCAGGACCTGGCTGTAGACGAAGTTCTTGAATTCTGAGAGCTCCATCCTGCTGAACCCAGTGAGGATGCTGTTCCTGGTGAGCCCGAATACATAGCCGTAGGCCTTGCTCTTGAACACGATGTACCAAAGCTTCCCATGGGTCAGATAGTCGCTGTAGAGGCTGGTGTTCCCCAGCTCCGCTCCATAGAGGGAAAGCTTCGTGATGTTGGGGAGGTCCACGTCGGAGAAGAAGATCACCTTGGTGTCTTCGAAGTTCGCCTCGTGGAACTTCCTCAGCGTCTCCGGGTCGATCCTCGCCTCGACCACCTGACCCAGGCTCATGAACACCGCCTTGCTCATCTCGTTAGCTATGTTGTTGGCGCGGCTCTTCTTGTCGTAGACGGTTAGGAACATCCTGTCCTTGTATATGTTGAACGTGAAAGGGGCATCGTAGGTCCTCGGCACAGCCACCGGCTCCCCCCGGTGCGGAACAACGAACACCGAGTCGAAGGAGAACTTCCCCTCGAGTGTCCCCTTGCCGATTGTCAGGTCTGTGATCTCCGAGACCAGCTTGAACTCCTTGTCCTCTACGCTTGTCTCCGTCTCTATCTTGAACGACTTCAGCTTCTCCGCCAGGGTGTCCATTTCGGTGTTCTCCCTTACGAGGAAGACCTTGCCTGCGAGTACCAACCCGATTCGCCCCGAGGTCTCCTGTTTATGGCCTTTCAGTTTCCCCAGAACTGCCGCGTAGTAACGAAGCGGATCTTCGCCTCGAGCAGGTCCCTGTAGAACGCCTCTTCATCGTCGTGCATCTCAGCAAGGATCCGCGAGGCGGTCTGCGGGCCGATCCCGTACACCGTCAGGGCAACCACAGCCTTCTTGCCATACGAAAGCACTAGGTCGGCCCCTCTCCTCGCCTTCGAAAGTTCCCCCCTCTCCTCCTCGTTCAACGGCGCCCGATCCTCCCTCCTCCTCACCAGGTCCGCAAGCTTGGCCGTCCCCCAGTAGCACTGCGCCAGCAACCCGGACCCGCACGACAGGCACTTCGGTTCTTCGGCCAGGTCTCCCACCGTCGTCTGCCCCTGGTCGACCCCACACTTCACGCAGAGCATGCTGACCTCCGTGCCGAAGATGCTGGCCTTCATCCTCTGGTAGGAAGACTTCCCCAGCGAATCTGGAGCCACCGCCTCTGGCACTTCGAGGTACCTGTAGAGCAGGCCGTAGGCGATGGGGGTGGGCCTGTCCCCTGCCAGGAATGTCTCCACAGTTATGTCCCCTTTTGCTACCGCGACCAGCACCTGCTTCCCCCTTTCCATGTCGATGAGGTCCCTCCCCGTCTCCTGCAGCGCCTCCTCGAATATCGGTGTCTTCTCGAACCTCGTAGGGAGGGAGCAGAGGTTAGGGTGCGCGATGAGCTTGCCCCGCTTCAGGGCTCCGAACCTCTCAGCGACCTGCTTCACCCTCGCGGGGAAAGGGAAGTTCCTCTGCGCCGCCACGGCATACGTCCTCTCTAACTCCTCGGGGGTCAGGCCGGTGAGCTCCTTCGCGATTGCCCCCAGGTCCAGATCCTCCGTGTCGGTGGTCAGCTCCATCAGGAGCCTGTATCCGTCCAGCCACCAGATCCTCACCAGCCCCCTCCTTGACAGGATCTCTTCGAAGGTGTAGGCGAACGTCCTGTTCACCGACTCCCCGAAGCATAGATGTACGATCAGATATTTTCCGAACCCTTCGAAAAGAATCAGCCTGTCCGACGGGACCGGCGCCCCCATCTTCTTGTGCTCGGCGATCTCGTCTAACACCAGCGCCCTCGCGGCGTCGTCCCCGGGCATCCTCTTCGAGACTTCTGCAACTGCTTCCTCTCCTTTGTCCAGGGCCTCCGATATCTCCCTCCTGAGCTTCCCCGTCTCCATGGCCAGCTCGTAGGGGATTGGGAGCATCTCCCCGTCCCACCCAGGCACAGCTGCGAGCGGGTCTTCCACAGGGGTGACGTAGATCTTCCTGTCCTGGGCAATCTGTTCGACCTGCCATATCTTCCCCTTGCACACGAAGTGCAGCCCGACCTTCACGCTCAGCAGCACGAACTCCTCCCCCAGTATGCCGACTGTCTGGTTGGTCGACACGTCGACGACCAGGTACCTAGTCTCATCGGGTATCATCGACAGATTCTCGTAGTAATACTCCCTGGTCAGCCTTGTCCTCGACAGCGTCTTCCCGTCGAACCTGATCTTCCGAATCTCAGACAGGTAGTTCGCTGTACGCATGAACGCGTCTTCGGACAGCCCTCGGAATGGTGCTGCCTTCCTCACCTCCTCGAGGACCCTGTCCGCATCCATCGTCTCGAAGTCCATGAGGTACCCCGCTATCTGGTGGGCCAGCACGTCCAGTGAGTTGGCGAAGGGCCTCGTGGGCTCAATCCTCCCCTTTCTCGCCGAATTGATGCTCGCCGACGACTCGAGTATGTCGTCCGCCGACACAGTGACCAGGACGCCCTTGGAGGTCTTTCCCAGGCGGTGCCCGCTCCTCCCGACCCGCTGCACGAGGCTGGTGACCTGCCGCGGGGACATGTACTGGACCACCAGGTCCACTGAGCCGACGTCGATCCCGAGTTCCAGGGTGCTGGTGCAGACGAGGGCTTTGAGCGCTCCCGACTTGAACGCCTGCTCGACCCTCTCCCTCTCCTCCCGGGGGAGAGACCCATGGTGGACCCCCACGTCCTTCCTGAGCCTCGCAAGCTTCTCCCCGAGCATCTCAGCTAACGTCCTGCTGTTGACGAAGATCAACGTCGAAGTGTGGCTTTCGATGAGCGAGTTCATCCTCGAGAGCCTTGCCGCGAGGTCAGGGGCGGAGTAGGTCTCCCTCGCCGCCGACTGGCTCGAAGGGTCGGGGACAGGGTATTCTATGGCATAGGTGAACTCCTTCGGGGCGTCCGCCTTCACGATGGTCCGCGGCCCATCGCCGAACAGGAACCTAGCGGCGACCTCCGGGGTCCCGACTGTAGCTGACAGAGCCACCAACTGATACTTCGGCGCGACCTTCCTCAGCCTCTGGAGCCCCACGCTCAGCTGCACCCCGCGTTTGCTCTCGACGAGGTTGTGGAGCTCGTCGACCACGACGGCCTTCAGGTGCGAAAGGTTCTCCCTCATCCGCCTCCCTGGGAGCACCGCCTGCAGGGTCTCCGGGGTTGTGACCAGGACGTCGGGCGGATGTGTGGACTGCCTCGTCCTCTGCGACTGGGGGGTGTCGCCATGCCGGATGTCGACGGTCAGCCCGAGCTTCGCGCACCACACCTGCAGCCGCTTCAGCATGTCCCTGTTGAGCGCACGCATGGGGGTGATGTAGAGCATGGAGATCCCCTCCCCGTGCCCCTCGGAAACCAGCCTGCTTAGCAGAGGAAGGAGCGCCGCCTCCGTCTTGCCAGAGCCCGTGGGGGCCACGACGAGGACGTCCTCCCCCTTCGAAATAAGTGGCCATGCCTGCACCTGCGGCGGGGTCGGCTCCGTTATCCCCGTCTCGAACAGAAACTCTCTCACAGCCGGAGCCAGGGACTCGAAGGAGTTCTCAGACAATCCTGCCCGTGACCCCCTTCCACCGATTTAAGGACTAGGCAGAGGGGGGGCCTCGAAACTGTTTTCGACCCTCAGAGTCAGCAAGGTCTAAATGCGCCTAGGGTCTGCGCATTCAGGAAGCTTGTCACGGAGCACAGAAGAGGTCTCTCAGGAGAGGCCCTTCCACGTTACCACAGTCAAAGAGATCATCCTAGAGAACTTCATGAGCTACGAATACGCCAGGATTCCCCTCCGCGAGGGGTTGAACCTGATCATAGGCCCCAACGGGGCGGGCAAGTCATCGGTGCTTCTCGCCATCTCCGTGGCCTTCGGCCAGGCCTACACCGAGAGGTCGCGCAAGCTCTCCGACCTGATCCGGCGCGGAAAGGACATCGCCCGCGTCTCCCTTATCTTCGACAACTCCCCCAAGGGAGGCAGGCGCCCCATCCCGTATTCAAAGTCGGACACCTTCATGCTCAGCAGGTACCTCAAGCGCGACGGTTCCTACTGGTTCGAGGCCGACTACAAGGAGATAGACAAGAGCGAAGTCGTCAGATTGCTCAGGGAGTTCGGGATCAACCCCGACAATCTGCTCATCATCATGCACCAGGGGATGATCGAGGAGCTCGGGGCCGTGACCCCCCAGGAGAGGCTGAGGATGGTGGAGGAAGCGGTAGGGTTCTCCGAATACAGGCAGAGGATACTTCTCGCGGAGCAGGAGCTGAACGGACTCGTCGGGGAAGAGAGCTCCCTCCTTCAGCTCATCGACAACGCCAACCAGGCCCTCGAGTACTGGAAGCAGATCTACGACAGGTACCAGGAGAAGAGGAGGCTCATTGACCATCGGGACCTGCTGTCGAAGGAGCTGCTCTGGAGCACGGAGGCGAAGCTGACAAAGTCGCTGCAGGCGGCCGAGGAGAAGATCATGTCGAAGACGAGGGCCCTCGAAGACCTGAAGTCTCAGCAAGCCGAGGTCTCGGCCGACGCGGAGCAGACCCACCAGACACTGCTCGACAAGCAGGTCGAGCTCAGGAAGCTCTACTACGCGCTCGTACGCGCGGAATCGGAGAAGGCCAAGGACGAGTCGGCTAAACAAGCCTACCGCTCGATAAAGGAGGACCTAGCCGGTCTCTCGTCGACGGTCGACGAGCTCCTGGCCAAGGGGTCCGACAAGAACGTGAAGAGGCTGAAGGAGCTGGCGACCTACATCGAAGGGAAGGGGGCCGCGGCCGAGGAGGACGCCCAGCGCCGCATGGGAGAGCTCGACAGAGAAGTGTCCTCGCTCCAGCCCGAGATCACCAGGACCGAGGACCTGATCAAGCGGACCATGGACGGCTACATATCCTTCAAGGTGAAGGCGGAGGTGCTCTCCTACAGGATTCGGGTCACCGAATCCGACCTCAGGGAACTCGAGCGGGGCGCTAAGGAGTACAGGTCAGAGCTGGACAAGATAGCCCCAGACCTCGAGCGGGCGGGCCCGAAGATAGAGACGTCCAGGCAGCCCTACGAGGTGTCCGAGGAGCTCAAGCTGGTGTCCGCACACATACAGAAGATGCAGGACGTCCCCGACGACGCTGAGAAGATCTACAACGACTACTCGGGAAACATCGAGGAGCTGAAGGTGAAGCTCACCAAGCTCCAGGAGAACAAGAAGTCGATGCTGGTGGAGTTGGGCGCCCGGAAGGAGGTCTGGAAGAAGGCGATGGAGGACCTGGTGGAGACGGTGGACCCGCCATACCAGGCGGTGCTTTCGGCTGCCGACGCGAGCGGTTTCATAAAGCTCCAGCAGGCTGACACCATCGAGGACGCCGGGCTTGACCTCTACGTCGGCTTCAGGGGAGGCGCCCCTCAGACACTGGACCCCTTCACTCAGAGCGGAGGGGAGAGGTCCGTGGCGTTGATGGCGTTCATCCTCTCCTTGCAGGCGAGGATAGTCTCCCCCCTGAGGGCCATGGACGAGTTCGACATCCACATGGACCCGAAGAACAGGGAGGCGATGTTCAAGATGATACTCGCCCAGATGAAACAGAGGGAAGCTTCACAGTACATCGTCATCACCCCGTCCATCCTTACCGTGTTCGACAAGACGGCCCACGTAATCGCGGTCCAGGCTGTGCACGGGCCAACGGAAGTAAAGGAGCTGAAGTAGGCTGGGGCAGACGAGGCTGGACGACTACCTCAGGGTCATTGAGCTCTGCCGCGACGTGGAGTCGAGTAGCGCCAACCCCTTCGACGTGGACATAAGAGAGAAGATACTCATACTCAAGCAAAGGCTCCCTGAGCTGAAGATCCTCGACGAGCTCCTCGTAGACGCCGAGGCCATGCTCGAGCTCGCCCAGATCGTCAAGCTCCAGGACCAGTGGCTAAAGTCCAGGGCCTCCTCGCTCTACATCGACCCCCTGCTGATCCAGCTGAAGCTCAAACTCCTCCCCAAAGAAGCGCTCTACGGGGCCTTCATCAAGAGCTGGCACCCCATCGCCCAGGTCGACCAGCTTTCGCCGAGAGGGCTGGAGAAGGCGTTCGTATACTGGCGGGACCTCGTCCCCATTTCAGAGAGGTTCAAGGACCAGTTCGGGACCTACGGCACCAGGCCGGGGATCGTGGATTATGCCGAACTCGTCAGCCTCGGGGTATTCACCAAGGAGGAGTTCGAGACGAACCTCACCAAGCTCTACGACGAGCTTCTGAGCAAGTCGAACGGCGAGTGGGTCGACTATCGCGAGTTCGTCGGCGACGAGTCATTTGAAATCAAGGTGAGGCGCGCGTATCTCCTCTCCTTCCTCATAAGCGAAGGGAGGGCCCTGCTCAAGACAGAGCCGCTGACCGGGAAGATCTGGACCATGGCGCTAGCGGAGAGGGTGAAGGGCGTCCCGAAGTCGGTCGCCATCTCGATAACGGGGGAGAACTGATGGAAGCAGAAGCCGGCGACAGGGCCCTGCTCGAGCGAAAGGTGAGGAGGGCGTTCCAGGTCCTCGTACTGCAGCGCGGACGCAACCCCGGGGTCAAGGGGTGGGAGATGAAACGCCATCTGGGAAGGGAGTATCGGAAGATAATCGAAGTCCTGTCCGAGGACGTGGCGCCCATGGGCCTCGAGGTGTTCGAGGTCAAGGGAGCCGACGGCACCGACGACTCGTCCCGTTTCCTGCTCAGATTCAAGGAACCTCCATCCATCACCGAGGCAGAGACCTCTGGCATCAGGATCGACGACCTCGCGGTCCTCGCCGCGACGATAGCTTTCATCAACTCGAAGCAGAGCCGAGTGGCCCGGCGGGAGGTCGAGCAGTTCCTCAGAGAGAAGTTCCCGCGATGGAGGATCGACTACTCGCTGGA
This sequence comes from uncultured Nitrososphaerales archaeon, assembly GCA_963706445.1. Classification (GTDB taxonomy): domain Archaea; phylum Thermoproteota; class Nitrososphaeria; order Nitrososphaerales; family Gagatemarchaeaceae; genus UBA183. The sequence continues at coordinate 193,680 of OY970160.1, forward strand.
CAGGTACTTGAAGCGGGGGTACCTCGAGCAGGACGACAGGACCATGCTGCACATCGGGTGGAGGACCCACGCCGAAGTTGACGAGAAGACCCTGATGACCCTGATCCTTTCCCGGGCTCAGGAAGCTGCGAAGAAGTAGCGCCTGCGCAGCGCTTCCCTCTCCCCTTCGATTATCAGCTCGACGACATCGGTCCCCTCCTTCCTCATCTTCGCACCCAGCGCCGAAGCCTCGGCGAGTCTGACCCCTCTCCCAGCGAGTAGCATGTCGGCGCCATGACCGTATTCCTTTCTCAGCTCGGCGGTCTTCCTCAGGGCCTCCACCTGCTTGAGCTTGGCCCCCCTGAGGTCTGCCCTGCTCCTAGCCTTCATCGCAAGAGAGAAGATGTTCTCGTACGAGTCCGTCGAGAGTCCCAGGGCCGGTTTTTCGCATATTGGGCACTTCTCGAGCCCTTCAAGGTCCCCGACCTTCCTCAGCTCCAGGAAGTTCCAACAGTTGGTGCACACTGCCACGAGAAAAGTGTCGTTAATCCTCGCCCTCGTCGACTGTTTTAGCAGGGCCCTCAGCCTCTCAGGCGAGACGATTTCCCCTCTCCTGCTGATTTCCTCAACCCCGATCCTCGCGATGGGGGTGAGCCCGTCGTACTCCACCAGCTTCACTTCGATCGCACCGGCGTTCATCTTCTCAACAACATCCGCGGCCGCCGCCAGGTCGAAGTCGTCATGGAAGAGCATGCTCATGGCCTCCTCGTAGACCGGCGTGTCCCTCAGGGCCTCGATTATCCCCGCGATGGACACGCTCGCGTAGTCCGCGTCCTTTGCGATTGCCCCGCACTTCTTCCCCGCATGGATCAGCCTGCGCTTGAATATCCCGCTCCTCTCGACTGCCTTCTCGGTCGCCACCTTCAGGTCAAGCTTGTGGAGTTCTTCGATTACCGAGAGGACCTGAGGGGGCGTCACGTCTGCCTCGATCACGATACGGTAGGGGTCCTGATGGACCGCCACCGACTGGCCGATCCTCTCCGAAATCATGTGGCCGACTACTCTCGCCAGGAGCCTGTTCACTCTGTGCCCGAACGCCGCCTGGATGACCACGTACCTGTCCCACTTCTCTATGGTGACAGTCCTCTCTGATGGTATCGGGAGTTTCGCTGCATGCTGCTCGGCCACCTCCTTCAGCGCATCCAGCATCGCGTCACGGGGGACGGGATAGGTCCTCACCAGTTCGTCCAGGTACTTCGCGTCGTTCCCCTTCTCCAGCTCCTCGGCGTACCTCCTCCTGATCATCCCGACCTCCGCCGCCACCTCCCGAGGGACCGGTATCTCGTCACCGACCCAGTTCGGGACCGCCCCGGTTGGGTCCTCCTCCGCCTTCACGTACACCTTGTTGCCGTAGATCTGCTCGACCTTCCAGCACCTGCCCGCTTCCACGAACTTCACCCCGACCTCTCCGTACTCTGACACAAACGCCTCGTCCAGGGTCCCGACGAAGTTGTCTCCTTCGATAACGAGATACTGCTTCTCGTCCGGGATCATCGAGAGATTCTCAAAGTAGTACGAGAATAGGGGCTTCACGTCCCTGGCCCTGAACACCTTCCCGTCCGACTCGCTGTAGTATGCGAGCCTCGGGTACCTCTCCCTCATGTAGGTGAGGGCCTTCTTCAGCCTCTCCGCCTCAAGGTCGGCGAAGGCGTAACTCCGCCTGAAGAGCGCCAGGATGTCCTCGAAATTCCAGCTGCTCTGCTCGATCAGCAGCCCGGAGATCTGGTGTATCGCCACGTCGTACGGGTTGAAGACCGGCTCCAGAGGCTCCAGCTCCCCCATCACCGACTTCCTGCAGAGGACCGCTGCCTCGAGGATGTCGTCAGAATCCTGGGTGATTACCAGGCCCCTGGAGACCTCTCCGACCTTGTGGCCGCTGCGCCCGACCCTCTGGATCAGCCTCGTCACCTGGCGTGGGGAGTTGTACTGCACCACATACTCGAGGAACCCGATGTCTATGCCCAGCTCCAGGCTGCTGGTGCATATCACACCCAGCAGCTTCCCTTCCTTCAGATTCCGCTCTACCGCTTCCCTCGTCGCCTTTGACAGGGAGCTGTGGTGGACCCCTATGGGGAAGTCGGGGTCCCAGACCCTGAACCTGCTTGAGAGGGCCTCTGCCTCCGTCCTGGTGTTGGTGAAAATTAGCACCGACCTGTACTTCTCGACGAGCTCCCTGATCGTCCTTAGACGAGCGGCCACCTCGGGGTAAGAGTAAATCGCGTCCGCGAGCACCTTGTCGTCCGCCGTGGGCCTGGGCGCCACCACCTTCAGGGACAGGCTCTTCTCCACGGGTACCCTGACCACCTCGCACTTCCTCCCGCTTCCCACGAGGAACTGGGCCACTCGCTCGGGGGAGCCAACAGTGGCGGAGAGCCCGATTATCTGGAACTCCTTCTCGGCGACGTCCCTCAGCCTCTCAAGGCCGATGCTGAGCTGGGACCCCCTCTTGTCCTCGGAGAGCTCGTGGACTTCGTCGACTACCACCCAGCGGAGCTTCTGCAGGTTCTGCCTGATCCGCCTCCCGACTAGGAGTATCTGAAGGGTCTCCGGGGTCGTAATCAGTATGTCCGGGGGCGCGAATGACAGGTTCGTCCGCTCCGCCTGCGAGCTGTCGCCATGCCTGACCCCAAGCCTGATGTCGAAGCGCTTGCACCACCACTGCATCCTGTCCAGCATGTCTCTGTTGAGCGCCCTGAGCGGCGTGATGTAGAGGAGCTTCGTCCCCTTCTCCCTGGTCTCCCCTTCTCTGACCAGGGCGTCGAGTATGGGGAGGAGGGCTGCCTCCGTCTTCCCCGTCCCCGTCGGCGCCATCAGTAGGGCGTTCTTCCCCTCTCGCACGATTGGGACCAGTTTCTCCTGGGGGTCCGTGGGCGTGTCGAACCCTCTCTCTTTGAGGGCGGCCACCAGTGGCGGAGAGAGCAGCTGGAAGACATTCTGGCCTGACAATCTTACTCAGTTCCCTCTCCCAAATGGCACCATGGACCGCAAGAAGAATCGAAACCCCCTTCGCACCTCCAATAAGTTTGCGGTGTTTCACAGGGGGCCCGGGACTGCCCTCTTGAAACTGTTTCAGTTCAGTGGCCATCGGCTTAAATATCGGAGTATAACATACGTTATTGTCGACAGATGTCACGCCTGATAAGCCCCTATGAGATAGTCGCCAATTCGGCCCTCCCGGCCCTCCGCGCCATGGTAGCCCGCAGGCTGAAGGATGACTTCCACATGACGCAGTCCCAGGTTGCACGAAGGCTCGGAGTGACCCAGGCGACGGTTAGCAACTATGCCCGCAAGACAAGGGGGATGATGGTCAACCTAGAGGCGGACAACACAGTTGCCAAGGCTGCCGACAGGATCGCGCAGGAACTTTCGTCCAAGGACCCTGACAACAGGGAAGCGCTGAAGTCCATGACCGAGGTCCTCGACTACATCCGCTTCAACAAGTTGATGTGCGCCCTCCACGGTGACCTGGAACCTGGTTTCCAGACAGAGGGGTGCTACGCCTGCGAGGGCACCTTCTCCACAAAGGATTTTGATAAGCTGAAAGTGATAGTCGGCAGCTGATCTTGCTAGCCGAGCCCAAGCCCACGTGGCTCACCGTGAAGCCTCCACACGGGGAGAACTACCAGGACCTCAAGGCCCTTTTCGCCAACTTGAACCTCCACACCGTCTGCGAAGAGGCCCACTGTCCCAACGTCCACGAGTGCTGGGGGGGTGGGACGGCCACCCTCATGCTCATGGGGGACGTCTGCTCCCGCGCCTGCCGCTTCTGCATGGTGACCCCGGGGAAGCCCCAGGGGGTCCTGGACGAGCTCGAGCCGGAGAACGTCTCCTTCGCCCTTTCCCAGATGGGGCTCACCTACGTGGTCCTGACGTCTGTGGACCGGGACGACCTCCCCGACGGGGGCGCATCTCACTTCGCGAGGACGATCAAGCTCGTCAAAGAGAAGAACCCCGGGATCCTAGTCGAGGTCCTCATCCCTGACTTCCAGGGGGACCTTGAGGACCTGAGGAAAGTCGTCGAAGCCAGGCCCGACGTCATAGCGCACAACATCGAGACGACCATGTCCCTCACCCGCGGGGTCAGGGACCCCAGGGCTGACTACTGGCAGTCCCTCTCGGTGCTGAGGAACGTGAAGAAACTGAGCAGCCACATCTACACGAAGTCCTCGATGATGGTCGGACTCGGCGAAACAGAGGAAGAGGTCTCGCAGGCGATGGCACACCTGCGACGGGCCGACGTCGACTTCCTGACCGTAGGCCAGTACCTGAGGCCCTCCCAGAGGCACCTGAAGGTAGTGGAGTATGTGAAGCCTGAGCAGTTCGAACGCTACAAATCCATAGGCGAAGCGATGGGGTTCAGATATGTCGCATCGGGTCCCCTCGTCAGGAGCAGCTACCGGGCCGGGGAATTCTTCATCAGGACGGCCATCGAAAATGACACAACGCGGCACCAATCTTATATGACCGCGAAAGCGGAAACCGACGCTTGACCGAAGAGGACTTCATGAAGGGGTCCGGGTCAGACGCGGTCCCACGGATCTTCAGCGAGAACGACTTCAAGTTCACTAAACCCGACGAGTTCCTGTTTCAGCGTCTGACTCCAGACGGGACCCTGAAGGGGAAGGACCCCAACCTTTCCCCAGAGACCCTCAGACGGCTCTATGAGGAGTTGATATTCGGGAGGCTGTTCGACGAGAAGTCAACCAATCTCTCGACCCTCAGGGAGATCGGGACCTATGCCCCTGGCAAGGGACAGGAAGCGTGCCAGATTGGCCCCGTCAATGCCCTGGAGAAGGGGGACTGGTACGTCCCCATGTACAGAGACTCCGCCGGGATGCTCGCCTTCGGACTCCCCGCCCTGAAGCTCCTGCTTTACTGGGGAGGGGACGAAAGAGGGATGCAGATACCAGAAGACATCAACATGCTTCCTCTGGCGGTGCCGGTTGCGACACAACTCCCTCACGCGGCCGGGCTCGCCATGGCCAAGCGGATACGTGGAGAGAAGGCCGTGACGTATGTCGTCACCGGAGACGGTGGTACTTCTAAGGCCGACTTCCACGAAGCGCTGAATTTTGCCGGGGTTTACGACCTTCCTGTGGTCTTCGGGGTCGAGAACAACCAGTGGGCGCTTTCTGTGAAGAGGAAGGCCCAGACCGCCTCCAAGACGATAGCTCAGAAGGCAGTCGCCTACGGGTTCGAAGGGATCCTCGTCGACGGGAACGACGTCATCGCTTCCTATGAGGCCACCAAGTACGCCGTAGACAAGGCGAGGAGAGGCGGGGGCCCCACTCTGATCGAATACTCGACATACAGGCTGGGCCCGCACACCACCGCCGAGCTCGTCTCCAACAAGCTGAAGGCCCCCGACGAAATAGCCGAATGGGAGAAGAAGAGCCCCATAGTCAGGTTAGAGAAGTACCTCCGCTCTCGCGGTCTGCTAGACGACAGGTCGAAGGAGGCCGTGGCAGAAGCAGCCCAGGCTCGGATGACCGACGCGATCGCAGCCTACCGTTCAACGCCTCCTCCTGCTCCTACGTCCATCTTCGACTACACGTATTCCTCCCTCACTCCGAACCTTATCGCCGAGCGCGCCGAATACTACGGGGTGCCGGCCCCGCCTCGGGCCGAAGCTCCCGAGCCGATGGTAGCTGGGGGGAAGCCCGGTGTGAACATCAGGAACGCAGTCAACATGGGCCTCCGAGAGGGCATGAAGCGGGACAGCAACGTCGTCATCTACGGGGAGGACGTCGGCGCGAACGGAGGGGTATTCCAGGTAACCAGGGGGCTCCTCGACGAGTTCGGGCCGGAGCGGGTCTTCGACACCCCGCTCGCAGAGCTGAGCATCGCGGGCATCTTCGTGGGTCTCTCTATCGGCGGGCTCGTCCCAGTCGCGGAGTTCCAATTCGACAACTTCTCCCTCCCTGCCTTCGACCAGATCTTCAGCCATATCGCACGCATGAGGAACAGGACGCGAGGCAGGTTCGCCCCCAGGGGGGTCATCCGCTTCCCCTACGGGGCGGGCATAAGGCCCCCCGAGCTGCACTCCGAGTCTCCGGAGGCGTATTTCGCGCACACGCCGGGCCTCAAGGTCGTCATCCCTTCGACCCCCTATGACGCAAAGGGGCTCCTGGCGTCGGCCCTGACGGAGCCCGACCCCATCGTGTTCATGGAGCCGAAGAAGCTCTACGACTCCCCCAAGATGGAGGTCCCCGAGGTGGAGTACCGCATCCCCATCGGCAAGGCGAAGGTCGTCAGGGAGGGGACCGACGTGACCCTCGTCTCCTACGGTTCTATGATGGTCCCGACGACCCTGGCGGCCGAAGCCCTCCAGGCCGAACGGTCCGTCTCTGCGGAGGTGGTCGACCTGCGCACCGTGTCTCCCATCGACTTCGACACGGTGCTCGGCTCGGTCCAGAAGACCGGAAGGCTCGTAGTGATTCATGAAGCTCCAAGGAACGTCGGAATCGGAGCCGAAGTGGCTGCGACCGTCGCCGAGAGGGGACTTGACTACCTGAAGGCGCCTATCAAGAGGGTGACAGGCTTCGACATCCCCATCCCGCTGGCGAGGCTGGAAGACAACTACATCCCAAGCAAGGAGAGGGTCATGAAGGCCGCACTTGAGACCGTAAGCTACTGACAGAGTAGCTTCGCCTCATGCAGAGTTTTTAACCTCCCGTCAGATCGCTCAAATTGACAATGGAGTTCAAGCTGCCGGATCTCGGAGAGGGAATCACCGAGGGGGAGATCCTGAAGTGGATGACGAAGGAGGGGGACCAGGTCAAGGAAGATCAGCCGATAGTCGAAGTGATGACCGACAAGGTCAACGTCCAAATCCCATCTCCGAGGAGCGGCAGGGTCACCAAGATTCTCGTGAAAGAGGGAGACGTTGCCAAGGTCGGACAGACGATTCTTGTAATTGACGACGGAAGCGGCGCTGGTTCATCTCAGTCTCCCGCACCCGCCGCGCCTGGACCTGCCCCATCGGTAGCCATGGCACCGGCCCCCCAGGTGCAGTCATCTGGCCCATCTTCGGGGGTCCTTGCCACACCTGCCACCCGGAGGATGGCAAGAGAGCTCGGCGTTGACATCGGAAAGGTCACTGGCTCTGGACCCCAGGGGAGGGTCACCGACGACGACGTCAGGCGTTCGGTCTCCAGTCGGGGCACGACCACTGTGACAGTTCAGCCCGCTCAGCCTTCACAGAAGGCGGGGCCAAGAGAGGAAGTTGTCCCTCTGAGGGGACTCAGGAGGACCATAGCGGAGAGGATGACGAAGTCGCTTAGGACGACCGCCCAGGTCACCCACGTGGACGAAGCAGACATGACGGAGCTCGTCCTCCTCCGCGAGGCGTTCAAGGGGAGCGCTGAGAAGAGAGGTGTCCACCTGACATACCTCCCGTTCATAATCAAAGCCCTCGTCCCCGCTCTGAAGGAGTTCCCCTACGTCAATGCGTCCCTCGACGAGCAGGCGTCCAACATTATCCTGAAGAAATACTACAACATAGGGATTGCGACGGACACCGAGCAGGGCCTCGTAGTCCCCGTAGTGAAAGACGTCGACAGGAAGGACATGTTCGAGCTTGCCGGAGAAATCGAGAACCTCTCACAGAAGGCGAGGAGCGGCCAGCTGACCCTCGAGGATGTCCACGGGTCGACATTCACCATCACTAACGTCGGGGCCCTCGGCGGGCTCTTTGCCACACCGATAATCAACATCCCAGAAGCGGCGATACTCGGGCTCCACAAGATCGCCAAGCGCCCAGTCGTCCGCGACGGGAAGGTCGAAATCAGAGACACCACATATCTTTCGCTCTCGTTCGACCACCGTGTCTTCGACGGAGCCTATGCCGCCAGGTTCACATCGAGGGTGATAGAGACGATTCAGGACACGAAGAAGCTCCTGGCCGAAGTCCTCTAGTCCTCGTTTATTCTCAGCAAGGTTTAAGCCGATAAGACCTCGCGAAACCCAAGGAATCAGTTGATCGAAGCAGACGTCGCGATAATCGGGGGCGGCCCCGGCGGATATGTCTGCGGAATCAGGGCGGCCCAGCTCGGCCTGAAGACGGTGGTCATCGAATCCGACCGGCTCGGTGGGGAGTGCGTGAACTACGGCTGCATCCCGTCGAAGTCCCTCATCACTGTCGCCAAGCTCGTCGACAAGGTGAAGGAGGCTGAGAAGTACGGGGTGAGGACATCGGGGGTCTCTGTCGATTTCGTCCAGCTGCAGAAGTGGAAGTCCGAAGTTGTGTCCAGGCTGGTAGGCGGCATCGAACTCCTCCTGCGCGGATACCACGCGACCGTCCTCCACGGTGAAGCGGAGGTCGTCGACAAGAACAGGGTGGTCGTCACAACCTCGCAGGGGAAAGAGGAGGTGTCCTGCAAGAACCTCGTCCTCGCCACAGGAACCAGGACCTCCAGCCTTCCTGGACTCGAATTCGACGGGGACATGGTCATCGGCTCAAAAGAGGGGCTTGAGCTGAAGGCGGCCCCCAACCGCGTCCTGATCGTCGGCGGAGGCGCCATCGGGCTTGAATTCGCTTCCATGCTCCAGAAGCTGGGGAGCAGCGTCACCGTCGTGGAGATAATGGACCAGCTGCTTCCGGGGAGCGACCCAGAGGTTGTCCGGGTGGTCCACAGGAAGCTTGAGGGAAAGGGAGCAAAGGTCTTCGTTAAGTCGAAGGTAGCAAGGATCGACAAGAAGAGCTCCGAAGTTGAGGTGGAGATCGAAACCCCTGACGGAAAGCAGACGATGGCTTTCGACAAGGTCCTCGTCAGCGTCGGGCGCAAGCCCCGGACAGAGAAGCTGAACCTGGCAAAGATCGGGGTCCAGATCGACACGAGGGGGTATATCACCACCGACAACCGCATGCAGACCAACGTCCAGGGGGTCTACGCCATAGGCGACGTCAAGGGCCCGCCCCTCCTGGCGCACAAAGCCTCGAAAGAAGGGATCGTGGCCGCCGAGTGCATCGCCGGGCTCCCTTCGGCCGCAGACTGGAAGGTGGTCCCAGACGCCGTCTTCTGCGACCCCGAGGTCGCCAGCGTGGGGCTCACCGAGGCGAAGGCAATGGAGGCGGGGTATGCTGTCAAGCGGAGCAGGTTCCAATTCGCCGCCCTGGGGAGGGCCTTGACGGCTGGGGAACCTGAAGGGTTCGTGAAGATAGTCTCCGACGAAAAGGACGGCCTTGTCCTCGGGGTCCAGATAGTGGGGCCGGAGGCTTCAGATCTTATCAGTGAGGTCGCACTCGCAATAGAGATGGGAGCCACGGTCGAAGACATCGCCCTCACCGTCCACCCCCACCCGACGTTCCCGGAGGCGATAATGGAGGCGTCAGAATCCTCCTCCGGCAAGCCGATTCACCAGTTGAAGTCATGAACGGTTACCTGGTGGACCTCGGGCGGATGGAGTACGGGGAAGCCCTCCAGCTCCAGAAGGAATTGGCATCGAAGAGAGCGAAAGGAGAGATCCCTGACACCCTGGTCCTCGTCGAACACCCCGACGTCATCACCCTTGGGAGGAAGACCTCCCCGGAGAACTTCAAACCCCAGGATATCCCTGTCTTCCAGGTCGAACGGGGCGGGGACGCCACCTACCACGGTCCGGGGCAGCTCGTCGGTTACCCCATAATCCTGCTGACCGACCACGACGTCCGGCGCCATGTGAGGAACATAGAGGAGTCGCTCATCCGTACAGTAGGTCAATACGGGGTCGGGGGGGAGCGGGTGGAGGGCCACCCAGGTATCTGGGTCGGCGGCAGGAAGCTGGCGTCCATCGGGGTCGCGGTTACAGAATGGGTCACCTACCATGGATTCGCCCTCAACGTGAACACAGACCTTTCTCGCTTCGAGCTGATCCGCCCCTGCGGCCTAGACCCATCCACCATGACCTCGATGCAGAGGATCAAGGGCAGACCCATGCCCTTCGACGACGTGAAGGCTACCTTCACCAGGGAGTACTCGGGGGTGACAGGCCTATCACTGACCCACCAGAGGCTTGTCACCACCCCTTAGGCGACAGACATTTAGCGCAGGTTCGGTCGGGACTGCTCATGCCAAAGAAATCCGCTCCGAAGCACCCTGTCCGAAAGATCACTTACACGACCCTATTCGCAGATGAAAGCCTGAACCCGAAGTTCGAGAAAGCGCTGAAGAAGTTCCAGCCTAGTCTGGGGCGGAGCTACCCGATGTACATCGGAGGGAAGGAGGTCAGGTCCGTCGCCGGAGAGTTCGAGCACAGGAGCCCCATCGACACTTCGATCGTGGTAGCCAAGTTCCCTTCCGGGTCCCGCGAGCACGCCAAGCAGGCAATCGCTGCAGCCAAGGACGGCTTCGAGGTCTGGAGCGCGAAGACATGGCAGGAGAGGGTGAAGGTGCTGGACAGATACACGGAGCTCCTCGACGAAAGGAAGTTCGATATCGCTGTGGCGATCACATACGAGGTCGGAAAGAACAGGCTCGAGGCCATTGCCGAATGCTGGGAGGCCATCGACGCCGTCAGATACTACTCCGGGGTCATGCGGAAGGAGAAGGGGTACACCACGAAGATGGGCCCGGGGGGACCGGGGGAGCACAACGTAGACGTCTGCAAACCCTTCGGCGTCTGGCCCGTCATATCGCCGTTCAACTTCCCCTTCATGCTCGCCAACGGGATGGCGTCCGGCGCCCTTGTCACAGGCAACTCGGTCATCCTGAAGCCGACGAGCGAGGCCCCTCTGACAGGATCGATGCTCTACCACCTGTACGTGGACGCCGGGGTCCCACCAGGCGCAGTGAACTTCGTGACAGGGCCCGGGGGGAACTTCGAGGACGAGTTCGTGACCAACCCGGACGTCGCAGGGATCGCGTTCACGGGGTCGAGGGACGTCGGCATGCGGTTGTTCCGGAGGTTCCATAGCGAGCAGCCCTACCCCAAGCCGATACTCCTGGAGATGGGGAGCAAGAACCCAACCATCGTCACGGCCAAGGCAGACATCCCGAAGGCGGTCGAAGGGACCGTCCGCGCGGCCTTCGGTTACGGGGGCCAGAAGTGCAGCGCCACCTCAAGGGTCTACGTGGAAAAGGCGATCAGAGACAAGTTCGTCGCCGCACTCAGGGAGCGGGTGGAGAAGCTCACGGTGGGGGACCCGAGGGACGCCGGGACCTTCATGGGGCCCATCATCAACGAGAAGGCTGTCCAGACATTCCAGTCGGCTGTCTCTGACGCGAAGCAGTCCGGAGCGGAGCTCTTCGCGGGAGGGACCGTGCTGAAGCAGGGGCCGATGAAGAACGGGTACTACGTGGCTCCGACTATCGTGGCGGGGCTCCCAGAGGACCACCGGCTGGTCAAGCAGGAGCTCTTCGTCCCTTTCGTCGTCGTGAACGAAGTCGACGATGTCGAGGACGCCCTGGCCAGGGCAAACGCAACGGACTATGGGCTCACGGCGGGGATCTTCTCGAAGGACAAGAAGGAGATCAAGGATTTCTTCGACGGCATCAAGTATGGCGTGACCTATGCCAACAGGAGCGGAGGCTCGACCACGGGCGCGTGGCCCGGGGCCCAATCCTTTACGGGGTGGAAGGCAAGCGGGGTGACAGGAAGAGGGGTCGGGAGCCCGTACTACCTGCTGAACTTCCTGAGAGACCAGTCACAGACGAACGTAACCTAGGGGACTACTTCAGAGGGACGTACAGGCTGGAACGGCTCGAGCCGATCCCCGGAGTCCCGTGGACCACCTTCTTGTTGGTGATCACATACTCACCGAGGTACCTACCTATCATCTCGGGCTTGACCTCGAGGGGGACGAACTCCCTCCCGTTGTGGACGCCGATGGTCAGCCCAACCATGGTGGGCAGGATTATCATGTCCCTGGCGTGGGTCTTAATCTCCCCTTCCTTCTTCCCGTCCTTTATCGCCCTCGCGTCCTCGAGGAGTTTCCGCTTCTCCTCCGACACTCCCCGGTTGAGGGACCGCCTGGCCCTGGAAGGAAGCAGCTCGAGCAGGGCTTCAGTGGACATCGCGTTCAGCTCGTCCAGAGTCTTCCCTCGGTATCTGAACTCCTTCGGCATCTAAGAGACCTCCGCGCTCGTCCTGGCCAATCTCTTTCTTCCGGTCTTCCTCGGCGCTATTAATCCTACCTTCCTCCCTGGAGGCGCGTTCCTAGAAGTGCTGGTCGACTTGCCCGGGTGCTGATGCCTGCCTCCCCCGAATGGGTGGTACACGACAGCCATCGCTATTCCCCTCATCCTCGGGTAGACCCTCCCCGCCGCTCTCATTGCATGGTGCCTCGCCCCTGCGGTCAGGAAGGGCTTCTCCTTCCTTCCGCCTCCGGCGACCTCGCCGACCGTCGCCAAGCACCTATCCTTGATTAGTATGTTCTTGCCCGATGGGAGCCTGATTATGGCCCTCCCATTCGCCTTCGAGAAGAGCACCGCAGACGTCCCCGAGGCCCTTACCAGCCTCCCGCCGTCCCCGGGCCTGAGCTCTATGTTGCTCACCCTGGTCCCCTCCGGCATCGCCGACAAGGGAAGCACGTTTCCTGCCAACACCCTGGCGGTGGTCCCCATGGACACCTGCTGCCCCACAGACATCCCCGCTGTGGCTGGGACGTAGGAATACCTGTCTCCTTCCATCCTGAGCTGAGCCAGCGGGGCGCTCCTCCCTCTCTCGTCGAGGATGGCCGTCACAGTCGCGGACCCTTCGGACCCAGTGAACCTCGGATACCTTACCGGGGCTACCTTTCCCCTTGTGCGCGCCCTGAACTGGATCCCTGCCTTTCCCCTTCTTCTCTGAAGAATTCTCTTGCCCATCGCCTACACCAACCCCAACCTCGTCGCCAAATCCGCTGCCTTTCCTGCTTCCTCAAGCCTCACGAAAGCCTTCTTCCCTTTTATCGTCCTCGAGGTGTTCACGGTGTCGACCTTGACTTCGTAGAGCGCCTGAACGGCGCTGGCTATCTGGGTCTTAGAGACCTTGTCGTCCACAAGGAAGCAGAGCTTGTTCTCCCTCTCAATCTGGTCGAAGGTCCTCTCGGTGACATACGGGCGCTTCAGTATCTTCTGGGCGTCTTCGAGCCGCATCTAGGACGCTACCTCCTTGGTCCTTCCATCGAGCGCGCTCAGCGCAGATGCAGTCCAAAGGGTCAGCCTCCCAGGCACGCCTCCCGGCGCGAGGTCCAGCACGCTGACGTCTTCCACGCGGGTCACCTCGACCCCGGGGATGCCGCCTGCCGCCTTCCCCACCCCCCTGTCACTTGTCACAACAATCAACGGCCCCACTCCGCTCCTGTACACCCTCCCCCTGAGCCTCCTCTTCCCTGAATTCCTCTTGGTCCTCTCGTCCACCCTCTGCAGCTCGGCCTTCAGGTCGACCTTCTCCAGAAACGAGACGAGCTCCGACGTCTTCTCGACGGTCTCGATGTCGTCGGCCACCACCATTGGGAGCGCCGGCTTCCTCACCCTGTGCCCGCGGGCTTTCACGGCGTCGAGATTCGCGGTAAACGCTATGGCTGAATCGGTTGCGAGCCTCCTTTCCTTTTTGTTCACGCCCAGATAGATGACCTTCTCGGACCTTGGCGGGTGCGGCAGTCTCCCCTTCACGACGCTCGCGACCCCTCCCGCAAGGCCGCCTCTCGAGTACCTCTCCCCCTTGACCCTGGGTATCCTCGACTTTCCGGTTCCCGTCGGCGGGCTGTGCGTCTCTGCGGTCGTCCTCTCTCCTGCCATCGGGTCCCTCCCCTTCGGCTGGAACCCATGAGAGCCGACCAGCCAGAAGACACGTTTGACCAGATCCGGCCTGAGCTCGGTCTCAAAAACATCGGGGACGTCGACCTGTCCCGCGGGTTTCCCGTTCAGACCGACAACCTCTGCCTTCATGCCGCGCGCTTCCTCTCTATGGTGCTGACTTCGACAACCTGCGGCGGCGCCTGGCTCCTCGTGAACCCTCTCACCCTCATCCTTACCAGAACGAATCTCCTCGCCGGCCCGGGGACTGAGCCGCCGACGACGGCGTACTCCCCTCCCACATTGCCGAAGTGCCCGAACCCTCCTGGCGGGGTGACCGGGTTGGCCGAAGCATTGCCGACCAGAAGTATCCTCTTCCCTGTCTCAGTCCTCTGATGGAATCCCATCTGGCCTGCCCTGGCGACGGTGTACATGACTGCCGCCGGGTGCCACGGCCCTATGACCGCCACCTGCCTCACGGTCTTCCTAGACTTGTGCTGCTTCCTCTTCACTCCGAACCTTGTGATCGGTCCCTCGATTCCCTTCCCCTTCGTTATCCCAAGGACGTCCACGTACATCCCTGGCTTGAAAGTGTCAGTGAACTTGACCTTCTTGCCGATGAGCCCTAGGATGAATTCCGCCTGTGCCTTCACGTCCCCTCCAGATACCCCCACCTCTACTACGATTGGTTTCTTCTGCGACAGCCCGACGTCTCGGGGGATCGACGAAACAACTGCCACCACCCTCGCCGTCTTGTCCAGAGGGAGCTTCTCCGTGGTCTGACCCGGCTGTTTGACGTCCGCCAGGGCCCTGTCTGCGCCGTTCTCGTGGCCATAGAGCCTGAGCCCTACGACTTGGGTGTCTGGAACCGTCAGGACGCTCGACAGGTTGAACAGAGGCTTCCCGAAGTTCGGGGTCTTCGCCCTGTCGTCAACAGTGATGACGTGGGCCGTCCCAGCCTTGTAGCCGGGGAATCCGAGGAGAATCGGCTTTTCAGCTTCTACCTTGGGCCAGGTCCTTATGCGTGGGACGAAGCTTTTGGCTCGTGCTCTGGGCCTATATGCAAGACTACCTCTACGGGGCGCAGAATACTTTCTATGACCCAATTCACGCTAAACCTTTCCGATGGCCCGTTTTGCGGTTCGCACTTAAGCTTTATCGGCTGAAAGGAGGCTCACAATTCCCAATCCGACGAGAATCGCCTCCTCGGACCTGACTGTCTCAACCTGCTGCCCAGGGAAAAGGTTCACCACGTAATCCACCCTGCTTGCGAGGTCTCTGCCGACGATTTCGAAGAGCCCCCTCGAGGGTGAGCCAAACATCAGATTGACACTCTGCGCCCTCCGGAGGGTCGGTCCCAGTTCTTTGACCACGTCAATCACTGGGGTCCCTTTCTTCGAGGTGGCGACTCTGAGCTCGAACCTTACGTCGGTGATGACATCTTGCATTGATTTCGTCTCCACAGCATAGCCCCAGTAACCACCAGTCTCATCTTTCCGTATCCGCTTCGCAATTGGGGGCCTGATCGACGAGAGCCTCACGGTGACTCTTTCGCCAGACTTCGCCCTCTCCGTGAGCTTCGGTGCCACATCCAGCCCTATGTCCACTGTCCCATCCCCATTGGCAACACCGTCTCTTACCTCGCCGATCTGGAGACTAGGGAATGGGACCCTTGGCTTGTGCGAAGGGATCCTAAGCGGAGGTAGCATCCCGGCGTACTTCAACGTCTCATCCAGAGGGTAGAGACGCTTTCGCAGATACTGGGGCGTTTCCAGATATTCGAGGACCCTTCGAATGGCCTGCCCCTCGCTTCGGCCCATCGGGTCCTTGAAGATCTCGATGAAATCCACGCCATAGATGGCGCATGCTCTCGCGATGAGCCCCAGCTTTGCCGTCTTGTCCCGGAGAGAATCCTTGTCTTCCAAGACTGTGTCGGGGAGGGACACGGCGAGCCTCTTGCCGAAGATCGTCACGGGTACGCGGCTGGAAGCGCGTTAATTCAGCTTTGTCCCGGCCATGGTTGCAAAGTGGAAAATAGATGAACGTCCCCTTGTCGGGGTTGGACTAATGGCAGACGGTGAGAAAAAGCCGAGAAGTACCAACTGGATCTTTTCCGTCTTCCCCGTCTCCATAGCCACCGGCCCCCTAGGGACCATGGTGCAGCTTTACCTGATCCAGATCAACGGCCAGGCACTGGGGACCATCTACGGGAGCCTCGCCGCGGCCATCTACAACGGTATCAGCATACCCGCAGCTCTGTTCTGGGGTTTCGCCACCGACAGGCTCCACAAGCGCAAGTCCCTGATAGGCCTCAGCTATGCTCTCATGGCCGTCGCGCTGGTCTCCTACTATTTCGATCAGACTACAGCCGGGACCATCGGGAGGTACGGAATAATCTCGTTCGTGTCGGTGGCCTCGGCGACCCCGCTCAACCTGCTAATCATGGAGACCGAGAAGAAAGGGCGGTGGGCGAATGCCTTCGCGAAGCTTTCAATGATGTCGAGCGTAGGCAACGTGGCCGGCCTCCTGATCGGCGTTGTCTGGACGAACTACCTTCCTGACGCCATCGTCCTGCTTTTCCTGCCCATGGGAGCCTTCTCCGTCGCCTCCTCGGCTCTCGCCCTATGGCTGATCAAGGAGCCAGAATTCGTCCTCGAGAGAGAGACCGTGGCCATGAGGAAGCCGAGCCTGATCAGCAGGCTCCGCGCGAATCCTGTATTCTTCATCGGCATTCCAACGGCAACCGACTTCAAGCGTACTTTCCGTGGCCTCCGTTCCGGTTTCAACAGCTACGTCCCTCTGTTCTACATCTCGACCATCATTTTCTACGTCTCGAGCGGGCTCTTCAACACCTCATTCGTGCCGGCGATGCACTTCTTCTCGATGCCCGACCAGGAGGTCTTCGCCGTGATCCTAGCAGGCGTGGTCGTGCAGACGGTCGCCTTCCAGAGGGCCGGGAACTTCGTCAGCAATCGCAGCCTTGTCACCTCGTCCGTCCAGGGTCTTTTGCTCAGAGGCTGGTCATACCTGGGTATCGGGGCTGCTGCCCTGTTAGTCTCCGGGCCCCTCTTCGCAATCTCAGCCCTGCTGTTCTATCCACTGGCAGGAGGGATCGCCTACGCCATCTACTACACGTCGTCAAACACGATGATGTTCAACACCGTCAAGAGCAAGTCTGCGGGCTCTGCCCTCGGCGTCTATTCGGCGGTGGTTGGAATAGCAGCCATGGCTGGCTCCCTCGTGTCGGGCTTCATCTCAGTCTACCTCGGCTACTACACGACCTTTGTCCTCTCCGGCGTTCTGCTCTTCGCCGCCGTCGGTGTCGTCTCGCGCCTCCCCAGGGCCGCGACCAACGAGGAAGGGACCCATCAGTAAACGGACGGGACTACCCGCTCCGGTCTTGGGGGGGCTTTAGGAGGCTCCCAGAGTTGATCTTCTCCCACCTGAAGCGAACGTAGACCAACCTGACGAAAAGGTAGAACCCAAACGCCTCGGCTGTAATGTAGAAGCTCACGGGGTAGGGCGTGTAGAAGGAGAGGAACAATCCTAACCAGGTCGCGATCAGCGCTATGATTACAGAGGCGACAATCGCCCTCGAGGGTCTGCTCGCAAGATACTGCGCCGTGGCACCGGGGGTGACCATCAGGGAGAATACCAGGAGGACCCCCGTCACCTGGACGGCGAAAGACACCGCCACCGCTACTATGATCATGAACGCCATTCCCAACGCGAGCATGGGCATTCCCCTGGCCTCCGCTACGTCCTCGTCGAGTGACGAAAAGAGCAGGGGTCTGTAGATCAGGCCCATCCCTACAAGTATCGCGGCCGATGCAGCCAGCGTCTCCAGCACCTGGTCGTAGCTCACCCCGAGGATCTCCCCGAAGAGGATCGAATAGGTCTGGGTCGCGTAGCCGCTGTACAGGCTGATGAAGAGCAGGCCCAGGCCCAACGAGAACGCGAGCACTATTCCGATCTGTGTGTCCCGGTTAGTCGCCCGACGGCCCAAGAGAGCGATTCCCAGGCCTCCCAGGTTGGATCCCAGCAGCAGGCCAACCAAAGGAGGGATGCCTGTCAGGACGGCCCAGGCCGCCCCGGCGAACCCGATTTCAGAAAATGCGTGGGCGGTGAATGCCGAGCGCCGGAGCACCACGAAGTATCCTGTCACCCCAGCTACGATCGCCGTCAGGGTCCCTGCCTCGATTCCGTTCCGCATGAACTGGTACTGCCAGATCTGCTGCAGGTCGGCCAAGATGTTGAGAGAGATGCTCAAGTTATGTCACCATGGTGTTCCTCGACACCTATGATTGCCACGTTCCCATGCGGGTCCCTTAGCACCTCGACCTGGACACCGTACAGCCGGGTCAGGCTCTCCGAAGTAAGGACCTCGCTTGGCTTCCCTGTCGCCACCTTTCCGTTGGCAACGTACATCACCTTGTTCAGGTGGGGCAGAAGCGGATTGATGTTGTGGGCGATGAGCATAGCCGTCACCCCCCTCGACCGGACCACGCCGTTGACAAGATGCAGAAGCTCGGTCTCGCGTTTGATGTCCAGGTTCGAAAGAGGCTCGTCGAGCAGGAGCATCTCGGGGTTGCTCACAAGCGCCTCGGCGAGGAAGATCCTCTGCAGCTCCCCGCCAGAAAGTGCCCCCAGCCTGCGGTGGGCCAGCTCAGCCGCTCCAGACGCTTCGAGGGCCTTCCATGCCGACTCCCGGTCGGAGTGGGCGACAGGATTGAACCCCCACCGGGTCCCTGACAGCCCGAGCCTGACGAGCTCCAGACATTCGACGTTTGTCTCAATGTCGATGGTGTGCCTTTGGGGGACGTACCCGATGTGGGGGTTTCCCCGACGGGGGGGCGCACCGAATATGCTCACAGACCCAGACATGGGGTGCTGGAGGCCGAGCAGGACCCTGAACAACGTCGTCTTCCCGGCGCCGTTGGGCCCCAACACGGCAACGAACTCCCCCTGTCCGAAGGAGAAGCTGGCTCCGCTCCAGATGGCCCTGCCTTCGTAACCGGCAGAAAGGTCCTCAGCGGTTATCAGCGTGGACTTCGCATCGACCGTGACCGAACCTGCGATTGGTTTGGCCATTAGTTCACTGGCCCAAGGCTGCTGCACTGAGGGCGTCCTGAAGTTCCCCTATCTCTCCTTGCATCCAGGCTTGGAATGTGTAGTTAGAGGGCTGAATCGTCTCGGAGATTCTGATGTACGGTATCTCGTTCTTCGCGGCTAGGGCCAATAGGCTCTGTGTCAGCGGGGTCACGGTCTGCTCGTTGTACACAAGAACCCTGACCGTCTGGTTCCCCTGGTTCAGCTGATTCTGGAAGGTGGCGACGTCCTGGGCAGACGGGTCGTTCCCTTCGGCCACGGCTTCCATGAAGCTCGGAGCGGTGATTATGTTGAGGCCCGTTGCGTTGGCCATGTAGACGAATATGCTCTCGGTGGAAGCCACGGGGGTGCCGGCGAACTGCTGCTTGATGATCAGCTCCTGCTTCATGTAGGAAGTCCACAAAGACGAGTTCAGGCTTGCGTACTGCTGGGTGTAGTATGAGGAGTCTGCGGGGTCTGCCGTGACCAGATCTTTGTACATCGCACGGACCGTGTCATTGACGAAGTAGGGGCTGTACCAGAAGTGCGGGTTGGCGTCGACCGGCTGCCCCAGGAGCAGCTGCACGTTCAGGACGATCTGGTGAGGTGTGTTCGACGCCGCGATCTCGTTCAGGGCCCAGGTGTCGTAGCCGGCGCCGTTGACTATGACCAGGCACGCGTTCGCGATGGCCCTGGCGTCCGCGGCGTTGCTTTCGTATTCGTGCGGGTCGGTGTTGGGGTCTGTCACAATGCTCGTCACGTTGACATGGCTCCCCCCGATCTGGGAGACGAGGCTCCCCCAGAAGTTCTCTCCGGCCACCACTTGGAGCACACCACCGGTGGTGGAGCAGGAGGAGGTCGGGGAAGAGGTCAGGTCCACGGCCGCATAGACTCCCCCCACCGCTACGAGGGCTAGGATGACAACAGCAATGATCACTTTCAGAGTCCGCATGGGGCTCTCGCGTGTGGGTTGTTTATTAGGACTGCTATTAGAGTTTAATAATAAACATGAAAACGTATTTATCAGGTTAATAACCCGCAGGAGGCCATGCCAATAGTAAGCCTCTCGCTCCCTGAACAGATGGTGAAGTCCATGGATGAGATCCAGGACTCCGTCGGATTTTCAGGCAGGTCGGAGTTGGTCAGGGCTGCCATTCGGCTCCTGGTGGAGGACACAAAGGAGAAGAACGAAATGAACGGCAAGATGAACGCCGTGGTCGTGGTAGGCCACGCGAGCGCCGACGAGGACCCTGTCACGAAGCTCAAGCACAGCTACGGGGACATCGTGCGCACCCATGTCCACTGCAAGGTCTCCCGGGAAGACTGCATAGAGGTCTTCGTCCTCGCAGGAGAGGGGAAGGAGATAGCTGCGATGGCGAAAGGGTTCGAGCGGGAGCGCAAGGTAAAGACTGTCAAGCTCCTCCGCGTCTAGGCCCAGAGCGTAAACTCCCCTTCGATGAAAGTGGACCGGGGGGGACTCGGACCCCCGACCTCCCCCAGTCTGGATTTCTTTGCCAAGGGGCTGGACGGTTTTTGACCCGTATCCTACCAGACTAGACTACCGGCCCGCATTCGGCGGCTCGACGGTGAGCGCTCTTTAAGCTTAATTCCACTTCATTCTACAAGTGCCCTAATTGTCAATCTCAATCTCCGATTTCGCCAAGGTCGAAATGAAGGTAGGAAGGATAGCCTCGGTTGACGACATTCCAACCGCACGGAAGCCGATCTACAAGTTGACGATCGACTTCGGGGAAGGACTCACCAAGCAGTGCGCAGCTGGAATCAAGGACAAGTACACCAAGGAGGAGCTATTGGGTAAGGTAATCATAGCAGTGGTCAACCTCGAACCGAAGTCGGTAGCAGGGGTGGTGTCTGAATGCATGCTCCTGACCGCTTTCAACGAGAAGGAGCTCTCCTTGCTGGAACCAGACAAGGGCGTCACACTTGGGACGAAGGTTAGCTGAAGCGACTCCGGCGCAAGCTTTTATCCACCACGAAAGCGCGACTTGAAACGAGCGGTGGTCGTCTAGCCTGGTCCAGGACAGTAGCCTGCCACGCTACTAACTCGGGAAGTCATGCAAATGACTCGAGAATTCAAATCCCGGCCACCGCACCATTCCAAAAAGAACTCTCATTATTATTTACGTGACACGAACCCCGCGAAAGTGTAGGTCAACGCAGTCGCCGCGACCCTCTCCGACCTTCCCGTCGGGTCCAGTGATGGGGCCAGTTCCACGATGTCAGCGCAAGCTACCTTGTCACCTTTCACGACCTCGTACACAATCCTGCAGACGTCGGCCGCGTGCAGTCCTCCCGCGCTTGGCGCGCTGACTCCAGAAACCTCGGAAAGGTCGATTGCATCGAGGTCGACGCTCAGGTAGACTGCGTCCGCACCCTTCGACGCGACTCTGTAAGCCTCTTGGGCGGCGGCCGTGGGCCCCTTTTCACGGACCTCGTCTGCCGACATCAGCTTGAGCCCTGTTCGCTTTGCTTTCTCGTAATACTTCTCTGAATTCAGGAATCCATGCGCTCCAAGCTCCACCACCCTGTGAGGGTCGAGGCTGTCGATGGTCGACAAGGCCAGGCCGTAAGACGAGCCGCTCGTGGGCTTTCCTCCAATCTCCCCCCTCATGTCCAGATGGGAATCGACCACGATCAGCCCAAGATTGCCAAATTTCTTCGCGCACGCCCTCAGTGATGGCAACGAAATGCTGTTGTCTCCCCCAAGGATAACTAGGAGGGACCTTCGGTCGAGGCACCTGGTAACTTCCGCTTGCGTCTGGCTGTGGGCCCTGATCACATCGTTTCGGTCGACAACGACGTCCCCCAGGTCGAGTATCCTCGCTTTCGAGAGTCGAACGCCCAGCTCGATGTTGTAGTTGGAGAACCCGGCCATCGCATGTCTAATCCCTGCCGGCCCCTCAGCGGCCCCCTTCCGTCCGAGGACCGCCCCGTCAAAGGGGACCCCGAGTACGTTGACCCCCCTGGGCATTGGGAGCCGAGCGGCTTTGATTATCTCGACCATCCGTAGATCGTTCCCGTCCCGATAACTCGGCGTTGGATAGTCCGCCGGATGTCTCACGCTGCTTCAGAGGATGAGGATTCGAGTTAAGGTTATGCTACCTTTTATGAGTCGCATGGAAGGGTCCAAACGTTGGTCGTTTCTGTTGACGGCCGCTCACTTACCATCGAATCTGCGACCGACGTGGCCGAGCGGGGAGCCGCAGTCAAGGCTAGCCCCCAGAGTCTCAGGCAAATGGAGAAGTTTAGGGCGCTGCTCGAGCAGAAGCTGAGAAGCGGCGAAGTCGTCTACGGGGTCAACACAGGCTTCGGCTCCCTTTCCGACAAGGTCGTGCGCGCGGACAACCTCGACGAGCTGCAGCTCAATCTCATCCGGAGCCATTCGGCTGGGGTCGGGCCCCCCATGTCCACCGAAGTTGTGAGAGCTGCGATGCTGATCCGCCTGAACAGTCTCGTGAACGGGAACAGCGCGGCCAGGAGAGACGTCGCCGAGCTCTTGGTAGGACTGCTGAACAAAGGGGTGATCCCCTACGTCCCGGAGTTCGGGTCGCTGGGTGCAAGTGGAGACCTCATCCCATCGGCCCACATGGCGCTGACCATGGTCGGCGAAGGGAAAGCCTATCGCCGGGGAAAGCTCGTCGAGTCGAGCAAGGCGCTCTCCTCTTCCAAACTCAGGCCGATAGTCCTTCACGCCAAGGAGGGCCTATCCCTCATCAATGGCACTGCCTTCACTACTGCCTTCGGGAGCATTTCCGTTCATAGAGGTAATACGCTCCTCAACGCCGCGAACTCCGCCCTGGCTGTCACGGCCGAGGTCCTCAGAGCTTGCTCACAGTCGTTCGACGAGAGGCTCATAGGTGTCAAGCTTGATTCAGGACAGGAACATGTCGCGCGTCAGTTGCGCGCCCTTTTGAAGGGGAGCAGGAGGATCAGGTCCGAGCCTGTCCCCCAGGACCCTTATTCTGTCCGCTGCGCTCCTCAGGTGCACGGAGCTCTGAGGGACGCCGTAGTCTTCGCTGAGAAGCTTGTCGTCAACGAGATGAACTCGGTCTCAGACAACCCCGTAATGCTCGAGGACGGTAAGGTGATGCACGGAGGCAACTTCCACGCCCAGCCGGTCGCCATGGCCCTTGACCTCCTCTCGATTTCTCTCTCCTACCTGGGAGTCATCTCGTTGGCCAGGATAAACTATCTCCTGAAGATTACCCCGCCCGAGTCAAAATACATGGCTACGAAGCCGGGGCTTGAGTCCGGGCTTATGCTTCTGGAGTACACCGCCACGGCCCTGACTTCTGACAACGCCACCAGAATCTATCCTTCTTCTTCGTATCCCGCCAACGTCTCCGGTGGAGTGGAAGACCACGCCAGCCACGGGGTGAATGCGGGGATCAAGACCTTGAAGGTCGCCAAGAACATATCACGCATACTCGCCATAGAAATCATCTGTGCGTCTAACATAATGGGCTCAAACGAAAGCGGGATTTCCGATCATGCGAAGAAGGTCTTGGGCTTCGTGCGGAACCACTCCCCGCTCCTCAGGGGAGACAGATCCCAGGGGCCCGAGATAGAATTCATCGCCGGAGAAATCTTGGCCGACAAGCTGCCTTAGCCGGCCACGCTGCCGAAGGCGAGCACTCCTTTCTTGTAGACTACTCTGACGTACTGGCCCCCTATCCGATAGGGGAGGTACCTGTATCCGGGAATTGAATGCACGACGAAGTCTGCCTGCGCGCCCACCGCGAGCGTACCCAGGTCGCTTCGGCCGATGGCTCGGGCAGACCCACGCGTGAAAGCCAGAAGCGCTTGGGCTGGGGAGATCCTCATCGCATTGCAGGCGAGGCTCATCACCAGCTGAGGCGATTCTATCCAGGAATTAGGGCTGAGGTCGGTGCCTAGGGCCATTTCGCACCCTGCTTCCAAGATAGCCCGTGCATCTGCGTAGGGGATGGAGGAGAAAAACGAGGTCCCAGGCAGGAGCACCGCGACCACTCCGGCCCGGGCCATGCTCTTGATTCCAGGGGCCGAGCTCGAACCCAGATGATCCGCGGAAATGCACCCCGCCTCGGCGGCCAATGACGCTCCCCTCGAATCAGAGTATTCGTCCGCGTGTATCTTGGTCTCGAACCCCAGCTTGTGCGAAGCTTTCAGGTATCTTGAGCATTCTTCTCTGGAGAAAACCCCTTCCTCGCAGAAGCAGTCAGAGAAGCGCGGTCTCTTCTTCGCAAGGGCAATCGCCGGCAGCATCTCCCCGATGGCGTAGTCCACATACTCCGAACTATTCCTGAACTCGGGCGGGCAGGCATGCAGGCCGAGGAACGTGGGGACGAGTTCCACCACCGACCCGGCACTCATTCGGTCAATCGTATCGAGGAGTTTCATCTCTGTCACGAGGTTCTGCCCATAGCCCGTCTTCACTTCGGCTGTAGTGACTCCGCACCTCAAGAGCTGATTCACCCGCCCCATTGACTCGTCGACAATCCGACTGATGTGGGCCTTGCGCGTCTCCTTCATCGTGCGGACGATCCCGCCCCCGGACGCAAGGATTGACGTGTAGGCCTCCCCTTCGATTTTCCTCTCTAGCTCGTCCTCCCTGCTCCCCGCGAACACCAGGTGGGTGTGCGGGTCTACGAAACCAGGAGTGACCAGCCCTCCATTCGCATCAACGGTCCTCCTTGGCTTTCCGATGGCCTTGCGCCGAAACTCCCGGGTGGTGCCGACCCAAGCAACTTTCCCCCCCGTGACCAGGAGCGCCCCATCTTCGATAATCCCGAGCTTCTCCTCGGGGGTCCTCCCACCGCCGGTGCACGCGACAAGCTCGCGGGCATTGATGACAGCAAGGTCGGCCACCGAATCCCCCACGGCCGAGGAACTGGCATTCATGATAAGGGTTATCGGATGGCCGAGGGCTCGCGAACTCTTAAATCGAAACAGGAGGCGTCAGCCAATGTGCAGAAGCACATCGTAAGGGCGCCCAGGGGAAACGAGATCTCCTGCAAGAGCTGGCATCAGGAAGCGGCCCTCAGGATGCTGATGAATAACCTCGACCCCGAGGTCGCCAAGGACCCCGAGCATCTCATCGTGTACGGAGGAACAGGCAGGGCTGCACGGTCCTGGGAGGCCTTCGACGCGATTGTGAAGTCGTTGAAAGCCCTCGATAACGACGAGACCCTCATTGTGCAGTCGGGGAAGCCTGTCGCGATTTTCAAGACAACCGTGTTCGCCCCGAGGGTTCTCATCTCCAACGCCATGCTGGTCCCCAAATGGGCGGACTGGAGCTACTTCCGAGAGCTCGAGGAGAGGGGCCTGACGATGTACGGGCAGATGACGGCCGGGAGCTGGATGTACATCGGGACCCAGGGGATACTTCAGGGGACCTACGAGACCTTGGCCGCAGTCGGGACCAAGCACTTCGGAGGCTCCCTCAGGGGGAGAATAGTGCTCACGTCGGGGCTAGGAGAGATGGGAGGCGCGCAGCCCCTTGCGGTCACCATGAACGACGGCGTTGCCTTGGTGGTCGAAGTGGACAAGAGGGCGATTCAGAGGCGCCTCGACAAGAAATACTGCGACGTGATGGTCGAAGATGTCGCCGAGGCACTGGGGATAGCCAAGGACGCGGCCAAGGAAGGCAAACCTCTGTCTGTCGCACTGCTCGGCAACTCCGCCGAGGTCCTTCCCGAATTGCTGAAGATTGGCTTCAAGCCAGACGTGCTGACCGACCAGACGGCCGCCCACGACCCTCTGGCGGGGTACATCCCCGAAGGAATGAGCGTCCAGGAAGCCTCAGACCTGAGGGCCTCGGACTCGAAGAAATACCTCTCCCTGTCCATGGCGTCCATCGCAAAGCACGTGAGGGCGATGCTCCAGTTCCAAGACCAGGGGGCAATAACGTTCGAGTACGGCAACAACATCAGGAAGATGGCCAAAGATGCAGGGGTGGAGGACCCGTTCAGGATCCCCGGTTTCGTCCCAGAATACATCAGGCCCCTGTTCTGCGAAGGGAGGGGGCCGTTCCGCTGGGCAGCCCTTTCAGGCAGGCCAGAAGACATCTACGCCACCGACGAGGCCGTCATGAAGGAATTTGCTAACAACGAGTCGCTAGTGAGGTGGATCAAGAAGGCCCACGACAGGGTCCAGTTTCAGGGGCTCCCCTCCAGGGTCTGCTGGCTCGGATATGGGGAGCGCGCCAGGTTCGGCAAGATAATCAACGAGATGGTGAGGAACGGGACAATATCCGCCCCAGTGATTATAGGCAGGGACCACCTCGACTCCGGCTCGGTCGCCTCCCCCTACCGCGAAACCGAAGGGATGAAGGACGGCTCCGACGCCATCGCGGACTGGCCCGTACTGAACGCCCTCCTCAATGCCGTTTCTGGGGCCTCCTGGGTCTCCGTCCATCACGGTGGCGGAGTCGGCATTGGGTACTCTATCCACGCCGGGCTGGCCGTGCTCGCCGACGGCACTCCAGAGGCAGAAGCGAGGATAGCCCTCGCTCTTACAAACGACCCCGGCCTCGGAGTCGCGAGACACGCTGACGCAGGCTACGACGAAGCCATCAGGACCGCGAAGTCAAAGGGCGTCAAGATACCGATGATGAAGTAGTAACCACTCCGCGATTCCGGACTGACGAGTATACGTAGAACACGACGTAGGCCGCAGAGACCAGCGCGGCTAGCGCCGACAAACCGTCAACGACGGTTGGGGAAGACGCGAAGGTGCCGCTCGACGGCGAGCCGGCAAGGAACCCGGCATAAACCAAGACGACTGACCATGCGAAACAACCTGCGACTGTCATCACTACGAAGCGATAGATGTTCATCTCGAAGAGCCCCGCCGGGAGCGATATCACAGTCCTCAGGCCGGGAACGAACCTAGCAACAAAGACCGTCCACTGGGCGGACCTCCCGAACCAGGCTTCTGCCCTGTCGAGAACGTCCTTGTGGAGCCTGAAGAGCCTCAGGAGTCCGACGACGAACGGCCTGCCAAGCCAAACTGCTAGGTAGTAGTCAACCAACGCGCCGGCAAGACTTGCCACTGTGCTGACGGCGACCACCCCCCAGAAGTTCAGCGTGCCGAGCCAGACGAAGTACCCAGCCAACGGAAGTACCACTTCACTGGGTATCGGGATTGACGCGCTCTCCAGTGCCATCAGGGCAAAGATGCTGGCGTAGCCGTAGCTAGACATGAAGTTGTTCAAAGTTGAAGATGACAGGATCGAGCCTGACAACCAGGAGAAGACCGACCCGAAGGGGAGCTCGATCACGCTGGTGGCCTCGAGGAGGCCCACTGCGAAGACTAACAGCGCCGCAATTAGAAGGTAAATGTTCCTTGGCACGAGAGAGCCTAGGTTCCGAATGCTCCGCAACCTGGAGGAGCCCCGAAAATCCACTTAAAGGAATTTCAGTTCTTCTTGCCGGCTTTCGAGAACTCTTCCACTAGTTCTTTGGCCCGGTCGAACCTGATCTTTCTCTCCTCTATCATCCTCTGGGCGACCAAGTCGACGAGCTGGCCAGTCGCTCCCGCGCTGATGGCCACATTGCGACTGTGGAGCTTCATGTGGCCCCTCTGGATTCCCTCGCTTGCCAGGGCCCTTAGGGCGGCAAAGTTCTGTGCTAGACCAACCGCTCCCATAACTTCCGCGAGTTCTATCGCCGTCTTGACTCCGAGTATCTTTATGTCTGCCCTAGCCGTCGGATGTGTCTTCGCAGCTCCTCCCACCAGTCCTACTGCCATCGGCATCTCAAGGGCCCCGACCAGATCTCCATCCTTGTTCTTCTCCCAGGTCGTCAGCGGCTTGTACTTGCCGCTCTTGGAAGCATAGCTGTGAGCCCCTGCTTCAAGAGCCCGGATGTCCTGTCCGCAGGCGATCCCGACCGCGACGACCCCGTTCATTATCCCCTTGTTGTGGGTAGCACATCTGTAGGGGTCGGCGTCAGCAAAAGCGTAGGCGTACACGATCCCGTCGACGACCTCTTCGCCCCCAACCGCCTCCTTGTCGAATACTGCGGTGGCCCTGACCAGTCTTCTATCTGCGAGGTTGGATATTATCCTGAGGAAGACTCGCCCGCCGGTGATCTCCTCGACCATGGGCGCGACCGCCTCCGCCATTGTGTTCACGGCGTTCGCCCCCATGGCGTCCCCTGTGTTGACAATCAGTTCTGCTATCACCATCGGCCCCTTGATGCTGGATAGCACTTTCACGTTGAGGTCTTTCGCCCCGCCACCGAGCGAGACAAGCATCGGGTCCTGGTCATCCGCCTTCTTCAGGATGTCTGCCTTTCGGGCGAGCAGCTTGGCCTTCGCCTCATCGGGCTTTGGCACATTCACCACTTGGATCTGACCTATCATCACCGGGCCGGTATTCGTAACTTTGAAGCCTCCCTTCACCCTCGCCATCTTTGCCGCATTGCTTGCGGCAGCCACGACCGACGGCTCCTCGAGGGCCATCGGGACGAGGTAGTCCTTTCCGTTTATCCTGAAGTTGGTCGCTATCCCCAGAGGGTAGGTCAGCCCTCCGACGACGTTCTCGATCATGTGGTCTGCTAACTCAGCCGGGAGCCCTCCCGTGTTCGCGAGGGTTCCTATCTCCTCATCTGTAAGTGAAACGATTTTCTTGAGCAGGGCCCGCCTTTCAGGCATCGAAAGCTTGTAGAATCCCCGCAGCTCCGAACTCTCTATCATTCCTCGTAGGCGCGCTCAAAGGCTCGCTATTTAATCAGTAGACGACGCCTGTGTCGGTCTCGTCAATCGGCGAATTGAGAAGACAGATTCGCACATTCAACCCTGCTAAGGATAAAAGGCGGGTTCGGGGCGGGCGACACAGGGCCCGTCGTCTAGCCTGGTTTGGACGTCAAGGTCCGCCTCGTCAAGCTCTGACACGGCGAAGGTCCCCGGTTCAAATCCGGGCGGGCCCATCTTTGCCATGCATAATTTGTTGCTCTAAGCCAGGCTTGGCAGGCGTTGTCGGATTTTACTTGATGTGGGCCGGCTTGTGGACGAACCCATCGAGAATCAGGCGGATGTCCTTCCTCTCCTTTGCAGATTGCTTCCAGAGTTGCGCCCTCCTTCCGGCATCCATCTTGTTCCAGTACCTAGCCACATCGTCTTCCACCTCGAAGACGTAGAATTCGCCTTGCTTGAACGGCGCTTCTCGACCCTTCTCCACGATTGGCTCTAACCCGTCATTCACCACTCTGATTGATGCCATCACCATGCCCCTCCTTCTCTCCGGTTAAAAGAATCAGTCTTCGCCTTGTCCAAACTGCAGCAGGACCCGCCCTGAGCCACTTTCTTCAATCCTAAATATGACCGCAGGAGTTCAACCCCGTCCTTGAACAAGAGCGTCGTCTACCTCTCGATCTTCTTGATCATCGTGGGCCTCGCGTTCAACTTCTATCTCATCTCCCTCCTTGGCCTGTTGTTTCTTCTCCCAGGGCTGGCCGCGCCGTCCCGTCCGCCCGTCCGTCCTCCTCCGACAACGTCCAAGCCCCCACCGAGGAGAGTCATCCCTCAACAGCCTTACCAGCAGCCTTCGCAACAGCCTGCGCAGCAAGCGACAAACGTGACTTCAAACCAGCCAGTTCAGGCCGCTCAGCCCATGCCCATGGTGGCCTCGCCACCTCCGCCGCAGACCCAGGGGTACTCCGCTGCCCTTTTTCCGACCCAGATGTTCCCGACCCTGAATCCGATGATCCAACCCGTCCAGTCGACGAAGGAAACGTCCGCCGCGAAGCAGGAAGGAAAGGACGAGCTGTTGGAAGTGGGGACTATGCTGGCACTGCTGAAGCTTATCCTCGGCTAGGGTACGTAGACGTTAATCTCGCGGCCAATCTTCCTGAGTCGCTCTATCCTGTGTGGCATGGAGGGGTGGGTTGAGAACATCTCCAGAAGGGAGCTTCCCCTGAAGGGGTTGACGATCCAGAGGGCCGATGTGGCCGGAGACGGGGCCTTGGCCTGGTTCGTCGCGATCGGTTTCGTCTGGACCTTGGTGCTGATCTTCTGCAGGGCGCTGATGAGCCCGGCTGGGTTCCTCGTCAGCTTTGCGCCGTACTCATCGGCGTTGTATTCGTCGTCCCTGCTGATTCCCATCTGGACGAATGTCGCACCGAGGGGCACCAGGACTACGGCAAGCAGAAGGATGGGTGAACCACCATTCCTGTTCCTGTTTCCTCCTCCGAACATTGTGGAGAATAGTGCGATATATCCTATGTACGAGATGGCCCCAGCTATTGTAGCTGCTATGCTCGACATCAGAACGTCCCTGTGCACGACATGCCCTACCTCATGGCCTATCACTGCTTCGAGCTCGTCAGGAGTCAGTGTCTGGAGGATGCTCGAGGTAGCGCAGACCACAGCTTTGTTCGGCCCCCTTCCCGTCGCGAAGGCGTTGGGCTGAGGGGAGTCGACGATGCCGACCTTGGGCATCGGGATGTTCGCCTTCTGGGCGACGCTCCTCACCACTTTGAACAGGGTGGGGTTATCCGATTCCTGGATTATCTTGGCCTTGCTCATTCGGAGGACTATGGCGTCGCTGAAATAGTATGAGACGAAGTTGAGGACGGCCGCCAGAACCAGCGCAAGCCCGACGAAGGTTATCGGGTCCCCGAAGAAATACCAGCCCACGACGTAACCTATGACCATGAGTAGCCCTGTGAGGACGAGGAACAGAAGTGTGATTTTCGCATAAATCGAAGCGGACATTCAAAGTTCGCCGACGGGCGCACCTGTAAAAGCCTTTCCCGCAATTCTTCCAATTCATCTGTCCTGGGCTGAAAGAATAAATCTGTCCAGCCCTTTGAACGTCTGAGCGAATCATGGAAAGCGACGATAACGACGACGGCGAGTGGCCGAGCCGCAAGAGGGGGAGCTCCCCCTTCGGACCGTGGGGCTTCCCTGACATAGATGAGATGATGAGAGAGATGGAGCGGGCTTTCTCAGCCCAGTTCAAGGACTTTGAGAAAGAGCTCCCGAAGAACCTTGTCAGAGAGTCGAAGACCGCCGACGGCGGCGTCAAGAAGGAAATCGGTCCCTTCGTATACGGCTATTCTGTCACCATCGGCCCCGACGGGAAACCTGTAGTCAGGGAGTTCGGAAATGTAAGATCGGGCGAAGGCAGGTCGTGGAAGGCCATCCAGGACAAGAGAGAACCCTTGATAGACGTAGTGAGCTCGGGTAAGGAAGTGCGAGTCATAGCCGAGATGCCGGGGGTAAACAAAGAAGATGTCAACGTCACCGTGAACGACCGGTCGATGGTGATCTCTGCGGACAAGGGGGACAGGGGGTACTACAAGGAGCTGGACCTTCCCGGGGTGGTCGACCCGAAGGGAGCGAAGTCTACCTACAACAACGGCGTGCTCGAAGTGACCGTCCCCCTGAAATCTCCGGGCGAAGGCGGCGTAAAGCTCCGAGTAGAATAGCTACTGGTACGGGCCGTCCCCTGACCCCTCGGCGTACCTGGCCATGGCGTTGAACGTCGCCTCTCTATAGCCGTGCTTCTCGGCGAGGGACCTGGCTATGTCCCCGGTCGTGATTATCCCCACGAGCGCACCATTCGCGCCGACGACCACGAGCCTTCTGACGTGGTATTGGGTCATCAGCCCTGAGGCTTCGGTCAACGAAGAGTCGGGCGAGATGGTGATCAGAGGGGTCGACATTATGTCCCTTACCAGAACATTCTTCGCATCAATGGATTCAGACAGTACCTTCGACACGAGGTCTCTCTCGGTGACTATCCCTACGGCGGAACCCCCTTGGGTAATCACGGCACAGCTCACCCCTCTCTTGGCCATCGCTTTTGCGCAGTCTTTGGCATTTGAATTCAGCTCAACTGCCATGACGGGTTTCGACATCACCTTGCCGACTGTCGGCTCTTCCTCTGCCATGGTTCTCGGGCGCCAAGCGCCTCGATATAGGATTTGAGAAGAATCGAAGTGGACCGGGGGGGAATTGAACCCCCGACCTTCCGCGTGCAAGGCGGACGTTCGTACCGCTGAACTACCGGCCCACTGAAAGAGCCAGAAGGACGTCGCTTCTTATGCTCTTACTTGGAAAGGAATTATAGCCATATCCGAGGCGTCCGACTTCCGTGGGCCGGTAGCTCAGACCTCTTTGAGGGAGCAGCTTGGCTAGAGCACCCGACTGATAATCGGGAGGCCAAGGGTTCGAATCCCTTCCGGCCCACTTCAGATTCACTTCGAAAATTAATCGAATCCGTATACGCACCCCGTTGGCAGAAGCAGAATCGTGTAATACTCTAGCTGAATCCCGCAGGGCCCGCTCACTTTCTTGGCAAATCCTGTCCTTTGCAAGCTGGAGGCACTCAGTACGCGAGAGATGCGATGCACCCCTGAAAGCATCCGAGGTCCCTTCTGATCCGATTCTGCTCCCCTGGAAATCCCCGTAGGGCAAGGTGACGGATTCCCGGCCACGCCTCGGAATGACCTTTCTCGAGCTCTAATCTTAAATAGAATGTCCTAGTGTCACCTAATTCGTTAGGGTTGCAATCAGTAGACTCTTTGCAATCAGTTCTGCGTGGACCAGTCCTTGTGCCTGAGAGTCCGGAGTACGGCGAGACTCGCAAGTTGTACAACGCTATGATTGACAAGAAACCTGCGGTAATTGCGCGTTGCAAGGACGTTGCAGACGTAATCCATGCCATAAAATTCGGACATGATAACGGCCTCGCCATCGCCGTGAGGGGAGGCGGCCACAATGGCGGGGGCCTGGGTAGCGTCGACAACGGGCTCATGATCGATCTGTCCTTGATGAGAGGTGTCCGCGTGGACCCCGAAACGCGAACAGCCCAGGTGGCCGGAGGTGCTCAGCTGGGTGATGTCGACCATGCTACCCACGCGTTCGGTCTCGCAGTCCCCGCCGGAATCATATCGACGACGGGCGTCGGGGGACTGACGCTAGGAGGGGGCATCGGACATCTCAGTCGGAAGTACGGGCTTACGATCGACAACCTACTTTCTGCAGATGTGGTTCTGGCCGACGGCAGCTTCGTGACTGCAAGTGCGGACAAGAACAAGGACCTCTTTTGGGCGGTCAGAGGAGGCGGGGGAAACTTCGGCGTCGTCACTTCATTCACTTTCCGCCTCCATCCGGTCAGCACCGTCGTGGCGGGACCAATATTCTGGCCGATTGAAGATGCTGCCGAAGTTCTCAAATTCTACCGCGAATTCATAATCAAGGCTCCAGAGGAACTCAACGGGTTCTTCGCTTTCTTGACGGTGCCTAACGTCGCGCCCTTTCCTGAAGCGCTAAGGCTAAAGAAAGTAGCGGCGGTTGTATGGTGCTACCTCGGGTCCCCTCAGGAAGCAGAGAAACTTCTTGCTCCCTTCCGGAAGCTCGGGAAGATGGCGATGTACGGCCTTCAGCCAATGCCATACCCCACGTTGCAGAGCCTTTTCGACGGGATCTATCCTCCGGGACATCAGTGGTACTGGCGAGCAGACTTTGTCAAGGAAATCAACGACAAGGCCGTTGAGCTGCACGTAAAGAACGGGAACAAGCTCCCGACGCCGGGCTCCACGATGCACCTATACCCAATAAACGGCGTTGCTTCGCGCCCTTCCAACAAGGATACTCCATGGGCCTACAGAGACGGGAATTGGGCGGAAGTGATAGTGGGTGTCGACCCCGATCCGGCGAAGGCAAAGATGATTAAAGACTGGAGCATCTCATATTGGGAAGACTTGCATCCGTACTCGATGGGTGGAGCTTACGTCAATTTCATGATGGACGAGGGACAAGAACGGGTCCAAGCGACATACCGCGACAATTTCTCCAGGCTGGTGCAGTTGAAGAAGAAGTACGACCCTGGCAACTTCTTCCACGTGAACCAGAACATAAAACCCGCGAAGTAGAGTACTTGAGGGAACGAAAAGCGACGAGTCGTTTCCCACCCGTCGGGGACGGCAGCGGACTTGCAAAGGAGGAAGGCTTTCTCAAGGAAGAGATTCAGCTTGCCCTGCGCAACAGGGGGATTCCGTTGGAGGCGCTCCGCTACCCCGTCACTCCTACCGGTTTGCACTACCTACTTGTACACTTCGACATACCAGCGGTTGACATCACGAAGTGGCGACTCACTGTGGGAGGGCTGGTCTCCAGACCCATGACCCTCACCCTCGATGAAATCAGGAACCGACCGGTTCGTAAAATTGTGACAACCATGGAATGTGCGGGCAACGGCAGGGCCCTCTTGTCCCCTCGTCCTGTCAGTCAGCCTTGGATGCTCGAGGCTGTATCGACAGCCGAGTGGACCGGCACCCCGCTCCGAGATCTCCTGGCCGAGACTGGTCTTGGTACCGAAGCTGTGGAAGTACTGTTCACTGGTCTCGATACGGGAATCCAAGGGGACGAATTCCAGTCTTATCAGCGCAGCTTAGGCCTTGGCGAAGCAAATCGAGAAGAAGTACTATTGGCTTACGAAATGAATGGCCTGCCCCTCCCGCCCCAACACGGCTACCCGTTGCGTCTGGTAGTCCCCGGCTGGTATGGTATGACTAGCGTCAAGTGGTTGGACCGTATTGAGGCAATCAACAAGCCCTTTGACGGGTATCAGATGATGCAGTCGTACAGGTATTCGCAGGCAGCAGACGATCAGGGGGAGCAGGTGAGTCTGATGAGAGTGCGATCGCTCATGGTTCCGCCTGGGGTTCCTGACTTCTTGACGCGAACCCGCGTTGTGGACGCGGGACTCGTCAGGTTGATCGGCAGAGCTTGGGCGGGCCGATCTGACGTTTCGCGCGTAGAGGTGAGCACTGATGGGGGCTCGGCTTGGTCCGACGCGATTCTTGGAGAAAGGCCTTCGCCCTTCGCGTGGCGGGAGTGGGGGTATGAGTGGCAGGCAAAACCGGGGAGATACGAGCTGTGTGTGCGTGCCACCGATACGAAGGGGAACACTCAACCCTTGAGCCAGCCTTGGAACTTTCTAGGCATGGGTGACAACATGGTCCAACGGGTGCCGGTCATGGTCGAGTAGGCTCCAAGGCAAGTTGGAATCCTGGCCTGACAGTTGGCGATAGGCCGAACCACGAAGGCCAAGCTCGACAAGAACTGCGAGGGTTCATGCGAGTCGCTGCTAAGCGCGACCAGACCATGTTCCTCCACGTCAACCAGAATATCAGCCGCGCCCTGACCGGATCTCTCTTACTTTTATGCAAGGCTTAAGTTCGGGAGTTGAATCATCGCTTCGTTGAAGGCCTATTCCCTAGGGGACTTCATCGCAGAGGCAGATTCGGCAACAAAGAAGTATTCAGATGAAGGCGAACTCCTCAGAACCCTGAGGCCCCTGCTTGCAAGGCTCGTTTCGGGCGACAAGTCGATTCCCGAAGGGGCGTTCATTCCGAGGAAGGACAGGTTCGCGATGAACCTCCTTCACATGCCAGAAGATGAGCGGCTCTCTGTAATAGCGGCCGTGTGGTTGCCAGGTCAGACGACGCCGATTCACGACCACCTGACCTGGGCTCTTGTGGGGGTCTACGAGGGCGAAGAAAGAGAGGCCCTCTTCCGGCGCACCGACGACGGCTCGGACCCAAAGTTCGCCAAGTTAGAGAAAGCGAGCGAGAGAGTCAACGGAAAAGGACATGTCAGCGTTCTCGGGAGCAATGGCGTTCACAGGGTAGACAATCTGGCCGCAGAGCCTGCGAAGAGTATTCACGTCTACGGCAGAGACATCGGTACTGCTGAGCGTCATTCATACGATCCGATGACGGGCGAAATAAGTCGCTTCGTTTCCGGATACTGCAATGTCCTGCGCGACCGAGACCGTTATTGAAGACAGCCAGCGGGCCACCAAGATCCACATTTTCGTTCCGTGCATGGATAGAATCGGCCCCCGCCGGGCCAGAGCGCACGGCCGAACTGTCTATCGGATGGTGGATTCGCTTAATCTTCCAAGTTTTGAGGCCAGCAGACGGGCCTGTCCGGTCTCTCTCCAAAAACTAATGCTAAACTGACTAAGTAGAAAGCTAAAACTGGCTGGGGAAACGATGATTAGACGGAGGGGTTCGTCGAGAGGCACTTTGGGAGGCGAAGTCTCGAAGGGTAAAGTGGGAAGCGGTTGGCTTGTCTGGGCAGCGCTCACCTTTGTCGCAGGTCTTCTTTTTCTCTACTATACCCCATCTTTGCTTGGAAATCTGACAGAGATTCCCGCAGATTTTCTGACGGGATTGCTCACTTTTGATGGCATCATGCTTGCAGTAATTGCACTGACCTTTGCTCCGTCATCGGGCGGGAGCGACTTGGATGCTAGGTGGCTCGCAGCCGGAATGTCAATTCCGTTTCTGATGTCCGCACTTTTCACTCTCTATTCACTACTTCGGCTTCATACTGGCGAGTTTGGGGCTACCTCAGCCTTCATAGGGCATGCAGAATCAAACGCGATTGCTTTTGCATCACTTGGAATAATCCTATGGATTGCTTCGATGCTTGGCTATCGATTCATTTTCCCAAGCAAGTGAGAGCATAGGGCAATTCAGCCGAGCCGCGCCTCTGCGTGCGGAGTAAGCGGCTGGCGAATTTGGCGGAGTTTTAGTTGAACTACTCTGTCAGGCTCCACAGTCATACGCCGCTACCAAAGTCGTAGTTTGGTTGATAGCAATAGGTTCCTCGTAATAGCCACTATTGCCAGTATGGGGGCCTTGCCAGTAGGAGAGAATGCAGTTGGCGTATTGGGGCTGCATTGATACGGTGTATAGTTGACCGTTAACAAGCGAGAATGTAGTAGGCGTGATTCCTGAACAATTCCACTCCGACCAATCAGGAGTCGAATCAGATATCACTACTCCAAGTCCTGTTATCGTCGTCCCATTGGTGAAAGCACTATCGACAAATAGTTTGGATGTATCTGAATATGGCGAACATTGAACAGTGGCTTCTTCTGTCGTGGTCGTTGAAATGAGAACGGTCGAAGCGGTTGTCCTGACGTTCATCTGACCACCCGCCAAGTAACCCACGCCCAGACTCCCTACTACTAGAAGCCCGACTATGACCGCGAGAATTTCTTGCCTCATCCAAGTTCTAACATGGGGAGTAGATACTTACGGATTGTTAACTTCAGGTTTACGCTTAGTCTGCGGAAACCGCGCCCCGACCTGACCGACTAGGGTTCCCAATCAGGGTGTTAGGCTTCGGTTCCTTCTCTAATCCACTCTCTCCACTCGTTCCGACATAGTCTTTGCCAATACTGATATGAAATGAGCGAGAAAATGAGGGCGATAATCAAAGTCAACCAGAAAGAGACACCAAAGATGTCTCCAACCACTGCTATGATGAAAAGACCTGAAGCGGTGTATAGGAAACGTTTCCTCATCTTCCTTCTTATTCGGAGACGGTCTTCGTGGCGTTTTGAATCAACGTCAGCCGTTAGTTCTCTCCTTCGACTTTGGTTCCCCCTTCACCCATCTACGCGCTACTAGGCAGCGGATGTACTTCACGGTCTCGAATGACGTCATCTTTTTGACCGTTTGCTTCATGAGGAAACACGATTGCCACCGACAAAGACAGAGTGGGAGGTTGTAATTCTAAGCAAGAAGGGTTGCCACCTCTGTGAGGCCGTTGAATCTGAGGTGCGTTCAATGGGAGTTACAGAGCCAAGCCTGAAAGTTGTCAACATCGACGAAGATCCAGCGCTGCACGATGCATATTGGCACAGGATCCCAGTGGTCCGAATCAAAGGTGAGGACGTCTTCGAAGCTAAAATGATGGATCGGGAAGGCGAATGGAAGAACATACTGAGCCGATTGCTGGGGTGGAGAGCCGCCTCGCAAGAGTAGAATTGCACTTGTTTCGGATGCCTGTCTGATTCGGCCCGGGGTCAGGCAGCTGTCATAACTGGTCCTTCAAGTATGCCGTTCACTGACCCCCTAGCTGAACACCGAGCAGTAGGAAGACCCCCGCAGTTGCGCATCCCATCACTATCCACTTGGTATTTGGGCCAAGCATCGTAGGTTTGTAGTAGACATATACCGCGGTGGCGAATATCACCAGTTCCGACGCCAGCATCGCTCCGAACACCCGCTGGAGGCTAGATATGTCGATGAACCATAGGTAGACGGCAATCGAGGCTGCCGTTGTTGCGAGGAGAGTCTCGACGGCGTACCTCAACGTTTCTTCGTCTAGGTTCAAGGCTGTGATCTCCTGTAAACCACCATCAAGCTCCGCACCATCCATGCCATAGCATAGAATGAACCCAAGACGACGATGAAGTTCGCACCGATCATTACCGAACTGAATGTCCCACTGGACAGAATCGACACGAGGTTGGCCAAGCACACCGACCCGATGATGAGTGGAACCGCGAAGACTGCCGTCACCCCCCAGTTCGTGAATGGCAACGAGATAGCGCGAACAGCAATTGTCGTTCTTCCGCCTGCGAGCCCCCGACCGTGCGCCCTGAACGCGAGGGCGGAGAGTCCCGCCACCACCAGAGCAACGACGCCGATAAGCTCGACCGCCTGAGCATCGGGGATAACTTGCCCAGGGGTTAGGTAACCCCAAACTGTCATGGCAAGCAGCTCCCCTATCATGATGAGCCCAACTGTGATGTAGAGAGGCCTAGAAAATGGGTTCCTGTTGGTTCCCCTGTCTATGAAAGGAAGAACGACAAATCCTGCGAGGAGTACAGTCACTGCTCCGAGCGCATAGTAGATTCCAGAGCCCTCGAAAGAGGCGAATTTCAAGAGCTGGTAGACCCAGAGGAAATACCATTCCGGTTGGGGAGTGTAGCCGGCTGCAGCTGCAGCTGAGTATTCAGCTGGCAGATTTAGGGGAAAGAGAGACGAGGCAACGAGGATGAAGGCGACGAAGACGCTCCCGATCATGGCGAAGTATAGGTAAACGGTCGGGAACCACGGGATGTCCTTTTTGCTCTTTATCCCACTGACCGGTTCTGAAGCCCCATGTGCCTCGAACATGTAGAGCTTGAGGGCGAGTAGCGAAAGAAGGGCAGCCGGCAGGACCACGATGTGTAGATCGAAGAATCGAGTGAGCTCCGCGGACGAGCTTCCCCCTCCGGCTATCAGGAAAGTGAGAAGGGCCCCGATCTGGGCGGGCATGAATCCCAGCATTCCTATGGAGACGTCGGTGGCGGACTTCGATACAACCGTCCAGGGCAGCAAGTAGCCCGTGAGCCCGAACCCGAGGGTCACCAGGCCCATCAGCATGCCGACCACCCACATCATCTGCCTTGGCGCCTTCTGGGCGCTGACGAAGTAGCCCCGGAACAGGTGCAGAAATGCCAGCATTATCATCGCATACGCCCCATAGAGGTGCACGGTCTCCAGCAGCGACCCTAGGGGCACATTCTGGATGATGAAGAGCGTAGAGGAGTAAGCCTGGTCGGTCGTCGGCACGTAGTAGATCAGCATCAGCAGGCCTGTCAAGACCTGGAGGCCGAACGCCATGACTGCAAGAGCTCCGAGCCAATAGAATGGATTCATGCTGTATTCCGGCACAGGGCGAAGAACGGTCGCGTTGAGTCCAAAAGCCGATTTGAACCACTCCACGAATTTCCTTCCGGGGTTGGCGCCCAAGTTACTCCACTCTCAGCTGGAGAAGACCGTGTCTTGAGTGACCAGGTCTCCTCCTGTGAGGTCGTACTGCAGCACTAGTGCCGTGTCGGTCGTGCCGGGAGGGCCCTTGCCGAAGATCGTTGGAGGGGCCATGCCGATGGCGGAGATATCTCCAGTATTGCTATCGAATTTCAGGACGACTTGAGGGACGGGCCTCGGCGGGGGGCCTCCCACCACCTTGGCCGCCTGACGGAAGTCATACTGCCCACCATGGCAGCAGCAGTAGCCCTGTGGAATGGGTGCTACGAATGATGAATTACACGGCGGAGATGCGCCAACCGGGAGCGCGGCGTAGACGCAGCCCAAGTGTTGGCAGAGGTTGCTGAATGCGACGATGTCGGAGTTCGGACCGACGCCATTCTCTGCTGCCGTCCCGCACTTGATCAGGACCGCGGGAGTATCGACGAGTGGATAGTTGAACTGGAGTGGTTTCGAAGGTTCGAGCGAAGAAATGTTGCCGAGGGTGACGACTGGCCATGCCAATGGACCGGTCTGCACGGGGGGTGGAAGGTAGTTGAGCACCCTGAACATGCTCGCCAGAGAGCCGACCGTAGACGCGACCCCCAGCGTAAGAAGGAGCTTGAGGAAGTTCCTCCTGCTGCCCGTTCGTCTGGTGGTCTCCTGTTCTTCGATCTCGCTCGTGCTCATCTTGTCACCTCTGGCCCCCTGGTCCTAGGGGTTGTCCACTTGGCCAGCAACGCGAGGCTGGCAGCTAGGCCCAGGAGGACCAGGCCCAGAATCGCGACCGACGCAGACGCGAGGTCGAAGGCAAACGTCTTCGTCGAGCTGGTCACGACTGACGTCGTGGTTGAGTTCCCCCCGCCCGCCGTGACTGTCGAGCTAGTTGTCATGGTGAGGGCCGTGTTTGTGGAAGTATTGGTGGCCGTTGCGTTAGAGGTTGTGCTCGTCGAATTGCCTCCCACACTCTGCGCAACGACGGCCTGTTGGCCGACCACCAACAGAAGTGAGACTGCGCACATGAAGAGCGTAGCCCAACGTTCGGACACGACCCGTCGGCCCAGGCCTGACGGGCCAGCCAGAGGAAAAGACGCCAAATTGAGAATCCACGTCGGGCCGGTTACGATCCCGACTAGGCACGCCCCCTTAGCCGCATGCCGGCGGGCGCGCCAGACACGAACATCAAGAAGACGTAGGCTAGGACCCCGACCTCGGCCATCACTACGACGTAGGAGACCCCGCCACCATAGATGGTGATGACGCCGTCAGCACCCGCGATTGATATCGCGGCCAAGCTTAGGAGCGCGAACACAATTCTCTGCGGAGCCCAGGTCATTGGACTGTTCTCCCCACCTTCTAGTACAGAGAGTATCAACACTCCGAGGGTGAGCGATACCGTGAGGGCTGCAAACCCGACGTGGATGACCACGGCCTCCATGTAGAAAGCTGCGGAGAGAGTAAGCGCGCCCGCCACCACAGTCAGGGCAAGGGAGACCAGGGCCATGTAGATCATCAAAGAAACTCCCGACATAGACTCTTTTTCGGTCCCCCGGGCAGCTCCTATCGAGGCGGCCAAAGAATAGGCGGTTACGGGCATTCCGAACCCGATGGCCGACATCATGGTGAGGTTCGTGATGGAGATCACCGTAGGGTCAGAATTGTTGGCCAGGAAGAAGAAGCCAGCCGTGCCCCCCACCAGCGTGACTGCGAAGAGGACAAGGTTCGCCAGAGCTACGCCCCGACGGTGCTGCAGAACCGCGACGAAACCGACCGCGCCGGTAAGGACGGCAAACCCCGCGGACACGATGCCGTGTTCGATGACCTCTGGAGTCGTAACTGCGGCACCTTGCACCTCGGTGGTGAGCCAGATGCCCACTAGGTACGAGGCGGCGAGGAAGGCGCCCTGCAACCCGACCAGGTAGGCGAGCTTCATAGCCCCAGACGAAATCCTTCCCGTATCCTTCGCCTGCCCGACGGTCAAGCTCACGAAATCACTCTCCTGAGCTCGCCCCGCCAACTGCCTCAATGACCCTTACGGCCCTCATCACCTTCAGAGTCGCGTAATATGAAAGGAAAAGAGCCAGCATGAAGAGGGCCGACATTATCCAACCTCCCGCCAGCGTGGCTGAACTCGACGTCTCCCTTCCGCCGCCCGAAGATAGGAACAGGAGGCCACCCAAGGTGGCCACTATTATCGACACCACGGCGCCGAGGCTGAAGAAGGCGACTCTCCTCATCCCGTAGAGGAAGCCTACCGTCATGACGATGAAACAGATAGCGAAGTTAAGGGTCGCGATGAGCATGTGGAATATGTTCAGGAGGTCCCCGATCCCAATTGTGGAGACTCCCGAAGTGATGTAGATGTTGATGTACATACCCGTGATATAGAGGACGAGGTAAAGCAAGAAGTTGGCGTAGCACAGGCTAAGTGTCATCCTCAGCCCTTTGAGGCCAAGGGTGCCCAACTCCTCGCCCTTTGGTAAGGTGAAGGTGCGCATAACCAACCCCTATCGCACCTCCAATGAAGGAGGAGAAACCATGATGTACTTGATCCTCACGTCCTCTCTCACGATGAATATCCTGCTCATGAAGCTCAATATCACAGCCATCAGGAAGACCGAGGCCATGACAAAGGTCGAAATATTGGAAGCGAACGGATCGCCGACCGCAGACGTGGAGTAATAGATGAACAATGGACCAGTGACAAACCCGACCATCCTGCAGGTTATGGCGCCTGCGTGGAGCCACACCACTTGCTTGAGCCCAACCCTGCTAGCTAGTATTATCACAGGGATGCTCATCCCTGAGCTCAATACGGCAAAGCTCACATGAGCGAAAAGAGGGACCGAAGAGATGAACTGTTGGAAGATGCTGCCAACGTCTGGAGTAACGGTTGCTGGAACGGCGTAATAGTAGTTAACAAACATCCCTGCGGCAATGGTTGCCCAGTAAAAGGCAAACTGCAGGTACAGGAGTCGAAAGATGTTGTGTAACTTCCTCGAAAGCACCTCGCTCTGGTCTGAGGGATTGGCCAAGAGAAGCTTTTCAATTCAGCGTGTGAGCTTTCGAGTGATTTAAGCAAGATGCCTAACCCGTAAGGTCATTGCTTGCAGGCTACCCTAATGGCTTAGGCATTGGTGGAGGATAAGAGGAAGCTGACTCTTCCTCAGCTAAACGCGCCCGTAAAGCGAATCAATGTACCATCAAGCAACGTGAGATAGCCCGTGTATGGCTCTCCCGCAGACAGGGTGCCCCAGTTGTTGGCTAGCGAAGTTATTATTACAAACAGGGCTCGTCCGGCAGGGATAACGCATTCCGTCCCGAGAAGCCCTGTGGTCGCGCTTGGTTCTCCCGAAGGCACGATCGTCAGGTCTCTGGCTGTGGCATTGATTGTCCCCGTGTTTTGGACTGAAAGATACGTGCTTCCGCTTGGTGAAGTGGAGCAAGTCGCTGACAGACCAAACATCGGGAGGCTGCGAGATATGTTAGTTGCGTTAACACTTACCTGCGTGAATCGTGGCAACGAGGTGGTCGTTATGGCGCTTGTCGTCGTGATGGTCTCTGTCGTAATCCTGGGAGCAAAGACGCCTGACGCGTACAGACTCGTCAGCACGAGTCCCGCCCCGACCAGGATACCAAGGATTACCAAAGCAGCGGATGCTGTCTGTCCGGAAGGCACTGGAGGAATCTACATAATGCGAAGGCGATAGCGCTGTTATACATTCCCACCAAGCGACAGGCCGCCCGAAGAAAAACCGAAGCCGTTCGTTGTGCAGAAAACTGTCGAAGTCCTCACCGCCTTCATTTGGATTTGTAAGGATGCTCTGAAGGCTCGCCCGCGACCAGGTCCCTAGCTCGTCGCTTGCTTCACGAGTGCGGCGATCCTTGCCTCTACTGCCGCTGTCAGCTCCTTTAGCGCGTAGACGACCGGCCACATCTCGCCTTCGTCGAGGTTCGCCTTGTCGCTGAAGCCAAGCGTAGCATATCTCGCCTTGAATTTATTCGCGTCTTGGAAGAAGCAGACGATCTTATCACCTTTAGAATA
The DNA here is from genome assembly GCA_963706445.1 of uncultured Nitrososphaerales archaeon. Classification (GTDB taxonomy): domain Archaea; phylum Thermoproteota; class Nitrososphaeria; order Nitrososphaerales; family Gagatemarchaeaceae; genus UBA183. The sequence goes on from OY970160.1 coordinate 237,101, forward strand.
TGCGGGCATCCCATACCAGGTTCTTGGTACAAGTTCTGGCGCGGCGGTTTTGACAATCTGATGAATCCGCTTAGCCATAGTGCGATCCGGGTCTGGCATCTCCGCGATCTTCGCAAGCACTGAGCTCTCCCCATCCATTTTTGAATTCCGCTCTTTGAGCGTTTCCTTCATCGCGGCGATTTCCTCCTTTGTGAGTCCCTTCGCTTTCTTGCTGATTGGGGCGGTATTCTTGGCGGAGTTCTGCGTGCCCTTCTGTGCGGGTGGCATAGAGTTCATTTGGATTTCTGGGATTAAATAACTTTCACTAATTCATCCTTTCAGAGTTGGTCAGTATCCAGCGAACATTTTCCTATGATAGTTGTATAGAACAAGCGAGGGCTTGTCCCCCAGCTTGATTATGTTCAGCGACGCGGGCTCGGGATGAAGGACGTAGTACTTCTCCGACGTGATCTTCCTTTCGACAATCTCCTCCAGGAGGGCCGTGATGACGTCCCCATGCGAAACCATGATTGCGTTCCCCTTGGATTCTTTGCTCGCAGTCTCGAACGCCTTCCAGACGCGCGCAAGCAGCTCGCGGTTCGTCTCGGTGTAAGCCTCTGGGTTTGTGAGGATATGGTGCCTCCCCTTCTTTCCCACGAATTCTGGTTTGAACTTCGCTTCCGTGAGTTCGTCCAAGGTCTTCACCTTCAGCTTGTGGGGGCGTGCCAGTATCTTGGCCGTCTGGACTGCCCGGAAAACTGGGCTGCTGTACACCGCCTGAACATTCGCGATGGCGAGAGTTTTGGCGATGAACTCAACTTCCTTCCTCCCCCTCTTGGATAATGGATAGTCAAGGGGCCCCGCCTCTATCCCCTTCTCGTTGGCTTTGGTATCACCATGCCTGACCACGAAAATGAATTCTGCCGTCATGGAGATAGGATATGCTCCAACTTACTTAAGGATAGGTGAGCATATCTCACCGAGACCCCTACCAGGGTGTGAATCGGCTTTGCTTCTACTCATCTGAAGGACGTCCGTCTGAGGACCATGACGTCCAGCATCACGTTTGCCGCCAGCAATATCGACGACGCTAGCAGGGCCCACGAAAGCATCCCGTTGGGGTCCGTCCCGAGGTGGCTTGTAAGGATCCTGACTATCCCCCCCGGGTAAAGACTGTGGCTGAAGGCTGCCAGCATCAATAGAGAGACGAAGCCCAGCACAGACAGGAAGAGTTGCGCGCCCAATGACCCGAGTTCGATGATGTCGAAGATGAGGTATGCGAAGATTACGGCCACGGTCCCGAAGACCACGACCGAGGGGTTGATGAAATAGACCGCCCCCCCGAAGACGAAACAGCTGAACCCCACCACAAGGGGGAGCCCCTTCCCTGCACTCTTCATCCCGGGGGACCTGCGCCGGAGCCAGAGGGCGGACAGGCTGATTATCCCGAGGCTGATCAGCACCATGAAGTCTGTGATGTTCACCAGGAAGTCCTGGTTCCCGATGGCGAGCAGGAAGATGGCGACGAGAGTGAAGGCCCATGAGAGGTTCGCCAGAGACCGGGGCATGTAGCCGTCTTCCCCCAATGCATTGAGATGTCTGGACGCCGCAAGAAACGCGGGGACGAATGTCGTAACCGTCGCGATGAGGAACGCGGCTGCAACAAGCAGCTCTTGACCGGGCCCAAGTAAGTTGCCCGCAAGGTATAATGCCGGTATCGCGGACGTTTGAAGCCCTGACGCGCCTGAGAGAGAATGGGCTGAGTAGACCGCCAGTCCGTAGAATATGTTCAGGGCAGAGGCGACCACGACGCTCATCACCATGGCAATCCCGAAGTACTTCGTCCTGTCAATCTTGAACCCCTTCTTCACCCAGGAGACTATCGGGACCGACGACTGCTCAACGGAATCCCTCTCGAAAGACTGAATCTCCTGGAAGCCGAAGAATAGTAGGTACAGATACCCGGTGTTGATCACCAGGGCCGAAAGCCACCCTGACCCTAGAGAAGTGGTGAAAATCCCCGCCAGGTTCCAGGACCCCGCGGCTCCAAGGACAAAGCTGTGATAGACCAGTATGACGATTAAGGCCGTCGTCAGGACGATCTGGACGAGCCCCAGGAGCCTGAGGTACCTCTGCTCGAAGAGTATGTTCAGTATGGTCCAGCCTATGAAACCCCCCGCAAGAATGTAGGTGATGACACTGCTCATGAGGGCGCTAATACCATAGGCCCCCAGAATCGCCGGCAAGTAGTGCGGGTCGAGGACAAAGATCAGGAATACAATCTTCGTGTATGCGGCCAGGGCCGTATTGGAGACCCACATCGACACCCTTGATATGAAATACCTTACGCTCCTGGTCCCCACAGCGACCTTGGTGAACGACGGTCCGCCTACCCCGACAAGTCCGAGCTCCTTTGAAGTCTTGTACATGTCAGTGTAGACCTTGGCCATGGCGACAGAAAGTACGGTTGCCAGGATTAGGGAAGCGACGGATACGACCTCGTACTGTAGTATGTTTTCAGGTATCAGGATGAACAGCGGAGATCCAAGGGTCGCGCCTATCCCAACGGCAAGCATTGTCCCCAATCCATACACTGGCCTCCTGCTCCCGACAGCCTCTGGAATCCTCCTGAACCTCGCCCTGAACGATTCAGGAAGCTGGGCGACCAGGGCGACCCCCGACAGGGCCAGGGAGACAGCCGCTAGTATTACGAGAACATCCCCCAGGTTCGTGCTCCCAAGCCCAGCGAGGAAGTTCAGCTCATCGTAGACAAAGCCGACAGAGAATGCAACTGCAAATATCCCCACCACCAGGCCGGTCTCCTTCAAAATGAGAGCGGCAACCCTCACTCTGGGGTTGAGAGTCTTCACTAGGTCTCGCCCGGTTCAACCGACAGGCCCGCCTGTTTCAAGTTCAAGGCAGCCTCCCGGAGGGCAAAGAAAGCAGAAAGCAATAGGATGACCCCTACGGCGAACTCCATGAACGAAAGGTAAGGGGAGAGGGGGGACGTGCCCACAGTCCCCGAGGTCCTCTCTGCGAAGTACTGGACAAGGCTTGAAAGGGTGTTTACACCGACGATTGTCGGTATCAAGACCACTGCGCCAGCAACCACCAAGATGGCAGCCGTGAGAAGCTCTCCCAAGGCGAGCGCAAGCCTCCCGCCTGTCTTGACCGGTCTATCTGTTTGAAGCACCTTCACGAACCTGGTTATGTCTTCATCATGGGAACCCTTGACCTTGTCCTCGAGCCTTTCGCGCAGCTCTGATTCGGAGCCATATAGCAGAGCCAGAGCCTTGATCTCCAATACGAGCCTGTCAAGGAGGTCATCCGTCTTTGAATCGCTCGACGCCAAGGGTTCGCCTCATGGAGCGGAGTCGAGTATTTCTTCCTTCAGGTGCCGCTTGCCAAGTCCGCAAATGGTTAAAGCCCTTCGAGGCCTCCCGTCCCCGAATGCAAGCAGCTGAATCACTGGGGAAGACAATAACGAATCTTTTCGACGCCGTGAGGTTCTCAGATCACGCGAAGGAATTGGAAGAAGCTGCAAGAAATACTGAGGCGGGCCTTCAAACTGCACTGGATAGACTCGAAGCGCAGACCGAGGAGCTCTCCCAGTTTCTTTCGGCGATGAAGGTCGACAATGAGAGCGCGCTAAAGGAATTGGCTCGGCAGGTTGAAGGCTTCCTGGCTACCGCCAAGGAGCAGGCCAAAGCCAAGCTCCAGAAGACCACTATCCTGCAGCTTGAAGACTTCCAGAGGGAGATTGCAAGCGAGAAGGACAAGGCACTGAAAAGCCTCGAGGCATACTTCGCATCAGACCCAATTCCGATAATTGAGAATGTGATTCAGGTCAGGCTAAACGACGGCCTCTACGAAGCAAGGACCAGCTGCGAGTGCGAAGGGGGCATAAAATATGATTTCAGGTTGGCGGCCCAGAATTCCCGCCTTTTCCATCAGCCCTTTGCCTTCTCGCAGCTCGGTTACGACCTCAGAGTCCCGGTGAGATTCTCAAAGGGACCCCTAAGCAAGACACGGACCCCGGGTTACGAGAGGCTAGACCAGTACGTCCTTGCCGATGCGGAGACTTCGGGAGGCAGGATGCGCGCGAATTTCGTCAAGTCTGGAAATTGGGCGAAAATGAAGTTGGTGACTTCGGGGGATCAGGCAGGAGGATTCATCGGATTAGAATACGGCGACCGGATCCAAGCGGTCAACATCATGAACGACCCATCACTGGTGGCCTTCGTGGATATGGAGGCACTCAAGAGGGCAACAGAAGAGCTGGTGTCTGAGATGACGCACATGTCTGACAGGAAGGTCGCGCTACTCCGGCTCTCGTTCAACGGCGAGAAGTCATTGGAGGACATCAATTGCCGAGAGCTTCTTCAGAAAGTGATGGGAATCATGGGTCCGGGCTACAGGGCTCTGATCAAGAAAACGGTGACAGGCGTCCCCTTGGGAGACGGCGAGAAACTGGACGTCGACTTCGTTCAGGGAAGACTTAAGGTTCTCGGTGATGAACTGTCCCAATCGATATCTCAAGCGCTAGGATTCACAGTGACTCAGGTAGAACAAGGATAACCCAGAGACTTCTAGGTTCTAGACATCGGCCCCAATCGTGCTTGATGCTCAAGGTACTGCCAGAGGCTAGTCATGAAACGCTGCTTGCCGAGTCCAAAATCCTCAGATCTTCAGCTTTTCGCCGTCTCTATACTTCCTGATGGCTCATAGAGCCGCAGTCGAGAACTGTTTTAGCGCTTCGGGAATATTGGAAGCCGTTGATTCAAGAAACAACAACAAGTCCCGCGAACTCAGTTCCGTGGGACATCGTATCCGGCCAGAGCCTCGTTACTTTGCTTGCGCTGGTCGGAACAAAGCAGATGGACGTGGAGGCCCTGAGGGCAAGGACGAAGCTGACGCCTCTCGCCTTCGGTAGCCTTCTGGGCTGGCTCCAACGGGAGTATCTGATCGACATCGTTTCGAGCCTCGAAGGGGAAGCCGTAGGCGAGAAGGTGGAATTGACTGAGAAAGGCGAGGCGGAGCTCGTCAGCATGCTCGAGAAGACCTGCGAACTGCCAGAGCTTCGCTGACCCCCTCCATGAGCCTGGTATTTCGACCTTAGATTGACTGTGGCTCTGCCACCGTCAGGTCGATGGCCACCTCTGCGATGTCCGAGCCATACTCTGCAGTCCTCCTGATGCCTTCGAGCATGAGCTTGATCGAGGCCACCTGGGCTGCGCTCATCCTCGGGCCTAAGATCTCGCTGCTGAGCTTCCCCTCCAACTGTACCACGTCTTTCGTCTTTGCGATTGCTTCCTCGGCAATCTTCCCATCGAGCCTCAGGAGAGCCGTAATCGAGCTGTCGAAGACCTTCCTCGAGATGGCGGTCATTTCGAATATCTTCTTCACTGCGCTTTCGGGGAGATTCTGTAGGTTCTCTGCCTGGGCGGCGATGCCCGCGGCGTGGTCCGCCACCCTCTCTACGCTCTTCACCACCAGCCTGTACCCCAGACAGTCCCGGGTCGAAGTCAGGCCTATCTCCTGTATCACCGACCTGTCCCTGACGGCGATGTTCAACTGTCTTAGCAAGAAGTGGTAGAACCTGTCCACTTCGTCGTCTCTCTCGATGACCTCGGTCGCCAGGCCTTTCCCGCCACCCTGCAGCACCATTACGGAATCCGAAAGCATCCCACCGGCGATTATCGCCATCCTTTCGAGCGCCTTCTTCAGGGGAAGGTCCACGTATCCGGAAAGGCACTGGGTAAGTATCCCCCCAGACGATTCCTCGATTATCTCGACCCCGACCAGCTTCCTTCGGATCCCTTCCCGTATGAACCCCCTGAGGCCTGCGTCCGATCTTCCGAGAGTGATTCTGATGGTATCATATCCGGCGAGGTAGTAGGAAATGAAGTGCCTGAGAAGGAAGTCTTTGTCAAGCCCCTGGGTTGCTTCGAGTATCGCCTCTGACTTCGAAGCGGCCCTGATATCCCGCCTAGGGACTATCAGCAAAGAAGAATCAGGCTGCACCAGGACGGCGACCGGGTCACGGGCATGGAGCCCTACGTCTCTAACCCAGGACTTCGGAAGCGAGACGACGAAACTGTTCCCGCCGGTCACCTGAACCTTGCGGAAGTCAGGCCTTCGACTTTCTGCGGTCATCGCACCCCCCTTCACCTCCATAGCCTCTATATGTTTTTCCACTTCCACATTAGTCACCCATATCGGGCGAGGAATGTGATTCACCTGCTCAAAATAGGGCTTTTTTGGGCTCTAAGGGAAGCAATATGTGATTAAATGCCCAAATCCCGCGAACGAAGCAGAAGTTAGGAGCCTCGTTTTCTTGGTTAATGCCCTTGTCTCTATATTATATGACTAACCCCATAGAACCTGTCGACTACCGATAAATTACCTGCCAAGTCGAGTCAGTACGAGAATGAACTTTAGCAGAAACGGTACAAGCACAACAACGATAGGTCTTGCTGTAGTAATAGTAGTAGTTGTTATCGGCGCAGGTGCCTACATCGGCCTCAGCGGGTCCGGTGGAACTACCACTATTACGCAGACGAGCACCTCAATCAGTACAGTCTCTAGCGTCTCTACCAGCATCTCGACCTCTGTCTCTACCAGCTTGTTGACCGCGACAACCACAGCAACTTCGACATATCTACCTGGAGCGACGGTCAACGGGGGCGGGAGTACTCTGGTGAATCCGTTGATGTCATCTTGGGCATTCGCGTTTGGTTCGATCCAGCCTAATGTCCAGGTGAATTACGCGAGCATCGGAAGCGGCGCAGGTATTGCACAGATCACGGCAGGAACAGTGAACTTCGGCGCAAGCGACGCGCCTCTAACGTCAGCGCAGTACACAGCCCTTCCAGCAGGATCGACTCTCCTGACAATACCTGAATCAGCAAGTGCAGTGGTCCCAGCCTACAACATACCCGGCGTAGCCGCAACGACCCACCTGAACTTCACCGGGAACATCCTTGCAGAGATCTTCTATGGCACCATAACGACTTGGAACAATCCGAAACTGGCCGCCCTCAACCCTCACGTCACTCTACCCTCCAACCCGATAACCGTCGTCCACAGGTCTGACGGGAGCGGAACCATGTACGCCTACACGAATTACCTCTCCGACTCCAACTCGACTTGGAAGACTAAGGTCGGCACTGGCACCTCGGTCAATTGGCCCGTCGGCGTTGGGTGCAAGGGCAACGAGGGGGTCGCGGGCTGCATCAACAACACCCCATACTCCATCGGACCCCTTGAAATTGCGTATGACATCATCAACCCCACCCTACAGATCAATTTCGGAGCCGTTCAGAACCACGCCGGGCGCTTCATCCTGGCGAACCTAACCAACATAGCCGAGTCCGTGAACGCGGGCATTGCAGTCTCAATTCCGGCGAGCAGCGCCACTTGGACCGGTTACTCAATAGTAAACAACATCTTCAATGACACGAGCGGCACGTATCTCTACCCAGTCACTACTTTCACCTACGTCATGGTCTACCAGAACTTGAGCCCGTCGTACGCCGGTACATCGCAGGCTCAGGCAAATGGCCTTGGCGCCTTCCTATGGTGGATAGTAAACCACGGCCAAAATGCTGGAGCTAAGATCGGATACCCCGCACTGCCTGCAAGTGTTGTGGCAGCCGACGATACGGCCATCAAATCCATCACATACAACGGCACACCTGTGTATACGGGATCCTAGCCGCAAGGCAGGATCCTCCCTCTTTTGTATCGTGGGAAATAATGGGTAAAGAGAATCCAAAAGACGAGTTTCTGAAGGGAATGTCCGCTCGAAGTAGGCTCAACGGAGACCTTATTCTCAAAGGCCTGGTCGCCACCGCTGCCCTCGCGGTCGTCATCCTTCTGCTGGCCCTCGGAGTTGAGCTTGTGATGCACTCTGATCTCAGCCTTTCGAAGTTCGGATTATCGTTCCTGGTTGGGACTACTTGGGACCCGGTGCACGAAATCTTCGGGGCGGCGCCTTTCATCTTTGGGACGATAGTAACGTCGCTCATAGCCCTCCTCATTGGGCTTCCCATAGGCCTCGGAGTCGCTATCTTCCTTTCGGAGAAGGCCAAGGGGAAACGAGTCTACGGCTACACCATCGGCACCCTGGTCGAGCTCCTCGCCGCAGTCCCCAGCGTAATCTATGGGCTGTGGGGGCTTTTCTTCTTGAGTCCTCTGTTGAAGACCTACGTCGAAGGTCCCCTTCATAACTACCTGGGGTTCATACCCGTTTTCTCCGGCGCTCCGTTTGGATTGGACTTCTTTACCGCCGGGGTCATATTGGCGATCATGATAATCCCGACCGTCTCCGCTGTTTCTAGGGACATTTTGAACGCCGTTCCGAATAGCCAGAGAGAGGCCATGTACTCGCTCGGAGCTACTCACTGGGAGGTCATCAGAAAGGCCGTCCTCCCCTACGCCCGATCGGGGATTTTTGGAGCGACCATTTTGGGCCTTGGGAGAGCCGTCGGCGAGACGATGGCGGTGACGATGGTGATCGGCAACGAACCACGAATCACGGCTAATATTTTCTCAGGAGGATACACGCTCGCAGCTGTAATTGCCAATGAGTTCACGGAGGCCTCTTACCCCCTCTACGTTTCGGCGTTGGTCGAAATTGGCTTGATACTATTCGGTCTCGCCCTCGTTATCAACTTCGGGGCGCGTCTCCTGATTTGGAGGATGACCAAAGGAACGAGGTTCCGGGTTTAGGAGGGCTACCTTGGACACCAAGAGTTCCCTGAGCAACAACTACCGGCGACGGCACGCCTCCGATAGGCTGATGACGGGCCTAATTTACGTCGCCCTAATCCTAGCCATTACTCCACTCGTGCTCATCATAGGGGACGTTGTCGTCCTCGGGGGATCGCAAATCAATCTGGATTTCCTCACCAAGCTCCCCGTCCCGGTCGGAGTGTCCGGCGGTGGGATAGGGAACGCCATCGAGGGTTCGGCCATAATCGTGGGCATGGCCACCCTCATCGCTGTCCCTGTCGGCGTAGGGGCGGGAATCTACTTCTCCGAATGGCCGGAATCGAGGCTCTCGTATCTATCAAGTTTCATGAACGACGTTTTGGCGGAGTTCCCTTCAATCACACTCGGAATTTTTGTGTACATAATTATCGTTCTCACAACGAGGACGTTTTCGGCCGTCTCTGGAGCTTTTGCGCTTGCGATTATCATGATTCCGATTGTTGCCAGGACTACCGAGGAATCACTGAAGATTGTCCCTGTATCACTGCGCGAAGCGTCTCTGGCTCTCGGCATCCCACGATGGAAGACCGTGATTAGGATAGTGATCAGCACCGGCCGGTCTGGCCTTGCCACTGGGATTCTCCTTGCGGTCGCACGCGCGACGGGGGAGACTGCGCCCCTTCTCTTCACCGCTTTTGGAAGCAGCTACTACTTCGGTGGCAATCTGTTTTCTCCCATTGCCGCCCTCCCACTCCTTATCTACACCGATGGCATCTCTGCGTATCCGCAATTGCAGGCTGTCGCCTGGGGGGCTGCGATGGTACTGGTAGGTTTCATGCTCATACTGAACCTTACAGTCAAGCTTCTTATCGGACGCAGGTTCGCGGGAGTCCGGGCTGAAATCTAGGTGAGCTGGTTCGGAGACACAAGAAGACTTCGAAGTGAAAATGGAGACGGCTGAGATGTCCATGCCCGCGTCACTGGCAATCGTCCAACCCAAGTTCGAGACGAAGGAGCTGAAGGCCGGTTTCGGGACCACCTGGGTACTCAAGGGGATAGACCTCAAGATCCCCCCCAACAGAGTCACAGCTGTGATGGGGCCGTCTGGCTGCGGGAAGACGACCTTCGTAAGATGCCTGAATCGGCTCCACGAACTAACTCCGGGCGCGGTGGTAGAAGGCCAGGCTCTCCTCGACGGCGAGGACGTCTACGACAAGCGTGCCGACCCCGTGGCTGTCCGCAGGAGGATCGGGATGGTCTTCCAGAAACCGAACCCGTTTCCTACAATGACAATCTACCACAACGTGGTCGCAGGCCTCACCCTCAACGGGGAGAGGGACAAGAAGAAGCTGGACCATGCCGTCGAACACAGCCTCCGCGGCGCCTACCTTTGGGACGAGGTGAAGAGCAAGCTTACAAGTTCTGGCGCCAGTCTGTCAGGAGGTCAACAGCAGAGGCTTTGCATAGCTAGGGCCCTGGCGGTGGAGCCTGAGGTTATCCTGATGGACGAGCCATGCTCCGCCCTGGACCCTACAGCCACTGCGAAGATCGAGGAGCTGATAACTCAACTCAAGAAGGATTACACGATAATCATAGTCACTCACAACCTGCAGCAGGCATCCCGGGTGGCGGATTACACCGCGTTCTTCTATCTGGGCAAGCTGGTCGAATTCGATGAGACTGCGAAACTCTTCGAAAACCCCAAGGAGGAACTCACAGAGCGTTACATCACGGGGAAGTTCGGGTAGTGGTCTATGCCTAGGCTCATGGACATGGGGCTGGACCAGCTCAACAGCCTGCTCCTCGACATGGCAACACTTTCTCAGCAGGCGGTCACTTCATCTATCGAAGCTTACAGCAGAGGAGTCAAGGCGACCGAGGTCAGACAGATGTCCAACAGGCTCCAGGTGCTCAATCGCCAAGTCAGCGACCTCTCCATGGAGATGATCGCAAGATATCAGCCGGTGGCGACAGACCTAAGATTCCTCAAAGCGTGTATGGAAATCTCATACGGCTTCTTCCGATACGGCCGCTACGCCCTCGATATTACCCAAGTCCTAGACATGATCGGAGACCTGGGCAAGTGCGACAGGACCTTCGTCGTTGATACCGCACGCAAGACTCAGGAAATGATCCGCCTGAGCTCCGAGGCGTTCGCCCGGCGCGACGTTGAGATGGCGAGGAGGGTACCCTCCATGGACGATGCTGTCGATCAGAGCTACAGAGAAAACTTGAGGAAGACTTTGCAGGGCAAAGGGAACCTCAAATGCTCAATGTCTTCCGCCCTAATCCTCAGATACCTGGAACGCATAGCTGACCACGCAGCCTACATCGCCGAGTCGGTGGAGTACATCGCCACAGGCATCGAGCCAATGAAGTGAACTGGCCTAGAGCACAATCATCCTGGTTACTCCCTTCCCAGGCACGACCCTCACCTTGTCGGAGATGCTCACCTTGACTCCTGCGCGGTCATCGGTGGTCCCATAGAGCCGGGCATCTGCCTCTCTGAAGAGAGTGAGCTCCACCTCGCTCCCCCACGGGACTGCATACCGCAGAGGGTGACGTGTCTCCCCCGCCCTTTCGGTGAACGTAGGATTGATGTGGCATATGCCAACTTCGCCTTCCCCGATCTTGGCGAAGGCTAGGGGGTCCATCCAATCGCCCTTGATCCTGTCCGGATACGAGTAGTACCCCGTCGAACCCGCCTGTGTGCTGACGACCACCCCGTCGCCGATGGCTGCTTCGTCATAGGTGCCATCAGGTCTACTGACTTTGACCTTGTATCTGATGCAGGCGCTGTCGCTCCCTCTCTGGAGATACACGTCAGTGAAGACCTCGCCGAGGCTCCTCCCGTTCTTGAATACGCCGAGCCTCCGGTGCTCCTTCACCGAGTAGTCTCCAGACCCAATCCTCTTCAGGACGCCGGGCAGGTCATCGAACGTCGTCTGCGCAAGGCGAGCCTTGGACCCTGTCGCGCCCTTCGCCCTGACACCCACAAAGAGTAGCGGCAGGTCCTCGTTCCGGCCATAGTAGCTGAACCTTCCGTCTCCTCCCACGACCACGCCGATGTCCGAATCCGTCGAGCCGACCTTCAGACCAGCGCTTTCTATCACCCTTCTGAGTTCGGGAGGAGGAACCTTTGGCTTGCCGCCGTCCAGCAGCATCCTAACCTTCATTCAGCTCCTCCCTCGATCCACGAACTCTAAGATGCTCCCCTCCCCTTCGTCCCTTCCGCCGGTCTGGAGGAACTTGGTCGCTCGGGCCCTGGCCTCGTCCTGCTGGGGAGAGGACACCCCGAGCTTCTCCATCATCCGAAGGGAATTCTCGACCGCGAACCCGCGGAAGTGGTTGTTGAAGTAGCCGAACGTCTTCTTCACCCTGCTTGTGACCTCCTTGACCTTGGGGACCCAGCCATCAAGCTCCTTGTCGGTGTACCTGTAGTTGTACCAAGGCCTCGAGCCGCGACCGTGCCACCTGATGAAGGCGAAGTCGGCCGTTGTGACCGTGTCTGGGGGGAGGAGAGGTTCGTCGACGATCACGTTGGCCACGTTCCTCCCCTTGAGGAAGGACCAGACGTCGTCTCTCAGCCAGGAAGGATGTCGGAACTCCACCGCGAACTTCACATCCTCCGGCGCCATCCCAAGGAATGCCTTCAACTTGTCGAAGTCTCCCTGGTAGGTGTAGCTTGGAGGGAGTTGGATGAGGACCGGCCCTAGCTTGCCGGACGCGATGAGCGGCCTCAGCAACCCGAGGAACCGGACCAGGTCCGACTCGACCCCTTTGCCTAGGTCGAGCCTCTTCTCATGGGTCAAAAGCTGAGGCAGCTTGACGGAGAAGACGAAGCCGTCGGGGGTGTTCCTCGCCCAGCCGATTGGCATCCCCTTTGAGGGGTATGCATAGAAGGTCGAGTCAATTTCAGCGGTGGAATAGAGCTTCGAATAGTACGAAAGTTTGTTGGTGCTAGCCGTCGGATAGAACACACCTGCCCATTCGTTGTATGACCACCCTGAAGTGCCGAGAAGGAGGTCGGACAAACCTTGGCCAGCCTTCGGTTTCTCGATTTAAAGTTGAAAGCTCTCTGAGCCTAAAGGATAGGCATCCAGCCGGGCTTTGACGACCAAGTCGCAATGGCGTCATGGGCGTGTATCGACTCGAAGCATCTCCCACTGACGAAGAGCGCGTTCGGGAACCTGTTTACGCACTCCCTGACCAGATCTTCGGCGAATCTCGGGTTGGCCTGGGCTTCGAGAATCTTCTTCGCTTCCTCTAACCTCTTCATGTGCTCCTTCGGCGAGGCAGAGAAGCACTCGGCAATCCTCCCAACGACTCCCATCGAATCCAACGGTTTCTCGCTCTTCAGGACAACCGTCATCTGCGCCCTCTGCATGTGCCCGATTCCAATCATCTTCTTGGAACATGGGCAGGCGGTCATTCCGTCGACGACGAACTGGTAGGTCACGACTCCCCTCTGTGTCGCCCTCATCGTAATCTTGGCGAACTGGTCGTCGTAGGGGAGCTCGTAGGAGGCTGTCACACTCGACCCCGGCTGTGTCCTGTTGACCTCCGTACATATCCAGCGGAGCCACTGCTCCATCCCCCGGGCTCTGTGGCCGTTGGCCGCCTTCACTAGTCGGCTCATGTGCACCCCCCGATGATACCCAGTCGACGTCTGTATGGAAAGTTCCACTGGCATCCTGATGTTCCCAGCGGTGCTCAGGACTCTAAGCTTCGTCACCCCAGCATCGATTGGGAGCCTCGAATCCTCGGATTGAACGTCTGCCGTGGCGTCGATTATGTCGAGGGCGTCGGCTGTCGCATGGTCGGGACGCGCCAAGGAGGCTTCCAGCGATTTTCGATTCCTTAAGTAATTTTCGCCCATTTTTAATGAAAGAGGGGGTCCGCAACCCCCGCCCGTTCGAAGACCCTCTTTCGTGAGAGGCACCCTTCGCAATCCCAGCAGTGCTCACTTACATCTCGATGGCACGACCATGTCATTTCCAACGGCACCCCGAGGCTCGCGGCCAATCTCACCACCTCAGGTTTGCTCCTTCGGCTGAGAGGCCTTGCGATGCTGATTTTCCTTCTGCGGAGGAGAGGCGAGGATGCCCTCAGGGCTCCTTGGAGGGAGTTGTAGAACCTGGCACTGACATCATCGAACACCCTGGCGTCGTCCTTGTTGTGTCCGCCGACTAAGACGTCCGCCTCCGTCTCTTCCGCGTAGGATGCCGCCAGCGAATAGAAGACGGCGTTTCTCATCGGAATGTAGGTCGGCGGATGCCTCCCAAGGCTGAACCCTGGGATGTCTGATGCCTCTTTCACATCTGGGAGCCTTACGACTCTGTGCTCGAAGACCCCCGCCCTTTCCCCTATTGCCTTCGCCGAATCAAGCTCCTTCTTGGCGATGCCGGCATACTCGAATGTGATTGCCCTGACCCGTCGCTTGGCCTTGGTGAGGTAGAGAGCCGTAGCTGAATCTATCCCGCCCGAGAGAAGCACTATCGCTTCTTTCGTTGGCCCTTGGCACCGTCCGCGTGTATCTGCGCCAGGACATGGCTCCCCTTGTTGAGTCCTTCGTAAACGTAGACCCCCACGGCGGTCACGTTCTTCGGCATTTTCGGAGCTACCCTGTTGAGGACTTCTCTAGCGAGGTTCTCCACGGTCGCCTCACCCTTCATCATGACGGTAGTCGCCTTCGGGGCCTTGATCGCGAATTCACCATGGACGGTGTCGAACTTCAGGGTCACGCTCTTCCGGTCGACCTGGGTCACATATTTCTCGTTGATGAATAGCTTGTGGTCCAGGTCTCTGACCGCCTCGCGCACGATTGGTTTGGCGACCCCGAAATCGACTACCATGCCGTCGATGGGGTGTCCGATCACTTCGACTAGGACGCTCGAGGTGTGGCCATGCATCACCGAGCACTTCTGCGTCTTGGGGAGTATGTGGGCGTAGTCGAAGTTGAAGGACGGGTCGTCCAAAAAGATGGTCTGTAAACCTCCTTCCTCCCCGAGCCCCAGGATCCTGATTCCATGGTCGAACCTGTCGCTCCTCAGAGACTCCCTTCGGATCATGATGGCGTTCCGCCTCCCACGAGCCATGGCCCTTCGCTGGATCTCGTCAAGCTCCCTCTCTACGAAGACCCAGGTCCCGTTCACGAAGAAGTCCGCAATCAACCCCGAGTCGGCCACTCGCACGTTCTCCTTGTAAGGCACCTTGAGGGAATCTAGGATGTCGCCAATGAGCTGGTGGGTGCTCGTCTTCCTGATTTTCTTGGCTCCTGCATACCCTCTCTCATACCCTCCCTCGCTCAAGCGTTTCAGACGTGGCGCGAGCTTGGAGAGGAGGTCCTGACTCAAGGGCCTGCCTGCGCTGAATGGTTTCGGTTATATTATTTCTGCACACGGGGCTGGCGGCGCGGCCTTGATCCAGTGGTTAGGATAGTGGCTTCCCAAGCCACTCGCCCGGGTTCGAATCCCGGAGGCCGCACCAGAAACAAGCTCAGAATGAACTCTTTTTGGCTAAAGAGGGTCTGATTCAGGGTGTTCCAGACCAGCGAGTCAGATCGCTGCTACCCCGCGCTTCCGGGGGGTGTTGTCAGTATCTTGGGGGCCTACGCCCTCTTCAGGAGTGCCCGTACTCTGGCGCCCATCAACCGGCTTGAGACCATGGAATCAGAGACCATCTCTCCCGCATCAACCGTGGCGGCCTGAAAGCGAAAGACTTGCCTACCGAGCCCTAATGCCTCGAGGGCCTTTGTTGGTCCGGCCGCCGACATGGAGTGACATGGCCGGCCAAGGCGCCTGGCATCCTTGGGTCATTCTTTGATCACTGCAGAATCCCCCTCTTGGTTCCGACCCCAGTAGTATCGAATCCTAGCCGGGCTGCTTGCCTAGGGAATCGAATCTGTTCGGGCATGCTTCCCAGAGGCCGCACCAGAGATGCAGGAAGTGCTACGTGCCTTCTGTGAGCTTCTTCAGGGTTATCGAACCATTGCGTATGTCAAGCTCGTAGACCTCGTTGACGTCGAGCCTCATCCCGAGCATGTCGTACTCTGATTCGGTAAGGGTCATGACAACCTTCGAGTACCCCAGTTCCCGCATCTGCGGCATTAGCCCCATCGATTGCAGCTGAGACACCATGCCCTGGACCACCCTCGCCTCATCGTTTGCGGGGAACATGTCCGGCCTGCGAGAGTCCCTGACCTCCACCAACTCGATCTGTTTAGCAGGGAGCCCGGTGAGCGGGTCTGTGACTCCGCTTATCCTGCTTACCTTGACCTTGCTCATCGAAGGAATCGACTACCTCCGCAGGTATAAACTAAGCGAATTACGTTTGCAGTCCGTTTTCCCATTGGAAACGGCCTAGTCTTGGGGGAGGTCGGCCTGGGGCTCGGCCTGCGGCTCGCTCGGCTCCTCCATCCCTTCCTGCACTTCGCCCTCTGGTGCCTGATTGGCCACAATCGCCTCAACGTCTTCGGGGGAGATGATGCGTGCCATAGAGAGGTTCACAAGTGAGTTGGCCGACGCCGTCCCTGACATGCGACCGATCCTCCCTCTGAGCTCGCGCCACTTCAGCTTCGTGTTCCCGCTTTTCGACGTGTAGATTATCCCTAGGACGTCTCTCGCGTTGATGAAGGTGACGTCCCTGATCTTCTTGAGGTCGACCTTGTCGACCGCCTCCACGTAGATCGAGCCCTGGTCCCCCTGTTTCTCAGGGAAGACTTCCGGGTCTCGGAGGTACGACTCGGGGATGAAGCTTCTGCAGGTGCTGCTGATGAGAAACCTCCGGAAACCTTCAAGGTTGCAGGTAAGGTCGATGTCTACCACGCGAGGTCGCCTGAATCCCGCGCGCGTCTCAGTGGATATAAATCATTCCCGATTGTTCTTGAACTTCCCTGTTATTCTGGCGTGGGTTCTCGCACTCAAGATCCTCAACATGGATAGGTTCTGACGGCTAATTCGGTCATCACCCACAGCGGCGAACACTTCGGCTCAACATTAAAGCGTTCTAACCAAACCTCCCGGTCCATTTGCGCTTTCTCATCAGGCTTGTCCCCATTGAACCAACCCGGGAGGTCTTTCTGGGTTCAATCAGGGCCCTGGCCAGGACTGTAGGCGCCGAGGCGAGAAATCCGAAATGGACCTCCTATGGTGCGCTCGAAATCGACATCTTCTGCCCTTCGAGAGCTGACCTCGAAATGTTCATCGCCGCGACAGAACCGCTAGCAAGGCTCGAGTTCCTAACCGACCTCAATAGAGCTCCAAAGCACCTGACCGACGACGAGGTCTTCTCCAGAGCCAGAATCTTGTTCAACTCAGAGCGCTATTGGGAGTGCCATGAGGTCCTTGAGGGGCTGTGGAGGCAAAAGCAAGGTGAGGAGAAAAGCCTCTTGCAGGGAATCATTCTCATCTGCGCGGGATTCGTCCACCACCAGAAGGGGGAGGAGGGAGTGGCCCTCAGCGTGCTGAATAGGGGGGCGAAACAACTCGATGTTTCTCGGGTAGAGTATGGCGGCTTCGATATTACTTCGATGAAGAAACAGGTTCAGCTGATGCTAGCGCTTAAGCGATTCACGAACTTCCGGGTCTAGCCGAAGACGGGGAGGTTCATGGGGTGGGACTGTTCAGATACACTCGTCCTGCTTCTCGCAGCCACTAGGCCCAGCCCCAAACTCACTGTCACCAGTAACAATGTGATGTAGACGTCGACTGGGCTGATTGAAGAATAGTTGAGCAACTCAATGGCGTCTATAATGAGGCCAAGGGCCACCGACCCGTAGAAGAGCGCTGGTGGGCCTACGAAAGTTCCCAAGGAGACAAGGAACAGAATAACCGCTAGAACCAGCATGATGGTTCCATCAGTCCCATTCGGGGCGGCTTCAACCGCGGGGCACAGTGCAAGTGGCCCACTACAAACCTGGAAGTGAGCCCAGAGGTTCCACAGTCCGGCGATGACTCCCATGACTGCAGCGGCGGTGCCGAACTTGGTCAAGCTACCTCATCGTGAGCTTGTAGTGCCCTGCTTCGATGTTCTTGTTGATGTTGTCCTTTACCAGATAGACCCTGTGGATGGGGTTGGGGACCTTCGGGGAGAGGGCGTAGTCCTGCCCCACAACGAATTCGAAGACCTGGCCGTCCCTGCACGCGTGGGTGATTTTCTTCCCCGGCTTGACCCCCAGGCTGTTCATGTAGACGTCCTTGAGGGTGGTGCACGTCAGGATGCCCCATTCCTCGTCCTTCGGGATCGTCTCGAATCCGACGCTCGCCTTCAGCGGTTCCCCATACCTCTTGTCGTCGCAGAACATCTCCTTACAGCTGCGGCACCTCCAGACGTCCACAACCCCCTGGAGGTAGTTGTCCCTGTTGACATTCACCATGCCGATGAATACTATTTCGTGCTCGTGTCCTGGTTCCGCCAAGGCTCTATCCGCCCCCACCCGCGGTCTTTTTCTCCATTGCGGCCTCATAGACAGGTATGAGCTCGATGATGAGCTTGTCCACCCGCATCCTCCTCTCGTTTATTTCTCTCACCATGGCCTCGCGCCAGGTTCTGTAGTGGTTCGCGATCCCGAGCCTCGGGTGGACCGGGATGATCCTTTTCCCATCCCCTGAGACGATGGCCATCCCCTTGTCCAGGAGTACCGCTGCTCTCGCAGACTCGGCTACATCTAGCTGCCCGTCGCGAAGTAGCTCCAGGTAAAGCACTGCATCCTTCTTCGGGAGACCCACTTCAGTCCCCAGCCTGACGATGACACCGGCCCCGTCGCGGACGGTCGGCTTCAAACCTTCGAGGTCTCCGGGGAGCTCCACAGGAACTCGAAGTAATCCTTGGCGAAGCTCGCAAGGCCGTGGTGCGACGCCCATATGGCCAGTGGGAGCCCTCCCTGCTCGCCCCCCCCCAACAAGAGTACCACCTCCCTCGAGTCTGAAATCAGCCCACCCCCGTACATCGTCTTCCTTGTTCTAATCTCTGCGTACTTTCCGAGCTGTGAGGAGGCGACCGCGGGGAGGTCTGGCGAGGTCAGGATCAGGCTCTTGACCCCCTTCTCCTTCAGCGCCGCCATCAGAGGTTCAATCCTGTCGGTGAGGTTCCCGAGCTGCGGCGGGAGGGCGATCAGGAGTTCTGCTCTGCAGTTCAATAGAAGGTTCTTGACCCTCGAGAGAATCTCATTGGTCCCTCGCATGATCCAGATGTCCGGCTTCTCCTGTTCCCCCCTGCTGACGTAGATCCCCATCAGCTCCTCGAGGGCTATCTGCTCCTTCTCCTTCCTCTCTGTCTCCTGCCTCGCCTTGAGCTCCTCTAGGGCCGTGTCCGGGGGCTTTGCAGTGTAAACTATGGGCCTGCTCTTCTGCTCCTCGACCCACCCCCTTTTGTGCAGGGATTCGAGCGCGACGTAGACCTTCGAGTACGGAATCCTGGCCTCGCGACTGACGTCGCTGGCGGTCATCGTCCCGCCTCTAAGAAGGGCCACGTACGCCTTGACCTCGCTCCCTGTCAGCCCCAGCTCCTCCAGGGACCCTTCGGCCCGCTCGCTCAGGCTCATAAAAGGTGACCCCATCCCTCTTTTCTAGTAAAAGCGTAAATGCCGTCCGGGGCGTAGCGCGACCAATGACCGACTGCATGCACGAGAGCCTCGATTACGTCGGGACACAGAAGACCGAAGAAGGGGTGAACTCCTACTACAAGTGCAAGTCCTGCGGCATGCTTCTGATCATGACACCCTCCCGCCAGGTATACGGGGTTCCCGGTGTCGGTGGTGAGCATCCTGCCCCTAGCAAGGGGAAAACGGGCTCTTAACCTTTCACCCTCGGTAAAGTTAAAATGCTTATATCCTCTACAGGCTAGGGATAACTCTAGGTATTTTCGATGGCCCAGATTGCAGACGTTAGTCTAGAGCTGAAGAAAGAGGTTTCGAAGGGGAACTTCATCCGCCAGACGCAGTCCATATGCCCAGACTGCAACCGCATTCTTCCCGCCATCGTCTTCGAAAGGGACTCCAAGGTGTGGATGACGAAGACCTGCCCGGAGCACGGTGAGACCGAAGAGCTGTACTTCGGCTCCTACGAGATGTACAGCAAATTTTCGCGCTATTGGAAGGACGGGAAGGGGACACACGCTGCCAACGTACCAATGGACGTCTGCTCCTGCCCCGCAAACTGCGGGCTCTGCTCCAACCACCTTTCCCACACAGGGCTCTCGAACATCATAGTAACGAACAGATGCGACCTTACCTGCTGGTATTGCTTCTTCTACGTCAAGAAGGGACTCGAAGGCGCCTACGTCTACGAGCCCACCCTCGACCAGATCCGGGAGATGGGCCGCTCTCTGAAGGCGGAAAGGCCTGTCGCCGGCAACTCCGTCCAGATCACCGGCGGCGAGCCGACAATCAGGGAAGACCTGCCGACAATCATCAAGATACTCAAGGAGGAAGGTGTGGACCACATTCAGCTGAACACCAACGGGATCAACCTGGCCCTGGACCCGGGGCTCGCAAAGCGCCTGAAGGATGCCGGGGTCTCGAATCTGTACATGAGCTTCGACGGGGTCAGCCCGAAGACCAACCCGAAGAACCACTGGGAGGCACCCTACGCGATCGATTCCTGCCGCAAGGTGGGGGTCGGAGTCGTGCTTGTCCCGACGGTCATCAAATCGATCAACGACCACGAGCTCGGGGACATAATCCGCTTCGGCCAGAAGAACATAGACACAGTCCACGCGGTTAACTTCCAGCCGGTCTCTCTGACTGGCAGGCTGACGAAGACCGAGAGGGCGAAGTACAGGATCACCATACCTGACTGCATCGAGCGCATCGAGGAACAGACGGACGGGATGATCACGAAGGACGGCTGGTTCCCAGTCCCATCCTGCTCACCGGTCACCGGGTTCATAGAGGCGTTCACCAAGAAAGAGCAGTACGAGCTTTCGATACACTTCGCTTGCGGGGCCGGGACCTACGTCTTCAACGACCCCGACAAGAAGCGCCTCGTCCCGCTGCCAGAGTTCGTCGACATCGCAGGCATGATCGAGTACCTCGACGAGAAGAGCGAAGAGATCTATTCCGGGACCAACCGCTATGTCGTCGCTGCGAAGGTCCTCACCAGGCTGTCTTCCTTCGTCAACAAGGAGAAGCAACCAAAGAGCCTGAGCTTCGCGAAGCTACTCACGGACGCTCTGATCAAGCACGACTACACAGCCATCGGCCAGTTCCACCTGAAGAGCATGTTCCTTGGAATGATGCACTTCCAGGACAAGTACAACCAGGACGAGGAGAGGCTTCAGCGCTGCGACATTCACTACCTCACCCCAGACCTGAGAATCATACCATTCTGTTCATTTAACGTGATTCCAGAATGGTATCGTGATAAGATTCAGCAGAAGTACGGCATGCCCATAGAAGCATGGGAAGCCAAGACGGGAAGGAAGCTGGAAGACGGACTCTACCGAGGGACCTTGAGGCGCGGAGGCCACGTGCAGGGCTGCGGATGCGCAGCGGGCGAGCACGGCGAGCCGCTCCCAATACAGCCGATCACCGGAACCTAAGCGCGATTCCGTCCTAGTCCCGAAAGTCGGATAATCAAGCAGCCTCTCTACAAAGAGGAAGATTTGTCGTCGGCTAGCCTCTTTTCTGTCCCATCGAATTCCTGAGGTAGAGTATGACTGGCTCTCCGAGCTTGGCCACGAGCACTCCCTTCTTCGAAAGGGTGTACCTCACCTTCGGGGGCCTAGACTCGACCACGCTCCTCTGAAGCAGACCAAGCTCCTCAAGGTCCTTCAGCTTCTTCGACAGAACTCTGGAGCTGATCCCGTTCAGCAGCCTTCTGAGGTCCCCGAAACCGACGGATTTCAGCGAGTACGTCGTGAGTATTATCTCGATGGACCATTTGCCGAAGATCTTCTTCATGACGTTGAGGTTGTTCTTGACCGAATCGGGTTCTCCCCTGTATGAAATACCCTCCTCCGAACTGACCAGCCTCACGAACTCGGAAGCGGCGTCGCCGAACTCCCTAAACCTGGTTTCCAGTGGGTCTTCGGCCTCGGGGCTTTTCCCCTGATGATACGCCGTGATAATTTGGCTGCTTCCAGTTTTATAAAAAGGGAGGCGATTTTCCGCTCTTGACGGGACGGAGCCCGCTAGTCTCCCGCTGGCTCCTGGCAGGTTATGTTCGAGGGGGTTATGGGGGCGTTGCTGGCGGAGACGGAAGAGACGTTGTACATAATCGTGAACTGCGTGCTGTTCGTAGCTGACTGGACCGCGATGGACAGGTCGACGTTCGAGAGGGCCGCAGACTCCGGGCTGATGGTGAACGGTAGGAAGAACGTCTGCCCGCTCTTTATCCCTGTAAGGTTGAGATTGCACACGGGTGTGTTGGCCGCGTCGGTCGCTGGAGACGTCAGCTGGGTATACTGGGGAGTGTAGTTCCCGTTCAGCCACTGTACACTGAACGCGTATTCACTCCCGTTGAAGGTCGCCGACGTCACATTGGCGTAGTTCATGAACGTGCGCTCTTGGGCGGGAAAGCTGTCAGTGGTGTAGGCCAGGTAGCCGATTAACAATCCGAACGCCACCGCTCCGACAATCGCCACTATGACGAGGAGCTTCGCCGTCGACATGGATCTTCCCCGCTACCTGAGGTCGTCCAGTTTGGATGACATGCGCATCAGTGAGAGAATCCTGTCGAAATAGTCTTCCAGCGCCTCCATGAACTTCTCCTTACCCCACTCCGACTTCGCACCCTCGAGGAAGCTCTCCATCCACTCGAACTCCTTCGACACGGAAGGGCCGAGGGACGAGAGGAGGGCCTGGTTCCTGTAATACATCTCGCTATCTTTCTCGAAAAGGTTGCGGCGCTTGAGCGAGGCTATGGCGAAGGCGTTCCTCGAGAGCAGGGCTGCGTCGGTCACAGGGTCTCCCGATGGCTTGTCGGAGACCCACTCTGCGAAGAACTTCCTGGCCATGTCGAGTTCCTTGTCCATCATCACTGCGAAGACGACGTCGTCGACGAGCACGTTCTGAAGGTGGTTAAAAGCGTCAATCAGAAGCTCAGTCTCCTTCACCCTCAGCCCGTCCCGGTCCTTCAGATCCTCGAGGACCTCTTCCAGGGCCGCGCTGTCGTGAGACGCCGCCCCCCTCTCTGAAAAATAGACGTGGGAAAGCTCGTGCAGGACCAGCCCGCCCAGCATTTCAGAATCGAGCGCCCATTCGGATATCATTATCTTGTGGACTTCGCCCTCCTTCCTAGCGTAACCCATGATCGCGAGGTCTGGTTCGACGTTCAGGGTGACCTTGGATTTTACTACGTAGCCCTTCTGCCGCATCCTATCCATGGCCCAGTCGAGAGTGTTCTGCAGTGACCTGTCTGGGCTGGCGGCTCGCATCTTTCCCGGCGACATTTCGAGACAGACGGATAAACATCTCGGTGTAACTCGGGGTTTGGAACATTCTTGCGCAATGCTATTCTAAGACGGGAGGGATCAGGGGCCTGTGGGGACCAAGCTCTACACGGCCGGGGCTCTTGCAGTGGTGGGAGGAGTCCTGATGCTCGCCAGCGGATACTCATCCCGCGGCCTACTTTACACTGCTCTTGGGTATGCAGTCCCTCAGATATCAAATCACTTCAGCGGGGCCTTCGCCAGCGCGGCGGTCTTCGCGATCACGATCTTGGAAATAGCGATTGCCTTCGGCGGGCTGACGATACTCCTGGGAGGGCTGACAATTCTAACCCGCCACAAGACCACGGATAGGGCCCTCATCTATCTTGGGGGAGGAGCGGGGTTCCTGGGTCTTCTGATTTCCTTCGGCTACACAGCCTACAAGCTTGGTGGGATCGACCCGGTGTTGGCATACGTTCCGTACTGGGTCGGGCTGGCCATGGCGGTCTCTGGGCGTTGGCTCGCAAAGGGCGCTTGAGAACCTGCGGGAAATCAACGACCTGATGCCAAAGGACCAGGGTTTGATTGACGGACGCTACAAGATTTCTTCCCGCGACCAGAGGTTCCGTCAACTGTTCGCCGAAGCCGTCCAACGACCTCCGAAGGGCGTCCCCCGGGTCACGACGGTGCGGTCGGTCACACTTTCGAGGAGGCCCACCAAGACCACAGTGGGCCTGACAAAATATTCTAGGGTGCGATACTTCCTCGTCCTCTCCCGTCCCCAACAGACCATAACCATCTACGCAGCACTTTTCAACGCCCTCTCGGACCCGGCGGCCATGGCAGTCATTGCCCATGAACTCGCCCACGCATGGCTAAACGAGCACGTTCGGCCTGAGGAGTCTAAGGGCAGAGAAGCGGAGGCCGACGACCTTGCAATGGAGTGGGGGTTCGGGCCGGAGTTACGCGCCCTCGACAGGGAAGCCGAAACGGTGAACTAGGTTAGTGGTAGATTGAAGTGTTGTCCACCCTGTTCACAGGGGTAGTCGGGGCTGCCTTCGCCTTAAGCTCTGTAAGGTCGACTTCAAACCCGAGCATGGCACTCAGGATGCCGAGGAGCTTCGTCACGGACCTCACGTGGGGACTCGGCTCGCCGTGGTCCACCGAGAGTTTGTAACCTCTTATCCCGCGCTCTTTCGCCATCGCCACGACCATCGAAGCGAAGAAGGGGGCGGGTTCCTCCCCCAGAATCTTTACCCCATGCTTCCGCAGCTTCGCCACACCGCCAGGGTCCGTCGAGAACCCCGTCGCCTGAGGCTCCGCCTCAGAGGGGAGCGGATTCTCCGCCCACCTGGCGCCGACAGAATACAGTTCCTCAATCCCAATGTCCTTGGCCTTCTGAAGTAGGAAATTGGCGAATTCATACTGTTCGTCTGCGGGGCTCGAGTTCCCCGCGAAAAGGATCAGATCCCTCTTCCCTCTGGACAGGTAGAAGCTGCATTCCGGTAACGTCGACAGGCCGTCCTCCCTGACGAGCACCTCCGGCGGGAACGCCGAAGTCCTCACGGTCCCGATCTTCTTGAAGCTCATGTTCTTCAGCATATAATCGGCGAGCTCCTTGGCCTGGGAGTAGAGGGCCCTGTATTGGGGCATTGAGGTCGACACCGCGACCAGCATAGCTGGGCTTTTCAGAGAAATGCGTTCGTCCAGCTCAAGATCTATCCACACGAGGAACAGAACGGCGCCGCGTCTCCGCGCATTTAAACCTGGCCGGATTTGTTTTAAATAAGCGCGGCCAAAAACATGGACACCGATTCATGAAAGCATACTGGAAGGCGCTTTCTCACAGTGGCGTAAACTTCCCCGACCGTTATCAGCCCGAAGGGCTTTCGGTCTCGGTCCGGGGCAAGCCGGTGACCCTGGAGCCCCTCGCCGAGGAGATGGCGTACAATTTCGCGAAGAAGAAGGTCACCCCCTATGTGCAGGACCCTGTGTTCATCGCCAACTTCATGGGGGATTTTTTGAAGGAGCTTCCACCTTGGTGCAAGGGCGCCCAGTTCAAGGACGTCGACTTCGGCCAGTACTACAGGAAGGTCGACGGGGAGAAGGCGATTAAAGATGGCATGTCCAAGGAAGGCAAGAAGGCCTTGGCCGCATCAAGGAAGGAGAGGAGGGAGGCCCTGAAGGCGAAGTACGGCAAGGCCATCCTTGATGGAAAGGAAGTCGACATTGCGAACTGGATGGTGGAGCCTCCCGGCCTCTTCATGGGGAGAGGACAGCACCCGTTCAGGGGGAAATGGAAGCCGAGGATTACGCCATCCGACGTGATACTCAATCTGGGGAAGGAATCCCCACCGCCTCCGGGGGATTGGAAGCAGGTGGTCCACGACCAGAACTCAATGTGGATGGCGAAGTGGATCGACAAGCTCACTGACAAAGAGAAGTATGTCTGGCTCCACGAAAGCACTCCCATACAGCAGTCGAGGAGCAAGGCGAAGTACGACAAGGCTCTGAAGGTCGGGACGAGCCTCCAGAGGATCAGGGACAGGATCCTCCGGGATCTCGATTCGAAGGACGAGCGGCTGCGCCAGGTCGCGACAGTCTGCTATCTAATCGACACCATGGGGATGAGGGTCGGGGACGAAAAGGACGAGGACGAGGCGGACACGGTCGGGGCGAGCACCCTGCGCGTCGAGCACGTCACCCTGGAGGGGAACCGCGCCGAGTTCAACTTCCTTGGCAAAGACAGCGTCGCTTGGAGCAAGTCAGAGAACGTGCCACCCTCGGTCGCCAGGAACCTGAAGGATTTCACGAAGAGAAAACGCCCCGAGGAGGACATATTCCACAACGTAAGTTCGAGTTTAGTGAACCAATACCTCTCTTCGATTGTGAAAGGGGCGTCAGCGAAGGTCTTCAGGACCTATCACGCCACGGCGACAGCCAAGGGAGTGCTCGCTTCGAAGGACATGAGGAAAGCGGACGACCTCGACAAGCTCTACCAGGCGAAGGAGGCGAACCTGCAGGCAGCGATTTTCTGCAACCATCAGCGTACTCCCCCGAAGACCTGGGACGAGTCCCTAAGGAAGAAGAAAGAGAAGCTGCAGGCCGCCGAAGGTAAGAGGGATTCAAAGAGGGTGGCGAGACTCGAGAGGGAGGTCAAATTCTACGAGAGGACGAAGAACTACAACCTCAACACCGCGCTGAAGAACTACATCGACCCCAGGGTGTACAAGGCCTGGTGCGATTACGTCGGCCTGGATTGGGCCAAGGTCTACAGCAAGTCCCTCCAGAGGAAGTTCTCCTGGGTCGCCCAGGCATCCCCCAGATGGGAGGCCCAGCAGGAGCCGGCCCTAAAGCCCTTGGCCGGCGCCCGAAGACCTTCGGAGAGCCCGCCATAGCTCGTCCTCGGGTGCGGCGCGGACCACGATTCTTCTTCCCTTCGGATCGATCAAATGGCGCCCTCCCTTTGTGAAGCTCCCGACGGCCGTGACCCTGCAGATGGGCTTCAGTCTTTCCACCACGGCACTCTCGTCCCCTTTGGCTACCGCGAGTAGTAGTGCTCCTGAGCCGATGAGTTTCAGAGGGTCGATGACCAATCTTCGGCAGAGCGACCGAGTCTGAGGAGAGACCGGCACCCGCTTCACTTCGAGCTCGAACCCCAGCCCGGCAGCCAAGGACATCTCGAACACCGCCCCAATCACCCCTCCTTCAGTGCAGTCGTGCATCGCGTGCACACGCCCTGTCCCGTAGGCGGCCACCGCCTCGTCGACGACGCTTATGGTGTCTAGGCTCTCCTCCGAACCGCTTAGAACCGCGGTGCCTTCAAGCCCTGCGGTCTTCGTCATCATTATAGTGTCCCCCACTATGGCGTCCCGAGACGAGACGTAGTCGTCGACAAAACTGAAGGCTGTCACTGCCACGATGGGGCGCTTCAGGCCCGGAGTAACCTCAGTATGCCCTCCTACTATGCTGATGCCGAGCCTTTTCGCCTCCAGGTGCATCTGGGTAGCTATTTTCTTCGCGAGCCCGACGTCCGCGCCGTCAGGGAGGAGGACCACCGATTCTGCGAATTGAGGGCGGCTCCCGCAGGTGGCGACGTCGTTGGCGCTTACACTGATGGCGTACCGTCCGATGTTCTCCACGACTCCGGTGACGGGGTCAGCGGAGACTATCATGTATCTGCCGTCCACCTTCACCGCCGCGAAGTCCAGGCCTGCTAATGGCGGGGTGTCGATGTACTCGGAGGTCGAGCCGGTAAGTTTGAGGAAGGTGGAGCTGAGGACGTCGATGGGGATCTTCCCCCTAGAGAGCCTCCTCATGATTTCGCGTTGTCCTCAGAGAGCCCGGGTTTCTGCACACCGAACCTGCGACCTCTCGTCACCCTCTTTATGCTCCTGACGAGCGGAACGGACACCAGCAGTCCGATGAGAGCTTGGGCCACATTAAATGGGACTTCGGCCGCTGGGGCCAGTGTCGCCACGATGGATGCAGGCGCAATCAACGTGAGTACGAAAGACTCGTAGAGGTAGTACCCGGCGACCATCTCCGAACCTCCTATGAGCACGGACATTATGCTCTGGCCCGACCTCGACCTCAGCCTCAGCCCGACGAGGGCGATTATCGCGAACGCCGCTGTCGCGAGCACGGGCCAGAACAAAGCTGGGACATTGAGGTTCAACGTCAGGGCTGGGATGGACCAGGCGCCTCCGAGGGTGATCATGAAGGCCCCCGATAGGAAGGTCGAACCTACGTAGGCCAGGGCAGCGGAGAACGCAAGCCCGAAGGCGAGGGCGATTGCCCGCCACCACCAGGTGGAGATCGAAGGAAACCCCCTCGTCCCAAGATAACCGACGATGAAGCCTTCCGTAGCCTTGATGATAAGGGTCCCGGGAGCATAGTATGGATAACCGAGAGATACGTCGGATATGGCCGAACCCACCCCACCCGCGAAAGCCCCCACATAGGGGCCCATCAACAGGGCGCAAGTGTAGACCATAATCTCTCCCACGTTGAAGTAACCTGTAGTGGCCGGGATGTAGACAGAGAAGACCGAGGTCGCCGCGGCCACGAACGCTGTGAACACAGCAGTGGTGGCGACCGTCCTAGAGTCCAATTCTCGGCGGCCTCTCAGTTTCGCCGAGTTATCCTTTACGCAGCGTCCTCGCCGAGCTGCTCCGAGAGGTGGGCCAGGGTGTCCGTGATGTACACAGGGTCACCTCTCAAAGGCATAGGCTCATGGTACCTGTTCACCCAAGCCGAGTCGATCCCTACCGCGCCAGTGGGAACAATGTCGTGGAACACGCTCTGCGCCACATGCAGGGTGTCTTCTTTCCTCGCTCCGTACTTCTGCATGAACCTGACCCAGTGACCGGGGTTCGGCTTGTAGCTCCCTACCTCTTCCGCAGTGACGAACCCGTCCACTTCCAGGTGGTTCCGCGAGATGGTCTCTTCCAGCAGGTCGTTGTCGACGTTCGATAGTATGTACCTCTTGTATCCCTTGGCGCCCATTGCCTTGAGAAAGTCGACAGTGTCAGGGAATGCAGGCCACATGGGCACCGAAGCTGCAAACTGGGCCGCCGCTGCGTCGGAGACCGGGATGGCGAGCCCCTCCGAAAGAGACCTTGCTGTCATGCGCAGGACGTCCCTGTATTTCTTGTAGGTCGACTCCTGCTCCTTTTCCACTTCGACATATGCGAACAATAGTTCCTGCCCGTTGATCTTGAAGTCTCCCAGCGCCGACCGGAGCTGAGTCTCTATCCCAGTCCTCCAATCGATGAGAGTCCCGTAGCAGTCAAAGGTGAGGTACTTGTACTTCAAAGGCATACCCTCTTGGGGCCAGGATTAGTCCCGTGTCCTCCCTCCATATGAGTCTGAACCGGTCAAACCGTTGAAATCAAGAGCCCGATTACGTAAAGGAACGCTCCCGCCACCGCGCCGACCAGAGCAGACTCGAGGCCTGCCTTGGGCTCGAAGTTCCTGGGGACGAACGCCCTCGAACCGAGCGCGAACAGCGCCGTAAGAGAGAGCCCCACTGATGCGGTGAGTGCATCGGTCCTAGGAAAGGCGAAGGCGTAGGGAGACACCGCCAACAGCGCGAGCAGAAGGAAAGCGATCCCTGCGAAAGTGGGCCAGACGAATGGGTCTGCAGCAGCGTCCTCGGGGTTCACCCTGAGCTCGCGGCGCAGCATCTCTTTCAACCAGAGGTCCTTGTTCTTGACGAGCCTGTTCATTATGACGTCCACTTCTCCCTGCTCGTAACCTTCCTTCTTCAGGAGGTCGCGCATCTCAGCCTCCTCCTCCCCAGGCTCTGTCTCGATCTCCATCCTCTCTCTGGCCATGTCGATCTTCAGGGACCTTAGCTCAGACCTCAGAGAAAGATAGTTGCTGAAGAACATGGAAATGGCGCCCGCCACTGCAAAAGCGAACCCAGCCACGGCGATGGTGCCGAAGCCGAGCCCGGCTCCGTTCAAGGCGGCCGTCATCGCTAGACCTTCGATAGCCCCGTCGCTCCCTCCAAGCACGATTCTGTCCAAAATATTCCGAGCGGGGATGTGCGGATGTCTTTCTCGCCGAACCGCGCCTTCTTGCACTCGGAATCTGGATTGTGAGTCCATATTTAGGACTTGGCACCTAATTCGCCATGTACCTGCGTCATGCGAACTATCTCGGGCGAAATCAGGCCATTTTTAGATTTCACGAAGCAATATCCTCATACAGTCATGCATAGGCTCATTCCTTATAAAACGGATTAATCATACCTTGGTGACATGACCTTAGACGAGAAGATTCGGTACGGAATGATGGCCATCACTGGGGCAAGCCTTGTTTTTGCCACATTGGGGCTCAAGGTAGGGCCGCTCGAGATAATCGGCGGTTGGGGAACCAGCTAGACGTAACTAGCTGGGCCCTACTTTTATCTGCACAATAAGCTTCTCGAATTTCTCTAGGAGCCCCTCTCTATCGAACCTCCACTTCTTGGTAAGAGGGTCAAACATCGCATACGGGATGGTAAATCGAGCGGCCTCTGTCTGATCGATGGCGTAAAGGCTCATCTTGTCTTTCACATCCCTGGCGACGTTTCCAAGATACTGCAGCCCTTCGACCACGTAGTCTACTGGGATGGTTAGCTCTGCGAAGTAATCTCGACCTGCTGCCTCACCCCATAAGAAAGGCAACCTGTCTATCTGATGGCGCAGGTTCATGATCTGGAATTCGTTGACATCCTTGACCAGAAAGGAGACGGCGAAATATCGATGCTTTCGGTGCAATACCTTTTCGAGGTTGTAATCATATCGCGTGCCCATCCAATTCACTGCATACCCGCTCAGCAGCTTCTGGGAACATACGTGCGCGGAGTGATGCCAGGCGAGCTTCTTGTAATTGATGCTCAACTTCTCGGAGATTTCCTTTAGCGATTTGTTCGCGTCCATCTGGAGTTCCTTTATTATCAGCAGGTCGACGTAGTCGTACTTGCCGCGCTCAGATGGCACGTAGGCGGCCGCCTGGTAATCTTCCGAGCTGATGTTCTGCCATTCGAAATCCCACCGGCCCGTGTCGAAGTCGTAGAACTCGGGTTTCATCGGCGCGATTCGGACCCAATCAAATTCCATGATTTCCAACCGCGAAAACATTTCTCGCACCTTGAGCGCGAGGAGGAACTCCCGTAGGTCACCCACCAACTCGTCTGGGATGCTTATGTTCACGATGTATTCACCACCGATAAGGGACTTCGCGAAGCTCACTACGTAGCTGACTTCGCTCATAGCGGTCAGTATCGCCGTGGCATATTCCCTGTAGGACGGGGCGAAATCCACTATGAGCATGACCCTTTTGAGGCCCAGTCTCTCGTGATCCACGGCCCCTTGGACCGCAATCCCTTTGCTCAGGATCTTTTCTTTGTAGCGATATCTCACTGACTCTTTGAACTGCCCTAGCCTGCGAGCAATTTCCGGGACGTCTGGACCCAATTCTGTGAGGAGCCTTACAAGTTGGACTGTCCTAGAATTCACATTGCCCTCAGGGTCCCGCTGAGCCAAGGTCATGATACCGTCCCCCTGAACCCCGCTGTGATACCACCCGACTTTGCTTTTAAGCTATGCCGATTCCAAGTCCATGATATAATGGGAATCGGCGGGAACGAGCACCCTGGGCCGGTACCTGAGTTATTCATCTACTCCGTCTGAAGTCAGATTTCGTAATAAGCATTTTTGCCATATTCTGTGTATTCTCACATAGCCGTCCAGGCAAGCGGCTGCCGTGAGGTGTTCCCATCCCTTGAAAGGAATTTTGGAAGGTTAGACGGCCAGCGCTCCTAGATTTGAGACCCCCTAATCATACTTTTAACCAACAATGGAAGGCCGAGAAATTGAGTTGCCATTGAAGAGCCGGAGGGAGGAGTACTCGTGGCAAGCGACGAGGATGGGTCCGGTCCATCTAGTCTCAGACAAGAAATCCTATTCCATGGCAGACACGATACACGCGAACGCATCCTTCGGGATCGTTGGCGGTCTGAGGGAGGCTTTCCATCCTGACGTCTGGACGGTCGCGTGGGAAGACTTCGACAAGATACTCCGATTTACTTTCAGGGTCAACCTCAGGTCCCAGGGCCGCCTGCAGTCAAGGGATCTGTCAAAAAACAAGAAAGAGGTCAGGAAGGCGAGCTTCTACTGGAGCCGTGACCCTGATCTCCCCTACAGGATTTGGGCGATGATAGTTCCCGAAGACGGCGGACTCCCGAAGATCCCAATGAACGTCGAAGACGCGAAGGCGAAGATGCTCGACTTTGAAAAAGAGTTCACCGTGCGAGCTTCAGAACTCGGCCCGGGGACCCACAGGCTGGTCGCCGAAGCGAAGGGGAAGTGGGGGCGCAAGAGCTTCATAGAGAAGGGAGAGGTGGCTTCCAAATCGAAACCCCTGGTGATCCAGATTGAATGAAAAGGACTGGCTGGCCGAAGTGATCTGGAGCGAAGGTAACATCTTCATGGGCTCGGACACCTCTGGCCATTCAATCGTCTTCGATTCGGTCGAGGGAACGGCCAAGGGCATCGGCCCCATGAGGGCCGTGCTTGCGTCCCTCGGCGCATGCACCGGAATGGACATAATCGCCGTCCTTCACAAGCGCAACCAGAAGCTGAGTTCGCTCAAGATCTACTTGTCAGGGAACAGGCCGGAGCACGGTCTTCCCAAGCCCTGGACAGCCATCCATATCAAGTACGTCCTGACGGGAGAATCCCTTGAAAAGAAATACGTCGAAGAGGCCATTAAGGACAGCACGGAGAAGTTCTGCAGCGTCGGGGCGACCCTCCAGCCCACGGCAAAGATTACCCACTCCTACGAAATCGTTCCCTAGACCTTCAGGACGATCTTTCCGAAGTGCTTGCTGCCCTCCATCCGGACCTGCGCGCCCGCAGCCTTCTCCAGCGGGAAGACGGAGTCCACCACCGTGTGCAGCCTTCCCTGCTCGAACAGTTCGACTACCTTCAGGAGCTCCCCCGTCCCCGCCATGAAGCTCCCATAGATCGTAAGCTCGCGGTTGTACACATATCTCAGGTCTGTCACGACTTCGGCTCCGGTGGTCGCCCCGCACGTGACCAGCCTCCCCCCTTTGGCGAGCGCCTTCAGGCTACCTTCCCAGGTCGCCTTGCCCACATGCTCGATGACGACGTCCGCCCCGCGTCTTCCAGTGATCTTCTTCACCTCCCCTAAGATGTCCTGCTTGTAGTGGTCGATGACGTGGTCCGCCCCGAGCTTCTTTGCGCGTTCCATCTTGTCATCATCCCCGGCCGTCGCTATGACCTCGGACCCCAGCAACTTCGCGATCTGAATCGCCGCCACCCCGACCCCTGAGCTGGCAGCAAGGACCAGGACAGTGTCACCCGGAACGACACGAGCTTTCGTAACGAGCATGTGATATGCAGTCTCGAAGACCAGGGGGAACGACGCAGCTTCCTCGAAACTCATCCCCTCTGGCTTCGCAATTAGGTGGTCCCGTCTGACCTTCACGAGCTCCGCATATCCGCCGTCGAGCCCGTACCCGATGATCGCGTAATCCTTGCACTGGTCGTCCCTCCCAGACAGGCACCTGTCGCAGCGGCCGCACCCGACCCCTGGGTTGACTATTACCTCATCCCCTTTCTTGAAGCGGGTCTCCTCCTGTGGGACCCACTCCACGACACCGGCGATGTCCGACCCTGATATGTGCGGCAGAGGGATTGTGACATTGGGGAGCCCGTTCCTCCCCCACAGGTCGAGGTGGTTGAGGGCGCACGCCCTTACGCGGACCAGAGCTTCGTCGGAGTTGGGCTTCGGATCCGGCACTTCTTCGAACTGAAGGACCTCGGGGCCACCGTGCCTGTGGAATCGGACGGCCTTCATCCTCCCGAGGGGGTGTCCCGCTCCTTTTATGTTGTCAGAATACTTTCAGACAACCCTCCACTATTCGTTCTATCCAACGCATAATCAAAGTTATAAGACGAAAAAGCGGATTCTCCAGGCTCTTTCATGGCGCGCTCGGTATTTCGTGACGAGACAATACTTCTCCAGGAGTATCTGCCGCACCAGATACCACACCGCGAGGCCCAGCTGAAGAGGCTCGAGCTGTACTTCTCGAGCGTCGCCCAGAGCGCTTCCAAGGCGAGCCAGGTCGTGATGATCACGGGCCCCATCGGGTCAGGGAAGACGATGCTCGCGAAGAAGCTGCTGCTCGAGTCGCTGCCGAGGAAGGCGGCCCTCTATGGGAACCTCGTCAAGGTCCTGCACGTCAACTGCAGGATAGACAGGACCCTCCAGGCCATAATGGTCAAGGCCCTGAAGTCTTTGGGGCAGAACTACCCGACCAGGGGGTACTCCTTCGAGGAGCTCCTGACCGCCCTGGTCGAGGAGCTGAGGAGCAACAGGATCCACCTCGTCATAGCCTTCGACGAGGTCGACTCGCTGATACTCTCCGACCCGTCTGCGCTCTACACCATAACCCGCCTGCGGGAGCTGTCCCCCGGGAGCCAGGTCCTCTCCTCTCTACTGATCTCGAAGACCACAGACTACCTGAAGAAGGTGGACCTCAGCACCCTAAGCTCTCTCCAGTGGAACGAGATCTCTCTCGATTACTACCCCGCGGCCCAGCTGGCCGACATCCTCGCCTCCAGGGCCGAGGCGTTCAACGACGGGTGCTTCGACGACGACGCCATACAGTTCGTGGCCGACGTCGCTGGGCAGTTCGGGGACGCGCGCTACGCCCTCGACCTCGTCTACCGGGCCGGAAAGCTCGCGGATGACGCCGAGTCCCCGAGGGTCCTCCCCGAACACATCAGGTCCGCCAAGGCCTCGCTCCCCCCTCAGCTGAGGAAGGAGGAGCTCGCCTACCTCACGATGCACCAGAAGCTGCTGCTCATGGCCATCTCCACCCTCCTGAAGAAGGGAGACTCGACCTACGTCACCATAGGCGAGGTGGAGAAGAGCTACTCCGCCCTCTGTGAAAGCAAGAGCGTCGCGGCCTACCACCACACCCAGGTGTGGAGCGACGTCAACGAGCTCTCCAGGAAGGGGATCATAGAGACCCAGCTCTCCGGAAAGGGGGTGAGGGGGAGGACGACGATGATCGGGCTGTCCCTCGTCTCTGCGAAGGAGCTGATGGGGGAGCTCGAGAAGGGGATGGTGGCCGACGTTAGAGCTTGAGAGGCTGATGTCCTC
Source organism: uncultured Nitrososphaerales archaeon (assembly GCA_963706445.1). GTDB lineage: Archaea > Thermoproteota > Nitrososphaeria > Nitrososphaerales > Gagatemarchaeaceae > UBA183. The sequence goes on from OY970160.1 coordinate 271,850, forward strand.
CTACGGGAGGACCAAGGTGCTGACCATCATGCTCGAGACAGGGGAGCTGAACATTTCGGAGATAAGCAGGCGGTCGGGGCTATCCCACAGCGCGACGGCGCGCCACCTAGAGTTCCTGACCGAGTCCGGGATACTCACAGAGAAACGATTCAACAGGATACGGATATTCCGCGTCGACCAGGCGAGCCCCATCGCCGGGGCGCTGATGAGGTTCTACACCGAGTGGAAGGAAGCGAGGAAGAGCATCTACCCCCGGGCCTACAACTAGCGCCTGGCCGCCCTCATCGATTCCTTCTCGAGAAAAAGAGCATAGTTCTCCTCCAGATTGAGGCTCCTGACGACCTCATCGCGGAATTCCCTGTCCGCGCAGAGACGGAGGAAGTATGGCATGTCCTCCACCAGGAACCCCTTCTGGCTTATCCCGACCCTCTTCCCGGTAATCAGCGCGATGTCCTTCAGCTTGCGGGAGTCGTTCCAGATCCTGATCTGAAGGGGCCATGGAACTGCGTCCAGGGTGAACCGGGGCCCACCGTCCCCCAGCGCCTTCCAGAGTTCCGAAGCAAGCAGAGGGTCGAGGTACCTGAGGAGCCTCCAGTTCTTCCCCCGCATTATCCTCCCCATGATCAGGTCCGCATTCGAGAGGGCTTCAAGGGCCCCTGCCTTCCGTTCCTCATTGACGTGCGACCTGGTGACTGCGGTGAAAATGTCCCGGATCTTTTCCCTCGGTTGGCCGGGGTAGGCCCTGAGCGCCTTCAGCGCCGCCTTCTGGTCAGTCGCTTCGAAGAAGGCGTTGACCGATTGAGACCGCGTCAGTTCTTCGTCCTTCTGGGCGGAGATCCCTGACTGCAGGAAATTGACGGCCGCCCTAAGGTCCCCGTTCGCCGCCCCCGCGATTCTCTCTATCTCCTCCTTGCTGGCCCCCATCTTCTCCTTCTCAGCGATGGATGTCAGCCTGCGCTCTACCTCCTGGATGTCCGGTTTCCTGAATTCTATCTTGCTGGTGGCGCTCCCGAGTTTCTTCACCTCGTCCGACTCGGGGTCGTTCGCCGCCATCACCACGGGGCTCTCGCTGTTCTTGACCGCCTCCCTGATGTACTCGATGGCCCCGTAGTCTGACCGTCCGGCGAGCCCGTCCACCTCGTCCAGGAATATCAGGCTCATGCCCCCGAACAGGCTCGTGCTCGCGATGGCCTCGCCCATCTTCCTTGATAGCTTCTCCTTGGTCCGCGCGTCGCTTGCGTTCAGCTCGACAAGGGCGAGGCCCACCTTCTTCGCCACCAGATGGACGGTGGTCGTCTTGCCGGTACCAGGCGGGCCGACGAGGAGCGCAGCCTTGGACCCCGGCTTCCACTTCTTGAGCCAGAGCTGGAACTTCGTCCTCCCCTCCTCGTTCCCGACCATTTCCTCCAGGCTCTGCGGCCTGTACTTCTCAGACCACAATCAGACCGCTCCTCCGATGAACACCAGCAGCCCCACCGTCATCCCGGCGAGGGCGATGCGTTTCACCCTGTAGGCGCTCGACGATTCGTGATGGATCAGTATTGCACCAGCAAGGTAAACGAAGATGATGTCGGGGATGATGACCCCATAGGAGTATACCTGATTGGCCAGGCCCGTCAGAAGGGGGACCCAGCTAGTCAGGACAGCGAGCAGGAAGAATGCTGCGCCGACCACCGAAGCGAAGCCCAACCCCTTGCTCCGGGCCACGGAGTTAACGTCTCTCTTGGCGTCCCCCCCTACATCTGCCATCGCCTTTACGACCTCCCTCCCGACCCCCGAGAAGAAAGCGGTCAGGGCCATCATGAGCAAGAGGGAGCCCCCGATGGAACCTCCCGAGGCTGCCCCTCCGTAGATGAAGGGGATCGCCAACGAGGACGCGACGATGAGGTTCCCCGGTAGGCCCGTCTTCTTCGCCCTGCCGTTGTAAAGCCAGGAAAGGGACGCGTACGCCGCGGCTATGATGACGGCCAGCGGGTTGAGCGAGAGCACGGAGCATGCCATTCCCACGGCCAGCACCAGATAGGACAGACGAGATGCTTCTTTCGCAGACACCCTGCCGCTGGGGATCGGCCTTTCGGGCCTGTTGATCTTGTCGACTTCCAAGTCGTAGACGTCGTTCACCGCCATCGAGTAGGCGCACACGAAGAACCCTGTTAGGAAACCAAGGCCAAGCTGTATGACGGAGACCGAGGCGGGCTTTGATACGAACGCCCCCACAATGACCGCGAACCCGATCATCGCGCAGTTCACCGGCCTGATCAGGTCGATGGATGCTCTGGCGTTCAACGCCCTCAGAACCTTGCCTTGCTTACCTTGTAGTAGATGACCTCCCCTCTCCTCTCTATCACCGCGATGATGGCTTCCTTCCCCATTTTGGCCATCTCCTTGACCGACTTCTGGAGGTCGGCCATCCCCTTCTCGATCCCTTCGTCGAGGGCGAACACGACATACTTGGCCGGCTTCTTTGGGTAGTCTCCTCTCTCGTACACCCTCAGGTCTGTGCCGAACCCGAACCCTTCCCTCACTATGTACCCTCGGCTCCTCAGATCCCTGTAGATCACGAACTTCGTCCAAGAGTCACCCGCCTTCTTCTGCGCGAACTCAGCAAGTTTCTCGAACGTGACCTGCTTCCCTGACCTGTCCTCGAGGTCAAGCTTCTTCCCGTAGACCAGGTACAGGGCTTCGTAGTCGCGGAGGACCAGGTCCTTCCCCTCCCTCGATCCGTACCCAGACTCCTCGAGTTCGCCGAATCTTTCCCTGTCGGCAACCAAGATCCCGTCTTCTTTGAGGACCCCCTTGAATGGCCGTAGCTGCTCCTCGGGAGCTGGTGCCTCTGCCATGATCTTCTTTCACGAACGCCCTTTCGACTCTATTTGAAGTTGAAGGTGGGAGTCTGCCCCCAAACTGTTTTAGAGCGAGGACGAACCGCTTGTTCCGTTGGACAACTTCTTCTCGATCCGGACGGTCACCTGGGATAGGGGGAGGGTGAAGATGATCGACCAGACAGCCCTTCCGAACAGGTTCTACTACGTGACCTATACTACTCCCGAGCAGGTCGCTACTGCCATCAAAACGATGGTGGTCAGGGGAGCGCCTGCCATTGGGGTCGCCGCAGCCATGGGGCTCGCTCTCGTGGCTGTACGCTCGAAGGCAAACCGGCTCCCTGATCTCATGAGGGAGATGGAGTCGGGTGCCGGGCTCCTGAAGAGCACCAGGCCCACCGCTGTCAACCTGTTCTGGGGCATCGACAGGGTAATGGCAAAGGCGCGTGCGGCTCCCTCGGTGAGGGATGCGAAGGTGGCTGTAGAAGGCGAAGTGAAGGCAATGGAGGAGGAGGACATAGAGGTCAACAGGAAGCTCGGTGGGAACGGTGCCGACCTCATCCATGACGGGGACACGGTGCTGACCCAGTGCAACGCCGGGGCCCTCGCGACCGTCGGATACGGGACAGCCCTGGGAGTAGTCAGGGCAGCCGTCGAGCAGGGGAAGCTTGTGAAGGTCCTGGTCCCCGAGACCCGCCCTGCCCTGCAGGGAGCGAGGCTTACCGCCTTCGAACTGGCCAGGGACAGGATCGCCTGCACTCTGATATCAGACACCGCGGTGGGCCACATGATGAGCCTAGGGCGGGTAGATTGTGTGATCGTCGGCGCCGACAGGATCACCAAGGACGGCTACGTCTTCAACAAGATAGGGACCTATCAGGAGGCGGTCCTCGCCAAACGTCACGGCGTCCCGTTCTATCCTGCTGCTCCCCGTTCCACCTTCGACCTGTCAAGGACCCACGACGAGGTGACCATCGAGGAAAGAGGGGCGGAAGAAGTGGTCAAGATCCGTGGCAAGCGCATCGCACCCAAGGGGGTCGTGGTCGCGAACCCGGCCTTCGACATGACCCCGCCTGAGCTCGTGACTTCGATGATTTCTGAGCGAGGCGTCATCGGGAGCCCCTTTGAAGAGAACATCCCGCGCCTGATGTCTTAATACCTCGACCCTTCGCAGGCCCTTCGGGCCCGTAGCCTAGCACGGATTAAGGCGTCAGCCTTCGGAGCTGAAGAGGCGTGCCTCAGAGACCATGGGTTCGAATCCCACCGGGCCCGTTATTCCTTTTGTCCAGTTGGATTCCAGAACCAAAATAGTCGCAGGAGTCGACTGAGATAAGTCTACGCGACGGGCATCTACTGTATCATCCGCATGCCCCGGTCGAGTTGACCGCTTCACGTCCGGCTCAACATACAACGAGTTGGTGGAGAAGCTCAGGAAGTGGATTGTGCTGGCGAAGTAGGCCCCATTATTGGGCCAGCTCTGGGGTACGAATCCGCACCGGACCCCACCGGGCCCGTTCCCTTTCTGTTCGCACCCCGCCAGGGGGACCACATACTCCCTCGAATCTGCCACAACATTGGCCAAATTCGAGCAAATGAATCCTCATTAGGACGCAAGAGGCTCTCCTTGAAAGGCCAAGCTTTGGGGAAACGAATGGCAATGAACCTAGGTGCTCTGAACCGCGAGCCCAAGATCGCCTTGTGCAAGATTACGGGGAAGACTGTCATGTCGATCTGCGACCTTCACGTCTCCGAGGCCCAGAGGAAGTTTGTGGCCCCGAATGCGATATCCATTGCACAGGCAAGCTTCTCAAAATCAGAGTGGTTTCGCGCTGTATACGCTGGCGATACTCCTATCGGTTTTGTCATGTTGGCCGAAATGCCGGAGCGTGGAAGGCATTTCCTCTGGAGATTAATGATTGACGCGAGGTATCAAGGGAAAGGGTATGGACGAAGAGCAATGGGACTTGTGATCAGGCACGTGAAGAGAAATTCGAAAGCAAAAGCGCTCTACCTGTCGGTCCGAAGAGAAACGGGCGGTGCCGAAGGTTTCTACAAGAGGCTTGGCTTCGAGTTCACCGGGAGGATGGAGGATGACGAGCACGTGATGAAGCTCGGCCTTATTGTCCCAGGTCAATAGAATTGGGGTTGATTTGGAAATCTCCATAAATACAGGGAAGGCCACGAGGAACCAGTGATGTCGGAGTCGATCCCAATGGGCCGAGCTGACATGCGTCTATCGAGGTCCTGAACGGTTCTGTGACCAGCTAGATTGGCATCTGAACAGGCAAGGGCCAGGGAAGTGATTTTCCTCAACTCGGCCTTCTTCGTACTAGGGTTCACCGTTGTTTTCTCAATCATAGGGGTCCTCCTACAGACCGTCTTTTCTACTGCCTCCCTCCGGGCCGTCAGCGCGGTCAGACTGGTGGGAGGAGTGGTGATCATCGCATTCGGTGGGTTGATGATTGCGTCCACAAAGTATGCGATCCCATTCTTCAGCGTCGAGCACAAAGTCAATGTTAGGAAGTTCAGGAGCACATACCTGACTTCGTCGGCGTTTGGAGTCGCATTCGCTTTGGGATGGACCCCCTGCGTGGGTGCGATTCTCGGCTCAGTCTACACCCTCGCCGCCGTCTCTCCGGGGCTCGGGTTTCTGTACCTGATGGCCTACTCTCTGGGCCTCGGAATCCCGTTCCTACTGGCCGGCGCATTCGTCTCGAGGGTGTCCCCTTTCTTGAATCGGTCAGGGAGGTTCCTGAGGTACTTCGGGGCGGTCAGCGGTGTCTTCCTGATCGCCGTCGGGCTGCTTGTGGTCACCAACTACATAGGCCTGCTACAGATATTCCTCAACGGGGTTGGTCCCCTGGGTACCCTCGCCAATCCACTCGGTGAGTCCCAGCTAAGCTTTATCGTTGCTCTGCTCGCAGGCGTCCTGACTTTCGTCTCCCCGTGCATATTGCCGCTGGTCCCCGCCTTCCTAGCTTACGTCTCCGGCACTTCGGCGGAGGTCATCAAGAAGTGAAGAGGAACGCGTACCTAGTGGTCTTCGGGATAATCGCGGTAATCGTCGTGGCTGCCGCCATCTCCTCATTTGTCCTCACCCCGGGGACCAGCAACCCGACTGTGAACGTTTCGAACCTGCCCAGCCTTGGGACAGCGCCTAACTTCCAAGGAATCGCCGCGTGGATAAACTCCCCCCCGCTGGACATAAGCCAGCTGCGAGGGAAGGTCGTCCTCATAGACTTCTGGACCTATTCATGCATAAACTGCATCCGCACCATCCCCTACCTCAACGCGTTGTACGCAAAGTATGGGAGCGACGGTCTGGTGATTGTGGGCGTACATACGCCAGAATTCCAGTTCGAGAAGAACTACACCAATGTCGTGACAGCGGTCAAATCCTTCGGGATCAAGTACCCCGTAGCGCTGGACAGCAACGACGCGACATGGAACGCCTACCACAATCAATACTGGCCGGCAGACTACGTCGTTGACGCCAACGGCACAATCAGACACACGCAGTTTGGAGAGGGGGACTACAACGAGACCGAATCCGTCATCAGGGAGCTGCTTCAGGCCGCTGGCTACCACGTGGGGACAGCGACCGGGGCTGCCGGTACGAGCGTGGACTTTTCACAGATAGGGACCCCAGAAATATACGTCGGGTACGCCACGGCGAGGCAGCCAATCGGGAATTCGCAAGGGTTCTCTCCAGGCGAGGTCGTCAACTATGCATTCACGAGTGTGACGTACACCAACGTCGTATACTTCTCGGGCCCATGGTACAACGCCAACGACAGTATGATAGCCGCAGGACCCAACAGCAAAGTGTACCTCGAGTATATTGCCAAAGTCGTGAACATCGTGGCCCAAGGGAACTCTAACATGATTTCAATCAAACTAGACGGAAGCACTCCATCAGCCGCCTATGTTGGGAGCGATGTTTCAATGGCCGGGGGCGTCGCATCCGCAACCGTGAGCATGGCTCGGCTCTACCCGATCATCGACGCGCCTGGCCATGGAATGCACGAACTGGTGATAACCGCGAATCAAGGGTTCAGATTGTACACTTTCACTTTTGGTTAGGGAACCCTGCCAGCCCACGAAAGGGAATAAATAGCGAACGACCTGTCGTGGCGACGCAAATGCCGCAGCCCGTCGAGCTTTCAGACAAAGCCTACAGGATGCTCGCGAACGCCAAGAGGCCGGGCGAGACTCTCTCCGACACCATAACGCGGAACCCAGACATCAGGAAAGCCAACCTTCAGAAGAGAGGCGAAGTAGAGATAACGACGGTAGAAGGCAAGAAGCTGAAGGCAGGGATCGTCGAAGACCTTTGCCTTGGAACCGGTTTCTGTGCGGTCCTTGCTCCTGAGCATTTCTCACTAGAGAGAAAGCAGATCGGCGAGGAACCCCTTGGGATAGCCGATGCTGATGAACGGCTTGTCGACCTCGAACGGCTCCGCCGGGCCGCAGAATCATGTCCCTGGAGGGCGATATACCTCAAGGATTCAGAATCGGGGGACTTCCTCGTCAGAAGCGGGTAGCACCGGCTGCGACTAGTCTTCTTGGAACGGCACGCCCAGGGCGTTCGCCATTATCCGCCTCTCGGCGCTTCTCAGTATCTCGCTGAGCGTGGAGGGCTTGACTCCCACGAGCTCGCTTAGTCCTGTTAGGCTGATCTTCCTGGGGAACTCGAAGTATCCCTGTGCCACCGCGGTGGCCACGATCTCCTTCTGCCTCCCGGTCAGTGTCGCCTTCCTCTCCAGCGGCGCGACGTCCTCTATCTTCGCCTCTATCCCCTCTTTCGAGAGCCGTGCAAGGACCTGACGGAAGTCGCTCGACTTCCTCGTGATGAACCTCCAGGACGCCGGCTGCGAATCCGAATTCAGCGGGCAGTCGAGGCAGACGATGGCCGCGTCGTTTGAAGCCCTGCAGATCGCCGGCCTGTCAAGGACCACCAGAAGCGGCACACTCTCTCCCGGAACTTCCCCTTCGACCACCTGCCTGACCCCTGCGACGTGCCGGATGGCCGCAGTGGTCGCCTTAATGCCCTGCTGGTCCCCCCTGAGCTCAAGGAGGAGCGACATGCCTGTCTCGTTGAACGACTTGCAGTCCACGATGGTCAGGCTTGTCCCGTGCTCCCTAGCCGCGTCTTGCAGTTTGTTCTCGGTCCGGACCTGAAGCGCTATCTGCCTTAGCATCTCTGAACAGGTTAGGGTAGGCATCGAGTATATAACGCGGAAAGACGATTCCCAATCCTGAAAATGGCACCGCCCGCCGGGGGCACCCCTAACGACTTAGGGACGCCACTCTCGAATGCTTCTAGGTGCTGTGCTTTCTTGCCGCGTAGACCACCAGCTCCTCGTAGAACATCCTGAGGGCCGCCAGTCTTTTCAGCTTGAAGCCTTCGTGGGCGGAGATGGCCTCGAACTCCTCGATGTCTGCTTCCGAGTTCAGAAGAAAGACTACGACTCCGTCCTGTTTCACCACCCTCAGCGCATCCTCGAGGAACCTCTTGGGCGCCTCCAATTCCTGCCCGCCGTCCACCGCCCTGTCTTCGACCTCCCCTGGGATGTACGGCGGGTTGAACGCCACGAGGTCGAAGGCGTTGGGCCGGAAGCATGACGCCGCGTCGGCCAGGATGTAGCTCGCCCCCCTCGCCCTCCAGTCGCCCATCCGAGGCCTTGCGATGTCCGTCCCTGCGACGAGTCCGAACCTCCCGGTGAGTTCGATGAGTGTCCCCCCGTTGCCTGCTCCTATCTCGAGGCAGGATTCCCCGCGATAGTCGCCCAGGGCCTGTCTCAGGAGCGCCGAGTCCTCCGAAGAGATGTAGGCCTTCCCGATCATTCGGAAATGCCGTCGCCCTTGAAGGACTTGTACTCATCTGGGGTGAGCACTTGGGTGATGTTCTGGGTCTGGTAGAAGTACGCTGGCGTCCCGTCCGGCGAATAGGCCAGGCTGTTGTCCGGGTTCTGCAGCCTGTATACCTTCACGACGGCCGGCTTGATGCCGATGACTGTCCCGTCGTCCAGGGCGTAGTAACTGAACCTCTCCTGGAGTGGCTTGAACCCTACCAGCTTTCCTTTGGGTTGCTGCGATGGAATCATAGAACGCCGTCAGTCAGGGGCGTTAAAAGCCTGAGCCAGCGACGAGCCTCTGCACCCCCGAGCTATATTGCGCAGCCTTCTTCGGCGCCCCAGCCTGCTCCTCAGGTACCCCCAGCAAGACAGCAGCCCTCCGCAGTACAGCCTTCCTGACTCCGTCGCGTATCTTGAACCCAAGCGGGATGGCCGAAGCGAGCTCCACCACCTCCGCGCCAGCGAACGGGAGCCTCGGCTCCACGAGCCTCCCGCAAGCTCCCACATCGCGGACTCTCCCCCTCGCCCCGTACTCCTGGAAGTCGGCCCTCATCATCTCCTTCGCGGCCTCCTCTCCGCTGGTAGACAGGGCTTCCACATATTTGGCGTACCCTCCAAAAAGCTCGTCCGCCAGCTGCCCCAGGAGCATGACCCTCGCCCCGGACTTGTTTGATCCTCGGGCCACCACGTTGTAAAGGCACCAGAGGCTCTTGTCCATGAGCGTCGGCTGGAAGGGGAGGTCGATGACCGCCATGGCCCCCTCCACCATTTCTCTCGTGAGCTCCGTCGTCACCAGCTCCACCCCGAGCGCCTCGGCCCCCTTCTTGGCCCTCGCAGCGTCCCCGGACCCGTTGGCGAACGCTGAGCAGGCTATGACCTTCGTATGAGCGACCGCGCATCTGGCCACCACCGAGCTGTCCAGTCCCCCCGAGAATGCCACGGCCACCATCCGCTCTCCTTTGACCGCCACCTTCACCGACTCTTCTACAACTCTGGCGACCTCTCTGGCTGCGGCTTCGAAGTCCCCCGCGTTGCCGCTCAGCGCTTTGACACCTGCTCCTTGATCTTCCTCGCCACTGCCGTGCCGACCTTGTCCACCAGGGCTATCCTGTCGGCGGGGGCTTCCTTGAGGTCCTCAAGCGTATGGAACCCAGCCGTGTACAGGGCCCTGGCCCTCACCCTTCCGACCCCCTGTATCGTGGTGAGCTCCACGAGCTCTTCGCTGACCCCGCTCTCCACCCTCTGACGCAATAGCTCCGACTGCTTCACCATCTCGGGCGCCTTGAACAGCTTCGACAGATCCCCTAGCGCGTGCAGGAGCCAGTCCGCGTTGTCCACGGCCCTGTGCATGTCTCCCGGCTCCACCCCCAGCCTTGTCAGCAGCTGCTCCTCCTTCCACTCGTCTATCCACCCGTGCAGCGCCATGACGCTCCTCATGTCCTGTAACACCCGGTCGTAGTCCGCGAATGCCCTCGAGTTGTGCCGCTCCAGCATCTCCGAAGAATGCTCTTCCATGAAAGCCATGGCCTGGTCGTAGTCCTTGCTCCTCAGGGGGAACTTGGGCTCAAAGTCTGGGGAGGACGCCACCAGGTGTAGTATCCCCGCAGTGTAGTTGCGCCCCTGCTCCGCGCGCCTGAGGCTGTCCCTGAACAGGACCCCCGTGACCGGGTCGATATAGAGCATCGAAACCCGACGACCGAAGTCGGTCGCATAGAAGAGCCCCCCATGGGACTCTAGGAGCCTTTCTCCGAGCAGGTAACCCAACGCCTTCTCTATCAGTCTCGCGGTTTCCTTCGGGCCCACCTGCATGGCCATGAGGGTCTTTGCGAAAAGGCTGTCCAGGTCCGCCTTTGATATCCCGCTCCCTGTGGCCACCGTGGCGAGAGTGTGGGACCTCATCGCCGCCTCGTCCGAGAGCCTCGACTCTATGGGCTCCGGGGGCTCCTTCGTATAGTGCTCAAGAAAGTCGGCCGACGACGCCGACGGCGGAGGGATCATTACTGTCTCCCCGTGGTCGTCGTACTGGGGCCTCCCCGCCCGTCCCGCCATCTGCCGATACTCGAGCACGGAGATCTCAGCGTTACCGCCGTGCTCCGAATCGTACCTGGTCATGTCGGCGACTACGACCCTCCTAGCCGGAAGGTTGACCCCCGCGGCTAGGGTCGGTGTGGCTGCCAGGAGCTTGAGCGCCCGGGCTCGATAATAATCCTCCACGATCCTCCTGTGCTCTGCCTCGAGCCCCGCGTGATGGAATGCCGAACCTTTCCCGACGACCTCCGCGAGCAGCCTCGAAAGGCTCGTCTCCTCCCCGGAGCTCAAAATGCGCCTGGACGCTTCGGACACCGCCTTCCTCTCTTCCGCGGTTAACAGCCTTTGGGTTAGCTCCGCCGCCCTTGTCGCCAGGCTTACCGCCCTCCGCCTGGTGTTGGCGAACACAAGTGCCTGACCGCCTTCCTTGACCGTGTCCATGGCCACGTCGATGGGGGCTCCATAGGTCGATTTCGGAATCTGCTTCTCCTCCCCATCGGTGAAGATGATCCTGCTGTAGTCGTAGACCCCCTCCCTCAGGGGCACGGGTCTCCAATCGAGCTCTACGGGGACGGCCTTTAGCCACTCCGCGATTGTCTTCACATTGCTGATGGTCGCCGACAGTGCGAGCAGCTGGGCGTCCAGCCCAAGGTGGAGCGCTTTGGTGAGTATCATCTCCAGTGTCGGACCCCGTCTGTCGTTGCCCGCTAGGTGGACCTCGTCTGCGATGAAAAGACCCACCGCGTTTATCCACGACACCTTATGCCTCATCACCGAGTCGAACCTCTCGTTGGTAAGGACGATTATGTCCGCCCTCCCAAGGTGCTCCCCGCTCGATTCGTAGTCCCCGGTGGAGATGGTCGTCTGCAGGCCGAACCTCGAGAACTCTGAGAACTCTTGGTACTTCTCCGAAGCCAGCGCCCTGAGAGGGGCGAGATACACCACCTTCCTCCTCTGCTTCGCCTTCACGTAGCCCGCCATCAGCGCTAGCAGTGTCTTACCAGAATTGCCGCACCAGAAGGCTTTGCCGTTTCTTCTGACGTACAAGAGATGATATTTTGGAAGTGTCAAACAATACACCATTTCTCCTTCGACTTTCTCGAAGCGAGGGCTGCTTGGTTTTCTATAGTCGATTCCATGTTCCGAGTATCTCCTTCCTGCTACCTCATAGTTCGGGTGATGAGCTTCGATTATGTGCCCGTCTGGCATTGCATGCGGACGAGCCAAGCCACGGTTCTTCACAGAGCTACTGATTCCCACCTTAAGGAGCAGCTCCTGGACGTCGTCCGCCAGTCGCGGCGAAGTAGTATTGAGGACGGGACTGATTCCATCCCTGCCAGAAGTGCCGTCGCCCTTCGAGTAGGACTTGAGAAACACTTTGATTTCTTCGGGAGGCAAATCCTTCACGAATTGTGGGACAAATTTGTCCGGGGCTTTGCCAAAATGCGCTAGGTATGTTGCCAATTGCTGGGAGTAGACACTAAAATGTTGATGCTCTGCCGATCCAGTCACGTAGACTCTGCCAATTTCTAACCTTTCAAGCGATTCTCGGGCGGCCGATGGATTTTTTTGTTGGCAAAGCGTCACTTCATACCGATTTTCTCCGTAGCTGGTATTGCCCTCTGACATATACCAACCAAGGAAGTTCAGCCAGTCCGACATACGTATTCTGATGGCCTGAAGTACAATTTGTTCGGAAGGGAATCTGCCTTGCTGGACCATTTCGGGCAATTCAAAATACTCTGCGTGTTTGCCCTTCCAAAGGCCGTTCGTCTTGAATATCCAGTTCTTGCGGATTTCCTTCGCTGGTGCAAACGTAAAATCTTGGGGAAGGCGCCCAAATGGTCGGCTCCTGCCCCGGATTCTCGACTTCTTATCCCACTTCCGACACACAAGCATGTTATGGTTCTCTGTAACCCTGAAGTCGATTTCTTTACCTGACACCGAGACCATGTTGCCCTTGAAGGAATATTCCGTCTTCCCCACCGATTCCACATACTCCATTTCAAATGTGGCTGGATCCATCGAGAGAACCTCTTCATCTGGTCTTGTGTCCTTGAACAGCTTCCATCCCCCACGGGTCAAGACTTCGGTCTCAGAATCGTAGCAAGCCGTCGGGGAGCTCACCACCAGGCTTCTCCCTTCAAGTAGCCCTGCGAGTATAGCCTGCTCCTGCGGGGGGTATAGCTCGGCTATCCCCTTCTCCCGGAAGAACTGAATGAGCTCCTGGGGGATCGCTACTTCCTCAAGCTTCAACCGCGGCCTCCGAGCCTAGCCGCCTAACCGTCTGATGAAACCGGGCTTGGACTCGTAGACGACCCCTTCCCTGAACATCGTCCTGATCATCTTCTCCGCGTCCTCGTCGGAGAACTTCGCCTTCACCAGCTCCTCCTTGAAGGCCTTCCTCTCGACGGGCTTCTTGTCCGGACCCTCCAGGGCCTTCAGCACCTCGATGGCCGCGCGGAGGTTCTTCGTCTCTCCGACCGGCTTCCCGAGCTGTATCCCAAAGTCCGTCTTCTTTGTAGTGGCGTCTGTGAGGACGTCCTCCACCATCCTGTTCATCAGGGCTATGGCCGCGAGGGCGTCCTCCTCAGTCACCTCGTCCCTGAGCAGGATCCTGGCGCGGGCGGTGGCAATCCTGATCATGGCCTCGAGGGTCCTCGGGGTCGGTGGAATCGAGTCTTCCGCTCCGGTGTTCCTCCTCAGCTCGAGGTAGAACTCCTTTAGCCTGTCCACCGCCCCCTTGGTGAGGTTCGGGGACACCCTCTTTGAGTAGGTCAGGTACTTCTTGAGCAGGCTGAACTCGATGGGCGGAGGGGTGGTGTAGGACCTCTTCGAGTGCACCGCCAGTATGTGCGTGGCGAGCCTCTCGTCCTCGGCAGGAGAAGGCTGGTCCCTGAACACGAAGATGACGTCGAACCTGGTGAGCAGCGGGATAGGGAGGGTCCCGATGTTCTCGATGAGGTTCTGGAAGGGGTTGTACCTCCCCAGCACCGGGTTGCAGGCGGCCAGTATGGCTGTCCTCGCGTTGAGGGTCGCGTATATCCCTCCCTTGGCTATGGTGACCGTCTGCTGTTCCATCATCTCGTGCAAGGCCGTCCTGTCCTCGGGCTTCATTTTCTCGAACTCGTCTATGCAAGCTATTCCCTGATCGGCCAAAACTACAACTCCTGCTTCCAACATGAGCACGTTTTTTTCTCTGATAACTGCCGCCGAGAGTCCAGCGGCCGTTGTGCCCCGGCCGGACGCATATAGCCCCCGAGGCGCGACCTGAGATGCGAACTTCAGCATCTCGCTCTTCCCAGTTCCAGGATCACCCACGAAAAGAGCGTTGATGTCCCCCCTCAGCTTCGTCCCGTCAGGGAGTACCGTCACGCTCCCCCCTGCGAGCAGGAGCAGGATGGCCTCTTTCTCCGACGTGTGCCCAAGGATGACCGGCGCTATGGAGTTCACCAGCCTGTCGTAGGCGTCGGGGGACGCGGCTATCTTCTTGATGAGATCCTCGTCTTCCTTCGTCACGAGCACCTGCTCTTGCTCCTTCCCCTTCACCTCTACGAGGTTGCAATCGATCTGTGACCTGAACAGCCTGGTCCTGACCTGCCCGAGGGCGTAGTCGGGGACTGCCCTGACGACCCCCGTCAGGACAACCCTGTCCCCGGGCCTCGCCATGTTCACTATGTCTCCCTCGATGTTGACATCGAAGAACTGCGGTAGCTGTCCCGGAGGGAGCTCCTCTGGGAGCTCTTGGACGCGCACTACCTGGAAGTCTATGAATCTGCTGTGCTTCCTGTCGAGCTCGAAGTTCCTCATCTCCCCGCACAGCTCGCACTTGGCTGGCCGCTTCAGCGGAAGGTCGTCCTGCATCTCGTATGTCAGGTGCCCGCTCGGGCAGAGCCAGGCCGCCTCCGTCATCATTGGCCTCAGCTCGGAGGTCCTGACGACCATCCCAGACACCGCGATCATGTGGTCGATGTACGAGGTGTCTACCTTCCTCAGGGGGACAAGGTCGGTGAGTCCCCTGAGCCTAACCGTGAGCTCCCTCTTGACCCTGTCAGCGTAGAGGGCGTTCTCGCTCCTCATGGTCTCGAAGGCGGCGATCTTGAACGAAGCCAGAGACGAGTCGGGCTCGAGGAGCACCCTGTTCGCCAGGTCGTTGTTGTACCTCAGCAGGTCCCCAAAGTCGACGACCAGCGACTTCCCCTCGCTGGAGGTCAGCTGTGATATCTTGGTCCTGTAGACAGGGTTCCCGTTCCTGTCGGTCACCGACTTCAGGAAGTCCTCGAACTGCTCGGAGAGCTTGCCGCTCGCCAGCGTAGCCATCTACTTCGCCCCTCCAAGGAGTCCCGCCTTCCATTCCTTAGACAGTGACTGGGACACGACGAAGAATGCCGATTCCTCAGGGGTCAGCTTCTCAGCGAGGGTCGAAGCGGGGGTCGAAGAACTCGAAAGCGAGAGGAGCTTGCTCAGCCTGATGCCCACGAGGTCGTAGCAGACAGCCCTCAGCCTATCAAAGTCCTCCCTCCTTGACTTGCCCTCGGCGACCCCGTTACCAAGCGCAAACAGCCTTCTTCTCATCCTGACGTAGAAGTCCGCCGGCAGCCCGGACAGCTGGAGCGGCCCCATCATCTTCTCCTTGCTGAGGGCTCCGAAGATCTCGTTTTCGAAGGGGGCGTCGGCCGACTCCGCCATCCCCTGACCGATCAGCTCGTCAGCGACCCAGCGGGGGAGTTCCACGGAATCTCCTTCGGAAAGTTTCTCGATGTGGAAGTCTCCGACGTCCAGGTTCTCCACCGACGATCTCATCCTCGCCCTGGCCGTCCCTAGCAGGTACTCCCTTTCCCTGCGTTCGAGCATCTGCCTTAGGGCGATTTGCTCTTCCGACAAAGCGGTCGGCGACAGCCCATGTCGATAATAAACGTTCAGCGGTTATCCGGTCTTTTCGGGGACTTCAGCCTGATTCTCTGGAGCTGGCGAACTCTTCCGGTGGAACAGCGAGGAAAAGCTCCTGAAAATCCTAGAGATTCTCCCCTCGTTGACGCCACTCCCTCCGTTTTCCACTCCCTTGGGATTCACAATCTTCCCCAGGATGGATTTGTTGAGCGTGTGAGAGGACTTCTCTCTCATGATCCCGTCAGGCCTGACGTAAAGGATCACGATGAGAAGCCCTGCGAGCAGGAAATCCTGCAGCCAGTTGACGTTGAAGAATATGTACGGTTGAAGGTAGGGCTGAACCTGCTCTAGCCCCTTGAAGAGGAGGGTGAAGAAGAAGGCTCCTAATGCGATGCCTGCATTGTTCCCTACCCCGCCCATGATTACGATGAGGAAGGGCCAGAAGGTCCAGGCGAACCTCGTCCAGGTGTCGTACTCGACGGAGCCGACATAGAACGAATAGAGTGCTCCTGCCATGGCGGCGATCGCCGAGGCCACTATCAGGACGTTCCGCCTCATCTTCGCGTTGTCCTTCCCCAGGGACGAGGACGCATCTTCGTTGTCCCTTACGGCCCGCAGGGTCCTCCCCAGGGGGGACCTCACGACCTTTTCGATGAAGATGAACACCGCAATCGCGAAGGCGACCATTACCATCATCGCGATCAGGTCCCTCACCCCGGGCCCCAGGGTCGACCAATAGTAGTACGGGTCCGGGACGAAGATCGGCTGGGAACCTCCAATGAGGGGCGTGTAGGTCCTCAACACGACGTCGAAGAACTGGGCCGTCCCGAGTAGGAGCAGCCCGAGATAGTCCTCTCTAAGGCGGAGCGCTGGATACGACGCAAGGAACCCGAGGAACCCCCCGACCAGGGCAGCGACGACCAGCGCAATCACGACGAGTTCGACCGCCAGCGTCGGGTCGGTCACGAGGTCGTTGTTGACTTGTGTGATTATCCTCGCGTTGAACGTGATGAAATCCAGGTTCGTTCCTACCCCCAGGATGTTGGCGGCCAGTCTTCCCGCGACTGCACCGCCGAAAGCGGCGCCTCCCGCGATGAACATCACCTTCCCGAAGTTTGGAATCCCTGTGTAACCGAATTCCAAGTTGAGGGAGAGGCTTATGGCGAGATATAGCGCGTAGAACTCGATGAAATCGATGCTGAAGGACACCCAGTCTATCCCGAGGAAGACAAGTTCTGGAAGCCCTGACATGCCTACTTCTTCTCCCTCCTCAGAAGGCGCCTGAAATTGATTGAGAATATCCCCTGGGGGATGATCATGAGGGTCGCCACCATTATGAGCAGGGGAATGGCCTGCTGGAAGGGAGTGACGTTCGGACCGAACCCATTCACCAGCTCGTAGGACATGAAATCTACAGGGAATCCCGCGACCATGTCTGCAATGATCCAGACCCCGAAGCCCGCAAGGACGATTCCGACCACCCTGGCTCTCATCCTCGCGCTACTTCTGATCAACAGCATCCCACCCAGAAGGAAGACGGCCGCTATTATCACGGCCCCGGGGGTCCCGAATCCCAAGCCCAGGCCGAGGGTCACGAGGATCTCGCTCCCCCCGATTATCAGGCCTCCGACTGCCGCCCCGAATATGCTGGTCAGGCCCCCTAGGACGCTCGACGAAAAGATCTCGACGATGAAGTTTGACCCAGTGGCGGTCCCGGCGGGGAGCTGAAGGGTGAGGAGCGCCCCCGCGTAGCCGGCGAACCCCCCCGCAAGCATCCAGGAGACGGTGGTGACCATGTCGACGTTTATGCCTAGGACCCTCGCCAATGGAGGGTTTTCGACTGCGGCCCGCATCGCCACCCCGAACTTCGTCCTGGTGAAGAGAAGGTAGATCGCAAGCACTATGACGACCACAGAGATGGGGGCAGCGAAGGTGACCCCCGAGTAACCCCACAGGCTGAAATCAGGCAGAGCGTAGAACTGGGGGGCGTCGATGTGGCCCAGGTTGTACTGAAGGTAGTCCGTGTAGACCCCGAACACCCCTATGAATCCAATGTCAACCCCGAAGGTAGCTATCATCAAGGAAACAAGGGAGGAGCCCCTCCTAGCCAGCGGACGAAGAATTGCAATGTACATCAGCGCCGAGACGAGGGCTCCGACGACAAACCCCAGGGCGCTCCCCACGTAGGGGGTGGAGTTGTACACCTTCACCATCGTGTAAGACGAATAGATCCCAAGGGTAACGAAGGAACCATATGCGAAGTTCGGAACCTTTGTGGTCATGTACGTCAGGGTCAGGCCCATGGCCATCATAGCGAAGAGCGAGGCGTAGACCAGAGCCGAAATTAGATACTCAGGTACCAACTATGAAAGGCCCTCTCAGGGCTTGGGAAGCGTTAAAATACTTTCGCATATCACGCACAGGTTCCGTTGAAAAAGAGAGGTGCATCTACTGCATCACTTATCGGAATACTGATCGTGGGACTTCTAATCGGCGCGGCAATCACCTATGTCGCAGCACCATCGCTCGGCCTGGGGGGTACTAGTACCGTCTCAGCCGGCACATCATTCGTCACCACCACTGTAACCACATCCAACGCGCAGGCGTCCGGACTCTGCAATGGAGGATCTGTCACCATCGGCGCTCTCAACGACCTGAGCGGAGGCCTATCCTCCCAGGGCAAGGGAGACTTGGCCGCTGAGCAGCTCGCCATACAGGATGTCAATGCCTACACTAAGGCATCAGGCTGCAATCTGACCTTCTCCCTGAACAACCAGGACTACAAGCTGGACACCCCGACAGCTCTGTCTGAGCTGACGGCAATGTACGCCCAGGGCATCCAGGTCGTGGTCGGGCCGCTCAACAGCGGCGCGGCCGCGGGTATCCTGAACTACGCAGACTCCAACCACATCGTCCTCATCAGCCCGTCCTCGACTTCCCTCGCACTGGCGATTCCCAACGACTACCTGTTCAGGACTGCGCCCAACGACGGCGCCCAGGGACAGGCAGACGCCAAGGAACTGCTGGCATCTGGAGCGAAGGCCGTGATTGTCGTCAACAGGGACGACACCTACGGTGACGGACTGGCCAACTCGACCATAACATGGTTGAAGATTGACGACCCCAGCATAGTCATCGGCGGGCCTACAAAGTACGACACTACCACCAGCGACTTCACTTCTGTCATTTCGACAATGAACAGCGAATATACAACGTTGTCCAACCAGGTCGGCGCTGCAAATGTGGCGATATACGTCGTCGCGTTCCAGGAGTATGGTAGCATACTAACGCAGACCAACACCCAGCAACCGGGTCTACTGGCGACAAAGCTCCCGTGGTTCGGAATGGACGGGATCGCCCAGAACTCGGACCTATCCAACTCCTCCTCCAGCGTAGCCAGCATCGCAGCGAAGGTCGGGGTATACTCGACACTCTTCGGCGATCTCAGCAACAACTCGAAGGCCGTCGCTTTCTACACCAGAATCGCAGGCACTCCAGCGGGAGCGCAGATCCTTGGTGGCGGAGCGTTCTATACCTTTGAGGGGTACGACGACGTCTGGCTGGCAGCCCTATCCATCATATCCGCGGGCCAGAACTCTGGCTCAGCAATCCAGGCAATATTCACAACAGTCGCAGGTAACTTCTACGGCCTAACAGGTGCTGAAGTGCTGGGCCCATCGGGCGATAGGTCACTGTTCGATGGCTCTGGATACCAGATCTGGAAGGTAGTCTCAGCAGGAGCTAGCTCCTGGCACTGGATCCTCGCCGGACAATGGGACTACGCCAGCAACGCAGTCACCTATTCTGCAGGCAACGCCCCCGCATAGAATAAGGAGTCCCCACTCCTCTTTTTTCGTGGTCACATTTGGCTGAGCTACTCCGGATAAACGAAGTCAGGAAGGCGTTCGGGAACCTCCGTGCGCTCGACGGGGTCACACTCGGTGTCGAGGAGAAGGAAATCCACATCCTCATAGGCCCCAACGGGTCAGGAAAAACCACCCTGATTAACGTGGTCAGCGGCTTCTACAAAGCAGATTCGGGGACCGTCACGCTTTCAGGCAGGGACATCACCGGAGTTCCCCCTTACAAGCTGTACGGCATGGGGATCTCCAGGACGTTCCAGATCCCTACCCTATTCACAAAGCTCACGATCATGGAGAACGTCCTAGTCGCTGCGAAAGGAAACCCCGGCGAGTCCTTCGCAAAATCCATCTTCAAAAGGTCCTGGATGAAGAAGGAGACAGAAGCGACAGAAAGGGCATTCGGCATCCTGCAACTCCTCGGGCTTGACAAGCTTTGGGATAGGAAGGCCAGCACCCTAAGCGGGGGGCAGATGAAACTTCTCGAGATGGCTCGCGCTCTGATGAGCGGGGCAAACCTCATCCTCCTGGACGAGCCGATATCAGGGGTCAACCCGACGCTGGCCCACGAGATATTCGGACGGATCCTGAAGCTGCGAGACGAACTTGGGGTGACCTTCCTCATAGTCGAGCACAGGCTCGAAATAGCGCTAGGCTACGTCGATTCCGTCACTGCCATGGCCCTGGGGAAGGTCGTCGCCGCAGGCAAGCCGGAGCTCGTCATGACGGACCCCAAGGTAATAGAGGCCTACCTAGGTGCATAGGTTATGCTGAAGGTCGACAACATCTCGGCGGGGTACGGGAAACTGCAGATCCTCACCGACGTCTCACTTGAGGCGGCGCCCGGAGAGCTGACCATCGTCGTCGGCCCAAACGGGTCCGGGAAGAGCACCCTGCTCAAGAGCGTAGCCGGCCTCACGAACATCTACAAAGGGAGCATCACCATGGACGGCAAGATGCTGAACGGCCACCCCCCTCATGTCATAGCCCGGTCAGGGCTCGCCTACCTCCCGCAGACGGAGAGCGTCTTCACCAAGCTCAGCGTCACGGAGAACTTCAAGATGGCAGCGTACATGGTACCCAAGTCTGAGTTCGAAGGCCGACTCAAGGACTCGCTGGAGATATTCCCGCAGCTGAACGCCTACCTGGATTCCAAGGTGGTAAACCTGAGCGGTGGGGAGAGACAGATGGTCGCCATGACCATGGCTCTCCTCAGGAAGCCCCAGGTCATAATGTTCGACGAGCCGACGGCGAACCTCTCGCCGAAGTACGCCACCGAAGTCCTCAAGACCATCCAGACCCTCGGCAAAGAAAGGGGCCTCACCATCGTCCTCGTCGAGCAGAACGCCAAGAGGGCGCTGGAGGTAGGGGACAGAGCCTACCTGCTGGTCGGGGGGAAGAACGCATTCGTAGGCACCGCGAAGGAGCTCCTTTCGCATCAGGAGTTGGCCCGGATGTACCTCGGCATGAAAGTCGCGAGCGCCTAACATCATTTTTCCCGCCAACGGATAAATAAGAAGAACAGTCGCCGTATGCAGAAGTTGTTGAGACAACGCGCCAAGGGGTGCCCAGCCTAGGTGCCAGTGGAAGACCTCATGTGGGTCGAGAAGTACCGGCCCGCAGAACTCTCCGACCTTGTCGACCAGGTGACCATCAGACACAGGCTCGAGCTCCTGATCCAGAAGAAAGCCCAGCTCCCTCACCTGCTCTTCGCGGGCCCCCCGGGCTGCGGGAAGACGACCACCGCGATGGTCATTGCGAGGCAGCTCCTCGGCGACCGATGGCGGGACTACACCCTTTCACTGAACGCCAGCGACGAACGCGGCATTGAGACCGTCCGCCAGAGGATCAAGACATTCGCCCGATTCACCGACAGGGTCGAAGGGGTCCCATTCCGGCTCGTGGTCCTGGACGAGGCCGACGAGACCACGGGCGACGCCCAGACCGCGCTCCGCAGGGTCATGGAGGAGAACTCCGAGCACACCCGGTTCATCCTGATCTGCAACTACTCGTCAGGGATCATAGAGCCCCTGCAGAGCAGGTGCGCCATATTCAGGTTCCAACGGCTGGATGAGGCCTCGGTGACCGAACGCCTGAAGTCCATAGCCAAGAAAGAGAAGGTGAAGCCGACCTCGGACTCCGTCTTCGGTGCGATCTACGAGGCGTCCAACGGCGACCTCAGGCAGGCTATCAACCTGATGCAGGCAGCTTCGGCCTCTGGGGAGTTGACCACCGACGCCGTGAAGTCAGTCTCTGGGGCGAGCGCGAAGTCCCGGGTCTCGGAAATAATCCAGACGGCCCTGGACGGGAACTTCGATGGCGCCCGGACGAAGATGATAGAGCTCACCAGGGTCTACGGCGTCCCCGAGAGGGACTTCCTGAGGTTCGCCAACGAGGCCCTCTCCTCCCTGAAGGTCCCGGACATGGCCAGGGTCATATCCATACTGGCCGAGTACGATTTCCGCCTCGTCCAAGGGTCCCAGCCCGAGCTCCAACTGACCGCCATGCTCGCCCAGCTCTCGTCCCTGAAGGAAAAGGCAGACTAGCTTGGACCTGTCCCTCCCCCGCGGCATCTCCGACATAGAGCCCGAGAGGTTCGAGCTCCAGAACAGGGTGCGGTCCTCCTTTGAAAATGTGTGCCGTATCTACAACTTCCAGCTCATGGAACCCGCTTCTCTCGAGCACCTCAACACACTCAGAGTGAAGAGCGGACCGGACGTCGACAGGGAGATCTATGCTTTCAAGGACAAAGGGGGCCGTGACATCGGTCTCAGGTTCGATCTGACCGTTGGCATTGCCCGGTACGTCTCCTCTCGCAAGGACCTCAGGCTCCCCGCCAAATTGGCCGCCTTCGGAGGAATATGGCGATACGACGAGCCCCAGTACGGGAGGTACCGCTGGGCCCACCAGTGGGATTTCGAGGTATTCGGGCCGCCGTCAGTGGCCGCCGACGCAGAAGTCATCGACGCGAGCGCTGCCATACTCAAGGGGGTGGGCCTTACCGACGTCGCGGTCAAGGTCGGAGACAGGCGCGTCGTGGAAGAGTTCATCCGAAAGGAGCTGAAGATACCCGAACAGGACAGGCTCGTCGAGCTCATGCGGGCTCTCGACAAGGTCGAGAAGAAGACCAGAAACGACCTCAAGGCGGAGTATGAGGCCAAGGGGTTCACAGCTTTACAGCTGGACAAGCTCCTGGAGTTCGGGCGTTTGCACGGCACCCCTGCCGAGGTCCTCAAGAGGGTCTCAGAGCTGAAGCTGGACTCGGCGAACGAGCTTTCTGAACTCGCGGGCATCCTCAAGTCAAGAGGAGTCCAGGTCGAGTACAACCTGAGCATAGTTCGCGGAATAGATTACTACACAGGCATCGTGTTCGAGGGGTTCGACAGCAAGAACCCTAGGCTTGGTTCCCTCTTCGGTGGGGGCCGCTACGATGCGCTGCCTAGGCTCTTCGGAAGGCCTGACCTGTCCGCCACCGGAGCCGCCGGAGGCATCGAACGGACCGCGATGTCGCTGTCGAAGGTTGCCGTCGGACCCAGGAACCTTGTCTACATAGCGGTCGTGGGAAAGAGCGTCGGAGCCTACGCGCTTGCTTCCCAGAGGTCGGTAAGGGACGCCGGAGTCCCTTGCGAATCGGCGCTCGCTCCCAAAGTCCTCTCCAAACAGATGGAAGATGCCAGGCGCCTCGGCGCCTCATGGGCGCTCATCATCGGAGAGAAAGAAGAGGAAGCGAGGGCAGTGACTCTCAGGGACATGGAAAGCGGGAAGGAGGAGATGCTCCCTCTGGAAGAGGCCATAGACCGCGTCAGGCGCGCCTGATACAGGCATAATCTTTATTCCAAGGCATAGGATTGCATTCGCATCGGCATGGAGCGGGCAATAGTCCTCGTCAATCTGAGCCCCGGCTCTGAGGAGCAGAGCGTCTCGGCGTTGAAGGGGATGTCTGGGATCAAGTCGGTGTACCAGCTCTATGGCCTCTACGACCTCCTTGTCATGGTGGAAGGGGCCGACGACCAGGCCGTGAAGTCCATAATCGCGGACAACCTGAGGTCCAGGCCCGGGGTCGTCTCGACCATCACGATGAAGATTCTTTCCTAGGCAGCGTCAACGTTTTATCATCAGCGGGGTCGGCCCGCGTTCAGTGCCTCCCAGAATCCTTGTCACAGGGGCCGGAGGACAGATCGGCTCCGAGCTGGTCACCGAGCTTATTCGAAGATACGGCAAGGACAGTGTGGTCGCGACGGACAAGGTGACAGCCCGAAAGAACGGGGGCGACGTCACTCTACAGCAGCTCGACGTCCTCGACCTAGCGTCGGTGGAGCGGGCCATCAAGGCGCACGACGCCGACACTGTCTATCACCTGGCCGCGATCCTCTCCGCCGTAGGGGAGCAGAACCCCGACAACGCATGGGACGTCAACATGCGGGGGCTCAAGAACGTCCTCGACGCGGCCCGAAATTCCGGGGTCAGGCGGATGTTCTGGCCCAGCTCCATCGGGGTCTTCGGCCCCGACGCTCCGAAGGTGATGGCCCCCCAGGAGACCTGGCTTAACCCCACGACGATGTACGGGTTGACCAAAGTCGCCGGAGAGCTTCTCTGCGAGTACTATTCACTCAGGCATGGCCTCGACGTGAGGAGCGTCAGGTTCCCGGGTCTCATCAGCAGCGAAGCTCCCCCCGGGGGAGGCACGACCGACTACGCCGTGGAGATATTCTACTCAGCGATCCAGGGAGGGGGTTACACTTGCTTCCTCAGGGCTGACACCACGCTCCCCATGATGTACATGCCCGACGCGCTCCGGGGGGCCGTCGAGCTGATGGAGGTCGAGGCCAGCAGGGTGAAGCTCCATATCGGATACAACCTGGCTGCCATGAGCTTCTCCCCAGCCGAACTCGCAGAAGAAATCGCGAAGCAGGTCAAGGGGTTCAGGGTCGTCTATTCGCCAGACTCCAGGCAGCGGATCGCAGACTCCTGGCCGAAATCCATCGACGATTCGGCGGCGAGGAGCGACTGGGGGTGGAAGCCTCAATACGACATGCATGCGATGGTCGAAGACATGCTCCGAGGGCTGCGAGCCAATCTTGCGAAGGGCAGGAATGCGGGCCCGGGGCGCCATCCCTAACCAAGGAAAAGCGTTTAACCGGAAGGTTTCAGAAACAGACTCCCTTGAGGGACCCTACGTTGTTCCTTCGGCAGGAGTACGACGACCTCGTCCAACAGGAGCTCGATTGGAAGCTCAGGGTGCTCGGCGGTCCGAGCACGCCTTGGTGCATCGTCGACGGAAGAAAGGTGCTCATGTTCTGCTCTAACAACTATCTCGGGCTCAGCAACCACCCCAGGCTGAAGGCTGCTGCCATCGAGGCGGTCGAGACCCACGGAGCCGGGTCTGGTTCCGTCAGGCCCATCGCAGGGACCATGGACATACACATGGAACTTGAGAAGAGGCTGGCGAAGTTCAAGGAAGCTGAGGCGTCACTCGTCTACCAGACAGGCTTTGCAGCGAACGCGGGGCTGATCCCGCAGCTCGCCGGAAAGGGGGACCTCATCATCAGCGACGAGCTGAACCACGGAAGCATCATCGACGGGGTCAGGCTTTCGCAGGCCGAGCGCAAGGTGTACAAGCACGCCGACGCTGACGACCTCGGCAGGGTACTCGAGGAATCTGAGAAGGCTTCTCCCAACTTCCGCAGAATCTTGATAATCACTGACGGGGTGTTCTCCATGGACGGGGACATCGCCCCACTGGACAAGGTCGCAGCCCAGGGGGCGGAGCACGGGGCCATGGTCTACGTCGACGATGCCCACGGAGAAGGGGTCCTCGGAGAGGGGGGCAGGGGCATTGTGTCCCACTTCAGACTCTCCAGGGAGAAGGTACATGTTGAGATGGGGACGTTCTCAAAGGCGTTCGGGGTGGTGGGGGGGCACATCTCCGGGTCCAGAGACCTGGTCAACTTCGCCTACAACAAGTCCAGGACCTGGCTTCTCAGCGGTTCACACCCTCCGGCGGTCGCGGCCGCATGCCTTGCCGCCGTTGACGTCCTGGAAAGCGAGCCGCAGCACGTGCAGAGGCTCTGGGAGAACACCCGCTACTTCAAGAAGGCAATGAAGGACCTGGGGTTCGACCTGGGGAGGAGCGAGACCCCGATCACCCCTGTGATGGTGGGGGACAGCGGGAGGGCGAAGAAGCTCAGCTCCCGGCTCTTCGAAATCGGCGTTTTCGCACTCCCAATAGTATACCCGATGGTGGCCCAGGGGAAGGCGAGGATACGGACGATCATGAACGCCGCGCTCACGAAGGAAGACCTGGACTTCGCAATAGGTGCCTTCGAGACAGCGGGCAGAGAGATCGGCATGATCCCCATGCGGTCCTCTGTTTAGGTTAAGTGAGCACAGGCGGAGCGGGACCCGGTTACTTGACCTTCAGGTTCCTCCCCGACGTTGCCCTGGCCGACATCGCCTTCGAAGCTGAATCGGGGTCTGTGGACGGCCTCTTCGAAGAGTGCGCCCTTGCCATCACTGACATCATGGTGGACCCGAAGTCCCTCAGAATCACAACCAGCCGTGAGTTCAAGGTCATCTCCCCTGACCTTGACAGGCTCCTCTACGATTTCCTTACAGAGCTGATAATCGCCAAGGACGTGGACTCGCTGCTCTTTGGGAAATACGCGGTCAAAGTCTCACCTGACGGAAAATCCTTGGCATCAACGGCAAGCGGCGAGCCCATCGACAGAGGACGGCACCGCCTGCGCAACGACGTCAAAGCCGTCACGATGCACCTCTTCGGGATCAAGAAGGAGGGGAAGAAGTGGAAGACGACGGTCGTCCTGGACATCTAGCTCCGAACGCTTAAAGTAGCAAATCCGAGGCAGCCGAGATTCGAGGTTCAGTCTCCTGCCAGCCAACCCTGCGTTCAAGCAGATCTCGGAAGTCTCATGGGAGGTCCCCACCTCCTACAAGCCCGGGATGAACGTCCCTGCACGGATCTACGCGACAAAGAAGCTACTAGAGGCGATGGACTCTGGGGTCATCGAGCAGGCGACGAACGTAGCGTGCCTCCCGGGAATAGTCAGGTACTCCTACGCCATGGCTGACGCCCACTGGGGGTATGGGTTTCCCATAGGCGGGGTCGCTGCATTCGACCCAGAAAAAGGGGTGATTTCGCCTGGAGGAGTCGGTTTCGACGTCAATTGCGGTATGCGCCTCATAAGGACTAACTTGCACTATTCGGAGGTCAAACCGAAGATTAAGGAACTTGTAGACCTCATCTTCAACCTCGTCCCCGCCGGGGTCGGCGTAAAGGGCTCTCAGAACTTCTCCCAGTCCGAAATGGGGGACATCACCTCGCTGGGGGTGAAGTGGTGCGCCGAGCACGACCTCGCCTGGGATGACGACCCGGCCCATGTGGAAGAAGGGGGGTACATCAAGGGGGCAGACATCTCCAAGGTGAGCAGGCAGGCCATAACCCGGGGGGTCAACCAGTTCGGCACCCTCGGCTCCGGGAACCACTACCTGGAGATCCAGGTGGTCGACCCGGCTAGGTACCTGGACCGGGACCTCGCCAAGGAGTTCGGCATCGTCCACGACGACCAGGTCATGGTCATGATCCACTGCGGGAGCAGGGGCTTCGGGCACCAGGTGTGCAGCGACTACCTTAGGACCTTCGAGTCGGGGATGCGGAAGTTCGACATCCAGGTGAGGGACAGGGACCTGGCGTGCCTCCCCTTCAGCTCCAAGGACGGCCAGGACTACTACTCCGCCATGGTCTGCGCTGCCAACTTCGCCTTCGTCAACAGGCAGATCATAGTCAACAAAGTGAGGGAGGCCTTCTCCCGGGTCTTCCACAAGGACGCCGACGCCCTAGACATGCACCTGATCTACGACGTCTGCCACAACGTGGCCAAGGTCGAGACGCACTCCTACGACGGAAAGAAGGCGAAGGTCCTCGTCCACAGGAAGGGGGCCACCCGGAGTTTCGGTCCGGGACACCCTGACGTCCCCGAGGCGTACAGGGCTGTGGGACAGCCCGTAATCATCGGAGGCTCCATGGAGACAGGCTCGTATCTCCTCATCGGGACACAGAAGGCCATGGAGGAGACCTTCGGGTCCACGGCGCACGGCTCCGGGAGGACCATGTCGCGGACCCAGGCCAAACGGGAGGTCAGAGGGGCCGAGCTGCAGAGGAAGATGCTTGACAGAGGGATCTACGTGAAGGCGGCCACCATGGACGGGCTCGCCGAGGAAGCCGGGTTCGCTTACAAGGACATCTCTGAAGTCGTGGAGACCATGGACAAGGCCGGAATATCCAAGAAGGTCGCCGCCCTCCGCCCGGTGGGCAACATCAAAGGGTGATGAGTCTGGTCTCGTTCCACTTCCCTGCCGACCCGCTGGGGTTCGTGATCTATCTCGTCGGGCTCCTGGTCCTCTGGATCGTTATCTCCATTCCAGTCTATTTCGCAGGGAGGGCCATCAAAGGGAGGACTGCGAGCTTCGGGGACGCCCTTGGCGCGACCCTCGGCGGGGTCATCGTCTACTATATCATCTATTTCGCCGTTGCACTCCTTCTCGGGGCAGTGATAGGAAGCTCCGCGGAGGTCCTCGCCCTGCTACTGGGTCTGATCGCATGGCTTGCAGTGTTCAGGGCCGCGTTCCACACAGGGTGGTTCGGGGCGGTCGGAATCGTTATCCTCTCATGGCTTATCCTGCTGGTCCTCGACTTCTTCCTGGTGGCGATCTTCGGGGTAAGGTTCCCCGACTTCTTCCCGTTCTGAGGATTTACCCTATGTATCCGGGCCTCTGCTCGCGGCTCGGCTGAGGGGTCGTCTCCCTCGCCTGCTCCGCCATGGCCTGAAGCTGGCTGATGACCTTCTGGGTCTCTTCGGCCTTCGCTTCGAGCTTCGAGGTGTCTAAGGGGAGGTCCACCACCTTGGATAGTGTCTCCAGGACCGCCTTCGACGCCCCGGCGTCGACCACGTACCCCGAGGTCTCGCCGAGCAGGCACGCCCCCTCGAGCCCCCGAAGGGCTGCGATCCCTATGAGGACCCCGTTCATGCCGCTAATCCCCCCATCTTTCATCAATGTGGCTCCGTTCTCGGAAAGCGACTTCACGATATCCTTGGAGGTCCCTGCTCCGAACACCCGCGGAGACTTCGAAAAGTTCCCGGTGATGTATGCCGCCAGGGTGTAGACCTTCTTCACCCCGCACTTCTTGGCGAACTTCACCACGGCGTCCGACAGCTCGTACTCTCCCTCCGCTGTCGTAGGCTGCGCGTCAGCCGTAAAGACGAAAAGCCCCCGCCCCCTCTTGACCGAGGCGTAGTACAGCTCCCCTCTCGGCGGGTCCACTGTCCCGTCCTCCTTGACGCTCACCTGCGGTGGAAAGGTCGAGCTCGAATACTCTGCGACCCGTTTGAGCTTGAACGAGCTGACCAGGTGGTCTGCCGCCAGCTTCCCCACGTATCCGCTCCCGGGGAGCCCGCAGACCAGGACCGGGTTCACAGCCTTCGGCACGTCAATGACCTTCTCCGAGATTATGGGAACACCTGCTTTTCCGCCCGTCATTCCTTCTTCCTCCCCAACTTCTCGCTGAGGTCGACCAGCTTCCCCTGGTCCATGACCTTGATCGAAGTGTTGAGCCTGAACCTCAGCCCAAGCTGCCTGAATATCGAAAGGAGCTCCCCACCCGCAATCTTCTCGGCGAGCCTCCCGTCCCTGATCATTACCGCAATCTCCTTCATCAGCCTCTCTGTCTCTTCCGGGTAGAACGAATAGGCCGCCTCAAGGACCTCGTCCCCGCGGTCGTAGAGCATACCCTCGACCACCTGCCTGTCCGTCTTCTCCTGCTTTGCAGAAGGGGGAGCCGCCTTCATCCTCCGCCTGATTGCTTCCAGCTTCCTCTGCTCCAGCAGCTTCAGGTCCGCGTCCTCTTCCATGGTCATTGTGGCGACCGATTCCTTCGAAATAAAACGATTGCTGACTAATGGTGGCCGCTTGTCGCAAGGGCCACAGCGACCAGGAGCAACGCACCTCCGGCTATCGTCGCCGCAGCGAGGCTCTCTCCGAGTATCAGCACCCCCCCCACGGCGCTGACGGCAGGCACTAGGTAGAGCTGGACCCCCAGCCTTGAGAGCTGGTGCCTGGAGACCAGGGTGAAGAATATCATGTTTGCCAGCACCGTGCTGAGCAGGGCGAGGTATAGGACCGAGACCCACCCGTAGGCAGACATGCTCTCCGCCTGCTGGACCAGACTCGGCGAGATGAGCGGGGTTAGGATTGCTGTGCCGAGGAAAGCGGCCCAGGCCGCCACTGGGAACGGCCCATACTTCATGGCCAGGGGTTTCGAAGCGACTGTGAAAGTACCGCCCGATATCGCGGCGATTACCACGAGGAGCGGACCAGTCCAACTGGAGCCGCTCAATATCAGGTCTGGAGAGGCGACAAGGACTGAACCCACTATCGCTAGAGCGACCGCCCACCACAGCCTGGACCGGGTCTTTTCGTGGAGGACTAGGACCGAGAGAAGCACGGTCGTGAGGGGGCCTATGGAGATCAGAAGACCCGCAAGCGACGCGTCCACCTGCACCTCGGCTGTGTTCAGCGCCAGGTGGTAGATCACGACGCTGGTGAGCGCGACGACGAGGAGCCTAGGGAAGTCTCTTCTTTCGAACTTGGTCTTCGACTTGATTACGAACGGATAGATGACAAGGAATCCTGCGCTGACTATGAACCAACGAAGAAGGGTAAGGTTGATCGGGCTTAGTTCGAAGTCTGCGCGCCTAATTGCTACGAACGCCAAGCCCCAGATGACTGACAGTGTGATCAGAAGGGAGTAGCTCCGAAGGCTGACCAACCGAGGTCCGACGGAAAAGTTCGCTTTAAGGGACGCGATTGTAGGTTGAGGGTATCCGTTGGTCCCAGCAAGCCTATACTCTCCGACTGGATTCAATCTAACAATTGCTCGACCCGCAGGTCTCCCTCGACGAAAATCAAGAGGAACTCCTCACCCTCCTGCGGACCAAGAACCTGAGCATCAAGTACCTCGACGAGAATAAGAAGGCCGAGCTCAAACAGTTCCTGGACTACCTCCACAACACGAGAGGCTTGTCCCTCAACGACGTGGCGAAGCTTGTGGGGAACAAGACAAGCGGATACACATCCTGGTTATGCAGGCAGCTGGGGGTTCCGAGACGGCCCTTCGAAGAAGCCAGGCTAAAGGGGATCAGAGAGAAGAGGAGGAAGCACGAGCGGACGCCCTTCGACGGGACGGACGAGGACAAGGCGTACCTGCTGGGGCTCAGGCACGGGGACCTGTCCGTGTACAAACCCTACAATGGCGTTCTGCGCATATCCACGAGCACAACTCATCCTGCCATGGTGCAATTGTTCCGTTCTCTGTTCGAACCATACGGACACGTCTACCAAGATCCTCGTTTCAAGAAGGATACAAATTCTTACGAATGGAACACCTATGCTTTCGTAGACGAGAGTTTCGATTTCCTATCCCTCACCTTCTCGGACGCTGCGGACTGGATTCTTTCGAAACCTTCGATTACCAAAGCGTACCTAGCAGGATTTCTCGACGCCGAAGGTAGTATCGGGATCTATGCGGCTAAGCTGCTAACCAGTGTTAGAATCACTTACTACAATACGAACCTCCCATTGATGAGATTTGTACACACAGCCATAACAAGTCTGGGATTCCATCCGGTTGAGCCCTACCTTGACAAGAAGAAAGGATTCAGATCGCCTGGCTACCACATTGAAATGAAGAAGGACTATTGGCGGGTCGTCTTGGGTAGATTCGCAGAATGTCAGAGGTTCCTCAGAGAGATTCCCACTAGACATTCAGAGAAGATTCGAAAGTGCGAATTGGCTTGTTCGCTAATGCCGATGCATCCCTGGAAAGACTCTGGACCTAAAATGCAGGAAATCAGAAACTCGATCAAATCCGCCCGGGATCTGTTCGTTGGAGAAGCCGAGAAAACCCACCTTGCCATGCCGCACAGAAAAGCAACGAGAGAGAAATCAGGCATTGCCTTGGCCGAGCCTCGTGGCGCTACGGCTGTGTGATTTTGATACTGAGCGTCGGGCACGAAGTCTCACATGCCATGCAGAAGATACAGTCCATCTCCCTTACGGGCTCGGACTTGTCGCTTCTGTACTGGTCCCAATCTGGCGTCCCCTGCTCGACGACCTTGTCTTTGCCTGTCCCGGCCTGACCTGGGTTCAGCTGCCACTCGAATACGAATACCGGGCAGACGTCCATGCAGACCCCATCCGCTACGCACGACTCCCAGTCGATGGCTACCTGGGTCCCGTGAATCCCATTCGTGGTAGGATAGGGCTTCCCTTCTCCGTCCATCCTGGCCGTCCCCTGGGCCCTTACCTTGTGCCCGGCGTGCTCGCCGGTGATAGGGAACTGGTCCGGCTTCGACAGAAACGCCGGGTCTATCGGCGCTGATTTGTAGCCTACATCACGAGTCAATGTGTTGGACTTGCGTCTCCGTCAGGTGGTTATAAGTTTAGTCGTCTCTTTTCAGGACTTCGAACTTTCCATCGGGCCTTAGCTTGTAAACGGTGATCGGTTTGAAGGTGAAGATCCCCACCTCAGCCACACCGGGGGTCGACTTCACAGTCATCTCCAACCCTCGCGGGTCTTTGATGGGCTCGAATAATGTGTCGAGCATTATGTTACCATTCTCTGTAAAATACGGATACCCCTTCGGCATCAGCCTCTGATCAGGTACTCCTCCGAGCATCGACAGCTTCACCTTCGCGCTCTCCCTGGCGATTGGGTAGACCTCCACGGGGACCCTGACCCCGTTCTCGCCGAGCTTCGACACGAACTTGTTCTCGGCAGCTACGACCGCCACGCTCCTGGCGCTCCCCATGACCACCTTCTCCTTCAGAAGAGCCCCTCCTCCCCCCTTCATGAGGTTGAGCTCAGAGTCCACCTGGTCCGCACCGTCTACAACCAGGTCCACCGACCCCCTGAACGGGACGAGGTTGATACCGCACTTGCTGGCTACGAGTTCGATCTGTGTCGATGTCGCGACCCCGTTGATGGCTTTCCCTTTAGCGATGACCAGGGGGGAAAGCTCCTCCAACAGCATGGCGACCGTGGACCCGCTCCCGAGCCCCATGGTGGTGCCCGAGCCTATGGTCTTGGCAAGCTCCCTGGCTACACCCTTCAGAGCCTCCCTGATTCGGTCCATCAGTTTTCCTGCTGCTTCTTCTCCATGTCTATCTGTTCTAAGCGCGCCAGCTCTCCCATCACGTCGTCCATAATCTCCTTCCTCCGCTTCTCCGACTCTGTCATCTCGGTCTTTGCCTTCCTCTCGACCGCCTTCTCGAGCTCGGCGCCGCGGTCGGCCTTCGGGGCTGCCTCCTTCTTCGCTGGTGCCGGGGCGGCGGGTCCGAGCCTCTCCCGGGCCACATCGAGCCTCGCCTCTATGTTCTGGATCTTGCCTTCGAAAAGAGAAATCAGGTCGTTCCTCAGGCCCTCCAGCTCACCCACCTCCACGACAAGCTCCACGTCCTTCAGCTTCGACTGGAGGTCCTTTATCTGGTCGCTGTAGCGCTTCGATATCATCTCCCTCTCCTCCTTTGTGATCCTTCCCTCTGTCTCTGCCTCGTAGAGCTTCATCATTGCCGACGAGAGCAGGTCCCTCTCCACCATTACGGTCCGCATCTCTCTCCTCGAGCGCTCCAGGTCGGTCGAGGTGACGGTGGATTCCTTTGCCCTTGGACTGGATTCCGCCCGGGGGACCGCGACCTTCTCAGACTTTGGACGCGAGTAGTACACGTAGCGGGCGACGACACCACCTAGGCCGAGGCCTACGGCCAAAGCGACTACGGCAGTCAGAACATCGACCATGTAGGTGATTCCTGCCCGTGCTCCAGGGCCTTCGATATAAAAGTAGGATTCCTGTGTTTTATCAGCCTGGCGGCGGAGAGATCATGATGATGTTGTCCCCGCGGACGATGAGCGTCCCCAACGACGTCGAGGCGCCGTCCTCGGTGACCTCCTCTGCCTTCTCTAGCGAGAGGTTCATGTGCTGGTCGAAGCCCTGAAGGTTCCCCCTGATCACTTTCCCTCCCTTAAGCTTGATTAGTACGACCTTCCCCATGCTCGTCTCGAGCTCCTTGACAGCCATGTCTGCTGACAATCGAATTCCTTGTGCCGGCCTCTCGAATTGATTTATTTAAGGAGTCATACATCTCTTGGCAGTTGAAGAAGTGGGTCCTGTCCCGGCGGGATTCCGTCGAGACCATATCGAAGATCGAGTCCTCCCTCGGACTTGCTCTGGACCTTTCGAAATCAGCCCAGGCGCAGTGCACCGAACCAGAGGAGGGCGCGGTGTTTGTCGCCCTGGACGGCTATGAGTTCGTGCAGGAAGGGGAGAGCTACATCCCATACCTCGGTTCACAGCCGACCCTGGGGTTGTTCCCGCAGGCGGTGGTGGACGAGGGCGCGATCAAGTTCCTGCTCAACGGGGCAGACGTGATGCGGCCGGGGATAAGGAAGTTCGACGACTGGGGCCCGGCCGGAAGGATGGTGGTGGTCAGAGAGGAGAAGAAGGGGAGGGCGATCTCCGTGGGGCCCACTCTGGTGAGCAGCTCCGAGGCCCAGGGGATGTCCAAGGGGGGGTGCATAAGGAACGTCCACCACGTCGGGGACAGGTACTGGAACCTCCACAAGGCCCTGTGACGTAGGACACTTTCACCGAACCCTCCCCTTATATGCTGAGAACGAAATTCGCCATCTCTGAACTATTCTCTACAACTCGGTCTAACTAATTCATACGCTTCATAGAATTGCAGAGCCGCCCTATGCTTAATAATAGGGGACGGGTCATGGACAACAACCAAGAAATGTCTGGAGTTATGCAGGAGCGCAAGATGGAAGGGAAGAGCAAGGAGATCCTGCTGAAGGCCCTCAACCTAAGGAGCATAGAGGACATCCCAAAGATCCAGGAAGACGTGGCCAATAAGACGATCATCATCCTGAAGGTGACCCCTCTAGCGCAGAAGAGCCTCGAGGAGCTGAAGTCCTCCGTCGAACAGCTGTATGAATATGCGACTTCAGTGGGCGGCGACATCGCCAGGCTCGGGGACGAAAGGGTAGTGATAACCCCGCCCGGCGTCAAAATCTGGCGCGGGCTGCAGTAGCGTCGTTAACCCAAACCCCGCAGAGCTCACATGGCCGATAAGAAGGCTAACAGATTCGAACTAGTAAACCCGGATTGCTTCCTGCACGGCGGGATGGATGGCTGGTATCCTGTATATCCTCTGTATCGAATAGGCTAGATTCTCGGTCTTCCGCTTCTCACCGTGGTTGACGAGCACCAGTTGGAGCTTCGGCCTGACCTTGCCGACGAACCGGATTATCTGATTGTAGTCGCTGTGTCCGCTGAACCCTTCTATCTTCTGGACAGACGCCTTCACGTCGACGATATTGATCTTCCCGTTCTGCTCCATCAGGCTCGCCTGGCTCCCTCCGTCCAGGACCCTTCGCCCGATGGTCCCCTGGACCTGGTACGAAACGAACAGGATCTTGTTCTTGTCTGACGGAGCTAGATGTTCGAAGTAGTCTAAGACCGGTCCCCCCTCCAACATCCCCGAGGTGGCCATTATGATGGCCGGCCCTTCGCGGTAGGCCTCCTCCCTGTCGGATGGGTGCTCGACTTCCGTGAAATATTCGGACTTGAACGGATTAATCCCCTCGTCCAGAATCTTACTCCTGAGCTCCCTCGACAGGTAGTCGGCATATGAAACATGGATTGCCGTGGCCTCGGATATCATCCCCTCGGTGAAGACGGGCGCCTCCACCAGGACCTTATTCCTCATGTACTGATCGATGACGAGAAGTATCTCCTGGGCCCTCCCCACGGCTGGGATGGGTATCAGCACCTTTCCCCCGTTCTTCAGGGTCCCGTTGATGGCGTTGACGAAGTTCATCTCCACCTCCTCGCGGACGGGCATGATGTCCTCCTTGGCGCCGTATGTGCTCTCAGTGATGAGGGTCTCGACCCGCGGATAGTTCCAGGTGGCCGAGTCAAAGAGCTGGGTCCTTCCGTACTTGTAGTCCCCGGTGTACACTATGTTGTGCGCCCCCTCCCCTATGTGCAGGTGCACCGTCGCCGAGCCTAGTATATGCCCCGCGTTGTTGAAGACAAGCTTGATGTCGGGGGAGATGTCCGTCACCATGCCGTAGGGGAGAGTTATGGCGTGCTGGATGACGTCCCTGATGTCCTTCTGGTCGTAGATGAGCCTCCCTCCCTCTATCTGTGCTATCTTCACGAAATCGTGCTGCAGGAGGGTCATGAGCGGAAGCGTAGGCTCCGTGCAGTAGACCGGCCCGTCGTACCCATACTTGTACATCGCGGGGAGGAACCCCATGTGGTCGAGGTGGGAGTGGCTTATCACGATGGCGTCTATGTCCCCTGGGGAAACGTCTGCCCAGTCAAGCCGCGGGTACGCGTCCCAGGTGTTCCTCGAGCCCGGATGGATGCCGCAGTCGAGCATGACCTTGCTCTCAGCGGTCTCGACGAGCATGCAGGACCTACCCACTTCCTGGAACGAACCCAGTGTCTTGATTGTGACGTGCTCCTCGGTGGCCATCCGGGGCCTGAATATCGCCTCTCCCAGCTCTCTGAGGAACTTTTCCCTGGCCTCACTCCCGGTCTTCAGGGCGTAGTAGACGTTCTGGATCGCAGTCGATTTGATGTGGGGCGCCTTCCTGACCTTCACCTTCCACCCTGTCTGGTCCATGGCGTTCCCGAGGTCGAAGCCCGCCTCCTGCGAGAGCAGCTTGGGGTTGTCGGCCTCCACGGTTATCTCGCCGAGAGCGTCGTCGAAGAAATAGTTCGACACCCCCGCCTCAGGTGGGAAAAGCCTCTCCAGGGCCTGCCTCGCCTCGCTCTCCTGCTTGCGTATCGACTTCTCTGTCCTGGTCACCACCCGCTTCTTCAGGGAGTTGACAATCTCAGAGATCACGTAGCTGTTCTTGTGGAGGTAGGCGGGGTTCTTCGTGTAGAGGGCGATCCTCGGCCCCTCATACTCAATCCTGGTGATCTGAGCTTCCGCTGGGATGTTGTTCAGAATGGCGCCCATAAGGCTCGCGCCGTTTGCTTTCTGTTCCAATCCTAATTTTCAGATGTAAATTGAGCGAGGAGCTTGTCCTTCTCCTGCTCCGAAAGTTCCCTGAACCCTTCCTTGTCAAGGATGGCCACGTCGAAGTGGTCTCCGGTGGCCACGTTGCGCCTGGTAGCTGCGATTATCGCCTTTGCAGCCAATGGGTACGCCTTCATCACTGTCATCCCGTCTTTGAACTCGGACTCTAGGATCCCGTAGGCTACCGGGGAACCGCTCCCCGTCGCGATGACGTTCTCCTTGTTCATCGACCCGAAGAAGTCGACGTTGAACAACGAGCCTCCGCTCGAATCGACCCCCCCGACGAGGACGTCGGCGATGTACGGGTAGAGCCTAGACGAGAAGAGCATGTTGGAGACTACCTGTGCAGCCGCCTTCACCGGCATGGGCCTCCCTTTCTCGATGCGGTAGAGGTTTGTGTAATACTTCAGGGTGTCCACCACATTCTGAGCGTCAGCCACCCCTCCTGAAATCGTCATGGCAATGTTGTCGTCGATTCGGAGGAGCTTCTTTCCACGCTTGTGGGCGATGAAGCCTCCCGCCGTCACCCTGGTGTCAGTGGCGAGGACGACCCCGTCAGAGCAGACGAGACCCACAGTGGTGGTACCGTGATAGACCGCCGAGCCCAGCGTCTTCCCTCCTACTTGATTCGAGTCTCTAGACACCTTTCCAAAACCTCTCAGAACGGACAAATCCCGCGTGAGGCTGTTAGTTATTTAATCTTTCGAGGGTCGTTTCAATCTGCAATCGGAGAGCCTCTCTTTCTTCGCATTGTCCTTAAATCACAACAGGAGGCCCTCGGCCAACGTGGACCCCGGGTACCACCTGATGGAGCTCCCTGCTAAAGTTCTCATCGGCGATGGTGTCATTTCGAAGCTCGGTGATTTCATCAAGGACTCGGCGGGAGAAGGCAGGGTGGTAATCTCAGCCGGCTCGAACGTGGCCATCAAGGTGAAGAAAGCCGTCAACTCGTCGATCAATAACGAGCCAGTCTGGGTGGAGGTCACTGCGGCAGACACCAAGAACGTGGACAAGGTGATGGCCGAGGCCGCCTCTTCGAGGTGCATCATAGGAGTCGGAGGAGGGAAGAGCGTCGACGTCGGAAAGCTCGCCGCATTCAAGATGCACCTGCCGTTCTACTCCGTCCCCACTAGCGCCTCGCATGACGGGATCGCGAGCCCCTTCGCGTCCCTCAAAGGCCTGGATCGGCCATACTCACTGATGGCCAAGCCTCCAGTGGGAATACTGGCGGACATCGACATCATTGCCTCAGCCCCACGAAGGCTCCTCGCTTCGGGGTGCGGAGACCTTGTCTCGAAGCTCACGGCCGTCAAGGACTGGGAGCTGGCCCACAGGGTGACCGGTGAATATTACGGGAGCTACTCCGCTAGCCTCGCTCTGATGAGCGCGAACGCCGTGCTCGACCGGTCGAGGGCCTTTGGAAGGTTCAGCAAGAGCAGCGTCAGGGACCTCGTTGAGGCTCTCATCAGCACCGGGGTGGCCGCCGGCATCGCCGGGAGCTCTCGTCCATGCTCGGGCTCGGAGCACCTCTTCAGCCACTATCTAGACATACTCGCCCCGGAGTCCGGCCTCCATGGGGAGAAGTGCGGCATCGGGACCATAATGATGGCGAAGCTGCACGGAATCGACTGGAGGAGGGTCAGGACCTCGCTGAAGAATGTGGGGGCGCCTGTCGAAGCGTCCCAGATCGGGGTGGACGATTCAATGGTGGTCGAATCCTTGGTGAAGGCGAGCTCGATACGCCCCGACAGGTACACGATCCTGTCCAAGAAGAAACTGACGAAGAAGAGCGCAGAATCCCTGGCGAAGACTACTGGCGTTATCTAGACTGTCTTAGGCGCTGCCGCGGCCTTCTTCTTCCTCGGCTTCGGAGCTACTGCAGCGGCCTCAATCGGCTTCTCCGTCTTCTGTTCCTCAGGCTTGGCCTGGGGCTTCGGATTGTTGAACCTCTCCATGAATGTCAGCGTGGAAACCGAGGGGACGAATTTGAAGACGTCGTTTGCAATCCCTCTCTTGATGATCTGTAGCCCCTCGAGGAGGAACATGTCCTCAGGGACAGTCACAGTCAGAGTGCCGTCCATCAGCTCGAATGTCGCCTTGCTCCCCTCCCCGGCCAGCCTCCTGTCCACCAGGGCCCTGACCTTGTCCTGGTCCGTGTCAACCGTCTTCAGGACCTGGAAATCATAAACGATGGACTTGCCCGCAAGCCTGTGGTTGAAGTCGACCTGGGCCCTTCCAGAACCGACGAACCTGATTATCCCTACGCGGTTATCAATATCGACGGAGTCCCCCACGGAGAGCTCGTGCTCTCTTTCTCCGAACTTCCTGAGGGGGATCATGCGCAGCTGGGTCGGGTTCCTAACTCCGAACGCCTTGTCCGGCGGGAGCTCGATCGCCTTCTTGTCCCCTACGGACAGCTTCGCTACTTCGGCGTCCAGCCCGGAGATCAGCCACCCTTCGCCGACCGCGACAAGCCTAGGCTCATACTTCCTGGACTCCTCATAGATCTTCAGCTTCCTGGCTTCGTCCTCGAGAGTTGACTCTATCCCCTCCCCGGTGTCCTTCACGCGGGCTGTGTAGTTGGCAAAAATCAGAGTCCCTTTCTCGAAAGCCATCGGATTCGACCAGCCGCGGTGTTGGGTTTATAGACTTTCACGGGTTTCGGAAGGTCTTCATCGTTTCACCGATGGCCTTCAACGTGGTGTCGACGAGCCCTTCGTTGATCTGCCCCATGCACCCTACCCTGAACACCTTCCCTTTGAAGGGGCCGAACCCTCCGGCGATGACGACCCCCTTGTCATGGGCCAGGGCTTTCCTGAACTTTGCGTCGTCCACGCCTGGCGGGTAGAACGAAGCCACCACCGTCTTCGAACGGACGGATTCCTCCGCTACGGGGCCCAGCCCCATCCCAGCGAGCCCCTTGTAGAGCAGCGCCGACATCCTGTCGTGCCTCTGGACCCTGGTCGCCAGCCCCTCCTCCAGGAGCTCATTGAGTGCTTCATCGAGGGCGTAGAAGAGCGGAAGGGCCGGGGTGAAGGGCGTCTCTCCGTTTGCCCCGTACTCTAGATACCTGGGAATCTCGAAGTACCTCGTCTTAGGAGGAGACCCCCTGAGGAACTCCACCACCCCCTGACTCACAGAAAGAAGCGCCAGCCCCGGAGGCGCGGCGATGCACTTCTGGCTCCCCGTGATGCACATGTCGACCCCCCACTTGTCCACGGGGATCGAATAGCCCCCGAGGCTCGAGATAGCGTCGATGACCGCGAACGCACCGTGGTCTTTGGCCAGCCTGGTTGCCTGCTCGACGTAGGGAGCCGCAACACCTGTGCTTGTCTCGTTATGTACCAGGAACATGGCCTTGAAGTTCCCCTGGGCGTCCATCGCCGCTTTCAGCTGTTCGATGGTGGGGACCTTCCCAAAGTCCGAGCTGACCCGCACGGCCTTCCCGCCCGCCAGCTCGACCGTCTCCGCCAGCCTCGTGCTGAACTCCCCGAACACCAGGACGACTGCGACGTCCCCGGGCCTGATGAGGTTCCAGACCGCCGCTTCGACCCCGCCAGTCCCCGACGAGGAGAGCACAAGCACCTCCCCCTCCGTCTGGAATAGGTGCCTCGTCTTGTCGAGGACCCCCTTGTAGAGCTCTCTGAACGCGTCCCCACGGTGGTTGATTATCGGGCCGAGCATCGACCGCATCACGCGGTCGGAGACGTTGGTCGGCCCCGGGAGCATTATCAGCTTCTGCTTACTGTCCATGCTCTCCACCCCTCAAGTCCTTACGCATAAGCGCTCTGACCCTCTCCACCCCTCCGAACTTCTTGACGAGCTTCGCCACCTGGGGGGGGACCAGGCTCTCCCAGTTCTTCTTCTCCAGTATCCTATCGCGGACGTTCGTGGCCGAATACCTGCTCCTGTCAAGGTAGGGGACCGCCCTGACATCCATCTTCTCCCCTGCGAAGAGCAGGAAAGTCAGCGCGTCGTTCGTGAACACGACGTCGAATTTCGGCACCATGGACACGACGGTCGACGCCCACAGGGAGTGCGAATCCGCGTCGGCTATGGGGATGGCCATCCATTTCGATGGGTCGACTCCGTTGCCGTCCAGGGCGCTCTTGATCATGGTGATCCTCTCAGCGGCAGTGAATGGGTTGTCTCTTTCATGGCTCCTCTGGGCCGAACCGACCACAACGTAGAGGTAGTCCACCTCCATCAGTGCAAATTTCACCGCCTCCAGGTGGCCAAGATGGAAGGGCTGGAACCGGCCCACCAGAAGACCGACTCTCATCCGCTCTCGATTTCGGCGGCCCGGTCAGGCCTATTTAAGACAGCACGGCCGCGAGTTAATCAGGACAGATTCTCACGCCCCAGCGTGGACGCGATCGAAGTAGACGGCTCCCAGGGCGAGGGGGGCGGGCAGACGCTGCGCACGGCCGTTGCCTTCTCTGTAATCCTCGGCAGGGCAGTCAGGGTCGACAGGATCCGCGCAGGCAGGGAGACTCCGGGGTTGAAGAGGCAGCACGTCTCGGCCCTAGAAGTACTGGCCAAGGTATTCGGAGGAAGATTGGAAGGCGCAGCTGAAGGGTCCACCACGATTTCATTCGTCCCAGGGGCGCAGCGAGTGCACGAGCTCCGCGTCGACATGGGCACAGCCGCGAGTATCACGCTTGTCCTGCAGGCCGTAGTCCCGGCTGTTTCACTTACGGGGTCGAGGCTCAAGTTACATCTTGTCGGCGGAACCGACGTCCCCTGGAGCCCCAGCTATGACTACTTAGAGCGAGTGGCGAAGGAGGCATACAGGACGATCGGGATTAATTTCGACATCACCACGAGCAGGCGCGGATACTACCCAAGGGGAGGTGGGAGGGTGACCGCCTCCATTGAGCCCTCTTCGTCGGTGGCTCCGCTCGACCTTTCGTCAAAGAATCCGCTGAAAGAAGCCAACATCGTGAGCCGCTGCGGGTCGCTGCCAAGGCATGTAGCAGAACGCCAGCTGACTTCGGCTATCGCGGTCCTTAACGAAGCCGGTATCAAAGTGGCCCGCGGCGAGGTCTCGGAGGAACCATCCGATTCTCCTGGCTCGTCCGTCCTCTCCTCACTCGTCGCTCCGGCTGTCTATGTGGGGTCCGATGGTCTGGGAGCCAGAGGGACACCCGCCGAGGATGTGGGGAAGGATGCAGCGACCCGGTTCGCCAAGATCGCGAAGTCGGGCTCTGCCCTCGACGCAAACGTGGCTGACATGATACTCCCATTGCTGTCTCTCGCCACGAGCCCGTCGAAGGTCAGGATACCCGAGGTCACTTCGCATCTGAAGACCGGCATGGAACTCGCCGCACAGTTCACCGGATGCTTGTGGTCGACGGAAGCGTCGGACGGAAGTGTAATCGTCACCATCATGCCCAAGCAGGGCCAATCGGACTCTGTCGGGCACAATGTCTAAAAGGGCGCAACTTCGCCGTTGAATTGAATCCCGATGTCCTACGAACAGTACATGCCAGGGGCGACGGCCGTTGGCATCGCTTACAAGGACGGAGTCGTCCTAGGGGCCGAAAGGAGGATCACTCTCGGAAGCTTTGTCCGGAGCAAGACAGGGAGGAAGGTCTTCCGCATAACGGACAGCGTCGGAGCGGTCTGCGCCGGAATGGTCGCAGACATGCAGAACCTGGTGAAGGAAGTCGCTGTCTATTCCAAGCTGAAGGAGTTAGAGTCGAGAAAGAGTCTGAAGCCAAACTCCGTGGCTAAGCTCATGTCCACGCTGATGTTCCAGAACAGGTACGCGCCGCTCCTAACCCAGGTGATACTTGGCGGTGTGGGAGACAAGCCACTGGTCTACGTCCTCGACCCCCTCGGAAGCGTGATTTCGGACCAATACGCGACCGTGGGAACAGGCGAAGAGACAGCCATAGGCGTGGTTGAAGCAGGGTACAGCCCGACCATGACCCAGAAGGAGGCCCGTGACCTAGCGGTTTCGGCCATCAAGGCGGCCATCGCAAGGGACGCTATGAGCGGAAACGGCATCGACATACTAACCATAGACAAGACAGGCATCAAGGAAGAAGGGATAAATCTCTAGGAGGGCCCAGCTCGTGTGGACATACAAAGGGATCAAGGTCCACTGGCTCGGGCATGACTCGTTCGTCCTGCAGGGCTCGAAGACAATCATCATAGATCCGTTCCAGGCGAAGGGGGACTACAAGGCCGACATCCTCCTGATTTCGCACGAGCACTCTGACCACTTGAGCGACGACGACATCAAGAGGTTCTCCAACCAATCCACAATCCTGGTCGCCCCGAAGATCTGCGAGGAGCCGCTGTCCAAACACCCGCACGAGAAGAAGTTCGTTTTGCCCGGCTCGAAGATCGAGCTAAAAGGGGTGGGAATCGAGGCGGTCCCGGCCTACAACATCAATAAGTTCAGGGAGCCGGGGAAGGTCTTCCATCCGAAGGCGGACGGCAAGGTGGGGTACGTGGTGACCCTCGACGGTGTCAGGTTCTATCATGCCGGGGACAGCGACGCCACCCCGGAGATGAAGGCTCTCAACGTCGACGTGGCACTGCTCCCTGTATCAGGGACCTACGTGATGACCGCCGAAGAGGCTGGAGAGGCTGCCAAGGCCATGAAGGCCAAGGTGGTTGTCCCCATGCACTACGGCAAGATCGTCGGAGACAGGCGCGACGCTGAGAGGTTCAAGAAAATCCTCGAAGGCGTGAAGACAGTAGAGATACTCGAACCCGAGTAGCCCTATTCGGGTACGCTCGTCGAGCTGATCTTCCCGTTGTCCAGTTTGACGAAGAGGTACCTGTTGTCTGCGAACACCAGGGTCAATTCGTTTTCTTTCTCTTCGACAGTCAGCAGCGCTTTTCCGACTATTCCGTCGAACTTTGCCATGTTTGCCTATAGGCTGACGAAGTTCGTATTTCTGTTTTGCCGATTCAGTCCTTCAGGTACTTGGTGAGCTCCCCTTCCTTCGAGTCGGACTCCACGGGTTCGACCGAAGAGCCAGTGGATGCCCTGATCATCTCTCGGATCACCTGGTCGATGCTCTGGCTCCTCCTCTTCGCCTTCAGGCGTTTCAGTGCGCGGTGGGTGTCGTCGTGGACCCTGACCGACTTCGCCATCACCCTCCAGCCGACCCGGGCCTATCTAAACCTAGAATGTCTGACTCAGTTTCGTCGCGAGTTCATCATCTGCCCGGGAGCTTACTCCGGACTATGACTGGGACGGCGTTCACCTCATCGTCGGTGCGACCTGTTTCGTCCGCGATTTATCTTTATTTGCGGAGGGTGGAACCGCGGCCGTGGGTTTTCTCGACGGCGTGCTGATCGTCGACGCCACCAGGCTCCTCCCGGGCGGCTTCTGCTCCATGCTTCTCTCTGACATGGGGGCTGACGTCATCAAGATCGAAGAGCCGGGTCTGGGTGACTACATGCGGGCCACCCCTCCCACGAAGAATGGTAGGAGCCCTGTCCATTCGACAGTGAACAGGAACAAGCTTAGCGTCGGCATCAATCTCAAGTCGCCCGAGGGGAAGGAAGTGATGCGCCGGCTCCTCAGGAAGGCAGACGTGTTCATCGAAGGCTTCAGGCCCGGGGCGATGTCGCGGCTTGGCTTCTCGTTCAGCGAAGTCAGGAAGGTCAATAGACGCATAATCTACTGTTCGATTTCCGCCTACGGCCAGGACAACAAGCTCAGCTCGATGCCTGGACATGACATCAACTTCCAGGCAATGGCTGGGACCTTGGGATACTCGTCGGGCCCCGAGGTCCCGCAGCTGCAGCTCGGTGACATGACTTCAGGCACCTACGCCGCCCTCGGAATTCTCGGAGCGCTTGCGGGACGAAAGGGAGCCGTCCACCTTGACGTCCCCATCGTCTCGTCTCTTCTCTCCTGGATGGTCATCCCGGCCTCGGCGTACCTGGCGACCGGCCGCCCACCAAGAGAGGGCCACAGTCTGGTCTTCGGGTCCACCCCGTTCTATAGGCTCTACAAGACCTCCGACGGCAAGCACATGGCCGTGGCGGCGATAGAAGAGGGCTTCTGGAGGAACCTCCTCAGAGAGCTCGGCATCCCAGAGATGGCCAGGATGAGGTTCGGGTCGCAGGCGGAGAGAAGCAAAGTTTCCTCTGCCCTCACCCGCATATTTGCGACCAAGACGAGGGACGAATG
Source organism: uncultured Nitrososphaerales archaeon (assembly GCA_963706445.1). Lineage (GTDB taxonomy): Archaea > Thermoproteota > Nitrososphaeria > Nitrososphaerales > Gagatemarchaeaceae > UBA183. The sequence continues at coordinate 316,638 of OY970160.1, forward strand.
GGCCAGGCGCCTGATGCACAGGGACACTTGCACCACCCCCGTTCTTACGGTCGAGGAAGCGCTGACAAGCGATTGGGCCAGGAACCTTTCGATGCTGCTTCAGGTCTCCAGGGGCGAAACAATACTCAACGGTCCCATCAGATCCAGCCCCAAGATGCGGACCAAGCCCTTCACGAGGGCCCCGGACCTGGGGCAGGACACGCAGGCAGTGATGAAGTCCTTGGGCTACACCAAGGATGAGACGGCGGCGCTGAAATCAAAGGGCGCCATTCAGTGATGGCCTTGCCTAGGCCCGCTGCATCAAAATCGCGAAACCCTGGCCTCCCCCTACGCACAGGGTGGCCACCCCGTATTCCTTCCCCGAGGCCTGCAGTTCCCTGGCGAGGGTCCCCACCAGCCTGGCCCCTGAAGCGCCCAGCGGGTGCCCGATTGCAATGGCACCTCCGTGCAGGTTTACCCTGGCCGGGTCGAGTCTGAGCTCTCTGATCGCGTACTGGACAACCACCGCGAAAGCCTCGTTGATCTCCCAAAGGTCCACCTGGTCTGCCTTCATGCCAGCCCGCGCGAGCGCCTTCTGAGACGCAGGGACCGGTCCCTTCCCCATCACGCTCGGGTCCACCCCGGCCCACCCCATCGAAACTATCCTGGCGAGAGGCCTCAACCCGTGCTCGTCGAGCTTCTCCCTGGAGGCCAACACAACCATGGAGGCCCCCGCGTTTAGGGGCGAGGAGTTCCCAGCGGTTATCAGACCGCCGGCCTTGAACGACGGCGGGAGCTTCTCCATCTGCTCCATCGTAGTGTCTTTTCTGATGCTCTGGTCACCGTCGATGACTTTCTCTTCCCCGGAGACCTCCACCTTCAAAGGCAGCAGCTCGTCCCTGAACCAGCCGCCGTCCAGGGAGTTCGAAGCCTTCATGTGGGACTCCACGGAGTACCTGTCCATCTCCTCTCTGGTGAATCCCTCTTCCTGGGCGAGCTTCTCGGCGGTCAATCCCATGGAGTAGCCAGTGCTCATCTGGTATCGCATGTACTCGGGTCTGGTGAGAAGGCGCGTGTTCGGCGCCAGGGCCGGGTTGTTGCCCATGGGGATGTGAGTCAGGTGCTCCATCCCACCCGCGAGGACGACATCCGAGTTTCCGGTCATTATCTCCATGGCCCCTTCGGCGGCCGCGTTCATCGACGACGCGCAGGCACGGTCCATCCCCATCGCCGGGACGGTAACAGGGAGCCCTGCGAGGAGGACGGGGTGCCTCCCTCCGTAGAGCCAGTTCTCCCCCGTCTGGAACGCGCACCCGGTCACCACGTCTCCGATCTCCTCGGGCTTGAAGGTGGTCTTCTCGAGGAGCCTCCTGATCAGAAGGCTGAGGGCCTGGTCCATCCTGATCGAATTGTACACGTCCCTCTCCGGCTGCGACGGCCGAGAGCGAGAGAAGGGCACGCGCAGGAAATCGGCGACATAGACCTCCTTGAGCTCGACCATGGCCTGACTACTTGCCTTTGAACTCCGGTCTCCTCTTCCCCAGGAACGCAGAGACCCCCTCCTTCAGGTCTTCGGTCCCGAATACAACGCCCGCAGCCATCGCCTCCATCTCCAGACCGACGTCTGTGGTGGTCTCCGCTCCTCTGTTCAGAAGCTTCTTCGCGAGCATCGTCGCCACCGGGGCCTGAGTCGACGCGAGTTCCCTCGCGTAGTTCACCGCGTCCCCATCGGGGTCCTTCGCAGAAACGAGCCGGTTGACGAGCCCTATCTCGTAGGCGCGTTTCCCCTTGATCCTCTCCCCCGTCAGGATCATCGAGCTCGCATGCGACACACCCAGCAGCTGTGGCAGCCTCTGGCTCCCTGACCATGCGGGTATCAGACCCCTGGACAGCTCTGGGAATCCTATCTCCACGTCTTCGGTACCAAGTCTGAGGTCGCAGGAAATTGCGAGCTCTAGCCCGCCTCCCAACGTGTACCCCTTGAGCACGGCGATGGTGAGCTTGGGCACGTCGCCGAGCTTCCTGAGAGTCCTTGCCCCCTTTCTGGCGAACTCCATGAATGAAACGGCGTTGCTGTAGTATTGCGAGAGGTCTGCCCCAGCGGAGAAGACCGACCCCTCTCCGGTGACGAGTACCACCCTGACCTCGTTGTCCGCGCTCAGCTCATCGGCGATGCGATCAAGGCTGTTCAGCACTTCTGCGTTGATCAGGTTCAGGCGCGGGCGGTTGAGAACAATCCTAGCTACGCCCCCCGCGAGCCTCTCGAAACGCACTACCTCTGCGCCACTCTGATCGGCCGATCGGACCCTCGGCTCCGCGGGGGCGCCTGGTGCCGGCGTGGCGCCTGGAGGTGAGAGCCTGCCTTCGATGGCGTCGCGGAGTTTGCCTTCAGCGATCGACTTCGCGGGGGCGAAGACCTTGCAATCGTACTTCGAAGCGAGCTCTTCTAGCTTCGACTTCACCTCGGCATTGCTCAGGTCCTTGGCTACCGCTATGGGGCCGAATGGCCGGTTCATCCCCAGGGTCACCCCCTTCTCGATGTCTCCCGGAGTCGCCACTCCCTCCTCTATGAGCTTGACCGCCTCATTGATCTCGAGTGCGAATATGTCCATGATGGTGACCTTCTCGGTGGCGGGGGCGGCAGGAATCTGCGCCCTCCCTGTGGACCAGTCATAGAACCCCCTCCCCGTCTTCTTTCCGAGCCTCCCCTCCTTCGCCATCAGCGCGAACGTCTTCCCTTTCCCGTATTCGGGGGAGAGCGCCTGGGAGAAGTATGCCAGCGAGTCTGCTCCAATGTCGACCCCGACGAAGTCGAGGAGCTCGTAGGGTCCCATGGGGAGCCCCTGGGCCTTCGCGAAGCTGTCGACCTCCGCGGGAGTCGCGACTCCCTTGTCCATTATCAGGCAGAAGAACAGGGTGTCGGCTGCGTTAATCCTGTTAACTATGAACCCGGGGCTGTCCTTGGCGACCTTCACCGCGGTCCTCCCCAGCTTAGCGCTCACCTCCATCATCGTCTGTACGACCGCCGGGTCTGTCTTGGAGCCGGGAATCACCTCGACGAGTTTTATCAGCATAGGCGGGTTGAAGAAGTGCAAACCCACCATCCGCTCGGGCCTGTCGGTGGCGGATGCCAGGTCAGATATCCTGATGTTCGAGGTGTTGGACGCCAAAATCGCGTCCCTTGGCGCGATGGCACTTGCCTCCTTGAATACAGACTTCTTGAGCTCGATGGACTCGGGGACTGCCTCCACTATCAGGTCGGCGTCTGACACCGCCTTGTCCATGGACTCGAAGTACGCCAGTCTTGACAGCGCGGCGGCCGAGTCTTCCTTGGTTATCTTCCCCTTCTCGACGAGCTTGTCGAGGCTCGCCCCGATTCTCCCCTTCGCCTTCTCCAACATCGCAGGGAACTTATCAGTCACCCTGACGTCGTAGCCGCTGACGGCAAAGAGCTCTGCGATGCCGTGCCCCATGTCCCCGGCGCCTATGACGGCGACCTTCCTGATCTCCACGCCCTATCTAAAGGCGGGCCGGCCGGCGGTCGCTTTAGTCTTTGTGGGGCGACCCCAGCTCTCATGAGAGGAAAGGTTATCTTCGACTCGAAATCATGGTTACCTCAAGGATACCACCATGCTGGGCATCAGTTTGCCGATGGCCACCCTGAAGTTTTCAGGCGAGAGCGCATGAGCACGCTTTCTCCGTCCCCTTCCGACTATAACATCACGATAACCGAGGAACAGGAGGCGTTCAGGAAGGCGGTGAGAGAGTTTGCCGAAAAGGAGCTCGCCCCTGTCGCCCAGAAGATAGACAAGGAGAACCAGATGGACATGGGCCTTGTCAAGAAGGCTGCAGACCTGGGCCTCTTCGGCATCCCATTCCCCGAAGAATACGGCGGGGGAGCCGGAGACGATCTCTCACTCGTACTCGCGACAGAGGAAATTGCCAGATTCTCAGCGGCCTTCTCCGCAGTGGTGGGAGCGACATACCTTGTCTCGACTCCGATCTTCCTATTCGGGAACGAAGAACAGAAGCAGAAGTACCTGATTCCCATCGCCAAAGGACAGAAGATAGCAGCCCACGCGATGACAGAACCGGGGACCGGCTCGGACGTCGCCGCCATCAGCACGACCGCCACCAAGAACGGAGACAAGTATTCGATAAACGGCAAGAAGATGTTCATCACAAACGGTGACAAGGCAGAAGTCTTCCTGATCTTCGCGAGGACTAGCCCGAAGGAGGAGGGCAAGAGGCACCACGGGGTCACCGCTTTCATCGCCGAGAAGGGGATGCCCGGCCTGACAGTCGGCCAGAGGACAGACGTCATCGGCCTCAGGGGTGACCAGCCCGTCGAGCTGATAATGGAGAACCTCGAAGTCCCAGAGAGCAACATCGTCGGCGAGATCGGGAGGGGTGTTAGGATAGCCCTCACCTGCTACGACCACGGCAGGGTGGGGGTCGCAGCGCAGGGGGCCGGACTAGCCCAGGCCGCCCTCGAGGCCGCCCTGGACTATGCTACCCAAAGGCAGACCTTCGACAACTACCTCCTCAGCTACCAGCAGGTGCAGTTCAAGATAGCCGAGATGACCGTGGCGGTGCACACCGCGAGGCTCCTGACCTACTGGGCGGCCACTCTCACCAAGAAAGGGAAGGACTTCATCAAAGCCTCCTCCATAGCTAAGATTGTCGCCACCGAGGCCGCAGAGACGAACGCCCACATGGCAATGCTGATCATGGGCGCCTACGGGGTGTCGGCCGACATGCAAGTGGAGCGGATTCTCAGGGACTCGCAGATCATCAAGACCTACGAGGGGACCAACGACATCCAGCGCCTCACCATCATGAAGGAAGTGGCGAAGGAAATGGGCGTGCTGGGCTAGCCCAAGAACGAGATTGAAATACGAGCCTGAACCCCGAAACAAGAGACTGAAAGTTTGAGCAGAGTAGCCATCGTCGGCATAGGCCACAGCAGGTTCGGGAAGCGTACGGACGTCAACGTCGGGGAGCTGGCCTTCGAGTCAATCAAGCAGGCCATCGACGACGCCGGGGTCGACAAGAAGGACATCGGCAACGTTGTCGTCGGCAGCGCCGGGGGGTGGTACGAGGAGTCCCTCCCCGCCGTGGTGGTGAACGAGTATGCTGGGCTGAGCGGGGCGGGGACCATGCGGGTCGAGGCGGCGTGTGCGAGCGGGAGTGCTGCCGTGAAGTCAGCTTACAACAGCATACTCAGCGGCGAGACCGAGGTGGCCATGGCCGTGGGGGTGGAGAAGATGACCGAGGTCGATACCCCGACGTCGGTGGAGCTCATCGGAAGGGCAGGCTCGTACATGTGGGAGTTCGAGAACTACGGCATGACCTTCCCGGCGTATTACGCGCTCTACGCTGTCGCCCACATGAACAAGTTCGGCACCACCGAAGAGGACATGTCCAGGGTCTCGGTGAAGGCCCACCACTACGGTTCGATGAACCCCCTGGCCCAGTTCCAGAAGGAGATCACGCTCGAAAAGGCGATGGGGTCTCAGGTTGTCGCCTGGCCGCTGAAGCTGTATGACGCCTGCCCGTTGACCGACGGCTCGGCCGCGGTCGTCCTCGCTTCGGAGGAGGCTGCAAAGAAGCTGTCGGACACCCCGGTCTGGATCAAGGGGGTCGGTTACTCGTCTGACACGGCGAACCTCAGCCGGAGGTCAGACTATGTTGGGCTTCAAGCAGCGGTGTCGGCTGCGAAGACCGCCTACTCGATGGCAAAGGCGACCCCTCAGGACATCGATGTCGCCACAGCCCACGACTGCTTCACCATCGCCGAGCTGATGGCCTACGAAGACCTAGGCTTCTGCAAGAAGGGGGAGGCGGCGAAGATGATATGCGAAGGCGAGACCGAGCTCGGAGGGCGGATTCCGGTGAATCTCGATGGCGGCCTCAAGGCCAAGGGGCACCCCATAGGAGCGACGGGGGTCTCTATGGCGGTGGAGATCACAAAACAGCTGAGGGGGGAGGCCGGAAAACACCAGGCCCCGATAAGGAACTGCCTTGGGCTGGTCCACAACATCGGGGGGACAGGGCACTACGCCTACGTGACGATACTCTCCAGGGACTAGCCATGTCAGAGATACCATCCCTACATTCGAGAAGGACCCTCAATTTGAGGTTCGACATCCCGATCTCGAAGACCCACGAGTTCTGGGACGCCCTGAAGGAGGGAAGGTTCGTCACCACCAAGTGCACGAAGTGCGGGAATGTGTCCTTCCCGCCCCAAGCCGACTGCCCGAAGTGCATGAGCAACGAGTTCCAGTGGATCGACTTCGGCCGGGACGCCGTCCTCGTGACCTACACCCAGGTCAAGATACCTCCCGCGAGCTTCGCAGGGAGCGAGCCCTACACCATAGCCATAGGAGAGCTATCAGATGGTCTGAAGGTCCTCGCCTGGCTCGAAGGGGTCAAACAGGAGGAAACTAAGCCTGGAATGGAACTCAGGATCGAGGCCAGGTCCAGCAAAGAAGGGAACGCGTACTACGTCTTCGTGAAGGCCTAGAATTCCTTCGGGGTGTCCCGCATTATGTCGGCCACTCTCGCCAGCTTGTCCCTGTACATCAGGACCTTCGTCAACGAACCTTTGAACTTCAGCTGACCCTTCAGCACTGCCGACTGGAGGTCCACTTCTCCCTTCGCTACCTTGCACCATGAGTCATAGGTCCCGTCGAGGGCGAACTCGGTCGACGATCCAGGCACAGCCTTCTGGAGCGTCGTGACGCCATTCTCCACGCCGAGGACATAGTTCTGCCCGATGTCAGAGACGTTCAGGGCGATGCTCGTCTTGAGGGTCTTCGTGCTCTCCGTCCACTTCGGGTCCTGGTTGAGAGCCGCCAGCACCTGTGAGAAGTACTCGTCACTAAGGTACTTTGCCATTGGCTTTCGCTCCCGATGCTCTCTTTTTGAGGTTAACTATGGCCCCTGAGGTCAGCACAGTGACCAGCTTCTTTCCTCCGATCACGATACTTTCCGAGTCCCCCCGAAGCTTGGGTGCCACCGCATCCGTGGTCTTCACAATCAGTGCTCGGGGACTCCCCTTGACCGATATGACTTTCATTGGTCTGTGCCTGCCTTCCATTATTTCTGTGAAGGCCCTAACGTCCTCTTCTGAGAGGTCGGAGTCTGCCTGAAAGAGGACGTACCGCTTTGACATGCTTAGGTTTCACCCAGGAGGTTGGTGAAGAATTCCCTCCCGTGCCCCTTCATGACGAAGGCCCTTGGTTTGACCTTCAGCCGGATCACATCGCTAGAGCCGAGAGAGAGCTCTCCCCGCACTAGCTTTTGTTTGTCGAGCCTCAAGAACAAGGACGAGTGCTCATCCACGTACTTATCCAGATCGCGGACTAGCTCACCCCTGAGCGTGCTGGGGAGCTTTGAAGTCAACTCCTGGAACGCCTTCGACGCTTCGTCCCCGTGCAGGTGCAGGTCTACTTTCTTGATGGCGTTGCCGAAGTGTCCCTCCATCTCCTCAGTTTCAAACGAAGCGTCCGACGCGAATATCTCCCTGACGGCCAAGCTCACAGTCTCAGGATCTTCAGTGGCGTGGAGAAGGTAAGACACATCAAATGATTGGATTGCGCCTTTCATCGAGAACTTCGGGTTGGAAATCCCACTATAAGCGCATCGTCCGTTCGGGACACCATCCAGTGACGACGGCAGACGAACTCGCTCCCTACCCATCGAGAAGATTAACTACACCCACCCGGAACGCCTTCTCGTGGCGCCCAAGAAGCTGACCGTCGAAGACATACTCTCCGACGAGCTCAAGCGCGAGATGAACATGGACACGGAGACCTTCGCAGTCATCGACGACTGGGACTCGGTGCTGCACAGCGTCTACCAGATGCCCATCGAATACGCAGGCTACACCAACCGGGTGGGTGACATGAAGATCTTGAGGGAAATGATCGACACGCTAGCCACCTCGAATTTTGAACACGTGAAGAGGAGCGAGAGCAGGAAGAAGCAACTCGCCCAGTACACGAAGACCCTGAGCATGTACTACAACCTCGTCTTCACAAAGGGGAAGAAACGGATCGGTTACGGGGCCCTCATCCACTTTCCGAAGCTGAAGTCCAACCCCGACAGGAGCGGGGGAATAGTCCTAGCCTCAAAGATCACCCTGGACGGGAAGAAGCACGAGGCCACCTTCGAGAGGGGAAAGTTCGACGACTTCCTTGTCGAGGTGAAGCCCTACATCAACCTCCTCGGGGACCTGTACCGGCAGTCCCGCAAGATGTAGGCCGCCCTTGAGACGCTACATCCTCGGGGTCGAGAGCACGGCCCACACTTTCTCAGTCTCCGTTGTTTCGTCAGACGGAAAGATACTCTCCAACGCGAAGTCTGTCTACAAGCCCCCCGAAGGGAGCGGGATACACCCCTTCGAAGCGTCACAGAACCACATCGCCTCAGCCCCCAAGGTCCTCGCCGAGGCCATCGAGGCTTCGGGGGTGCCCTTGAAGGACTTGGCGGCCGTTTCCTACTCCATGGGCCCGGGACTCGGCCCCTGTCTCCGTGTCGGCGGAGTGGTCGCAAGGACCCTTGCCTCGTCTCTCGGGATCCCCTTGGTCCCGGTGAACCACGCCGTCGGGCACATCGAGCTCGGGTGCCTGCTCACCAGATCGAAGGACCCAGTCGTCCTCCTCGTCTCGGGGGGCCACACGATGATACTAGCCTACTCGGCCCAGCGGTGGCGGGTGCTGGGGGAGTCCCTGGACCTGACCTTAGGCCAGCTCCTCGACCAGTTCGGCCGACACCACGGGCTCGCCTCCCCCTGCGGCCGCGCCATCGAAGAAGCTGCTTCCAGGTCGAGGAACTACCTTCGACTACCATATGCTGTGAAGGGGAACGACGTATCATTCTCCGGGCTTCTCACTGCCTCAAAGCAGTTACTGGACAGGGGGAGCACCTTCTCAGACGTCTCGTATTCCATCCAAGAGACCGCCTTTGCAATGGTGACCGAGGTGACTGAGCGGGCCCTCGCGTTTACGGGGAAGAAAGAAGTGATGATCGTGGGGGGTGTGGCGGCTAACCGACGCCTGAGCGGGATGATGACTGAGATGGCGGCAAGGCACTCCGCCACTGTGACGGGGACCCCCATCGAATACAGCGGGGACTGCGGTGCCCAGATCGCCTGGACTGGCTGGCTCACCTACTCGTGCGGCATCGAGGTCCCCATAGAAGAAGGGGGTGTGCTACAATCATGGAGGCTTGACCGCGTCGACATCCAATGGCGTGAGTAAGACACCAGCAGGCCGCGTGCTCTACAGGGGAGCCGAGGCCGACGTGATCAGGGGGGATTGGCAGGGGATGGACGTGGTGTTCAAGGAGAGGAAGCCTTTGCGTTACAGGCTCGCGGTTCTTGACGAGGCAATCCGAAGGCAGCGGACCATCCGCGAGGCTGAAATGATCCACCATGCCAGGGACGCGGGGGTCGCCACCCCTTACCTCTTGGACGTCGACGTCTCCGGTTCGACATTGGTGATGCAGTTTGTCGAAGGCGACCGCCTGAAGGACATAGTCGACGACCTGGACGAAAGAGAACTCAACGCCCTATTCTCTGATTTCGGACGGGACGTCGCGAAGCTCCACGGGGCAGGTATCATGCACGGGGACCTTACCACCGCCAACGTGGTCAGGAGTGGCCGGAAGCTAGTCTTCCTCGACTTCGGGCTGGCGTTCCGGACCCCACGGCTCGAGGATCACGCAGTCGACCTGAGGCTGATCAAGGAGACCCTTGTGGGAGCCCACCCTTCTGCATCGACTCGGGCCCTCGGCGCCTTCAACCGCGGCTATGCCTCTATCGCAGGACCCTCAAGGGCGAAGGCGGTGCAGAAGCAGCTCCAGAGCATCGAGCGCCGGGGAAGATACGCCAGGGTCACATGAAACGCGTTTTCACCGGGCAACATTTATCAGCCCAACCCCCAGGACTTCGCTGAAAGGTTTCAGCATGGCCCGCATTCACTCTCATAGGCACGGGAAGTCGCACCAGACGAGACCCCCGAGCAGGAGCACCCCTTCCTGGGTCACAACTACCCCCGATGAGGCGAAGACCATCGTCCTCAAGCTCGCCAAGGAAGGGGTCACCCCGAGCCGAATCGGCCAGACCCTGAGAGACGACTACGGCGTACCGCTTATCAAGCCCCTGCTGGGCAAGTCACTGGGAAAGATCCTCACTGAAGGGAAGGCCGCACCAAAGCTCCCCCAGGACCTCCAGGACCTTATCGACCGGGCCCATAGGGTCCAGAAGCACCTGCAGGTCCACAAGAGCGACAGGAAGAACGTCCACTCCCTCGAGCTCGTCGAAGCCAAGATCTACCGCCTGTCGAAATTCTACAAAGAGAAAGGAACCCTCCCGGGCGACTTTAGGTACACGGCCGTCGTCGCCCAACTGGCCTAGCCGGGGGCGGGCCCATGGCCGACTTCGAAGGCCTGCTCGCGAGGTACAGGTCGATAGCTACTGAGATACTTTCGGTAGCACGCAGCGGTAAAAGAATACTGGTCGTGACACACATCGACGCTGACGGCCTCTGCAGCGGCTCAATCGCGTTCGAAGCCCTCTGCCGGAAAGGCGCGAACGTCACTGTCCGGACGGTCCCTGACATCGATACGAAGGTCATCTCAGAGCTCGAATCACAGAAGTTCGACTACTACGTGTTCACCGACCTCGCCTCGACCCTGATAGCGGAGCTTGAAGCGGCGCTCAAGGGGAAGTTTCTCGTCCTCGACCACCACCAGATCCCCGACGAAGACACGTCCAACCCTTCGGTGGTCAACGCCTGGAGGTATGGGTACGACGGAGGGACTGAAGCGTGCTCATCTGCCATGGCGTGCTTTTTCGCCTCCGCCATCGACCCAACCAACGACGACCTCTCTGCGCTAGCCGTGGTCGGGGCGCTTGCAGACAGGCAGGACTCCGGGCCCGGCAGGTCACTTACTGGGCTTAACCTCGCCGCCGTGGAAGCCGCCCAGGCCCGTGGCCTCCTCCTGGTCAGCAAGGACCTCATGTTCACCGGGCGCGAGACCCGGCCCATCCACGAGGCCGTCGCTCTGACTTCCACTCCGTTCCTCAAGGGGCTGACCGGCAGCAAGGACGCCGTCCTGGCTTTGCTCCACCAGTCCGGACTGGCCCTTAAAGACGGAGGGACATGGAGGACGATATCAGCGCTCACCCCCGACGAGAAGATGAAGCTGACCGAGGTCATCGCCAGCGCCCTTGGACCCGCCGAAGGCGCCACAGAGGCCCTGACCAGCCTTGTGGGGGAGGCATACACCTTCGAGTTCGAGGACTCCTTCACCCCGTTGAGGGACGCCAGGGAGTTCGGCACGCTCCTGAACGCCTGTGGAAGGATGGGGGCCGCGGGGACGGGCATCTCCATCTGTCTTGGAGACAGGTCGGATGGCCTCAGGGCCGCCATGAAGACGCTTGCAGAATACAGGTCAGGGATCAGCAAGGCGCTCGACGGAATCACGTCGGAGCCATCAAGGATCGAGCAGCGCGGTAGCATCATCCTCGTCAGGGGGGAGGGCATCGTCGACGAGAGGCTCCTCGGCCCGGTCATCTCTATTCTTACGTCCTCCCCCGAGTTCAAGGACAAGGTGGTGGTAGGGAGCGCAGAAAGCAGGGGCTCGGATCTGAAGATATCTTCCAGGGTGGGGGACGCCTTCGTCGGGGAGGTCAACCTGGGCCTGATAATGCGAGAGGCGGCGGAGGCCGTGGATGGGGTCGGTGGTGGGCACGCCATGGCGGCAGGAGCGAAGATACCTTCTGCCAAGGCCGAGTCCTTCTCGAAGGCCGTGGTGGAAAGAGTCTCCGCTTGAAGACAGGCGCCGTCCTCGAGCTAGATCTGAAAAGCGACAAGATCAGGGACAGCCTCGCATCGGTCCTCGCCCCCGACAATGAAGGCCTCCCAAAGGGTCTGAGACTTGCCATGGAAGGGGAAGGGTCCGCCATGACCTTCAGTGTGCAGGCCGAGTCAGCTTCCACAGCCCTGTCGACCGTCCTCGCCATCCTCCGTGACGTCTCACTGTTTCAGGAGGTATGGCTTTTATCGCATGAGAAAGACGCCCGGCCCACGAGGACGAAAGACCGATGATGGACATCAAGCTGGTCAGGGAGAACCCCGACTCCATAGTGGCGAGCCTCAAGAAGAGAGGCGCCGTAGACAAGGTCCCCCTCGTCGAGGCAGCGTCCAGGGCCGACACCGACTGGCGGAAGTACAAGACCGAGGTCGACAGGCTCCGCTACAGGCAGAACGAGCTGACAGCCGAAGTGGCTGCCTTGAAGAAGAAGGGCGAGTCCATCGACGACAAACTGAAGGAGGTCAAGGACATACCTCAGAAGATCAAAGAGCTGGACGCCAAGGCCGACGAGAGCAGCGCCCAGCTGAAGAAGGCCCTGATGAGCCTCCCCAACATCCTCCACGAGAGCGTCCCCACGGGGAAAGACGAGACAGAGAGCGTCACCGTCCGGGCCTGGGGGAACCGCCCCGACTTCGGGTTCGAGCCGAAGGACCACATCGACATCCTCTCCGCCCTCGACATGGTCGACGTGGAGAGGGGAGCCAAGGTCGCCGGGGCTCGTTTCTTCTTCCTGAAGGGGGACGCAGTCAAGCTAGAGCACGCCATAATGCAGTTCGCCCTCGACTCCCTTCGGGCGAAGGGGTTCACCCCTCTCGAGCCCCCGTTCATGCTCAACCGCTCCTCCTACGAAGGAGTCGTGAACCTCGAGGACTTCGGGCCGGTGATCTACAAGATCGAGGGGGAAGACCTCCACCTTATCGCGACCTCCGAGCACCCGCTCGTGTCGATGCACAAGGACGAGATCCTGGACGCTTCCAAGCTCCCAATCAAGTACTGCGGCTTCAGCCCATGCTTCAGGGTCGAGGCTGGCGCCCACGGCAAGGACACCAAGGGGATCTTCCGAGTCCACCAGTTCTACAAAGTGGAGCAGGTAGTCTTCAGCAAGCCGGAACAGAGCTGGAAGATCCACGAGGAGCTTATAGTGAATGCCGAAGAGGTATACCAGACCCTTGGAATCCCTTACCGGGTGGTGGCCCTCTGCAGCGGTGACACGGGTTTCATGTCAGCCAAGACATACGACATCGAGGCCTGGCTCCCCGGACAGGGGAAGTACAGGGAGATGGGATCGGCCAGCAACATTACTGACTTCCAGGCCCGGCGCCTCCTGATCCGCTACCGCGAGAAGCAGAGCGACCCGACGGTACTGGTGCACACCCTGAACTCGACGGCCGTCGTCACCCGGACCCTGGTGGCGATGGTGGAGAACTTCCAGCAGAAGGACGGTTCAGTGAAGATCCCGAAGGCTCTCGCCCCTTACATGGACGGGATAACGGCCCTCAAGAAGCACTGAGCTTATTAGCCCGACTCGAACGGGGCGTTTTCGATTGCCAAAGAAGGTAGCGAAGGTAAGGGACAAGTGGAAGCTGAAGACCTGGGTCACCGTGACGGCGTCTCCTTCCTTCGGTAACACCCCAATCGCAAGGATACCGCTCACAGACATTGAGAAGCCCGAAGGGAGGGTCATCGAGACCACCCTCTACGATATCCTGAAGCAGGACCCCCAGCACTACGCCTTCAAGCTCTTCTTCCAGGTCGACAGGGTAGAGGGGGAGACTGCCTACACAGTCTTCAAGGGGCACGAATACTCCCGCGAGTTCCTCAGGAGCCTGATCAGGAGAGGCTCGTCCATGTCAGACTTCATCCATGACTACACCACGAAGGACGGATACGTGGTCAGGGTCTACTGCACAGCACTCTCCCAGGGGAAGATGAATAGCTCCAAGAAGCACGACCTCAGACTCATCATGGACCAGGTCATCAAGGAGAAGGCCGCGGGCATGAACTACGAAGGCTTCGCCCAGGAGCTTGTCCTTCAGAAGGTCGCTTCGGACGTCTACAACGAAGCGAAGAAGGTCACTCACCTAAGGCACGTCGGGGTAAGGAAGAGCAAGCTCATCTCCCGGCCCGAGCCCAAGAAGGCGGAGCCGCTAGCCCCGCTTGCCGCTTGAAACTATCTTCACAATATCCCTGTTGCTGAGCACGTGGTCCGCCGCCAGCCTCTTCCCAGTCCTCGCGTCCACCGCGTATAGGAACGTGTCCGCGAGCTCGCTGTGCACCGTCCTCGCAAGGTCGAGGGCCGTGGACCCTCCCTTCAGCACGAACGCGTCGGGGAGTACCCTGCCGTTCTTGTCGGAGAGTTTCGTCTCGTCTTCGACCGGGAAAACAACGATAGCCTTCAGCAGGCCGAAGAAGGCGCCGTTGACGGCTTCCTGGACCCCGGTGCCTCCGTAGACTTTCAACACCTTCTCCTCCACCATCTTCAGGGCGTTGACCTGCGCCGGGTTGAGCTTCTGGGGGTCCTTGACTACGAAGCGAGGGTCTCCGGGGGTGTACTCCACAAGCGCGTGCTCGACGGCCTTGCGGAGCAGCAGCTCGGCCTCCGACGCGCATGGGACAATTACCCGACCGGTCTTCCGGAGCGCCTCTATGTTCACTGGAGATGACGGCAGGTCCGCTTTGTTCGCGGCTACAAGCGAGGGCTTCGTGAGCTTCCGGGTCTCGACGACGAACTGCATTATCTGGTCGTCGGTCCAGGCGCTCGGCTTCTCCGTCCTCAGATGGAGGTGCAGGATGACCTGCTCGACGTCCCCAAAGGTAACGGACAGCCCCGAGAGCCTTTCGGCCAGGTGGTCGACTATCTTCCCACCGGTCTGCTCCAGCGACCTTGTCGCCTTCTCCCAGTCCTTCTTCAGGATCCCGAACATCCAGAGGTCGAACTCGTGCTCCACCATCGAGATGTCTCCCACCGGGTCGTGAGACCCCACCGGCACCTTCTTCCCTTCGAGGTCAGTCGAGCCCGACGCGTCCACGACCTGTATCAGGGCGTCAGCCTGTCTCAGGTCGTCGAGGAACTGGTTCCCCAGCCCCTTCCCCTTCGAGGCTCCTTCCACGAGCCCTGCCACATCAACTATCTTGACCGGGACCAGCCTGATGCCGTTGACGCAGGCCGAGTTCCGGGGGGAGTCCGTGACCCCCATCTCTTTGCATACGCACTGAGTCTTCAGGTGTGCGACCCCGACGTTGGGCTGAATCGTGGTGAAAGGGTAGTCCGCGATGGGGACGTCCTTCAGGGTGGCCGCAGCGAAGAAAGTCGACTTCCCAACATTAGGTTTGCCGACGACCCCCACAAGCACGAGCCGCCGGGAACTCAGGCCCGTTATAACCATCGCAGTGGAAGAGCGTTCGATGGTCAGGGTCTGCGTCGTAGGAGGCGGGACGGCTGGGAGCGAGGCAGCCAACGAAGCGGCCCAGGCCGGGGCCGAAGTCACCATCGTCGAGAGGCTCGACAAGATCCAGCAGGGGTGGAGGACCTGGGTAGACCTCATCAGGCCCCAGAAGCTCGACAGCCCGCGAGGGGAGCCTTCCCTCCCCGTCGGGTGCGAGTCCCTCGTCGACGAAGCGAGATCCTACGGCCAAGGCTGGTTGCGGACGTCCGCGGGCCATCAGCTGCGGTTCGATTCGATCGTTCTGGCCACCGGCTCATCCTTCAAGCCCGTAGGGGTGCCTGGCGCAAAAGTACCGGGGGTCCACGTGCTTGACAGCCCTGCTGAGTATGCGCGTCTAGGCGAAGGAAGTGCATCAGCTGACAAGCCGCTCATCGCTGGGGAAGGATTTTGCGGGCTGAAGGTGGCTGACAGGCTCTGCGGTGAAGGGAGGCGGGTGAATCTTGCAATGTCTCACTGGGACCACGGGGGGCCTTCTCCCCTGGTCTACGACGTGATGGCGAAGGCGGCCCTCTCGGAAGGGGTGAGGATCTCTATGGGCCAATTCACCAGAGCCGTGGGCCGAAGCCGCGTGGAGGCCGCCGTGGTCGACTCCGAGGCCATCGGCTGCGACCTGCTCGCGGTCGTCCCATCCAGGGTACCCAGGACAGTCCCCGGTCCGGCAAAAGTTGGTCGCCTCGGCGGGATCTTGGTCGACAGGTTCCTCGAGTCGGGGACTCCGGGGGTCTTCGCAGCGGGTGGGTGCGCCGAGGTCGAGTCTGGCGTCGGTCCTTCATTCACCCTGGAAGCAGAATCCGCCCCCTCAGGGAGGCTGGCCGGCTCCAACTGCATGGGAGGGGAGCATGCCATCGGGGCGTCGAGGTTCAACGAAATCTCCTGCTTCGGGTTGAGATGGACGAGGGTGGGCTTCAGCCCGGAGGCAGCAAGGTCCTCATCTCTCCCGACCCAATCCGTCAGCCACAGTTGGGGTCCATCGGAGGCGTGCGTGATCGTGTACGAGAAGCTCACAGGCCGCTCCATCGGGGTCGAGACAGTCGAGAGGATACTCTCGTCGAGGGGTGTGGCGCTGCCGTCGTCTCCGGGGGTCACCCTCCAATCGCTGGCCTACGGAGGACTCAGTTCAAGCGATATATCGCTCGTTTCGGAGACGGCTAGGCTGGGGCTGAAAGCTTGGCAAAAGTCCTGATCTGCGACCACGTTGAAGTGGACAAACTGTCCCTGGGCCCTTCGATCGAGGTAGACTACAAACCTGACATCACGAGGGAGGCACTCCTCGCCGCCGCCGGCGAATACGACGCCCTGATTATCCGCAGCAGGACCAAGGTAGACAGAGAGGTCCTCGACAGGGCCACCAAACTCAGACTGGTGGCCCGACCCGGGACTGGGCTCGACAACGTCGACACGGAATACGCAAAGTCCAAGGGGGTCACAGTAATCAACAGCCCAGAATCCCTGGTCGAGGGTGTCGCCGAGCACGTAGTCCTCCTGATGCTGGCCCTGAGCAGGAGGCTGGTCACCGCAGACGTCGGTACGAAGGCGGGCAGATGGGAGAAGAACGCCCTCGTCGGAAGAGAGCTGAAGGGGAAGGTCCTCGGCATCGTCGGGCTCGGAAGGATAGGCAAGCGCATAGCAGAGATTGGAAAGACCCTAGGGATGTCCGTCTTGTTCTATGACGTGATCGCCATCCCGCCCGATGTGGTCTCAGGCCTGGGCGCCAAGGTGGTCGGCCTCGACGAGCTTTTCACATCTTCAGACTACATCACTCTCCATGTCCCCATGACCCCTGACACGGCGCACATGGTGGGCGAGGCCAGGCTCGCTATGATGAAGAAGACAGCGTTTCTTGTGAACACCTCGCGTGGAGGAGTAATAGACGAGGGGGCCCTCGCGTCAGCTTTGAAGGAAGGTAAGATCGGCGGAGCTGCACTCGACGTGTTCGAGAAGGAACCCCCTTCGGGCCCGATCCTCATCGCCCCGAACACCATACTGACCCCGCACATAGGCGGTCAGACCGAGGAGGCGCAGACGAACGCGATCGTGGTCACAGGGGAGAAGGTGAGAGCCTTCTTCTCCACAAGCAGATAGGACCCGTCTGGCCGAACGTTTATTTGCCGACCGAAAACGAGGCGATTCGATGCCCATGTACAGGCAGATTTCGAAGACCTGGCAAGACATCTTCCATGAGAAGGGAGGGGACATTAGGACCAGAGCAATCCTGCTCAGGAAGGAGCCGGCCATGCTCAGGGTCGACCGCCCATGGAGGCTCGACAGAGCTAGGGGTCTAGGCTACAAGGCAAAGGAAGGGGTCGTTGTGATCAGGATGCGGGTCTCAAGAGGAGGGATGCGCCAGCAGCGTCCAACATCCGGTAGGAGGCCAAAGCACATGGGTGTTCTCAAGATAAAGTCCGCCGTCTCGTCTCAGGCTGTGGCCGAGAGGAGGGCCTCGGAGAGGCATCCGAACATGAAGCTGCTTGGATCCTACCTTGTCTGGGAGGACGGGATACACGCCTGGTTCGAATGCATCCTCATCGACCCCATGCACCCGGCCATCAGGAAGGACTTCAACTACAGACGGGTCCTCGGAATCGTAGACTAGACTATCTCTTCATCTCGCTGCTGTGGCCTGGGAATATCTTGGAGTTCGGGTCCACATACGCCTTGGCAACGTTGACCGCAAGGGCCGCCTGAGCATAGCCGGTGGCGATCAAATTCAGCTTGACCCCGTCCAGGGGACCGGCGATGTCCCCCGCCACATACACGCCCTGGATGTTGGTCTCCATCTTCCCGTTCGCCCGGATCTCTCTCCCATCTATCTGCAGCCCCCAGTCCTTGATCGGGCCAAGGTCCGCCCTGAAACCTATGTTAACCAGAATGGCGTCGACGTCAACTGTCATCTGTTCCTTTGACCTGTTGTCGAAGATCACTGCCTGGGTGATATTCGTCCTGTCCCCGATCACCTCTGCCACTTCGTAGAACAGCTTCATCTGCACGTTCGACTTCATCAGTTCGGCTACGCTCCCCTCGTGGGCCCGGAAGACGTCTCTCCTATGGACGAGAGTGATCTTCTTGGCGATGTCCTTGATGTTGAGGGCCCAGTCCACGGCCGAGTCTCCGCCACCGACTATGAGCAGATTCTTCCCCTTGAACACGCTCTTGTCCTTCACGAAGTAGTAGACCCCCTTCCCTTCGTAGTCTGCGGCACCCTTCGCCTCCAGCCTGTTGGGGGAGAACGCACCCACCCCTGCGGCCACCAGGACCGCCTTCGTCATGTGCTTGGTCCCCTTGTCGGTGCCAAGCTCGATTATGCCGTTCATCTTGCGCAGGGTGGTGACCCTCTCCCCGAGGACGATGGTCGGCTTGTACTGGAACGCCTGCTCTACCAGGCTCTTCACCAGGTCCTTGGCGAGTATCTTGGAGTACCCTGGGACGTCGAAGATGTACTTCTCTGGATAGAGTACCGCCACCTGTCCACCAGGCTCCTCGAGGGCGTCGATTATCTTGGTCTTCATCTGTCTCAGGCCCGCGTAGAATGTGGCGAATAGGCCACTGGGCCCGGCCCCGATTATGGTAAGGTCGTAGATTTCATCGGACACGGCCGTTCTTGGTTTGCCGCCTGTGGTCGATGTATAAGCATTGTTCGTAATTACACCAATCCCGATTCGATTATGTCACTGGGTTTGATTATTTCTCGGAGGAAGGTGGTCGCGTACTGCCCCTTCCCAAGGGCGAACCTGAGGGACGCGGTACGGTCCTCCAGACTCCAAGATGCATCCTGGAGTGCCAGGTGCGGCCTTCTGAAGCCTCCTTCCGACGACGCTTCCTGCATACTTTTCACGAAAAACATCCTGGGCTCGACCCCCTCTCCCGAAAGCACGTCCTTGACGATGGAATCGAACCTCGAGCCGTAGTCCCTGAAGGCATACCCCACGATTTGGACCATGGGGACCGCATCCCCGGCACGCAGCTCCCTGACTCCGTGGACCTGAGACGTAACCAGCCCTCCATCTTTGACCTCGGCCCAGTTGTCCCCGGGATGGTAGCTCGAAACGTCCTCCCCCTTCGTCAGGGCAGTGCTGAGGGTCCTGTTGAAGAGGAATGATTGGTAGGCCTGGACATACAACCGCCTGAGCTTCACAGGCACCGACCTCAGGGCCCTGAGCCATTCATTCGGGTGTCTTCCAAGCTCCTTCGCCACCATCTTTTCGATGTCCTTCCCGGGCGCGAGGAGCCGCGCCCCCTCCTCGAATCTTCCTGCAGCCAGGGCCTCCTTTGCGGCCTTGGCTTCGTCAGATTCCGGAGGCCTTCCCCCGAGGAGCATCTTCTCCACTGCGTCTTTGAATTCCTCTCGGACAAGGGCCCTACCTATCCGATGGGTGCCCGCACCCGCAGTTCCGAAGCGTTGAAGGCCGTAGAAGTTCGGGACCTTCCGCTCTTCCGCTGCCGCGGCTGCTTCCTCGATCCTGGGCAGGATTTCATCACAGCACCCCCTCAGAGTAACTGCGAAGCCGTTCCCGACCAAATTTCCTCGTGATATGGGCCTCGGGACAAATCCCACCATCGTCGCCCTGAATGTCTCTCTCACGACCTCAGGGGGCCTCTCCGACCTCCGGCTCGTCGGGGTTACGTACTGTACGGCGACCGCCTTCTTGTCTTTCATCCCGCCGTAGCTGACCTTGCTCTTGAGGGCGAACGAAAGTTCCTTCGCCATATGCATGGTGTCGACCGACCGCTTTTCGACCCGGTAGAGCGGGAGGTAATCTGCCCTGGGCTCGCTTACTATCTCCAGTCCAGCAATCTTTTCCTCAACCGCGAAGTCCTCGGGGGATGCCTTCGCTCTGGCGCTGCAGGGTGGCCCCTTGGTGGCGTACCCTTCGATGCCAGCTCCCCTTTCTGCCTCTGCGGCCTGCGTCAAAGGAGCTTTAGTTTCCCCGTGATCCCGTCAATCTCGGCGTCGGGGGCCGGACCGATACCCAGGCACGTCACCGTCCCCGGCTCCACCTGGGTGAGGCCCCTGTCCTGGATCAAGGAAGCAGGCAGCCCCGCGGTCTTCGCCTTGTGATAGAGCTCGTTGAGCGCGTCCTCCGAATCTACCTTTAGCACGATCTTCGCCTGGCCCTCGTCCTTCCATCCGTTGAACCAACCAGATTTCTTCAGCTGAGCTGCCTCGGCTGCAGCCAGGGACGCGTGGGCGACCTGAGCAGCCACCTTCCCCTTGCCCATCTTCAGGTCTGACCTTACTACGATGGCCTGTTTCATGTTGTAAGATTTGCCAACGGTTATTATGAGTCTGATTAAGGGTTTCCAGGAGTCCCAGACGTTGACGCAAACCTACGACATCCTTGTCGCCGGAGGGAGCATCGCCGGCCTCACTTTCGCCAACGAGGCAGCACATAGGGGGGCCAAGGTCCTCGTCGCGGAAGAGCATCCAGAGATTGGGGAGCCGGAGAAGTGCGACGGCCTCGTCAGCCTCCGCGGCCTAAGGAAGTACGGCTATCCTCCCGACCAGAACGTGATTCAGAACAAGATCGACACGGCCGTCGTCCACGCGCCCTCACGGTTGCAGTTCGCGGTCAACGCGAGCTCACTCGACGTGGTAGTCCTCGACAGAAGCGCATTCGACAAACAGGTCTCGTCACTTGCCGAAAGCAATGGGGCGGAGGTGCGAGTCGGCGCCAGGGTCGGACCTTCGACCCCTCGAAACGACGGGGTTGCGACGAAGGTGGGGGACGACACAGTGCACTCGAAGTTCCTGGTCGACGCGACGGGGCCTTCGTCGAGCCCCAGGAAGGGGATTCTTCCAGCTGCGAAATACGAGGTCGAAGCCCAGTGGATAAGGCAGCCCGTGGTCGAAGTGTTCATGGACGCGCAGAAGTACCCCGGCTTCTTCGCATGGGTCATCCCATACGGGCCACACCTGGCGAAGGTGGGTGCCGCGGGGTACGGTGTGAACCCGTTCAAGGCCCTGGACGCATTCCTGTCGGACAGGCCATGCACGATACTCCGCAAAGTTTCGGCGCCAATCTATGTCGGGGGCCCTTCTCCAAGGTTCGTGGATGGCAGGAGGATCTTCGTCGGCGAGTCCGCCGGTCAGGTCAAGCCGACTACCGCGGGGGGGATAATGACGTCCATCGCCGGCGCCGTTATCGCTGCGAAGTGGACCTGCGAGGCCATCAACAAGAACGACCCTGCACTGCTCAGCCGCTATCAGCTCGATTGGGAAGCCGCCTTCCTCAAAGAGATGAGGTCAATGCTGAGGCTCAGAGGAGTCCTCGAGAAGCTCTCCAATGCAGACATGGAGGCGATGATGAAAGCCCTGGCATCCCCGAAGCTTGTCCAGGGGCTGTCTCAAACCGACTTCGATTTCCACGCGACAGCCCTCTTGGGAGCCCTGGGGATATCTGGCCTACTGCGGATCGCCAGGGTTGTCGCCTCAGCTGAGGTGAGGTCGCTTTTGGTTGAAGGATAGCCAGCAATCTATATCAGCCGGTTCAAAAGGGCCTTGACAGAAATGTCTCAGGGAACAGTAACGCTCCCTCTCTGCAACTCCTGCAACAGGCCGATAAAGCCTGCCGAGAGGGCCGTCCACTTCAGCTGCCCCAACTGCCACGACTCCGTGATATGGCGGTCCGAGAAGTGCAGAACGTTCTCCAGGCACTACAAGTGCGTTAACTGCGGCTTCGAAGGCCCATAGGCGACCGTCTCATGGGTTCCTACGTGATCAGGATGAAGGTCCTTCCGGAAGACACCTCCACAGACCTGGAGAAGATGGTCCAGGGCATCTCCGCGGTGTTGCCGAAGCCGGCCCAGATAAGGAGCCACAGGATCGAGCCCATCGCATTCGGCCTTTCTGCCATAATCATGGACGTCGTCGCTCCCGAGGAGGACGGAGTCATCGACAAGATCGAGGAGGTCGTCTCCAAGGCCCCCCAGGTGAGCCAGTACGAAGTGATAGCCGTCAGCCGCATGTCCGCCAAGCTCCCACCCCAGTGACGGCCTCCGAATCACATCGGCATTCCTTTTATACCTCCGTCGAGACCGCAAATCTCACCGTTTCTCATACGATGTGAATGTGTTGAGATACCCACTCAGATACGCAGCATACGAATGGATAAAGGAGAAGAAGAGCGCCACCGACGACGACCTACTGGAGGCTCTGAACAAGAACGGGAGCAAGTGCTCCCCCGACGAGCGCGACAAGCTCCTGATGCAGCTCGAGATCCTAGGCCTGATCACCATCCGCTGGGTGTCGAAGGACAAGCGGCGCATCGAGTTCCAGGAAAAGCCCACCGAGGAACCGCGGATGCCTCGGATAAGCGAGTGACAACACCGATAAATTCTGCGACCTCTGGAGACCAGTCCGATGGGAGTTGATTTCGGGGACTCGATCCCCAGGGAGAAGATACAGCTCGAGGACATTTCAGGCTGGAAGCTTGCCGTAGACGGGTACAATACCCTCTACCAATTCCTCGCCATCATCAGGGGCATGGACGGGGGCCACCTCAAGGACTCCCAGGGGCGCGTCACCTCGCACATCTCCGGCCTGTTCTATCGCAACGTCAACCTGCTGGAGTTGGGAATGAAGCTCGTCTACGTCTTCGACGGCAAGCCCCCGGAGCTCAAGATGGAGGAGATCAGGCGCCGCTCCGAGCAGCGGCGGGAGGCGAAGGACCAGTATCTCCGCGCCCTTCAGAGCGGGGACATGGTCCAGGCGAGGAAGTACGCCGAAGCCTCGACCGTCCTGAGAAGGGACATGGTCGCCGATGCCAAGGAGCTCCTTGATGCCATGGGGATCCCCTGGGTCGACGCGCCGTCCGAAGGGGAAGCTCAGGCCTCCATGATGGCCATCGAGGGGACGGTGAACGCAGTCGCCTCTCAGGACCACGATTCCATAGTCTTCGGAGCCCCTATCCTCGTCCGGAACGTGACGATCTCGGGGAAGAGGCGCCTCCCCAGCAAGGGGATCATGATCAACGTGGTCCCGGAGCGTATCACCCTGGCCTCGGTCCTCCAGGCAACAGGGCTGACCCGCGAGCAGCTGATCGACTATGCAATCCTGCTCGGGACCGACTTCAACCCCGACGGATTCGAGGGGGTCGGTCCGGCCACCGCCCTCAAGTATCTGAAGAAGTACGGCAACCTGGAGGAGATCAAGGAGCTGAAGGACGGGCTGTCGACCATCCCTTACAAGCAGATCCGCGACCTGTACCTGAACGCGCCTTCGGTCAAGGGGGTTCGCCCCGAATGGAAGCCACTGGACAGGGAAAAGGTAGTATCGTTTCTCGTCGGCCAGCACTCTTTCTCCCGAGACAGGGTGGAGGCCGCCATAAACCGGATCCAGAGCGCGAAGGCCGCTCCCACTGAGACATTGGAGAAGTGGTTCGGCTGAGCAAGACCCTCCCCACCCTCGCTGACATCGAAGAAGCCGAGGTAGGGATCCGCAAGTACTTCCCGCCAACCCCGCTGGAATACTCCAAGGGGATCTCAGAACTAATCGGGCGAGAGGCCTACCTCAAGCTCGAGTCATTCCTCCCCACCCGCGTCTTCAAGCTAAGGGGGGCCCTGAACAAGCTGCTCTCCCTCCCCGACTCAGCCCTGAAGAAGGGAGTCATCACCGCTTCCTCGGGGAACCACGGCTTCGCCATCGCCTATGCGTCCAGGCTCTTCGGGGTCAAGGCCGCCATCTGTGTCCCGGACAACGTGAACCCGCAGAAGCTCAGAGCAATCGAGGAGCAGGGGGCCGAGATAATCCGCCACGGCAGCGGATACGACGAAGCATACGAGTACGCCCACGCCGCCTCCGAGAAGCGGGGCCTCACATTCGTACACGCATTCAACGACCCAACCATAATCGCGGGCCAGGGGACCTGTGGCCTTGAAATCACCCGCCAACTGCCTGACCTGGACACCGTGACAGTCGCCATCGGGGGCGGGGGCCTGATATCTGGGATAGCCATTGCAGTGAAGGAGTCCCTCCCGAATTCGAGGGTCTACGGGGCCGAGACCTTCTCCATCCCTTCGATGTACGAGTCCCTCGAGCAGGGTCGCCCTGTCAAGATCTCCCCGAAGCCAACAATCGCCGATGGGATGCAGGCAGCCATCCCCGGAGAGTTCACCTTCGAGGCCGTCAGAAAGTATGTCACCAAGGTGGGTCTGGTAACTGACGCTGAGCTCGAAGACGCGATCTACGAGCTGCTCACAAGGGCCAGGGTCCTAGCCGAACCGGCAGGAGCCTCCCCATTGGCAGCGATGAAGGGCCCCCTAAGGGACGTCCCCGGCAACAAGGCGGTCCTCGTCATAAGCGGGGGGAACATCTCCCCCGACCTCCTCGCTTCGATTATCACGAAAAGAGCGAAAGGAAGCTCCTGAAGTCCCTGGTCATCAGGAAGGGGTTGGACGCCCTCTCCTCCCTTAGGCTCCGGAATCGAACCTCGCCGTAGTCGTGGCCAGGATACATCACCGTCGATTCCGGGAGCCTTAGTATCACATCGTGGAGGCTCGTGTACATCGCCTCAGCTCTCTCTTTGTCGAACCTACCTATGGTCCCCACGAAAAGTGTGTCCCCGGTGAACACCTCCCTGCCGTCATACAGGCAGATGCTGTCCTCAGTGTGCCCGGGAGTGTGCAGGACCTTTACCCCCTTCCCACCGAGCCTGAGCTCCTCCCCGTCCCTCACCCGCAGGTCGCACGATATCGGAGAGTTCTCGTGCGCCACCACCTTAGCGCCGAACTTCTCTGCGACTTCCTGGAGGGTCATGACGTGGTCAAAGTGCTCGTGGGTTGCCACGGCGAACCTGACATTGGCATTCGCCTCCTTGACCGCCTTCTCGATGGGGCCCGTCTCCCACCCAGAGTCCACCACCATCGCCTCCCTGCTCCCTCCGTCAATGACGAGATAGACGAAGTTGGCCATGGTCCCAACGGGTATCTGCTTGACTATCAACAGCTAGGCCGCTTGGCATCCGCCGTAGGTTCACCTTTATGAAGTTCAGATGAGCCGCCACACTCCCCATGGCCAGGCCCGCAGGGAAGAAGCCATCCGAGTCAGAGATGACCACGGCCAGGCTGATGATGCCGACGGACGCCAACATCCTTGGGAACGTCTTCGGAGGCGCGATCATGAAGTACATGGACGAGATAGCCGCCATAGTCGCCTGGCGCCACGCAGGCAGGAACGTCGTCACCGCTTCCATTGACAGGATGAACTTCTTCGCACCCGTCTACGTCGGGAACCTCCTCATCCTCAAGGCGTCGGTCAACTTCGTCGGGACCACCTCCATGGAGATAGGCGTGAGGATAGAGGCCCAGGACCCCACCACCCGCAGGGGAGCCCACACGAGCTCCTGCTACCTCACCTATGTCGCCCTGGATGACAAGGGCAAGCCAACCCCGATTCCCCCCCTCATCGTGCACACCCCGCTGGAGAGGAGGCGGTTCAAGGAGGCGCTTGAGAGGAGGAGGAACCGCGAGGCGGAGCTGGCCGCGTCGAAGGGGGACTGACTTGCTGGCAGCCGATTGATTCCCGGCTCAACAAAACTAGAGCACGCCGCTCATAGCCGTCTGGAACTCCCGCTTGGAGGATGCCAGACTTCGCGGAAGGTTTCAGGGTCGAAAAGATGCGCAGCGGCAACGCCGCCGTCTACCAGCTGAAGGAGGAGTTCGAGAAGTTCTCCACTTCGATTCAGAAGGTGGAGACCTGCGAGTCCATCGCAACCTGCTTCTACCAACTGGAACAGTATGACGACGCCGCCGGTTGGTATGAAACCGCGGGGCGGCTAATCCTTGCTGAGCCTAGTGTGACCTCCACACTGAAGGCCATGAACGCCCTAGGGGACTACGAAAAGGCTCGGGATTGCTACGTGAAAGGGGAGGACGAGGAGAAGTTCACCGAAATCTCCACTATGATTCGGGAATTGAAGCGTGCCTGCGCCTCAGCCTAGGCGCTGCCTTTCTCTTCTTCTGCCTTCGCCTTCTTCCTGTTGATCGTCTTCGAGTGGCACTCTTCGCAGACAGGCTCTTCCCTCGGCCCGACCTTGAAGGTGTAAACGACTAACTCAAGTTCTGAATCGCAGAAATAGCACTTGGCCTTCAATTGTTGCCTCGCTTTGCCGCGTGGACCCTCCTCTTTACTACCTTTCCTCGTCCTTTGTAGTACCAAACTTCTGCATCCGCGTTGGAACTCTTCCCCCACTGGATGAGCTCCTCGAGTTCTTCCTTCGTGGCTCTTGCCCTGCCGCTCTTCACCTGTATCAGCAGGACCTTCCCATCCTTGGCAGCAAAGACGTCGACGGCACCGTGTGATGCGGCACTGCGAGAAGCCATCCAACCTCCCTTTCTCAATGAATACATCGCGGAATATTCCTTTGATCTTCCGCGGACATAGTTCGAGTTCGGCACGCAGCTCCTCGTCCCTCTTCCGACGAATGTAAATGTGTTCTATCAGGGGAAGCGAGCACACCGAGGGTCTCGCGGAAGTATGCTTGTGAGTAAGCTTATCTCGGCCAATGAATTGGCGGATATTAGTTTGGAAGGAGTCAGGAAGTCCCTCAAGGGGATGGAGTCCCGTTTCTCAGCTCAGCTGGAACGGAGAGACAGGGTCCTCAAGGACAGCAGGGATGTCATCTCTGCCTGCTCGAGGGCGATAATAGACGTCCACACGAGGCGGATGAAAGAAGCTGATAAGGAGCTGTCGACCGCAAAGTCTCTGCTCTCGACTCTGAAGAAGAACTCAGACGGATCTGTCTCCCGATATTTCGTCTCCCCTGAAGCCGAGTTCGTTGAGGCGTCGGCTGTCATCGCACTCGCCAAGGACAAAGACGTGCCGTCCATAGAGAGCCTAGGCGCATCCCCGGAGGCGTATCTCCTCGGGCTCCTTGACACCATCGGGGAGCTCAAGAGGCTCGTCCTCGACTCGATACTGGAGCGCAAGGTCTCGAAGGCGAAGAAGTACTTCGCCGTGATGGAGGAACTCTACTCCGACTGCTCGCCTCTGGCGGTCTACGACCACGTCGTCAATGGAGCAAGGCGTAAGATAGACGTCGCAAGGATGCTCGTCGAGGACACAAGGGGACTGCTTGCCGAGGAGATGGGTAGGGAGTCCGTGAGCAATTCCATGGCCCGGCTCGAGAAGAAACTCGGAAGCCGGTCCGGCTAGAGCTCGTTCAGTATCTTCGTCGTCTTGATTTCCGGATAGGGTGAGTCCAGCCGCACCACCTTCAGCTTCATCCCCCTCCTCGCCGCCTCTCTCTTTACCTCGCCTTCTAGGTGGTACTGATCGTACCCCAAGGCCACGATGTCAGGCTTCACCCTCTCCAAAGTCACGTAGATGTCCCCCTCGACCCCGAGGATCGCTGCGTCGACCTCCCTCAATGAGGACAGCAGCCGTACCCTGTCCTGCTCGTTGATAATGGGCTCCCTCTTCTTCCTCTTTCGGATGGTGCTGTCTCTGGCGACGGACACGACCAGGGCGTCGCCCAGGCTCTTCGCCTTCCCGATGGTGTAGGCATGCCCATAGTGAATCAGCTCGAAACTCCCACCGATGAATACCACCTTGATCGACTTCCTTCCTTTTGGGGTGACTCTCGCCCTCCCTCGTACCACGGAGACCAACCCTCGCTTCCTCAGCCCTTCGATCTCCCTCCTGGCTTCGTCTGCCCGGAGGCCCAGCCTTGCTGAGAGAGCGGCGGCGTCCGTCTTCTCCCCCTTCAGGTCCAACGCGAATATCGCCGCAAGAGCGTGCTTGTCGTTCATGGGTTACCAGTCTATCTTGACGACCCCGGCGAAAGAAAGTGAGTCCAAAAGCCCTTCGGCGTACCCTATGCTGAGCATGGCCATCTCGTCCTCCCCGTTGGCAAGGAAGGTCTCTGCATCCCTCATGTATAGCTCCGCGTTCTCGAGTACATGCTCGTATTGCGGTCCAAGCTTGGCCTTCACCGAATCGAGGGCTCGCCTAGTCTTGGCGACGTACTTCGGCACCAGGGTCTGTGCGGTCCTCAGGACCTCGTCCGAATTGCTCCTGACCCTTTGATCTTCGATGGAGAAGATCGCTGAAACGGCTTCGACCTCGGTGAAGTGCAGCTTGCCCGGGATGATAAGACAATGCGGGGGAGCTCCCATCTCTCTCATCGAAAGTTCAGCGAACGCTCCGGCGGCCAAGGCGGGGTCCTCCCTTCCAAGCCTCGAAAGAAGGATCGCGAACGTTCCTTCGCTCACTACTCCGCGCTTGAAGTTCCCCTCGGCGAGTAGCAGCCCTGCCATGGCATCGGCGGGCGTCACCCCCTGGCCGCTCTGGATGTCGTATTCCAGCAAGAGCAGCGTATGAGCCCCTTCCAGGAGATTTTCGTGGAGGATGTGATACGCCTGGGTCAGCTTCCCCACAGATTCGCGGGTGATTGTGACGGTCCTCGAGAACTTGTACGAATGCAGCCCCGAAGCGCTCGCAGCAGCAGAAGCTATGGTGGCAGCATGGATCACGCGCGTCTCGACACCGCGCTTGATCGCCCTGACTCTGAGCTCGTTGTGAGTTGTCGCAATCATAGGATCTCCAAGGACAGCTAGGACTGCCTTCTTTCCCTCCGCGTCGCTCAGAATCTTGTTCCCGTCTTCAACGAACTGTCTGTCGACAATGGTGAGGCTCTTCCCAGTTGAGGCCTGTACCTGCTTCAGCAGCTGCGGTTCGTGGGGGGTCGTGTAGTATTCCAGGTAGATGACGTCCGAGCCTTTCATCTCCTCCACTCCCTCCAAAGTGATCCCCTTGGCGCCCAATCCGAGGCCCACGAAGCTTAGGCGACCCAATTCCCATCATCCATTTTCAGGTGGTATATGAAGCAAGAAACAGTTTCGGCGAAGTCCCTCCCGCGTTGATACCCATCCACCACCGAGGCTATATTCTGGATTTCACGCCTTGGTTGTGAATGGGTTGATATCACGAATGCTTTTAATTCCATTTTATTCCGCGCTGGCTTCGCGGGCCCTTGGCTCAGCCAGGTTAGAGAGATGAACTCTCGGCCGGAGCGGCTGGCTCTTAGCTAGCACGTGGGAGTCACCAGCATGTCGTGGGAGGCGCAAAAGCGCCCACGAATTCGAATCCCACAGGGCCCGCTCAAGTCTTCGTAACAAGTCTATGCGGGGCTATCTTAGGGCGAATGAAATGAGGGGAGGAAAGGTGGTTTCTCCTCACGAACTGAACCGGATTCGCGCCTGTGACAAACGTAGGGGGGTTCGCTTACCCTCGACCCCAGTTCGGGGTCACCTACCTAATCGCCCAGACCACTTTCCAATACTGAGAATCGTCTCATCCGCTTAATAGCCCTGAAAATCGGGAAAATTTCCAATTGCAATGTCCCTAAAAACCGAGAGGACCTCCAGATTCCCGTTCCCTAAGCTTGACGCTTCTCTCAGAGAGGGAAACTTCGAGGAGGTCCAGCTCCCCTACACCTTGGAAGAGGCCATGGAGGAGGCAAGCCGGTGCGTGACCTGCGGCAACCCCGTCTGCATCGATGTCTGCCCTCTTCAGACCGACATCCGGGGAATGTGCGAAGCCGTTGCAAGGGGGGACATGCAGACCGCCTACCATCGGGTCAGGGAGACCAACCCGCTCCTGGGGACAACCGCGAGGTGCTGCCCCCAGCTCGACAGCCTCTGCGAAGCGGCCTGCGTCATAGGGACCAGGGGCCAACCGGTCGCCTCAGGAATGATCCAGCGATTCGTGGCGGACTGGGAGAGGACAGTATCCAGGCAGCCCGATCCGAAGACGATGGAGGACACCGGGAAGAAGGTGGCCATAGTCGGGGGCGGGCCCGCCGGCCTTGCCGCAGCCGAGCTCCTGAGGCGCTACGGCCACGGCGTCACAATATACGAGGAACTACCGGTGCTCGGCGGGACGGCCTGGTACGGCATCCCAGACTATCACCTCCCGAAGGACGTCCTCCAGTACGAAGCGTCGAGGATAGTCGCCATGGGGGTAGAATCCAAGACAGGCGTCCGCGTCGGCAAGGACCCGACCTTGGACGGACTGCGCTCAGACTTCGACGCTGTGATCGTCACCACGGGGGCCAAGGACGTCTCGAAATTCGAGACACCAGGCTCAGACCTGAAAGGAGTCTACGACGGGTACAAGTTCCTCGAGGACGTCTTCGTTTCTGGAGTTGAAAGCTACCTCGAGCACCCGAAGTACCAACTGGGCAAGCGGGTGTTGGTCATCGGAGGAGGGGACAGCGCCCTCGATTGCGCCCGTACCGCTCTGAGGTTGACCGGCGGAGAGGTCACCATCGTGTACAGAAGGACCGAAGCCGAGATGCCCGTGGACGAGATACTTGTCGAGGAAGGGAAGGAGGAGGGCCTCCAGCTCAAATTCCTCCTCGCCCCGAAGGCCTACGTGGGCGAACACGGACGCCTCGTCAAAGCCACCATGACTGTGATGAAGCTCGGGGAGGTGGATTCCAGCGGAAGGCGGAGCCCAGTGGCCACCGGTGAGACCGTCGACATGGAGTGCGACTCGGTCATCATAGCCATCGGGAGGGGGCCCAATTCATACCTGCAGCAGCTGGCCGGTCTGACTCTGGGGCCCAAGAAGTCGATCGCAGTGGACGACCGCACCATGAGCTCCATCCCTGGCGTGTTCGCCGCCGGTGACGTAGTGACCGGCGAGAGCTTGGTCGTCAAGGCAATGGCAGCTGGCAGGGAAGCGGCCCAGCGCGCACACGAGTATCTCCTTCTCCTCGACTCCCATCACATGTCTCTGTACGACTACTACTTCACCCGGAGGACGTCGGGCCGATACTACAGGGACATGCTCGACGGAAAAGAAGAAACCCTCCCGCCCGACTGAATCAGTCCGGCGACTGGGCCCTCGCGCTGTTTATAGCCCGAATGCTTTCGGGGCGACCCGTCCATGTACACCAGCACAGTCGTCGACGACGAAGCTCACGCCATGAAGATCATGAGGGGGATGGAAGACGCGTGGCAGCAGAAGGACGAGTCTTATTTCGTAAAGGTTCTCAAGTCAGAGCCAAGCCTTGTTCTGAGGGTCCACGCGGTCTGCATCCTTGCCGAAGTCGGGGGAGAGAAATCTGTCCCTGCCCTGGCCGACGTGCTCCTTCACGACCCCGACCCGCTCGTGAGACACGAGGCCGCTTTCTCCCTCGGGCAGATCGGTCTTTCAGAGGGGAACATCGCCCTCGCCGAGGCTGTGCTCAACGACAAGGACCCCATAGTGAGACATGAGTCGGCCGCAGCCCTCGGGTCAGTGGGGAGCGCAGACTCGGAGGGGGTTCTGACGAAGGCACTCTCTGACTCAGACGAAATGGTCAGGAATTCGGCCAAGGCCTCGCTCTTCAACATCAGGTTCCTGAAGCAGTATTCTGCAGGAGCGTCGGCCCGCGACCGGGCTCCCCGCCCATAGTCTCGAAGGCTTAAGACAAGGAGAGCGTCGCGCCGGTCGTTTGAGGCTCGACGGTAAGAGAGCGCTCGTCACCGGCTCCTCCCAAGGGATAGGGGCAGAGATCGCCAAGCTGTTCGCCAAAGAAGGGGCCACGGTATTCGTCAACCACCGCAAGGGCGATTCTCACAGGGAGCCAACCCTCGATTCGATCAGACTGGCAGGTGGAAAGGCCTTCGCGGTCCACGCCGACGTCTCCGACCCAGCCAGCGTCGATGCGATGTTCAGGGAAATCAAGGAGAGGGTGGGGGGGCTCGACGTCCTCGTGAACACCGCGGGGTTGGCGGACAGCAGGCTGTGGGGTATCAAGCTCTCTAGCATTACACTCGACATGTGGAAGCGGGCCTTCGCCGTGGACACCTTCGGGACCTTCCTGTGTACCCAGGGGGCAGCCAAAATAATGAAACGGGGCTCGTCCATAGTCAACGTGGCCTCCACTCCTGCACTGGTGGGGGACACAGAAGGGCTGGTCTATGCCTCGGCCAAGGGCGCGGTGGTGTCCATGACGCGGATGCTCGCCAAGACTTTGGCCCCAAGGATCCGGGTGAACTGCATGGCCTTCGGCTCCTTCGAGACGACCTGGGTCGACTGGCTGGACAAGAAGCAGAAGGAGTCCTATCTTTCAGCAATACCGATGGGGAGGTTCGGCAAGCCCAGGGAGGCGGCCAAACTTGCGCTCTTCCTGGCGAGCGACGAATCCAGCTTCATCACAGGCCAGGTCGTCATCGCGGACGGCGGAGAGGCGCTCCGCTAGGCTGCCGAAGGACCCGTCTCTCCGGCAGCAGAATAGAGCCCGCCCAACTCGTCGATTTTCTCGAGGGCCTTGTCTACTGCGTCTGTTTCGTCGATGGCCCCTCTTTCAATCGCCTTTTCCCATAGCTCGATGTAGATCTCCAGGCCTTCTTTCACCTGCTCGGTCCTCCCTTCTTTGCTGCGCTCTAACTCGTCGACATAGGCCCTGACGTTCTTCACCTTCGCGCTCATACCATTGTGGCCTCTCCTCCGACGGGTGAGAGGTAAGCCCTGTACCCCAGCTTCTCAATGGCCTTCAGGACCCTGCCCTCGTCCTTCTCTGAGGTGTTGATGAAGACGGAAGGACCCGTCTGCATCGAGTAGTACGCTTTGACCCCGCTCCCCCTGAGCTCCCTGACCTTGCTGATGATCCGGATCGAGTCCTCGGTCATTATGATTAGCCCGCTGTCCCCTGTCATCGTCAGGCTGTGCAGCTCGAGGGTGTCCCTCTCCGCCAGCCTCCCCACCTCGTCGAGGTCGTTTGCGAGTATCGCCTTCTGCATCTGGTCGCACCTCTTCTGGGCCGACTCGACCCTCGCCTTGAAGAAAGGAGAGGTCAGGACCTCCCTGTGGGCGTCCTCCGTCCTCACCCTGGACGGGAGGGGGACTATCACCATCCTCAGGTCGAAGTCCTTGCCGTCGGCGAACCTCTCGGCGTAGGTGCCTTCGTCGTCCTCCCCGGCATAGAGCCTCGAGAAACCCCCGACGAGCGACCTCGAAGCCGATGCCGCGAAGAGCCGCGCCGTCCTCGACAGACGTACGAGGTCTGGCTTCCCCCCTACTAGGAGCCCGTGGCACAGCAATGTCAGCGAAGCCCCGGCTGAAGATGAATACCCGATCCCCTTCGCCTTGCTTGTCGGAACGTTGCGGCTGTCAATTCGGAAGTCCGTGACCTTCGTGCCCGGCCTGAGCCTGTCCACCACGGCCTGAAGCCTACCGTTCGCCGATTCGTTCTCCTTCCCCTCGGTGAAGACCCCTCCGCGCCTGGTGTCTGTTATCGACGCCTCGGTCTTCATGGTCGTGGTGTTCACGGAGATGCTATCGTGATAGGGGAGCCGGAGCTTCCAGTCCTTGAGCCCGTGGTACTTCACCAGGGCCTGCATCGTGAACGCCTCTGCTCTGTGCTCCGCCAACTCAGATGACCTCTATCTCCAGCCTGCCTTCGGTCTTCTGGTCCTGAAGGAGGCGGATCATGTCTCTGGGGATGTCAATGGAAGCGGAGTCGGCACCCACGGCCAGCGTCCTGTCGCTGACGTAATCACTTTTGCGAATGACCATGTCGTGCTCGTGAGTAAGCTCGAGCCTAGGGTCCCCCGAGGCTTTCACGTCAAACACGGCCTGTCCCACGACTATCCTGATCGTCACCCTTGAGCCGCTCCTCTTCAACCCCTCTCTCACCCTAGGGTCGAGCCCTGCGCACCCCTTCGACGCACCTACGCCGATGATGCAGTCCCCGTTCTCGGTGAGGTGACCTTCAGTGGTTATTTCGATGGTCCTGGGGTGGGTCGACCTGACCATGGGGTGCCCCCGGAAATGGACCATGTCCCTCGCGCCAATCCTGCCGGACTGCGACGTCCGTCCAGCCTCCATCGGTCAGCCTGGACTCCTCTGCAGGCCGTTGCAATGCGGGCACCGCTCCTCGCCTATTTTGACCGGGGTCGCGCAGAACGGGCAGAACCTGTACCCCTCAGGTGGTTCTACGGGCCCTTGGCTCGGCGGGGCGAAGAACCCCGCGACGGTCATGATCGCACCAGCTATCGCGAACGGTATGCTCCAGAAGTAGACGAAGGGGAGGGCCAGAGCGTAGAACCCAGCGCCCATCGCCAAGATGAGGAGCCCCCCGAAAACGAGCTGCGGCCTCATTGGCCCAAGCTACCGAATAACGCCTTTATAGTTTCGAACGCCCCGGGCTTTCCATCTGCAATGACCACTGAGTACGAGCAGCTTCTTTCGAAGATGGTCGATGAAAAGAAAGCGAAGCTCGCAGAGGTCACCGGCAAGAAAGGGAAGGAGAAGCAGTCAGCGGCCATCATGTCGGACATAAGGTTCCTCGAGGTGGAGCTACAGCGCTACCAGCAGGGGATGGCTCTCTTCAGGACGAAGGACCCCCCGAAGGTTGGCCGCTGGGGCATACCAGAGACCGAAGAAAAGAAGGAAGAAGTAGCATAGGCAGTTGACGCTGGTCCTCTCCGAAAGAGACGTCGAAGGTCTCATAGACATGAATGAGGTCGGCGCCGCAGTGGAGGAGGCGTTCCGACGTCAGGGGATGGGGGAGGTCTCCAACTACATGAGGACAAGATCGCGGGGGGTGTCGTCCGTCCTCAACGTCATGCACGCCAATCTCTCCTACCTCGGCAGAGGGGGCCTCAAGTCATACATGTGGTCGACCGCGGGGACGAAATTCGTAGTTATCCTCTTCGACGAGAAAGATTCTACTCCAATCGCGGTCATGGGGGCGGACATCCTCGGGCGATACAGGACCGGGGCCGTGTCGGGGGTCGCGACAAAGCACCTGTACGGAAGGAAGTCCGGAAAGCTGGCGATATTCGGTTCGGGAAAGCAGGCGTTGACCCAGGTGCTCGCCGTCGCCGCAGTGATGTCGGTCGACGAGGTCCGAGTATGGAGCCCCCGGGAGGACAGGAGGAAGTCGTTCTCTGACGTGCTCTCTGAGAAGGGTTTCAATGCGAGCGCCCACGACACCCCTGCGGAGGCCAACAAAGGGGCCGAGGTAGCTACTGCGATAACATCCGCGAGCCACCCCTTCGTCACCGACGAGGTGGTCTCTTCGCTCTCGCACCTAAACATCGCCGGGAACAACCAGCCGGAGCACTCGGAAGTCGTAGCATCAGCCATAGGGAAGTTCGACACGGTTGTGGTCGACGACGTCGCCCAGGGGAAGGTGGAGTACGGGGACCTGATCCTGGCGGCAAAGGCAGGGACCTTCGTGTGGGACTCGGCAATCGGGCTGGGAGACGTTGTCTCGGGGAAGCAACCCGCGAGAGGAAGGACTTTGTTCAAATCAGGTGGAGTCGCCCTGGAGGACGTCGCCGTCGCGAGCATGCTCTACGACAAAGCGATGAAATCGGGCAGGTCCTACCCTAGCGTCGAATTGGTCTGAAACCCTACATTCCGGGCATGCCGCCCATCCCGCCCATTCCTCCGCCTCCCGGAGGTCCGGCCGGCGCCTTCATCTTGCTGGCGGCTATCACGTCGTCGATTCTCAGTATCATCGATGCAGTCTCCGTCGCGGCCCGGAGTATCTGCAGCTTGACCGCAAGGGGCTCCCAAACTGACTTTGCGTACATGTCGGCGACCTTCCCGTTCAGCGCGTCGACTCCATACCACTTCCCATCCTCCTTCCCATGTCTAGCCCTGAGGTCCACCTGGGTGTCGATGGGGTCCATCCCTGCATTCTCGGCCAGAGTCAGGGGGATGCTCTCCATGGCGTCCGCGAACTTCAGCGCGGCCAGTTGCTCGCGTCCCGACAGCTTCTGAGCCCAGTTCCTCAGCTGCACTGATACCTCTTCCTCGGGTGCGCCTCCGCCTGCGACGACCGCTGGCAGCTCGAAAACGTCCTTCGTCACCATGAGCGCGTCGTGTAGAGCCCTTTCCGCCTCGTCGACCACCCTCTGGGTCCCGCCGCGGACCAGGATAGTGACCGCCTTCGGGTTCTTCGCCCCTTCGACGAACACCCACTTGTCCTCCTCGACTTTCCTCTCTTCGACGAGCTTGGCGTAGCCGAGGTCCTTGGAGTTCAGGTCGTCGAGGTTGGTGACCATCCTTGCGCCGGTCGCCTTTCCTAGCTTCGTCATGTCGCTCTCCTTGACCCTCCTCACTGCGAGGATTCCCGCCTTCGCGAGGAAGTGCTGGGCGAGGTCGTCGATCCCCTTCTGGCAGATGAGGACGTTAGCCCCCGCCGCCTCGACCTTCTCTACCATCCCCTTCAGTATGCTAGTCTCTTCGTCCATGAACTGCTGCATCTGCTGGGGGTCGTTGATTCTGATCTCAGCGGAGAATTCAGTCTTCTCGATCTCCAGTGCTGAGTTGACCAGGGCTATCTTCGCCTCATCTATCTTCCTGGGCATTCCCGAATGGACTACCTCTTTGTCGAGGACTATCCCCTGGACGAGCTTGGTGTCTGTCAGGGCTCCTCCGGGCTTCTTCTCTACCTTCACGTTGTCGATGTCCACCTTGAAGACGCCGTTCTTCTTCTCAGCCACCTGCATTATGGCGTCTACGACGATTCCCGAAAGGTGAGGGGAGTCTTCGTTCACAAGCTTCGTCACCATGCTGGTGTTCGCGATCTTCAACATCTCGGACCTGTTCTCGGGGTCGACCTTCTCGGCTATCTCCTCAAGGATCTTCTGCGCCTTCTCCGCAGCCCTCGAGTACCCGTCCACAACGACGACAGGGTGGACGTTCTTGTTGATCAGTTCCTCAGCCTTCTCCAGGAGGGCTCCGGCCACCACTACGGCGGACGTGGTCCCGTCTCCCACCTCGTTGTCGGTGGCCTTGCTGATCTCCACCATCATCTTGGCCGCCGGGTGCTGCACATCTAGCTCCTTCAGCATGGTA
Source organism: uncultured Nitrososphaerales archaeon (assembly GCA_963706445.1). Classification (GTDB taxonomy): domain Archaea; phylum Thermoproteota; class Nitrososphaeria; order Nitrososphaerales; family Gagatemarchaeaceae; genus UBA183. The sequence goes on from OY970160.1 coordinate 353,748, forward strand.
GCCCCGTCGTTCGTTATCGTGACGTCCCCCATCGAGTCCACGAGCATCTTGTCCATCCCGCGCGGACCTAGCGATGTGCGGACTACTTCGGCGATAAGCTTCGCAGCAGAGATGTTGTTCCTCTGAGCTTCCCTGCCTCTCGACTCCCCAGAACCTTCCTTCAGAATTATTACTGGTTGACCTGCTGACATTTGAACCGATGGTATACAACCGATTGGGGTATATATGAATTCCTTCGACAGAGAGACCACGTCATCATTCGGAAATTCTTAAGTGGGATAGGAGGCGGGAAACGGGTTGAAGCGATTGTCCTCGGCACCCACTTTGTCCAGAAAGCTTGCTGCAGAGCTCTTCGGGACTTTCGTCTTCGTCCTGGTTGGGGCCGGTTCGGCCGTAGGGGCTGCCAGCCTGGGCGGTGCCAACTCAGGTACGCTGTTGCTCATCGCCGCGTTCGGCAACGGCCTCGGGCTAGCAATGGCGGTGTCTCTCACCCTGAACATCTCCGGTGGAGTCCTGAACCCCGCCGTCGCAGTGGGCCTATGGTTCGGGAAGAAGCTCGAAGCTCGGGAGGTCGTCTATTACATAATCGCCGAAATCATCGGAGCGACGGCTGCCGGGGCTGCGCTCGTGGTCTCCTTCCCGTCGGTTCTGGGGTCCAAGGTCCACTGGGGGGCCACAACCCTCGGCAGCGGGGTCAACTACTGGCAGGGGACAGCAATCGAGGCGCTGCTCACCTTCGTCCTCGTCATGGCGATCTACGGCACTGCCGTCGACACCCGAGCCCCGAAGATCGGTGGGCTCGGCATCGGCCTCGCAGTATTGGCTGACGTCCTTGTTGGTGGGAACCTCACGGGCGCGTCCATGAACCCCGCCAGGTCCTTCGGACCCATGATTGCCGGGGGCTTCATCCCAGGCTACTGGTTCATCTATATCATCGGCCCGCTGATAGGGGCGGTAGCGGCGTCTCTGGTATACACCCGTCTCATCGAGAACCCCGCGTAGCCGGGGACGGGGATAAATATCTCGAATCGAGGGCGTGCGAGTCTTTGAAAGCTTCCGGGAGCCGGCTGACAAGGGAACAGGCAAAGGAACTACTGATTAACCTAGACTCTACCATCGGGGGCGCCAAAGGGAACGCGTCCCGGGAGGCGCTGGTCAAGCTCCTCAACACCTCGGTCCCCAGCTACTCTTGGGTCGGGATATACTTGGTGGAAGGTAAGGACCTGGTCCTCGACGCATGGTCTGGTCCTGCTGCGACGGAGCACACCCGGATCCCCATAGGCAAAGGGGTCTGCGGGTTCGCGGCCAAGGCAGGGAGGACCGAGATAATCTCCGACGTCAGCAAGGACCCGAGATACATTCAGTGCTTCCTCTCCACCAAATCCGAGATAGTAGTCCCGATAACAAGCGGAGGGTCGGTGGTAGGGGAAATCGACATCGACGGGGACCAGCTCGACGCGTTCACCTCGCTGGACAGGGAGTTCCTCGAGGCGATAGCACGAAAGGCCAGTACTGTCTGGTCCTGAGACGACCTTCATAACATAGGTTATAATTTAAATAGAATCCGGATACGCACATGTTCTACCAATGAAGCTAGAGATCAAGGGCCTTCACGGATCGGTCGAGGGAAAGGAGATACTCAAGGGAGTCGACCTGACCATCGGCCAAGGGGAGACCCACGCGTTGATGGGGCCCAACGGATCGGGGAAGAGCACCCTCGCCTACACCCTGATGGGGCACCCGAAGTACCTGGTCACGTCGGGGCAGGTCCTCATCGACGGGGAGAGCATAGTGGGCCTCACACCTGACAAACGGGTCAAGAAGGGGCTGTTCCTCGCGTTCCAATACCCAGTCAGCGTCCAGGGGGTGAGCATGTTCTCTTTCCTCAGGGCGGCATACAACAACTCGAGGACCCCGGGGACCGAGCCCCCGACCATCTTCGAGTTCAAAGAAACGGTGGCGGAAAAGCTGAAGATGCTCAGCATGGACGAATCATTTCTGAGCCGCTATCTGAACGAAGGCTTCTCCGGAGGGGAAAAGAAGAGGGCGGAGATACTCCAGATGGCGCTGATGCAGCCGAAGTTCGCCGTCCTCGACGAGACCGACTCCGGGCTCGACATCGACGCCCTGAGGATCGTCGCCGAGGGGATCAACAAAGTGTCCGGACCCGAGACTGGGACCCTGCTGATCACCCACTACCAGAGGATCCTGAAGTACGTGAAGCCCCAGTTCGTCCACGTCATGTTCCAGGGGCGCATAATCAAATCGGGCGGAGAGGACCTCTCGAGGCTCCTCGAAGAGAAAGGCTACACCTGGATAGAGGGCTACAAGGAAGAAGAGCCGGTGGCCCCGGCAGCCCCATAATCCTTTTAACAAGGTATAACCTATGTTATATTCGAGCGTGAGACGATATTGAGCTCGAAGACAGACCTCATAACTGACGATTACAAGGAGAAGTACGGTTTCAGCGACCCGATCGAAGCGTATGCTGTCCAGGGGACGCAGGGCCTCAGCGAAAGGGTCGTCCAGGAGATAGTCAGGCTGCACGACGAGCCGGCTTGGATGGAGCAGATCAGGATGAAGGCCCTTAAGCACTTCCTGGACATGAAGGTCCCCGCCTGGGCACCAGACCTCGGCGACATCGACTTCCAGAGCTTCACCTACTACGCGAGGCCGACAGCCAAGGCGGCCGACAACTGGGACCAGCTCCCGGAGTACATCAAGCGGACCTATGATAAACTGGGCATCACCGACGCGGAGAAGAAGTTCCTCGCCGGGGTTGGGGCCGTTTACGAGTCCGAGGCCGTCTATCACAGCATCAAAGGAGAGCTCGAGAAGCAGGGGGTCGTGTTCACAGATACTGTGACCGCCCTGAAGGAGTACCCCGACATTATGAGAAAGTACTTCGGCACGGTCGTCCCATATCAGGACAACTACATCGCAGCCCTTCAGACAGCGGTATGGAGCGCCGGCTCCTTCGTCTACGTTCCGGAAGGAGTCAAGGTCCCCATGATCCTTCAGGCTTACTTCAGAATCAACGAGAGGAAGATGGGACAGTTCGAGAGGACACTGATAGTCGCAGAGCCCTACAGCGAAGTATCCTACAACGAGGGTTGCAGCGCGCCTGTCTACTCTTCCCAGTCTCTCCATTCCGCAGTAGTCGAGATAATCGCCAAGAAGGGCTCGCTGGTCAAATACACGACCCTCCAGAACTGGTCGAGAGACGTGCTGAATCTGGTGACAAAGAGAGCCCACGCCTACGAAGACGCGACCGTCTCCTGGGTGGACTTCAACGGAGGCTCGAGGCTGACTAGGAAGTACCCGTCGATCTACCTTCTGGGCCCACGTGCCAAGGCTGATATCATCTCAGTCGCCTATGCTGGCCCGGGACAGGTGCAGGACACCGGGGGCAAGGCAATCCACCTCGCCAAGGACACGACTTCGAAGATAATCTCCAGATCCGTTTCAAAGGGGGGCGGCCACACCGCCTACCGCGGCCTGTTACACATTGCGAAGGGCGCGACGAACGTGAAGAGCACAGTGCGCTGTGACGCCCTTCTGCTGGACCCTCAGAGCACTACAGCCACCTACCCGTATATGGAGATCCAGGAGGATGACGCGACCGTGACCCACGAAGCCAGCGTCGGCAAGGTGGGGGAGGAGCAGCTGTTCTACCTGATGGCCAGGGGCATCTCCGAAGGGGACGCCCTGAGCATGGTCGTCAACGGGTTCTTGGAGCCTTTCGCGAAGGAGCTCCCCATGACATACGCCGTCGAGTTCAACCGCCTGATGTCCCTAGAGATGACCAACGCCGTAGGGTAGACCCGCGGCCAAGGCGTGAGCTGAGCATGTCACAGACAGCGGTATCATCCTTCGATGAGAGCCTCGTCAGAGCTCTTTCCTCATCCCTGGAAGAGCCGGACTGGCTGGCGGACGCCAGGCTCGAAGCCTGCAAGGAGTTCGTGGCCCTCCCTCCAGAGAAGAACACGCTCTACACGAAGTACGTGAGCACCTTCAACTTCCCACTGGACCAGTTCAAGATAATCCCGGGGAAATCAGAGATAGACTTCCGCAGCTTCTTCGGGGACTTCCTTACCGGGAAGGAGAGCAACATCATACTCCAGGGAAACGAGACCCAGGTCCACGCAGAGCTGAAGGAGGACCTCTCGTCCGTGGGGGTGAACCTCATGTCATTCCATGAGGCGCTGAAGGCCGAGGAAGCCATGGTTAGGAAACTGGTCGAGAACAGACTGGTAAAGTCGGGCAGCGACAAGTTCGCCGCCTTTGTAAACGCGTTCTTCAACTCAGGGATTTATGTAAGGGTCCCGAAGGGGGTGACCCTCGACAAGCCTCTTCGCAGGATGCTGCTTCTCGACTCGCCGCGGACATCGATCGTCGAGCAGAACTTCGTAGTCGCCGAGGAACAGTCAAAACTGATCTTCCTCGAGGAGCTCTATTCGAAGGGGCCCACGAACCCCACCCTTTTGGCGTCTAACACCGAGATTTTCGCCAGGCCCAGCTCGCACGTCGACTTCTCCTCCATCCAGCTCCTGGACTACCAGACGACCCACGTTAGCAACAGAGCGGCTGAGACAGCCAACGACTCGAGGGTGACGGTCAGCTCCCTCTCCCTGGGCGCTTCGGTGTCCCGCTCGAGGATGAACTTCCTCCTGAACGGAAGGGGGTCACTGGCCGAGGGCTTCGAGATCTTCTTCACCGATGGGAAGCAGAAGTACGATTTCGAGACGAACCTCATACACAACTCCCCCGACTCCACAGGGTCGACCCAGGCAAGGGGGGTCCTGAAGGGAGAGTCCCAGTCAATATTCAAGGGGATGATCAAGATCATCAACGCGGCGAGGAACTCGAGGTCCTACCTCGCCCACCATGCGATGCTGCTTGAGCGGACGGCGAAGTCGGACGCGGTCCCGAGCCTCGAAATAGAGAACAACGAGGTGAGGGCCACCCACTCGGCCTCCGTCGCCCAGATCGACGAGGAACAGCTGTTTTACCTTCAGGCCAGGGGCCTTTCCCCCGATGAGTCAAAGAAGATGGTAGTCCTTGGTTTCTTCGAGCCCGTCCTGTCGAGGGTGCCCATAGAGCAGACGAGGGAAGGCGCGAGGTTCATGATCGAGGGGAAGTGGTATGGGGAGAAGAGGCGGCTCATCGACAGAGAGGCGCTCCTGGCAGCGACCGGCGAGCTAACACCAGAAGTCAAGGAATCGGAAGACATCTTCGAGCGTCACTACAAATATCGGTGATGGGAATTGGGGGAGTTCTTCCCTGCGATGAAGGCGGCAGATCTGGCGGAAGGGACGATGTCCGCTGTCGACGTGAGCGGGACCCATGTGCTGGTCGCGAGGATCGGGGGCGAAGTGTCTGCTGTCAGCGGTACCTGCAGCCACGAAGAGGCCGACCTGGGGCTTGGGTTCTTGATCGAGGACAGAGTAGTCTGCCCTCTCCACCTGTCCCAGTTCGACCTCAGGACCGGCCAGGTGATGAACCCGCCCGCCGAAGTCCCCCTCAAGCGCTTCAATGTTAAAATAGAAGGCGACACGATTTTTGTCGAAGTCTAGTGGAGGTTCTCACAAGATTTGTTGAAGACTGAGGTACTAGACATCGAGAAGGTCAGGTCCGACTTCCCAATACTGAAGCGTAAGATCCACGGCAAGCGTCTGGTTTACTTGGACAACGCCGCCACCACCCAGAAGCCGCAGGCGGTCATCGACTCCCTGGTGGACTACTACTCGCGCTACAATTCGAACGTCCACCGCTCGGTGCACACCCTGGGCGAGGAAGCCACAGCAGCCTACGAGTCCGCCCGGGAACGCACCGCAAGATTCGTGGGCTCGTATGCGAAGCAACTTGTCTTCGTCAGGGGGACGACCGAGGCGACAAACCTCGTCAGGTTCGCCTGGGGGGAGACCAACGTCCGGAAGGGGGACCTTATCGTGACCACCATGATGGAACACCACAGCAACATCGTACCCTGGCAGCTCCTTGCGAAGAGCAAGGGTGCGACCCTGAAGTTCGTCGGACTTCACCCCGACGGGACCATCGACATGGGCCAGCTGGAGGACCTTCTCAGACAGTCCCCGAAGCTCGTCGCGGTCACTCACTGTTCGAACGTCCTTGGAACAATCAACGACGTCGCGGCCATCTGCGCCAAGGCGCGCAGCGCAGGAGCGATCACCCTGGTCGACGGCGCCCAGTCCGTCCCCCACATCCCAGTGGACGTCGGAGCCGTCGGTTCCGACTTCTACGCCTTCTCAGGCCACAAGATGCTCGGCCCTACGGGCATAGGCGCCCTCGTCGCGAAAAAGGAGATCCTCCAGGAGATGGAACCGTTCCATGGAGGCGGGGAGATGATCAAGGAAGTCTTCCTCGACCACTCGACCTGGAACGACGTCCCCTACAAGTTCGAGGCCGGGACGGTGAACATAGCGGACGCCATAGGGCTCGGGGCGGCCGTCGACTATCTTTCTGCCATCGGGATGGCCAAGGTCCGGGAGCACGAAGTGGCGCTGCTCGACTATGCGATGCAGACCCTCTCCCAAGTAAAAGGGTACCACGCCTACGGTCCGTCCGACTCGAGGATGAAAGGCGGGGTCATCTCGTTCAACCTGGCAGACGTCCACCCCCACGACCTCGCGACCATACTCGACGAGGAAGGCATCGCCATCAGGTCAGGGCACCACTGCGCCCAGCCCCTGATGAACTGGCTGGAGGTGTCCGCCACTAGCAGGGCAAGCTTCCACGTCTACAACTCCTACGATGACATCGACGCCTTGAAGGCCGGGCTTCAGAAGGCGGGTGCGATATTCAAGATATGAGCAGCGCAGACATCTACCGCGAGCTGATACTGGACTACTACAGGAACCCCCGCAACTATGGGAAGCTGGAGAAGTTCGACATCGACGCCCGTGACACCAACCCCCTCTGCGGAGACGAGATCGAGTTACAGATCAGGGTGGGGGAGGGGCAGAAGATCGAGGAGATCATGTTCGCCGGGAAGGGGTGCGCCATCAGCCAAGCCTCGGTCTCCATGCTCACTGAGCTCGCCAAGGGAAAGCCACTCGACTGGGTGAAGGAAGTGTCGAAGGAGGACGTCTTCAAGATGCTCGGGAACCCCGACCTGGGGCCCTCCAGGGTGAAGTGCGCCCTTCTTGGAATGAAGGTCCTGAAGACTGGGGTCTACGGGTATCTCGGGGCCCACTATGACGACCCTGACGGGTCGGACGCCATGGTCTAGCCCGGCAGGTGTATCGGCGGGAGCAGCCCGAAGGACACCAGCAGATAGTAAGCAGGAACGATTATGACGGGTGCGAGCACCGCAGCCCAGAATACCAACTTCAGCGCTCCCTTCGCCTCCTCCTCAAGCTGCGCCTGATTTCTGGGGATCAGGGCCTTGACCCGTGCTACGGCGTTTATCCTCTTGCCTCCCATGACCTTCACAACGCCGCAACTGGATTTAACGATATCCTGACATTCAGCTCGGAGGCTTTTGCTCAGGAGCCGCCGGCGAGACCAGCTTGGCCCCCTCTCCAGCATTGCGGGGCGCCTTCCCAGACAACACGTGACGCCTCAGCAGCTGTATCCCCAGCGCAGGATCGACCCCCTTAGGGCAGACGAATGAGCAGGACCCTGCGAAGTGGCACCTCCACACCCCGTGTGCGTCGTCGAGCATCTCGAGCCTCTTCTCCCCTCCCTCGTCCCTCTCGTCCATGGTGTACCTGTACGCCTGGGCGAGCGCCTGGGGTCCGGGGAACTTCGTGTCCATGGCGACGGTCGGGCAGGAAGATGTGCAAAGCCCGCACTTTATGCAGTAGGTGAACTGAAGGACCCTCTCCAGCTCGTCGGGCTTCATGAGGTATTCCCTCGTAGGATTCTCCACCTCCTGCACGTCCGAGCGGATGACGTAGGGCATCATCTGGCGGTGCTTGGCAAAGAACGAGTCCAGGTCTGTCACCAGGTCCTTGACTATCGCGAAGTTGTCCATGGGCTGTGTCAGCACCTTCTCCGACTTCAGCTCGTCCACCTGGGTGTAGCAGGCGAGCCTGGGCCTCCCGTTGATTTTCATCCCGCACGACCCGCAGGAAGCCTGCCTGCACGAGAACCGGACCGCTATCGAATGGTCGATGTAGTCCCTGGCGTAAAGAAGCGCATCTAGCACCGTCATCCCTTCCCTTTTCGGCACGCTGTATTCGGCCAACCTCGGCTTCGCATCCGTGAACGGGTCGAACCTCTGGACCACCAGCTTCACTTCGCTCATCCGGCCACCCCTCCGAAGACCGCGAGTATCACCGTCCTGGTCCCGTAGGCCACAGTCGCGACTATCGCCACCACCGTCCCTATGTCCACCCACATCGTCCACGGCTTCGTCTGCCTGATCTCGTGGAGGATTATCCTGAGCCCGTTGAACCCGTGGACGAGCACAACCACGAGGAGCGCCTCAAGGAATATCGCATAGAACCCGTTGCGATAGATCGACAGGATGTTGCTGAAAGAGATGGCAGTCGAGTACGGGTAGATGACCCCCTGCATTATCAGGTGTACCGATACCAGGGCCACGGCCACCACCGCGGTGGCGTACTGTATCAGCATCAGCCTGGACTCTTTCATCCCAACCCCTCGAACAGCACCAGGAACGCCCAGATCGCGGCGACTGCCGCGATGGTTATTCCGATGAAGATCAATGACTTCTGCAGGGAGCTGAGCGACCTCGGCTTGTACGGATACTCGATGGCCGCCGGCTTCCTGAATATCAGCCCGAACTCGGTGAGGATCAGCCTCAGGCCGTTGACCCCGTGGAAGAAGAGGACGAGCACGACGAGTATCAGGATTAGGTGGCCGAACGAGTTCTCGAATATGTTCCCGATGAACGCCCAGCTTGACGAGCTGGGACCGGTCCCCGTCGGACCTCCGACGAAGAAGCTCGTGTCCCCCAGGTGCCCCAGGACGTAGAGCAGGATAGCGACCCCCGTGACCCGTTGGAACATGTAGGCCCACCGTTCGGCGTTGTAGTGGTAGGGGTTGAGCCACCCCATCAGCCCGCGTTTGTTCCTCGCCCTTTCCTCCCCTACCGTCCCCATGTTGACTAGCCCACCTCGCTCCTCTTTACAGTTTCTCAGTAGTGCCTCTCGGCGGGCTGGTACTTCGTTATCGTAACTGAGGAGTATTCGAGCCTCGGTCCGTCGGGGCCGGGGTACGCGAGGGTGTGCTTGAGCCAGTTGGCGTCGTCTCTGTTCGGGTAGTCCCTCCTGGAATGTGCTCCCCTCGACTCGGTCCTCGCGAGTGCCCCCGCCACGACCACCTCGGCCACAGCCAGCATGCTCTCGACTTCGAGGACGTCGCTGAGGTTCGTGTTGTAGACCCTGCTCTTGTCCTCTACGTGGAGGAAGTCCTTCGTTTTCAGCTCCCGGATCTTCCGTAGAGCCTCGGACAGGCCCTCCCCAGTCCTGTAGACAAATACGTCCTTGGCCATCAGACGCTGGAGCTCGTCCCTCACCTCGTAGGGGTTCGTCCCCCCCTTTCCATGGAATATCCCGTCGAAGACCCTCTTCTCCTCCAGTGCCGCCAGCTCCGCAGGGGCGGTGGGCGCGGGCTTCCCGGTCGCGTAACTTGCCGCCTCGGCCCCGGTGATCTTCCCCCAGACCAGGCACTCCGCCGTCGAGTTCGCACCAAGCCTGTTCGCCCCGTTGATGCTGACGCAGGCCGCCTCTCCCGCCGCCCAGAGTCCCTTCATCCTCGTCGAGCCGTTGATGTCTGTGTCTATCCCTCCCATCACGTAGTGGCAGACTGGGCGGACTGGGAGGGGCTTCTCCACGGGGTCCACCCCCCTGAACTTTATCGCGATCTCCCTGATCTGAGAGAGTCTCATCTTGATCTTCTCGGCCCCTACGGGCGAAAGGTCGAGGTGCAAGTAGTCCAGCCCCGAAGCCGCATCTTTGAACCCTCTCCCCTGCTCGATCTCTGTCATCATGGCCCTGGAGACCACGTCCCTGGAGGCGAGCTCGAGCTTGTTGGGGGCGTAGCTCTTCATGAAGCGCTCCCCATCCTTGTTGAGGAGGACCCCTCCCTCCCCTCTCGCAGCCTCAGTGATCAGTATCCCCGAAGGGATCAGCCCGGACGGGTGGAACTGGATGAACTCCATGTCCTTGAGCGGGACCCCTGCCCTGAGCGCCGCCGCCAGACCGTCGGGGGTCGAACTGTAGGCGTAGGTTGCGAAGCTGTAGAGCCTCCCCGCACCCCCTGTGGCCATTATCCCCGCCTTGCCGAGGATCTGGACGAAGTTCCCGCTCTTCATCTCGATGGCCGTGACTCCCCGGAACTCCCCTCCCTCTGCTAGTATCGAGGTGACGAACCACTCCTGGTAGAACCTGATGTTGTCGTACTTCGTCGCCGTGTCGTAGAGTGTCTGCATCTCGAAGAAACCCACCTTGTCTTCAGCGTAGGTGGCCCTCGGGTAGCTGTACCCCCCGAACCAGCGCTGGGCTATCCTCCCGTCGTCCCTTCTGCTCCAGGGGAGCCCCCAGTGCTCGAGCTGGTAGATCTCTCCCGGCATCGCTTTGACGAACCTTTCGACGGCGTTCTGGTCCGCCAGGTAGTCGGACCCCTTCACAGTGTCAAAGGCATGCGACTCCAGGGAGTCCCCGAGCTCGGGGTATAGGACGGCCGCCGTCCCCCCCTCGGCACTAACAGAGTGGGCTCTCATCGCCTGGACCTTCGTGATTACAGCGATGTCCAGCTTCCCGTTGCTGACCCTCGCAGCTTCGATGGCTGCCCTCAGGCCTGCAATCCCAGAGCCAACGATTATGAGGTCGTGCCTGGATGTCTCGACCATCGCTTCCGAATTGAGGGCTCCTTGTTTTCTTAGTTAGCCCTTTCCCTAATTTCGGAGCCCAAGACTGAAAACATGACGTCAAATCCGAAAACAGAAGTTTTCAATCCAAACACCCGTTTCATGATGGACATCTTTATAACCGCATTCACAATCGGCCGGGCTTACGAGAGGGATAAAGTGCCTCATTACGGCTACAGTTTCGAGGGTTTCGACCCCGCGGTTCACGTCCGGGCTAGCGCGAGGGAAGTCAACGTATCCCCCAAAGCCGCCCGTGAAATAGCAGTTACGATCAAAGGGATGACTCTTTCAAAGGCCATCGACCTAATGCAGCAGGTCGAGACCAAGAAGATGCCCATCGCTTTCCGCAGGCACAAGCTCAAGGTTGGGCACCGGAGCGAGCTTCAGGGCTTCCCTACGGGTTCTTACCCGGTGAGAGCCGCGAAGGCGTACCTCAGCGTCCTCCACAATCTCGAAGGCAACTCGGAGTTCAAGGGGCTGGACCCCGAAAGAGTCAAGATAATCCACGCCGCCGGTTACGCTGGAAGGACGACGAAGGACTACGTGCAGAGGGCCTTCGGGCGGAGTTCCCCCAACTTCCACCAGCTGGTCCACATCGAAGTCGTAGGCAAGGAACTTTAGTCATGTCCGTCCAGCAGCGTACCACCGTGAAGTCGATTCTGATGACAAACCGGTCCTACGCGGACCTGGACGAGTTCTTCGAGAAGGAGCTCAAGGACGCCGGCTACGGGGGCCTCGAAGTTCAAAAGTCTCCGGTGGGGATAACTCTCAAGGTGTACGTAGCCAGGCCCGGCCTAGCCATCGGACGGAGGGGCACGGGGATCAAGGATCTGACCGACAAGGTCGGGGCGAAGTTCGGCCTCTCCAATCCGCAGATTGCGGTGACGGAGGTCGAGAACCCCGAGCTGAACGCGCGGATCATGGCTTCCCGCATCGCCCAGATAGTCTCGAGGGGGACCGCATTCAGGCGCGCCGCCCAGTGGTCGGTCAACAACATAATGAACGCAGGAGCAGCCGGGGTCGAGATATCTGTCGCAGGGAAGCTCAGGAGCGACAGGTCGCACGGCGAGAAGTACAGGGCGGGGATCGTGCCGAAGAGCGGTGACACCGCCGAGAGGTCGGTCGGCCGGGCCACCACCGACGTTCTCATGAAGTTGGGCCTCTACGGGATACAGGTGAAAATAGCGCTCAAAGACGCACTGCCGCCGGACTTCCGCCTGAAGGAAGACGTCAAAGAAGAGGAGAAACAAGATGCCACAGCTCAAGCCGAAGGAACTGAGGAAGCAGGACGCTGACAAGCTTAGGCAGACGCTCTTCGACCTCAGGTCGGAGCTCTCCAAGCTCGCCGGTGGCGCCCAGAGGGGGGTCGTCAAGAAGGACGTGGGGAACATCAGGAGGCTCCGGAGAGACATCGCACGGGTCTCCACCGTCATGCACGAGAAGGGGGTAGTGGAATGAACGTCATAGGCCAGACAATCACAATACTCACATCCCCGGACCCGACCAAGACCGGGAGGAGCGGCCGCGTCGTCATGGAGACCGCTAACACCCTGGTCCTCGACTCGGAAGGCCGCACCATCAGGGTGGAGAAATCCGGGAACGCGTTCATGCTGCATGGTTCCCGCAAGGTCCTGACAGGCCCGGACCTGGCAGGGAGGCTTGAGGACAGGCTTGGGAGACGCAGGGCATGACAGCCGCAGGCCTCGAAGTCGCCGCTCCTCGCAAGAAGTGCGAGGACGACCGGTGCCCGTTCCACGGAAACATCAAGGTCAGAGGCAGGCTCCTTACCGGGAAGGCCGTCTCCACCGCCGGGAAGAGCTTCGTAGTGGTCGAGATGGGGTACCTGCACATGGTCCCTAAGTTCAACAGGGGAGAGAGGCGGAGGAGCAGGGTCAGCGCCCACGTCCCGCCGTGCATCGAGGTCCTCGAAGGGGACTCGGTGACCCTGGGGGAGTGCCGGCCGCTGTCGAAGACTATTTCCTTCGTCGTGGTCGAATCTAGGAGGCCGAGCTAGTGTCAACGAAGTCTCGCGCTGTTTCGGCCAAAGGGGTCGAGGAGTTCAAGAACTACGTTACTGCGGTGATCCCCATCTATGCGGTCATCACCTGCGCCGACAACACCGGCGCAAAGACGTTGAGGGTCATCCAGGTCACCAAGTGGAAGGGGAGGCACAGCCGCATGCCAGCCGGGTCGGTTGGGGACTCCATAGTCTGCGTCGTCAAGAAGGGCCCGCCGGAGATGAAGAAGGCGGTTTTCGGGGCGGTCATAGTCAGGCAGAAGTACCCGGTCCGGAGGGTGAGCGGGCAGAGGATAGTCTTCGAGGACAACGCCGCAGTCATCATCACCCCAGAGGGCGACCTCAAGGGGACCGACATCAAGGGCCCGGTGGCCAGCGAGGCCGCAGAAAAGTGGCCAAGGATAGCCAACCTGGCGTCCATCATAGTTTAGGTGGCATAGATGAAATTCGGAGCCCAGCTTTCAAAGGAACTCAGGGAGAGGCACGGCAAGCGGAGCGTCCGCCCCCGCGTAGGGGACACAGTGAGGATCGTCAGAGGGGAGTTCAAGGCCATCGAAGGGAAGATTACAAGGGTAGACTCGAAGAAAGGGCTCGTGTGCGTCGAAGGGGTAAGCAGGGAGAAGCTCAAGGGAGGCACTTCCCCGGTCCCCATCTACTCGTCCCACGTAGTAATCACTACGCTGGCTCTTGAAGACAAGATCAGGAAGGGCAAACTGGAGGGTGGGGCGTAAGTGGGGATCAAGGGCGGAAGGAACAAGCTAAAGCGCCTGGCTGCTCCGCGCAGCTGGGACATCTCCCGGAAATCAAACAGGTTCGTCTTCAAGCCGACTCCTGGCCCGCACTCCATCGCCGCGTCCTACCCGCTCGGCGTCGTGATCAGGGACATGGCGTCCATGGCCAATTTGTCAAAGGAGCTCAAGCTAATTATGAAATCCGGAAAGGTCATGGTCGACGGCACTCTCCGGTGGACGCCCCGTTTCCCCGTCGGGCTTTTCAACGTCGTCAGCGTCCCTCTCGAAGAGGTCGACTACCGCCTCGTGCCGACCCCCAAGGGGCTCGCCCTCGCGAAGGTGAGCTCCGACGAAGCCAAGACGAAGCTCTGCAGCGTCAACACCAAGACCAAGGTGAAGGGGGGCCACATCCAATACGGGCTCCACGACGGCAGGTCCGTAGTCGACGACGCCCTGGACCTTTCCCCGGGGGACGCGGTCTTCATCGAGGTCCCCTCACAGAAGGTCCTAGGCAAGGTGAAGCTGGCAAAAGGGTCCCTCGGGCTGGTGCTGACTGGCGACAGGGCGGGTCAGCTCGGCAAGATAGCCGATGTTAAGAAGGGGACGATTTCGCGCGAGAAGATGGTCAGGATATCACTCCCGAGCGGAGAGGCGGAGATCCCCTCGAGGCTCGTCTTCCCCGTGGGAATGGACTCGCCGATGATAACAGTAGGAGCGGCCGTGCAATGAGACAGTCAGCAGTCCAGCAGGACACCATGCGAAGGATCAGAGTGGGAAAGGTAGTGCTCAACATCGGCCTGGGCAAGTCAGGGGAGGCCATCGAGAGAGGGAAGAAGGTACTCGAACAGGTTTCAGGCCAGACCCCGACCCAGACAAAGGCCAAGCGCTCGGTGAGGGATTTCGGCACCCACAAGGGAGAGCCCATCGGCGTAGTCGTCACCGTGAGAGGCCCGGAGACGACAGTCCTGATCCAGAAGCTCATGGAGGCCAGAGAAAAGAAACTGAACGAGTCCTGCTTCGACCCGAGGGGGTCTGTCTCCTTCGGCATCAAGGAGCACATCGAGATCCCCGGGATAAGATACGACCCGGCCATCGGGATACTAGGCATGAACGTGTCCGTCCTCCTGGAGAGGCCTGGGTTCGGAGTCTCGCGCAGGGGAAGGAAGACCTCCCGGGTCGGCAAAGCCCACCTTATTTCAAAGGAGGAGGCGATGCAGTACTTCAGGGACAACTTCGGAGCGATAATCCAATGAAAGAGCGCCATACAAAGGTGAGAAAGTACGGGAAGTCAACGCACTACTGCAAGAGGTGCGGCCAGTACGGGGCGGTCATCAGGTCCTACGACCTGGTCCTCTGCAGGCAGTGCTTCAGAGAGGTCGCTGAGAAGCTCGGCTTCAGGAAGTACGACTAGGTGATCGGTGTGGCGGCAACAAACATCCTGGCCAACCTTTTCGCGAGCCTTCAGAACGCAGAGCTGAGGAATAAGAAGGAATGCATGGTGATCCCGGCTTCCAGCCTGGCGAGCGAAGTCCTCAAGGTCCTCCAGAAGAAGAAGTACATCGGGGAGTTCGAGTTCATCGACGACGGTGTCGGAGGCAAGCTCCGGGTCCAGCTCCTCGGAAGGATAAACAAGTGCGGGGTGATCTCCCCGAGGTTCCCGGTAAAATCGCTAAAGCTCGTCGACTGGGAGCACAGGTATCTTCCGGCAGTCGGGGTGGGGACTCTGATAGTGACGACGCCGCAGGGAGTGATGTCGCACGTCGAAGCACAGGAGAAGAAGATAGGAGGGAGGCTGGTGGGCTTTGTCTACTGAGTCTATACAGCAGACGGCGGTAGAGCTCCCCGACGGGGTCTCGGCGGCACTCCAGGGGCGCACACTATCCATGAAGGGGAAGCTCGGCGAGTCGAAGAAGCGCTTCGACAAGGTAAACGTGAACATCGCCGTGGAGGGGAACAAGGTCGTCATATCCCCGTTCTCCAGGAAGAAGAAGGACAACGTGATAATCAACACGGTCAGGAGCATCCTCAACAACATGGTCACCGGGGTTACCAAGGGGTACACCTACAAGGTGAAGATAGTCTACGCCCACTTCCCGATAACTGTCAAGACGAAGGGGCACCAGGTCCTCGTGGAGAATTTCATCGGGGAGAGGTCCCCCCGGGTCTCAGAGATCATCGGGGACACCAAGGTGACCGTGGAAGGGGACGACGTGATAGTCAAAGGGGTGTCGGTGGAGGACGTAGGTCAGACGGCCGCCAACATCGAGCTCGCCACGAAGATCAAGAAGAAGGACCAGAGGATATTCCTCGACGGGCTATACATATACCACAAGGAGCACGGGTCATAAAACCATGCCGAAGCAGTCCGAAGAGAACAGGCTCAAGGCCCTTGTGGCCAAGAGGAAGGAGGTCTCGGTCAACAGGCCCGCGTTCGTGAGACAGGAAAGCTGGCGCTACGTCAGGATCCACCCCGAATGGCGGAAGCCGAAGGGGATCGACAACAAGATGAGGCGCCAGGACAAGGGATGGCCGGCCCTTGTAAGGGTAGGCTACAGAGGCCCTGTCGCAGCCAGGGGACTGCACCCCAGCGGGCACTTCGAAGTCCTGGTCCACAGGACCCAGGACCTGGACGCACTTGTCCCCGGGAGAGATGTGGCCAGGATCGGGAGGACCGTGGGGGCGAAGAAGAGAGAGACAATTCTCGAGAGGGCGACGGAGCTCGGGATCAGGGTCTTGAATCCGACGAGGTTGAGGATAATTGAATCTGAAAAGTAAGCGGAGGCTCGCCGCCTCCGTGCTTGGCGTAGGCCTAGACAGGGTCAGATTCAACGACGAGTATTCCGATCTCATCCAAGACGCCATCACACGGAGCACCATCCGAGGTCTCGTAGGATTCGGGGCGATCACCGTGGCCCCGAAGAAAGGGATCTCGCGTGGGAGGTACAGGGTCAGGTCGAAGAAGCTCAAGCGCGGCCGGGGCTCCGGCTCCACCGAGGGGACTGCCGGCTCGAGGAACCCGAGGAAAGACCAGTGGATCTCCAAGGTCAGGGCCCTCAGGTGGCGGCTGAAGGTCGCCAAGGAAAGGAAGGACTTGACCCCAGAAGCTTACAAGAAGCTCTACAAGCAGGTGAAGGGAGGCCAGGTCAGGGGAGTCAAGCACCTCCTCGACCTGATGAAGGAGGCCAAGAAGTAATGTCCCCCTACGTGCAGCTCCTCCGGCGAAGGCGCGAAGGGGTCACCGACTACCGCGCGAGGAAGCGGGCCATCACCTCCGAGAAGCCTCTGCTCGTGGTCAGGATTTCAAACAAGAACGTCTCGTCGCAGTTCGTGAAGCCCATGGTGAAGGGGGACATCGTCCTCTCCTCCGCCCACTCGAAGGAGCTTGGCAAGATGGGGTGGCACGGCTCGGCGAAATCGACTCCAGCATGCTACCTCCTGGGCTTGCTCGCAGGGAAGAAGGCCCTGGCCGCCGGGGTGAAGGAAGCGGTCGCCTACAACGGGGTGGTCCCCTTCATCAGGGGGTCCCGGATCGCCGCCCTTCTGAAGGGGGTCGTGGACGCAGGTGTGCGCGTGCCGATGGGAGAGGAGGCCCTTCCAGCTGCCGAGCGGCTCAGCGGCAAGACCATAGCAGATTATGCTACAAAGCTCGCGGCCGAAGACAAGGCAGCGTACTCCAAGAGGTTCTCCGCCCTCCTGAAGGGAGGGTTCAAGCCCGAGGACTACCCGGCCGAGTTCGAGAAGGTCAAGGCCGCCATCTCCGGAGGAAGTAAGTAATGTCCTACGGTCGCCGCGACAGGCAGGAAGAGGAGCAGGTCTGGGTGCCGAGGACGAAGCTTGGGACCCTGGTGAACGAAGGGAAGATCACGAGCCTGGACGAAATATTCAGGAGCGGCCAGAGAATCCGCGAGGCAGAGATAGTGAAGAAGCTCCTCCCCGACCTGAGGAACGAGATAGTCGGGGTCAGCGTGGTCCAGAAGCAGACTGATGCGGGCGAGCTGACGCGCTTCCTCGCCGTGGTCGCCGTGGGGAACGGCGCCGGATGGTTCGGGGTCGGCAAGGGGAAGGCCATGCAGACGAGGGAGGCCATCGAGAAGGCAACCACCGCGGCCCTCCTCAACATCATCCCCGTCAAGCTCGGGTGCGGCTCCTGGGAGTGCAGGGACGGAAGGCCTCACTCTGTCCCCTACAAGATCCGCGGAAAGGCCGGGAGCGTCACCGTCGAGATAATACCCGCGCCCCGCGCCCTGGGGCTTGTGGCTGGGCCCGCCCTGAAGAACCTCCTGCAGCTCGCCGGGGTGAAGGACGCCTGGGTCAGGACCTTCGGCTCTACCAACACGATGTCGTCCCTCGCCAACGCCGTCTACGACGCCTTCAGGATGTCGCACGGGCTCAATGTATAGGTGAATCGAAGATGGGTCTACTCCTCGTCGTGAACATCCACGGGCAGATCAACAGCTCGGCCCCCGTAAGAAAGTCGCTGAACGAGCTCTGGGTTGCGAGGAAATTCTCAGCTACTGTGGTCACCGACGACGTCCCGACCGTGGGGATGCTCAGGCTCTGCAAGGACTACGTGTCCTGGTGCCCCATAGACGAAGGGCTCCTGTCGGACCTCCTCGAGAAGCGCGGAATGGTCAGCTCCTCAAAGTCCCTGGACCAGGGCTCCCTGAAGACTCTCGGGTACAAGAAGACCGAGGACCTCGCGGCGAAGATGGTCAAGGACCAGGTGAGGCTTTCTCTCGTGCCGGGGGTGCTCCCGTACTTCAGACTCGCACCGCCGAGGGGAGGGTTCAAGGTCTCCATGCGCAGGCAGGCGACGGAGCGCGGCATGCTCGGCAAAAACCCGAACCTCGTGGGGATAGTCAGGAGGATGTTCTGAATTGCCGACCAGGGCTCGCAAGGCAAGGCGATACCGAGGAATGAGGACCCACGGCTACGGCCAGATAGGACAGCACCGCCACTCCGGGAAGCAGGGAGGGCACGGCAACGCCGGCCTGCACAAGCACAAATGGAGCTGGCTCATACAGAACGACCCGGACCACTTCGGAAGAGACCCGTTCAGGCCTCCGAGCTATTACGTCCGCCCTGACAAGTGGGTGAACGTCGGCAAGCTCGACGGGCTCGCCAAGGGAGCGAAATCCCTCGACCTGAAATCGATGGGCATAGGCAAGCTCCTCGGGTCAGGAGAGGTGGGCCAGGCCTACGAAATCAGGGTCGACTCCTACACCAAGAAAGCTCAGGCTAAAATAGAGGCCGCGGGCGGAAAAATAGTGGTAGAGGAGTAGGCCTCAGCCATTGGCTTCAGTCCGCGAATTCATCAAGAGCGTAGGCACCGTTCTTCCTGAAATCCCGAAGCCCGAGCGGAAGCCTTCGCTGAATGAGAGGTTCATCTGGACAGGCATGGCCCTCATCGCCTACCTTGTGATGGCGACGACCCCGCTCTACGGATTCACCGGAGTCGGCCAGAACGACCAGCTCGCCTTCCTCAGGGTAGTCTTCGCCTCCACTCAGGGGACACTCATGGAGCTGGGAATCGGCCCCATCGTCACGTCGGGGCTCATCCTGCAGCTCCTCGTAGGCAGCGACATCATCAAGCTGGACATGAGCGACCCCGCCGACAGGGCGGTCTTCGGATCCGCGACGAAGATGCTCACCCTTATCGTCATAGTGGGAGAGTCCTTCGCCTACATCTACGGGGGTGCCCTCGGCTCCCTCTCCTCCAACCAGGAGATCGTCATATTCATCCAATTGTTCATAGCGAGCCTGTTTGTCCTCCT
Source organism: uncultured Nitrososphaerales archaeon (assembly GCA_963706445.1). GTDB lineage: Archaea > Thermoproteota > Nitrososphaeria > Nitrososphaerales > Gagatemarchaeaceae > UBA183. Next base: position 373,131 of record OY970160.1, read on the forward strand.
GCTCGACGAGCTCATCCAGAAGGGGTGGGGCATTGGGAGCGGGGTCAGCCTGTTCATCCTGGCAGGCGTCTGCCAGACCGTCCTCTGGTACACCTTCTCCCCGATCAAGTTCGCACTTACATCCACGACACAGGCTTACTTCGGCTTCATCCCGGCCACCATCGACGCTTTCTTCAACAACAACGTGGGGAGCGTGATTATCAGGGAGTTCAAGTATCCGAGTCTCCTTACATTCACCCTCACCATTGTGATGCTCCTCGTACTGATCTACATCGAGGGGATAAGGGTCGAGCTCCCGATCACGTCGATAAAGTACAGAGGCTTCCAGGGGGTCTACCCAATCAAGCTCCTCTACGTGTCGAACATCCCTGTCATCCTCGTCTCGGCCCTTGGCGCCAACGTGACGTTCTTCTCTAGGATACTAAACAACTACTTCGGGGCCAACCCTCCTTGGTGGTTGGGATACATCGCCGTGTTCCCGCCCGCGACCGCCAACTCGACATCGACCAGCTCCTTCCCGATAGCCGGCATAACCTACTACATGACCGCCCCTCAGTCGGTGAGCCAGACAGTAGGGGACCCGATCCACTCAGTGATCTACCTCCTCTACCTCGTGGGAATGGCCGTGCTGTTCGCCCGTCTCTGGGTAGAGATAGGCGGGCTGAACCCCAAGGCAGTCGCGAAGAACCTCATGGACGCCGACGTCCAGGTCCCCGGGTTCAGGCGGACGGGGCTGTCCATCGAGCAGATGCTCAACAGATACATCCCCACGCTGACAATCATAGGAGGCATCTTAATCGGCTTGGTAGCCGGGGTCTCTGACCTCTTCGGAGTCTTCGGCACGGGCATAGGCATACTGCTGATGGTCGACATCATCCTCCAGTACTATCAGATGCTGCTCAAGGAGCAAGTGGAGGAGGTATCTCCCGCCTTGGCAGGACTGATAGGAGCTGGCTAGCAAGTGGCGCTAAGGGCAATCGTGGTCGGAATCCCGGGCGTCGGGAAGACGACGGTCGTCCAGGGGGTCGTGTCGGGGTTCCAAGGAGCCAGGCTTGTCAACTTCGGCACTGTGATGCTCGAAGCAGCCCACTCGCTGAAGTGGGTCAAGAACAGAGACGAGATGAGGAAGATGACCGTCGAGAAGCAGAAGCGCATCCAGAAGCTGGCGGCGGCGAAGATCGCCAAGATGGGGGGCAAAGCCATACTCGTGGACACCCATCTCTTCATCCGGACCGAGGAAGGGTTCTGGCCGGGGCTCCCCTTCGAGGTCGTCAGGGCCATGAAGCCTACCCACCTGATCCTGGTTGAGGCGACTCCGGAGGAGATCGTAAAGCGGAGGGAGGCCGACGCCTCGAGGTACCGGGACGCCATCACAAAAGAGGACCTCGCCGAGGAGCTCGAGCTCGCGAGAAGCTTCATGACAGTCGCTTCGACCCTCACGGGGGCCCCGATGTTCATCGTAAGGAACGAGCAGGGCAAGAACGAGCAGGTCGCTCGTCGCCTCGTCAGGATGCTGGAGGGGGCGAAGAAGTGAAATCCAACAAGAACAAGGCCGCCCCCTCGAAGTCGAACTTCAGAATCCTGAACTACATCCTGATTGCTGTCCTCGCGGGCATCGTAGTCTATGTCCTCGTCCTCCCCTCGTTCACTCCCCACAACGCCACGACCACTACCACCACGACCAACGCCAACGCGGCCACGATCTCGCTAACTCCGGGTACCGACATCGCAGGGACCATGGTGACAATATCCGGCCAGATGCTTGCCCCGAACCAGAACATCTCTGTCACGTTCAACACAACGACGATTCCGTTCAGCGCCCTGAATGGAACCTGCACCACGTCGTCTTCGGGCGTGCTGGCCAGCTGCAACTTCTGGGTCCCGAACGACCCGCCGGCTGGCTACTCCCTCACGGTCAGAGCCGGATCTACCTTGGGCCAGGCGAAGTTCACGATACCTCAGTACTCTCCTCCTGTCTCTACCGTGATCGTCACCCTGACTTCAGTTTCCCTCGGGTTCGTCACCCAGCTCGTCACAAGGCGCGTCGTCGACCTTGGCAAGGAGAGGAGGATGAGGGCCGAGGTCTCCGCGTTCCAGAAGGAAAAGCAGGAAGCGACGAAGGCGGGAGATAAGGTCAAGCTGGAGAAGCTGAAGAAGCGCGAGCTGGCCGTCCGCTCGGAGCAGGCTAAGGTGTCGACCGCTAGGCTAAAGGTGACTGGGATCACTTTCGTCCCACTGCTCGTGGTCTACTACCTGATGGCGACCTTCCTCGGCGGCTACGGGGTCATCGTCGCCTACACCCCCATACCGATACCAATCATCGCAGCCCCGACCCTGATCGCAGGGAGGTTCGAAGTGAGCCTCTTCTGGTGGTACTTCCTCAGCTCCTTCACCTTCTCGACCATGCTGAGCAGGCTGTTGCACACCACCCCATAGAGTGGACGGCATGGATGCGATCATCATCTCAGGGATGCCGGCGGTCGGCAAGACTACCGTCTCAAGGAAGGTCGCCGACGCCCTGAAGATCCCCCTGGTCGGAGGAGGGGACGTCCTCAAGGAGATGGCCGTGGAGGAGGGGTACACCCCCGGAGGAGAGGACTGGTGGGACAAGGGAGAAGGGATGAAGTTCCTGCAGGAGAGGAAGAGGTCCTCGGACTTCGACAAGGAAGTCGACGCCAGGCTGCTTGAGAAGGCGAAGAAGGGGGACGTGGTCATCACAAGCTACCCTGTCCCCTGGTTGACGGAGGTCGGGGTGAAGGTGTGGCTGTCAGGGAGCGTCAAGAGCCGGGCCGCAAGGATGTCAAGACGGGACGGGCTCTCCATCGCGAAATGCAAGGAAGTCCTGTCTGTAAGGGACACCGAGAACTACAAGCTCTACAAGAAGATCTACGGAATCGAGTTCGGCAAAGACCTCGCCCCCTTCGACCTCGTGGTGGAGACCGATTCCATCGACGAGGGCAAGGTCGCGCAGATAGTGATCCGCTACATGAAGAAAAGGAGGGACTGAGATGTCGCCCCGCAGCATGGTGATTCTCGACGAAGAGCCCACAGACAAGGAACACGGATGGTCCCCGTCGACCCGCCCGCTGGCTCAGATGCTCGAATACGGCCTGGTGGCCCTCGACAAGCCTCGGGGCCCCACCTCTCATGAGGTGGTCGCCTGGACCAAGAAGCTCCTTGGCGTTGAGAAGGCAGGGCACAGCGGGACCCTAGACCCTCCGGTCTCCGGGCTCCTTCCGATTGGGTTCGGCCAGTCCACCAGGGCCCTGAGCCTGCTCCTCCTCTTCCCGAAGGAGTACAGGGGGGTAATGCGCCTCCATTCTTCTGTCCCACGGAAGCAGCTTGACGGGGTGGTCTCCGAGTTCACCGGCGAGATCTTCCAGAGGCCTCCTCAGCGCTCCTCGGTCAGCAGGCAGACGAGGAGTAGGACAATCTACGAGTTCGAGCTGACAGAATCAGCGGGGAACCTTTTCCTCTTCCGGGTCCTGTGCCAGTCGGGGACGTACATCAGGAAGCTCGTCTACGACATCGGCGAGGTGCTCAGCGTCGGCGCCACGATGGTAGAGCTGAGGAGGACCAAGGTGGGTCCGCTCACCGAGGAGAAAGGATTCGTGACCCTGCACCAGCTGAACGACGCCATGTTCAGGCTCAAGGGCGGGGACGAGGCACCACTCCGGAGGCTGGTCATGCCCGTCGAGGACTCCCTGGGGGACATCGGCAAGATCGTCGTCAGGGACTCCGCCGTCGACGCCATCTGCCACGGAGCGAGACTGGGAATGCCCGGGGTACTCTCTTTCACCGAGGGGGTGAAGAAGGACGACACAGTTGCGATCCTGAGCTCTAAGCGGGAGCTCGTGGCAATCGGGAAAGCGCTCATGGCCACGGAGGAGATGAGAGGTCTTCAGAGAGGGCTGGCAGCGTCAACCGATAGGGTCGTCATGAAGGCAGGGACCTACCCGCGCCTCTGGAAGAGCCATTCCAAAGGGAAGAAGAGCCGTAGCAGTGACGCTAAGCCTGGCGTGACCGCCGCGGGCCAGAAGAAGACCTTGCCCTGACCCAGCGAAGCTGTTGAGGTTTTAAACCGCGGTCGGAGGCCCAGCGAACGCCGGGATCGCCTAATCTGGTAGGGCGCAGATTCCTATAGCGCAAGCCTGGAAAAACCCAAGCCAGTTAGCCTGTCTCGAGAAATCGGGATCTGGGTTCAAATCCCAGTCCCGGCGCTCAAGCTCATCGCCTCTGATTCCATTCATCGCCGATGAAACCTACCTGTCACTCCCTTGCGAAGTCGGGTCCGCGGTCGAGCTTGTCAAAGGCGCCTCGGGCGAGGTCAGGAGGTTGCTGGGGTCCAGCCTCACTAGCCGAAAGAGCGGCTCGACGAACGGAACGAATCACCGCTAGTTCTTGAAGACCCAGGATAGGTCCGGCGGGTCCGCCCGCCCTCCCGCCTTCTCGTTGAGCGCATGGGCCACGAGCGGCAGCGCCAGCGTGATGTCCGCGTAGAGCGTGGCTCTCTTCGAGTCAGTCGCTATCTTCCCCCAGCTTATGGCCTCCTCGAGTGTGCACCCCGAGAGCCCACCCCACTGCGGGCTGTCCGCCGTTATCTGGATTGCAAATTCGTGGGGGGTCTCCTCTTCCCCTCCCTTCGAGAGTGATTTGATTATGGTAGCCAGCTGGATCGTGTCCTTGGGGACCCCGCCTCCCAGGTAGACAACCCCAGTGCGCTTCGTCCTCTCTGCTATCTGAGCCAGTTCTTCCATGTCCTTCGTCTGGTCCAGCCGGATCATCTTCCCCTTCTCGCGCCTTAAGAGGCTCAGGGCCACTCCATAGCCGCTGTCTATCAGCCCCGGAGAGTAGACCGGGACCTTGGCCTTGTAGGCCGCTGCGGTTATGCTGCTGATGCCATGCTTGGACTGGAACTCCCCAAACCCATAGAGGAACTCCCTCGTCGAGTAGATTTTCTTCTCATCCAGGGTGTTGGCGTATCTGTAGATAGTCCTCTCCAGTTTTCTGTACTGCATCTCGTCCGCATAGACGTCATAGAACCTGTCCACCTTCATCCTAAGCAGCTTTTCGTCGTTTGCCAGCCAGGTCCCCTGGTAATAGTGGTACCCGATGGCCTCAAGGATGTCCTCCGAGATGTTCGCCCCGGTGCTCACCAGGACGTCGACGTACCTGTTCTCTATGAGCCATCTGATCAGCTTCCACTGGCCGGTGGTGCTCAGTGACCCTGTTATCCCCATGAAAATGGTCAGTCCCTTCGCCTTTGCCATCTGAGTCCAGATCTTCGCCACCTCCCCGAGCTTCTTCCCCTGGAATCCGGTCTGAGACATCTCGTCCAACAAACCGGAGATGCTCTTCTTCCCGACTTCTATGGTCGCAACTGGTTTCGAAAGGATTTCCTTCTTTGATACCACGTCAGGGTGTCTACTGACTTTGCTTAATTGTCTTGTGAGTCGGCCTCGCCTATCTTACTTGACTGTCACGGATTTTGCCAAGTTCCTGGGGTAATCTGGATCGTTTCTCCGAGCAACCGACATATGATAGGCAAGCAGCTGGAGTGGAATCGCCTCCACGATGGGGGTGAACTTCGGCTGGGTCTTGGGCACGCGGACGAAGTGCCTGTAGACCTCGTCCTTCTTGTCCGATATCCCGATCACGTCGGCTCCCCTCGCCCTTAGCTCCTCCGCGTTGGACAGAGTATCAGCATGAAGCTCACCCGTCGGGTTCAGGACCACCACCGGGGTTCCTTTCTCGATGAGCGCCAGGGTCCCGTGCTTGAGCTCGCTCGCCGGCATCCCCTCGGCGTGTATGTACGACAGCTCCTTGAGCTTGAGCGCCCCTTCCATGGCCACCGGGCTCTCGTACCCCCTCGCGACGAAGTAAAAGTCGGGCCTGGTCCTGTACTCGTAGACCAGGTCCTGTATCTGCCCGTCGCACTTCAGCGCCTCGGCGACCGCATCCGACAGCTCCTTGAAGCCGTTCGACTTCTTCTTCCCAAGGACTGCGTCCACCACCATGTTAGCGACCACGACCTGGGCCGTGAAACTCTTCGTCGCGGCCACCCCAACCTCGGGCCCACAGTTCAACAGCAGCACCCCGTCGCTCTCCCTGGCCAGTGTCGAACCGGCCGCGTTCACGATCGAGAAGACCTCCGCTCCGTGCCTCTTCGCCTCCTTGACCGCCTCCATGACGTCGGCCGTCTCCCCGCTCTGGGAGAACGCAATGACGACCGAGCCTTTCGAAAGGAACCCAGCGTGCTCCTTCAACTCCCCGGCGACCACCGTGTCGACCCTGATGTTCGCCTCTTTGTTCAGCCTGAACTTCATCAGCAGCCCGGCATGATACGAAGTCCCCGAGGCAGTTATGTAGAGCGACTTTGCCTTCCTGATTGCCCTAGCGAAGGCCTCGACCTTCCCCTGGTCCTGGACGGACGCCGTCAGGACTGTCCTCGGCTGCTCGTTGATCTCCTTGAGCGTGTAGTGCGCGAAGTCCCTCTTCGACATGTCAGAAATCTCCCAGGCGACCTGGGTCGGCTTCCTCCTGACCTCCTTCCCGTTGGGGCCGACTATCCTGACTCTGTCCTTCGTTATCTCGACGACCTCGTAATTGTCGAGGAATATCGTCCGGTCTGTGTGGCCGATGAACGCGAGCACGTCGCTCGCCAGGAACATCTTCTTGTCTCCGAGCCCCACGATGAGGGGCGCATCCTTGCGGGCCCCTACAATCATGTCGGGCCTGTCCTGGAACATCACGACTAGGGCATACTGTCCCTTCAACTTCTTTGTCGTCGCCAGGGTCGCCTTGAGCGGGTCTTTCGTCCGCTTGTATTCTTCTTCGACGATGTGCGCGATCACCTCTGTGTCTGTCTGGCTCCTGAACTTGTGGCCCCTGGCCGAGAGTGCCTTCTTCAGCGGGAGATAGTTCTCGATGATCCCATTGTGGATGACCGCCACCGACTCCCTGCAGGACGCGTGAGGGTGCGCGTTGAAGTTTGTCACGCCTCCGTGGGTCGCCCACCGAGTGTGCGCCATCCCTATGTTCCCTTTCATGGCTGACATGTGCTGGGCCTCTTCGATCTCATTCACCCTTCCCACCCCTTTGCGCACCGTCAGCGTCCCTTCGCTTATCGTGGCCATCCCGGCGGAGTCGTAGCCTCGGTACTCCACCCGCTTGAGCCCCTCAAGCAGAATGGCAGAAACCGGTTCTTCGGCTACGCAGCCTACGATGCCGCACATTTGTCTGGCGAAACCATTGCACGCTCTATAAACCCCGGTAAACATCCTACTATACCCTGCAAACGCAGCTTTGCATGGAGCCGCTTCAACCGGTCCGCGGGTCAGCCTACCATGCAAAACTAATTATGTAGGGTGCCGTGAACCTCTTCCGCATGCCAAAGGAGAAGATCCTCTTCGACCCAAAGTCCGAGGCTGGGCTGGTCAAGCGGGTCCTTGTCTCTGACAAGCCGGATGGCTTCAGGCCTGCATCAGGTAAGGTCGGGCAGAAGATTCTCTCTCTTCTCTCCTCGGGACCGAAGTACCCTGCCGAGATGGCGAGGGCCCTGGGCGCCCACCACCAGACCGTCTACTATCACATAGGCAGACTGGAGAAAGCAGGGCTTATCACGCGGGTCAGGAGCGAACAGATCCGCGGCGGGGAGGCGAACCTCTTCGCTCTGGCTTCGGACGGCTACGCGGTGGAGTTCCCGGTAAAGGGGGAGCAGATGCCCACGCTGAAATCCTCGGCCAGGTCGAAGGCCCTGGGCCGTTTCTTCAAGGAGTTCTTCAACAACGGTGAGTTCGACGGGTGGATAGTCGTCGGTTCTCCCCTGCAGCACGGGGAGGCGGGGACGCAGGCGAGGGACGGACATTATGCGGTACAGTTGGGGTTCGCCCTCGGGCAGTTCGTCACCCTCCCATCGAATTTCCCGGTCAAGCTGGACGTGGACCTCCGCGCTGAGAAGCTCCTCGGCTCGAACCTGATCATCGTCGGGGGGCCTAGGACAAACGGGGTAGCGGAGGAGTTGAACCCCCATCTCAGTGTGCGGTTCAGCCAAGCCGGATTCTGGAGCACCGTAGTCGACGAGAAGGGGAAGTCCTACGGCTCGGAGCTGGACTGCATCGTCGAGAAGGTGAGGAACCCCTGGGACCCGACGAAGACATGCATCATCGCCGCGGGGCTGACCGGGGCCGGGACCAAAGCTTCGATAATCGGGATCTGCAACTTCGCGGAGAGTGTCTTCCAAAAGTACCGGTCGGGGGACTACGCGGCCCTCCTCAGGGGAGTGGATAGAGACGGCGACGGAAAGGTCGACTCGGTCGAAGTCCTGAGACAGCTCTGAGTGTCTACGCCCTTCTGCCCCGGCGTCCGCCCTTCTTTCGAGTGGTGTCGTGGGGGATCGGGGTAGCGTCCTCAATCCTGCCAATCTTGAACCCGGCCCTCGCGATAGCTCGGATTGCAGCCTGGGCTCCGGGTCCCGGGGTCCTCGGTCCAGTCCCTCCCACCGCCCTTACCTTGATGTGGACGGCAGTGATCCCCTTCCCCTTCGCCACATCCGACGCAGCCGAAGCGCTCCTCATGGCCGCGTAGGGCGAAGATTCGAACCTGTCCGCCTTGACATGCCTCCCTCCTGAGGAGAAGGCAATCGTCTCGGCCCCCGTCAGGTCGGTAATGTGCACTATCGTGTTGTTATAGCTCGAATAGATATGACAGACGGCCCAGCGATTTTTCAGGACCTCTTCCTCTAAGCTCATTACTTCGCCTCCGCCGGCTGCTCGACAGGCGCCGCCGCAGCTTCAGCAGGTTCAGGCGCGGGCGGAGTCTCTTTCGCGGACTCGCTTGCGATGAGCCTGACGTTGGGCTCTTCGGCCCCTCCTACATCGTACCCAGGCACCGTGATTATCCTCTCGCCCACTGCGATGTGCCCGTGGACTATAAGCTGTCTCGAATGGAGGGGAGAAAGCGCCATCCCCTTCTTGAACACCATTGACTGCAGCCGCCTAGCGAGCATGTCCTCGACAGTAAGGCTGAGGATGTCGTCGAGGGTCGCTTCCTCGCGGATGAGCCCCTTCTTCTTTAGACTGTCCAGGAGCTTCTTCTCTTCCCTTTCCCTGACGACCTGAGTCGCCGCGAGAAGGGTCCTAGCCTGCTTCCTGATCGAACTGAGCTGGGTCTGCGCCTTCCAAAGCTCCCTCTTGTTCCTGAGCCCGAAGGTACCGAGGAGGTAGAGTTCCTGCGCAAGCTGGTCAGCCCGCCACGGGCTGCGCGGCCTGCTGTACTGCTTCCTCGCCTTCTTCGGGTCTCCCAAATCTTACTTCTCTTCCTTCTTCGCCGCTTCCTTGGCCGCCGCCACGAGGGTCGCCTTCCTGACACCTACCGTCCTTCCCTTCCTCCCAGTAGTCCTTGTCCGCTGGCCTCTAACCTTCAACCCCAGGCCGTGCCTTATGCCCTTCCAGCTCTGGATGTCCCTCTCGTCCTGGATGTCGTTCTTCTGGATGAAATCAAGGTCAGAGCCTAGGAGTTGCTTCGCTTCTCCCGTCTCCGGGTCGTATCTCCTGTTGTAGAACCACTTCGGCAGAGCCATCGTCGACGTGCTTTGAATCGCCGCTTCGATCTCCTTGACCTGCCCCTCCGTGAGCGTCCCCACTCTGACTCGCGGGTCGAGCTTCAGCCTCGTGGTGACGACGTTGGCAAAATTGTACCCCACCCCTTTCAGGTCCGAAAGGGCGACGATCAGCTTCTTCCCGCCGTCCAGGTCCCTCCCTGAAATCCTGACGAGATGCCTGAACTCTGAGGCTTCCGACATGTTTCGAAAATGCCCTTCGCCCTTCGGTTATAAGTTTACATCGGTTGAGGCGGCCGGAAGTCAAAACTCACTCGCTGTGAGACGCGCAAATCGCGTATAAGACGGCACCCCGCCGGTGCGTCCTCAGGATGAGACTGTCAAGGGTTTTCGGCATCCTCTCGCTCCTCTTGTTCATCTTCGCGATACTTTCATTTGTTCTCCCGGCCTATTCTGTCGTGTCCGGGGTTCACATCAACACGAACGGGGCCAGCAGCAATAGCATCCCGACCGCCGTCATCTTATCGAACAACGGCTTCCTGCCGGTGAACGACATCTCCCTGATAATCACAATCTCAGCTCCCAACGGGACGACGATCAGCACCATATCCCTCGGCCCCGTCAACGTTCCTGCCGGAACCACTTTTCCATTGAGCATCGCGCAGTCAGGGATCAATACCGGCTTCAACGATACATCCGGCCTCTCTTACGTTACCCTCCAGGCTGACGCGTCGGTCAACCTTGGGGGGATAATTCCGGTCTCCGTCACCGCCGACTTCCGGATCGAACCTGGCAACGGCACGAGCACAGGAGGATCGAGCTGAATATGACAGCCGACTTGCTCCCGAAGCGCGGCTTCCAGGTAATCGCGGGAGGGATGGTCATTGGGGTCCTCCTCGGAGCCTTCTACGTCCTGGTGGCTTTCGGTCTACGCTACGCCGTCGGCACGCTCCAGAACTCCGTTCAGGGCTTCGGGTCGGGCGCATCGGTCAGCTTCAACGTCTTCTCGTTCATCTCGGGACCTTTCTTCATCCCCCTGGTCGTCGTCATCGTGGCCGTCAAAGTCGCCCACCGTGCGGTGAAGGAGCCGCACACGGTAAAGGGGCCTCTCAAAGTCGTCCTGGGGGCACTGAGCGGGGGTTTCTATTACCTGATCTTGGGTGGGGGGACGCTGTTCCTGACCATCGCCATCAGGGGCTCGACAAGCGGTAGTGCGGTGGCAAGCGTCTCCCTTGTCATCACTCTCGCCCTCCTTGAGCTCTCGGCTGGAACAAAGATCGTCCAGGGCCTGCTCGAGTACAGGGAGGCGAAGACGAGCCAGGCCGCGTCCACGCCCACTCCGACAGCTGCGGCCCTTGCCCAAGTGAGACAACGAGGACATGCTCCAACTGCGGGGCTCCCCTGGGAGGGAACGACCAATTCTGCACGAAGTGCGGCTCTCAGCAGCCCCTGTCCGTGTGAATCTTCTCTCGGAGGCCCTGTTTTCCTCTTGTATCGCTGGTAAGCTTTTTAACCCGAACTCATTCCGGCCCGCTAAATCTGACGTCTCATGTGTGCAAATTGCGACCTAGAAGGTGTAATCAATGGTTGAAGTGAAAGTCCTAGAGGACACTGGGAATTCGGTCTCCCTGCAGCTCGAAGGAATCGACAGGTCCTACGCCAACGCTGTCAGGAGGTTCTGCATCTCCGAGGTCCCGGCCATGGCTATAGACGACGTGGTGATACTGGAGAACTCCTCAGTCCTCTACGACGAGATACTCGCACACAGGCTGGGGATGATCCCCATCAAGACCGACCTCTCGAGGTACAACCTCCCCGAGGAGTGCGACTGCGGCAACCCACTCGGGTGCCACAAGTGCCGCGTCTTGTTCGTCCTTGACGCCAAGGGCAAGGACAAGGTCACCACGGTGATGTCCGGGGACCTCGTCTCAGAAGACAGGGAGATTAGACCAATCAGCGAGACGATCCCGCTCGTCAAGCTGGCCACTGGCCAGTCGGTCAAGCTCGAGGCGTACGCGCGGCTGGGCCGCGGGAAGGAGCACGCAAAGTGGCAGCCCTGCAGCATCGCCGCCCTCACCGACGGCAAAAAGGAAGGGACGTTCAACCTGACCGTCGAGTCCGCAGGGGGACTCCCGGCAAGAGAGATAGTCATGAAGGCCATCGAGCTTCTCGAGAAGAAGCTGAAGGAGATCCAGGTCGCCGTAGGTGGCGCCCAATGACCTCGTCCAACCCGGTCAAGAGGCACACCACCGTGATGCTCGAGCGCGCAGGCAAGAAGCAGGAGGCGCCCATCTGGAGAGAAGCGTCCGCAATGCTGTCGAACCCCGCCGTCAACCGCATAGAGGTCAACCTGTGCCGCATCTCGCGAATGGCCGAGAACGGGCAGGCCATCTTCGTCCCAGGCAAGGTCCTCGGGACGGGGGTCATGGAAAGAAAGCTCACCGTGGGGGCGTTTGCCTTCTCCGCCAGTGCGAAGGCGAAGATCGAGGCTTCGGGCGGGTCAGCCGTTTCAATCGAGGAGTTCCTGAAGAAGTACCCGAAAGGGAGTGGGGTAAGACTTGTCAAGTAACGAGACCATCTACATCGACGCCACCAACCAGATAGCGGGGAGGCTCTCCTCGAAGGCGGCCAAGCTCATCCTCTCGGGCAAGAGAGTTATCATCGTCAACGCAGAGAAGGCACTGATTTCGGGTGACCGCACCTCGGTCATCAACCAATGGAAGGAGAAGCTTGAGTTGTCCAGCCACGTCAACCCGATCTACGGCCCCATCCACCCGCGGAGGCCCGACAACATCCTCCGAAGGATGATCAGGGGGATGGTCCCGAGGAAGAAGTCAAAGGGTCCCATCGCGATGAAGAGGCTCAGGGTGTTCATAGGGGTCCCGTCGTCGGTCGACGCCACGAAGCTCAGCAAGTTCGAGGAGACAACGGCGACCCGGCCGATCCCAGTCTACGTCACCATGGGCGACCTTTCAAAGAGCCTGGGATGGAACGAATAACCATGCCAACCTCTACTCCGAAGGCCCAGGTCAAGAAGCCGCCGAAGCTATACTCAGGCGCGAGGAAGACAGCACGTGCCACGGCTGCCATAGTCCTAGGTGGTGGGAAGATCAGGATCAACGGGACCCCGGTCGAGATCTGGGAGCCGGAGCCGGCGAGGCTGCACCTGCTGGGCCCCGTTCTGGTCGTGGGGGAGCTGAGAGAGAAGTACGACATCGATGTGAGCGTCGCCGGAGGAGGGTTCATGGGCCAGGCTGACGCCGCCGCCATGGCAATCGCCAGGGCCTATGTCGACCAGGTCAGAGGGAGCGAAGTTCGGGAGAAATTGAATGCATACAATAAATACCTGCTATCGGGCGACCCGCGACAAGCTGAGCCCAAGAAATTCGGCGGTCCAGGCGCCCGCAGAAAGCGCCAGAAGAGCTACCGCTGACCTGGGTCGTTAAATAGAAAATCGTACTCCTCAAATGTGCGCAGCCGGTTTCCTCCTCGGTTAATCAGAATCACCCGAGCCGAATTCTTGAGAGTAATGAGCACATCGGCGACGACCAAGGAAGCATCAAAGAAGCTTGGAATACCTTGCGAAGCCTTCCGTAGAATGCGAAGAAAGTTCCGAAACCCTCCGCAGAATTCGGAAGGCATTGACTTTGTAGCACTTTATCGAGCAAGACCTCCTATACCTAGAGTCATCATCCGAACCAAAGATGGGCGTCGATATGTAGGAACTCTGGTCGGCACTGAGGGTTGCGTTACATGCGCATACGCCAAACCCGCAGACACCACAGAACTCGTGATAGTAGTTGAAATGACCGATAGGGATTGGATTGTGAAGTTCTCGGAAGAGGTTGGGCTGACCCCTCCGCCAGAGATGGGCAGGGATGTCAGTCCGAAGCGAAAGGCCAAGTTCCGTCGAGCTCCCTCTGGCCTGCGCGCTTTGAGAATCCTCAAGGAGATACTCCCGTATTTGTATGGCCAGCGTCTCAGGGAAGCTCAAAGGGCGATTGAATACTTCTCTCCTTCTGGCCATGTGAAAGGAATGGTGAGGGCAGCCGAAATCTGGGGAGACTTGCGCCTATAGGCGATATCCATATATTCAGACTCCAAAAGCGCAGGTTTGAGTTACAGATAGCCTATGATGATACCAATCCGTTGTTTCACCTGCGGGAACCTCATCGGGGACAAATTCGCTCCATTCCAGACAAGGGCGAAGTCCGGCGAAGACCCGGGCAAGGTGCTGGACGACCTCGGCCTGAAGAGGTACTGCTGCCGCAGCATGCTCATCTCATCCATCGACGTGATCGACCAGGTCCTCCCGTTCTACAGCCGGAAGGCCGAAATCTAAGGGACTGACGGATTGGGTATGTCAGAGTTCGATGACGACGAAGCCGGTTCGGCCGACACCATGGTCGTCCACGGGCTCTCCGAGAAGGCCCTGTTGGCGACGGGAATCCGCATCGGCACTCCGGTGAGGACCAAGACGATGGAGCAGTTCACAGCTAGGCCCCGACCAGACGGACTCCACATGATAGACTACGCCAAGACCCTCCAGCGCATTGACATCGCGGGCAAGTTCATCGCCTCCACGGGGGCCAAGAACACCGTGGTCTACACCAGCCGCGAGCACGGCGCCATGGCCGTCGAGAAGTTCTGCGAGCTCACGGGCGCCATGAAGCGCATCGGAAGGTTCATGCCAGGGACCTTCACCAACCCCCTCTACCCCGGACACCTCGACGCCGAACTTGTGGTTGTGGCAGACCCGATGTCTGACGCCCAGGCCATAATTGAAGCCGGGAAGCTCGGGGTCCCGGTCATATCGATCTGCGACACGGACAACGTCACCGACGACATCGACCTGGTCATCCCCGGCAATAATCGCGGTCGCAAGGCGATAGCGGCCATTTTCTGGCTGCTGGCGAGGGCGACCCTCACACACTCTGGCCTCCTAGCGGAGGACCAACCCATGAAGTACACCATAGAGGACTTCGAGACCAAGATGGAGGAGCAGCCGCAGTCCGACATGCTGGACGAACGCTCGTCCGACAGACCAGAATAGACAGTCGAGCTTGTTGATCCGAAAGCCGGCTTTCGCGGGGCAGTTCTATCCTGCAGACTCAAGGGAGCTTTCACAGCTCATCGACAAGTGTTACGCCCACCCTCTCGGCCCCGGCAGGTCCCCGCCCGCACCGAAGACCAAGGCCAGAGCAGTCGCTGTGGCGTCTCCCCACGCTGGCTACGTCTACTCGGGCCCCGTCGCCGCCCACTCGTATCTACACGTCTCCTCGCTCGAAGACCCGGAACTTATCGTGGTGGTCGCCCCGAACCACTATGGGATTGGGAGCGGGGTGTCCATCTTCGAATCAGGGGAGTGGGAGACCCCCCTAGGAAGGATGCGTGTGGACTCGGAGGCAGCGAAGGAGCTGGAGGGTCTCACCGAACTCGTGACCGTCGACCCGGAGGCCCAGAGGCTGGAGCACTCGCTCGAAGTCCAGCTTCCGTTCCTCCAGAGGATCTACGGGGACAAAGTCCCCTTTCTCCCGATCTCGCTTCTTTTCCAGGATATAGAAACAGCCAAGGCGATGTCGGAAGCCCTCGCCAAACTGCTGAAAGGAAAGAGGGTGGTTCTCATCGCCTCCTCGGACCTGACCCACTACGAGCCCGCCGAGGATGCGAAGGCCAAGGACACGGCCCTGCTCCAGAACGTGTTGGACTCCGACCTCGAGGGGTTCTACTCGACCCTCGAGCTGCTGAACGTCACTTCGTGCGGCTTCGGGGCCATCGCCACAGTGATGGAGACCGCCAGGTCACTGGGCCTCTCCCACCCTGAGCTTCTCAAGTACGCCACCAGCGGCGACACGAGCGGAGACAACCTTCAAGTCGTGGGGTACGGCGCCCTGAGATTCGTCTAGTCTTGAAAGCTATCGCCGAGGCTCCGTCCAAGGCAATAATCACGGGAGAGCATTTCGTCGTCCACGGGGCTTGGGCCCTCGCGGCGGCTCTCCCCCGGAATGTCCATGTGGAGATCAGCCCGTCTTCGAAGTTCGGGGTCTCGTCGGACAAGTTCGGTCGTGATACCACTACGGAACTCGCTCCAGTCTCGAAAGTGGTCGAGGGGATGGCCAGGGAGTTCTCGACCAAGCCAACGGTTAGGGTGCGGATCAAGAGCGATGTCCCGGGGGGCGCAGGCCTCGGATCTTCAGCCTCCACAATGGTCGCCGTCGCGTCCGCCTTCTCCCGACTGAACTCCCTTGGCCTCGGGGTGGACGAGGTCATCCGATGCGCCATGGTGGGGGAGCACGAAATCCACGGAAAGCCATCTGGGATTGACCCGACCATCTGTGCCCACGGGGGGGTGCTTCTGTTCAGGCCCGGGTCTCCTCCCAGGAGGCTCCGACTCGAGGGAACCCGCTCACTGATCATCTCCCACTCGGGCAACGTCAGGAGCACCAAGGGTCAGATCAGCCACGTCTCGGAGACTAGGTCAAGGTCCCCACACCTGTTCTCGATGCTCGCTGAAGGGGTGAGCGGACTCAGCCTTTCCGCATCCGATATGCTCCTGTCGGGGGACATGAAGGGGCTGGGAGGCCTCCTCGCGTTGAACCAGGCAGTCCTCGGTTCGGTCGGCGTCTCCACCGAGGTCCTCGACAGGATGGTCGAACTCTGCGGGTCTCTCGGGTGCTACGGCGCGAAGCTCACCGGAGCCGGCGGGGGAGGAAGTGTCCTTGCGGTCGCGCCTCAGGCAAAGGAAAAAAGGGTTGTTTCAGGGCTTCAAGCGCGAGGATTTGAGACCTTCAGAGTGAGAATCCCTGTCGAGGGAGTGAAAAGCTGGCTAGAACGGTAATCGCCAAGCTCGGAGGGTCAGTCATCACTGACAAGTCCAAGCCGTTCTCCTACCGTCCTGACGTGGTCTCCGCGCTGTCTGAGGAGATCGCTTCATCCGACCAGAAGGTCGTAGTCGTCCACGGGGGCGGTTCATACGGGCACGTGGTCGCCAAGCAGCACGGAATCTCGGCGGTGGTCTCTGAGGCTCCGGCGGTCGGCGTGGCCCAGACCAGAGGGGCGATGTACGAGCTCAACAGGATAGTCTGCAAGACGATGATGGAGTACAAGCTGAACCCCTACCCGTTCTCACCCTTCGACGCTGTGAGCAGGGCGGGCAAGCTCCCGGTCGCATCCTGGCTCAAGGGGCTCCTCAAGGAGGGCCTAACCCCTATCACCTTCGGGGACGTGACCCTCTCGCCCAACGGGTTCAGGGTCCTCTCCGGGGACGTGATCATGCAGGAGCTGGCGAAGATACTCTCCCCCGACCTTGCGGTCTTCGCCCTTGACGTCGATGGTGTGTACGAGGAGAACACCAGGGTCATCGTCCAGGAGCTGTCCCCTTCCAAGATCAGGAGGATGTCCGTCCCAGATGGAGACGACGCCACGGGGGGAATGAAGCTCAAGCTCGACGTGGCGGCACGCATCGCCGCAGGAGGGACGAAGGTCTGCTTCGTATCCGGATATCGTAGGAACGAGTTCTCCAAGGCCCTCCGCGGACTCGACTTTTACGGGACCGTAATCAGGTCCTGACGGTACCAGGAGGTGTGGCCCAGCAATTGCCCGACATGCAGGATGAAATGAAGGGAGTCAAATCCAGGGTCGACGAGCTCATCCTCACCCAGCTCCTGCCGAAGTCCAGCCCAATCAAGGAGGTCGACCTGCTGTACAATATGATGAGAGACTACCCCTCCAGGAAGGCGAAGGGGATGCGCCCGTTCCTTTGCGTGACCGCCTGCAGAGCCGCAGGGGGGACGGAATCGGACGCGATTCTTACGGCTGCGTGCATCGAGCTCTTCCAGAACTGGATTCTGATTCACGACGACATCGAGGACGGCTCCGAGCTCAGGCGGGGGGAGCCTTCCCTCCACAGGAAATACACGGAGGGACTCGCCCTGAACGCCGGGGACGCGCTCCACGCCAAGACCTGGGAGTCCCTCCTCAGGAACAGGGAGACGCTTGGACTGGAGCGGACCTTCTCGGTCATGGGGGAATTCTCACACATGGTGGACCAGACCACCGAGGGCCAGCACATGGAGCTCGGATGGGTGGCGGGGAAGAGGTGGGACCTCAAGGAAAAGGACTACCTTGAGATGTGCACGCGAAAGACGTCGTGGTACACCGTAGCCAGCCCGTGCAGGCTCGGTGCCATAGTCGCGGGCGCAGGGAGCGGAGTGCTCCAGGAGTTGAGGGAGTTCGGGCTCAGCCTGGGGGTGGCATTCCAGATCCAGGACGACGCCCTGAACCTCGTGGGGGACCAGAAGAAATACGGCAAGGCGAAGTCTGACGACATCTTAGAGGGGAAGCGGACTCTGATACTCCTCCACCTCCTAGCGGTAGCGGGCCAGAGCGAAAGAGACAAAGTGATTTCCATAATGAACAAGAGCAGAGATAAGAAGACCTCCGCAGACGTGGAGTTCGTGCTCTCCATGATAGACAAATACGACGCCATCGGATTCGCCAGGAAGAGGGCGAACGAGCTGATGAAAGAGGCGTTGGCCACTTTGAGGGGGATCAAATGGAAAGGGGACAGGGAGGCAGTTGACATGCTGGCGTCCTTCGCCCGTTTCGCAGTAGAGAGAGAATGGTGACCAAACTCGACGACGCGGCCCGGGCCGCCATCGAAAGGGCTGCACTCCTAAACGCATCAAAGCACGATAGGAAGGCCGAGCTGGGCGCGGTCATAGGCCGTGTCCTGGCCGAGAACTCTGAACTGAGGTCGAGTGCAGGCGCTGTCTCTAAGGAAGCCACTGCCGTCGTCAAGCGCATAAACGCCCTTTCGGTTGCGGAGCAACAGGCGCTCCTCAAGAAATACCCCGAAGCCGAAGCCGCTCCGAAGCCTGAGGGCCGCGTAGGACTCCCACCCCTCCCCAACGCGGTCAAGGGGAAGACCGCCTTCCGCCTCCCACCGGAGCCGTCGGGGTACATGACCGTGGGGCACGCCATGGCCTTCACCATCAACTACCTGTACAAGCAGGAGTATGACGGAGAACTCTGGCTCCGCTTCGAAGACACCAACCCGCGGAAAGTCCAGCCACAATACTACGAGAACTTCCGCAAGGGCATCGCCTGGCTCGGCATCGAAGTGGACCACGAGAAGAACGTCTCCGACGACATGGAGCTCTTCTACGAGAACGGGAGGAAGCTCCTCGAGCTCGGTGACGCCTACGCCTGCTCCTGCGACGAGGCGAAGGTCAAGCGTCTGCGGTTCGATGGGGTCGCCTGCGAGCACAGGTCCAACCAGGTCGAGGAGAACCTCCGCAACTTCGACGACCTCCTGTCGAAGAAGCACAAGGAGGGCTCCTACGTCATCAGGTTCAAGGGGGACATGCAGAGCCCCAACTACTCTCTACGGGACACGAACATATTCAGGGTCGTCGACTACGCTCATCCACTTACTGGAACGAAGTACTCTCTCTGGCCCACCTACGACCTGGCGGTGGCTGTGGAGGACCAGATGTGCGGAATCACCCACGTCCTCAGGAGTTCCGAGTTCAGGAACGAGCTTCAGCAGCTGATCCGCGACGCCCTGAAGTTCAGGCACCTGGAGGTCATCCAGTTCTCGAGGTTCAACTTCAAAGGGGCCCCGGTCGCGAAGAGGCTCCTCAGGCCACTGGTAGAGAAGAAGCTTGTCTCCGGGTGGGACGACCCGAGGATGCCAACTGTGGACGGCCTCAGGAGGCGCGGGATCATCCCCCAGACCATCAGGGAGTTCACCTTGCTGGTTGGGTACACCAAGACCGAGCACGAGTACGACTGGAGCATGCTCATGTCATTGAACCGAAAGCTCCTCGACCCAGTCTCTAAGCGCATCTTCTTCGTCCCCGACCCAGTCAAGCTCACGGTCGAAGACGCGCCGAAGCGCAAGGCGACGATCCCGTTACACCCCCAGCAGGACCTGGGCACGAGGACCATCGATACTGCCGGGGAGTTCTACCTCGCCGCTGGGGACCTGAAGAGCGTGAGCAGGGGGGCCATCTTCAGGTTGATGGACCTCTTCAACGTCGAGCTCGTATCTGCCGGGCCGAACCCGACTGCAAAGTATGCGGGGGACGAATTGATTCAGAACACGCGCAAGTTCCAGTGGGTGACCCCCGACCATTCCGAGGTTGCTGTGACCGTCCCCGACGTGCTGTTCCTTGAGGATGACAAGTTCAACCCAGACAGCCTGAAGGAAGTATCAGGCTACGCGGAGGAATCGGCCGCCAAGCTGAAGGTCGGGGACATCGTACAATTCCCGCGTTTCGGGTTCGCCCGGCTCGATTCGCCCGGGAAGTTCATCCTCAGCGGCTGAGCCCTCTCTTTCGCGAGAGCCCGAGAACAAGCAGCTCATCATTTCTGAGTCTACCTAGGCCGGCGACAGCCGCACACGGGGTTCTACCGGCTCCAACATCATTTTCCATCGCAACGATTTAGGTTCTGGGAACCTGTCGGTCGCTGGCCGCCAAGCCTACCTTCCCCCATCCGCTCTGAGGATTGGAGCCGTCGTCGTCTCGTTCCCTTCATCGCTTCCCTTGAGGGGCCGCACCTGCGGAACCGCGCAGGCCATTATGTTCTTGCTTGCTAGGTCATCCCTATCCCATGTTTTATCGCACACTGGGCAGTACAGCTTCCTGTCCCCCAGCGGTACGACGCGGGAGCCGCAAAGGCAGTGTGAGGACGAACCTCTCGGATTAACGTACCAATCGGGAATGCCTACCCATCTTGCTTTGTAATCTATCTGCCTCTGGGTCTCTCCGAAGACCCAGGAGTTCATCCTCCCCCTGAATGCTGGTCCCTGTCCGTTTCCTTTCCGATACAGCTTCCTTATCCCTTCAGATTCTCCATCTTGATGCCGAGACGGTTCACTCTAGTTCACCTTGTAATTTACAATCGCCTGGGTGACTCCGTTTACCCGCTGCATGGTCCGATCCCTCTCGCGCCTTCCGTACTTGGCGAGGAGCTCCTTGCCTATCCTCCTGTCTCCCCGGGTCTTCTTTGCTATCCTAGCCCTGATTTCCCTGTACCTCTTCTTGATCTCGACCACCTCACCCAGCTCGTCGAACTTGTGCTCGGAGCCATCAGTGGCAGATGCGGTGACATTGCTTTCGTTGATGTCTACGCCGATGTATCCTACGGGTTCGACCATGTGGACCTCTTTGGAGAACGCTACGGTTACCGCGCGCTCCGTTACGGTGACCGAGCCGCTCTTCAAGCTGGGGTCGTCAATGAACGACGAGTGGTAGTCCGAGCCCTCAAGAGTAAGGAATACGAAGTGTCTTGGTGTTGTGGGGATCCTCAGAAGGAGGTGGTTGAGCTGGTTGAGCTGGTAGAGCTGGTACGACTGGTTGTCGAGCTTGAGGGATGCCTTTCTGATGTAGGGGATTCTCTTCCTGTTCTTGTTCCTATAGACAGAATATGCCACCTCACAAGCAGAGAGAATGGAGTGTGTATGGAGGCCATATGCCTTTAGATGTGGGCAGGCGAGTTGGATCAGGCCGAACCTGTTCATGGGCTTTTCCTGGACTGCGATTCTAATGGTCCTATTACACATCAGACGGAAGTCCTCGAGGAGTGAGGAAAGCTCTTGCGAGGCTGTGTATCTGACGGAAACAAATTTCACTGCCCAAATTTTGTTCCGTGAGGCGGATTCGGCTTGCTTCGCAAGCATCCTCCGAAAGAACAGTTTCCCGGGCTAAAAGCCCAGGCATAGTCGGGACCAAAGGCGGAGGGGAGATCTCTGAAAGTGTCAGGCGCATCTGAAGACAGAGAAAAAGTCAACGACCGAACAACGACTTATAACGGGGTCGGAAAGGGCGAGTCTGGGAGATTTACAGATGACCCCAGACAAGAAGCCCTACTACATCAAGTTCGAGACCCCCAAGGAGGTCTCAGAAGCCGCCTACGAGGTACTCAGGCAGGCCTCGCGGACTGGCAAGGTCCGCAAGGGGACCAACGAAACGACGAAGGCCATCGAAAGGGGACTTGCGAAGCTCGTGGTGATAGCCGAGGACGTCGTGCCCCCGGAGGTTGTCGCCCATCTGCCCATCCTCTGTGACGAGAGGAAGATACCATATGTCTTCGTGCCTTCGAAGGACCAGATAGGGCCCGCCATCGGCATCGACGTCTCGACAGCTGCGGCTGCGGTGCTTGAAGCCGGCGAGGGCTCCCAGATCCTCGACCAGGTCACCCAAGAGCTTTCGAGGCTGAAGAAGCCAGCATGAGCAGCAAGAGAGAAGCTGAGACACTAACCCCGTCGGAAGTGGTGCAGATTGTGGGGAGGACAGGAGTAGCCGGCGAAATAACCCAAGTCAGGGTCAAAATCCTAGAAGGGAAGGAAAAAGGGCGTATTTTGACCAGAAACGTCAAAGGACCGATTAGATTGGCAGACGTGCTCGTTTTAAGAGAAACTGAGCGAGAAGCGAGAAAGCTCAAATAGAGCTTATTTTCCCATTCAAAGTTCTAATCAGCCTTATATCCTTTAAATGAGGCGCAGTCAATCCCTTAGTTCAATGACTAGTTCGAAACTGGCGAGTCTTCGGGTTGAGAAGAGTAGGTCGAAAGCAAAACCCTCGCTCTCTCTCTTGTCGGGGTGCCATAAGAGTCGTCCAACTTGGTCCAGCCATTTCCTATTCGCACCAGAAAGGATTTCGATCAAGTAGCTATTCTTTCTAGTCACTATTTCTAT
Source organism: uncultured Nitrososphaerales archaeon (assembly GCA_963706445.1). Lineage (GTDB taxonomy): Archaea > Thermoproteota > Nitrososphaeria > Nitrososphaerales > Gagatemarchaeaceae > UBA183. The sequence continues at coordinate 395,393 of OY970160.1, forward strand.
GCCCCTCAGAGAATGTCTTCACCCTCGCCTGCTTGCCAGCCGGGTCCGAACAGAGGTTGGCTCCAAGCGGATCTTGTTGACGAGCGATAATCTGGCGATTCCAAGTAGGCGTCTGTCACTATTGATTACTGCGAAAATGCGACCATGGGGAGATTCGATGGGCTCTGGCAGGACTAAACTACTTTCCGCGTCACTTAATCCGCCTTGAAAATCGGCCGCGATACGACCTTCCATCGCAATCGAGTGGATTGAATCATATTTTGGCTGCATGGAGTCATCGAACAACGCTCTACGCACCAAAGTCGAGTTCAGGACAATGTTGTGCTGTAGGTTGTCAGACAAGTTTCAGGGTCGGACGTATTCACGAGACGTTCCACCACATTCCTTTGCAATCTGCTGAACTATGCCCACGAGCTTGTCGGCGAAAACCGGATTGGCTGTAACGACCCTTACCTCACCCCATGCGGGGTACCCATCGCCGTATGCGAGGCCCGCGAAATGTGCAAGTTCGGAGTCGACGACTACGGTATGTGCGGTTCCCCACAAGGACGATTGTAACTCACGAACCGCGAAACATTAGGCGGGCCTTCGCACTCTAGCACCCACTATCCACTTACTATCTTTTCGCAGGAGCCTAGAGATGCTATTCCCAACGAGCCCTTTATATCCCAAGTTCCAAAAGCCCACGAATGAAAGGGGTGCGGTAGTCTGAGATGTATGTTCCAAAGAAATGCGCGTTCTGTGGGAAGGAAGTCAGACTCGGCTCCGGCATCCTGTTCGTGAAGAACGACGGGTCTACGCGTTCCTACTGCTCCTCAAAGTGCAAGACCAACGAGCTGAAGCTGGGTCGCGATCCGAGGAAGCTGAAATGGGCGCGGGGGACTAACAGGAAATGAGTTCGACCTCCGAAGAGACGCTGATCGTCGTAAAGCCGGACGGTGTCAAGAGGGGGCTCGTCGGAGAGATAGTCGGCAGGTTCGAGCGGAAGGGGTTCGTGATCAAGCGGCTCCAGATGCAGACGATGTCGAGGTCAATGGCAGAGGAGTTCTATTCTGTCCATAAGGACAAGCCGTTCTTCGGCGAACTGGTGTCGTTCATCACCTCGGGCCCGGTCGTGGGCGTTACACTTTCGGGGAGAGACGCGGTCGCCACAGTAAGGAGAATGGTCGGCGTGACAAAGAGCTGGGAGGCGGCCCCGGGGACCATAAGGGGGGACTTTGGCCTTGGTTACACAGACAATATGATCCACGCGTCCGATTCGGCCGAGAGCTTTACAAAGGAGAGCGGGGTCTTCTTCGCCAAGACGAGAGGGTGAGGGCGTCATAAGGAGCTGGGAGCAACTTGTCAGAACCAAGCGGACGGATGAGACAGCCGGTAGTAGTTATTCTCGGACACGTCGATAGTGGAAAGACCTCCCTCGCAGACGCATTAAGGGGCACCGGGGTACAGGCACGCGAAGTAGGCGGCATCACACAGGAGATCGGCGCAAGCTTCTTCCCGATGGAGACCCTGAAGGAAATCTGCGGCCCGCTCCTCGACAGGGCAGGAGGGGAGCTTCAGATACCCGGGCTTCTGATGATAGACACCCCGGGGCACGCGGTCTTCTCCAACCTCAGGCTCAGAGGGGGCTCGGCTGCTGACATCGCGATACTCGTGGTGGACGTGCTCAAGGGGCTTGAGAATCAGACCCTGGAGAGCATCGACATACTCAAGCAGCGCCACGTCCCGTTCCTGGTGGCGCTCAACAAGATCGATATGATCAACGGGTGGCGCAAGGGGAGCAAAGGACCCCTCCCGCAGGTGATGAAGGAGCAGCTCCCCCAGTGGAACGACGAACTCGAGGAGAGGCTCTACAACGTGGTGGGAGGGCTTACGCGCCTCGGCTTCCAGTCGGACGCGTACTACCGGGTCAAGGACTTCCGCCAGCAGGTGTCCATCGTCCCAGTGTCAGCCCGAGCTCCCGTCGGGATGCCGGAGATGCTCGCGATGCTGATAGGCCTTGCCCAGCAGTTCCTCAAGGGCAAGCTCGTGATGGATGGTGCGAAGGGAGGGAGGGGGATAATCCTGGAGATGCAGGAAGAAGTAGGCATCGGGGAGACCGCCAACGTCATCCTCACCGAGGGGTCCATCAACGTCGGGGATTCCATAAGCCTAGTAAGAAAGGACGGTGCATTCAAGTCGAAGGTGAAGGCCCTTTTCATGCCGAAGGCCCTCGACGAAATGCGGGACCCCAGGGACAAGTTCACCCCCGTCGACTCCGTCTATGCCGCGGCAGGAGTCAAGTTGGTGTCTCCCGACCTGGTTGGGGTCGTCCCGGGGACCTCGGTGGCCACCTTCAAAACAGACAAGCAGTTCCAGCAGCTCAAGGACGAGATGGAGAAGGAACTCTCCAACATCGTCGTCAAGACGGACAACATGGGGGTCATAGTGAAGGCCGGGAGCATCGGGGGGCTCGAGGCCCTGCTCAGGATGCTCGAGGAGCGCGGCATCCCCGTGCGCCAGGCGGACATCGGGGACATATCGAAGAACGACATCATAGACGCCCAGGTGGTTGGGGACCACGACCCATTCCTCGGGGCGATCCTCGGGTTCGATTCGAAGGTCCTCCCGGAGGCGAAGGAATACGTCGGGGTCGGGCCGATCTTCGTCTCGGCGATCATATACGAGGTCCTCGACAACTACGTGAACTGGGCGGAGGCCAAGAGAGAGTCAGACGAGAAGGCGGCTCTTTCGAGTCTTACCCGCCCGTGCAAGCTCAAGGTGATACCGGGGGCGTTCTTCAGGAACAGGGACCCCGCGGTCTTCGGGGTGGACGTGGTCGTCGGGAGGCTGAAGCCAAAGATCAAGCTGATGTCCGTCGAGGGGGTCGAGTTGGGGACCGTCGAGCAGGTCCAGGACCAGGGGAAGGCCCTGACAGAAGCGCGCGAGGGGGACAAGGTTGCCATCTCTGTTGACGGCCCGACACTGGGGCGCCAGGTGAGGGAGAACGACACCATCTACACCATGCCCAGAAGTCACGAGGCAAAACTGCTGCGGACGAAGCTCGCTGGCTCCCTGACCGAGAAGGAGCGGGAGGTCCTTGATGAGATAGTCAGGATAAAGTCGGCGTCCGACCCACTGTTTGGTTTCTAGGTTTATTTACCCGCTGGATTCGGAGCCGCCTGAATGGTCAGCTTCAAGCTCGTCCTATCAGACCCCGCGACCGGTAAGTCCGAGGCGTCTGAGGTCAAGGACGCGAACGCCCAGCAGCTCATGGGGCGGAAGATCGGCGAAGTCCTCGACGGGACAGCCATCGGCCTGACGGGTAAGATCATGATAACAGGTGGAAGCGACAAGGCGGGCTTCCCCATGCGCCACGACACCCAGGGCGGGGGGAAGAACTACGTCCTCCTCACAAAGGGGGTCGGGTACAAGACGCACGAAGAGGGGAGGAAGAAGCGGAGACTCGTCCGCGGCAATACGATCACAGAAGAAACGTATCAGATCAACGGCAAGCGCGTCGTCGAACCGGCCAAGACCAGCTAGATTTTTCTGAAACCCCAAAGCTTTCCCAAATTCATCAGGGAGATTCCCTGAAAAGTAGAAATATCTCGCGGAGGCTCTAGATGATAGGAACCTGATTTGGCCAGACTGGACGACCTTGACATGAAGATTCTCTCTTCCCTTTATGCCGACGCTTCTGTCTCGGTCCCTAAGCTGAGCAAGGAGATGGGGGTGAACCTCTCCGTCATGTACAGCCGGATAAAGCGGCTCCAGAAGAGGGGGGTCATCGAGAAGTTCACGGTCCTCGTGAACGAAGACAACCTTGGCATGAGAGCCGGGGCCTTGGCGGGGCTCACCATCGACCCCAAGCAGAGGGAGACGGTACTGAAGGAGGTGGAAAAGGTCGAGGGGGTCCGCCTGATCCGCGAGGTGACCGGGCGCTTCGACATCATTGTCAACTTGAAGGGCCAGTCCCTGGACGAACTGCACAGGGCAGTCTACGACATCATCGGCAAGATATCCGGCGTGATGCAGACCGAGATTTTCATGGAGGTCTCACGGAGGAACCCGCCTGTGAACTTCAAACTCGTCGAGTAGCCGCTAACACTCAATAAGACCCTAGGACGGTCGCCAAATCCGTGGACCCGCTCATTCTACTAGACCAGGCCGTAGCCCAGGAGAAGATCCCGAGGGCGATCGCAAAGAAGGTCCGGATGAGGCTCCACTACGTCCAGGGCGCGGTCAACCGGGTCGAGAAAGCAAGCGGGATCAAGTATCCCCCATACTACGTCGAGCCTGTCCTTCCCGTGTCGAGGGGAGGGGGGAGTTACGGTCAGATGGGAGTACTCTTCGCCAGGGTCATCCCCACGACGGCAACGGGGGGCGTCGTGATCCTCGTGCAGTTCACTGCTGCCCTGGTGCTCTACGGGACCAAGGCCACCATCGAGGCCGTCGCCGCCCACGAGTTCACCCACTACATCGATCTGGTCAGGAAGCTCAGTACCACCGACATTGTCAGCGACGAGGCTGCCACTACTCTCTACGAGGCTTCGTTCGCCGACGCCGAGCGGACGGTGCCCCCCAAGCTGATTTTCGCGGATAAGGCCCTCGTAGCCCTGGTCAGCCGGAAGTTCAAGAACGACCTCACGGACCCCGCGTTGAACAAGAAAGTGGGGAACTTGTGGATAGCGAAGAACCTCCCCATCCGGGAGGTGGGGTTGGAGGAGAACCGCGTGCGCTTGCAGATGAAAATCGTGGCGGGGACGAGGTTCGACCCCGCGGTCCTCTCCAAAGTGGCTGAGCTCCAGAAGGCCGCCAGTTGAGACTATCCGAGGACGAGCGGACGACCATCAGCAGCATCGCGTCTACTCTCGTTGAACCGCAGAAGATCTCTGCCATCGCCGGGTACGGGTCCAAGGTCGCGGGGTATGCTCGTTCAGATTCAGACTACGACATCATCGTGGTGGCCAAGCGGTTCCGCGAGGGGGTCCGGTACAAGTACATCGATGCTCCCGTGGCTGCTTCCGCCCTCGTCGTGGACGAAGGTATGCTCATGCAGGACGCCCGGTCTTCCTACCTGGGGGAGTTCGTAGTGGGCCGGCTCCTCAACGTCTACGAGCCGATCCTGAACGGGGACCTGTTCAAATCGGCAGAGCTGGAGTATAAAAAGCGGGTGATAATCGAAACACTCCTGGAGCTGTCATCGGACTACGGCGAATTCGGAAGCCACCTCCTGGTCCCCTACGAGTATTTCCTTTTCGACAAGCTCCACAAGAGGGCTGCCATCTATCCCCCTGCCACCTATAGCTACGTGAACACCTACACCTGCCCGAAGGGGGACGAGAACAGGGCGATCTCCGTAGAGGGCTTCGCCGCTGCGGCGGCCTCACTCCAGCCCAAGGGATTCCTCGAAGCCCGCCCCGAAGGAGTGAAGATGGCGCCAAGGAAGCTGAAGGCTGACGCCTTCACCCAGGTCCAGTCGCTGTTCGACCTCACGACGCGGGGTGTGACCCAGTATGCGGTCCACGGCTACGCCGGCAGGGTGGGGCCCGGGGTGTTCAGCAGGGAAGCGCTTTCAAAGCTCAGAAGGATGAGAGAAGCCCCTCTGGCATTCCTCCCGCTGGAAAGGCCGAGGTCCCTCCTCAGGTTGGAGAAAGGTGCCTTCGTCCCTGACGCGTCCCTGATTACTGAAGAGCTTGCCAGACTGCTGGGGTTCGAGAGATACTCCACCCAGGAGAAGGACATCGGTGAGCCCTACTCTACAACGAGGGTCCTGACATTCACTGACTCGTTGAAGTCAAGTTCGGTGGTGGTGAAGAACTATACTGACGTGAGGTCCCTGAAGTGGGCCCTCCTCGGGATCTGGGCATCGACGGCCAACAAGTTCAGCACCGCCCCGGTCTCTCGGATGGAAAGGGAGTACGGGATGACCCTTGCGCTGGGGGACATGGGGATGCAAGTCCCGTCCGTGATCGCTGTCGCCCCGGCCGAAAGGATACTTGTGAAGGAGTTCATCGGCGGGCCGACGCTTTCGAGTATGATCAACGGCATGCTGAAGGGGTCCACCGAGGGGTCAGAGCAGGTCTCGGCCTACGGCGGCATCATGGCCAAGGTCCACGCCAAGGACATCGCCCTCGGAGACACCAAGCCCAGCAATGTCATCGTCTCGGGCCAGGGGCTGTACCTGACTGACCTCGAGCAGGCCTTCCGGGGCGGGGACCAGGCCTGGGACATCGCCGAGTTCCTGTTCTATACGGCTAAGCTCTCCAACAGGGAGGATGCCATGAAGAGGGTGGCCATCCTGTTCCTCGAAGAATACGTCAAGACGGGAGACCGGGCGAGGGTGGAAAGAGCAAGAGGTCAGAAGTACTTCGGGCCGTTCCGGCCCTTTCTTACGCCAGGGATGGCGAAGATGCTCAGGGACCTGCTCTCGTCCTACGCCTGAGTCTTCTGGATGTACGTCGTGTACCCGCAGTGCCCGCAGGTCAGCCTGTTCCCGTGCTGGGCCATGAAGTACCCCTTCCCGCACCTCGGGCACTCCTTCCTCAACCTCGTCAGGGACTCCCCGTCGACCTTGTAGAGCTTGTAGACCTGTATCCTTCTCTTGGGGGCCTTCGGCTTCACCTTCTTCTCTGGCTTCTTTTCCTCGACCGGGGCCGCCGGTTCAGGGGTTGGCGCTGGCGCAGGAGCTGGTGCCGCAGGCGCGGGCTTCTTCGACATGCCTACTTCTTCTTCGCCTCAGGCGCTGGCGCCGGTGCAGCTGCCTTCTTTCTTTCCTGCTTGAGCTTATCCCTCTCCTCCTTGGTAAGCAACCTCTCCGCAAGGTATCTCGGCTCGACCTTCTTCTTTGATTCAGCAGAGCCGTAGACGTAGAACTTCCCGACCGCCTTTGTCGTCCCTGACTGCCCGTCCATCCGGATCAGCGCAACGTTCTCCGCCGGGACCCCCATTACCTGGGCCACCGAGGCGATTACCTCCTTCCTGGTCAGCTTCCCCGCCTTTCCGTCGACCGTCATCTCTACGTAGGACCTGTCGAGGACCTTCGACTCGGACTTCTTCTCCACCTGCAAGTTGGGCGACCCGATTTCTTCGAGGATATTAAGTTGAAGTCAGCTTATGCCCTTGATCCCCATCTCGGCGAGGATTGCCCTGTCCCTTGCTTTCGCGATCGCCGTCGCTTTCACTACCACCACCCCCACCCCCGGCTGCCCGTAGAGAACCGTGGCGAATACAGGGGCCATGGCTATGGCAAGCATCGCCATTAGGTCCTCCTCCCCCTCAACAAGGACCCTGACAGGCTTCTTCCCGACGAATGCCTGTCTCATCCCAGAAATTGCCCCTGCCGTAAGCATCCCGGCAGGGTTCTTCACCTTCACGAGCTTCGCATAGGGGACCTCAGGAGGGGTCCTCTTCATCCTCCTCTCGACCCCGTCCACGACCTGCATGTCAGGGGTCCTCCCCATGGCGCCGACGGTGTCGGTCACCCTGTCTCCGACGGTGACGATCATGGGGGCAGTCTCGACCAGACCAGCGAACTCCCGGCCCTTCGTCTCCTCGCCGGTGAACACACGCCCCAGGGGGGCTGCGAGTTTGGAGCGCATTTTTTCCGGGAGCCTGTACAGCCGGCGCAAGGGGCTAACTTACCTTCAGAGCGTATCTTCCCGGCTTTGTGATGCTCAGGGTCTTTGCGACCTGAGATTTGTCCGGATTGATTATGATGACAAGCCCCGACCACTCGTTCGAGAGCTCAGTCGAACCGTCGTTGGGGCAGGCCTTCTCGGTTGTCAGCGTCCTGCACTTCCTGCAAGCCAGCTCCTTCATTGTCTTACTTCTCCGCTCTTTCTTCTGTCTTGCGCGCCTTCGCCGCCTTTCCTATCTCTTCGTCGATCCATTCGAGTGCCCCGAGGAACGGCTGCCTGCAGGTCACGCCTATCTTCCCCATCGAGATGCCGTGGCCAAGGCTCACCGCCGTGATCCTGACCCTCACCTTGCTCCCGACCCTGAGTGTCCTCTTGCTCTGGGAGGCTGTGATTATCCCTGACTTCACATCGCTTGTTAGGTAGTCGTCCATTATCTGGCTCAGGTGCAGCAGCGCGTCGGCCGGGCCTATCCTTACGAAGGCCCCGAAATCCGTGACCTCCACTATCTCCCCTTCGACGATTTCCTGCTTCAGGGGGAAGAAAGAAAGGACCTGGAAGTTGACCCGATGGTAGGTGGCCCCGTCCCCTGCGATTATCTTGCCGACCTTGTCGACATCGACCTTCGTCACCAGGACTAGGTACCCGTGGTCCGGGTTGATGGTGCTCTCATACTTCAGCTTCAGCAGGTCCATGGCCACCCTCTCGAGGGGAGTGTTAAACCTGTCAGGTGGGACCCTGACAACGTCCGCGAGTTCGACTAGTTGAAACATGAATTCATCAGAATTGAGAGACCCCTTCGACTCAGCGATTTTAATCTTTGGTGTGGATGAGACGAAAAATCTCAGGGTCTAGGCCAATGACGGTGGGAGTCTCCGCTTGTGCTCGGTCATCCGGTGCATTTGGAGGACCTTTTCGACCACCCCTATTGGAACGCCTGCCTTCGCTGCGGCAGCTGCCGGCTTCGCCTTTAGGTCAAACAGATGGTGGAGGACGACATCCAGTTTGTCGTAATCGGCAGGGAGCTCATCGGAAGCCTTGTGCCCTGGCCAGAGTTGTGGAGAGGCGGGTTTCTCAACGACTTCTCTCGGAAGGCCGAGGTAAGCTCCGAGCTCCCGCACCTGGGACTTGAAGAGGTGCGCGATGGGCAGGAAATCTACCGCCCCATCTCCTGACTTCGTAAAAAAGCCGATCAGTTCCTCGCTCCTGTCCCCTGTCCCCGCGACGAGGTAGCCGAGCGAGTTTGCGTAATAGTACAAGATGGACATCCGCACCCGGGCCTCCACGTTCGCGCGGGCGACCTTCGTCCCCTCGATCTTCGCAGAGCCGGTCAGTGCCTTTGCGATGCCAGAGATCCCAATCTCCTCCGCTCTAATCCCCCAGGAGTCTACCAAAACTCGCGCGTCTCTCAGGTCCTCCTCCGGGGTGTGGTCCGAGGGCATGAGCAGAGCCATGACCTTCCCTTTCCCGAGTGCCCTCACGCAGAGTGCTCCCACCACGGCGCTGTCGATGCCGCCGCTGATGCCGACCACGACCCCCTTGGCACCGGCTTCATCGACCACACCTCTTACGAAAGTTGAGATCCTTGTTGCTTCCTTCGAGGTTTCAATTCTGATTCGGGGAGGGGCCAACTCAGAGGCGATCCGGCGGGACGCGTTTTAACTCCTTTCTGACGCATCGCGGCTATCGGATTCTCTTGACCGAAGAAGAAATGAGCTGGCTTACGGACTTCCCTCTTCTCCTGGAGTACCAGACCACGAGCGCGACCGCCAGGACCGCGGCGACGACGACGCCACCGACGATGGTGATTGCGATGAGGATGAGTGTTGCGATCAGTGTAGAGATAGCTTTTCTTCGTGACGTCCTTCCGAATTTCACGAAGCTTTTCGACCCGCCGAGTTATTTATTCAGGGTGAAGTCTGAATTCTGATTTCGGCTCGCAAGTCAACCTAACGCGACCCTTCCTTTTCTCAGTGTGATGACCCGCTGATGGGCACGCTTCGCCGCCCGTGTCAGCTCTGAATCGACTGTCGCCACCATCGCCCCGCAGGTGACCGCCGCCGATACGATTTCGTCATCGACCCGCGCAGACCCGCATGGGTCCACTTCGAACTCCGAAGCCATCTCGAGGGACAGCCGCGCGACCCGGGATTTCTTCCCCTGGCCGAGAGCAATCTTCTCCAGCTCTTCCTTCACGCACTCGAGCATGACGGGCTGAAACTTCCCGACCCCGTCTACAATGTCCTCGTACCAGGTTGTCGGGTGTTCCACGACTGCCATAAGGAAACTGCTGTCGAAGAGGACCTTCTGCAACGTCACTTCAGCACGCCGGAGCCGATGAGGCGCCACCTCTCGGCTATCCTCCTGCTGATGGCCGCTCTCATCCCCGCTTCTATGGCTACGGGCTTCTTCAGGTCGGCCTCTACGATGTCCCCCCTCACCGACGTGGCGACAGCCAAGGTCGAAGCGGTTCCCAGGTTCAGTCTAATCGTCTCTGACAGCTTCACCTTCTCGACCTTCACCAACTCCGCGGATCCCACCGCTGTCTCCAGGAGCGTCACGTCGAGGGTGACGTGCTCGAGGGTCTCTGGGAGTGTCCCCGGCTTGCCCAGCACGCTCCCGACCATCTGGTCCCCCTTGATGTATGTCGGGTCCAGGTGCGTCCCGACCGCCACCAGGCCCCCGGGACCGACCTTCTGGGCATCCCCCGCTCCCGTCTGCAGACTAGAAACGCGAGTAATGATCGGCTGGTACTTGCCGCTCCTTTCGTCCACCATGCCGGGTCTCACCTCCACCTCGTCCCCCACCCTGAGCTCCCCATGGGTGAGACTCCCGCCGAGGACTCCGCCGGAAAGGCTGACGATTTCAGCCCCCGGCCTGTTGACGTCGAAACTCCTTACCACGTACATCAATGGGCTGGCTCCTGCGTCCCTCTTTGGGGTGGGGATGACATCCTCCAGGGCCTCGATGAGGGCGTCTATGTTGAGCCGCTGCTGGGCTGATATGGGGACGATGGGGGCGTCGGCGGCCACGGTCCCCTCCACGAACTTCGATATGAAGGCCTGGTTCTTCTTCGCCTCGGCGTCTGTCACCAGGTCGATTTTGTTCTGCGCAATGACTATCCTCTTCATCCCGAGCATCTGCAGGGCCTGCAGGTGCTCCCGGGTCTGCGGCTTCGGGACGGGCTCGTTGGCCGCAATCACGAGCAGCGCCCCGTCCATCAGGAATGCGCCCGCCAGCATGTTGGTCATGAGACTCTCGTGGCCGGGGCAGTCCACGAAGCTGACGGCGCGCAAGAAGGCAGTCTTCCTCCCGCAGATTGGGCACTTCGGGCTGGTGGAGTAGGACCCAAAACCGTGGTCCTGGGAGCACTTGTAGAACGCCGCATCGGCGTACCCCACCTTGATTGTGATGCCACGCTTCAGCTCTTCGCTGTGGGCGCTCGCCCAGACCCCGGTGATGGCCTGGGTCAGGCTCGTCTTCCCATGGTCAACGTGGCCTGCGGTACCTATGTTCACTTCCGGCTGCTTCGGAAGCAGCGGCTGGGGCACGGGCTCGGCTAGCTTCTGCTCGGACATTCTCGGGCTGCCACGGCTCCAGCCCTTTTTAAATCAGCGAAGGCCAGAACGCCAACCGGAAAGAAGCGGTTCATTTTAGCTCCCCCTGCCTTCTCAGCAGATTGACGATGCGCGGATCGTGCCTGGCCTGCTCGAACATCGGTGAGTACATCAGCTCCATCAGGGGCAGAGAATGCAGCTTGAAGGCTTGCTCCATGCACTCGAAGAAGGCGTCCACCTCGCCCAGGGCGAAGTAAACGAAACCTGCATGAAACATGGTGAGCTCTCCTCCGCTGCCGCGCTTCTCGAGCCGGTCGATGGCCATCCGTGCGCCTTCATTGTCTCCCCGGCGTGCCGCCAGGAATCCCCGGTACATCTCCGTCCAGACGCTCTCCGGCCTCAGTCGTTCCAGCTCGTGGACGGTCTCCTCCGCCCTAGCGTAATCCCTCTTTCCAAGGTAGTACTCTGTGAGGTAGGCGTTCGTCCTGAAGGGGATCAACGGCTTGGTCCGCTCCCAATGGGCGACCGCAGCTGCCTCCCTCCCGGCATAGAGGTAGGCGCGCCCAAGAAATGCGATCACATTGACGTCCAGGGGGTCGACCTGCTGGGCAGTTTCGAGGAGCCTGACCGCTTCGCCGATCCTCCCGTCCCCCGCCTCTATCTGGGCGAGCCATCGATAGGGGTCTGACAGGCTAGGATTGAGCTCAACGGCCCGTTTGGCTTCCTTCCCTGCGTCGCTAATCTTGTCGTCCCCGAGGAGGAGCCCGGCGAGTACTGAATGTGCCTCGGCGAGGTTGCTGTTCAATGAGTGCGCCTTCGCCAGCTCTTCGCGGCCCCGGCGTACGGAATCGATGTAGGGGAGTGCTCCTTCAGCGCCGAGCCACAGGGTGCAGTCTGATATTCCCACACGGGCCCTCGCGAAGTTTGGGTCTCGTCGGACGGCTGATTCGAAGAAGGCAAGCGCCTGGCGGATGGTCGCTTCCGAACCCTTCTCACCGAGGAGCTTCCGCCCGTGGAGAAAGCTGGTGTAGGCCTCCATGTCCTGGGTGTCTGGGGGCTTGGAGAGCGTAGGCGAAACCCCGGTGATTGGCGGGAGAAGGTGCGTCTGGTCGGGGGCGGTGATCTTCCCCTCGAGGGAGGCAGCTATCTTCGACGCAATCTCGGTCTGGACCGCGAAGACGTCGTCCAACTCCCTGTCATAGCGGTCCGCCCAGATGTGCTCTTCCGTGGCCGTTTCGATGAGCTGGACAGTTATCTTGATTCTGTTCCCTGCCTTGCGGACGCTCCCCTCGACGAGGGTACCAACTCTGAGCTCTTTGGCGATCTCCGAGGCCTTCTTCTCAGTCTTCTTGTAGCCCATGACTGACGTCCGGGCTATGACCTTGAGGTCCCGTACCTGTGAGATTCTGTCTATCAATTCCTCTGTCATGCCGTCTGCGAAGTATTCGTCGGCGGGGTCCGGGCTGAAGTTGTCAAAGGGAAGGACCGCTATCCTATCCCTCGGGAGCTCGCTCTTCTGGGTGGGCCTGGTCGCCGGCCCCCCTACCCCTGAGACCCGGTAGACCTCGATGGGGACGACCACGTTCTTGAGTTCTGGGACTCCAAGCGACTCGAACTCATATTCGACCTTGTTGACGACGGTCTGGTAGACCTGGGCGCTCACGCAGACCCCGCCCGGGGGTGAGAGAGGCTCGATTCTTGACGCGACGTTGACAGCGTCCCCGGCCACGTCCTCCCCTTCATGGACGACGTCACCGAGATGAATCCCGATGCGGACGGTTATTCTTCTGTCTTCAGGCTTGGAAGCATTCTTGTCCTTCAGTACTGACTGGATTTCGACGGCACAGTTGACCGCTTCGAGGGCGCTCGCAAACTCCACAAGGAAGGCGTCGCCGATGGTCTTCACCTCTCGGCCGTTGTGCCTTGAGAGGATGGGTCTGATCAGTCTCCTCTGTTCATCGACCAACGCGAGGGAGAGAGTTTCGTTCTTCTGCCCCAGCGAAGTGTATCCGACCATATCGGTGAACATGATCGCCGCCAGCCGCCGTGTTCCTTCCATCGTCTGACCTATCGACCGAGGATACCGTTCGATATAAGCAGGCAAGACGACTAAGAGAGTCGCTCCAAGAAGAGGGAAGCAACGCTACTCGGAAACGTCTTTCAAGTCCTCCCGCGCATCTTGGCCCAGTCGATTTGTCCAGTCCTTCTCAGGCTTCCCACTCATTGGATGATTCGCCCGCTGATTCCGGGCAGATAATCACCGTTCAGCACCTCATCAAGAGGTACGGTGAATTCATCGCTGTCAACGACGTCTCCTTCTCAATCAGAGAGAAAGAGATCTTTGGAATCATCGGGCCCAATGGCGCAGGCAAGACCACCATGGTCGAATGCATCTCGGGGCTCCGCACGGCCGATTCGGGCTCGATCAGCATCTGCGGACTCTCTCCCAACAAGGACAGGAACAAGATAAGGGAGTTTCTCGGCGTTCAGCTCCAGGAGAGTTCCATGCCTCCGCGCCTCAAGGTGGGGGAAGCAGTGGATCTCTTTGCCTCCTTCTATCCAAAACCAGTGGACCCTGATGGCCTGCTGGAGACCCTTGGGATCAGAGACGTCAAGAATTCCATGTACAAGAAACTGTCTGGTGGTCAGAAGCAGAGGCTGTCGATAGCGCTCGCCTTGGTCGGGAACCCAAAGATTGCCGTTCTAGATGAGCTGACCACGGGGCTCGACCCGGAGGCTAGGCGCGAGACTTGGGCGCTCATAGAGAGCATCAGAGGCCGCGGCGTTACCGTGATACTCGTGACCCACTTCATGGACGAAGCCGAGAGATTGTGCGACCGCCTCGCCTTAATCAATCATGGCAAACTTGCAGTGTTGGATACACCTGAAGCGATTGCCGCGCTGGCAGGAGGGAACAGAATGAGGTTTGTCCCTTCGCAACTGGTCGACGACAAGACTCTGTATGCCATATCCGGTGTGGTTGGGGTGGAGAGAAAAGAAAGATACGTCACCGTCACCGGCACCGGTGATCTAGCGGCGTCTGTCATCGACTCACTTGCGAGAATTGGCGTGCACGTCTCAGACATCGAGGCTAGAGGAGGGAACCTTGACGATGCGTTCGTTAAGCTGACCAGGGACGCGTCCGGCGCTTCAGGAGGGGTCCAACCATGACCTCTGTCCCGAGCGAATCGAAAGGTAAGGAATCACGAGGCCACTTCTCCGAACTCCTCAAGGTCGAGGGAAAGCTCGCCCTGCGGGAACCGACAGGATTGGTGATGGGAATCGGTGTTCCGACCATCTTGCTTGTGGTATTCGGCCTCATTGGAATAGCCAACCCAGGAAACGTCGCCAACACAGGCTATACAGTCTTGGACCTATACGTTCCTGTAATCATGGTCATTGGTTTCATTTTCCTTGGAATCGCTCTCTTGCCTAACACAATGGTAAGGTATCGGGAGATCGGGTGGCTGCGAAGGGTTTCAGTGACTCCAGCGCCTCCTTCTAGACTACTCGCAGCTCAATTGATCGTCAACCTTGTCCTTGCCTTGGCCACAATCTTGATCGCCATCTTTGGAAGCGAAATAATCTTCGGGACGCCACTTGACGTAGCCATCCCGTATTTTGTTCTGTCAGTCGTCCTTTCGATTGCGGTGATATTTTCTCTTGGCTTGGTTGTCGCGGCCCTGGTTCCATCCCAGTCGGTCGTAAGCGGGCTGGGAGGAGGGTTGACCTTTCTGTTGCTTTTCCTGGCGGGCCTCTGGGTTCAGCCTGCCCAAGTGGGCGGGCCATTGGCGACGATCATGTATTACTCTCCGTCTGGAGCAGCTGCGAGGGCCTTACTCAGTTCGGTCTTCAATGCCACCCCTCCCCTTGAGACCCTGGTGACAATGGTCGCCTACACAATCTTCTTCACAGTCGTGGCTATCCGTTATTTCCGCTGGGAGTAAGACCTAAAGCCGGTCTTGGGGTCTCGATTCCGTGGAGAAGCATCCGAAGAAAGTGATGACCTCCGTCTACCAGCCGGGTAAGACGATGATACTTGGGGTTGTTGAGATAAGCGACGAAGCCGGATCCCTCTCTGAGGTATCTGGCATCCTGTCAAAGAGAGGGGTCGACCTGAGGCAGAGCGAGTCGTACTCCTCGGCTGGGAACAAGGCTATCTGGAGCTTCATCGGGGAGGTGCAGCAGGGCTTCGACGTCAAGACCATGGAGAAGGCCTTCCGTGCATCACCCAAGGTGATGGATTGTGAGTTCGTGGAAAGTGACAGGGGGTTCTTGAGCAATACGCTACAATTCCCGGTCGAGACGACTGATGGTGGGAGATTGGTGCTATTGAGCCCAAAGTTCCTGACCGCAGCCTTCGCTGAGATGAAAAGGATCTTCGGCACTGGAGGCAACAGCCTCCTCTACGACGAGGGTCTGGCTTTTGGGCGGGAGTACGCAGCTAGGATTCCCCCCGCACTCATGGCGCTAGGGATGGAAAGGACGATGAAGAAGCAGAAGGACCCCATCGGCATCTTCGTCTCTCTGGGATGGGGGATGCTCAAAATGGTTGAGGCAGCGCCTGACAGGTCAAAGCTGGTGATCGCGATCGAGGACAATTTCGAAGCTGTCGAGGCGAAAGCCGCCTCTCCCAACTGTCAGTTCATCAGGGGATTCCTCGCCGGAAGTTTCTCGATCGCCGTGGGGAGGAAGCTGCAATACACTGAAACCGAATGCATCGCTGCAGGCGCCCCTGCCTGCAAGTTTGTACTGACGTAGAACCCTCCGTCATCGGACCCGTTTCGCTAGTAACTCGGAGAGGACATTCTTCCCCTCGCCCCGGCGAGCTGGAAGATCTGGACCACCGTGATACCGATCCAGGCGACGACCAAGACAAGGATCACCAACCACAGGGCGGTGCTCCTTCCGGTGAACCAGTTGACCACTATCAGGCCCAGTATGAAGATCCCCAGTATCATCCTAGTGATCCGTAGGGCGATGCGATTGTGCCTCTGGCCGGCCATTCCTCCGGATGAGCCTCCCGCTCGCCGCCGTTCCTCCAGCTCCCTGAGGCGCCCCTCGTTCAGGTAGTACCTCCCCCCGACGTCGACGAATATCCCAGTCTGCCCGAGGCGCCTTTTCATTGCCTCCTCAAACCTCGGGGGGAGTCCAAGCTCCTGCGCTGTCATGGCCTTCTCAGCGCCGGTGGCTCCCTTCTCCCTGAACCTCCTAGCCATCTCCTCGACCCTTTGCATCCACTGTCCGGGCTGCCTGAACACGATGCTGAGTTCCTCTGAACTGCGCTACTTCTTTTCTTGACCGGCCTTCGACTCTGGGGCCGTCTCGGGCATGTCCGTCATGGGTTCCGGGGGCGGTGTCGTGGCCATGGTGTACCCGATCCATGCGAGGATCAACAATATCGCAAGAACGGCGACGAAGGCAGTGACCTCCAGGACCCTAAGGGGCCAGTAACAGAGTAGAAGGCCGTAGATGATTATCCCCAGGATACTGCCAAGTAGGATGCCTCCGCCAACCGCTCTGTCGTTGGCCATCTTGTAATCCATGTCGATTCTATCTGCCCATATAACGATTGTCGGGTCTTTCTCACTGACTGGGCGCGGGCCGCCTGGCTCAGGAAAGTCGGGGAGATGAGCAGCGCAGCGATCAGCAGGAGGGCGGCTTTGCGGCCGTTCAGATGCCCGCTTGGCGATGCGACATCATACCTTTTACGTGTGTATAGATTAGACGCACTTTTCCAAACACCCCCCAAATCGGGCTTCAGCTTATTAAAAGAAATGAAGGCCCGACGGGAATCGGAACCGTTCACCGGCTACCTTTCGCTGTCAGACGATACGTTGATACTCTTTCAGGCGCGTTCAGTTAACGATGCCCGTGCGAGATTTGAGGATGGGAAACGAGGCCAAGGTTCGATTAAGGTCGCAGAAACCTTAGTCTTTCAAACCCATGAAGCCTCTCCTCGAACTCAGAATCCGACAACTCGCTGAAAGGTTTGTTCTTGAGATAGTTGTAGCGCTCCTTTGCTAGTTTCTCAAATTGAGCTTTCTGTATTTCTCCCTTTGCGAGCCTAGTCTTGATTGTAGTTATCGGCTCTGTATGAGTCTCCTGTTGCGGCGAAGACAGTTGCTTTGGATTTGTATCTTGTTGCGATTTATGCTGAACGGCGTTGTCGTCAGTTGAAGCGGGTCGACTGGGGGTGCCGGCCTTTGCTCTGCCTCGTGACAACTCAAGTATTTTGAGATATGCATCGTTAAGTTCCCTAAACCGTGATTTTACCTGATCGAAAGTGGCATCTGGAGACAGGCCCAGAGTCGCGTAGTTTGTCTCTTCATCATCGGAATCGCTCACCCAAAATCACCCTGCCATTTGCCTCAAGGTAGACCTTGATGGCGGCGTAGGCTGTCACAGTTCATCTTCACCAGGCATGGAAAGCGATAATTCTCTCCGTCTTTGAGCAATCTTGATTGAGTAATGATGGGCAGCAGGGCTCCCCCACTGTTAGGGGAATGTATCACCTTTTCCTCGGGAACGCCACCTTCATCCTGCTTTTTGCCGTCACAGCCATCGTAGTAGGACGGACCCCAGGGCCCGACGGGTACGGCCTTTACACCGTCGCCGTGGTCATCCCACCCTTTCTCTTCAATTCGATCAGGCTGGGGCTGGACACCGCCGCCACGAGATATGCGGCGAGGCTGAAATCTGAGGCGAAGGAGAGAGAGGCGACCCTGTTCGTCTATGCCATGGTGATATTCGAAGTGGGGTTGTCGGTGGTTTTCACCGCCGTTTTCTACCTGCTCTCGGGGATACTGGCGTCTAACGTCCTCGACAGGCCCCAGATAGCTGGGCTGATTCTCCCCGTGGCGATGCTCTCCGTGGTCGGGCAGGCGGCGTACACGGTGACGACCTCCGGGTTGATCGGCTGGGGAGGTACGACCGGGCGGCTGTCTTCCAAGCCCTGCAAGCCCTCACCAAACTCGTTGTCTCGGTCGGGCTGATCCTGCTCGGCGTCGGTGTCCTGGGTGCCGTGGCGGGGTACACGGCGTCGTTCCTGGTCTCGGGGGTCCTCGAGATCCTACTCGTGGTGACGCGCTTGTCTAGTTCGCCAGCGCCGAGGGTTGTCTCGGCAAACAAATGAAGCCGAGATCAGAGCCTCCTCCAGGTCGGCTATTTTCTCCACCTTCGCCAGCCTGACTATCTCGTTCCCGGGCGGGATGACGAGCAACCGCGTACTCCGCCGTGCTCGATGATGAACCGCCGGAGGGCCTTCTGAAGCTCGGCCACAGCCGGGAGCGCTGTCTCTCCGCCTGCCAGAAGGGGATGAAAGCCCTCATCTCGCCGTCCTTCATCTGTATGAAGCAGGCCCTGTTCCTGAGCTCTGACTCTTCGAGGATTATCTCTACGTTTCGGACGGCGTCCTTGAGGAGTGCCTTGAGGGCGTCCTGGGGACGGGCTCGGGGACGATCAGCAGCACCAGCACCCAGATGACAGCGAGAGCGAAACCGAAGGACGCTATCGGGACGCTGTCGGCGAGGAAGAAGCCGAGGGCCGAGATCACTGCCCCGATAATCAGGAAGTCGATGCCGACGAGGGTGTTACGCTCCCACCTTCACAATCTCGGAGACCTGAGGCTTAAGCCCTTCACACGCGGCCCCAGTCTTTGGGTTCCTTCCCGCAGGTCCCATGGAGGGAGTTGGGCACAACATTATATCAGCCACCATATCCCGCTTCCCTGTGTTCGTGAGAATAAAGAGGACCCGCGCCAGGAGGTATGCGTACCTGGTCGAAGGCAGGAGAGAGGGAGCCAGGGTGAGGCAGAAGGTCGTGTGTTACCTCGGGCCGCTTTCCAAGGTTGCCAATGGGGTGCCTGAACAGGCGAAGACAGCCGCGGCGCTTCGTGGAGTGGACTGGACCATGGTGAACGAAACCATCCGTCGGATCCCCCTCAATTTCGAGGAGCTGTCTGAAGCTAGACGAATGAGATACCCTGAGGCGGTCGAAGGGAGGCGTCAGGGATTCCTGACGAGCGGAATCCGTGAGAGGGTGGGCGGAGAAGGTGAAGCTCTTGCCAGGATCTCGGAGGTCAGGTTCCGTCAGATGTTCACGGATGTGGGAGCGGGCAGGTACAGGATGAAATGAAGAAGCGACCTATCCCAGCCCCGCGGGACTTTGTATCCCGATTGGGTAGAGAGCCGAACGAATTGAAAAAGAAACTACTCCTGTTGGGCTATCTGTCGGAGCGGGTGTCGAAGAAGGGAGGGTGCATCTTCCTTGTGGGAGGCGAAGCCGTTGAGACCTACACCGGTGGGGTCTTCACCACAGGCGACATCGACATCACGACGACCGAACAGCAGCCCACCGAGGAGCTGCTGGCCAAGATGGGCTTCAACAAGGAGGGCATGATCTGGGTCAGTCCCCGTATTGGCATGGCGGTCCACATCGTCGCGTCCTACCCAAGGAGGAGCCTCAGAGCTCGGACGATCGAGGTCGATGGATACTCTGTCAAGGTCGTGGGCGTGGAAGACCTGATAGTCGACAGGCTAGCCGCTGCAAAGTTCTGGAAGAGCGAGCGCGACTTGGAGCAGGCGAGGGCCATCCTTGGCTCCTTTCGAGATTCGATTGACTACGGCTATCTGAAGGGGATCGCTGCGGAGGAGAATGTCCAGGATTACTTGGGGCGAGCCAAAAGGAAGAGCAGTCCTCTCAGGAAGACGGACTAATCTCCGTCTCAGACGGCCCCCTTTCGCCAGCCTGTAGTACTGGTGCTTTCTATAGAGGGACAGCCCAAACCCTTACAAATTCAGAAGCGACGATTGAGGAGAAAAAGGGTGCTCATCAACACTTGGCCTACGTGGGGTTCGTGTGCCAAATCCCGCCAGAACTTGAGCGTTCGCGTTAATCCTCAGGTGGCAACGCAGTCAGATGCGGGGGTCTCGTCTCAAGTTGCTACATGTCTGCATTGGCTCTCATGACGACGGTCCTGAAGTCATGGCTGCCTCCCATTATTCTTCTGGGACAGCGGGTCCCCACCCCCCCGGGGGGGCTTTCACAATAGGTGCAGGCCATCTCTTTGTCCAATATGACGTAGGAGTGGAGCCCCCTCGAGAAGAAGGCAGGGCAGCCAGTGCTTGGTAATCCCTCAGTAGCTCCGCAACTCTCGCAAAAATGCATTATACCTGGATTGATGTTCGAAGGAGTAGTTAGGTGTTCCCTAACGAAAGCCGTCGCAGTTTCAATCCCGGAAGACCGGGTCAAGCTGCGTCGCCAGCGCTTATTAGTTGCGACTCGAACGAGGCTACTGGTCGCAGGTTGGCATCTTACCATAAGCGAGCGGAGAAGAAGGAAGAAGTGAAGGGGCACAACCACCCATTCAGCGAGAAGTGCGGCCGCAATTGCCCCCGTAACGAGCACTACAAGCCTGTGAGGAAGCCGGACCTCTTTCACAGGAAAAACAACTAGCTCGCCGCACGTAGCTTCGTCGGCGGGTACGTGGACCTGAAGGTGGCCTTAGGGGACACCGAAGGCTACACCTTCAAATATCGAAACACGCACTCGCGGGTGGAACTCGTTGACCTCAAGAGGGGATATTGCGCGTCGAAGTGGGCGCCCTGGCCTTTCAGAACTTACAGCTACCCTCATCCTCATCGTGATTGTGGTCATCGCCGGTGCCGCCCTGCTCTCTTATTTTTCAGGCAGCTCAGCAAGCTCCCAGGCCGAAGCCAGCTCTCTGGCCAGCGTCGTGACCTCTCCAGGGAACCAAGTCGGGAACCTTGGATCTACGGCCTTCGTCAGCGCAAGTGTGCTCACCTGCTTCACCTCCGCGGGCGCCTGCGCGATCCAGCTTACCAACACCGGGACCGCGAACGCCGGAGCAGTCGGGTGCGCCATCTCCGGGACTGCTGGGACCCTCACACCGAGCGACGCCGAGGTAATAGCAGGTGGATCAGTGCAGGTCACGTGCGCAAATTCCGAAGGCTCGGGGTCCGCCCCTGGATCCGTCGTGCTCGGGTCTGTCAACTTTGTCAACGGTGCTGTCACGCCGTGGTCAGGGACCTGGCAATAGTCAGAACGTCTACGACGATTACCCGAGGATTTCCCGAGTTGCACCGGGCGACGGTGCAGCCCTTCCTAACATTGAACGCCTCCTTTTGAGGACAAGGGCTGCTACGACGGCGACCGCCCCGACCATCGCCACCAGGAGCCCAATCGCGACGTAGTTGTATCCTGAACCCGACAAGACTACCGCCGGACTCTCGACCACGAATGAGGTTTGGGTGTTGCTGGAGTTGACCGCGCCAATCCAACCATTGAAGGCGGTCAGAAAAGCATCGTTGGACGCCGTCAAGGTCATCGTGGAGTCGGGCGGGACATACACCTCAGTCGTCGCGCCGCCTCCCACTGAGCCTGAGACGGCCCCGTCGCTGTAGGACACAGACACCGGTCCAGCCGCATCGATGGTGACCCCCGGATAGAACAGGGCCGTCTCGTTCGACGCTACGGCCGGCCCCACGGTCATGGAAAACACGCCGCTTGAACTCGACTCGGAATCGACCCCTACCCCGAACCAACCTTCGAACGACCAGCCGGGAGCTGGGACCGCGTTCAATTGCAACTCCGACCCAGAATCATACCACCCGGCCGTCGGGTAGGTGGTCCCCCCGCCTGGGGCGTTCTGTAAGATGTCGACGTAGAACTGGTGCTCGTACACCAGCCCCACGGCCAGGTACAGCGCGACCTCGCCAGTCCCACTGCCATTGGAAAGCAGCCTGTTCCCCCCTCCCTGTGAAATCGACTGGGGCACGGAGTAGCCGGACCCTGAATCAAGCCATTCCGGGTTGGTCCCTGGTATCAACGTCCCCGAGTACTTTTGTCCCGCGGCCGTCGAGCTCAAAGCGATGCCGGGGAGTATCTCGGTGTTCTTGAGAGAAACGTCGAAGGTGACGAGATATTGGTGGTAGTAGGTCGCGTTTATCACCCCGGACTGACCGATTGAACCCCCCTGAGCCGTGTACCACCTCTCCCCCTTCGTGGAGCCGGAAAGCACGCTCTGGAAATGGTATACGGAGCCTTCGTCCACCCACACCCCGCTCCCCGCAGAGGCAGTGGCTGCCACGCCGAAGGAGGTGTACTTTATGGTTGGAGGAGAGAACCCAGACCCACCCCCTGAAATCGAGAACCCGAAGACCACGAGGCGCTGGCCGTAGTAGACGATCTGGCCTATCTGGGATGAGCTGGCTACGGCGGAGGTCTCCTGGTCTGTCTCCCACCTCTGACCTGGCGTGGACCCGTTCAATGAGAGCGAGACGGTCCACGTAGATTCGGGGTCAGCCACGTATATCGTCGGTGACGTCGTCATTGGGGTCGTCGTGGATGTCCCGTTCGAGACGTAGGTGAGCGCTGGGGATGAGTAGCCGGAGCCCCCCCTGACCGTGAACGACAGGGTCAGCGGGACACCCGGAGGTATGTTCGTGGTGGCGGGCAGCGCCCCGGTCACGAAATCGTGTCCGTCGCCGTACTCCGTGGTCCCGTTGTAAGAGAACTCCAGCAGCCTGTTGGGGTTGCTGAACGAGACGGGCGCCGAGGTGTTGGCAGAGAAGACGAACTGAGAGGTGGTCGGGTCGAACTCCTCTATCCACATCCACGCCGAGGACAATGCGACCGCGCGATTGGAGAAGACGACCTCCGCCTCGTTGGCGTAGTAGGGTGCAGCATGATACCATTCCGTCATCAGCCCGGTGAAGTAGCCATTGGGGTCTGAGGGGGAGTCCGGGAGGCCGACGAAGTACGTCGCTCCCATGCTGGCGTAGGTCTCCGACGCCACGGCCCCCGTGTTCGGGTCCTTCGCCAGCATCGTCACGCTCTGGCTCGAGCTGGAGATGAAAAGCTCCAGGGTGACGGGGTCTCGTGCGTTCACCGCGCCGGAGAAGGCCAGGAGTCCGCCCGACCCGTTCAATGGGAAGACAGAGTTCCCCAGATTGTCATAGACCTCATAGTTCATGTTGAAGCCTGTCCCTGGGCTACCGCCGGGCGACCAGTCCCATGAGACGCCTACCTGATACCAATAACCCAAGTTGGAGATCCCGTTTAGGAGATATGCCGGACCGTCTCCCATGGTGGGGTCCGTCTGTTCGACCGCCGTCACGTTGTACTCCAGGGAGGGAAAGTCCTGGGTGAACGTCAGGCCGACCTGCTCGTCATATGCCGGCGCAGAGGCAGGTTGCGCCTGATGCCCTGGCGGCATGGTCCGGGGTGCGAGAACTGGAGCGTGGGTCGCGCAGGAACAGAGATTGTTCGTGACTTGGGACGAGCCCCCCACGATCGGTGAACCCAGGAAGACGAGGCATAGGACCACCGCGGTCACCGAGGCGGTAGTGATCCCATTCGGGTGCGGCCTCACATTTTGCGAAAGGCCAACTCGGCTATTTAGTCTTGGACAGCTCTGCCGCCGACGAGCCGAAGTGAGTTTTATCTAGGTGCACTCATGCGACTCCGAAAATGCCTCAGAGCGTGCCTTCCCGGGTAGCTCACCCTGCCAACAGAATCGATATCGTCGGCGTCTCCCAGACTTGTAGGACCGGATGGTGAGCTGAACGGTAGAGTACAAGTGGATCGCGCTCTCAAACACCACCATAGGAACGCTCATGGCGGGCATCGACGGCACCATAGTCCTCATCTCTCTGCCCGCGATATTTCGGGGCCTGAGTATCGACCCCCTCACCTCGTTCCAGTACCTCCTCTGGATCCTCTTTGGTTACAGCCTTGTCACTTCGGTCCTCCTGGTTTCCTTCGGTCGCATCTCCGACATGTTCGGGAGGGTCAGGCTGTTCAACCTGGGCTTCGTGATATTCACAGTCGGTTCGCTGCTCTGCGCGTTGACCCCGAACACCGGGGACCTTGGGGCGACGGAGCTCATCGCGTTCAGGATAGTCCAGGGGGTCGGAGGCGCCTTCCTATTCGCCAACAGCGCCGCGATCCTGACCGACGCGTTCCCGGTGAACGAAAGAGGAAAGGCGCTGGGGATTAACATGACAGCGGTCATCGCAGGCTCCATCATAGGGCTGGTCCTGGGCGGGATCCTGGCGCTGTTCAACTGGCGCTTCATCTTCCTCGTGAGCGTCCCCGTGGGGGCCGTGGGCACCGTCTGGTCGTACATGAAACTCAAGGAGATAGGCGCCAAAAGGGCGAATCAGAAGCTCGACATCTGGGGGAATGCGACGTTCGGGGGAGGCCTGACCCTGCTGTTGGTCGGAGTCACCTACGCCCTGATCCCGTCGGGGAGCTCGTCCATGGGGTGGGGGGACCCGTGGGTCATCGCTTCGCTCGCGGCCGGGTTCGCGCTGCTCATAGCCTTCCCATTCATAGAGAACAGGGTAGCCGACCCGATGTTCCGGCTCGACCTCTTCCGGAACCGGATGTTCGTCGCGGCGAACCTGGCCGGCCTGTTGGCGTCGGTAGGAAGGGGCGGGGTCCAGATCATGCTAATCATCTTGCTGCAGGGGATATGGCTCCCTCTCCACGGGGTCAGCTACCAGTCCACCCCTTTCTGGGCCGGGGTCTACATGATACCGATGATCCTCGGATTCGTGGTCATGGGTCCCTTGAGCGGGGTCCTCTCTGACAGGTATGGAGCAAGGTTCTTCGCAACGCTTGGAATGGTCGTCACCGCTGGGACCTTTCTCCTCCTGTCGCTCCTCCCATACGATTTCAGCTACTGGGAGTTTGCGATCGTCATCTTCGTCATGGGGCTGGGAGGAGGGATGTTCGCGGCTCCAAACATCGCTTCCATTATGAACGCGGTCCCCGCCGAGGACAGGGGAGCGGCCTCAGGCATGAGGGCGACGCTCCAGAACACGGGACAGACAATGAGCCTTGCCGTCTTTTTCACGGTGATAATCACAGGGCTGTCTGGCAGCCTGCCGAACGCGCTTTCTAACGCGATGACCAGCGCCGGAGTCCCACAGCTTGCCAACGCGTTCACCTCGATTTCACCGACGAGCGCACTCTTCTCCGCTTTTCTCGGATACAACCCGATGCAGTCGATACTTGCCGTCCCCCAGCTCGCCTCTATCGTCGCCCAGATCCCCGCTCAGACGCTGAGCCTTCTGGAAGGGCAGACCTTCTTCCCGAACGCGATTGCACCCGCATTCATTTCTGCTCTGGACCTGTCATTCTACATCGGAGCAGCTCTGTCTGTCGCCGCAGCGGTGGCATCGCTGCTAAGGGGCAAGAGGTACATACATGGTGAGGTTGCGGAGTCGGTGCCTGCGAAAGAAGCGGCCGGGGGCCTAACAGCAGTCAAGAAGTCTGCCTCCTCATAGGCTTCTCCCGGCGCAACGCTCTGTCGCTGCCTACGAAGCCACTGTGACTGACGTTATCTGGGATGTGAAGCTGTAGGTCGTCGTGCCCGACGTGCCGGTCTCCGACCCCGTGGCAGCCAGGTAGGTTATGAGCGGATAGCTCGACCCGTTCGGTGTCCCCACGGAGAGGCTGCCTGAGTTCAGAGTGATGCTCGCGCCACTACATGCAGTGATTGTCTCCGGAAGCACGTTAGGGGCATAGTTGGTAACGGTAAACGATGTTGGTCCTACCGTCACCGGAGAAGTGCCGGTGGAGTGGAAAAAGGTCAACGAGGTGGGCGCCGATATCTCCTGCCCGTACACAATGTCTACCTCCCACGGAGCGAAGTAGGTCTGGAAGTGGGTACCGGCTGATGCGCCGGTGAACGTGTGTCCGGCGAGGTCGAGCCTTACGACCGTCCCGTCATTCAGAAACCAGACCGTCGTCGAGTAGGTCTGGGTGGGTAGCACGTCGAGGACGTTGACCTCGTATGTCGTCGAATTCACGCTTACCACCGTGTACGACGCAGTGAAGTTGTAAGTCACGCCATTTACGGTGCCCTGGAAGGTCTGGGACAGAGCAGAATAGGCGTTGAGCAGCGGGATTATGACGCTCGCAGGCTGAGTCGAAGTTGTAGTAGTCGTCGTGCAAGACGCCGTCGAGGTAGTGCTCGATGCGCTCGAAGTTGACGTCACCGTCGATGTCGCGCTGTTGGAGCTGGTGGTGCTTGTGGAGCTCGTGCTGGGGTAGGTGGAACTGACTATGGTCGGCGTCGAAGTGGTGGCAGAGCTAGAAGTTGTGGTTGGAAGTGTCGAAGTCGACGTCGTGGTCTGCGTCAGACTTGAGGATGTGGATGCGCTCGAGTGGGAGCCCGTGAGGGCGAAGTATGCACCGCCCCCGGCGATTACGATGATGACGACGACAACGACGGCCATGAAAGTTCGGGCTATCCCAACTCTTTCCCGAAACAAGAACAAACGGCGACTTCGAGCTACCCTATTTAACACCCGAGAGCAATTTCCAGAGTTGGCAATCGCCCATGCGGACGTGATCAAGTTTCGGTGACCGCTCATTTGCAGAAGGTTCAAAGCAGACATGCAGGGCCGAGGAAGGGTGAATTCCTACTCTGTCCACTTCAAGTTCAGCCAGCACTTCGACTTTCCAGCAGAGAAAGCCTACAGATGGTGCACCGACTACGAACCCGGGGATATTAAGCTCCAGGGCAATGAGGGCGTCAGGAAGATACGCTGGGTCAACGAGGACACGGTCCTGCTGACAGACATCGGCTTTACAGGTGCGAAGAAGACCGCAAAGCGGAAGCTCGTCAGGCTGTATCCGGAGCGCCTCACCTGGACGAACACACGCGTAAGCCCCGAGGGGAGGCAATCTCAGTTCCTGTACGAGATAGTCGCCGAGGAGAAAGGTTCTCGGCTCGACTTCACCGGCTCGATGGTCTTTGCCGGAAAGAGGCATACCACTGCCAAACTCGCGGCCTTGGCCGCCGACCTGGTGAAGGAGGATTCCGCGACCTGGCGGAACCTGGCCAAGGCAATGGCGAATGATCTTTCTGGATAGTCCAGCAGCTCGAGCGTCGGGAGTTTGCGAGGAGAAGACGTGGATGCCCACTCAGGTACGCTGGCCGGAAGCTCCCTGGCCGGGGCTTCGTGGGGAAGGACCCCACCGCCATGGTGGAGAGATTCGCGAAGTCGAAGGGAGCATTCGACAAATGGTTCATCGAACAGATAGCGGTCGTCCATGGCATCAACCCTGATAAGATGCCGCCCGCTAACGAGTCCTACCTGGACCTTCTGTAAACCAGAATCAGAACGGCCATCGTAGTCGTCGGAAAGGCGGCTGAACCTCGCCGCCTCGCACCTCCGGGGCTCACCTCCGGGCGCTTCTCGGCAAGCACAACCAGGCAGGCTATGCCTGCGCGCCAACCTGCTCTTCTAAGGTGTACACTGGCACCTTCGGCAATGGCGCCAATTCCAGTGCAATCCTCACCAACGCGAAGGGAGAGGCAAATGTCACCCTCACGGTTGACACGATTGCCACCACCTTCGCCACGGTCGGCATAAGCTACCCTGGACAATATCCACAGTCAACCTTCACCGGAACGTTCATCACGACCGGTGTAATCACCACTGTCCCAGGACTTGCGACGAACCTACAGTTCATCGCGTCCTACGACAACCACTGCACAGTAGCCAACCCGTGCAACTTCAAGGCTCTCATCCTTCCTCCGGCCGGGACCGGTGATGTCGTCAACGGCAGCACCGTATACCTGGACATCGTAGCGAAGGACAACTACGACAACACCGCAGTGATCTCGATCAACTCCAAACACCCGGGTGACGGTGACCCCGTCGACCGGGCTGTCGGCGAGCACACTGTTCATCACAGCGAACTGCGTCGCAGTATCGTGCATCGGCTTCGGGCCAATCGCTTGGATGCTTCCAGCGTCCCTTGGCTCATTGTCGCTGACCGCGTCTGCTAGCGGGCTCACATCGGCTACCCTGTCACTCACCGCAGTCACGAAGACTCCGTCAATCACTGTAACTCAACCAGCCCCAGTGGGCGGAGTGATATACAGCAAGTTCACAGCGGTGACATTGAGCGGAACGGCGAGCGCATCACTTGGGTACGCCAAGACGGGTCCGGCAGTTGTGAACATAGTCAAAGTTGGCTATAACCTCAACGGCGGGACCTGGCAATACATTACCATAGGCGCTCCAGCCTGGAGCGTGACGTGGAGCTTCGCTGTCGCTCTCCATAGCGGACTGAACACAATTCAGTTAAGCGCGACAGACAGCAAGGGCAACGTAGCAACCACAGCGGTAATGCAGTTCTCGTGGACTCTGCGGCGCCTAAGACCGGCTTCACCACCGCCAACAACGCGGGTCCAGCACCCAGACGTACGTGCTGGTCGTCGCAGTTCTGGCAGCAATAACCTTAGTTCTCGAGCTAGCAATACTAGTAAGAAAGCTATCCTAAACAGATAGCTTTCCTTCCCTTTATTTTTGATTCGAAACCAGACCTTACTCCGCACATTGAATTCTCGATTGGTCCGTAGTTACTACTCGGATGAGAGTTGGCTTAGGGAATGTATTTATCACGTGAAATAGGATTGGGCAGATCATCCGGTGAGATTGCATGAGAGCGATAATATTGGCGGGGGGCATGGGAATGCGCCTCCGTCCGCTGACCGATGACAGGCCGAAGGCTCTCGTAGAGGTAAACGGCAAGCCCATGGCGGAATACCAGATAGAATGGCTCGTCAAAGGAGGGGTCGACACCGTCACATTCGCCTGCGGGTACAAATGGGAAAGGCTCAAGGCGCATTTCGGGGCCGCGTTCCAGGGTGTGCCCATTGACTATTCAGTAGAGGAAAGCCCTCTGGGTACTGGCGGGGGGGTAAAGAAGGCCCTCGCAAGCCGCCAGGCCGAGGACGTCTGCGTGGTGACAAACGGCGACATTCTGACGGACCTTCCGCTCGCCAGGATGATCGAAGATCACAGGAAAGCAGGGGAAATATCGGCGTCGATGTTGGTGGTACCTTACAGGTCTAGGTTCGGCGTCGTAAAAATAGACAAGCTGAAAATGGTGCGCGGTTTTGATGAGAAGCCAGCGTTTCCAGACGTATGGATAAATGGGGGGGTATACGTCCTGAATGCGAAGAGGGCTTTGAAGTACCTCCCTGACCGGGGTGACATCGAGAGGGAGACGTTCCCTAACCTCGTGACCAGAGGGGAGTTGCTGTCGTACCCGCATTACGGGGAATGGACATTCGTCGACTCGATCAAGGATCTCATGGAACTCGAACAGACGATGAACGCCGCCCGCTAAAGAAAGATTTTAGTCATCCGCCCTAGCTGGCGGCTCCATGGCCGACTTCGTGAAATCAGTCGAAGCCTCGAAAGTCCCGCCCGATTCGATGCTCACCGTCGAGGTGGGAGGAGAATCAATCCTGTTGGCGAACGTCGACGGAAAGCTCTACGGGATGGGCGCCATATGCACCCACGCAGGGTGGGATCTCTCAGTGGGGACACTCGAGGACACCGCAGTCACCTGCGCCGGTCACGGCACAGTGTGGGACCTGAAGACGGGCAAGGGGGTCTTCGACGAGCCGCTCGCCGATGAGCCACTGTACGAAGTCAAGGAGGAAGGCGGTTATCTTTACGTCCGCAAGAAAGAGTCTCATCACTAGAATGTTATTATAGAATTATCAAAGGGCCAGCCCATTGAAGGCAGAGGGCTCCAAGCCTAGCCATAGGACGCCTTTCGACAGGCTCGCCCTCTTCGTCTACAGGAGGCGGCGGTACGTCCTCGTCGCCTGGATCCTCGCCCTCGTCCTGTTGATTCCACTACTCTCTTCAGTTGGGAATTACGAATCATTGCAGCAAGGCTCTACCGTGGGCGTCAACCTCGAATCGGCGGCGGCAGACAATCTGGTCTCAACACAGTTCCAGAGGAGCGCGGCCAATACAACGCTGATAGTTGTCATCACCGGCAATAACGTCTCCTCGCTCGCGACCCAGTCCTTCATAAGACAGATTGAAACCAACATACGTTCGGACAAGAGCGTCGTCGGAGTCGTAAACGAGGTCGACGTCTTCTCCAAGCTCTACGCGGCGATCGGGGGAGTAAACGCAGGGAGCCTTTCCGCCCAGAGCGCCGCAACTTCCTTCAGCGGTCCGTTCCTTCAAGTATGGAACCAGACCTACACCGCCACCGGGAACGTCACGAAGGCCGATGAGAATGCGTTCAGTTCAATCCACGGGAGCCTGACCTCCTCCGCGGCCAGGGAGATCCTCGCATTGTTCTACGGAAGCTGGGTCGCATGCCCGCTGCCCTCGGGGGCCGTCTCGTGCGCGGCGAGTTCCGTAAACCAGGCTGCCGTCGGTTACGTTTCCGAGTCCACTGGGTATTCCCGGCAGTTCGTAGGTGCTGCTTTCAATTTGGGGAAGGGCTACGGCAATGCCTCCCTCCAGGCCTTGGCCGGGGACATAGTCTGGGCACCTTCGGCATATCACCTCAACCCGGGGCTCTCCAGCCTAGTCTCTGGCTTCGTCTCCCCAGGGAAGGATACCACCTTGGTCACTGTCGGACTGAACCACTCGGCCGACTCGAACATCGTGGCGATACGCTCTTCGGTAAAAAGCACCTTCACTTCGGTCTCCACTTCGTCAGGGCTGCTTTCAGCTCAGGTCACCGGCGGGGACGCAATTTCCTATGACTTCAGCCAATCAACGACTTCCGACCTAAGCCTAATCCTCCCTGTCACCATCGGCCTCCTGATAGTGGCGACGGGGCTCTTCTTCCGCTCCGTCCTCACCCCCTTCATCACCCTCGGGACCATTGGCCTGGCCCTGGGGATATCCCAGGTCTTCATCATCATTGTCGGAATCCTGGTCGCGAAGGCTGACTTCACCGTCCCGACGATCCTTCTGACGGTCTTGATCGGGGTAGGGACGGACTACAGCGTCTTTGTCATAGCCAGGTATAGGGAGGAGAGGGTCAAGGGGCAATCCGTCCAGGGGGCGGTCGAGACTTCGGTCACATGGGCCGGAGAGAGCATCGCCACAAGCGGCACCACCGTGATCATTTCCTTCCTCTCACTGGCGGCGACCACCATAGTCTTCACACGCACCATGGGGATCGTGGTGGGCCTCGGCGTCTTGGTAGCCCTGGCAGCCGCGCTTACGTTGG
Organism: uncultured Nitrososphaerales archaeon; assembly: GCA_963706445.1. Classification (GTDB taxonomy): domain Archaea; phylum Thermoproteota; class Nitrososphaeria; order Nitrososphaerales; family Gagatemarchaeaceae; genus UBA183. The sequence goes on from OY970160.1 coordinate 426,612, forward strand.
TACCGGCAGCAATAGGGATGGTCGGCGGGAGAGCCTTCTGGCCAAACTCCGGCGCCAGGTTCACCAGCTACTCTGAAAGGGTCCTCAAGAAGCTGGCAGCAAAGACAGGGTACTTCTCGAGGGCGGGGTCCTTCGCCGTCAAGAGAGCCAAGGTACTCATCATCATAGCTGTCCTTGTGTCAATCCCTGCGATCTACGTCTACACCACGACCACTCCGACCTTCGACTTCATCTCCGCCGCGCCAGCGAACCTCGAGTCAATCTCCGCATCCAACCAGCTGACCCAGTCCTTTGGGGCCGGGGCGCTCTCCCCGTCTTACGTGGTCGTCACGTTCAGCCAGCCCCTCATCTCATCACACACTTTCAACCCCCAGGAGATGGCTACGCTCGAATCCATGTCCGCCTACCTTGCTGCCGCGCCCAATGTCGCCAATGTGACTGGGCCGACCCGGCCCTACGACGCCCCGTTGGCCTACAACAGCCTGAACCTTGCCAACGCCACAGATTCGAGGGCTTTCACAAGCATCCTGGACACCATCGGCAAGGACAACAAGACGGCTCTTCTAACCATCGACTTCAGCCGCGGATTCGACCCCTTCTCTAGCCAGGCGATATCGGACGCTCAGAACATCAGGACCTACCTGCATGCCAACTTCGACACGGCACCGGAGGTCACTGGGATCTTTGTCGGAGGAGCCGCAGGAGACACCCTCGACACCAGGAACGTCTTCGACTCGAACTTCAATCTAATCGTACCAATAGTCGCAGTTGGGGTCTCACTGGTGCTGCTGGTCGTCCTCGGTTCGCTCTTCCTCCCCATCTTCGCAGTCCTCTCGGTACTGATGAGCATCGTCTGGACCCTGGCGGCTACGAAGCTTGTATTCCAACAGTTCTTCAACTTCCAGATACTGTACATCACCCCATTCTTCCTGTTCGTGACCCTCCTCGGGCTCGGAATGGACTACAACGTGTTCATCCTGACGCGCATAAGAGAGGAGGCACACAAGAGCACCAACCTCAACAACGCCATCGTTGGGGCCATCGAGCAGACCGGAGGGATAATCACGGCCGCGGCCATAATCCTCGCAGGGTCCCTGGGGTCACTGATGATTTCGAGCGACCTCTTCCTGAGGCAGTTGGGCTTCGCATTCGCTTATTCGATACTAATCGACGCACTCGTAGTCAGGACCTTCCTCGTCCCAGCCGTGATGTCAGTGATGGGGAAGTGGAACTGGTACAGCCCGATACCTTTCTTCAATCGCTCGAAGAAGCTCTTCGAAGAATACGCCGCGGCTAAGTCTCACGTTTAAAATCCACCGCGGCCCGTCAGCATCGTGCCCGGGCCAACAGAAGGGGACATCAGCGACGAGATTCTAGAAGAGGGGTGCTACCACCTGTCGCAGATGGGCCTTTCGAACAAACAGCTATCCATTCACTTTGAGATTACCGAGGCGAAAGTATCGGCCCTGATCAAATCCTACGTGTCGAACCTGAAGTCGGGGAAAGTCGTCCCAGGGGACATCGACAGGGTCTTTTGGGAAGACGTGAAGAAAGAGGCGGAAGGGGACGTGAAGCTTACCTTCCTCTCACAGAAGGGTTTCCATCACGCGTGGAAGTCAGAGCTGCAGAGGCTCGACGGTCCCGCGCTCATGTCGATCTACGAATCGAGCAAGGACTTCCTAAGCGCAGACCCGAATCAGAAGTTCCTCAACTGCCCGCCACCGAAGGGGTACGACCCGCTCGCCATGGACAGGGAAATGAAGAAGGCAGTGGGAGTCATCGGCGAGCTGCTGGGAGACAAGTGGAACGCGGAGCAGGGCTCGAAAAAGAAAAAGCCCGTCAAACCTTAAAATCCCCGAAAACCTAGAGAATAGCGAAAAAGGATGCCGTTGGACTCGGTCGACCGGGAAAAACTGACCGGGGTCCTTCGCCAATTCCAGGGCCGTAAGATTCTAGTCATCGGAGACCTCCTCGTAACCAGATACATCGAAGTCGCGGCACGGAAGCTCGCGCGTGAAGCGCCTGTCCCCGCCGGGGACTTCGTCGGGCAGACGCTTCTCCCAGGAGGGGCGGCGAACCTCGCGAGGGAGCTGTCCTCGCTGGGCGCCTCGGTAAGACTTGTCGGTCTCCTCGGCTCAGACGAGTACAGCAACTGGTTGCAGTCAGAGTTCTCGAAGTACGGGCTTTCAGCGGGGGGCGTGGTCACAGACCAGGGAAGGCCGACGTCTCTCAGGACCTGGTATATAGTGAACACATTCCACATGCTGCGCATCGACAAGGAGGACAGGAGGGATGTGCCCCTCGCCACTGCGAAGAAGCTCCTGGCAGAAGCGGAACCCCAGATCAAGGACGTGGACTGCGTAATCCTTTCAGACTACGACCGCGGAGTGGTGACGAGCTACCTCATTGGGGGGATAGTCTCGGCGGCACATGCGGCTGGTAAGATTGTGGTGGGGCAGCCGAAGATGCACCACTACCTCGACTTCTCGGGGGTTACCTACGTCAAATCAAACCTCGAGGAGGCAGAACACGCGACAGGGATGGCCATGGTGAACGAGACCAGCCTCAGGAACATGGGGGTCAACCTCCTCAGCCGGCTGGAATCTAAGGCGATTCTGATCACCCGAGGGGAACAGGGGGTCACCCTCTTCGACAACGAAAACGTCACGATGTTCCCCCCCATCAGAGGCAAGAAGAACCTCTTTAGCAAGGTCGGGGTCAGAGATGCCATGACCGGGGTCTTCAGTCTCGCCATTGCATCGGGGGGCAACCCGTACCAGGCGGCCATCCTGAGCAACGTGGCGGGGGAGGCGAGGAGCGAGCTCCCCAGGATCGCGTCGCTTTCGCTGCATGACATCGAATCCAGGACCGGAGACGCCGAAGAGCTGGTCCAGAGGGTCGTGCAGGTCCCGGTGAGGAGATAATGGAGACAGCCCAGGAAGTCGTCCGGCTGAGGGAGATCGCCCGAAACACCCGCAAGCTCATCCTCGAGAGCCTGGCGGAAGCGGGCTCCGGACACCCTGGAGGATCGCTCTCAGCGGTGGAGCTCCTGGTCACTCTGTACTTCCACGTCATGCGCCACGAACCCAAGGACCCGAAGTGGCCCGACAGGGACAGGTTCTTCCTAAGCAAGGGGCATGCAGCCCCACTCCTCTACTCGATCCTGGCGCAGGCGGGCTATTTCCCCGTGGAGGAGCTGATGACCCTCCGGAAGATGGGCTCGCGCCTGCAGGGGCACCCGTCCATGGGCATCCCCGGCATCGAGGCGCCCGCAGGGTCGGAAGGCATCGGGCTCTCCCTTGGCGTAGGGACCTCGCTTGCCGCAAAGCTCGATGGGAAGTCCTTCAGGACGTACGTGCTGATGGGGGACGGAGAGCAGCAGGAGGGGCAGATCTGGGAAGCTGCCATGGCCGCGTCCAAGTACCGGCTTGACAACCTGACTGCGATGATAGACAGGAACGGGATCCAACAGGACGGGCTCACTGAACAGATAATGCCTCTGGAGCCTCTGGCATCGAAGTGGAGGGCGTTCAACTGGAACGTCATAGAGGTAGACGGCTACGACTTCTCTCAGATATTGGACGGCTTCGACCTGGCGGCCAGCACACGGAACAGGCCTACCGTCATAATCGCCCACACGGTGAAGGGCAAGGGCATCTCGTTCATGGAGTGGTCGCCGCACTATCACGGGACCGCCCCTGCCAAGGACAACCTTTCGGACGTCCTCAGCGAACTGAAGTGATCCCTTGAACGACATCAGGATCGCCCCGTCGATACTCGCGTGGGACCTGGGGGACCTCGAAAAGGCAGTGGAGATCTCGGTCGCAGGGAAGGCGGACCAGGTCCACTTGGACGTGATAGACGGCCACTTCGCTCCCAACATCACCTTCGGGCCCGGCACCGTGAAGGCTCTGAGGCCGCGGACCGACCTGAAGTTCGACACTCACCTTATGATCGACTCGCCCCAGCTTTACGTGGACAAGTTCCTCGACGCAGGGTCGGACCTTCTGTCATTTCATGCAGAAGTCCTCGATGCAGTGAAGTTCGACGAGATCTACAGGACCGTCCATTCGAGGGGGAAGGAAGTCGGTCTTGCCATCAAGCCGAGGACCGAGCTCCCCACCTGGGCCGAGGAGAGACTCGACAGGATCTCCACGATCGTGGTGATGACTGTAAACCCTGGATTCAGCGGCCAGTCGATGGACATGGCAGTGATGCCGAAGCTGGAGAAGATCTGCAAGATTGTCAAAGACAAAGGAACTGGGACGGACCTCGAGATAGACGGAGGGGTGGAGCCTGAGAACGTCCAGGAAGTCGTTAAGAGGGGCGGAAACGTCCTGGTGGCAGGTGCGGGAGTGTATGCGAAAAAGGACCCGGTCGCCGCAATCAAAATCCTCCGAGATAGGGCCGAGGCGGTGAGGAGGTCGGCTTGATGCTATCCAAGACGGCCGCCATGAGAGATGCCTACGGGGACGCCCTCCTGGAGCTAGGGGCCTCGAACCCCGACGTGGTGGTGGTAGGCGCTGACACGACCGGTTCGCTGAAGTCTGGGGTCTTCGCCACAAAGTTCCCTGAGCGTTTCTTCAACGTAGGCATCGCGGAACAAAACCTGGTCTCCATCGCAGCCGGCCTGGCCCTCGCCGGGAAGGTCGCCTATGCGGGGACCTACGCCATTTTCGTCCCCGGCAAGTCTGTCGACCAGATCCGAAACAACATATGCTATCCGAACCTTAACGTGAAGTTAGTCTGCTCCCATGGGGGGATCTCCGTAGGACCCGACGGCGCCTCCCACCAGCAGGTGGAGGACATCGCGATAATGCGTGCCATCCCGAAGATGAAGGTGATTGTCCCTGCCGACGCCGCGTCGACGAAGGGGATAATCAGGGCCATCGCATCGATCCCCGGGCCCTTCTACGTGCGCCTGACGAGGTCCTCGACTCCTATCGTCTACGACGGGGGATTCGAGTACAGGCTCGGCTCCGCCAACGTCCTCCGCGACGGCTCCGACGTGGCCGTCTTTGCCTGCGGAATAATGGTCCCTGAGGCGCTGAAGGCGGCGGAGTCCCTGAAGGCGAAGGGGGTCTCTGCAGCTGTCGTAGACCTCCACACCATAAAGCCCATCGACGCAGACACCATCGAGAAGTACGCCCGGCAGTGCGGCCGGGTCGTGACCGCCGAGGAGCACAACATCATGGGAGGGATGGGCTCTGCCGTTGCCGAGGTCCTCGGCGAGAGACACCCGACAATCATGAAGCGGGTCGGGGTCATGGACACCTTCGGTGAAAGCGGGGAGGCAGGGGAGCTGTTAAAGAAATACGGCCTGACCGCGGCCAACATAGAGCAGGCGGCTTCGGCCCTCGTCCAGGGAAAACAGCTTTAATATCAAACCGAGGCGCTTTGCGAAACCCATGAAGCTCTTCCTCGACACCGCCAACCTGGCCCAGATCAAGAAGCTCAACGCCATGGGGGTCGTCGATGGGATCACGACCAACCCGACCCTGGTGGCCAAGGAGCCCGGAGAGTTCGAGGAGATAGTCGCGGCCATCTGCAAGGAGGTCAAGGGCGACGTGAGCGCCGAGGTGGTGTCGACCAACTACGACGGGATGCTCTCAGAGGCGAAGCACCTTTCCACGATCGCTCCAAACGTAGTCGTGAAGATACCGATGATCCCCGAGGGACTCAGAGCCACCAAGGCCGTGAGCGGGATGGGCATAAGGGTCAACATGACCCTCATCTTCTCTGCCAACCAGGGACTCCTGGCGGCCAAGGCGGGGGCGTCTTTCGTCAGCCCCTTCATCGGGAGGCTGGACGACATCGGCCAACGCGGCATGGAAGTGGTCGAGGACCTGGTCAAGATCAGGGACAACTATAAGCTGAAGACAGAGGTCTTGGTGGGGAGCATAAGGCACCCCCAGCACGTCCTCGAGGCTGCCAAGATAGGCGCGGACATCGCCACGATGCCTCCTGACGTGATGGAGAAGATGATGCAGCACCCGCTCACCGACGCCGGGCTGAAGCGCTTCCTGGACGACTGGGAGAAGGCCAAGAAGGCGAAGGCTTCCATGACCGTCTAGAGACACCTTTTTACGAGGTGGCGCTCAGCCATGTCCAATGGCTAAAACATACACGCTGCCACCATTGCCATATGCATACGAGGCCCTCGAGCCTCACATCTCGAAGCAGATCATGACGCTTCACCATGACAAGCACCACAATGCCTACGTCACCGGGGCCAACGCCGCCCTCGACAAACTCGAAAAAGCGAGGAAGGGCGAGCTCCAGATTGACATCAAAGCAGTCCTCAGAGACTACAGCTTCAATGTCGACGGGCACATCCTGCACTCGATCTTCTGGCCCAACATGGCCCCAACAGGGAAGGGGGGCGGAACTCCTGGAGGCGCCATAGGGGACTGGATCAATAGAGACTTCGGAGGCTTTGACAAGTTCAAGGCTCAGTTCACCGAAGCGGCGAAGACAGTTGAAGGGAGCGGATGGGCTCTCCTTCTCCACGACCCTGAGACCAAGTCCCTCGTCATGACCCAGGTCGAAAAGCAGAACTTCATGCACTTGGCCCAGATGACGATACTCCTCGGACTGGACGTGTGGGAGCACGCATACTATCTGCAGTATTGGAACGACAGGGCCAAGTACGTAGAGGCGTGGTGGAACGTAGTCAACTGGTCAGATGTTGACTCGAGATTGTCGAAGGTCCAATAGAGACCTTCGCGCCCCTATTTTCTGGATTTCCGCAGCTTCTCCCCGAAGCCCTCTGTCTGTTTGATGAGCTCCTCGAGGTCAGCTCCTGTGTGGCAGGTCGATATGCCGCAAGGGTGCCCGGGGAGGGAGAAGATTCCGTTCACCTTGAGGTGGAGGGAGTACTGTCTGTTGACCGACTTGTCCTCTCTTGCAGTGTCTTCGGGAGCCTTTGGCTCTACGCCGAAGTGAGTGCCGAACAGCGAGCCCACTCCTATCGTGTGGGCGTCAATCCCCTGCTCCCCAAGAGCTGCGTCAAGGCCCTCCCTGAGCCTCGTTCCCATCCGGTCCAGGTTTGGATAAATGACTCGCGCGTTCTTCCTGAGGTGCCTTAGCGTGGCAAGTCCGGCGACCATGGTCAGAGGGTTCTCAGAGAATGTCCCTCCCCCGATCGAAACGAAACGTTCCTTTCTCGTGGGGTCGGCCAATGATAGAATGTCCTTCCTTCCGCAGACGAGCCCCAGGGGGAGCCCGCCACCGGCGATCTTACCGAAGGTCGCCAGGTCCGGTTTGACCCCATAGTACTCCTGGGCCCCTCCGAGGGAGACCCTGTACCCCGTGATGATCTCGTCGAAAGCCAGAAGCACTCCCGTCCTTTCTGTGAGTTCCCGAAGGCCCCTTAGATAATCGCGGTCTGCGGGTATGCACCCTCCGGCGCCCAGAACCGGCTCTAGGAAGATGGCCGCAGCGTCTCCCCGGGCTCTTTTCACCTCGGCCTCGGCGGAGTCGAGGTCGTTGAAGCGCGCGTTCCGTACGTGGGCCTGCTCTTCTTCGAGTATCCCTGCGCTCTCAGACCGGTTGAACGGCCGGTGCACCCCAATATTCAGTTCTGTGTTGTATCCATGCCATCCGCCGGCCATCTTGATGATCACCCTCTTGCCGGTGAACGCTCTTGCCAGCCTGACGAGATACATGGTAGCCTCGGCGCCCGTGTTGCAAAGCCTGACCATCTCGGCGCACGGGACGGTCCTCTGGATCTCCTCCCCGAACTCGACGGAAAGGACGCTCCCCATGCCGTAGTGCGTCCCGTTAGGTAACTGCTTCCTAAGCGCGTCCACCACCACCTTGGGAGAGTGCCCGAGTATCAGCGCCATGTGGCCCATCCAGTAGTCGGTGTACCTGTTCTCGTCGGCGTCCCAGATATGCTGCCCTTTCGCCCTGCTCACGAAGATCGGATAGGGTTCGTAGAACCTGGCGTTGTGGTTGACCCCTCCCGCAAAGACCCCTTTCGCCCTTTCAAACAGACGCCGAGAACGCGGCGTCCTCGCTTCGTAGTCTCTCGACACGACCTCACGGCCATCCAGCGGTCATTTTAACACCCTTTCCCATAAGAGTAAATCATCGCTCTCTGACCGTCTTATCGGTCCCATGGAGTTCACGGTCTCCCTCGACTCGCCTTTCAGCATCGAACACACGCTCGAAAGTGGCCAGCTGTTCAGGTGGGAGAAGACAGGGGAATGGTGGCAAGGCGTGGTCTCCGGCTCGGTCATGAAATTGAAGCAGGAGGGGGACACCCTAAAGTGCTCCACTGGCACGGAGCGGCTCGACAGCTCCTTCGTCAGGCGCTACTTCCGGCTGGACGACGACCTGGAACACATAGTGTCCACTCTTTCAAAGGATGACGTCATCGCCGGGGCCGTCGAGAAGTACTACGGGCTACGCCTAGTCAGTCAGGATAAATGGGAGTGCCTGGCCTCTTTCGTACTTGCCACCAACTCAAACATTCCCCGGATCAAGAAGATGGTCGCGGCAATCTGCGGCAGGTACGGCCACCAATTTGAGTTCGAGGGCGACAGCTACAGCACGTTCCCAATCCCCGCCGTGCTTGCCGCTGCATCGGAGTCCGACCTTCTGTCCTGCGGGCTCGGGTACAGAGCGCCCTTCCTCAGGCAGGTGGCTCGGGCAGTGGAAGAGGGGGATGTCGACTTCGCCCAGGTGACCTCGCTTCCTTACGAGAAGGCCCGCCAACTCCTGCTCAAGGCCCTGCTCGGGAAGAAACTTCTCCTCGGAGTCGGGCCGAAGGTCGCAGACTGCGTCCTGCTTTACTCCTGCGGAAAGGACGAGGCCTTCCCAATCGACGTCTGGATTACCAAAGTTCTGGCGGAGTGGTATCCCCGGCTTCTCGGGCCGGCGCTCCGTTCAAGGTTCAAGGCCGAGGGGAAAATCAAACTCTCCCCGACCGACTACGACAAGATCTCAAAGAAAGCGAGGTCATATTTCGGAGTTTACGCGGGGTACGCCCAGCAGTACCTGTACGCCACGGTCAGAGAAGAGACTCTGTAGCCTAGGCTTCTTCTTTCTTCTTCGTCTTCGGCTTTGCGACCCGCTTGCGGACGGCCTTCTCTTCCTTGGCCGCCTCCTCCTTGACCTCTTTCGCCACCTTGACCACTTCTTTCTCGACCTTCACCGCTTCCTTCTCGACCTCCTTCCCGACCTCTTCTTCCAACTTCTGAGCCCTTCCGTCGCCTCGGGCCTTCGGTATTGAGTGCGAGCTCCATGCAGAAAGGGATTCGACATTGGTCTTGATGACGCTCCTCCGCCTGGGGTCCAGGATGAGCCCCCAGCGGGAGGCGAGCCTCGGCTCTAGACCTGCGCTCGCCAGCTCCGCGTTGGAGAAGCCCCTGCCGAGGCGTGTGATGGTATCTGTGCCGTGACGCGAGACCACCATCACCTCTGGTATCTTTCCCGTCGGCCGGGCAGGTGCAGTCTTCACTTTCGGCGTGGCCGCTTTCTTCTCGGCCTTTGACTTCTTTGGCTTGGAGCTCAACTGTTTTCCGACCCGTCCCCACGGGGGATAAAACGGTTCCTCGTCCTACCCGCGCTAAGTCTTGGGCTTCCGGAGGCCCCAGGCCATCGAGATGGCTCCCGCCGTAGAAAGGAGTGACCCGGCGAACTCAATGTAGAGGTTCTTGTAGACAAGGTATCCCGGAACGAGGATCGCGTCGGCCCCAATGAGAAGTAAGATGAGGCCGAATGCGAAGTATCTCCCGCTTCCAATCTGGATGGGGCTGATAACCCTCCCGCTCGGGAGTTTGATTGGTGCGACAGCGGTAGGCATCTTCCTGAATGACGGCAGCCCTCCCTTCATCAGGCCCATCGGGAAGAACATCACCCCGAGGGCGAAGAAGATGCTCGAAGTCCCCTGCATCGCCGAAGGTTCGGGGCTGGATATCGTACAGTAACACGCGTCCCCGGAGGCCGTCATTACAGGGAATATCGAACCGTTGTAGAACAGACTGCTGAACAACACTATCCCCGTCAGCCCCAGAAGCATGAAGACTATCGAAAGGGCCAGGAACTCCTTGTCCAAAGCTCGATGAATGCGAGCCGTTTACCTTTCTTAAGCGTTTCTGGATTTCTGAGAACTTACTGGTGAGGACTCGCCCGGCGCATCACCAAGCCGGCTGCAACGACCCCAATGACCACAACGATGAGGCCTACGTCGTTGGCCAGAGTGTATGAGTTCGCTCCCTGTGACTCGGTCGCGCCGATGGCGTAGTAGTAGATGATTGCGATAATGAGGAGGCCGACGACGGCGATCGGGATCCACAGCTTCATGAGTGTTCAAAATCCCTTTTCCGTCCCCTCCATATCCTTTCCCCGCACGCGAGGACTTGGTTTGAAATCGGGTGCCTGTGCGGCAAGCCACACGATTTCGTCAGCACAGCCTCCTTTGAATCATTCGCCCCGGGAAGACTAATAGAATCGCGCAAGAAGGACCGCCCTATTGAGAGGGGGGTACCTAGTTGGGGGAATACTTGTCTGCATTGCAGGAATTGGCATCGTATTCTACCAGATTTCAGAGAGCTGCGAAGACAGCACAATTGCGAGTGCCTATGCGGGGTACCCTTGGTGTACGGATATCCTCGACCACATCAACCTGACCTTCATCGGCGTCATTGCTCTTCTAGTAGGGATAGTGGTCTTAGCGCTTGGAGGGCCCCTTCACTGGATCTTGGAACCTTCAGCTGAGCCCGAAGCCCCGGTTGTACCGGGTCAGATTTCAGGCGCGAAGGACTGATAGAATGGCGAAGACCGTTTCTGAACTGCCCTGCTCAGACTGTCCCAAGTTCGCGGCTGGAACCTCAGGTGGCACCCAGGGAGGGTTCACGAAGCGCGACGCCAGGTCGAACTTCCAGAAGCTCCAGACAGTTATGGGCCTACTCCTCTTCATCTCAGCGGGAACGGGGTCCTATCTCCTGGCGACAGACAGGTCACTCTGGCTCCTCGCCGTCTCGCACGCCGTAGGCCTGATCATAATCGTGGTCATCGACGTATTCCTTGGCATGCTTAGCCTCATCTCCCCGAAGAGCGCCTACATTCCCAGTGTCGCCGCCGCTCTCCTCGGGTTAATCCTCCAGCTAGGGGACATCCTCACCGCTCCACAATACGGCTTAACGGTCCCGTACTTCGCAAACTACCTCTTCGGTCTATGGGCCTTCGACCTACTACTCGCCATCCAAGTCGCGATAATGGTGGTTGGGGTAGCCGGGAGACCCTATGCCCTCCAACTCTCCCGCAGGAGGACAAGGAAGGGCAGTGAGATGCACGTCACCAAACGAGGATTCCTAAAGTCCCTCGTAGGGATTGCAGGGGCGGTCGGCCTCGGAGTGCTGTTGAGTTCCATCAAGCTCCCTGCAGGGACACTCCAGACGACAACGCAGACTGGCACGGTCCAAGGGTCGGTTGCCAACGTCAACAGCCTGAAGATCGGGGTCCCAGTTTACTTCGATTATCCGAGCGGATACCCGAATGCGCTAGTCAAGAACTCCGACGGGTCTTTGACAGCCCTCAGCATGCTTTGCACTCACGTTTGCTGCCAGTGTTCGTTCGACTCGGCGTCGAAGGTCTTCTACTGTCCCTGCCACGGTTCCGTGTTCGACATTTCCGGCAAGGTCGTCAACGGCCCCGCCACAGTCGACCTCCCGGTAATCCAGTTGAGGGTGGACGGCTCTGGCAACGTGTTCCCTACCGGGGTCACGAATCCTGGTCCATGCCAAGTTTAGGACTAGCCTACCAGCAGAAGACGTCCCGCGAGTCGGATTTGAGCCGACGACACTCCGGTGACTGTGGCCTGAGTAGGCTGAACGGGTCAGCCGATGGCCGACCTCTACAGCCGGAAGCTATTGGCCCCATGTGGGTCTACCAGGCTGAGCTATCGCGGGACGAGCGACCGACCTCTCAAGATTTCTTAAGCATTTCATGGATTGTCGGCGTCTGGAGGATTTCAGATCTGGCGGTTGGTGCGGGTGCTCGAATCAGAGTGATGCCAGAGAAGCATATCTTACTGCGCCTTCAACGCCCAGGTAACTCGCATCGAACCCCCCTATGCAGTATAGATACCCTGAGGAGGTGATACAGGTCGTCGCGACGCTTGATGGGAAGTCGGGCCCACTGGTCCATGTCCCTAGCCCCTCGGAAGAGATTGTCGTGGCATAGACTGCGTTTGTGTAGGACGCAGACTGGCCTCCAGATGTTGCCCCACCCACGCAGTAGACGTACCCCATCGACGCAGAGCAGGCCTGCCCGGTAGCCGGAAGGGGATAGGCCGTCGTGGGGATCCAATCCCCGATGCCACTCCCGGAAAGGGATGCGTAGTACACGTTGCCTAATGGGTTGTCGCTTGAGTCGACCCCACCGATGCAGTATATCACCTGGCCTGTGGCGAAACAGCTCGGGAGGTATGCGTTGGTCGGGTACGAAGCAGTCTTGCTCCAAGCTCCAATTCCCGTCGAAGTAAGTTGGGCGTACCAGGAAGAGCTGCTTGGGGCGACAGTCCCGTCGATGCCGTCCGTTTCATTGTTTCCTCCCACGCAGTAGATGTACGAGGAAGAAGAAACGCAGGATTCGGCGTCGATGGGGATGGGGTATGCCGTCGTGTAGAACCAGGCGCCCAGACTCCCTCCGGCCCCTAACTGCGAGTAGTAGCTTGTCGCTATGTCGTCACCTCCGGGGTCATACACCCCCCCTACGCAGTACAGGTACCCAGAACTGACCACGCACGATTCGCCGCTTATCCCGGTCGGATACTCATTGGTTGACAGGGCCCACCCGGTTAGGTTCCCCGAGGCGCCCAAGGCTCCAATGTACGTTTCGTTCCTTGCCCCGCTGTTGGCATCAGAACCTCCCACGCAAAAGAGATAGGCCCCATTGGGCTCGCACTGGGTGGCACCCACCCCAACGTTCCCCGCCACCTGAATCGGATAGCCTGCACCGCATTTCCATGTCGAAGTGCATCCAGGCCCGCTCCCGGGGAGGAAAAGGAACAAGCTTACGAGCACCAAAACCACTAGGGCGACGGCAGCCGCTACCACCCAAGAAACTCTCAAACCTCTATCCCCACAGTCTCAGGTCAGCGGGATTCTCCGTCAGCTGCTCTTCACGATTATCGTCCCGCGCATCCATCCCGGATGGAACTGGCAGTGGTATTCATAGGTCCCGGCAACCGTAAATGTGACCGGTCCAAAAGAGGTCCCCGGTGGGACGTCCCCGGCAGACACGCTGGCGGGGGTCACCCCCGCCGGCACGACGCTGAATGTTGCTGTATGATCCGTGGTGTCCTGGTTCACCCATGTGACGCTGTTATTCACACCTATAACGAGGACGATGGTCGATGGCTCGAAGTTCAGCGCATGGTTGAGGTTGACGCCGTTGGGCATGATGACCTTGACACCGACGATGCTTGACGAACCTCCCCCTGAAGGCGCAGTGGAGCCCCCGCCAGAAGGTGCCGACTGGAACTTGGGCTGCAGACCAGGGATGTACAGCTCGGCAGCTATGAGGCCGGGCAATACTGCCACGGCGATGAGCAGTAGCACCACCAGGCGGCCGTCGGGTCGAGGTTCGTATTTCATTTTTTCCACCTAGTGTACCGATGATGCGGACCAGATGAGTAAAAGGTCTGCGCAGAAGAAGAGCGCCACCACGACGAACATTTTCACGCTCAGGTGTTCGTTCCAGAGACCCATGTAGAACAGGATTAGCGGCACCACGGCCGTGAGGGCCACGGCGCTCTCGACCGCCCCTCTCAACTCCCATTGGACCGACGAAAGCGCCGGTATGGCGGCGACCTCTATCAGAACGGTGACGACCATCCAGGACCAGGTGGCTATGATTGTGTTTCTTTGCATTTTCCCACTCACATCAGGTACAGCGCGGGGAACAGGACGACGATCATGGCGATTACGAATATCCAGAACAGGCTGAACAGGCGGAGGGAAGAGTTGTTTTCTTTCGTAATCTTCCCGCTCATCCCTTTCTTGGTTATGTATGTGAGCATAAGAAGGCCCGCAAAGACGTGGGCTCCAGACAGACCCGTCATCAGGTAGAATGTGCTCCCGGGCATGCCGCTGCTGAATGTGAACCCCTTGGCGAACTGGTCAACCCATTCGAACCCTGAGATTATCAGAAACGTACCGCCTAGGATCAGCGTCGCCACGAGCCACTTGGTCATGCTGGCGCCTTTGCCCTCCTTGGAGTCCTGGATCGCGAGCATCAGGGTGAGCCCACTCGTGATTAGGACCAGCACGTTGAACGCTACCAGGGGGGTGTTGAAGACGGATCCGACAGCCGGCCAGTCTGGGAGATGCAGCCTGACGAAGACAAGAAGGCCCGCGACCGCAGAGAAGAAGACGAGGTCGGAGGCTAGGAAGAGCCACGTCCCCATCTTCATCCTCCAGACTCCTAGGTCGCCCCCGTCGTGTTTGAACGGCCAAATCTCGCCCACCTTCTCCTCGCCAGGCATCTTGAAGACACCGCCGAGGTCATCCTTAGCCCAGCCATAGACTCCGTAGACGGCCAGGACCACTCCGACCGCGAGGAGGGCCCAACTGAATATGAGCCCGAGGAAAGTCAGGCCTAGACCTAAGGAGATCGTGAAAGGTCTGCTGTTTAGAGGCGTCATCACGTGAGGCGCGTGCTCTCCCGACGGGGCACTTGCATATACTGCAGGATAGTTGTCGATGTAGGATTTCGGATCAGAGGTCCACTCCGGGCCCGCAGAGTTCCACGGGTTTGGCGGCGCCGGGGTCCCCTTGTGCCTGAAGGCTTGGACGAGGACATAGAGCAGAAGGAACTGGGAAAGAATGAACCCATACGCGCCTAAGGTTTCGATGAAGTTGTAGCTCCCCCACCCCGTAGAGGCAAGGTAGGTGTAGACCCTCCTGGGCATCTCAAGAAGGTAGAACATCGGGAAGAATGTCATGTTGAAGAACACGAAGGACGTGATGAAGTGCAGTTTGGCTACAGCGGAGCTGTACATCATTCCCGTCCACTTCGGGAGCCAGTAGTATACGGCGGCTATGAGCCCGAACTCGGCGGCTCCCACCATGATGTAGTGGAAATGGCCTACGACCTGGTATGTGCCACGAAGTTCTTGGTCTAAGAGCACCGAGGAGTCGAAAACGCCGCTGATCCCCCCTATCACGAAGACCGCGAGGGCAGCCAGGGCGAAGGTCAGCGGGGCCTTGAACTTTATCGCCCCTCCCACTGCCGTAAGGACCATGCAGATGACAAGGAGCCCTGAGGGGAGGGTGTTGATCTCTGTGTTGAGATCTATGAACTCTCGCTGCAGGGGGTTGATCCCTGTCAGGAACATGTGGTGAGCGTAGATGGAGAAACTGAACGGCACGAGGACGAGACCCAGGGATATCATAAGCGCCTTCTTCGCGTAGATCGGCCTCCCGGTAAACACCATCATCACCTCGGCGATGGCTCCAAATGCGGGGAGGACGACGACATAGACCTCCGGGTGGCCGAAGAACCACCACATGTTTTCCCAGAGTATGGTGCTCCCAGCCGGGTTTAGGAAGAAGACGGTCCCTAGCGTCCTGTCGGTAATAAGAGCGAGTGTCCCGGCGAATATGGAAGGTACAGAAAACAACAGGAGCACCTGAGTGAAAAGCGTCATCCAGGAGAATGGGGGGAGCTTCTTCCATGTCATCCCCGGAGCCCGCATCGTCAGTACCGTGATGATCAGGTTGACGCTCCCCATGGTGAGGGAACCCCAGAGCATGAGGAGGCCAAGCCCCACAAGGCTCTCCCCTGGTCCCGGCGAGAATGTGATAGAGTTCAGGGGCGCATAGTTGGTCCATCCCGCCTGGGCCGCCCCTCCTGGTGCAAAGAAGCCCGAGATCATGACAAGGCCACCCATCAGGTACATCCAGTAGCTGAAGGCGTTGAACCTCGGGTAGGCGACGTCCTTCGCCCCGATCTGCAGGGGGAGGAAATAGTTGGAGAATGCAGCTCCCAGCGGAGAAAGGAAGAGCAGGACCATGATTAGGCCGTGCATCGAAACGGCCTGGTTGTAGGCCGAAGCCGAGAGGATGTCCCACGGAGCGGGAAAGGCGAGCTGGGTCCTCATCAGACCTGCGAGCGCCCCGCCTATGGCCACGAACCAGATTGAGGTCCAGAAGTAGAGAAGCCCGACTTCTTTGTGATCCGTGGTAAAGAGCCACTTCCTGAGCCAGGCGAGGGTAGGGGAGTACCCCTCCTTCATGGCATCATTGATTTCGACGTGTTCCTGAGGTTCGGGCAGCTCTATTCACTCACCGTCGAGTTAAGCCAGGCACTGAAAGTCGCCGGGGATACGACCACGAGGGTCGAGATCATAGTCGCGTGACCGACCCCGCAGAGCTCAAAGCACTGGATGGTGTAGTTAGCTATGGCGTTAGGCTCGATCCATACGATGTTGTAGTTTCCTGGAATGGCATCTGTCTTCACCCGGAAATCTGGGATGCCGAACTGATGATTCACGTCCCTTGAAGTGACGTTGAATATGACCTCCGTGTTAACTGGCACATCGCAGGGGCAGGCGATGGTCTTGTTGTCAGGATAGGAGAACGACCAGAAGAACTGCTGGCCTATCACGCCGACTTTGATGAGCCCCGGGCTGTTGGAAGGGTTGTCATAGGTCGGAAGTGCTATCACCGTCTGGGCGCCCACAGCTATCAGGACCACGCCCATGAGCGCGAATATGACAATGGGTCCCTTCCAGGTCTCTCTGATCTCTCTCGACTTCTCGGCACTGAGGACGTTGCCGGGCCGGGATCTGTACCGATACAGGATGTAGACCATTAACGCAAAGGTGACGGCCCCCGATGCGACGCCAAGATAGAGATACCAATTCCATACATTGTTGAATAGCTGTGTTGATGGCGGCGGCGTCTGGAATACCGATGCCGAAAGCGCGAAGCTAAGCGGCAATATGCCCCACTACGTTGCCTCCTTTTGTATAAAAACACATCACTAACGGGTTAGGGGCTCTTCAGTACCAGATTGAGATTACCCATTCTGATAGGATGAAGAGGCAGACCACAGCCGCGAACACCACCATCCAGAACTCCGCGGAGCGCAACCTCATCAGTTAGGGACGGATTGCGATTTAACCTTTGCACCCCGGACGCTATTCGAATAGGCCGTCCCCATCCGGGCTCAGAATGCTTCTAGGCCACTACTAGGAGACCGCTCTGCATGAACTTGTGTATCGCGCAGATGACGTTGCAGTAGATTTTGAAGTCTCCGGCAGAGCTGGCATAGAAGGATATGGTGGTCGACTTACCGGGGAGGATGGTGACCCCGGCGTCATCATACCCTGAGACTGCGAATCCGTGGGGCTCGACGGTATCCTCATTGATGAAAGTGATCTTGACCTCCTCTCCGAGGTAGGTGCACAACACTGGCCAGTACTTCGAAGGCGCCCCATGCCCGATGCTGTCATTGTACCCTGACTGGGTGGCGATCACGGTGAACGACGAAGAATAGTTCGAGCATTGCACGCCGCTCACCGATGATTCTCCCTGTGATGGAGAAAAGGGGTGCTGGGCAGAGAAGTAGAGGACGCCTGCGGCGAGGGCCAGGGTGGCGACTACCATGACAAGCACGAGCTTCTGCACAGGTTTCTGGGCCTCACGGCGTGGACGAGAGATTAGAGCATTTCGATTGACAGTGCCCGGCAGGAGTTACGCCGGAGGGCCCAAGGCAATGGCCTAGGTGCAACGTCGGATTGAACCATCTAGCCAAGGGTTAAATATTCACACCCCTAACACATGAGGGTTCATGGCTGAAGCCGCCCCGAAAGGATTCGGCCTCTCGCTAGCAGTTGCGGTCATCGCTGTTTTCCTAGCAGTGGGAGCCATCGCCTTCGCCTATGTCGGAGCGAGCAGCCAGGTGACCAATCTTCAAGGGCAGGTAAGTACCCTTCAGAATCAGATTCCGTCTCTGATTGCGAAGTCCGGCCTGGCATCGGTCAACGCGACCCCCACGACCATGGCCTTCAGGGTGGATTGGTGCAACACGGACAACTCCGGGCAAGACAGGTTCTGCCCACCGGTCCTGATCGTTCACCAGGGGGACCTGGTTCAGATTCTATTCCAGACAAACGACACCGACGCCCACACCTTCACATTGGTGGCAGGTGGGTACAACCTCCAGCTGAACAACACCTATGGAGCGACGGGCTCAAACGGCAACTTCTCTACAAGCGGGAATGGAATGCACGACTTCCTCACGGATGGCTACTTCCAGTCGAGCTGCGTCCAGGCGGCGTACACGGCGGCGAGCGCAGGCCTGTCCAGCAGCGACTGCGTTTCTGGCTCGAGCCTGCTGGCTCCGGGAGGGACATACAAGATTCCGATAAACCCGAACCCGGCATCCTCCCCGTTACCCCCGGCTACCCCAGAGCTTATCACAGTCGACAACCAATTCCACTTCGTCAGTGAAAGCGCCAGCTACGACGCGGTCTGGAGCACAGCGTCGTTCCGCGCCTCCATCGCTGGGATCTTTGAGTTCTACTGCTATTACCACGTCTCCAACGGGATGTTCGGCTACATAATCGTCCTTCCGAACACCTACTGCAACGTGCACTCCGCGGCGTGCACCTCGACCTCAAATTCGTAGTAGACTGTCCCGATAACGGTAACTAGGGCTCCCCGAAGGTATTATCATGCGAAGGGGGTTTTCCGTCCTCGTCGCCTGCCTGTTGCTTGCAGTGGCCGTTTCTCCTGCCCTGAGTCAGCCCGCCGGTTCGGAAACCGGAGGGGCGCTCCCGCTCTACTCCTTGGCCCAGTATCCGCTACCTTCGGGGTCTTCCGGCCCGCTGCAGATTGCCATCGATCACGCCGGCAGGGTCTGGTTTGTCGAGCAGGGGAGCAATCAGATCGGCAGATACGACATTGCGTCGAAGTCGTTCTCAGAGTTCTCGATACCGACGGCAGACGCCCTCCCGGAGGGAATCGCCGTGGACCCCGCGGGGAACGTCTGGTTCGCGGAGCTCAACCCCAACGGGCTAGGGGTCCTTTTCCCCCAGAACGGCACCATACGTGAGATCACCATCCCCCCCGCCCCCAGCGGGATCGCCTGTGGCCCCATCGGGGTGACACCCCAGGGGAACGGCTCCATCTGGGTGACCTGCGAGTTCTCTAACCAGATCGACGAGTACGTCCCGTCTATCGGGATTCTCAAGCAGTTCGACCTTCCCATCGCCTTCTCGGCCCCCCTCCAGGTCCTTTTCGACAGCTCAGGGGACTTCTGGTTCACGGCCGCGGACTCGGGGATGCTCGGCTATGCGACTACCAGCGAACTCAGGCCCGGAACCACCGACGGCATCGAAGAGTTCGCGCCCGTTAACGGCACCTACCTCACCACGATAGTGAACCCACTCCTCCCCGGCGGCCAGGTGGTCACCAGCCTGGCCATTCCGAGCCAGGCCGCGTTCTCCCTTGACGGAGGGTCGCTCTGGGTAACAGAGCATGGTGCCAGCTCCTTCGACCGTTACGACATCGCTACCAAGACCCTCACGAAATACTTTACATCCCCACCGTCGTCGAGCCTCTACTCCCAGTCCCTCCCCAACGGAATCGCCGTAGACTCTTCAGGTTACGTCTGGGTGGCCGAGCACTATGGGAACAGGGTGGCTGAGTTCGACCCCGCGACCAGCTCGATGGTGGAATACCCGATACCCTGCTGCAAGGGCGAGATAGCGGGTACTCTTTACCTGGCGACCGGTGCCAACGGCACGGTCTGGTTCACCGAGAACTTCGGCAACGCCATAGGGGAGCTTAGCCCTGCGGGCTCCCCGATGCCGTTCGACCTGACCTTGAATCCGGACGCCATCGCGCTCCCGTCTTCCGGGACGGCCACGCTGTCCCTCGCAGCGACGGGGACGGGCGCCATAAGCCTCCAGGCCGAAGGGATCTCGAGGGACGACACCCTTGAAAATCTGACCCTGACCTTCGATCCCAACACCCTGACTTTGGATGCGGCCAGGGGGGCTGCCGCCTTGAGCCTCAACTCTTCAGGGCTCTCCCCGGGGGTCTACTTCATCACCGTGAGTGGGACGTCCTCCACCACGGGGCTGATTTCCAGCACCGTCCTCGTGGTAACAGTCTCCCAAGGGTTCCAATACTGGTGGGGAGTCGTCGCAGCAGCGGTCGCCCTGTCCGCAATCTGTTTCCTCGTCCTCTGGCGCAGAGGCAGGTCCGGGCGGAAGTGACACGGGTCCCCTATAGTCCGGAGGAGGCAGCTGGGGCCGGCGAACCGGGCGGAGCGGGAACAGGGCACGCCGCCCTGACCGCCCTTCTCGCATTGACCACTATGAGGAACGGACTCGCTGCGAGCAGCGGAATGCTGATCACAACGAAGAGCATCTGATACGGGGCAAGGGCCACGGCGAGGGAGGTCGCCCCGAGGCCTCCAAAGGCGCTCGCCAGGAAGAGCCCGGCGCAGGTCGGGCACCCCGTGAAGAGGCCAGCTAGGATCCCGAGGGTGCTCATCCACCCGACGTTCCCCCTCACAAACTTGTTCCTAAGGGAGTGGGAAGCCACGGTCACGTTGAAACCGACCAGGGTCGGAACCACCACGGCAAATAGGGCGTCGAGCGGAAGGATTTGCAGGGCGAGGTGAGCCTGTGGGGCGAGGTAGAAGATTGCAGCCGGCACCGTCCCCACGGAGCCGCAGCAGGCGGCGACATTCCAGCTCAGGGGGGAGAACCCGACCCAGGCACCTGAGTTGACCCCAGGTTGGAAGATGATTATCCCTGAAACGAACAGATAGACCACTGCGTACACCACGGCCGCAACGAACCCTATCCTCAGATCCATGCGGGAAGAGACGGACTCGGCCAGCATGGACCTGACCGAGTCGGAGTCGTCGATTCCCCTCCACCCCTTTAGCCCAAGGTAAGTCAAGTATGCCCCGGCAAGGACGACACAGATCGCAAGGGCTTCGGCCAGGTAGTACCTCTGCACAAGCAAGAGTATCGACTGCTGATCGTAGACGCCGTAGACGTTCTGAGTGAAGTACCACGCTGCCGAGTCGAGCGCGACCCAGACACAACCGACCGCGAACAGAAGGGCGCCAAGGAACAGGTAGGGGCTTGTAGGAAACCGGCTCTGCACTATACCTTCACAGCGGTCGTCCCCACCTTAAATTGATTCTCGGCCTTTGAGCGTGTCCCTTCTTGAGAGCTGACTCAACCATGGGGACCCCTCGCATGACTAAAATAGACGCGAGAGGGAGCGACTCAAAAGTGGAGCAAGAACGTTGGCATTCTCAGACTACCTCGCCCTGACGAAACCGAAAATCGTCCCCTTGCTCCTGATGGCGGCCCTCGGGTCGGCGGTCGTGGCCGCGAGGGCGATCCCATCGCCCTACGTCCTAGTGGGGGTCATGGTAGGAGGCGCAGCCGCATCAGCGGGGGCGCTTGCGTTGAACAGCTATCTGGAGATGGGAATGGACGCGAAGATGAAGAGGACCATGGGGAGGCCTCTCCCCGCCGGCAGGATAGTCCCCGCCACACACGCCCTTCTCCTAGGGTTCGGCCTTCTTGCCGCAGGAGTGCTGATCGCTACACTGACCCTGAACGTCCTCGGCACCTTCTTCATCGCGCTCGGCGCATTCATCTACGTCCCGGTCTACACCCTCTTCCTAAAGCCAAGGACGAGCTGGAACATCGTCCTCGGCGGCTTCGCCGGCAGCTGCGCGGCCTTGGCGGGGTGGTACGCAGTCACATGGAACGGAGCCGCCGCCGGGTGGCTACTCGGGGCCCTTGTCTTCGTTTGGACGCCCAGCCACTTTTGGTCGCTTGCCGTGATAACTGAAGAAGACTATTCTGCCGTGGGCATCCCCATGCTCCCCTCGGTCGTCGGACCCGAGGCCGCGTCCAAGTACATAGTAGTCAACACGCTCCTCCTCATCCCCGTCAGCCTCCTCTTCGCCTTCTACCTTTCTGGGTTAGGCCTGATCATTTACTTGGCGGTTGCAGCCGTTTTCGGCTCACTCCTCCTCTGGACCAACATAAAGCTCCTGAGAACCCCGAACAAGGCCAACGCCTGGCTTGCTTTCAAGTTCTCCAGCCCATACCTCGCCGTAGTGTTCCTGGCCGCGATGGTCGCGGCGGTCTTGCACTCCTGACAAGGCCTGAGCAATCCTTTTCTCCGTTCAGGGGCGACGGCAACTGGAATTGGCGAAGTACGTCGTCCACTACTCCGAAGTGGCACTGAAGGGAAACAACCGCCCTGAGTTCGTGAGGGCGCTGAGGGTGGGCATCAACAGGACCCTATCTGGGATCGACCACTCCTTGGTTTACTCAGAGGGAAGGTTCGTCGTAGACGCCAAGGGGGATGAGAACGAGGTTGCTGTCAAGCTGTCGCGCGTTTTTGGCGTATCCTGGTACGCCCCCGTGAGGGTTGTAAAGCATGACTACTCGAGCATCCTGGCCACGGTCCTCGAGTTTGCCGGAGCGCCGGGACGGACTTTCAAGATCTCGCCGAGGCGGACTGACAAAACATTCCCGATGAGCTCTCAGGAGCTCGCGACGAAGCTGGGCGCGGAGGTGCAGGGCGCGACGGGGAAGCTGGTGGACCTCTCCGACCCGGAGCTGACGATCCACGTCGACGTCCTGCGAGGGGAAGCTCTGGTGTACGCGGACAGAGCGAGGGGTCCCGGAGGCCTGCCTCTCGGTACCGCCGGGCGGGTGGTGCACCTCTTCTCTGGTGGCATCGACTCGCCGGTCGCGGCCTGGCTGCTCATGAAGAGAGGGACAAAGCCTGTCTACCTACACTTCTACCTCGCACCCACCCCGCAGGCGGCCGTCGACAGCAAGATCACCAAGCTTGTGAAGGTCCTTTCAGCCTATGGGGGGAGGGCGACGCTGGTGCTGATGCCTTTCGCTGACTACCAGCTGGCGACCTTTGGGGTTCCCGGCGAGCTCGAGCCCAGCCTATTCAGGAGGTTCATGCGGATGGCCGCCGAGGGCCTTGCAGCACGGTTTGGCGCAAAGGCGATCTCTACCGGTGATTCTCTCTCCCAGGCCGCGTCGCAGACGCTCTGGAACATTGCCTCCTTTGACGAAGGGTCGACACTCTCCATCCTACGACCATTGCTCACCTACGACAAGGATGAAATCGTCAGCCTAGCCAGACGCATCGGCACCTACGACCTTTCGCTGGAAGATTACAAGGATTGTTGCGCCATCATAACAAGACACCCCAGGACAAGGGTGAAGGGGGTTGAGATATCGGAATACGTGCGCACGTATGGACTCCAGGATTTGGTCTGGCGGACGATTGAGAAGGCGACCTTGGTGGCCTACAACCCCGTCAAAGACTCCCTGAAGGTCTCTCCTCTCCCAACCTACTTTCCAGAGGCCGCTGAGCTGAAAGCACCTACAAGCTGAGAAGACGGATTCCGACCGCGAGACCAAGGCAGAATTATAAGCAGGGAGAATTCAGTGCGTCAAAGGCAAACCAATTGACTGAAACAGTGACCGCGATTCAGGGGAGCAGTTTCCAGGACGAAGTCGTGAAATCCACCCAACCCGTGGTAGTAGATTTCTACGCTGACTGGTGCGGCCCATGCAAGATGATAGAACCCGTCATCCACAAGCTATCGGAGGAGTATCAGGGGAAAGTGAAGTTCGTCAAGGTGGACACGGACGCCAACCAGGAGCTGGCGATGCAATTCGGGATAATGAGCATCCCAACGGTGATGTTCTTCTCGAAGGGCAAGGTCGAGGACATAGTGATAGGCGCCGTCCCCTCGGCGGTTCTGAAGTCGAAGGTCGAAGCCCTGGCCAAGGGCGCCTAGAACAGTTTAATCCCTCTCGTGTCGCGGTGCCCGTCCAGATGAATCTGAAGTACGTCCTCCTGCTGCTGGCCATGGCGTCTCTCTTCACAGTCATAGTTGTCGGAGCCTACGTGACTGTGGCCGGCTACGGCGACGCCTGCGGCTCAAGCGTTCCCCAGGACTGGCCCACCTGCCTCGGAGGGCTGTTCCCACCACTCCAGATTGCTCCAGTGATGGAGTACACTCACCGGCTTTTCGCTGCGCTATCTACTCTCTTCATGCTGCTGGCGACAGTCGCGTTCTGGCGCGCCAAGGACGCTGAAAGGGTAGTCAAGAGGACAGTATACGTAGCCATGTTGCTTCTCGTCGCCCAAGTGCTCCTCGGAGGGATTGTCATCGCCACGAGTGAGCAGGAGTACCTGATAGTCGCAGCTCATCAGGGGCTGGCCGTCCTGACTTTCGGTGTTGCCGTGGCCGCATTCTTCAGGGCAAAGCGGCCTACCTAGCCAAGTCAGACCCGCTTGGGGGCGCCATTTAGGTGACTATCAGCTCGCCGCTCTGCATTGCCCAGTGTATCGAGCAGAAGATGTTGCAGTAGATCCTGTATGTACCAGTCTTGTCCGCGACAAACGATACGTGCAAGACCTGACCAGGCACAATCGTGACGATCTCGCTGTCGTAGTAGTGTGTTACCTGGAAACCGTGGGCCTGAAAGTCGGTGTCGCAGACCGTGATGTTCACAGTTTGATTTTGTTGGACGGTCATGACTGGCCACGAATTTTGTGGCACGCCATGTGCTATGCTGTCGTTGTAACCCTGATTGCTGGCAACCACAAGGAATCCGTCAGCGGGTTTGACGCACCCTGAGGGAAGGGTGCTGGTGGTAGTCACGTTCCTCCCCGTGCTCGCTAGGTAGAACGCCGTCGTGGCGATGGCGCCGACGAGGGCCACCACAATGATCGCAATGATGACCATCCGATTTAGATTCAATCAGCCTCGGGACCCGCTTACGAATGTAGGAGGGCCGCCAGATAAAGGCATGTGAAACCCAGAATCATCACCAGAGCCACTTTAGTCGATTCCGAATTCGAACCCGTCCCTTGGAAGAGTGGTCGAACGAGCCTCAGGGCAGCATAGGTGGAAGTCCCTAGGCCAAACGCGAACACGTACGTAAAGTCGATGGTGGGAAACGCCTGTATCAGGTAGTAGGAGCTCGCTCCGCCAACTATCCCAGGAAGGGTGAATGCCAGAGTCAGGACGACCAGGTCCTTCACTCGGCCAGTCATGTCCATCGCATGGTCCTTGGCATAGATCCAGTAGGCTGCGCCTACCATCATTGGCTCCAGCCCCTTGTGCAGCACGAAGGCGGCACCCGCGGAGAAGCCCCCAAATGCGTCGATCAGGTTCGTGCTAGAAGTAGTGGCTGCAGTCGCGCCGACGGAAGCGCCCTCACCAAAGCCATGCATCCCCACGGCGACCGCTACGAGCAATGGAATCGCGAAGCCGAAGCTCACTCCCGGGGCGCCTTCGGTGAACATCTTGGTGTCAAGGGAGAATAGGAGGACGACCCCTACGGCGAAAGCCACCCACAGCGCGACGTGCCACCCGCCCCCTGTGAACCCTTCGCTGACCCCCAGTAGTGAGGCATCACCGATGGTGTCTGAGAAGAACCAAAGGTACAGTCCGATTGCAAAGGCTGCCAGATATTTTGCGCTGAGATACCGCGCCGCCGCAGAGATTATTGCCAACCCAATGAAGGTAGGAATCAGGAAGGTTGCCAGAACTGCGCCGAAGGTTTCAGCGAAACCTATCAAGCGACGTTAGAACAGGGTCAGGATATATAGACCTTCATCTGAAAAGGGCATTCACCTTCGAAGACGAGCTTGGAGGTGCTTTTCGGTCAGGGAAGTCATGAGAACATCCTTCGACCAGCTAGTCCCTAGATTAGGAATGCAGTAGCGCCGCCAGGTACACGCAAATCAGGCCAGCTAGGAGCCATATTGCCGTCTTCAGTGAAACGTTGGGGCCTTGGGCCTGGTGGGTGGTGTAGAGCGGTCCTAGCAGCTTCAGAATCGCGTACATCAAGGCCCCGGTTCCGAGGGCGTAGAAGTAGCTCGAGTCAATCGGGATGTAGTATCCAATCCCCATTGCGACAATCGAAGGCAGAGTAAAGGCGACTGTGAGCAGAATGGCATCTCGAGTCCGCTGCAGGCCCCCGACATTCCGCCCGCCCGAATACATCAGCCAACATCCACCGATTGCCAGCGACTCCAGGAACTTGTGGAGGACGTAAGCCGCGCCTGCTGACTCTCCGCCGAAGGCGACGACCAATGAACTGATCGGAGTGTTTGCCACGACGTCTGCGAAAGCGCTCCCCTCCCCAAGGCCGTGGATCCCGATCGCTATTGCGATGAGTAGTGGAATGACGAAGTTGCCGCTTGGGGAAACGACGGGCGAGAAAATCGAGCGATCGAGCGATACGAAGGTTAGCAATCCAAAGGCAAAGAGCCCAACTATGAAGAGCTGCTCCCAGCCCCCAGAAAAGGCCGCGTTGACATCGAGGTTGCCGGAGTCGCCTATCACATCCACAAAGACCCACAAGAGGACTCCGAGCGAGAAAGCAAGGAAGTACCTAAGCTTCAGGTACTTGCCTAGGAAGAGTGCGAAAAGAAGGCCCAGCAGGGCGGACATGCTCGTGGAGATGACCCAGGCGAAAAAGCTCTCCGCGAAACTCAGCAATCAGTCGCAGGACTGAAGGGGAAATTTATTCCTATACTACGGGCCATGTGAGGCCAGGAATGCCTTTGCCGGACCTTCAGGGCAGCCCTGCATCGGTGCGGTCATCATCGTTAACTGTTTTAATTGACATGGACAGGGCGAAGGGTCTAAGCTTGGACCTGGAAACAAGGCTCTCTCACATCAGGAGGGTGGGGGAAGAGATAATCACCGAAGGGGAACTGAGGACCCTACTGGAGGCTAAACAACACCCCACGGCCTACGATGGGTTCGAGCCGAGCGGCCTGGCTCACCTTCCGTTCGGGGTCCTTCGTCCAATCCTGGTCAACGACATGCTTCAGGCCGGAGTCAGGATGAAGCTCTGGATAGCCGACTGGTTCGCCTGGGTAAACAACAAGATGGGGGGCGACCTCGAGACGATCCAGGAGGTCGGGAAATACTTCGTCGAAGTCTGGAAGGCGGCGGGGGTCGACATGAGCAAAGTCGACGTCCTCTGGACCAGCGACGCGGCTAGGCAGGAGGATTACTGGAAAAAGGTCATCACCGTCGCCCAGAACTCGACCCTTGCTAGGGCCCAGAGGGCGCTCACCATCGCCGGGAGGACCACGAAGGAGTCTGTGCAGACAGCCCAGCTCTTCTACCCGATGATGCAGGTTGCGGACATATTCTGGCTCGATGTTGACATCTGCCAGCTTGGGGTCGACCAGCGGCGGGCTAACATACTCGCCCGAGAGATCGCCGAGAAGATGAAGTGGAAGAAGCCAGTCGCCGTCCACCACCATATGCTAATCGGGCTTCAGGGAAGGAAGGAGCCGGAAGGGTTCGACGAGAACGGCGCAATGGACGCGGAGATTTCAAGCAAGATGAGCAAGAGCAAACCCGAGACCTCCATTTTCGTCCACGATTCGCTTGAGGCGATCATGAAGAAGGTGAACTCGGCCTACTGCCCCCCGAAGGTGGTAGAAGGGAACTCGCTTCTCGAGTACTCGAGGTACATAGTCTTCAGGAAGCAGAATTCCCTTAGGATCGAAAGGCCTGAGAAGTACGGAGGGAACGTCGAATACCATTCCTGGGATGAGCTCGAAGTGGCCTACACCGCCGGGGAGATGCACCCCGCGGACCTCAAGAGAGGGGTGGGAGAGGCCCTGGACGGGATAATTGCCCCCATCAGGGAACACTTCGAGAAGGACCCGCACGCGAGGCGCCTCTACGAGACGGTCAGATCCGCAGAGACCACAAGGTAGGATAGGGGCTTCCGAAGGGACCCGCTTCGTCGCCGACGCGATGCTCGGCTCCCTGGCCAGAAAGCTGAGGGCCCTGGGCTTCGACACCGCGTACTACAGATCGGGGGACGACGGTGGATTGATTGCCCTTGCCATGCTGGAGAAGAGGGTCATATTGACCGCCGACAGGTCGCTCGAAGCGAGGGCCAGAGCCAAGGGAGTGAACGCCGTCTTGCTGACGGGAGAAACGGACAGGGCCAGGATGAGGACGCTCCATAGGGAGGCCAAGCCTCTAGGGATCCACTTCTTGAGGGGGGAGCCGCGCTGCTCCGTATGCGGCGGGCAGTTGGAAGTCGTTACGAAGGCCTCCGTCCTTGGCGAAGTGCCTGCCGCAGTTCAAAGGCGGCATCGGCTGTTCTTCCGATGTGTATCATGCGGCCACCTATATTGGAGAGGGACCCACTGGAGAAAGTTAATGTCGCTGTCCCGTCTGCTCGGTCCGGACTAGAATGCCACTTTCGATTGAAGAGGGCAGGAGGGCGGTCAACCTCGCCAGGGAGACCCTAGACGCCCACGTCATGGGCAGAAAGCCGGAGGCGAAGGCGGCTCCGCCAGGCATTTTCTCCGAATTACGCGGCGTCTTCATCACCATAAACTCGGATGAGCCCAACCCAGACCGACTCCGCGGGTGTATCGGGTTCCCATATCCTGTGAAGCCTCTGGGGAGGGCCATCCAGGAAGCGACCATGGCTGCGGCGACCGAGGACCCGAGGTTCCCTCCTGTGAGTCCCGGTGAGCTCGGCTCCGTGGTCCTCGAGGTGAGCATCCTCACAAAGCCTGAGGTCATCCGGACCTCGAAGGCGATTGACCTCCCATCGAAGGTCAGGATCGGTGTCGACGGCCTGATTGTCTCACGGTTTGGGCTCAGCGGACTATTGCTTCCTCAGGTGGCGACGGAGTATTCGTTCGACCAGACCGAGTTCCTCTCGCAGACTTGTATGAAGGCGGGGCTCCCTCCCGACTCCTGGCTCGAGGAGGGGACGGATGTCCAGGCGTTCCAGGCCGAGATATTCGGCGAGAAGTCCCCGAGAGGAGAGGTAGTTCGCATGGAAGCCGGGGACTAGCGGAGGCCGTCGAGGACCCCGCTGACGTCGGCCATCTTGCCCCGGAACCTCTTGACTGAGAAGTTCCCCGTCCCCTTCCTATTCCAGGCCTCAGGCTTGAGGGCCGCCCTTATCCCGAGGCCTTCGAAGTCGGAGCCGAACCTTTCCTCGGATAGGAGAAAGAGCGGGCTGGAGATCTTCGGGATTCGGTCGAGGTACGAACCCTCCCCCGAATGGAACCCGCAGTACACGGGGTCCTTTGAGAAGGACGCATAGCCCACGAGGGCTCCCTTCACCGAGTCTCCCTCGAGCACCTCAAGGCTCAGGGACTTGGGGTCGGCACGGTGAGACAGCTCAGCATAGAGATGCGCTACGGCCCGCAGAGCTTCGTCGCTGTACCGGGCGTGGACCAGCCTTACTCTGAACCCTTGGAGGAGCGCGCTCCAGGCCAAAACAGAACTATGGATTCCTCCGGAGACGAAACACACCACCAGATCCCCTCCTGTCGGGACTCCCCCGGGCCCGTCGCTGACTTCGACCCCCACTGCTCCTCCGGCTCCGTCAAAGGATGCCCTGAATCGCACGCGGGGAGATTCGAGGGAGGTCCTGGAGCCACGGACCTCGTCCAAGATCGCGGCGGTCACAACCCCCGCCACGTCGGAGGGTGTTACGTCCCCCGTCCCCTCGGCCTCGACCTTGAACTTTGAACCACGCTTGAGGTACGATCTTGCCAGCTTTCCTGACGCCGATGCCAGTTCCTTCAGGGGGCCCACCTCGAAGCCTGCTGCAATCCAGCTCACCCCAGGCAGAGATCGGAGGACCGCAGCGCCCCTCAAGGGCTCGACTCCGGTGACGACGAGCAAGTGCCCGGCTGCAGAAGTCCTGGCGGAAACCCGGTTCTCCTTCAGGAGCGATTCGGTGGTGGATTGAAGGTCTGTCAGCTTCCCCCTGCCAGTCCACCCAAGGATTGCGGCGCGACTGGAAGGCAAAAGAGCCGTGTACGCCGAAACCCATGGCTCACTTAACCCTTGAGGGCGCATCATGCTTTTAGAACGACCAAGGCGAGCCTCGAACCGTGAAAGGAGAGAAGTACCAGGTCTCGGCCGCAGCGGACGTCATATCAGGCAGGGCGGCTGCCGACGTCGAGGTGAGGGGGTGGGTCTCCCGCAAACACACCGTCGGTGGGCTGATATTCGCCATGATCAGAGACGGGTCCGGGTACGTGCAGGTCTCTGCCCGCAAGGGGACCGTCGGGGGGCCCTACGACTCTGCGAAGGCCGCGACCAAGGAGTCGGCTGTCGTCGTCCGGGGGACAGTAAAGGACGACAAGCGCGCGCCGGGCGGGAAGGAGATAGCCGCAGATGAATTTACGATTGTGTCGCTGGCGGAGAGCTGGCCCATAACCAAGACGGCTGCGAAGTCTGCGTCCTACCTATTCGACAAAAGGCACCTGAGCATCCGGGGACCCAAGGCGATAGCCTCCATGCGGATCAGGGCCGAAGTGGTGGGAGCAGCGTTCGATTACTTTAGAGAGAACGGCTTCCAACTCATCAGCGCCCCCACCTTCGTCCAGGCGGCCGTAGAGGGAGGGTCGACCCTTTTCGAGGTCGACTACTTCGGGAAGAAGGCGAACCTGAGCCAGAGCGCCCAGTTCTATGAAGAGGCAGCCCTCCCAGCGCTCCAAAAGGTCTGGATCTACCAGCCTGCATTCCGGGCGGAGAAGTCCAAGACTGCAAAGCACCTGACCGAGTTCTGGATGATAGAGGCTGAACAGGCGTTCGCCGACCAGGAGGAGAACATGAAGGTCCAGGAAGGGCTGCTATCGAAGATGGTTGAGAGGGTCATCGAGCATAGACAGGCCGAACTCCAGACTCTGGGGAGGACGATCAAGCAGCCCGGCAGGCCTTTCCCAAGGATGTCCTACGACGAGGCGAGGGGCATCGCCGAGAAAAAAGGGTTCGGTTTCGAATGGGGGGACGACCTCCCCACCGAAGCGGAGAGGGCCATCAGTCTCACCCAGGATTCCCCCTTCTTCGTCACGGACTATCCGCTCAGCGCACGGTCATTCTATCACATGACCTATGCCGATAGGCCCAAGGTGACCATGTCTGCCGACCTCATAGCCCCGGAAGGCATCGGGGAGCTGGCCACAGGGGGCCAGAGAATCCACGACTACAACGAGCTGATGGCGAGGATCGCAAACCAGGACCTCCCGACCGAGTCGTTCTCATGGTACCTGGAGCTCAGGAAGTTCGGCATGCCCCCGCACTCGGGGTTCGGCATCGGGGTCGAGAGGTCGACCCGTTGGATCGCCGGACTGAAGCACATCCGCTCCGCCAGTCTCTTCCCCCGGACAGTTTCGCGTATCTCCCCCTAGGGCATGCTTATCTAGTGGAAAGCACTCGCGTGAAACGTTGACTGAAACAGGTGTTAATGAGGAACTTGAGGTCGACACCCTCCCGGGCGTTGGTCCCGCAACAAAGCAGAAACTGAAGGACGCGGGGATCGAGACGATCCTTGATCTCGCGACGGCTGGGCCCATGGACATAGCCGAGGCGGTAGACATCGACGTCTCGAAAGCCGTGGATCTCAACAACAAGGCGCGCAAGAAACTCGTGGAGCTGCACCGCCTTGAACCCGACTTCATCAACGCCGCGGACCTCCTTGTGAAGAGGAAGGCAATCGACAGGATTTCGACTGGCTCGAAGAACCTGGACGACCTGCTCGGTGGGGGGATTGAGACTTGGGCACTGACCGAGTTCTACGGCGAATTCGGCTCGGGCAAGAGCCAGATCTGTCACACTCTTAGCGTAATGGTCCAGGCGCCGAAGGGCGAGGGAGGACTCGACGCGGGCGTCATCTACGTAGACACCGAGGGCACATTCAGGCCAGAGAGAATCGCCGAGATCGCGGAGGCGAGGGACATGGACTCCGACAAGATCCTGTCGCGAATCACCGTGGCGAGGGCTTACAACAGCGCCCACCAGGAGCTCATAGTCAAGGACCTCGGAAGGATCATCGAGCCGAACAAAGTCAAACTCGTAATATTGGACAGCGCGGTTGCTCATTACAGGGCCGAGTTCTTGGGCAGGGGGACCCTATCCGAGAGGCAGCAGAGGCTTAACAGGTTCATGCACCAGCTCCTCAGGACAGCCGAAATTTACAACATAGCAGTGGTCCTGACCAACCAGGTCCAAGCCGCTCCCGACTCGTTCTTCGGGGACCCGACGCGGCCTACAGGCGGGCACGTCGTCGCCCACACAAGCACCTACAGGATATACCTGAGGAAGGCCGCCAAGAACCGCATCGCCAGGATGGTCGACAGCCCATACCACCCGGAGAGGGACACCGTCTTCTGCCTCAACGAGAAAGGAGTCGACGACCCGTCGGAAGAAACGATCAGAAAAAGGTAGCTGGCTCCTAACGGTTTTATAGTGAGAACCGAGCGCCCACTCGCGTCTCACATGAAAGGTTCTCGGTTGCTCGTAGTAGCCGTCGTTGCTCTCATGATCCTCGCGGCAATCCCCGCCCAGGTTGCCCAGGGACAGAGCGCGTACACCGAGAAACTGAGCGTATTCGTCTCAGGCTCAGACGCACTTTGGTACTTCACCTACACCGGGATCAACGGGTCGAGCAAGCTCTCAGCATTCGAGTCGACCCCGGGGCTCAGCTGGTACAACGTCACCGCCATAAGCACCGCAGGCTTCCTTTCCGATATGCAGCTCTTCGGGCCGAGGGGGTACGACATCCTCCCCGTCCCGTTCATCCCGTCCCAGGGGCTCTTCCTCAAACTCGGGTCGGACTCCTATGCCGACGCCTCAGCCGCTGCGAAGTCTATGGATTCGTATCTCCTCACGTCGTTCACTTCGTACTCTAATGGTACCGGGACCTACTCCTTCTACAGCCCGATATCCTTCGCCCCGCTGGTTACCAACACTCTCTGGAAGTTCGTCCCTTCCTCTGCTGGCGGATTTGCCAACGCCCTAAGTCAGACGGTGTTTCTCGGGTCGGACTCTCCCTTCATCGTCCTTGAAGGCCAGAAGGCCTCCTCGGGATTCAACCACAGCCTGGTCATAGGCTCGATCAGCTCCACGGCCCTCAACGGCACGGACCAGCCTAACCTTCTGGGGTACTTCTCAGGGACGGTCACCTCAATTCATGCTTCGAGCGAAAGCTCCTCTTCGGTGGTCCAAGTCAGGTTCCTTGACGGAATCGTGGTGTCCACAGATAAGGCGACGGTCACCAGTAACTCGGCCGACTTCACAGGATCCTACACCCTTACCCTGGCGCCGGGCAACTCCCTGTACTCGATCAACGCGACCGTCGTCGAGCAGCCCGCCCCCCTCCTCGCCTCCAGGGCGGTGGACACCGGAGTCCTGCGAACTGACGATTCGATAGCAGTAACTCTTACTCTGCAGAACCTTTCGCCCTCTGATACCATAACCAAGGTGTTGTTCTCGGATGACTGGTGGAACACGACAGGAGACTTCAAATTCCTCGGCGGGAACTACACCGTGCTCCCGACCCAGACAATCTCCCCAGGTGGGTCCGTGACGCCGGTCTATAGACTCCAATACACCGGGACATCGACGGGGAGCCTGACGATACCCGCGTCCGTAGTGCGCTACCAGTACACCGTTGTAGGAAACACGTTCAACGGGACAGCGATCATGAACCCTATCAGGTTGTCATTGGGGGCGGATGACGCCGTCGTCTATACCAACGTCGTCCCCGTCGGTGGTTTCGACCAGGTCGCTGGAGCGACCCAGAAATTCAACGTCACTGCCACTAATGTCGGCACCCTCCCCGCTTCTTCTGTCGTCGTCGCAGGCCAATCCATAGCCGGGCTTGCCGCGAAGTCCGGGAGCTCTGCGGGTGGCTCTGCGACCGTCACCGTCACCCTCACGGTGAACGGGCTGCTAGGGGTGAACCAGACGAAGGCCTTCTCGACGACCTATCTGAACCCCAGCGGGGCGTCGCTCAACTCGACGTCGAACACCGTTCCGACAGTCTTCTCGCACACTTCGATGCTGATAGGGTACCCCGCCGTAGCGGTCGGCGCCCAGTTGGCCTCGCTGGTGAGCCTGCAGACCAACCTTACACTCACCTTCACGACGACCAACGGCGGTTTCGCAAACGTGACGTCGTTCCGCGCGACCGGTACCCTCCCTGCCGGCCTGGGGTGTGGCATCATCAACGGCACGGGTCTGAGCTGCTCGGGGAAAGTCCTCACTTTGAGCTATCCTACCTTGAATAGCTCAGCGACGTTTACTACCACCATGAAGTACAATTTGACGGACGCCCAGAACTACCTGATGGCCCCTCTCCGGTTCAGCGGACTGGACGCAACGGGAAACATTACGGGATACTCGAACTCAGTCGCGATACCCGGGGGTTTGGTGGTCTCAAAGGATTTCGTGCCTGCCCAGCTGTTCGGTGGGATGAACTCACAGGTGAAGGTCACCGCCACTAACTTCGGTCCTCTCCCCGTGTTCAATGTTACCGTGGGTTCGACCGTTGATTCCTTCGACACATTTTCAAGCGCTGCCAATCTGACCAAGACCGTCGACACAATAGCTGCAGGCGGGAACACCGCCGTGTTCTATGGGGTGACCGCCACCCAGACCTTCGGGACCCTCAACGGGACGGCTGGGACCGCAAGCTTCTACTTCGGGGGCTCGTCCTTCACCATCTCAGGAGCCAAGCCCTCGGTTAAGGTCTACCAGCCGCTGACAGCCACCATATCGACCTACCCCATCACCCCGGAGGAAGGGAAGAACTTCACGATAACTTTCACGATCACGAACCCCTCTGGGGTCCCTGTCTCTGATGTCCTCTTCACCCTCTCTGTCCCCTCCGGGGTCGGGCTGTCAGACCTGCGAAACGCCCAGCTTTCGGCGGGGGTACTGACGATGAACTTGGGGTCCCTCTCGGCCCACGGGGTCGCCACGGCCACCGTCTCGGCGGTCGCCAGCTCTGGGATCACCATCCCATTCAGCAACGGGAAACTCACCTTCACCTACTCTGGGATCACCATCAACGGCCTTGTGCCTACGAGCACGGGCATCGCAATCAGCGAGGACATCACCACAAGGTACCTCATCCCAACCGCTTTCGTCCTTCTGGTGCTCCTCTTCACAGCGTTCTATATCAGAAGGAAGGTAGGCCCTACCGTTCCCGCTTCCCCGAAGTAAATTCCTCGAAGGCTGCCTTGGCAGCCGGGTACGGCATCTGCACGGGCGGGTGCTTGAAGCAGAACGCGGAAAGGCTCTCGAGCTGGCCGGACACCCCCCTGTCCAGCGCTACCCGCGAGCCCCTGATGGCGTCGACCATCACCCCTCCGCTGTCGTAGGCGTCCACGACGTGGAGCTTTACGTCCATCTTCACCACAGTCCCCCCGAAATACCGCCCCTTCAGCCAGATGTAGCAAACCTTGTCGTTTTCGAGGAACGGGACGTAATCGCTCGGCCCGATGCGCGTGGGGACTTCGTAGGGGGACATCGCCCTGACGGCGCTCGTCTTGCTCTCCCTCTTGTCCTTCAGCCTGCTCTCCTCGAGCATGTTGAGGAAGTCCGTGTCCCCCCCGATGTTGAGCTGGTACGTCTCGTCCACCTTGACCCCCCTGTCTACGGCCATCTTGACGAGGGTCTTGTGGAGCACCGTCGCCCCTATCTGGCTCATGACGTCGTCCCCTGCCACGGGGAGGCCCTCCCTGGCGAACCTGTCCGCCCACGTCTTGTCCGAGGCTATGAACACCGGTATTGCATTGACGAAGGCGACCCCCGCCTTCAGCGCGGCCTCTGCATAGGCCCCCGAGGCGGCTGTGCTCCCCACGGGGAGATAGTTAACGAGAATCTGAGCCCCGGAGTCCTTCAGCTCCTGGACGACGTCCTGCTCAGGCTGCCCTGAAATGGCTACGACTTCCTTGAGGTACTTCCCGATGCCGTCGAGGAGCGGCCCCTTCTTTACCTTGACGTCCAAGTTGGGCACGTCGGAAATCTTCACCGTGTTGTTGGGGTGCTGGAATATCGCTTGGGACAGGTCCTTCCCGACCTTCTTGGAGTTCACGTCGAAGGCTGCGACGAACTCTATGTCCTTGGGGGTGTACCCACCGACATCCCAATACGTGAGCCCCTCGTCGGGCCCTTTCCTCGAATAATAGTGAAGCCCCTGGATGAGGGCCGACGCGCAGTTCCCCACCCCGGCGATGGCTACCTTGATCTTCGCCAAGCCTGATTCTCTCGGCCGAAATCCCCGCCGTTAAAACGATTTGTTCGTTATACGAGAGAATGCTAATAATCGGTCTCCCCCAGAACAGAGGACATGGAGGAACGGTCCGCGGGGTCGGTGGTCTACAGGGACGGTGGGGGCCCGCGACTCTTCCTGCTGCTTCAGAACGCCGGCCGCTGGGACTTCCCCAAGGGCGGGGTGGAAAAGGGCGAGAGCGAACTGCAGACCGCCGTCAGGGAGGTGGAAGAGGAGACGGGGCTGAAGGACCTCAAGTTCGTGCCCGGGTTCAGGAAGGTGATAGAGTACTTCTACAGGAGGGACGGGAAGAACATTCACAAGCAGGTGGTGTACCTCCTCGCTAGAACCGACGTGGAGAAGGTCGAGATATCATTCGAGCACCAGGGATATGGGTGGTTCCCGTTCAAGGAGGCGCATGAAAGGGCGTCCTACGGGAACTCGAAGATCACGCTTACCGAGGCGGAGAATTTCATCCGGGAATCGGCTTAGAACTCTACCAGAGGGTGAGGCTGAGTGAGCTTCACGACCTTGATGTAGTGGTACCCAGGCTCGTCGGTCCTCTTCACGTACGTCGTCTCTGTAATCTTGTCATAGGAGTACCTCAGGAATCCGGAAGGTTCGTCCTTCCCATGAGTGTAGAAGAAGATGGAGGCCTCTTCGTAGTCGTCGATGCGGGCGAAGGTCCCGACCACCCACCCATTCCCGTTCTTGAAGGCGAACAGAGGGAGCGGGGGCTCCTCAAACAGCGTCTTGTATGCCCCGACCTTCACCAGGCTGGGGATGTTCTCAACCTCTATCGCCATGAACTTGTCCTGGAAGTCGGCCTTCTCGTCAAGTATCTTCGGCATCTTCTGGACCCGAATCACTGGTGCGTACAGGTAGGACGCGTTGCTTGCAGAGCTGACAAGCTGGACCTCCTCCCCTTCGCCGGTGATCCTGTAGGCGAGGAATTCGTCCACTGCCGCGTTGTCGAAGTAGTAGAATATGGGGGTCCCCATGAAGAGGTCCGCCTGGGCCGCGATCCTCACAGCCTTGCCGTGCTTGAACGCGAATAGCGGGAAGGGGGCTCGCTCGAGTGCGCACGAAAGTCTCCCCAGCTCCAGCATCGAATCGAGGCCGACATAGCAGGCGCCACCAATCTTCTGCTCCTCTTTCTTCGGCAACTGAACCGGCCGCTCCTCTGTTGGTTATAAGTCTGCGAGGGCGAAAATGGGGTCCCTGTCAAAAAGGGGCGTTGCCGGGGCAATGGCGTGAGCGAGTGGAGGAAAGAGACGGCTTCAGATCTCGAAGAAGCGAAGAGCCGCCTCGAGGGAG
This sequence comes from uncultured Nitrososphaerales archaeon, assembly GCA_963706445.1. GTDB lineage: Archaea > Thermoproteota > Nitrososphaeria > Nitrososphaerales > Gagatemarchaeaceae > UBA183. The sequence continues at coordinate 464,050 of OY970160.1, forward strand.
TGATAGCCTCCATCAGAGGCGAGCCGACGGCGGAGCAAATCCACTCCATCTGGACCGCCTACGTCAAGGTGGAGAAGAGCATCGCTTTCATAAAATTCGACCTTGACGAAGAGAACCCAGGACGGTTCATCCGCCTGAAGGGGTATTCCGTCCCCGATGAAAGGCAGGCGCTCCAGTTCGCTCTGAAGAACCTCAAGAAAGGTATGGTGAGCTTCACCGTAGGGGACTTCGTGCAGGCTCTGAAGGAGCTCCGCGAATCGAGGAACTACCTGAGAGCTCTGCTCCGTGAGAAGCGGCTGAAACGGGCTCGTTCTGCCCGGCGCGCCTAGGCTTCTTCCTCTGCCTTCTTCTTCTTGGGGCGGGGCTTCTTCGAAGCGGCCTTCTTGGGCTTTGTCTTCTCTTCGGAGGCCCCTTCCTTTGCCGGCTCCTCGGCTGCCGTCTCTTCGGCCGGCTCAGCTTCCTCCTTCGCCGGCATTTCGGGGAGCTTTTCGGGCGCCTTCTTCTCCTCTTCCTCCTCCTTCTCCCCGAGCTCTATCTCCTGGATTGTAAGCTCCTTGCCCGCGACGAAGACCCTGTACTTCTTGCGGACCCCGTTCATGTAGAGGAACCTCTTGATGTACGTCTTGACCTGCCTCGGCTTCAATCCCTGCTTCACCTGATCATCTTCGATTACGATCTCTCCGCCGGACAGAGACGGCTTCGCGCCGACCCTGGGCTCAAGGAAAGCGACAAGGTCGTCTCCCTTGTCCTTGAGAGTGCCGAGTGTTACCTTCATCTTACTCGCCCCTTCCTCGCGTATCGATATATCTGTTCTCTTATTTCCCGTATCTACGTCTGCGCTTCTGATATGTCCTGACCGCCCTGAGGAGGTCGATGAGCCTGAAGGCGGGCCAGAAGACGTCCACGAACACAAGCTCGGAGTACGCCCCCTGCCAGAGAAGGAACCCACTCATCCTCTCCTCCCCCGACGTCCTGATAATCAGGTCAGGCTCCTGGTTGGGTAGGTACGAAGTGTATAGCCTCTTCGACACCGTCTCCTCGGTGATTGAGTCCGGGCTGAGCTTCCCGTTCTTGACGTCCTGGGCCACGGACCTGACCACGTCCGTGATCTCCGCCCGTCCCCCGTAGGCGACGGCGATGTTGAGGTAGTGGTCGCTGTACCCCGCCGTCTTGGTCTCGATGGCGGACAAGAGATTGAGTATGGACTTTGGAAGGAGGTCCATGTGGCCGATTGCCCTTACATTGACCTTGTATCTGACGATTCTCTCGTCGTTGAGCAGCCTCGCCAGCCGGGCCTCGATGAGCTCGAAGAGCTCCCTGAGCTCCTCAGGGGACCTGTCGAGGTTCTCGGTCGAGAGGACGTAGAGAGTTACAGTCTTGACCCCGAGCTCATGGCACCAGTCGAGGAGCTCCTCAGCCCTGTTCGCCCCTTCTTCGTGCCCGAGGCCCCTGAAAATCCCCTGGTTCTGCGCCCATCTTCTGTTCCCGTCCAGGATTATCCCTATGTGACTGGGGATCTCGTCTCCTTCTACCTGGGCCTTGAGCCTACCCTCGTAGATTCTGTAGACCCCAAGGTATCTCAGCGCGGACTCTAACATTTGCTACTCGATTTCGAGTGATGGCCTCGTCCGGACCCGCGGATAAATGGTGATGGTAAGGATGAAGACGGCGACAAGGCCGAGGAGGACATATGATATGAGAAGGAAGGTCGCCTGCTCCGTCCCGTTCACAAGGAAGTCAGAGAAGGTCAGCACGGGGAGATAGAGGAGGGCGAGAATGGCCAACGTGTACGCGTCTCTCCGCCACCTCTGGCTGTCCCTGGCGATGTGAGTCAGCAGTGCGCCTATGGAATAGATCGCAATCCCTGCCCAGACCAGGTTGAGGCTCCCTCGGAGGAGGTACCCCACTAGTGTCCCTCCGTATTCAAGGAGAAGCGATGGGTTGGCCAGGACTGCGTTCCACGCCGAGGTGTCTCCCGTCATGGCCAGGTACCCCTGATCGATGCCGACTATGACCACGATTACCGAGAATATCATCGACACGAAGCGGATGTACCCCGTCGGCCCTCGCTGAAGGAGCCCTGCCACCGTCCTGTCGACACTGAACCCTCTCACCAGAAACGCGCCTCCGATGATCAGGATGGCCGACAGCCCGGCCTCAAAGGCGTGCCCCGTGACGACGAGGATTCCGGCCAGCAGGAGTATCAGCCCCGGGACTCCGAGGGCGTATTTCGAATAGTGCGGGTCGAAAACCAGCATCCTCAGGTACCTGCCTAGGACCTGATAGGTCTCCTCTACGGTCTGGCTGTGCTTCACGGCGACCCTCTCTACCGAGACGATTGGCTTCAGGCTCTGGATTATCGGGATCACCTGCTCGTCCTCCCCGCCGTCTGAAACGAGGACAACCCCGGTATAGTTGGATCCCGCAAGAATCTTTGCAACCTGCTTCCCTACCCTCCTGTCAGCGTCGAACCCTCTGTTCAGCTCCCCGCAGACTATCGCGACCTCGCAGGGGGTCTTCTTTTTTGACAGCTCGTCGTATTTCCTGATAGCCGCGAATATCGCGTTGGCGTCCGCTTCCTCTGGGTCGGCGAGGGCCAGCTGGGTCGCTGCAGAAAGGGCGGACTCCCTCCCCACCACCGGGGACTGGACGCCTGCCTTGACTCCGAGGTCGTCGTCCCTGTCGACGCAGAGTACCAGGTACTTCTCGTCGGCCTGAGACATCTCGCCTCGATTCGAAACTGTTCCCGTTTATACTTACGCCCGAATTCGAAGCCCAACGCGAGGGGTGGGGATACGCTTAAGCCAAGGAATCCGACCTGTTGAAACGGGACCTTGCTGCAGGAACGGACCTGGTACAAATCTTGGCCCGCCTATCTGGTCAAGGAGGTCGAGGTTCCTCGGATGTCACTCCACCAGATGCTCGCGGACGCCGCCAAGCGATATAGGTCGAGACCCTGCGTCTCGTATCAGGGGAGGACCCTATCCTACTCAGAGGTGGATGAGCTCGCTTCCCGCTTCGCGGAGGGTCTTGTGAAGCTCGGGCTAGAGAAGGGCGACAGGGTCGCGGTCTTCCTCCCCAATATCCCACAGTTTGAGATTTCTTACTTCGGGATCCTAAGGGCCGGCGGGGTCGTGGTCCCATGTAGCCCACTCTACAAGGAGCGGGAGCTCGAGGCGCAGATACGTGACTCTGGCGCGAAGATAGTAGTCGCCGCCAACGACGTCGTCAATGGGAACGACCTTTTTGCGAGCCTCGAGGGGTGCCGGGGGAAGCTGCAGCTCTCGAGTATCATCGCCGCCAGTGTCACCGACTACCTCCCCGGGTACAAGCGCGCGCTCGCTGGATTGGCGAAAGTGAAGAACGTGAAGAGGAACAACACCATCCCCTTCATGGAAGTAGTCCGATCGAACCAGCCGATCGCCTCCCCGGCCGAGGTCGATCCGAAGAAGGACACGGCTGTCCTGCAATACACCGGGGGCACCACCGGGATCTCCAAGGGAGCGGTCCTCACACATTACAACCTCCTGTCGGGGGCGGCCATAGCGGCAAAGACACTTCCGATGGAAGAGTCAGACATCCATCTCTCCGTCCTCCCCCTCTTCCACATCTTCGGGATGACGGGGGTGATGAACGCCCCCATCTACTCGGGTGGGACGATGGTGCTTCTCCCGAGGTTCGACATAGAAGAGGTGATGAAGACGATACAGAAGGAGAAGGTGACCATCTTCTGCGGGGTCCCGACGATGTACATCGCCATCAACAATCATCCGCACGCTGCCAAGTTCGACCTTAGGACCGTAAGGCTCTCGTTCTCCGGGGGCGCCCCCCTCCCGGTCGCGGTGAGGAGGAAGTTCAACGAGCTGACGGGGGGGAACCTCGTCGAGGGGTATGGACTCACTGAGACCTCGGCGGTGGGGACGACAAACCCATTTCGCGACGGTGAACCGAGGGAGGGGTCCATCGGTTTCCCATTCCCGTCGACCGACGCGAAGGTGGTTTCCCTCGACGACCCATCCAAGATACTCGGGGTCGGAGAGGTGGGAGAGTTGGCGCTCAAGGGTCCGCAGGTGATGCAGGGGTATTGGAACAACACAAAGGAGACAGAGACGGTCCTACACGACGGGTGGCTCCTCACAGGGGACGTGGCCAACATGGACGAGGACGGTTTCTTTTACATCGTTGACAGGAAGAAGGACATGGTGTCGGTGGGAGGCCTCAAGGTCTACCCTCGCGAAGTGGAGGAGGTCCTGTTCGAGCACCCTGACGTAAGGGAGGCTGCTGTCATCGGAATCCCCCATCAGTACATGGGGGAGACCGTCAAGGCATTCGTGGTCCTCAAGGACCCTTCGAAGGCAGCTTCGGCGAGGGAAGACATCCTCCAGTTCTGCAGCGTGAAGCTAGCGAAGTATAAGGTCCCTCATGAAATCGAGTTCGTCCAGGACCTCCCTAAGACCCTGGTCGGGAAGGTCCTTCGGCGAAAGCTGAGAGAGTCCGCAGCTACCGCTCAATGATCATCGAGACGGCGTTCCCTCCCCCGAGGCAGAGGGTAGCAAGTCCCGTCTTCTTCCCAGTCCTTTTCAGCCCATAGAGAAGTGTGGTCAGTACCCTTGCCCCGCTGCAACCGATGGGGTGCCCGAGGGCGACGGCCCCGCCGCTGACGTTGAACCTGGATTCGTCGATGCCAAGGGCCCTCCGGACTGCGATGGAGGCGGTGGAGTAGGCCTCATTGTGCTCGAAGAGGTCGATATCGTCGATTGACATTTTCGCCTTCTTCAGTAGGCTCTTCGTCGCCGATATGGGGGCCTCCATCACCCGTGAAGGCTCCAAGCCCCCTGTCCCATAGGCGACGATCTTCGCGAGAGGCTTGACCCCCATCTTGTCCGCGTTGTCCTCCGATGTCACTACCAGGGCCGAGGCTCCATCGCTGAGCTGCGAAGAGTTCCCCGCCGTAAGCACCCCATCGGGTTTGAAGACTGGCCTCAGCTTCCCCAGCTTCTCGATGGTGGTGCCACGATGGATGCACTCGTCTTCGGTGAACTCGAACACTTCGCCTTCTCTTTGGATCTTGACCTCGACCTTTTCGGCGTCGAAGACTCCCGAGTCCGAGGACTTCTCAGCTTTCGAGTGGCTCCCATATGCGAACTCGTCAGCCTCCTTCCGTGTTATGTGGAACTTCTTCGCTATGAGCTCTCCAGTAATCCCCATGTGGAAGTTGTGGTATGCGTCCCAGAGGCCGTCCACAATCATCGCGTCCAGGAGCCTCGCGTCCCCGAACTTCGTCCCCCACCTGACCCCCTTCGCGAGGTAAGGGACGTTACTCATGCTCTCCATCCCGCCGGCGACCACCAGCGAGTTGTCCCCGGCCTTGATCGACTGGGCAGCCAGCATGACGCACTTCAACCCGGACCCACACACCTTGTTTACGGTGACAGAACCGACGCTGAATGGAATCTTCGCGTGGATCGCGGCCTGCCTGGCGGGGTTCTGACCGAGGCCCGCAGAGACAACATTCCCCATGAGCACTTCGTCGACGTCAGCCACCGAGGCCTTCGCCCTCTTGAGGGCCTCTTCTATCACGAGTGCCCCCAGGTCGGCTGCGGAGACACCGACCAGGCTCTTCCCAAACTTTCCGATGGGCGTCCTGCAGGCGGAGATTATCACCGGCGACTGCATCATGACTGGGTTCGGGAATCCGCGATATTAAACGACACCGGAGTTGTCGAGCGTTGTCCCTAAATAGCGTGCCCAGTTGGCCGAATCGGACTTTGAAGGCACAAAGCAAGATTTGGATGAACGGAAAACTAGTCGAATGGGATAACGCGAAGATCCACGTCCTCACTCACGGCCTTCACTACGGCATGTCTGTTTTCGAAGGGATCAGGGCTTTCAAAACTTCACAGGGGACGGCGATATTCAGGCTCGACGAGCACATCGAAAGGTTCCTGAACAGCGCGAAGATCTACAGGATGGACCTGGGCTACTCCGCGAAGGAGCTCACGAAGGCCTGCATCGAGTTGGTGAGGAACAACCCGGCTAAGGAGTGCTACATCCGCCCCATCGCTTTCACTGCTTATGGTGAGATGGGGCTTAACCCTCTCAAGAGCAAGATATCTGTGGCGATCGCTTCATGGGAGTGGGGCGCCTACCTGGGAGCCGAATCGGCGAGCAGGGGGGTAAGGGCGACGATATCGAGCTGGGTCAGGATAGATTCAAGGGCCCTCCCGCTTCAGGCGAAATGTTCGGCAAACTACGCCAACTCTGCCCTCGCAAAGATGGAGGCGCTGGCCGCTGGTTACGACGAGGCGATCCTCTTGAATGCACACGGCGTGGTGGCCGAGGGGCCCGGGGAGAACATATTCAGGGTCAAGGACATCATACTCAGCACGCCCCCTGCAAGCTCGGGGATCCTCAGAGGGATAACCAGGGACACCGTGATACAATTCGCCCGGGACTTGGGGATAACTTTCTACAGGAACGACTCCACAAAGGAGGAGCTCTACACCTCGGATGAGGTGTTCTTCAGCGGGACGGCAGCGGGCATCGCCAAGGTAAGGGAGATCGACGGGAGGAGGATAGGTTACGACGGCACCCCAATCACGGACAAGATTGCGAAACTCTACAATCAGACCGTGCACGGGAAGTCGAAGCGTTACTCGAAGTGGCTGACGCCCGTGAAGGCCTAGAATCTAGGCATACGTTACTTCTTGGCTGGCTTCACGTTCGCCGGGACGAAGTGCACGTCTGATATCAGATAGCGGGGCTCCGCCCTGAACTCCGCCCTCACCTTCATCTCGATGTAGATGTCCTTCTGCTCGACACCGGTAAGCCTCGAAAGGAGGAATGAATTCACCCCCTCGAACTCGACTAGGACCAGGTTGAACGGGGTCTCATTCAGGAACTCCTCACTCCCAAAGTAGCAGGTCGTCCACGAGTGGACCTTCCCCTCCAGGGGGAGCTTGAACCACTGTGTGCTGTGGCCGCAGTTCATGCAGTGGCTCCTCGGCGTGGCGTACTTCGTGTTGCACTTCTTGCACTCGCTCCCGAGCAGCTTCCCGTTCGCGAGTCCGAGGAAGAACTCCGAGTCCTCGGCGTAGCTGTGGATGTACTTAATGCTGTACGGAGATAGGACGACAAGGTCGTTGGTCCCCACGGGGTTCTGGTAGATGGCGGCCCCTGACTTCTTGGCCTCCTCCATCACGTCCCTGAACTTCGCGAACTTCTTCGGAGGCGCCATCCTATGCTTTCTCCATTATGGTCACGGTCACCGAGCTCCCCGTCCCCGCATGAGAATGTATCAACCCGCGCCTCGCTCCCTTCACTTGGAGCCTGTCGTCCCCAAAGTGTTTGCCGATGGTCCCCTGTAGCTGCCAGAGGGCGAAGACTCCCTGCATGATTCCCGTAGCTCCGACCGGGTGCCCGCACGCGATCAGCCCTCCCGAGGGGTTGACAGGCATCGTCCCCCTTGTTTGCAGCCTGAGCCCGTAGTCGACATCCTTCATGAACGGATGGCCCTTGTCGACGAAGTCGTACCCTTCGCCGTACTTGCAGAGACCGATGTCCTCGTAGGTCTGGATCTCAGAGCTGGCGTAGGCGTCGTGAAGCTCGACAAAGTCGAGCTCCTTGAGCGGGTTCCTGATCCGGGCGTTCTTGTACGCCTCTAGGGCGGCGGTTCTCCCTGCCCGGAAGGAGTGGACTCCTGGGTACTTCAGGTCGGAGTAGTCCTTCTCTTTCTCCCAGGCGAACAGAGGCACCTTCCCCTCAGGTCGGTCCGCGAGACGCATGGTGTCCGTCCCGCATCCGACCCCTTTGATCAGGACGGGCCTGTCGGTGTACTTGTAGGCGACGTCCTCCGACGCAAGTATAACCACTGCCGCGCCGTCGCTCATGGTGCAGATGGACGGCCTGTTCAGCGGGTATGAGATCAGTTCGCCTCCCATCGCCTCCTCCATCGAGATCTTCTGGGGGTACTGTGAGTACGGGTTATGCAAAGCGTTCATGTGATTCTTGACCGAGACCATGGCCATTATCCGCATGGCCTCCTTTGTGGCGGCCCTCTGGGCCTCCCTTTCGTCTTTGATCTTGGCGAACTTCTTCTTTCTCAGGTATTCGTAGATGTGCCGCTGGACCATCAGGGCGTAGTAGCCGGTGTAGAACCCTCCCACCGGGTAGTCGAAGTTGGTGTCCGAGGCGAGGGCAATGAACTCATTCCCCTTCCAGGTCTCGACGTGGGACATCGTTTCGAACCCCGCCACAAGGCAGACGTCGTTCCTGCCGCTGGCCACCGCCTCCCACCCCGCCTGGATGGCCTGACCTCCGGTCGCGCCCCCCCACTCTATCCTCCGGGAGTCCTTGGGGTTCAAGCCGAGGTAGTCCTGGACCATCGAGGCAGCCTTCAGTTGCCGAGCGAAGTGGTCAGAGAAGTACGAGATCCTGCTGCTATCAATGTCAGACTTCTTCAGCTTCGGGACGTCCCTCATGGCGTAGTCGTAGGCCTTCTTCACCATCAGCCGGAAGTCCATGTCGGGGTGGGCCTTCGCGAACTTCGTGACCCCGCCGGAGATGACGTAGACCTTCCTCGAGGCCGGCACGACCGCGCCGATATTTTCCGGGTATTAATCTGCTTTCACTAACGCGCAGACGTCAGGATTTCAGTCCGGCTTTCTTGGTGCGCTCTTTCTGGCATATTCGACGTAGAAATCGACCGCCGACGGTTCGGCCAGGGAGTCCCTGTTGAGGACTTTCAAGGGGTCCACTCCCATCAGTATCTTCTTGACTGGAACTTCCAATTTCTTCCCGCTAAGAGTCTTCGGTATCCCAGGGACCGCGACAACATCGTCTGGGACGTGCCTGGGCGATAGGTCCCTCTTTATCTTCGTCTTGATTTTTTCGACAAGGACCCTGTCTAGTTCTTTCCCTTGTGCGAGCACGACGAACAGCATCAGTCTCCCTTCCCCTCCGACTCCTTCCAGGTCTACGGCCATTGTTTCTGCGACCTCGGGGAGGGACTCCACCGCCCTGTAGATCTCACTGGTCCCGATGCGGACCCCCATTCGTTTGATGGTAGCGTCGGAACGGCCATAGATGATGCACGTCCCCCGCTTTGTGATTTCAATCCAGTCGCCGTGCCTCCAAACCCCGTGGTACATTCCGAAGTAACTGTCTTTGTATCTGCTCCCGTCCTCGTCCCCCCACAGGTACAAGGGCATGCTGGGCATCGGCTCTGTCACCACGAGCTCCCCGACCTCCCCGACTACTGAGTTTCCCTGCTCATCGAACGCCTCCACTTTAGCCCCCAGGCATCTGCACTGGATCTCCCCCGAGTAGACAGGGAGAGTCGGGCACCCGGCGACAAAGGGGGCGCAGACGTCTGTCCCCCCGCTAACTGAAGCCAGCCAGATGTCCTCTCCAACTGAGGAGTAGACCCATTCGAAGGAGCCCGCAGACAGCGGAGACCCTGTGGAACCGATGCCTCTGAGCTTCTTCAATCCGAAAGTGGACCCAGGCTTCACTCCTGCCTTCTCGCAGGCCGCAAAGTAAGACGCGCTCCCTCCCATGAAGGTCGTCCTCGTGCTCTCCACGAGCTCCCATAGCGAGTTCATGTCGGGGAAGGAAGGGCTCCCGTTGTACAGGACCGCCGTTGCCCCCTGGAGTAGCCCTCCCATCATATAGTTCCACATCATCCAGCCGGTTGTGGTGAACCAGAAGAGTCGGTCCTTCGGCCCCAGGTCGTTGTGCAGCGAGAGCTGCTTCAGGTGCTCAAGCACGATTCCTCCGTGGCTGTGGACGATGGGCTTTGGCAGTCCGGTCGTCCCCGAAGAGTAGAGGATCCAGAGGGGATGGGCGAAGGGCAGGGGTTCGTATTCCGAGTTTTCCTTTCTTCCCACGGCATCTTCCCAGGGAGTGGAGCCAGCCAGTGGGGGGCTCTTCTCCTTCCCTCTTACGTGGATGACCTGCTTGAGGGAAGGCAGGGCATTGACCATCGACCCAACAGATTCGCCCCTGTCAAACCACTTGCCGTTGTAGCTGTACCCGTCAGTCGCTATCAGGACCTTGGGTTCGATCTGGCCAAACCTGTCAACCACCGCCGGGGCGCCGAAGTCGGGGGAGCAGCATGACCATATCGCGCCGATGCTCACGCAGCCAAGGAAAGCCTCCACCGCTTCATGGGAATTGGGGAGGTAGGCCGCGACCCTGTCCCCGGCTTTGACGCCGGCCCCTCTTAGATGGCCCGCCACCGAAGCCGCCCTCTTCTCCAGGTCCTTCCAGGTCACCTCCTTCTCGGCCCTCTTCTCCGACCTTGCGACGACCGCGACTCCTTCCCTCCCACGCTTGAACACCTGCTCGGCGTAGTTCACCTCGGACCCTTCGAACCATCGCGCTCCGGGCATCTTCCTCGCCTTCAGCACTGGATAGTCTGCATCTGCGACGTCGAAATGCTTCCAGACGGCCCCCCAGAAGCCTTCGATGTCGTCGACGGACCACCTCCAGAGCTCGTCGTAACCTTCGAAGTTGAGCCCTCTCTTCTCAAGCCATTTCAAGAATGCGACGATGTTCGTCCGCCTAACTGCGGCCGAATCTGGCTTCCAGAGGAGTTTCCCGTAGGGCATCTTAGCCTTCGAGCGCCAAGTCGGCTATATGAGAAATACTTTGCCGGGGGGGACCACGGGGAGGGTGTTCAGGTGATCGGTTTCAGAATGAAGATTGCCAGGTCCCAGACAAAGTGGCTGGTGAAGCTCGCCTGGGTCCCCTTCCCGTAGTGGTAGGTCAACCCCCAAATCAGGTCGGTGATGAATGTCGCTCCGACCCAGAGGACGTTCAACGTGGCGATGTGGAGCAGGGCGTCGAAAAGAGCGACGGCAGGCGCTGACATCACCCCGAGCCTCGGGTGAATGCGTTTCTGCAGGACCCCCCTGAACAGCGACTCGTACCCGGCCGCGTCGAAAAGGAGGACCATCACCTGGAGGTAGACGGGATTCGTAGGCGATGATATCAGGGAATAGATCGATGTCTCCGACGCCGAGTTAACACCCAATGGGTGGAAGGTGGCGACGACCCACGCACCCCCATAGAAGATGAGGTACAGCAGGACGGCTGAGACCAAGCCGATAAGCACTCCGCGAGTGACAGGCTTCTTCGACGGCCTCAGGCCGCCGGCAAGAAACGCGGTCGCCATCATACAGCCGGTGGCGACGAAAGTCGCCACCACGAAGTATCCTTGGGGTACCATGAACAGCACCAGCATGGATGCGACGACGACCACCAGGCCGACTGCCAGCTTCGAGTCTTGATTCAACGGAGCATGGAGGTGTTGAGGTCGGGTTAAAGCCGTATGCCGGATTCTCTTGCTAGGGTTAAAACCCCGCCAAGGACTCCGATGGGTGTTGGACGCCAAGACTGCCTTCCTCTCGACACGGCCCTGGTCGTTCACGATGACCTTCTCATCGGTCACCATGGGGGCCCTGCTGGCCGCAATTTCAGGGAGGTTCAGCCCATGGCTCTACGCGGTGACCCTTGGAGGGATGATAGCCTTCCATGCCGCGACGAACGTCCTGAACGACTTCTTTGACGTGCGCCACGGAGTGGACAGGGAAGGAGCTCCCACCACCAAGTACAGGCTGCACCCTGCAGCTTTCGGCCAGACCCCCCTTAGCACCACTCTGAGCTTCTCGGTGGGACTCTATGCCGCGACCCTGGCGGCCGGGGTGTACCTCGCCCTGGTGACCAGCCCTTCGATACTCCTCGTTCTGCTCGCGGGGATAGTCGGGAGCGTCTTCTACACAGCCGACCCCGTCGTACTCAAAGCCCGAGCCCTCGGTGAGGCTACGGTCTTCGTGATGTGGGGCCTGCTGATTCCACTTGGCGCATACATGGTCCAGACTGGGAGCGCGGCCCTTCTACCAGTCCTCGCGACGGTCCCCATCGGGATATTCGTCGCACTTGTCCTGTTGGCGAACAACATCAGGGACATCGGCTATGACGGCTCAGTCGGAGCCCGCACCCTTGCCGTGGTCCTTGGGGCTGAAACCTCCGAGCGGCTCTATGTGGTCCTGCTGGGGCTCGCCTACCTGTTAGTCGCAGCAGGGATACTCGTGCAACAGCTTCCACTGTGGTCCCTACTTGTGTTCGTGACGGCTCCGAAGGCAGTCGGCCTTACGAAGATGTTCAGAGGGCAGATCCCTGACAACGCGGACCCCCGAACTGCCGCTCTGGCGTTCCAATTCGCCCTGCTGTACATGGTCTCGTTGGCACTTTACGTGGCGGTCCCCCTGAAACTTCCACTCTAGCCTGGAACCCAGGAATTACTGGCGCCCTCTTGCCGGACCCAGTTCGCTCATCGCATACTTGACGTCCCCGATCGGCATCACGATCGGCAAGGTGACCCCTGCTTTTTCGTATTCCTGCAGGCGCTCGAGTGCATGCTCAGGGGTGCCAGTGATGGACAGGACCTCGATGGCCTCAGCTGGAATCAGATTCTTCGCTTCGGGGACATTCCCCTTCTTCCACGCCTCCTTCATGGGCGCTAGTTTCTCTTCGGTGACGCCGTAGGTGGCGAGGACTTCTGGCCGCACTACCTCAGCGAGCTGATAGGCGAAGAAGTAGTAGTCCCGGACGGCTGCGGCGGCCTTCTCCGGATCCGGGTCGAGGGACGTTAGCATGTAAGAGGCCCTTACGACGCCACTCCCCCGCTTTGCCTCCCCCCGCTTGACGTTCTCCACCATCTTAGCTGTCCCCCAGGCCGTGTTCAGGGCTGGAGACAGTATCACGCCGTCGGCGACCGTAGCGGCGAACGACTGGGTCTTAGGCGACAGAGACGCCATGAAGATCGGGACAGGCCTTTCCACCTTGAACCCCATCGTCAGGTTGTGGACCTTGAAGAACTCCCCGTCGAAATCGACCTTGTTTCCGCCCCAGACGAGCTTGACCACCTCAACATATTCCGTAATCCTCCTCAGCGGCCTGTTCTTCTCGACAGGGAAGATCTGATGTCCGATCAGAGGGATGGTGGGGAAGCTCCCCACCCCAAGACCCAGAGTGACCCTACCCCCGGAAAGCTCGGAAAGAGTGGCGAAGGTGGTCGCCGCGGTGACAGGGTGGCGGGTGTAGGTGTTGATTACGCCGGACCCAAGCATGAGCTTGCTCGTGCCCGCGGCCATGGCCGCAAGGTAAGTGACGACATCCCGCTGGAACAGGCTTTCGTGCATCCAGAGCGAATCGTAGCCCAGCTTCTCAGCGGTCGAGGCAATCGAAGCAGCGTCCCGGATTCCAAGGACCGGGTTGAACCCGACCGCCAGCTTCATGTTTCCAGCTCCGGGCGGATTCGCTTCAAGGCTTAGAGTCCCTCTTGACCCGAAGGAGAGAAACCACTTCTCCCATGTCCTTCTCCTGGTCCAGATTCCACAGGCGTTTCAACGCCAGGGTCGCCTGTGACTTTGCCAAATAACCGCGGGTCAGCCCCGTGAACTTCGCCTCGATCTCTTCCCTGGACATCGAGTTCCTGGAGTGCCCCTTGGGGACGTCCACCTGGGAGCTTACCTTCCTTCCGCCAGACTCCACCAAGGTCACCCGGTTCGGCATCCCCCGAGCGGGGTACATGGACGTCAACCTGGGGTCTTCCGAGACCCTGATCTTCGCGATGAACTTTAGATTGGCCCGGTCCCTGAGGTTTTCTTCGGAGTACGTGGAGTTGTCCACATTCCCTCTGAGCAGGGCCATCCCTACAATATAGGGGAGGCTGTGGTCCGCCGTCTCCTTGGTCCTGGGGGTCCACTTCTCTTTGTCCTTGCCCAGTATCGTGTAGCCCGCCTCATGGGTCTGTACCACAACTGAATCTATCTTCTTGAAATCAGACACCTTCTTCCTGACATTGAGCGCGGCCCAGATGGCCGTCTGGGCGTGATATTCGGCCGGCCAGTACTTCACGTAGGTGTCGTTGACACGATAGCTCCCCCCTCTCCCCCCGAAACCTCCGAAGTCAAGCTCGAACTGGCCGGAGACCTGCTTGAAGAAGCCCATCTCACCTTCAAAGATGGGTGCAGGCCCGGTCATCCCCTCCCTGGCCAGCAGGGCCGCGAACACGCCGTTCCTCGCGGCGTTCGAGAAGGACGCCCCTTTCCACATCGACAGCTCACCCGCCCTCACCTGCCGCATGGCGATGTGTGCGTTGAGCGCGATGTTGAGCGAGTGTTTCGCCCTTTCCCGATCGAGTCCCATCAGCTTGGCCGCAGCCAAAGAGGATGATACCAACCCATAGTTCACGTGGTCCCAGCCCCGGTGTCTGATGTCTGCGGCGTCGCAGAGTCTGCACTGGACCTCGTAGGCAGAAACCGCCGCCGCGATGACCTCCTTCCCTGTGGACTCTTCTGCCTCGGCGACCGCGAGGCAGGGCGCCAGGTTATCGCTGGGGTGGGCCGGCTCCTTGGACAGATAGGTGTCGTTGTAGTCGAAGTATCTTACCATCAGGCCGTTGACGAACGTCGCCATGTCGGGGGTGGCCCCTGAGTTTGTCCCCATGATCGTCGAGGGCCCTCTACCACTAGCGGCTGCCACGACCTTCCTCGCGATCGCCACGGGCTTCTCGCCGTAGGCGCCGATGGCGCACCCAAGGGCGTCGATGACGTGCGCCTTCATCTCCTTGACCGTCCGCGAATCGAGCCGTTGGTACTTTGTCGAGAGGACGTACTCCGCCAGGCGCTCCGCTAACTCCACGTTGACGCCGCCCCGCCCCTACACTTTTAGGAATTCTCATTCTCTCACGGGAATCATTAAATCACGCCCCCGGTCGGCGCGGAAACGTCTCTCCCTTGGCCATCTACAGCGCCGAGCACAGGCAGCTGATGGAGATGTTCAACCCTGACCGCCACCAGGAGTTCTCAGAGATTCTCTCCTCGCTCGGGGAGTTCATGGAAAAGAAGATACTTCCAATATCCCCAAAGCTGGACACCGGAGAGGCGAAGATCTCTGTCCCTCGGAAGGCGCTCTTCGACCAGGGGATGTGCAGGATTCCCTTCCCCGAGGAGTACGGCGGTCTGGGGCTGCCTTTCTCAGTCTATGCGAACGCCGTCGAGCTGCTTGGCACCGCAGACGCCTCGGTGGCACTCAGCATCGAGATCCACAACGCCGTCGCCGAAGGGCTGAGCCGATTCGGAAGCGAGGCCCAGAAGAAGAGGTTCATCCCCGCCCTCTTGTCTGGGAAGTCCCTAGCATCGTTCACACTGACCGAGCCGGCCTCTGGCTCAGACGCCGGGACCATGGCGACCACCGCCGTGGAGAAGGGGGACGGGTATTCGATCAGCGGTTCGAAGATGTTCATCACCAACGCCGGAGAGGCCGACGTCTACATGGTCTTCGCGAAGACGAAGAAAGGTCCTTCTTGTTTTATGGTCGAAGGGGACGCCGTTGGGATGTCATTCGGGGGCGACCTGAAGAAGCTGGGGATGAGAGGGTCGAAGACCTCCGAGGTCATATTCACCGACTGCCGGGTCCGGAAGGAGAATCTCGTCGGGGAGGAAGGCAAGGGGGCCGACTACGCGAAGGAAATCCTGCACGGCGCGAGAATCATAGTCGCCGCCCTGAACGTGGGGATTGCACAGCTCGCCTACCAGAAGTCAGTCACCTACGCAAAGCAGAGGAAGGCCTTCGGAAAATCGATATCCGAATTCCAACTTATCCGCGAGAAGATAGCCGATATGAAGACTGAGATCAGTGCCGGCCGCCTTCTCTACCTCTACGCCTCGAAGATCAAGGAATCCGGAGGGGACTGCTCATCGGAGGCTTCTCAGGCCAAGGTCTTCGCCACTGAAATGTCACTCCGGGTGTGCGATTCTGCCATCCAGATCCATGGCGGCTACGGATACACCACGGACGAGGTGCACAGGCACTGGCGTGACGCCCGTCTTCTGACCATAGGAGAGGGGACGTCGGAAGTCCTCCGGATGCTGATAGCCCGAAGGGAGCTCGCGAGGTCACAATGAAGATAGCCGTCTGCGTGAAGAACGCCATAGACGAGACCGAGCTCAAGCTCGACCCGTCGGGGAGACCTCAGACCACCGGGGCGCCCACCAAGATGAGCACCTTCGACAAGAACGCCGTCGAGGAGGCTCTTCGGCTCAAGGCCAAGCTCACTGGGGAGGTCACCGTGTTCACTGTCGGCGGGGTGGAATCCAAGAAGACGATGAAGGAAGCCCTCGCGATGGGCGCCGACAGGGGGGTACTGGTCAACTCCGACACCCTCGCCATCGACACCCTGAGGACGGCGGAGCTGCTCGCATCAGCTATAACGAAGGGGGGGCCCTACGACGTCGTCCTTTGCTCAGAGGGATCCTCGGACACATACAGCGGCCAGGTCCCTCCGATGCTGGGGGAACTGCTCGGGTTGCCCTTCGTCGGGTACGCCCGGAAGGTCGAAGTTAACGCCCAGACCGCGAAAGTCGAGCGCTCATTGGAGGACAGCATCGAGGTCGTCGAGGCGCCTCTGCCCTTCGTTGCCTCGGTCATCAGCGAAATCAACGAGCCGAGGTACCCGACTCTGATTCAGATAATGCAGGCTTCGAAGAAGCCCATCGAGGAACTCAGCGGCGACCAGCTCTCGCCTCCATCACCGAAGGGGCACGCCTCCGTCGTCTCGATGTACGCTCAGCCGTCGAGCAGGAAGCACGTAATGATCGAAGGGACCCCAGATGAGGCCGCGGCCAAGCTGGTGGACGCTCTGATGAAAGAAGGGGTGATTTCGAAGTGAGCGGGGAAGTCTGGGCATACTCCGAGAACGACGGTGTGGCGAGCGAGGTCGCGTCTGCTGCCATGGAAGCCTCCAAGAACACACCCGCCGGCGTTTTCGTGATAGAAATCGGAGCCGTCCGTCAGGGGGTCTCCGCTCCTGGCTCCCGGCTGCTGCTAAAGGGCCCGTCGCCCGAGTCTCCCCCGGAGGTTGTGGCCGAGGCACTCTTCAGGGCATGGAAGGAGAGGCAGCCAATCGCGATCCTGATCGGTGCTACAAGGAGTGGAAGGGAGACGGCGTCACGCCTCTCGGCCAAGCTGAAGTCCGGCTGCCTTTCAGAAGTCGTGAAGCTTTCAGCAGACGGTTCTAGCCTGTCAGGGGAAAGAAACGCCTACGCGGGCAAGGTCGTAGCAAAGGTCAGCTGCGGATTCCCCGCGGTCGCGACTGTCAAGGGAGGCTACTATCCCCGGGCTTCGTCAGCGCAAGGGAGTACCTCAGAGATCAACGTGGGGGAAATCCCGCAAAAGTCGAAGCTTGTCAGCCGTGATAAGAAGGCCGCCGGCGCCGTCGACCTAAAGTCCGCCAAGGTCATCGTCTCGGCAGGGAGGGGGGTCAAGAAGAAGGAGGACCTTGCGATGATCGAGGACCTGGCCAAGGACATGCACGGCGCCCTCGGGTGTTCGAGGCCACTCTCGTCAGACCTGGGTTGGCTCCCCGAGGAGCACCACATAGGCCTCACCGGCATCACCGTCAAGCCCGACCTGTACCTCGCAGTGGGAATCTCAGGCCAGCTCCAGCACGTGGCCGGCATGAAGGACTCCAAGATCGTGGTGGCGATAAACACTGACAAGGACGCCCCGATGTTCCAGGCCTCAGACTACGGGATCGTGGGGGACCTGTACCAGCTGGTCCCAGCCATCCGCAAGGCGCTGGGGAACCGCGGCTGACAACGAGATATTCGGGGACACCCTTTAAGCAGTCGTGGGGCCGCCCGTGAAACATGGCGGGGCCTGACCTGGGCTACGCAGCCGTCTACTCGCTCACCCTGCTCAGCGTAGCGGCGGTTTCCTACTTCCTTATCTCACATTCGAGAAGGACCAAGACGGGAATCGGGCCCCACAGGCTCATCGGGCTTGCGAAAGATGAGGCAGGAAGGCTGTCGAGCGGCGACCCGGTCTTCCTGATGCACCTCTCAATCGCCCTGGGGGTCGGGCTCTCGATAACGAACTCCATCCTGGACCCCGTGATGGTCTACGTCCCCTGGCTCAAGATCCTGTTCCTTGCGGCATCCGTCCCGCTCGTCGCGGGCCTAGTGGCCGCATTCGTCTGGAGGCTCCAGCGGTACGTCCAGAGCAAGCGGGTGGAGAAGGAGCTCAAGACAGATGCCGGGTTCACGTCTGCGTCTAGTGTGCTCCAGCTGATACTTGTCCTTGCCATCGGTCTGACGACCACAGAGCTCGTGCTCATGTGGCTCCCGTCTCTGGTCCTTGTGGGCGGGCTTGTCGGGGTCTTCAGGAACCTGCTCGTCGCTCTATACTACACGCGGCCCAGCGTCAACCTCATCGGGTACTTCGACAAGCCTCTTTCCCAAATCAAGACCCCGTTCAAGCTGGCGGACGTCATGTCAGGGAAGGTCGACGCATCTGAGATCAGTGTCGGCGTCGGCAAGGTCTCAGAGTTTGACTCGGCCCAGAAACTATCCTTCGATTCCTGCGTCGAGATCGGCGCCTGCGAAGCCGCCTGCCCTGCGACTGCCGCGGGCCGCCCCCTGTCTCCGAGGGTCCTTGTGAGGAAGGTGAGCATCCTGGCCGGAGGGGGCCAGAGCACCGATCCTGACCCCCTATCGACCGTGGGCGAGGAAGAGCTCTGGTCCTGCACATCCTGCGGCGCCTGCATGAGCAGCTGCCCCGTTAGCGTCAAGCACCTCGACGTAATCTACGACCTGCGGAGGAATCTGGTTGCGAAGGGGAAGCTTGACAAGGAGAAATCTGGGATGCTTGAGAACCTCTCACAGACCCAGAACCCCTACGGGTTCAAGAACTCCTCGCGCGCAGACTGGGCCCGTGACCTCGGGGTCGCGACCATGGCGTCCAAGCCTGGGGCGGAGTACCTTTACTGGGTGGGGTGCGTCACCTCGTTCGACCAGAGGGCTCAAAGGATTGCGAGGGCGCTTACGAAGATACTTGACAGGGCAGGCGTGTCGTTCGCAATCCTAGGTAGCGAGGAACTCTGCGTCGGGGACCCTGCTCGCAGGGTCGGGGAAGAGGGAAGGTACCAGGAGCTCGCCTATCAGAACATAGAGAAGCTGAACTCCTACGGGGTCAAGAAGATAATTGCCACCTGCCCCCACTGTTTCAACGCCCTCAAAAACGAGTACCCGGAGTTCGGAGGGAACTTCGAGGTCGTCTATCACACCCAACTGATTTCAGACCTTATCAGGGAGGGTAAGGTGAAGGTCCCACCCGACAGGGTGCAGAAGATCTCCGTGACCCTGCACGACGCCTGCTACGCATCCCGATACAACAACGTCTTCGATGAGCCCAGGGAGATACTGGGCTCAACCGTCACCGACCTCAGGGAGATGAAGAGGAATAAGGAAAAGACATTCTGCTGCGGCGCCGGGGGTTCGAACTACTGGTACAAGGTCGAACAGCAGCGTTCAATCGCAGGAATCAGAACCGAGGAGGCCATGGAGACCGGGGCCAAAGCCATTGCGACCGAGTGCCCCTTCTGCCTTTCGATGCTCGACGACACCACAAAGGTGATGAACTCAGGGATGGACGTTAGAGACGTTGCTGAGATTGTCGCCGAATGCCTCCAATGAGCTGATTCAGTCATTCAGACTGTCCCTGCAGCCCGCCGGATCACCTTCCCTCCGCCGGCTGGAAGGGACCTTAGCACCTCGTCCAAGGACAGGGGATTCGCCACAGGGCCTCCTGTTGAAAGCTCCTTGAGCACCTGTTTCGCCGTGTCCGAGCTCTTCTCCTTGTGAGGGCGGAGGACGACATACCGCGCAGACCTAGTGCGGATCGCCTCTTCGGGTCCGGCGAGCACCCTCCCCGCGGTGTCCACCCCGACGGCGACCTCCACCATGTTCTTGGCCACGAAGTTCTTCTTCCCCCTTATGGCGAAGCTCCCGCGTGCAAGGTACTCCCCGCTGGGGGCCGCCGGGCTCACCTGGTCTGATACAATCCAGTAGGCATCCGCCGACCCGAGCCCCGTCTTCCAAGCGCTACTGAACGCGACAGTAGCCTGGGAGACCTGCCGGATTTCTTCTTCGGTCTGCTCTTCCCCCCCTTTCAGGACGAAGAAGGGAGAACCAAAAAGGTCCGCGTGATAGACCGTGTCGTAAGGCTCGAGATGTCTTGAGATTAGCGTCGAATTTGACTGAGCGTCTCTGCCGCCGATTGCTAATTTCCCATTGGTGGTCTGGAACCATCTGAACTTCTCATACCACTCTGCCTTCCTGCGGGGGAGCAGCTTCCCGCGGGATGCGGCCGCTTTCCTGACCCTGGGCATCCTCTTCTCGAGGTCTTTCGCCGATTCGAGGGCTTCTTCCGATTTCGCCTCGAGGGCCTTGGCGTGGTCGAAAAGTGCCGAAGCGACCGCCGCCGCCGAAGTCGGCTCTCTCGCCGTGCGGATCCCGGATTCATCCAAGAGTTTCAGGCCCTCTGACAGGGGAGCGGACCTCACCTTCGCAGCGGCCTCTCTCGCCTTGGCCGCCTCGGCAAGATTCGCCTCTGAGTCGGCGCGGAGCCTGGAAACGGTCACTTCAAGCTCCTTCCTCTTCGCCTCCTCCGGGGTCTGGGGCTCGGGGGATGACAGTGCGTCGGACAATAGCAGCTTGTCGCACAGCTCAGAGACCGACCCTGCGGTCTCCTTGACCTTCGATACCCTCGGTTGGATCACGAAGAGTTCGTCCCCCTGGGGGGTCTCCACGATGCACGGCCTGGGGTCTTCTCTAGCTTCTTTGACCATCTCCTGCATTGTGCGGACCACATCCCCTTCCCTTCCCGACAGGCTTTGAGAAGGGGAGCCATCGGCCACCCCGAGCCTCGCAAGGCATTCGGCCACGTACTTCCTTGGCAGGGCCACATGCTTGCCGATCGCCTTCCCAATGGAGTCCTCTTGGCCGAGCATCTCTCTCACGGCGTTCTCATCGATGTCCGCCGGGCTCAGGCGCGACTGTTTCGGAGGAGGATAGTTGGACCCCTTGACGACGTACCTTGCCTGCGACCGCACTTCGTTCTGGGCGAGGATTATTCTGCGTCCCTCGTCGGTGACGATGACGTTGCCAGGGGGCATCATCTCCACCACCAGCGACTTTCGCTCTCTAGCCTCGAATTCGAGGACGAATACCCTGTCCAGGTCGACCTGGGTCGATTCCACGAACTTCGCTCTTTCCAGCTCACCACGGAGCCTGGAGGTGAATTCGCCCGTCTCCGCGCGCTCTTTGACTTCACGCGAGACCCAGACCCCCTTCCTGGGTGAAACGACCAGCCAGCGGTCCTCCTCGTCCGGCCTTCTAAGTCGGAAGAGCTGGGAAGGTCCGGCCGTGTAAATATTATTAACATAGGCTCCGCGCAGCGCCGAATTGATCTCCTTGAGCAAGGCCAAGACCTCGAAACCCGAAAGCTCAGCCATACAGCCTCAGCCTCTGCCCTCGTTTGATAAGCTATACTGGTCCAGACTTGGGCTTGCGGCCGTCGCCGGCTTCCTCGCAGAGGTCATCGTCGGGACAGACTACGCCAGCGGCATCAGCATCGGCATCCTGTTCTACCTGATATCCTACTACGCGGCCCGCTTCACCCTGTACAAGGGGCTCGGAAGAAAAGGGCAGGGAAAAATCTACACCACTGGCATAGGAGGGTTCCTTATGGTGTTCCTGTTCACTTGGATACTGTTCTTCACTCTGCAGACTGCGGGCTACTTGCCGTGAGCCTAGAGTAGTTCAGCAGAGTCTCGGCATAACCCACGTCAAAATCGTCGGCCATCTCGCTCGCCGTGATGGACTTCGCGGCCCTCTCGATCCTTCCACTGTCCCAGGTCCGCATCGTCCCTTCCTTCGCCTTTGACATGCTAGAATAGATGCCTGCGGCGGCGAGGAGTCCCCCTCTCTCTTTTTCCGACTTCACTTCCGGAGTAAGCGTCTGAATCTTCCTCTTTGCGTCCTCTAGGTCGTTGTTCTTCAGCGAATAAAGAATAGAAGCGATGTTCTCCTGCACGACCTTACTCGTTAGCACATCGACTACACGATATTTAACCTTCCTTAAGCTCGCGGCGCAAAAAAATTTGCACAATTGGTCACATTCGATGCGAGCGGCGCCTTACAATGCAGAATTTGGATATACTCGATGGATATACTCGGCAATCCGCTGTACTTCAGGTAACTCCGGCCGCCCCCACCTCCATCCTCGCCCCTTCACCCGACGATAGAAGAGTGGCCTTCGTCATCGCTCCATCTCTTTCCAACATGACCGATGCGTGGACCAGTTGTTCGACCGTCCTCCCGCCGATGCTCACATCACGCGAGGGTCCGAAGGTGACTCTATTGGTCAAGATGTATGCCCTGCCGTTGATGTAGGCGTCCCGGGCCATTTCGCTGATGTGAACGCCGAGGGCCGCCTGCCTGTTGGAGAGGTTGGACGTCCCGGGGAGCTCGACCGAGAAGTTCCGCGTCAGCGTGTCGACGACGACGAGCCTGGACGAGGCGGTCGCTGGCCGGGCCTGCATGTTGCGCACCGTTTCGAGCTGCTCGGACACCGAGTCTGTCCTCACATAGATCACCCGCTCCATGAGCCCTCCAATCTCCCACCCACGTGCCTCCGCCATCTGTTCGAGCCTTTCGGGCCTGAACGAACCCTCGGTGTCGACATAGAGGGAAGGTTCCTCCCTCCTTGCTGCTTCGAGCACGGCCTGCATTGCCAGCTGCGACTTCCCGCTGTTGCTTCTTCCGAAGACCTCAGTCAGCGTCCCGGCCCGGTAGCCTCCCCCAAGGAGGGCGTCAAGTTTCTTCGACCCTGAACTGTGGCGTTCGAAGGCCGCGACCCTCTTTACGGACGATTCGGCCGACTCCCAAAACCCTGACGTCTCTTCCGACCCCGCCCTCATTTCGCTTTCATCACCGATGTCTTTTTAACTGTGAGGCGAGGCCCGTCGAAAAAGTTCTGACGTGAATTCTCAGCCGCCTCAACCGACCAAGCGTCCTCTCAATGTCCTACAAAAGGCGACAAACAAGCTCGTCTCTGTCCGCCTGAAGAATGAAATCGAATACAAGGGGAGGATGTCCAACGTCGATCCATACATGAACGTGATTCTGGTCGACGCGGAGGAGTCGGAGAACGGCGCCAAGGTGGCGAACTACGGGAAGGTAGTCATCCGAGGCAACAACGTCCTCTATGTCAAGATAGAGGACAGACTCTAGGAGGCACGGCGGGTGCCGCGGTCGCTTCATGTAGAGGAACTCACAGGGCGTAGCGTAGCGGACCTCGACGTCGAGATAGTCGAAAGGAAGGGGAAGGGTCATCCCGACAGCCTCATCGACGGTGCCTCGGAGGCGGTCTCCCTGGGGCTGTCTGACTACTATCTGAAGCATTTTGGGGCGATCCTTCACCACAACGTCGACAAGGGGATCCTCGTTGGCGGCAGGTCCCAGGCGGGATTCGGAACAGGGACCATTATTGCCCCGATCTACCTCATGGTCGCCGGGAGGGCCACTGAGCTGGTTCCCATCAAGGGGAAGATGGTCGAAGTCCCGGTCGAGGAGATAGCCCGGCAGTCTATCAGAGATTTCATCCGTGAAACGATGAGGTTCCTCGACCCAGACAAGCACGTGGTGATTGACACCAAGATCAAGCAGGGGTCGCCGGACCTAGTCGCAGTATTCATGCGTAAGGGGGCGATGCCTGTCTCCAACGACACATCCATAGGCGTAGGGTACGCGCCTCTGTCCCCCACAGAGAACCTCGTCCTTTCGTCAGAAAAGCTCCTTAACTCCCCATCGTTCAAAAGGAGGTTCCCGGAAGTGGGAGAGGACGTCAAGGTGATGGGGCTCAGGAGGGGTAAGAAACTTGAAGCCACGGTGGCGGCCGCAATGGTGAGCCGCAAGATCCCGGACGCCAGCCACTACATCAGCGTAATGGACGACGTCCACGAGGAGCTCCAGAAGCTTGCAGAGGAAGTCAGGCTGGACGTCAACTTCAAGTTGAACGCCGCCGACAACCCAAAGCACGGAGATTTCTATCTGACGGTGACGGGGACTTCCGCGGAACAGGGAGACGACGGGAACACCGGCAGGGGCAATAGGGTCAACGGCCTCATATCTCCGATGCGCCAGTACTCCATGGAGGCGACAGCGGGGAAGAACCCGGTGAACCACACCGGGAAGATCCTGAACGCCCTAGCCGTCCTGACAGCTAGAGAGATTGTGAAGAAGGTGCCCACAGTGAAGGAGTCCTACGTGCGGGTCCTCAGCAGGATCGGGAAACCCATCGACCAGCCGCTCATAGCCAGCGCAGCGGTGGTTCTCGAAAAGGGAGGAAGGATTTCCAGGGTCCGTGGGGAAATCGAGTCCATCATGGACGACTCGCTGGAGGACATCAGGCGGGTCACGAACCTGATTCTAGAGCGAAAGATCGAGCTATTCTAGCGCGGCTGATTTCCCGGTCACGTAGTCGAAAGAGTTCTGGGCATCGGACTCTACACCGTAGGCCCTATCGAAGAAGGCGCACACCGCCTTCACATCGTGCATCAGCAGTTCAGCGCTGTTCGGGTGGCCGGCGACGACGGCCTGAGGCCAGTCGATGAGCCAGACCCGTGATCCGTCGGACAATATGTTGTATTCGCTAAGGTCGGCGTTCACAAGCCCGGCCTTGGTATAGGCCGCGCGCATCAATCTGAGTATGGTCTTCAGGGCCGCGCCTGCATCTTCCATGTAGGGCCGCTGCGAAAGCCTCACCCCTGACAGCTCCTCCAATAGTACCGTGCTTCTGCTGTATGAGATGGCCCTGGGAAACGACGTGGAGAGACCTTCGAGCTTCCTCAGGGCGTGGTACTCTCTCTTCGCAGCGTCGTAGTTTGCTGTCATCCAGCTCCTGAACTCCGCTGTTTCCCTCGCTCGCTTCTTCCTGATGCTCGTGAAGCTGATCCTTCCGATCTTGTAGAGCTTGAGGGCGTAGACAGTCCCTTCCTCGGTCAGTGCTTCGTACACATCCGATTCCTTCCCTTTTGCGATTACGGCCCCCAGCGCGAATATCAGGTCTTTCTTCACGTAATCCTTCAGGGCCATCGCCTCGACCCCTTCTCGGGTGAGGACGTAACCCTGTCCCTTGCGCATCGCCAGCCCCTTCCTCTCTAGGGCGTCGGTGGCGAAGTTCACGCGATCAGGTGGCAGGCGGCTCATCCTGGCGATCCTCCCCAGGTCGGGGGTCCCGTATCCTGAGGACGCTCTTTCTAGGCCCGCAAGGGTCCTCCACTCCTCGTCCTTGAGGGATTTCAGGACCCGCGCCGCGTTCTCGGTGGTAGACACGTCTAGACAGTCTGGGCAGTGCCCCTCGTTATATCAAAGGGAGCCTTTGCCCCGGGCGTTCACATCAAGAGTCTGTGGTTTGCCTTTGCGTAGGCGCCCCAATAGGGGTCAGGACTTTGGACGTACCTCTTCGCAGGCCTTCCGTCCAGGAGCCTTAGGCCTTCGCCTTTCCTCACGACCCCGATTTCCACCCCTCCATGACCAGCACGCCGCAAGATGTCAAGGAGCTCATCCAGCTTTTTCGGCGCGCAGGTTATCAGCAGGGCCCCTTCTCCCATCGTCGTCAGCGGATCCAATCCGAAAACCCTGCAGACTTCGGCAGCTTCCTTCGAGACAGGTATCTTCTCCGGGTCGACAAAGAATGATTTCTCCGACGCAGCAGCCATCTCATCCAGAGCCCCCAAGACTCCCCCCTCGGTGGCGTCGTGCATCGATGTCACGCCGTCAGGGCCGAGACCTACCTGTCGCGCGGTCCTCGAGTCTTCCACGGTCGTGCATAGGCTGGTGAACCTGACAGCTTTCCTGAC
Organism: uncultured Nitrososphaerales archaeon; assembly: GCA_963706445.1. GTDB lineage: Archaea > Thermoproteota > Nitrososphaeria > Nitrososphaerales > Gagatemarchaeaceae > UBA183. Next base: position 489,821 of record OY970160.1, read on the forward strand.
GATGGCCTTTCCGGCCTTGGAGGCCGTGAAATCTGGGAATGAAGCGGCCAGGGACGCCGTTGCCTCTATGGCAGCATGCTTCGTCATAACAATGCTGTCCCCCGGTCGGGACATGGCCGGGGTCAGGTAGCCCCCCTCCTTGGCGAACCCAAGCATTGCTCCACTCCCAATCACCGTGTAGCCTGCGCCAGGGTAACTGCCGGTGTGTCCTCCCGCTATGGCGACCCCTAGCTTCTTGCACTCGTCTCCGACAGCTCTGATGTAGCCTTCCCTCTCCTTTTCGCCCATGGCCTCCGGGAAGTTGTAGCTGAGGAGTGCGAACTCTGGGTCGACTCCAGAAGTAGTGTAGTCCGAGGCGATCAGATGGACGCTCAGCCAGGCGGAGAGCTTCATGCCGAGGGCAGGGATGGCTGAGATCGGGTCCACGGTCACGATAATGACCTGACCTCGGCCGATTGAGACCACCCCGTTGTCCAGGCCCTTTCCGGGCCCGAAGGTTATCTTCGCGTCCGGCCTTCCCAGGTGTGAGTAGACGACTTCATCCATGAAGCTGTCCGGCTCCTTCCCGATGTGGCCCAAGGCATGCCGCCTACTGGAATCCTAGCCTCTTGAAAGAAGGCTTGGCAGCTCTAATCAGCGCGAAAGCCACGGGGATGAAGGCAAGGTCGAACAGGGTGAAGAAGTCGGCAGACGCGAGGCCGAGCGGGGTCTGATTGGCTCCCACCGAATAGGAAAAGAGGCCATACTGATAGAATGCCCAGTCCGAGAAGAAGAATGCGAGGGTTTCGAATACCGTGGCAGCGACCATGGCGATCACGAGGGTCTTCGTCCCCCTGTTCCTCGCCCACGCGACTATGAACACCTCGGGCGCCCTCGCCCAGACGATCCCGAACGGATAGATTGGCGACCCTGCTCCCCTGAATGCCACGTTGAACGCCTCCCCGATGAAGCCCCCGATGGCTGTGGCGTCGAAGGCAGTCGATGTATCGACAAGGACAGCCAGCGCGAGATAGATCGGCGGCGACCAGGTGATCTCGTAAAGGGGGGGCGGGAGGGGGATGGAGAGTATCGTGCCGAGGGCAATGAGGGCCGAGAAGATCGCTACCACCGCGAGGGTCTTCGACCTCGGCATCTCCGGCAGTGAAACCTTCCCTAGGCCGATTCCCACGACCCGCCGGTCGGCTCCACTCTTATAAACAAGTGAATAAATGGCTTATACCATGCAACCCCCCGATGAGCTGATGACGGGGGTGTTCCTCCCGGCAATGCGGCAGCTCGTTGCAGGCAAGCTCAGGTCAAGGGGGCTGTCCCAGAACAGAGTCTCGTCCATCCTAGGGGTCACTCAGGCATCGGTCAGCATGTACCTCTCCTCGGGCCCCGAAAAGGCGTACCGTTTGCTGTCCAGGTTCGCCGTAACACGCAGGGCCGCTGACAGCGATGCCGAGGTCCTGGCGGACCAACTGCTGAGGGACCCTGCCGAGAGCGTCAGAGGCCTGAACTCCATCTGGACTGCCTTGCTGGGGTCAGGTGCGGCCTGCACCGCCCACCGCGAAGCCTACCCGTCGCTTGCGGGCTGCGACTTTTGCCTCAAGGAGTACGGAAGCCGGGGCAGCTCCTTATCGGAAGCAGTGGCCCAGGTCACCCAGGCCGTCCGCCTCCTCGAAGAATCCTCACAATTCGTCGCCGTGATGCCAGAGGTCTCTGTTAACATCGCCTGCGCGGCTGCGGATGCAGCGTCCCCCGCTGATGTCGTCGCAATTCCGGGGAGGATTGTGAAGGTCAGGCAGAGGGCCAAGGCGATGTTGCCACCGGAGCCTGGCGCGTCGGCGCACATGGCCGGGGTCCTCTTAACGGCGAAGAGACGCCGGGGGGAACTCAGAGCCTGCATCAACCTCAGATATGATCCGAAGATGGCTTCCGTCCTGCGCGTTTCAGGGCTTCGCACCCTCAATCTCGGCACCCGCCGGACAGGCGGAACATTGGCCTCCACAGCCGAGCTGCTCGAAAAGAAGATTGCCTCATCGGCGTCGTTCGACGCCGTCGTGGACGAAGGTGGAAGCGGGATAGAGCCCAATGTGTACCTCTTCGCCAAAGGCGCCCCGGAGGTCGCCAAGCTCGCCCTGAAGCTGGCGAAGGCCTACTCAGCGGCTTAAGGACCTAAGTCTCTCGGGTTCCTTGGAAAGCCGACGCGCCCGCTTTACGCAAGCTGCCACGAACTCCACGTAGATCGGCTCGGGCCTCTCGGGCCGGCTGATGTACTCGGGGTGATACTGGGTGGCCATGTAGAAGGGGTGCCCCTCCAGCTCCAGGATCTCCGCACGCCTTCCGCCGTCGCTGAAAGCGGTGTACTTCATCCCCTTCTCCTCGAGCTTCTTCAGGTATGCCTGGTTCAGCTCGAACCTGTGCCTGTGCCTCTCCCTAATGGTGTCCGACCTGTAGATGTCGAAGGCCCTGCTTGGTTTCTTGACACGGATGTCGTGCCCTCCGAGCCGCATCGTCCCCCCGAGGTCGGTGACTTCGCGCTGCTCTGGGAGCAGGTCGATCACCGGGTGGGGGGTCCGCGGGTCGACTTCGGTGGTGTTCGCCCCCTTAAGTCCGAGGACGTGTCTGGCGAAAGACACACTCGCGAGCTGAAAGCCGTAGCACAGCCCTAGGAAAGGTATCTCCGCCACCCTCGCCTTGTTCGCGGCGGCTATCTTCCCCTCGACTCCCCGGCTCCCGAAGCCCTGGGGGAGGACGACCCCGTCATAGCTCTCCATAAGGTCCAACTTTGTGGCGTCCTTCTCTATCTCTTCGGACTCTATCCACGAGATCCTAGTGTTCGCCCCGTTGACCGCGCCCGCGTGCGACAATGCCTGGTTGACGCTCACATAGCTGTCGGCTAGGTTGGCGTACTTGCCCACCATGGCGATCCTAACGGTAATGTTGTGGTCCAAGAATCTGCCTGCGACAAGGTTCCATGCGGCGATGCCAAGCCTCGAACGGAGCCCGAGCTGCCTGTGGATCGGCTTCAGGACTCCCTCCCTCTCGAGGAGCCTCGGCACCTGGTAGATTGTCTCGACATCCGGGTCTGAAATTACGTTCTCCAAGGGGACGCTGGTGAAAAGAGAGACCTTCTCTTTAGCATCCGCCGGGAGGACCCTGGTGCCTCTGATTACAAGTATGTCCGGCTGTATCCCGATCCTTCTCATCTCCTGGACGCTGTGCTGAGTGGGTTTCGTCTTCATTTCCCCCACGACGGAGAGTTCAGGGGCGAGGGCCACGTGCAGAAAAAGCGACCTCGACATCCCCTCTTCCATCCGCATCTGCCTGAACGCCTCAAGGAAGGGGAGACTCTCTATGTCTCCCACCGTCCCACCGCACTCCACGACCAGCACGTCCACGTCCTCCCTCTCCCCCAGCTCGCGGATGCGCCGCTTGATCTCGTCGGTGATGTGGGGGATAATCTGGACGGACTTTCCCAGGAACCGCCCCCTTCGTTCGTCGTCGATCACCTTCTTGTAGATCTGTCCGGTGGTGATGTTGTTCGCCTTGCCCATGTCCCTGTTGAGGAACCTCTCGTAGTTGCCGAGGTCCATGTCCGTCTCCCCTCCATCGTCTGTTACGAAGACCTCCCCGTGGGTGTAGGGGTTCATTGTCCCCGCGTCGAAGTTTAGGTACGGGTCGATTTTCAGGCAGGTGACATCGACACCTGATAGCTGCAGCAATTTTGCCACAGAGGATGTTATGATGCCCTTGCCGAGCCCCGACATCACTCCTCCCGTGACGAAAAGATACTTCGGCAAGACTGCAGCAAAGAGCCCTTTGTAATTAAGCGTTTTCCGAGGTCCGGAGGTCTACGCGACCTGCTGAGTTATCACGGCCAGATCCGATACGTCGATCAGGAGCTTGCTGACCCGCTCGAGCGTCGCCAAAGTCTCTGTCGTCGCGCCGTCGTCATCCGATGGGGTCTTTGCGAGGGCCGCGAGTTTGTCGCTCACTTCCTGAGCGAGCGCGTTCACCTGCTTGCTGATGGTCCTCTGTCTGCTCACCCTCCTTGTGATGAACCCTTGTGTGGCCAGGTCGTTCATCGACTTCAGCTTCAAGACCAGGGACGAATACTCCCTCGCGAGCTCCTTCGACCCGACCCTCCCGTGAAGCTTACGCGACAGGTCGGTGACCGCGTCCCCGATGCTCTCCATGAAACTGGCCAGGACCCGGTAGTCGAGGAGGTCCACCGGAGATAGTCCATACCCCTCCGCCATTTCTGGCCTGACGATGGCAGCTCTTGTCGCGCGTACCAGCAGGAAATACAGTCTGTCTACCTCGTCATCCCTTTCCCCAGCAAGGGCCAGGAGCTTCGCGTCACCCTTCGCCAGGGCCTCCGCCATATCCTTGAGCATCCCGTCGAGGAGCCCCGACATCCTCAGGACTATCTTCTCCGGTACGATTACAGTGGGCTCAAGGAGGAATTGCATGGTAATCCGCTTCGAGTCCTCGTCCATTATCTCGAGCCCGACTAGCCTGCCGATGGCAGACTTGATGGCGGCCCTGTCTTCCCTGCTGATGACCTTGCTCCCAACGACCTTGATCACGTCGAATCCAAGAAGGTAGGCCCCTGTCAGGTCGTTGGTGACCTGGCTGACGTCTTCCCCGGGGTAGTCAATCGCGATCTGCTTCGGCTCGTCCCCCTTCCTCTCATACGGACTGACCAGCAGCTTTCGGGCCGAGATCTCCTCTACCGAAATTGTGGCGCCCTTCTTGATTCCGTTCTTCTTCACCCATTCCTTCGGTAGAGAGATGAGGATAGTGCCCTTGCCCATCTCTATCGCCTTCCTTCCTTCCATGTGTGGAGGTGCCTTGAATCTCTGTATATCTATTTACTTTCAGATACGTCCACGGTGCTCCCCCCGGCGAGCCTGACCAGGTCCTTGGGCTGCATCCTGAAGACCAGATTCGGAGCGCCTCCCGCTGCCCAGACCTGTTGAAACCGCTCGATGGAGGCGTCCACGAGGGCCACCACGCCTTCGATGTGCGGAAAAGGCGGCACCCCGCCGATCGGATACCCGGTCCTCTCCCTGACCTCGTCGGGGCTCGCCCTCTTCACGGGTCCGCCCACCATCTTCTCCAGCCTGGCCTCGTCCACCCGCTTGTCTCCTGATATGATTACTACCGAGGTCCTGTCCCCGACGAAGACTACGCTCTTCGCTATCTCCGCGACCGTACACCCAAGAGCCTGCGCTGCGAGAGCTGAATTCTTGGTGCTCTCTCCGAACTCCTTCACCTGATAGGACGCACCGGACTTTGACAGGAATTCCGCTACCCTCTCCCGGCTCCCCAATCCGGCTTACCTACTGAACGGGCTGGACTGGTTTGTTGACCTGCTTGTTCACTGCGTCCGCAAGGTAATGCCCCCTCAGCGTGACCTTTGCCTCCTTGACGCCGGGGACGGACAGGAGTCCTGCCTTGATGTCGGCCGCTATCTTGAGTGCGAACACGGGAGGACAGAACGGCGCGGTAAGGTGGAACTCTAGGTCCACGTTCCCTTCGGTGACCGTCATCTTGTCGATCAGCTTCAGGTCGGTTATCGGACGTCCAAGCTCGGGGTCCATGATCTTCGACATTGCAGCGTTGATCGCCGACTCTTCCACTTGAGACAAGCCTGAAAATCGGGCTCAACTGCTTATTTATCCGTTTGGAGCCGCGGACCGCCGTCGTTTGTCCCTGATATCATCTTTCTTCTCATTTGACGCCGTCCTTTTTGTCGAAGCCTTCGTGTTACTGTTCGCCGTCATCGACGCCATCGGGACAGTCCCTATCTTCGTGCCACTTACCGCCAACTACCCCGAGGACCGAAAGAGGATCCTCAGGCAGGCCATGCTGATCTCCACGTCAATCTTGGTTGTGTTCACACTGTTCGGATGGCTCATCTTCGACATATTCGGGATCACCATCGACGACTTCCGAATCGCAGGGGGCATCATCCTCTTCGTCGTCGCCGTAGACCGCCTAAGGGGAGCGGACATCAGGGCCCGTGGGCTCCAACCTTCGGACGTCGCAGCCTTCCCCCTGGCCACGCCGCTGCTCGCTGGACCGGGTGCCATCTCCACGGTCATAATAATCTCCGGGCCCCCCTACTCCCCCTTCCTTGCACTCGTCGTCGGTTGCAACGCCGTGCTCGCTTTCCTCATCCTGTCTAGCTCGAACTGGGTCAGGAAGTTTCTGGGGGCGAACGGCACCAACGCTCTTTCACGGATAACCGCACTGCTCATCGCGTCCCTCGCGGTGCCTTTCATCATCGCAGGCATCACGGACGTAGTCGCCTCCCTGAAATGATCACTTTGTCAAAAGCGGTCCACGTCAAGATTAGGGGCCTCGTCCACGGGGTATCATTCCGTTCCAGCATGGCCCAGAAGGCCACCTTCCTTGGAGTGAGGGGGTGGGTCAGGAACCTGCCGGACGGCTCGGTCGAAGCGTTCCTAGAAGGAGACGAGCGGAACCTGAAGAAGGTCCTGAACTGGGCGAGGACGGGCCCCCCGAGGGCCAGGGTTGACGATTTCGTGATCGAGCCCGCTACCCCGCGGAACCACCGCGACTTCAGGATCCACGGTTAGCTCTTCTGAAACGACTCCCATCGCGCGTCCAAGTTTATATCGCCCAATGCGGCGATGACCTGGTCCCCGAACTCCATCGCGCTGGCGCCCCCGGCGCGCCCTGTGATGACCGCCTTACGGTCGTAGGTTGCGCACATGTCGAGCGCTCTGGCGAGCCTCTGGCTCTGCGCCATCATCCCGACGTGCTCGAGCATCATGACCGCCGCGCGCATCAGGCTCAGCGGGTCGGCGTAGTCTCCTCTCCCTTCGATGATCATCCTGGGGGCGGACCCATGTATCGCTTCGAACATGCCGAACCTCGCTCCGAGGTTAGCGCTCCCTGCAGTCCCGACCCCTCCCTGAAGCTCGGCGGCTTCGTCCGTTACGATGTCACCATAGAGGTTCGGGAGCACGACGACCTCGAACTCCCTCCTCCTCTTCTCGTCGATGAGCTTCGCGGTGAACACGTCGATGTACCATCCGTCCCATGAAATCTCGGGGTATTCCTTCGCCACCCTCTTGGCCGTCTCGAGGAAGAGGCCGTCCGTAGTCTTGATCACGTTCGCCTTGGTGACGACTGTCACCTTCTTCCTGTGGGTCTTCTTCGCATGCTCGAAGGCGAGCCTGATGATCCTCTCAGCCCCCGGCCTTGTTATCACCTTGAAGTCGAGCGCCATCTCAGGTGTCACCATGAGCCCCTTGCTCCCGAGGACGTACTCCCCCTCTGTGTTCTCCCTGAAGAAGACCCAGTCGATCCCTTCGGCAGGTATCCTCACCGGCCTGACGTTGGCGAAGAGGTCGAAGGCCTTCCTGATGGCGATGTTCGCGCTCTCGATGTTCGGCACTCCGCTCCCCTCCTCCGGGGTGGTCGTGGGACCCTTCAGTAGGACGTGGCATTTCTTGATTGCGGACAGCACATCTTCTGGAAGCGCCTGCATTAGCTTGATCCTCCGCTCGATGGTGAGCCCTTCAATTTCCCTGATCTCGACCTTCCCTGATTTGATTTCGTCTTTCAGCAGCTCAGTGATTACGCGGGTCGTCTCCTTTGCTATTATGGGGCCAATCCCGTCCCCTCCTATCACCCCGATCACAAGCCTGTCAAGCTTGGTGTAATCCAACCATTCGACTGGCTTACTGATTCTCTGTACTCTTTCGGCCTGTTCCTGAAGCAGCTTCCGGATGTGCTCAAGGGCCGCATCGAAGTTCGCGTCTGGGGTAGGCATACAGCCCGAGCCTTTCAACTGTGGATTAAAATGTGCTACCGAAGATGTTCGAGGCGCGGCTAGTCGAGGGCATTGGGATGCTGCCTCCGCCAGAGGGCCCTGAGAACGGGGGTCGAAATCAGTGAACCGACGATTGTGAAGAAGGTTCTCTCTATCGGGTACAGGGCAAAGAACCCAGGGACCAGCGTTTGCTGCCAGGTCTGGAGGGAAATGACCTGGTAGACCCTCACCGCGAGCTCCTGCCCGACCAGCGTGCCCGTCAGTTGGCCGCAGAGGAGGGCGCCGAATGTCACGCCGACAACGAAGACCGGGCTGAGCTTGCTGATCCTTCCTGCCTTCTCGAGCAACAGGACCACCCCAAGAGCAATCAGCGCGATCATGTGCAGCCAGGTGAAAGGCACACGACCGACGAACAAGACTGAGATGGGGTCCAGCCAGTACAACGCCAATATCGCTATCGGGAGACCAAGAGCAGCCTTCCACTTCCCCGCGTAAGCAAATCCAGCCGTCCCGACCGTAGCGAGGTCCGCGGCCATGATGGCAAAGCCGGTGCTACCTAGAGAAATGTATCCAGCATAGGCATCCAACAAGTCTCCAGCCAGGGCTGAGAATCCTCCGACGAAGGGTCCGAAAATCATCCCAGCGAGGGGGGTGACGAAGTTACTTGCTGTCAGGAAATTGCCCGGACCCATCAGAAGCTGGGAAATGGGAATCGTCCCCAGCACTGCGTATAGTGCCGCGAAGACTGCAGCAGCCGCCACGTAGGCTGTCCTGCGCTTCAGCCGAAGCAATGGCCAAGACCCTCAGGTGGAAGGCTTAACACTTTCACGAAAGTCCCTTTCATGCGAGTCCGTCCCCGCTAACGTTTTTAGTGCAACTTTCATGGACTCTCATCAATGGCTGCTGTCGACAGGGACACCAAGAAGGCCGCCGAGCTCAAGCTCTGGCTCGAGGAGAGGATCGCCCAGCTTCAGGACGAGTTGGAAAGGCTGACCGAGACCCTCGGGTATGTTGATACTACCTTGAGAGCTTCGACGTTCAAACAGGCCAGTGAGATGATGGCCGAGGCGAAGGAAGCCCCGGAGGTCAGGGAACTCAAGCGGGACAAAGGAGGGCAGGTCATAGCAAGGGCGTCGATAAGCACCGACGCGGTCGCCATCGAACCGAGCGGTGTAGTGCTGAAGTCCTCGACCCCCCCGTTCAAGTCGTTCCTCATGGGGAAGATACTCCAGGGGATGAAGGCGAAAGACGAAGAGCTAGTCAAAGCGGGGAAGCTCGCCAAGGGGACGGAGCTGCGCTTTGACGTGGAAGAGTCCAACGGGACCATCGGGAAGGTCATCATAGAGAACTACAGGGAGAAGACGCGTCTGAACGAGATCCTCAGCACTGTCTCCTGGACGTTCTCCAGGATGCTTGAGAAGTAAGCATAGAATCAGCCGAGCGCCTGCGCCAAAGTGGGAGGAGTCAGCTCCCTGCTCCCGAGATACAACCTCGCCGCCTTATTCGCGAACGCGAGTCTTTCTGATTCGTCCATTCCCTTCAGCCTCCCGTAGATTGCACCAGCGTCCCAGACATCCCCGGCGCCTGTCAACCTCCTCGAGTTGATCCTCCTGACCTTGGCTCTGCTTACCCTCGTTCCTTCGCTCGAATAGGAGGCCTCGATTCCGTGCAGATCGAACACGACACCGAGCTTCCTCGCGGTCTCCTTGCAGACCTCGGCGGGGTCGTCGGACTCGATCCCTAGCAACTTTGCAGCTGCTAGTGCCTCGATTTCATTCATGCTCACCCAGTCGACAAGCCGCCTCTCCTCGATCAGGTCAAGGACCCCCCTGAACCCCTGAGGGTTGTCCCGAAAGTCAGCAGGGTCCATGAATATTGGCTTCTCAGGCCCGAGCCGCCGCCGCAGCGCCTTCAGCAGTTCCGTGCCCTTCGTGTTAGCCGCCCAGTTCACAGAGCAGACCAGTTGTGACGAGCGGAGAGCCTCCCAGTCGTCCGCGTCGAGGCGGCTCGGGCCGAAGTCCGAAGCTCCCTTCCCGTCGCCGATCATCACATTCACCTTCTCCTCATAGGCCACGGTCAGGCCGGCGGGAAATGGCTTGACCCTGACCTCCGCCCTCAGGCCGACGAAGGCCTGCTCCAGCAGCGCCTCGTGGGTCTTCTCGCTGTGGGTGATCAGCAGCGTCTTCAGACCGAGCCTTGCGAGGGCGTGGGCGAGGTTCACCGCGTTCCCTCCCCTGACCTCTTCCTGGACGGTGCCATGGATCCCTCCGCCCCCTGACGACGCCTTTTCGGCGATGGAGCCCATCATCTGGGGGATCGCGTCGACGTGGACGAGCCTGTCCACGAAGTAGTCGTGCATCACAGCGACGTCGAACTTCTTGGCCAACTCACTTCAGAATCTTTATACTTCTGATGACCTTTAATCCGTGCAGCTCTTCCATCGCCTGCCCCGTAAGCTGCCCCTCGACCACCATGGTCATCTTCGCGTCTGGGACCATCTCTGGGTCTTCGGCGACAGCCTGCCTGACGACCATCCCATGCCGCGACAGGATCTCGGCGACCCCTGCCATTACCCCCGGGGACTTTGGATCGGCTTCTATCACAATGGCGGTGTACCCTAGCTGCGACACCACGTTGACCAGGCTGGTCCCCAGGGGCTTGGTCATCGAGAAAAGCGAGAACAAGTACCTGTTCCTGCGTATCTGCTGGGCCGTCTGCTTGACCACGCGCCTGTCGACGTCGAGGGCCCGGGCGACCGCCGAATAGTCCACCTCTATGTCATCGACGTAGATCTTCTCGTCGTCGGAGACGCGCATCCCGCACTGTATCATCTTCCTAACTATCTCAGGCCTCACCACTTGCCGTTCGAACTGCTTCCTGACGTTTACCCACATGCCATTTATGTACCAAAACGTACACTATTGAGCTTTGTTGACAGATTCCGCTTCAAGCGGGGTGCTCAACTTTGGTCAGGATTTGATTTAACCCCCGCGAAGCCGACCATTTCCATGAGCAACACTCAGCTCAAAGTTGTCCTTTCACAGGACAAACTACCCACAGACTACTACAACATCCAGCACGACCTGCCGGAGCCTCTCCCACCTCCCCTCGACCCGCGGACGATGCAGCCAATGGCGCCAGAGCCCCTCCTCCGCCTCTTCGCAAAAGAGTGTGTGATGCAAGAGGTGTCGACCCAAGAATTCATCCCCATCCCGGAAGAGGTCCGCGAAGCCTATCTCCGCCTCGGTCGCCCCACCCCGCTGTACAGGGCCGCCCGGCTCGAACAGAAGCTGAAGACGCCGGCGCGGATCTACTTCAAGCGGGAAGACCTCAACCCCGTGGGGAGCCACAAGCCCAACACCGCCATAGCTCAGGCGTACTACCACAAGAAGGAAGGCACCGAGCGGCTGACCACCGAGACCGGAGCCGGCCAGTGGGGGAGCGCGCTCGCCCTCGCGGCGGCGCTCTTTGACATCGACCTTACGGTCTACATGACCAGGAGCAGCTACGAACAGAAGCCATACAGGCGGACGCTCATGGAGGTGTACGGAGCCAAGGTCCATTCGTCCCCCAGCCGACTGACAAACGCAGGCAAGAAGTTCCTCGAGAAGGACCCCAACCACCCGGGGAGCCTCGGCATCGCGATCAGCGAGGCCATCGAAGACTGCGTCACCCACGACAACACAAAGTACGCCCTTGGGAGCGTCCTCAACCACGTCCTCATGCACCAGTCGGTCATCGGCCAGGAGGCGAAGCTCCAGATGGAGGAGTTCGACGTCGAGCCTGACTACCTCGTCGGGTGCATCGGCGGCGGGAGCAACTTCGCAGGGCTGGCCTACCCGTTCATGAGAGACAAGCTGCGCGGCAAGAGCAGCGCGGAATTCGTGGCGGCCGAGCCGAAGGCCGTCCCGTCGACCACCAGAGGGTCATACAGGTACGACTACGCAGACACCGCAGAGACAACCCCGCTCATCAAGATGCACACCGTCGGCCACTCCTACCAGTGCCCTCCGATCCACGCCGGCGGGCTGAGATACCACGGCAAGGCCCCCTCGATGTGCATGCTGATCGACAAGGGGTACATGCGCAGCGTTGCCTACAACCAGAATGAAGTGATGGAAGCGGGAATCCTCCTCGCCCAGACGGAAGGGATAGTTGCTGCCCCCGAGTCAAACCACGCAGTCAAAGCTGCCATCGACCTCGCCCTCGAGTGCAAGCGGAACAACGAGCCGAAAACCATTCTCTTCAACCTCAGCGGCCACGGCCTCCTGGACCTGAAGGCCTACGAGGACAAGATGGCCGGCAAGCTGGTGGACTACGAACCTGACGCCGCGTTCCTCAACCAGGCGTTAGAGAGCGTCCCCGTAGTGCGTTAGTGCGGCTGCGACACGCGCAGCCGTCCCCCGATCTTATCCGTAGGCTCGGGTTATCGTGACGCCGTCGATGATCATCCACGGGCACAGAGTTGGCGTGTCGACCTCCCACCACTGAATCCACTCCCTCTTTTTCGAGAGCATCTCGACCGAGGAGAACATCCTCTTCAGGTCGTCCCCGGCCCGCATCCCCTTCAGGGACTTAGTCACCCTCCCTCCTTCCACAAGGAATGCCCCGTCTCTGGGGACCGTTGAGAACTCCCCGGTCCTGTAGTTCTTGAACCTCGTATACCAGTTGCTCGTCAGGATTATTCCCTGCTTCATCTCCTTCACCATCTCATCATAAGATGAGTCCCCGCTCCCGACCTCGAGATTCCATGGATGCGGAGAGACGAAACCCGCGTTCCCCGTGCTCTTGGTCCTCCACTTCTCTGCGGTAGTCAGATTGTGGAGGTAGCTCCGGAGAACGCCTCCTTTGATTATCTCGTTGGACGCAGTCTTCACCCCTTCATCATCGAAGACCCTGCCCCCAAGCCCCCCTTCCACAACGCCGTGGTCGGTCAGGTCAAAGGATTTCGCAGCCACATCCTTGCTAAGCCTGTCTGCTAGGTAAGATGTCCCTGCGTCAATTGAGAATGCCGACGTCGCGGCGGCCACCGTCTCGATCAAGTTGGACGCCACGGTCGGGCTAAGGAGAACTTTGTATTTCCCAGCCTCAGGCTCGGAGGCCCCCTTCATCCTCTTCGCCCCCTCGCCTGCTCTTCTGCCTGCCTCTTCCGGGTCGAACCCGGCCAGTGACGAGGAGCATGACAGCCCGTGACCACTCGCCTCGTTCTCCGTGAAGGAGCGTATGTTGAGTGTTATCGCCGTCCTCGAGTCGCTCCCCTCCACTCCTGCCGTCGTCAGAATGGCGACCGTCCCTTTGCCGGCGTTGATCACCCCGGCAGACCTCTTCCCCCCAGCCGCCTTCGCCGATTCGATGGCAGTCTTGGCCAGGTCCGGGAGCTCCTCGTCCAGTGTCTCCAGCTTCTTATCGTGACCGAGCCTGCTCGGGGAGTACTTGGCCGCCTTGCCGGGGAGTGGGACGTACTCCGCCTCAGGGAGCCCCTTTATCGACCCGAACAGGTCCCCGACGAACTTCTTGACCGCGGACGCTTCGAGGTTGGAGGTCGACGCGATGGCACGCCTCCTTTCCTTCGCGAGGTACACCGTAAGCTCCGCCTCCTCGACCCTGCTGACCACCGAAACCGAGTTGTTCGCGAACCTGATCATACTGTCTCCGCCCTTCGCGCTGAGGGCGACCGCATCGTCGACCCCGAGGCGCTTCGCGGCCGCTATCGCCGTCTCGTTGAGCTTGCCAAGGTCCACTCTGGTCACCTCGAACCCAGTCTGATTCCCGCCAGTAGAGTCTCAGGCCCCCCAGTCCAGACCGGCGCCCCCTGCATCGGGTCTCCCTTGCCACAGGTCGCGGACTCGAACTCCATGTGCTTGCTACGCCCCTTCACGCTCCCCCAGAGCTTGGGCGTCGTAATCTCAAGGACTGGGGATCGCACCAGCCCTTTGAGCTCCCCCTGCTCTATCAAGTAAGCCTCCAAAGCCACGTACCTCTGGTTCAGCCTCTTGTCGTCTATGTTCCATTCTGTGAAAGTCTTGAAGAAGATTCCGTGTTTGACCTCTTTCATCAACTCGTCAGTCTGATAGTCTCCCGGTTCGACGAAAGTGTTCGACATCCTGATTATGGGCTCGCGGTCGAAGGAGACGCTCCTGGCGGCCCCATTGCTCTTCAACCCGAATTCCTTCGCTGTGGTCCTGTTCTGCAGGAACTCATTGATTATCCCTCCCTTGATCAGGAGGCGCTTCTTCCCCTCGACCCCCTCGTCGTCGACTGGGACGAACCCGTTCGAATGGAGGAGGTTCGGGTCGTCGCTCACGTTGGCCTCGGCGCTCCCGATCTTCATTCCTAGGCTGTCGGACTTCAGATACGATTCCCCCGCCTGGGCTCCCTCCCTGCCCAGCACCCTGTCTGCCTCCTGAGGATGTCCCACCGACTCGTGGGCCGCGATGCCCGAAAGCTCAGGGCTGAGTACTACGTCTATGGTCCCCGTCGGGGGCTTTGCGGAGGCCCTGAGCACCTTCCCCATCACCCTCGCTTCGTCTTCGACTCGGTCGACGAGCCCGATCCGCTTCACTACCTCAAGGCCACCCGTTTCTCCCTGCTGGATGAACCTCTGCGCCGTGTCCCCTCCCTCCATGGCGGTGAGCGAACCAAAAAACCCAACCCGAGGGAGCCTTCCCTCTACCCTTGCCCCGTCACTGTTCACGTAATACCTCTCCTCAAGCTCGGCCCCGAGATAGAGCAACCTCCCGGGGAGCTTCACTCCTGCCTTCCCGCCTGCGATCCTTCCCTCGATCTCCAAGAGCACACCTCTGAGCCAGGCTGAATCTGCGTTCTCGACCTTCCTCGTCTCCGGCGGCGCCCACTTCCTCCGAGAGGGCTTCGAATCGTCCAGCTCGACGGGCTTGGTGAGGACCCCCGCCGATGCCCTCGCGAGTCTTACCGCCTTGCCCGCCAATTCAATGACAGATGTCCTCTTCATGTCGTTGGTTGCTGCGAACCCCAGCGCCCCTCTGGAGATCACTCTGATGCCAATCCCGAATCCTTCGGAGAAATAAGACGGCTGAGACTCCCCGTTCTTGAGAACGAATTGCCTTTCCCAGGTGCTCTGCACCCTGGCTTCAGCATAGGACGCCCCCGCGGAGCGAGCCTTGGAGACTGCAGCTTCAGCCAGGTCCTTGGTGGCTTCCCTCGCCATCGGTCTCGACCCAGATGGACGATATTTCTACGTTATTGGTGTATAGACTTCCCTCAGGAGGGCAGGGGGATGGGTTTCCCCTTCACCGGGACCGTCGGGCTCGATTCTCCTTTCACGAAATCCATGAAGAGCTCAGGGTGCTCAGTGTGGATGGGTACGACCTTCTTTGCCGCTATCCCCTTTACAAGAAACCTGACTTCCGGACCTGGGGCGTGCCCTGACGCGTGGATCTGCGAATAGCTGAACCCGACATGGTCGACCCAGTTGCGTATCAGTGCCTCCTCCCTCTCCCCTTCTTCGTTGAAAGCCTCCGTCGCCGCGTGGATGTACGTCCCTCCTCTTTGGGGTCTGATGTCGATAAGCTCTGGGAAATTGAGTGCTTCTAAGTGTAGGAACGTCATCTTCTGCTTTTCTCTGACATCTTTGGCGTTCATTCCGTATTGTAGGAAGGGCCTCTCCCACTTGTAGTAGTCGGAGTCGTCGAACTTGCCTGTCTTCTTCCTCCTGACGTAAACGTCGACGTCCTTCCCAACCCTGGGGACTTTCAGCTTCTTGTCCGACTTCAATTTCTCGAGCAGGATTGCTATCCTCATCGAGACGACCAGCCTCCGGTCCGACTCGAGGCACGCATCATAGAACGTATTGACCCTGTCGACGTCGTTCCCCCTGAACGTCGAGAATACAAGCGCCTTCGACCTCTTGACCAGCTTCGAAGCTTCGTCTTGGACGTCCTTCTCGCTCATGTTTCCCGTCGCGTCTATTCCGGGAGCTACCCTGGTCCCTTCGCTCAGCAGCAGTCGTGGCCTCTCGTTCTTCGCCGCCGCCATGAAATCATTGGTCATCGAGCCGACCCGCCCGTGGAAGCGGAAGTCCCCGGTGTAAGCCATGGCCCCTCCGCTCGTGTGGATGACGAAGCCGTAGGCCCCAGGGATCGAATGGTCCACGTGCACCGGGAGGAACTCTAGAGGTCCAATGCGGAACTTGTCCCCGGTCCTGAACCTCCTAAGGGGATGGTCGTCCAGGGGAGAGCCCGTCGAGTCGCTGTAGGCCTCGTGTATGAGCGCCGTCGTCTCGCCGCAGTAGACGGGGATCTTGGGGTCGACCAGCCCGATCCTCCCCGTGTGGTCGTAGTGGTAGTGAGAGAGGACGACCGCGTCGACCTCCGGCTCCACGTACTTCAGCGGGGTGTTCTGCAGCGCCTTCTCGGAATAGAGGCCAGGCATCTCAGGGAGGAGCCCGAACTCGAAGAGGTCACCGGCCCCGTTTACACCCCTTGGCTCTATGCTCGAATCGAAGTAGTCGGCACCGTCTGAAAAGCCAGTCCCGAAGTCAAGAAGCACCTTCGCTCCCTTGTCCTCTAGGAGGAACTTGTTCCCCCCTATCTCGCCGACTCCGCCGTAGCAGGTCACCCTGGGCGGCAACCCGTTTCCGTGACCTCACACTCTACTTAACGATTCCAAAGTCTGAACTCCGACAACGGATAAATACGAACTTTGGTCAACGCGCGGCACGTTGTTTCCTCACCTGCCGGTGCTTCAGGCGGGGGGTTCCGACACTTTCACCGCAGTAGCCATCCTCGTGATCGCCCTGGGGTTCGTCGGGCTCGCGATTCTGATCCTATTCTCAAAGAAGAAGATCTAGCCGGCCATGGTCGTCGCTGCCATCTTCGACCTAGACGGCACCCTTGTGACCTTCAAATTCGACGTCCAGGGAACGAGGCGAGCAATTATTCGTCTGTTCGAATCCCAAGCCGTCGACACCGCAGGACTGGGTCTGAACACTCCGACCCAGGAGATGCTCGACACAGCGAAGGCGAGGTTGCAGCCCGGGGACCAGGGGGCCTACGCCGCCCTCAGGGCGAAGGTCTTCTCGATCCTCGACGACTTTGAGGAGCAGAGCGTCCCTTCTACTTCGGTGCTCCCCAGGACGCGAGAGATCCTCGTGGGGCTCAAGGCGACTGGGGTCCGCATCGCGGTCCTGACGAACGGCGGTCGGAGGTCTGCCATCCAATCGTTGGGACGAGCTGGCCTGGAGGACCTGTTCGAGTTCGTCCTCACCCGCAACGAGACTGAAGTAATGAAGCCCAGACCAGAGGGGGTGGTGATGGCGGTCGAGAGGCTCTCCGTGCCGAGGGAGTCTGTCTACTACGTCGGCGACAGCCCGTTTGATATCATGGCGGCCAGGGGGGCCGGTGTGAAGATCGTTTCGGTGGCCACCGGGAACTACTCGGCCGACCGGCTGAAGGCCGACGGGGCAGACTTCGTGATCCACGGCCTTTCAGAATTGGAGAATGTCCTGGAGGCGGGGCGTTGACGCCGGCGGAGCTGACTCCCAGAGAGACCGGAGTACTGAAGTCAATATGCGACGCCCTGTTCCCACCGATTCAGGATGGTTCAGAGTTCTACCGCCGGAGCGGCTCCGACCTCGGTGTGCACGCGATGCTCGCCGACGCAATTGTCAACTCCCTCCAGCCGGCGAACGCCAGAGACTTCCGCAGGATCCTGGCGGTCTTCGAAAGCCCACTTTACAATCTCGCACTATCCGGCAGACCAGTCAGTTTCAGTTCCCTGCGCCCTTCCGAGAGGGAGAGGTACCTTCAGGCCTGGCGCGACAGCCCGATCGCCCTGAAGCGGACCGCCTTCCAGGCCCTCAAGAGGCTCGTGCTCTTCCTTGCGTACGCGTCGATAGGCCCAGAAGGAAAGAATCCCAACTGGGAAGCCATCGGGTATCCCGGCCCTCACAGCCGGCCCCCCATCCCCATCCCTGAAGCCACTCGGCTGAGGCCTCTGACCTTTGACGCTGACACGAAGACGAGCTGCGACGTCGTGGTCGTCGGGCCTGGGGCCGGAGGGAGCGTCATCGCTGATGAGCTGGCGCGCGCCGGCTACAAGGTCTTGGTCCTCGAAGCCGGCCCCTACGAGACTTCGGAGACCTTCAAGCAGAATGAGATGAGGATGATGCAGAAGCTCTTCCAGCAGAGTGGGACCGCGGCCACGAAAGACCTCTCGTTCGTCTTGCTCGCTGGAAGGGGTGCGGGGGGAGGGACCACGGTGAACTGGAACACCTGTCTGAAGCCGCCTGCAAGGATTCTCACTGAGTGGCAGGCCGAGTACGGCATCGAAGGAGTCGCGGGTCAGGTCTTCGACGGATACCTCGCAGAAGTCTGGGAAAAGATGGAGGTGAACTCCTTGGAGAGCCAGAGAAACGGCAACAACGGAGTCCTCTGGGACGGGTGTAAGAGTCTAGGTTACAAGGAAGGCACCGACTACCACACCATCGAAAGGAACGCGGTCGGATGCGAGCAGAGGTGTGACTACTGCACCTACGGCTGCATCTACGCTGCGAAAAGGTCGACAGCCATGAACTACCTTCCCTCTGCCCAGAGCAACGGCGCGGCCTTCGTCTTCGACGCGAGGGTGGAGCAGGTCTTGATCGAAAAAGGGGTCGCCAGGGGGGTGGTGGCAGCCTGCCGTTCCGGTGCCAGGAATGTTAGATTGGAAGTGTCCGCACGGGTGGTCGTCGTCGCCGCAGGGGGGATCGAGACCCCGGCGCTCATCCTAAGATCAGGGGTGGACGACAAGAACGTCGGAAACTTCCTCCGCCTGGACCCCACCGTGGCCGTCGGGGGCATATTCGAGAAGCCCATCAACCCCTGGCAGGGGCCCCCGCAGACCGTCGCAGTCTGGAAATTCATCGACCTGGACGGGAGCTACCACGGCTTCTGGATCGAGGCGGCCCCTGCCCACCCGGGCCTCTTCGCCCTCTCCATCCCCTGGGTCAGCGGGAGGCAACACAAGGACTTCATGAAAGAATACTACTCCCGTTCATCTGCCTCCATCGTACTCCTTCGTGAAAGGAGCTATGGAAGGGTCTCCGTCGACAAGGACGGATACCCCTCAGTGACCTATGACCTCAACTCCGTGGACAGGAGCACCCTGGTCAGGGGGATGGAGGAGACCGCCAAGATACTCGCCGCCGCGGGGGCCACGGGGGTCTGGACGACCCACAACGATCAGGTCTTCGCCGGGGATGGAAAGTCAAGGATCGGATCCACAGAGCTCGACGCCTTCTCCGCTACGCTCCGGGCCAAGGGTGTCAATTACAACCGGGTGATGCTCTACAGCGCCCACCTGATGGGGTCCTGCAGGATGAGCTCAGACCCACGGACGGGCCCTACGGCGCCGACGGGGGAGCTCCACTCCGTCAAGAACCTGTACGTGGGGGACGCTTGTGTCTTTCCCACCACTCCGGCCGTCAATCCGATGATCACCATCATGGCCATGTCGAGGAGGACGGCAGAATCCATAAAGGCCTCCCTTGCTGGCCACTGACTGTCCTTCATGAGCTCAAAGAATAATCGTCCGCCGTTCTATATCGTCGGCCTCCCTGAGGAGGCCATCGAGGCCGGAGAAGCGCAGATGAAGTTCGAGAAACTCTCCGCCGAGCTGAGCAAGGTCTATCCCTCCATCGAAGAGATCAGGGCGGTGGTGAAGTCGAGGAAGCCAGGCAAGACCCACGCGAGATATGAGGTCTCCGTCGAAATCTACACGCCGAAGGAAAGGCACGCTTTCTCAGGGAACGGGTACAACATAGCTGAGGTTTTCGACTCCTTGGGCCCGAAGATGAAGAGGCTCCTTTCATCAAGGCAGTCGAAGGTGACCTCGACCCACGGCGACTCTCGTCGAAAGACCGCTGAATAACTTCAGGACGCAGCCCGTGCGAGCCTGCGGTTCTCTTCCTTGAGCTCCTCGACCTCTGCCTTCAGCTTAGCGAGGGAAGCAGACCGCTCCATGGTGGCCGAAAGGTCATAGTACACCTCCAGGGCCTGCCGCTTTAGTCCAGGAATCCGGTCCTTCTTCGAGACTTCCGCTAAGGTGTCGGCGAGCCGGAGGTCGGCCAACTCTCTCGCGACGGCGGAGATTAGGTATTGCCTCACCCTGAACTCCTTGTCATGCAGAATCATGTCCTTGAGGATCGGGAGCTCATCATCATCAATGTGCCCCTTCGCCTTTATTCCCTTCAGCGCTCCTATCCTCGCCCTGGTGGGCTTGCCGTAGGCAAGGTTCTCTTTGATGATCTCCTTCGCCTCCCCGTCCTTGAGCTTCCCCATCGCCTCGAGGCAAGCCTCTGTGAGCGTCTCGTTGACCGTATGGACCCCCATGGCCTTCCTCAACAGAGGGAGCGCGCCGTCCGGCATCGATTTCGCCAAGGCCAGCGCAGCTTCGCACCTGACGTATGGGCTCTGATCCACCTCCAGGAGGCTTACAAGGATCTTCTGGGCCTTCTCGTCCTTGAAGTTCCCGAGGGCCTTCGCCAGCGCCCTCCTGACTTTCCTGTTGGACGGCAGTCCCATGCTTAGAAGCGCTTCGAGAGCGCCGTCGCTCCCGACCTCTCCCAAGGCCCTCAGGGCGCACGCCCTTACGTCCCAGAACTGCTCCTTTGATGCCGCAGTTTTCAGGGCTTCTACGACCCTGTCCGACGCCGTCTTGCCAAGGGCCATGGCCGCTTCGGCCCTGCTGAATGCGTCCTGGCTCTGCGCAAGCTGGTTCTGGAGCAGGTCGATGGTCTTCTCGAACTTCACTTTCTTCAGGAGCCACTTCTGAGGGTCGAACTCTACCACCGACGGCTTCGAATCGAGGGTGAACACGAGAGTCTGGTCGGGGGAGTCCAGCCAGGTTCTGAACTTCCCGCGTTTTCCGTCCACATAGAATACGATGTCGCAGGGGAGCTTGAACACCGGCGTCCCGTCCCCGGTCTCCTGCGCCTGCTTGACCCTCAGAGTCGCGGTCTTTGCCCCGTCGTCCCAGGCGTACTCCACCCTGAACTCGGGGAACCCCGGCCTGTAGAATGCCTGCTCGAAGAACTCTTCCAGTGGGACCCCCGACGCCCTCTCCATGGACTTCCTGAAGTCGTCGGTGTCCGCAGGCCCTTTCGCGTGAGCGTTCAGGAATCCGTTGACCCCTTTGAAGAAGCTCTCGTCACCCAGGACGAACCTGAGCTCGTGGAGCATCGCCGCCCCTTTTCTGTATGTGGTGTGGTCGAAGACGTCGTGGGGCCACACGTATTCCCTCTCGACAATGGGCCGCCTGTACTGGGACTCGTCCTCGTCGAAGTACTCTGACTCCCTGGCGCGCATCTCCCATCTCATCTCGTCAGCCCCCCTGCTCTGCTCGATGTACAGGGACTGGAGGTAGGTGGCCCAGCCCTCGTTGACCCAGGCGTGACACCAGTCTGAGCAGGTCACGTAGTCCCCGAACCACTGGTGGGCCAGCTCGTGGGCCACGAGGTTCACCGCCGTCTGCCACGGGGCTGCGTAGGACGGGCTGAAGTCCTCCTCGGAGCTCGCATCAGGGTAGTAGTTCATGGCGAGGGTTGTGGCGTTGAGGTTCTCCTCTCCGCCAGCCACGAAATCCTGGACGGTGGTCTGGTCGTACTTCTCGTATGGGTATTTGACCCCGGTAAGCCTGTTGAAGACCTCCATCATCTTCGGGGTCTCCCCGAAGTATCTGAGAACATCCTCCATCTTCGACTCGGGGAAGTTGTAGCGGAGCTTGACCCCCTCCGCATCCTGGGTTAGCTCCCCGAACTTCCCGGCAACGAAGGACGTCAGGTATGCGGAATGGGGAACTTCCTCTTTCCAATGGTAGGTGACCCCGTCCTCTCCTACCTCTGTCGAAAGCAGCTTACCGTTTGAGATCACCCTGAACTCTTTCGGAACCGTGATGACCAATTCGCTGGTGGACTTTGCGCTTGGATGGTCATGGCATGGGTACCAGAAACAGGATGCCTCGGGCTCGCAGTGGGTCCAGGCCTGGACTTCCTTCTCGGGGTGCTCCCTGTCCGGCGAAGTGAAGTAGATTCCTTCCCGCGGGGTGGCTTTGTATCCGACCCTGATCTCGTGCTTTGACCCCCCCGGCGACAGAGGAAGTGTAAGTGTCCTGTTATCGTACTCGAAGGCTACCTCGCTCCCGTCGACCTCGCAGCTGCTGATGTCCATCTCGCAGGCATCGAGGTGAGCCCACCTCAGGTCCTCCCTGACCGGTTCGATGCTCAGGGTGCAAGAGCCTGATATCCCCTTCTTTTCGAAGTCGATTCCAACTTCGACCTTGATGTGGGACGTGTGGAACTCAAGTGGAGGAGGGTAATGTGGCCTAGACTCCGGCAGGTGGAACGACTTGTGCGCCCCCGCTACCATGCATCGCGTCGCCCGTCGGAGACTTCAAAAGACTTTCGAGCCTTCCATACTTTGAAATACGCAACCCGGACGCGCGACAAGCATGGTCTCGCTAGCGAGGTCGATTCAGGGCGTAATACTCTTCTCAACAGTGCTTGGCGTCTTCTTCCTGTGGCAGGCCTATCCGCTGCTGCCGACAGACGTCTTCTACTTCATCGCGTTTGGGTGGGTGCTCTTCCTCGTCGACAGTGTCCTCACTTTCGTCAAGCCTCGGGTATCGTACTACTTCGGGATGGCCCTTGGAGTCATCGCCCTGGGTGAAACGCTCTCGCAGCCTGAGCACTACCAGCTCGTCGCAAACGGGAACGTCCCTGCGACCATCATCCTGGTCCTCGGCTCGACCGCGGAAGCGCTGCTAATCGTGCTGGTCGCCATCTATATCATGGCGGAGAGGCGGAAGGACCCCTGGGCTTGGCCTGGTGCAAAGTCTCCAGCCTGACAGCGGCCGTTGGTAGAGCTCTCAAGGACTCAAGCTTCCCGTCGACCCGCACCAGATTGCTGAAGGCTACGGCAAGGAGGAACGTCGAAGGCTGGGAGCTGAACTATTTCCTTTCGGAGGCGCTCATGCGGACGAGATACGCCGACCTGAAGTCAGTGATCGACGACCTAGACGAGTGGCTAGAGGCTCAGGGCTAAAGGTAGCCCCAGCTCAGGAGCTTGTCGCTGTCGTGGGTCCACCGCTGGCCGATGTCGTTCCGATAGAACATGTTGGGTATCATCACGTTCGTCACGTTCTGATACGCCTTCTCTATGGCATCTGCCATGGTGGCCCCGGAGCCTGTGACGACTAGCGCGTAGCCAGAGTTCCCTGCAATGTGCCAGTCCCCCTCCTCAAGCTTGACCTCTCCTATGTGAATGCCGTCTAGGCTCTGGCGCCTGAAAAGTATTGTCGCCCCCTCGGAGTATTTCTTGAACGCCTTCTCGTCCTCGAAGGGCCAGGGAGGTATGGCTACCACGACCCCTATCTGGTAGCCCTTCTTCGTCTTGAGCTGGGTCTCGTTACCGCGGGCGATGTCGTTGAGAAATGGGCCCCATTCGCTCGTGATGCCCTCCATCTGGATACTTATCGTAGGAAAACCGAAACGCGAGGTCCATTCAAGCGGCCATATGCCCTTGCTGTTGACTATGCAGTTGATATCGATGTATCCGACGTATTTGCTTGCGGCGAGCTTCTCCTTGGTCTTCAGCAAAGTCCTCTCAAACACCGGACTGTCCTTCGTGTAGTACATGCCTGTGTTACCACACCAGACCGGTTTTCCGTTTCGTCTAACATACATCACGTGGTTCTTCACAGTTGCACAATAGACCTTACCGTTGTAATCAACGACACTTGAATCTCTTCTATCCAACCACGAATTGAGTCTCTGCACTCGTTCGTGGACTTCATACTGCGTGTTGGAACCGTCTGCGAAATGGTCAACGATCCACAGCCTTCCCCTCCCCTTCCTCGCTTTTACTATCCCAAGTCGTCCTGCCTTCAAGAGGAGCTCTTGGATATCGTCCCCTAGGCGTCGGGATGATGTGTAGAATATCCGGAACCCCTTTCGCATCAAAGTAGCGTCACCCTTTGAGAACCAGTCCAAAAAAATCCGAACTTGCCTTGAAGACAGCCCCTTGACGAAATCTGGGACGTATTTCTGCGGTGCCTCCCCGAACCGCCTGAGGTAGGTGCAGAGTTGCTTGTCATAACAGTAGAAACCAGCTTCGTTCGTGGTGAACTTGAAAGGAAGGCTGTCTACGATGACTTGGATTTGCTTTCGAAGGGCAGGTTTGGTCTGCGATATCTTCACTTGGTAGTTCGGACCGTCTTGGGTTGCAGCCCCGTCAGAGAGCCAAACACCGAAGAAAGCAAGCCACCTGTCCATGGGTACAGATATCTCACCAGATTCATGGAAGACCACTTGACGACCACTCACATGTCCAATCTGAACCGAAGGTAGAACAAAGGATACAACTTCATCCCCCGCCCAATTGCCGGTTCGCTTGACTACGCTCTGCGATTGAAGATCCTTTGCCTTGACGAACTCGAACTTGTTCCTGCGCTTCCGAGCATTCTGCTGCGTTTCTACGTACATGTTATGATCTAAGGTCACCATAAGGTCTATCGTGCGGTTGCGAATTGAAATCAGTTTATTGTGATGAGTGAATGCCACAAGGGCCTCAGGCTTCTGATATTCTATTCCGTGATTGTTCGGATTGAGGGTGCATATCTCATCTTGGTAGGTGACATCAGAGAACAATTTCCAGCCTGCCTTCGTCAGCACCTCTGTTTCATCGTCATAGCACCCCATTTCTCCGGTGCTTGGGCCTAGTTCATCGGGGAAGAGTCTCTTGTGCTCGAAGTTGACGCACACCGGCATCACGAAGTCCTTTCCGTTGAAGAAAGCCCCAACCGCAATCTCCACGCCGTCGGCGAACTTCTGCATCTGGAACTCTTTGATCTTCTTGGACCAGTTCGTCTTGTAGTGCTCCAGGACCTGCAGGATGTCCTTGCCGTCCGCCTCCTGACCGATGAAAAGGAGCTCCTTCTCGTTCTGGGCCTTTCCGCTCGGTTTGAGTACGTACCTGTCGGGGTTCTTGGTCACAAATTCAATCGCTTCATCGAATGAAGTGAAGTTCCAGCTTGGAAGGATGTCGACACCAACCGAATTGAGCTCCGACTGCCCGAACTCCCTGTCAAGCTCGAGCTTGTCAGTGTATGGGCTCCCTCCAACCACGAACTTTCCTTCATTCCTGAGCTGGTCCGCCTTGGTCCCAAAGCCGATGTCGTCGAAGATTATGATATCAGCCCAGTCCTTTAGCGAATCCCATTCCTCGACTTTCTCGAAGAAGCCGAGCCCGACGTCCTTCTCGCCCTGGCCGTGGCAGTACATCTTGACCTCCTGTCCTTCTTTCTTCAGCTGCCATGCCAAATCTGCAGAAAGACTTTCGTTGGTGACGAAAAGAAATTTCATCCGTCATCAATCAACGATTGTCCTCGTTAATATCTCTTGACGGAATTACATTTTCTGAAACTGTCTCGACATCTTCCTGGTCGATCAGGTCCCGTGACTGACTATTGCAAAGTCGAGTGCCTCCCCGAACTTTTCCAAAGTTTTCTGGACATCAATCTCCGAATGGGAAAGGGAAAGGCAGTACCTGTTCTCTGGTTTGAGGTACACGCCCTCAGAAATCAACGCTAGGTCGATGAACCTCCTGAGCCTTAGGTCAGATTCTCTGACGTCGCGGTAGTTCCTGACTCTCCTTTCAGTCAGGTAGAAGTTGAACATCGCCCCCTCTCCCGCCATATCGTGGCGCAGGCCCCTGCTCTTGAGCTCCTTGGAGATTCCACGCTTGAGGGTCTGTGTCCTGGAAAGGAGCACATCGAACCTTCTTGGCTTCATTATCTCCTCAACTGTGGCCTTCCCCGCCGCGACTGAGAGGGGGTTGCCGTTGAACGTCCCCGAATGAAAGACCCTCCGACCCTCAGCCTCCCTCGGGTCAAGCTGGGCCATGATTTCGGTGTCCCCCACTACCGCCCCGATGGGCAGACCTCCACCCATTATCTTCCCAAGGCATGCAAGGTCGGGGACAATCGAATAGTACTCCGAGGCTCCCCCCGGCCTTACCCTGAAGCCGGTCTTTACTTCGTCAAAAACCAGGGGGATCCGAAAGTCCTTTGTTAGCGTTCGAAGGTTTTTCATGAAGGAGCGGTCCCCCGCAATGACTCCCTCCTCGAATGGCTCCAGAATGACGCATGCCAGTTCCTTTGAACGGCCCGAGATCAGCCTCTCCGTCGACTCCCAGTCGTTGAACGGCAAGACGAGAGATTCCCCGAGCATCCCATGATCGACGTCGGCGCTGTCCCCTATCGGGACTGGAGAGGTCGCCTTCCCTGCCTTGACGACGGACGGGGTGTAGCTGAAAAGTAGTGTGTCGACAGCTCCATGATAGTGGCCTTCGAATTTCGCGACCATCCGTCGGCCGGTGAAAGCCTTGGCGAGCCTGACCGCGAGAAGGGTCGCCTCCAGGCCTGAATTGGTGAACCTGATAGCCCCTCCGGGGTGGTACATGTCTCGAATTGTCCTGCCAAACTCGATCTCGGCTCCCGTGGGAGTGCCGGTAACCGTTGTCCCCGTCGAGTCCAGGACTGCCTCGATGGCGGCCCTCACCACTCGAGAACCATGCCCAAGGATCAGCGCACCGTAGCTCATCAGGTAGTCGATGTACTCGTTCTTGTCGACGTCCCAGATGTGCGAACCACTTGTGCGCTTCATGAAGACCGGATAGGGGTCGAAGTACTTGATTCCTGCCATGACGCCCCCGGGGGTTACTCTTTCCGCAGTCCGGAACATCTTCGCCGAGGTCCGCGTCTTCGCCCTGAACCGCTCGATGACGGTTTTTTCATCGATCTGGGACAATTGCGTGTCCTTCACTAAGGTCGAGAACTTAAAGCGTCTTCGGAGTCGAATGCTTGACGGGCCATCCCCGGGAGATGCGCGGACCCTCTCGCAAACAGCCCCCTCACTTATTAGGGAAGCTCAATAAAGCGGGCGTTGTGTCTGGAAAGCCTCCGATGCAGAGGAACAAGGCTGCTGTCCGAGTGGCCGTTATCCTTGTCATCTTCATACTAATTGCCGCCGCCGGAATAGCCATCGGGTACGGTTTCGGCACGACCGTCCAGATTTCAGCCCAGGGGACTACGGTGACCACGACAGCCTCGGGCTCGAACTCGTCCGCGCCCTATGTCCTGACCCTTGTGATATCAACCGGCAACTATTACAACTCGACATTCGGGGACCAGCCTGCCTACTATGTGCTGGGTCCCAACGGTTTGCAGTCCTCGGCGCAGATCGTCATACCGGCCAACAGACAGATTGAGCTCGTAATCGTCAACTACGACGATGGCTTGGCCAATCTCACGAGCTCCCAGTTAGCGAACGTGGCGGGGACGGTCAACGACCAGATGACACTCGTAAACAACTCCCAGATCAATTCCACGATGGCTTCTTCAGGGATACAGCTGCGTGGAGGAGAGACCGTCGGGAGCCTGCCCGTCTCTGAGATCTCGCACACGTTTACAATCCCGTCTCTTGGCATAAACGTCCCAGTCGGGACCTCTTCGACTGAAGTGGTCTACTTCACAGTCAAGTCCTCAGGCACCTATGCCTGGTTCTGCATGACCGCTTGCGGGGGAGGGGCCACGGGGTTAGGCGGAGCCATGGCGACCCCCGGGTGGATGGCTGGCTCCCTCGTGGTCCTGTAGACAAGAGAGTTCAGTCAGATGAACTGGCAGGCGATACTGCTGGGGGCTATTCTCACTTTTGAGAACCGTACGAGGCACTTATATCTCGAATTCCGGGAGAAATTAGGGTGCCGAGTTTCCGCCAGGCCCTAACAGGTGGGGCAGTCATCACGATCCTTCTCCTGATGGTCGCGGCGCCGCCAGTGGCAGCTCAGGCCCAGCACGTCCAAGCAACCCCAGGGTACATCAACCTTGGAATGAGCACGTTCATCCTAGTGACCGCTCCGGCCGCGGGCTCCTACTCGGTCGTAGTTCAACAGCCCAACGGGACGGAATCAACCCTCAGCTTCAACCCCACGTCATCGGGACAGGTGCTGAACGCCACCTACGGGAACTTGACCGAGGGATTCAAAGCCCTGGTCGACCAGGCTGGAACTTACAACGTCTTCCTTGAGCAGGGGAGCCAGGTAGTCTCCTCCACATCATTCTACGCGACCAACCAACTCCGGATATCAATCGAAGTGGTCATTGCCGGGACGTGCGACTACGTGTCGGGAGTGACGAGAGGGTCAAGGGAAATTTCTCACATCTTCATCGCCTATGCTTCGAATGACGCCCCGTGGAACAACACCGCGAAGGGCGCATCCGTTTACGGTCTCCTGCCCAGCGGCCAATGGACAGCCGCCACCTGGGACCCTTACTCCGTTGCGTGGCACATTGGGATTTATCCGAATTGGAACTACACCTTCGTCGGGCCTTGGAACCCTGTCATCAACGCTAGCGACGCCGCCGGGAACACGGGGACCCTCAAGTACACTGGGAGCCCATTCACCATCAGCCCCGTCGAACTGGGCACTAGCATAACAGTTGTGAACGCAACCTCGGGTCTGGCGGTCACGAACCTCGTGAACGGTCAGACAGTTACGATCCAGGCCACCATCGCTTATCCGACCAATGTAGAGCCCGTCAGCGGTTTCGTTGCCCCTCTTAGTCCCACCCGTGGCGGTTCCGTTTCGACTCAGGTTGGGTGGGGTTACTACAACACGACCTCGGGGACTTTCGGAGGGACAAAGCTGCCTGGTGCCCTACTCGGGACAGTCCCGATGGCATACTCGGGCAACAGCACCATCGGGGCATGGACTGGGCAGTTCGTGTCGAGCTCTCTTCCCAAACTGCAGCCGGGATACGCCTACGAGGTAGTAGTCACGTCCAAGGACGGCGCGTCGCCCGCAAACACAGGGTTCGGGATGGAAATCCTCTCCCCCGCTTCCTCGACGGTGACCACAATCTCGACCACCGCCACACAAACTGCCACAACTACCGCCACACAAACGTCCACGCAGACGGTGCAAGCGATTCCTGATGCCGTCTATGCCGCCTTGGCAATTCTGCTGATAGTCGGCGTGCTCATAGGCTATATCGTCAGGGTTCCGAGGTAGTCCGATGAAGAGTGTCGGCATTGCCATAGCGGCCTCGCTCATCTTAGTTTTCCTCTTGCCGGCTGCGAACACCGCAGTCGCTGCGACCGCCCCTTCCATCACCGTATTGCCTCCCAGGGCAGTAGTTGGCAGCAGCCTTTCGGTCAATGGACAAGGATATCCGCCCAACACTAATCTAACTCTGGAGTGGGGTACAACTGACGCCAGCTGGATTGTAACCGGGAACCCTCCCAGGGTCACTGGAGTCAACGCGACGCCGATTGAGACCACACTCGGGCACGTAGAGACTGACTCTGCCGGCTCCTTCTCGTTTGATATGACCGTCCCCAGTGATTACCAAGGCCAACATGTCATCCAGGCTCTTTTTGCCAACGGTACCGTTGTCTCCGCAAGAGGCCTTTTCATTGTGGAACCGTCCTTCAGCATTTCGCCTTCTGGCGGGCCTGATGGCACTCCAATCACCGTAACCGCGACCGGACTGGGGTACGGGCTCTATGGGACGTACTTCTTCCTATACTGGGATAACGTCCAGGTCGGCTATTTCAGCGCCCTCACGTCACACGGGTCGACAAGTTTCACATTCTACGCATCAGGGACGCCCGGAACTCACTACATCGAAATCTATGAAGGGTACCCCGGACCGGGCTACCTGAACCCTTGGAATTCCGCGCCCGGCGTCAGCACGGGGTCTCTCTTCCCTCCATACATACCATTCCATGCAGAGTTCAACATGACAGGTAGCCAGTCTTCGACATCAACGTCATTCACAATCCCTGCAGTGGTGGTCCTCGCAGCAGCTCTGACTTCCATTGGGCTGTTCCTTTCCGTCGCCAAGACCGAACCCGAGAAACGAGGAAAGCTCGCGAGGATGTTGGCTGCCGTCGTGATCATCATCGCGATTGTCGCCGCAGGTGCGGGGGCATACCTGGCCCTCGCTCCCTCCTCCAATGGCGCCACGTCCGGTTTCACCCCTAAGGCCACGGTCGTCAGACCCGCAATTACGGTGCCCCAGAGCACGGCGACGACGGGGCCAAGGATTTCAGTCTCCCCAGACATAGCCAGCGTCGGCCAGAATATTACCGTGAACGGCGCGGGCTTCGAACCAGGTTCACAGGTTCCGCTTTCGTTTTCCGACAGGGTAGGGGACAACATTCTGGGCTTCAAGTTGGTCAACTCGCCCTTGAAGAATGTGACCGCTGGCTCCGACGGGACGTTCTCCTTCACCATGGATACACCTGTGACCCTCGGAGGCATTCACTACATCTCGGCAGCCAACATGACCCGGAATTCTAACGGGACACTTTTCGTCCAAAGGACCGCCACCATCAACGCCACTGAGGGCCCCGCTGGGACCACCGTCGCTGTCGTGCTGCAAGGCGTCGGATGGACCTTCAACACGAACATCGCGGCCCTCGACTACGACAACTCGTACATAGGCTACGGCTGCGGGTTCTTCAGCAACGGCAACGTGACCTTCGATCTTACTGTCACGGGGGCCCCTGGCATACACACCATAGACGTCTACCCTTCAGTGTGGTGGGGCCCATCCACGCAGACAAACCAGTTGTCGATCGAGTACCGATATGCGCTGCTCACCCCACAAGACCACCCTGAATTGATGCCATCATTCCACTTCACCTTCCTGATTACCGCCTCCGGCCAGCAGTCACAGTCGAGCGGAGCCATCATGCCTTCAGCCTCCTTCCTGGGTTTGATGGGCGTGACCGTGTGTGGCGTGTTCTTCCCATGCTTCCCCGCTCCAGTCGGTCCGACCCGCGGCGAGGCTCGGAAAAGATAATGCCCCCGAACCCGGATGACAAGCCCGAAGGGTCGGAGCACGGTCCCGCATCCAGCGCGGACGACGGAAAAACTGCTGCGAAGGACAGCGCCTCGCGCAGACGCTTCATGAAGCTCTCCTTGGCCGCAGGGTTGGTGCTAGCAATAGCAGGAGTCGCCTCCGTCGCCCAGTCGCTCTTCAGCCCGATTTCTCCAGAACCCGGTCCCCCTCCGCCAAGTACCGAGACCGTCACGTCGACGGTCACCGTGGGGGCGACAGGATCCGCTAGCACAACGAACACGTCAACCTCGTCGACTTCCACGGCCGCGTCTCCCTTCCCCCGGGTGAAGGTTGCCAACGCGAGTGACCTCGCAGGGGGCCAGACTGTCACCTTCAACTATCCGTTGGACAACACGCCGAACCTCGTGGCGAAGCTGGGGCAAAAGGCCGCGGGGGGCGTCGGCCCGGACGGTGACATCGTCGCCTTCAGCCAAGTGTGTCAGCACCTAGGTTGCATTTGGGGGTACGTCCCCACCAGCGGCTCGCCGAAGTGCGACAGTAGTTACAAGGCGGCGAGTCCGGTCGGCTTCTGCTGCTGCCACGGGAGCGTCTACGACCTGACAGCCGCCGCCGCAGTCATCGATGGCCCTTCTCCGAGGCCACAACCGCAAGTAATCCTAGAGTATGACAGTTCGACCGGGGACATTTATGCGACGGGGATGGGTCCGCCCACCATATTCGGCCACAACACGGGGAGCGAAAATGTTCTGGACGACCTGCAGGGCGGCAACGTGGTAAGCTAGAAGATGTCCGACAACGCAGCTGAGGGCAACATGGATGAAGGAGAAACAAGGCATGATGGAAGCGGCTTCGTCGACAGGGTAATGGGGTGGTTCGACTCCAGGCTGGGGCTATCGCACCAGATGCTGCGGCCCGCGCCCCAGTACTCCATCAACCCATTCTACTGGCTGGGGGCCCTCGCGACAGTTGCTTTCGTCATCCAGGGAGTCACAGGGGGGATAATGATGCTGTACTATGTACCAAACCCGACCCAGGCCTATGCGACCACCCAGTATATCTTCCAAGTCGTGAGCTACGGCACATTCCTCGAAACTATCCACCTCTACACTGCCTACGCCATGATTATGCTCGCGTTCATGCACCTGATGCGAGGCTACTTCGTTTCCGTCCACAAGAGGCCCCGGGAGCTGATGTGGGTCACGGGGATGGTGATGGGTTTCGTCACCCTGGGCTTCGGGTTCACCGGCTACCTCCTCCCATGGACCATCGTGTCGAAGTCTGCGACTGACGTGGGTATAGGAATGATGGGCGCACTCCCTCAGCCGTTGGCGAACTGGCTGACCTTCTTGGTTGTGGGGTCGGGGAGCGACGCGGGAGAACTCCTCAGGTTCTACGACCTGCATGTCGTCGTACTCCCTGCGGTCCTTCTTGTGCTCTTGGTGGTGAAGATGTACATGCTCGAGGCCCATGGTGTCTCAGAACCGACCACGGGGATGGATTCGCTCCCGCCGAAAAAGAAGAAGCTCATCCCGATCTTCCCCGACGTTTCGTTCTACCTGGTGGAGCTTGCTGCCCTCTTCGGGTCGGCGGTAATCATCGTCTCTGTGATCTTCCCTCTCTCCCTCCCGCCTGAATATTCGGCATCTTTGGCGGGGCAGTACGTTGCTCAGCCCGACTGGTACTTCCTTTGGGTGTACCAGATCCTGAAGATTTCAGCGTTCGAAGAAGCGGGACTGGCAGTCGCCCTATCGGTCGTGACTCTCATCTTCATCGTACTGGTGCTCCTGCCATTCATTGACAGGGGGAAGATCAGGAACATCCGAGAAAGGATGGTGTACATGACCCTCGGCGCGATATTTGTGGCCGAGGTCGCGGTCCTTGCCGTTTGGGGATACCTGACCCCCGGGCAGGTAATACCTGATGAAACGGCTGTGCTTGTTCTTGGGGGGACCGCGCTCCTTGTCACCCTAGGGTCGGTCGTGGCCTACAAGGCGGTGTTCGGAGGGCTGAACGTATACTTGAAGGGCCGGGCGAAGAGCACGGCAACTGCCGCGGAGGCGCCGTCCCTGGTGGCGCCAAGAAAAGTATCATCGCGATCAGCGGCAGTCTGGACCTCAGTGCTCTTCGTCTGCTTCCTGGTTGCTGGTGCCTTCTTTATCGGACTTTCGGTAAACGGAGTGATTGCCCTAAGGCTTGGGGCCACTGGCGCCATCCAGTCTCTCGCTGTCTCGCTCGCGGGGTTATCGCTCATCGTCGTCGGCACTATGTTCTTTCTCTACAGGCTAGACCTGGGGACTGGCTCAATAAAGAGAAGGATACGAGCCTTCGAGCTCGGGTGGCGGGAATGATCGCCGACCAGTCCGTCT
The DNA here is from genome assembly GCA_963706445.1 of uncultured Nitrososphaerales archaeon. Lineage (GTDB taxonomy): Archaea > Thermoproteota > Nitrososphaeria > Nitrososphaerales > Gagatemarchaeaceae > UBA183. The sequence goes on from OY970160.1 coordinate 522,863, forward strand.
CAGGCGAGAATAACGCAGTTACCGAAGGGATGGGCCTCAGGATAGCCGCTCTCTTGGTGATTGTCGCTGCCCTTTCTGTTTTCGTACTTTGGTCAGTGAACCCGGTGGGTTCAGGAAGTGAGGCGACCTACGCCCTGTATCTGGCTGTGGACCTGGTCGCCGTGGCGATGATCTCCTACGTCCAGAGAGCGATTGCCCGCGGGGGACGAATGGCAAGGGTGCCCCTGGTGGCCGGGTGCATATTCATTGTCGTCCTCGTGGTCGCCGGTCTTTACCTCCAGAGCGCATAGCGAAACAAGTAGATTGCTAGCCGCTCGGACTGATTGAAGGAGCTTCTGATCACTTTTCGGCCGTGTACCCACCTACGGCGCCGAAGATTCCGCCGGCGATTCCCAGGACCGCCGCCCCGAAGGGTCCAAAGAACGCGCCGATGACTACGCCCAGGACGGTCCCCACTGCGAACTCTCTCATCTCTCTGCGGGCCCAGTTCTGGACAACGACGACCCCCGTAAGGGCGTAATTCGTCAGATAGAGCCCGACGTATGTGGGGGTTATCGCGTTGATCACGATCAGGTCGAGGTACCAAAGATATCCTGTGAAAATGTTCCCTATTGTCAGCAGGATTAGCAGCCACCTCGGCAGGCCTGTTCTACCCAAATGAGTAATCTTGAGCCCTACGACTAGGATGAGCGGAAACCAAACGATCCCGAAGGCCCAATAGGGGACCCCCATCAGCGCGGAATAGACGGTGAACTTCACCGCGAACCAGTTTGTGGTGAACGCGTTCTCCTGCCAAGCATGGTAGAAGGCCTCGGCCACGCCGACCACCGAGAGCAGTATGAAGGTGAGGGACGCCCTCATGGCGCCTTCGAGGCGCCTACGGCTATTAAGGAACCCGGACGTTTGTCAATATTGAGAATCTGACGCCGCGCATTGCCACCCGAAAGGAAGCCTTTCGTCCTTATCTGATGTTCTCAGTCTCGGCAAACGTCTTGGTCATTCATGAGACGGACGGTTCCTTGACATTCATCGGAGAGTGAAAGGACCTAGACAGGTTCCGGAAAGAAAGATTCTACAGCCTTAAATTTAGAGGTTCAAACTGAACCTCTCAGCTACCGCACAATGAAGGTCGAGGCTAGTTCAACGATCCATCGTCCTGCCAGTGATGTCTGGAACCTGTTGGCAGACACCTCTACATGGCCCAAGTGGGCCCCCGTGTATCTAGAAATACGGCAGACCTCCTCAGGGCCCATCGGTGTTGGCGCGACATTCCAATCAAAACACCCGAGCAACAGAATGCTGAACGAAAAGCTCGTAGATTACGACCGCAATCGGAAGTTCGCCTTCGAATTTACCTCTGGCCCCATTAGGGGTTCGAAGGAAACCTACACCATTGAAGAGACCACCGACGAAGGGAATGCTTCGACTAAACTAAGCCGAGAGTTCGACCTGAGGTTCGGTGGGATATTCAAATTGCTCGGACCGCTGCTTGTCGCCCCCGGTTTCAGAGAGGAAAAACGGGTCGAAGTTGATAACATCAAGCGATTGTTGGAAACGACGTAATCAAGACCGCGTCATAACTCGCTGACTGCTCTCGAGTTATTTGTTTCGAGCCCGAATGTGGCAACTCCCTCCGATTAGTCAATACGGGCCCGGTGGGATTCGAACCCACGGTTTCTGAGCTCTCGCACTTCAGCTTCGGAGGCTGACGCCCTGATCCGTGCTGGGCTACGGGCCCGAGCATCCCCAACAGGCCGGGGATAAGAAGCGTTGGCTCTGAGAGCTTTTATCGTGTCTCAGGGAGGACGGCGCACCTTTGAAGTTCAGGGAGTTCGAGGAAGAGGTTGAGGAGATAGTAGCGGAGTCCTGCCGCGCCTCGGGCTTCAAGGACGCCCTGGTCGAAGTCAGCGTCCCTCCAAACGACTCCTACGGTGACCTTGCAAGCGCGGTCCCGATCAGGCTAGCCCTGCAGTCAGGCAAGAAACCCGGGGACCTTGCAATCTCGCTCGCATCAAAAGCGTTGGAGCTTTCAAAGAAGTCGAAGTACGTGGGCCCGGTCAGCCCCCATCTTGGCGGGTACCTTAACTTCACGATCAACAGGGCTCGGTTCATCGAGGACAGCGTCAACGGGATAAAGTCGGGGGACCTCGGGGCAGAGCGCAAGAGGGGTGAGCGGATTGCAATCGAGCACACGAACGTCAACCCCAACAAGGCTCTCCACATCGGGCACGCGCGCAACCTAGTCCTGGGGGACTCCCTCGTCCGAGTGATGCGCTACCTCGGGCACGATGTTCAGGCCCTGAACTACATCGACGACTCAGGCGCCCAGGTGGCCGACATCATCGTCGGCTTCAAGTTCCTCGGGTTGCAAGAAGAACCTCCGACTGGGGTGAAGTACGACGTCTACTGCGGGGACAGCGTCTACACGAAGGTCAACAGAGAATATGCGGCCAACCCCTCGCTTAAGGAGAAGCAGTCGTTCGTCCTGAAGGAAATAGAGAGCGGCTCCGGTGAGATAGCAGAGTACACCCGAAAGATTGTCCGAAGGATCCTCGGAGCGCAGCTCTCGACCTGCTGGAGGCTTGGCGCTTCCTATGACCTGCTGAACTGGGAATCCCAGATAGTCCATTCGAAGATGTGGGAACGTCTCTTCGAGAGTCTCAAGAAGACTGGCTACGTCAAGTACCAGGACCAGGGAGAGAACAAGGGGTGCTGGGTCATCCCCGACCCCGAGACCGGCGAGGAGAAGGTCGTGGTAAGGTCAGACGGGACGACGGTCTACGTAGCGAAGGACATACCATATGCGGCCTGGAAAATAGGGCTAGTCGACGACCCATTTGGGTACGAAGTGTTCGCGAAGGACCAGCCCGGGAGGATATTGTACTCGACGAACCTGACAGGGAAGAAATCTGACCTCCGCTTCGGCGCGGCCCAGATGGCGGTCTCCGTCATAGACACCAGGCAGAGCTACTTACAGCGCATTGTTGCCAAGGTCCTCGACAATCTGCACGACGGATCGTCCAAGCGCTACCTGCACAGGAGCTACGAGGTAGTGTCTCTTTCCAAGAAGACAGCCTCGTCCATAGGCTTCGAGATAGAAGGGGAGTTCGCGCAGATGTCGGGGAGGAAAGGGCTGTACATCAACGTAGACACCATGCTCGGGAAGCTGAAGGAGAAAGCCAAGGTGGAGACGAGGAAGCGGAACCTGTCCGAATCAGACGAATGGGTCGATACAGTCGCGGAAGCCGTGTCTGTGGCTGCCATGAGATACGAGCTCCTCAAGCAAGACCCGGAGAAGATGATCATCTTCGACATAGAGGAGGCCCTGCAGTTCCAGGGGGACACGGGGCCGTACCTGCTCTACACCTATGCGAGAGCGAAGCGGATTCTAGACAAGACGGATGGAAAGCCGTCGATAACCCTGGCCAGCGCTGCGAAGCTGACGACCCGACAAGAGATCCAGCTTGCGAAGAAGATGTCAATGCTTGACATGAGCGCGACCACCGCAGGAGAGTACCTTTCCCCCAAGGAGATAGCCAGGTTCGCCCACGAGCTGGCGGTCCTATTCAACGACTTCTACGAGAGAGTCCCCGTGAACAAGGAGGGAGACAAGGAGCTCCGGGACGCAAGGCTGGCCCTCGTCGAGGCAGCGAGCACGGTGCTGGCCGAGTCCATGCGGCTGATGGGAATCCTAGTCAAAGACCGGATTTGAGCCGCTCCTTCCGACTGGCCTCGTTTGACATGGATGGGACCGTCCTCGAGCACAACAGCAGCTGGGTTGCAATCCACAAGCACTTCGGGACCGAGCACAAGGGAGCGGCTTCTCTTAGGCTCTACACCGAGGGCAAGATAGGCTACAGGGAGTTCATGCGGAGGGATATCTCGTCATGGCCGAAGGGGGTCACGAGAGACGAAATCGTCGAGATCCTGTCGAAGTACAAGATAAGGAGCGAAGCGCCGGGAGTCTTTGAAGAGCTCCGGAGGCGGGGGATCAAGACCGCACTTGTTACCTCAGGCATCGATATCCTTGCAAAGGAGGTGGCCGAGGAGCTTGAAATCGACTACTGTCTGGCAAACGGGCTCAGGTTCGATAGGCGAGGGATCCTACTGCCCGCTGGAATAGGGAGGGTCGACCCGACCCGTAAGGACGTCGCCTACAGGAAGCTGCTTTCAGGACTGGGTATCCCTCCAAAGAAGACCCTGGCAGTCGGGGACACCATCTATGACCTGGCCTTCCTGAAATCGGCAGGGCTCGGTTTCATGCTGGCCCACACGACCAGGGTAGACGACCCCGATATCATACACATCGAACGGCTAACGGATATCTTTGGTCATTTTTAGGAGAGAACTTTTTATCCTGATAGGGTGAGGTTCGACCAGGTGTCCCAGATGGAGGACAATCTTCTGCTGATCCCGGGACCGACGAACCTCTCGCCTCGCGTAAGACAGGTCATGGCTGGGCCGCAACTCCCCCACGTCGGTTCGACCTTCTACGCCATGTTCAAGGAAACAGTCTCCCTGGCGAGGTACGTATTCAAGAACCAGAAGGGGGTCCAGTACGTCTACACAGGTTCTGGAACAATCGGGATGGAGTCCTCGGTGGTGAGCCTCGTTTCCCACGGGGACAGGACGCTGACAGTCAGCACCGGATACTTCGGCCACAGGATGTTGATGCTCAACCAGGTCCACGGGGCCCAGGCCGACCATCTTGAGATGACCGACGGGAGGGCCTGTGACCCTGACACTCTGAGGAAGGGGCTGCGGAATGCGAAGTACACAGCCGTCTTCATCACCCACGTCGACACGTCGAGCTCTGTCATCAACCCGGTCGACGAGTTGGTGGAGGAATGCAACAAGGCAGGCGTCCTATCCGTCGTGGATTCAGTCTGCGCCATCGGCGGGGTCCCGCTCGACTTTGACCGCCTTGGAGCCGACATCGTGTTTACCGCATCCCAAAAGGCGCTCGCGGGCGCCCCAGGGGCGGTGCTCTTGGCGGTCTCCCAGAGGGCCATCGAGCACATGGAGAAGCGGAAGGCTCAGATCGAATCGTACTACATGAACCTCCTGAAGTGGAAGCCAATCATGGACGACCCGAGGATGTACCTTGCCACCCCGGCGACTCAAGTCCTCCTCGCTCTGAGGGAAGCGATGCTCGAGCTCAAGGAAGAAGGGCTGGAGAACAGGTGGGCGCGACACACCAGACTCGGAGAGCTCACGAGGAGCATGGTTGAGAGGTGGGGCCAGAAGTTCGTGGCCGAGGAGGGGCATCGAGCCAACACAGTCACTTCGTTCTGGGTCGACAAGCAGAACGCGGGTGAAATTCAGGGGACGCTGGAGAAGGAGCACGGGATAATGATAGCCCGAGGGATCTATGACGACAGGGACAGGATGCTGAGGATCGGCCACTTCGGGATCCTTCCAGTTGACACACTCCACTCGGCCCTGGAAAAGATGGGCGGAGTCATGAAAGAACTCGGAGCAGTTCCAGGTGACGTGAAAGTGGCTCGACCCGCGAAGAAGAGATAGAACGCTTTTATCGGAAGCAAAACGGCAGAAATTTCGCAGCCCGGTCGTCTAGTGGTCAAGGATGGGGGCCTCTGGAGCCTTCGACCTAGGTTCGAATCCTAGCCGGGCTATCTCTGAATGATTCTCAGGACGGGCTCCGTTGGCCAGAAGAGTCCAACCCAAGCGATGGTCTACTTGGCTCGCCCGCTCTTGCTGCTCAGATTTACGGCGACAGCTCCGCGGATAAGGCGCTTCAGCGCTGCTTCGTCGATCTTGTCACCTTGATGTATGTCGATGAAGCGCCTCGTGTTGCTATCAAGGCCGCCATTGAACAGTCTGGAGGGGTCCTTCAAGGAAGCGCCCTTGAAGAATGTCAACCTCACCGAATTCTTGAGAATGTCGACAACGCAGATGAGTCCGGAGTGGGAGTACACGGGCGTCCCCTCGGGTTTTGAAGGCTTTTTCCACTTCAACTCTTCCACGATTTCAGGGTCTGCCAGTCTGATGAGCCCCTGCACTTTCTTGTAGGTGCTTCCGCGCCAGCCGCCCGTCTCCTTGATCATATCGGCGATCAACTTAGAAACGGGTTGCTCGGGTTCTGAGCCTGGGCTGGTCATTGACTTGAAGCAGGACTCTTCCGTATTTATCTCGTTCTTGATTGAGAGGTCACAACCCGGCCCAGATTCTAACAAGGAGGTAGGCTAGGCTTGAATCGGAAGGGGGTCTGCTACGATGTTGGACGGGTATTGAACGGAGGCAACTGGCGCCCCAAGTTCGACCCGAAGCAAGTCCAACGTGAACTGGGAATCATAAAGGACGACTTGCACTGCAACGCTGTAAGGATTCAGGGGCTGGACATAGACCGTCTCGTGACCGCGAGCGAGGCAGCCCTGTCGAAGGGGCTGGAGGTCTGGCTCTCCCCAGAGATGTGGGACAGGAGCCAGGAAGAGACCCTCGATTACATTGAGAAGGTGGCCGAGAGAGCCGAGGACCTGCGTCAAAGATGGCCGGGGAAGCTGGTCTTTTCCGTCGGGTCAGAGCTTACGCTATTCTCTCAGGGGATGGTCGAGGGCGACAGCGTCTTCGACAGGATGGGCCGGCCCTCCTTCTGGGGCGACATCAAGGCAGGAAAGCAGAACGGCCCACTCAATGCCTTCCTTGCACGACTGAATGAAGTTACGAGGAAAGCATTCCGTGGACCCCTCACCTATTTCTCCCTCCCAATCGAAACAGTTGATTGGAAACCATTCGATTTCTTCGGAGTCGATCAATACAGGGACGCACGGATCAAAGATGCCTATTACCAGATGTTGGCCAAGTACAGCTCCTACGGCAAGCCTGTTGTCATAGGAGAATTCGGGTGCTGCACGTTCAAGGGTGCCGATCTTCTTGGCGGGAACGGCTTCATGGTTGCCTTCGGGATGATGGAAGGATTACTCGGGCCTAACCCGAAGATCCCCAAGATGTTCATGGACATGGCGCGGGTCCCGCCTCGGAGCGACGGGCACTACATCAGGGACGAAGGGCTCCAAGCGCGAGAACTCGTAGACCAACTGGGAGTCCTCGACAAAGCTGGTGTTGAGGGCGCCTTCGTGTTCAACTTCATCACTCCCAACTCCCCGCACCGCGCAGACCCCATGTTCGACTCGGACATGGCTAGCTTCAGCGTGGTGAAGAGCTATGCCGAGACAGATACGGCCAGCGAGTTCATGCGACAGATGGTCCTCCAGGCGAAGGAGATGCTGGGGGTCGACCTTGATCCCAACGTCGTGAGCCGCTTTTCGGGCCCGTTAGATGAGCATGGGACGACATATCCCGATATGCCTTGGGAGCCGAAGGAGTCGTTCAAGGCAGTCGCGGAATACTACGCCAGAGGAGATTCAACGACTTAGGGGAAGGGTTCAAATAGTTCCGTTATCGGTATTCCGATATCTGGTCAGTGAGAGGAAAACGTTCAACTTCGATTGGGCAAAGAAGACTCACAAGGGATTGAGGCGTTGGGTCATGTACATCGTCCGGGACTCTCCGAAAACTGGTGCCGAAATAATGAGCGTGATGGAGGCAAACGTCCAAGGGTGGTGGAGGCCCTCTCCTGGGTCGATCTACCCTATGCTGCAGAAGATGAAGGACGAAGGCGTGCTTTCGGAAACAAACAAGAAGTACAGACTTACCGAGAAAGGGAGGGAGGAGGTCGACCATCCGTTTCCTTGGCTTGGTGGGGGCCCGCAAGCCCCGCGGTCCGTGGAAGGGGTCCTACAGGAGCTGTCGAGTTACGTATCCTACTTAGAGGACATTGCTGAATCGGATCAGAGTAAGTTAGACGACAGCGTCGGACAAATAAAGGAGCTTGGAAATAGGCTGGCCAAGCTGGGTGGATCAACTTGAGCAATCAGGCTATTGTGAAGGTCGAGGGCCTGACGAAGGTCTTCGGGCAACTCAAGGCAGTCGACGGAGTATCATTCGAAGTCGAGGAGGGGGAGATCTTCGGGTTCCTTGGGCCGAACGGCGCAGGGAAAACTACGACCATCAACATGCTGACGACGCTTCTCACAGCTTCCGGGGGGCATGCTGAGATCGACGGCCTCGATATCCGCAAACATCCCACAGAAGTCAGGAGAGTCGTGGGCGTGGTGCCCCAGGAGTACACCGCCGACGAGGACCTCACCGGACTGCAGAACATAGTCCTGTGCGCAGACCTCTACGGCATTCCTCGGAGCAACTCTAAGCCGCACGCCATGGAGCTGTTGAAGCTGGTGGAACTGCAGGACGCCGCCAACAGGAAAGTCAGCACATACTCCGGCGGGATGAGGAGGAGGTTGGAGCTCGCATGCGGACTCATCAACTACCCGAAGCTCCTGTTCCTCGACGAACCGACCCTCGGTCTTGACGTCCAGACCAGGACCGCAGTTTGGAACTACATCCGCATGCTCAAGGTAGAGTACAAGATGACGCTGTTCCTCACCACACACTATCTTGAAGAGGCTGATTCTCTCTGCGACCGCATAGCGATCATAGACCACGGCCACATCGTGAAGATCGGGACCCCGAACGAGCTGAAGGCTGCCGTTGGAGGGGATGTCATAGTGGTCGGAGTAACGGAATCTGGGCCTGACATCTCTGCCGACATCGCAAAGATCCCCCTAGTGAGGGAAGTGAAGAAAAGCGACCACGAGTACAGGATAAAATCCGAGGTCGGGGAGGAGTCCTCCATTCAGATAATCGACCTCGTGAGGTCCAAAGGCCTCCACGTGACTAAGATCTCTCTGACCAAACCGACCCTCGACGAGGCGTACCTCGAATTCACAGGGCGCAGCCTGAGGGAGGAGGAGACCAACAAGATGGACATGTTCAAGCAGCGCGTGACGATGATGAGGGCACGTAGGTGAGGGGCTGGAATTGACAGAAGAAGTATCAAGGTCTACGGTCACGGCTCAGCAGCAGGCAATCGAGGAGCAGAAGGAGAGGGAGGAGGAGCGCGCCTTCAGGGCCGCCCCTACGCTCAACAAGAGCCCCTGGCACGGACTGTGGGCCCTTACTAACAGAGACCTGGTCAAATGGTACAAGAACCCAATTCAGCTAATCATCTCCCTTGTTCAGCCAATCGTATGGCTAGGGCTCTTCGGGAAGGCCTTCAACATCACGGGCCTGATTTCGGGGCAGGTGACCGCCGCTCAGCTGAGCGTCATAGATCTCGGCACCTTCGGCACGACCAGCTACTTTTCTTACCTTGCCGCTGGGATGCTGGCGTTCATCATACTTTTCACCGCCGCCTTCGCTGGCATGTCGGTCGTATGGGACAAGAGGTTCGGCTTCATGAACAAGGCGCTGAGTACGCCGGTGGGCCGCGGTTCCATCGTCGTTGGAAAAATAGTCCAGAGCACCATCCGCTCGCTGATACAGGCTTCAATCGTGCTGGTGATTGCGGTTGTGTTAGGCATGGATATCACCAACTTCAGCCTCCTAAGCATCGGGGGCTCATTCGTCATCCTATTCCTCATGTCTTTCGGCCTTTCGTCTCTCTTCGTCATGCTTGCTCTCAGGTCGAGTGACTGGCAGACGCAGATGGCGATAATCAACCTGCTCAACCTACCTCTCCTATTTGCGAGTAATGCGATGCTCCCCGTAAAGATAATGCCCGGCTGGCTACAGTCCGTCATTCATTACAACCCTGTCAGCTACGCCGTGGACGGAGTCAGACAGATGCTCCTCGGTGCTGGTTCAGCGGCTTCGTCGGCAGCGGGCTACACCACCCTTGCGCCACTCTGGGTCGACTTCGGCGTGCTAGCTGCGTTCGCGGTTCTACTTTCTGTCCTCGGGATAATCCTGTCTTGGAGACTTCTGACGAAGTAGAAATGCCACGCGGCTAGACGAATATTATCTTCTTCAGCTTCTCTGCCATCGCAAGCGGGCTTGAGTTCTGCCAGACGTTTCGCCCCACCGCAAGCCCTGTGGCGCCGGCTTGGATTACCCCCTTCACTTGCGCGAGGAAGTCGTCGTCCGTGGGAGCCTTCGGTCCTCCGCTCATGAATACCCTTACCCCTGCAGCTGCCTTGACGGCCCAGGAGAAGCTTTCAGGGTCTCCGGTGTACTTGATTTTCACGGCGTCCGCCCCCAACTCAAGCCCTGTCCTGGCGGCATAGGAGACGATCTCCTTCGACGTGTCGTTCTGGACGGCCGCGCCTCTCGGGTAGATCCATGCGATGGCCGGAATTCCTCTCTTATGCGCCTGCTCCTGGATGGCCCCGAACTCTTTGAACATCTTGTCCTCGAATCCACTGCCGAGGTAGATGGTATACCCTACCCCTTTGGCACCGAGTGCAACCGCCTGCTCGACGCTGCAAACCTGCCTCGAGATCGGCTCCCCCTTTGGTAGGCTTGTCTTGCCGTTGAGCTTCACGATCAGGGGCACCTTACCGTCGTAGAACCTCTCCGCGACCCCCTTCTGGAAAACGACCCCGTTGAACCCCCCCTTGGCGGCGGTTTCCATAATCATGGCCGGGTCTACGTTCTTTTCGTTGAAATCGGCCGAAGGACCGTGCTCCAGCCCCTGGTCGTAGGCGAGGAGCATGCTCCTCCCGTTCTTCAAGAAGGGGGCCATGCGGTCCTGCTTCATGGCCCGAACCTTCCCCCACGGTATTTAACAGGTTTGTCCGGATTCTCCGTCTCAATGAACGGGCGTTCCATATGTCTAAAAAAGAGGCCGCCAAGGACTGAATTGAAGTGAAGCTTGACGAGTTCCTTAGGCTGAACGCCCCCGAGGAGCTTGCCGCCCTCACCCTCGCTATCGCGAAGTCCAGCATGACAGTCTGGGACAACATACCCTTCAAGTCCGGGCTCCTTTCGGAGAAGAATCCCTCGGGAGAGATTCAGAAGGCGATCGACGTGTTCTCCAACGACGAGTTCGTTGAAGCCCTGACTTCGACCGGCATGGCGGCCGAAGTTGCTTCGGAGGAGATGGACGAAGCAACCCCCGGGAAGGGAGAGGTCAGCGTCGCCATGGACCCCCTGGATGGGAGCTCCAACGTGGAGACCAATAACCCTCTAGGGAGCATCTTCGGCTTCTACTCGAAGAAGTTGCCCACCTCCGGGAGGAACCTCTTGGGATCTCTCTACGTCACCTACGGGAACATGGTCACCCTGACGTTCTCCTTCGGTAAGGGAGTACACAGGTTCGTGGCGGTCAGAGAAGGCTCGAGCATGGGCTTCGAGCTCCTCAGTGTGAACCTCAGGCTCCCTGAGAAGCCCGAGGTCTACGGATTCGGCGGCGCAAGGACGGACTGGGTCCCCAAGGTGAGGGAGTTCGTGGACTCGCTGGAAGAAAGAGGGATGAGGATTAGATACTGCGGGACCTTCGTCGGGGACTACAACCAAGTCCTCACGAGGGGAGGGATCTTTGCCTATCCGCAGCTGGTCAAGAAACCCAAAGGGAAGCTGAGGATTCTATACGAAACCGCCCCCATGGCCTTCTTGAACGAGCAGGCGGGCGGATACGGGACAGACGGAAGGGGGAACCTCCTCGATCTGGAACCAAAGGATTTGGCTGAGACCTCCCCGGCGTACATAGGGAGCTCTTCCATCGTCCACGAGCTCGAGGACCGACTGTCCAGCTAGGGCAAGGTTCAGCAAGCGGGCCTTTTTTCGCTTCTAGAAAACAGGAGGATGAGCGCCTTCGTTCCTTTCCGAGGGCGCCCCTGACTTGCGTGATGGTGTCTATGGGAATGTTCCGAGTGTCTTGACCGCGTCGGCGACCCTGCCCACCGCGACTATCATGGCCGCAGTTCTCATGTCGGTTCCGTGCTTGAGGCTGGCCTCGTGCACGTCCTTGAAGGCACCTGTGATCTTCTTGTGCAGCATGTCGTTGACTTCGGTCTCGGTCCACTGAATCCTTTCGAGGTTCTGGACCCACTCCAGGTAGCTCACTATCACGCCGCCTGAGTTGGCCAGGATGTCTGGGATTACGAAGACCTTGTTCTTGAAGAGGATCTTGTCCGCTTCGGGCGTTGTCGGCCCGTTGGCGCATTCGGTGATGATTTTCGCCTTGATTCCTCTCGCGATGTCTGGTAGGATTGTGTTCTCGAGTGCTGCTGGGCTGAGTATGTCGACGTCCATCTGGAGGAGTTCCTTGTCGGAGATCGGCTGGCTTCCTGGGTAGCCGACGACCGAACCGGTCTTCTCCTTGAAGGCGATGAGCTTGTCAGCGTCGATGGGCGTCTTGCTCATTATCGCGCCCTTCGAGTCACTGGCTGCCATCATCTTGGCGCCATAGGTCTGGAGAATCTGCGCGTAGAAGGAGCCGGCGTTCCCGTACCCTTCCACTGCGAACGTGGCCTTCTTGAGGTCGACGTTGTTCGCCTTGGCAGCCTCCACAGTGCAGAACACTGCGCCCCTTCCTGTGGCCTTGTCTCTACCGAGAGAGCCGCCGAGGGATATGGGCTTCCCAGTGATAACACCAGGCGAGATGACTCCCGTCAGGGTGTTGTAGGTGTCCATGATCCAGGCCATGGTCTGGCCGTTGGTGTACACATCAGGCGCAGGTATGTCCTTGTAGGGTCCAATGATGGGCGTAATGGCCGCCGCATAGCGGCGAGTCATGCGCTCATTCTCGCCCATTGACATGTGCTTCGGGTCGCATATGATGCCCCCCTTGGCACCGCCGTAGGGTATGTTGGCGACGCTAGTCTTCCAGGTCATCCAGGCTGATAGCGCTTTGACTTCGTCCAGCGTCACGCCGGGGTGATACCTGATCCCTCCCTTGAAAGGACCTCTGGCGTCGTTGTATTGCACTCTGTAGCCGGTGAAGACCTTGATCTCTCCGTTGTCCATCTTCACTGGGAGAGAGGCTGTGAGCTGTCTCTTTGGGTGTGCAAGAATTTGATGAATGCCTTCGTCTAGTTTCAGATACCCGGCAGCTATCCTCAGCTGCTCGGTTGCGTTCTCGAATGGGTTAGGTTTTGGTTGATCCATTTGTTTCACTTCGTATTTCTGAGCCGTGATATTCGCCCTAATAATATTGTATTTAATGAGCGGACTTGTTTCTCATTTCAGAGAACGAGCTAGCTCCCTGACCTTGGACTCCCAGTCCTGCGCTTTCACGACGCTGCTGGCCACAAGGACCCCCTCGGCCCCGAGTTCGACTGCCCTTGAAACGTCCTCACCGGAGACGATTCCAGCCCCGCAGAGGACCTTCCCCCCGAATCCCGCCTTCCTAACCGCCGAAACGGTCCTCTGGATGAGCTCCGGCTTCGCCTTCGAGACTGCCACTCCCGTTCCTATTAGCTCCGGAGGCTCGATTGCCAGGTACCTCGGCCCCAGCGAAGAGAGTTCCACGGCCTCCATGGTCGTTTCGGCGCAAAGGCAGACCCCCATCCCCATGCCTAGGAGCCTAGGGACCAGTTTTCGGAGCTCGGCATGGGTCCTCTTGGACTCGCTGTGGTTCAGTATGGTCCCCGAGGCCCCAGCCGCCCTCACCGCTTCTGGCAGGATCGCGCCCGTAGTCATGTCTCCTGTCTTGCTCCCCAAGGTCTGGCTGTAGACGATCGCCTTGGCCTTGGATGCCACAAGGGCGATCATGGGGGTCGGAGGGGCGACTATCGCCTCGACGTCAACGGTGTCGGCTACCCTCTTTACCGCAAGGGCGAGACGGACGGAGCCGTCGCCAAGGACTTCCGGGTAATTTTTGAAATTGACTATGATCGTTCTCAAATGGCATGTGCACTGAGTCGGAACTCTATCTTAAAGGATGGCGTGGACGCTTGTCGCTCGCCTTGAGGATAGGTTACCTAGGATCCGTCTTCGTCCGAGTCCTCTTCCCATCCGTCTTCGTCTAGGTCTTCATCCAAGTCCTCGTCGAGCTCTTGGTCCTCTTCAGACATTCGGCCCCCGCGGATTTTGATTGCACTATTAAATGTCACGGTAAAAGGATTCTGTTAAGTTTGTTGCACGGTAAGGAAACTGTCAAGTCTTGAGCCTCTTCTTGATTTCCTGTTCCCATTCTTCTTGGGTGATGACCCCCTTCTTTTCGAGTAAGTCCACCAAAGCAGTGAGCATGGTGTCCAGAATGTCAACCTCTTCGTTCTTACTTCTTTTTGGCGTTCTTGACTCCCCCTTTTGCTAAGTAGCCTTTCTCCGACAGCCACGCCGTCACTATGGTTCTTATCGTGTCCGAGTATCCGCGCCCCATTGTGTCTCCAAGGTCGTGGTCGATAATGTCCCAGATTTCGTCGGGTAATGCAACCAAGGCCTTCCTCATTGTCGCACCACCTGCAAAGGCGCGACTGCTGTTCTCTCTCGCGGTTGTGTCTCCAAGGCTTCCGTCTGTATCGCGTTCTCGATAAGACTCTTCCAGCCCTTGACTTCTATCCCCGCTTTCTGTGCGGGAGTCTTCCCCTTCAAGGTCATGTGAGGCCTCGCAAAGTTGTAATTCACGACATATCCGTTCAGGATTGCTCTTGCCGAGTCCTGGTTCTTGAACCCGCGCATCGGGCGAGTCCTTTCCTTGACCGTCTCGTGAAGTCTCTCGACTATGTTATTTGTCTCACGGACACGGATTCCCACCCTCTTGACCAGCTCGACCTGTGCGACCCTGTAATGCGAAAAGAAGACCTTCCTGAAAGCCCTGTCATACTGCATCGATCCGTCCACAAAAAGGGCTTGGGGTCGCTTGTTGGCTGTGTCGATTGCCTGTCGGAATACCGCTACCGTGTCTTTCAGGCTTCGGCTTTCGGAAAGGTGAGAAGCGACTAGGAACCTCGTGTCTTCGTCAATCATCTCCCAGAACCATTGGTCTTGACCCTCGCATCTAATGACTGTCTCGTCGTGGTGCCACTTCCCGCCTATTTGCGGGGAAAGCGTCTTGACATACTCGCTGACCATGCCGAATACTTCCTCACCCACTTCCAGACCGTGACTTGGCTCACCTTCTCGCCGTAGATGCTCTCTAGTTGGCGCGAGACCTTCCTTACTGAGAGACCTTCAAAATACATGGACATGGCTGTGACGATGGCGGTCTTGTTGACTCTCATGTTTGGAAGGTTGCCGTTGTCGAAGAACCGCTTTCCGCATGAGATGCACTTGACTAACTGCTTGCCCCTCATAGAACCCGCTGGCTTGACCGTTTCCGAGAGGCAGTATTTGCAAGGCATATCCTAGGGATCCCATGGACCAGCCACTACTTAAGCCTATATCCATACGGATATCCCAAAGTAACACGCCTACTCAGAACCCCCAGAACGATTCCATTCCGAAATGAAGAGACGTGAACTGTAAGGAATGACAGACAGAGGCGCATCTTCCATCGACACACCTATCGTGACATCTGAAAAACTAGCTGGAATGCTGAAACCATTGGCAATGTCTATCGGAAGCCTTGCGAATTTTCCACCCTCGACGGCGAACGCTAATACAACGTGCCCCACTATTGTTGGATCGAAAGTCCCTTGCCTTTCAGTGAAATACTTCCGTCGTAGCCATTCTGAGAGTTCGTCTGGGTCGGCATTGACTTCTTCATCAGTCCTTAGGCGTATGGGTTCGTCGTGTTTCACCGTTCCAAGCCAACAGAGTGGTGCTCCGTCAAATTCTCCCTTATAGTGGATATGGGGGGTCGCTGACTTCGCTGTCGTCAGCCCTTCGTTTGAGAGCCGAGCAACAACCGCACCTACCTTCTTGTTGACCACTCTGAATGATGGGGTGGTTATCTCGAAGTTAATTAGCAGATTATAGGTCTTGACTATTTCGAAATGCGGTAAAGCCTTCTGTCTCTCCGCCCGTTCAATAAAAAACGCCTTCGTTCTCCATAGGCGACGACCGCTTCCAGCGAAAAGATTCCGACTAGCGTGATGGCGGAAATCAGGCCTATCCACTCGTCGGTAGTCAAATCCAAGCGGCTGTCGGCAGATGAGACAGAAGCAGACTAATATCCTTTGGGATATCCATGAGACGAGCCGTGCAACAAGGTTAACAGTATCCGGTAAAAGTGCTCGCGCAGAAATGCCGTCGAGGATTGTAGCCATCGGTCCCGGGTCCATAGCCAACGCAGCCGGGCTCGTACGCAAGGGCGGCCTGGTCGTCTACCCGACGGACACGGTCTACGGCCTCGGGTGCGACCCTTTCAACGAAGCGGCCGTCAGGAGGCTCTTCGAGGCGAAGGGGAGAGAATCGAAAGCAGTGTCTGTCTTGTGCGCGTCTCTGGCTAAAGCAGCTGAGCTTGCGGAACTGAGCCCAAGGGCCATGGAGCTGGCGCGGGCGCACTGGCCCGGGGCACTCACCATGGTGTGCCCGGCGAAGAGGGAGTTCCCAGGGCTGATTACTCAGGGCAGCCCCGACGTGGGGGTGAGGGTCCCCTCCCACCAGGACTGCATCGAGCTCCTTACCGCCTGCGGGGGGTGGCTGACAGGGACCAGCGCCAACAGGTCGGGGAGGCCCTCCGCCAGAGACGCCCAGGAAGCCATGAGGCGGATAGGTGAGTCGGTGGACCTGATACTCGACGGCGGCCATCTGACCGGAGCCGAGTCAACCGTCGTCCGGGTGTCGGGAAACGAAGTCGTACTCTTAAGAACCGGTCCAGTCGGGGTCGGACAACAGTGACGGGCAGACGAACCTCATAGTCACCTCAGCAAAGGGCCTGGAGGCGAGGGCCTCGGCCGAGTTCAAAGAGATAGCGCTTCAGGCAGGCATCCGGAAGCTCACCATCGACAGGTCGGCCTACGACGGCATCATCGAGGTAGGGGTGGAGGACCCGAAGGCTCTCCTCTCTTTCATCACGGAGTTCGTCCGTTCTGAGCCGTTCAAGGTTCGGTTCATCCTGAGGATAATCCCCGTCGACCGCGTAGTCGACACAAAGAAGCAGGACATTGTGAAGGCAGTCAAGGAGCTCTCGGAGGCCATCGGGCCAGGCGAGACCTTCAGGATTACGATCGAGGCAAGGGACTCGCCCTATTCCGACAAGGACCTGATCGACGCACTCGCCGACGCCGTGGACAGGAAGGTCAGCCTGGACTCGCCCGACAAGGTGGTCCTGCTGGAGATATTCGGGGAATACGCTGGGGTCTCAGTGATCTCCCCCCACGACATAGTGAGCATCCAGAAGTTGAAGCGGGCCACCTAGCCCCTGAAGGCGCTTAGGAGCGCCGCCTTCTCGACATTTCCAAGCTCTTCCTCCGACAGTTCATTTTTTGGAATCTCCTGGAGTCCTGGGGCCGCCTTCACCCTGCGCGGACCTGCGACGACGACGATGAACGGTTCTCCTGCCTTCGCTCCCTTCTCCCTTATGGCCCGGGCAATCTGGGTCGTCCCGGCTGCTCTGAGCAACAGGTCGATCTCCGGCTTCTTTGCCAGGAGGCTTTCAGTCGACTGAGCATGAAAAGACTGGGCGGCCAGGAGCCGCAGGTATGCCGGGTTCCCATCCGTGTTCGACCTCAATGACTGAACCAAGTAGCCCGGGTTGAGCTCGGCTAGGCGCGACTTCGCCTCTTCCGGCTTGTCTCCGAGGCCGAACAGGAAGGCCCTGACGAATATCCTCAGCCAATCACCCGCCATGGGAGAACGGTATCAGGGCGACCCGCTGTCCCTCCTTCAACTCCCGGCTCGAGCCCGCCGCGACGAAGGCCTCCCCATCCTCCACCATCACAATCGTGTTGTATCTGTTGAATCCGGGCAAAGGTTCTCTAGACATGCCCCTCACCCTGTCGACCAGCTCGGCGGCGCCAATGTGCGAAGTATCGACAGTAACTTCCTTGGAGCCTACGCTTGTACCTATATGGCCGAAACAGAGGACCACAATCAATCCTGATTCAGAAGAAGTAGCCTTTCCTTATACCTTCTTCCCTCGTATTCGGCACCCGGAGGCAGGAGCCTCTCCGTCCTTCCTTCGAGCCTCTTCCGAAGCGTTGCGCCCGTCGCTTCGTTGAGCTCTTTCACCGGAAAGTTCACCGCGACCGGTCGGGGGTCGATGACGTGCATGGATGTCTTGCAGGGGAACAGCTTCCCCGATCTCGCTGCGTTCACGACGTCCTCCTTTCTTAACTTCCGAAGCAGTGCGACGAAGTTCCTCTCCGTCTGCAACGGCACGTCTATGTCATCCTCGGGGACGAACCGTCTCTTCCAGCCTCTTTCCTCCGACATACGGTCGAGTGCAAGGACCATGTCTGTCGCCTGACCCATATCCAACGGAGTTTCGGGAAGATAAGCGGCGTTCTCCGTCAGCACAGCCAACCCCGACTGCCGGTCGTCGAGGGCCTCGAAGGCCTGAGCCAGGGTCACCCTGCGTCTCAGATCGGCCACTTCCAGGGCCTCCGAGAGGGCGTCTCCGCCTGACAGTGTGTAGATCCTGGCCCATCTTCCAAGGCTAACCGTCGAAGAGCTGTACTCCACCGAGCAGCAGACTGCGTTTTCACATCCAAGGGACTGGAAGGCGGCGAGCCTGTGCATCCCGTCCAGGACAGTCAGGGTGTCGTGGTCGATAATGATGGGGTCCTTCTGCACGCCTTCGCGCATGATGTCCGCCTTGAGCCCTTCGACGTGCGAATGGATTATTTCCTCATGGGGGCGAAGTGCCGCGACTGGCTTGACGGCAAGGATAAACCCCGCCTTCGCCAGGGCCAAAGGCCTACGCCTTCTGTTCTTCAGCGGATTCAGGCGCTTCTTCGGCGAGGTCCCGCTTGAGCGACTTCGCGAGGTACCCAGCTATTCTGTTTCTCAGCATCTTGGACGGAATCAACGCAATGTCCTCAAGCGCTTTCTTGTTCTTCTCAAAGTCTATTCCGAAGGCTTCAGGGTGCCGCTGCAGGAGTTCCTCTGATAGCCTCCGAGTTCTGTCCAACTTCATTCAAGCCCGATTGGGTGCCATGATTAACCTTTCTCGCTTGAACCCAGGAATCTCGCCGCATTATGCACAGTCCGCTCCCTCGCCTCGTCAAACGTGACCTTCCAGACCTCAGCGAGCTTGAACACCACCGACGGGATCAGCGACGGCCCGTGGCCACCCCCTAGGGGCTTGTATCGGATGGGCGAGTCGGACTCCGTGAGGACCTGGGCTGGATCCAGACGCCGGGCCATTCTCTGCAGCTTTTTGGAATACAATACCGCCGGTCCGAAGGAGACGTAGTAGCCGCGTGCTACCACCTCTGAGAGGAGGCTTTCGCCCTCAAACCAGTGCATCAGCACCCCATTCAGCTTGAAGCTCCCCAGGACGTCCAAAGTCGCCCTCTCAGCGTCCCTGGCGTGGACCTGGACGGGCTTTTGGTGCCTCTGAGCCGCCTCCAGTTGGGCCAGCAGTACCTCCATCTGTTTCCCCCTCAGGCCCGTCGAGGAGTATTTCGGGTCAAGCCCGATTTCCCCGATCCCTGCCGCTCTGGCGAGCGACTGTCCAAGCCATTGCAGCCCCTCGGTCTTTGCCGATTCTGAGGGGTGGATTCCTATGAATGCTCGGACCGTCTCAGGGTGCGTTTTAGCAAGTGCAGTGACCCTAAGGGATGTGCTTTCATCGATTCCGCAAGCCAAGAGCGTGGTTTGATTCGCCTGGGCAAGAGACAGCTCGGCTGGGACGTCGGTTCCGTCCAAGTGAAGGTGCGAATCGACAAAACGCACGCTTGCGCATGGCGAGGGTGGTATTTCAGCCCACGCTATGGCCTACCGACGCAAAGCGGAACGTAGGAACGAAGGTGTGCGGTTTTTCCACCTATTTTCGGAATAGGGGTGAAGTTGAGTTCTTTGGGGCCGAAAAAGGTCAGGGAAGCGGGCCAAAACGGCCAAAGGTTTTTAAATATACCGCGTGGATTGCAAAGGCGAATGTCCAGTTCTGAGTTCGGCCTTGCGGCTGTCTACAGGGTGATAAAGAAGGCCGGCGCAGAAAGGGTTGGAGACGACGCAGCCATCGAGCTGAGGACGGAGCTCGAGTCCGTCGGGATGCAGATCTCGAAGGCGGCTGTCGAGCTGGCGGCCCACGCCGGAAGGAAGACGGTTAAGCCCTCAGACATCAAACTGGCTGCAAAGTCTGTCCTCAAGCAGAACCAGTAGAGCCTTCTAGCCTGCGATATCTGATAACACCCCGTTTACACCCAATTTTCCCGGCACAACCACTATATTGACTACGTTTCGAGGCTGGCCGAGCCCCGGTGGTGTAGCCCGGTCAAGCATGTTACCCTCTCGAGGTAGCGACGCGAGTTCAAATCTCGCCCGGGGCACTGTACCTGCGGGTTATATTCTCCTCCGCGGGTACACTGCTGGGTGGAGTGAGTTGACCGCGAAGTCCCTGCTGGCGCTGCTGCCAGACCACGACAGGGCCACCGTCGAGGAGTTCGTCGTCTCCATCTCGCCCATGAGCGAGGTCAGGCTGCAGAAGTACCGCGCCTACCTCGGCAGGATGGCCACCTGGATCGGTAAGCCCCTGGAGGAGACGACCCGCAAGGACCTGGTCCGCGTCTGGCACGAGATCGACTCCATGGACGCTGAGCTCTGGACCAAGCGCGACTACGGCATGATGATCAAGCGCTTCTTCAGGTGGTTCAGGAACGAGGAGTTCGTCAAGGGGTTCAAGGTCCAGAGCGGCAGGGAGACGGTGGGGCCCGAGGACATCCTCACTGACGAGGAGCTGTTCAGAGTGTACCAGGCGTGCTACTCCCTCAGGGACAAGGCCCTCTCCTGCACGGCCTACGAGGCTGCCCTGAGGCCCCATGAGCTCATCAGGCTCAGGAAGACCGACGTCGCCCTGGACGACTACGGGGCCGTGGTCTACGTCCGGCCGGCCGCGACGGACTCGAACGCCAAGACGGGCGCCAGGAGGGTCAGGGTCGTGAACGCGGCTCCGCTGCTGGCCAACTGGATCGAGAACCACCCGCTCAAGGACAGGGACGCGCCCCTCTGGGTCGACATGAGCTCTAATACGACCTTCGAGCAGCTGAAGTGGACGGGGTACAGGAGGATAGTGCAGCGCTGGGCGCGGACCGCGAAGATAGAGAAGAAGTTCACGGCCTACCTGTTCAGGCACACGAGGCTGACGCACCTCGCCAAGTTCATGACCGAGGCCCAGCTCTGCATTTTCGCCGGGTGGAGCATCGGGTCGAAGATGCCCAGGATGTACGTCCACCTCTCGGGGAAGGACGTCGACGACTCTCTGCTGAAGGCCTACGGGCTGAAGAAGGAAGAGGAGCTCGAGGCCGAAGGTCCCGAGGAAGTGCGTCAGGTGCGGGGCGATGGCCAACGCGGAGGCCGAGACCTGCTCCAAGTGCGGCATGGCCATGAGCCTGACGGCCGCCATGAAGAAAGATGAGGAGTTCGAAGAGATGCAGCGGAAGATGTCTGTCGTCCTGGACTGGATCAAGGGGCAGAAGGGCGGGGAGAAGGTCCTGCACCTGAAGCCCGGTGACATCCAGCCGAGTGCATGACATTAACCTTAAGTGTGTTGGACGCATCGAACTCGAAGCATGCCGGGCGAGCATCTGCAGGAGACCACCGTAGAAGACCTCAGGCACTCGAAGAAGGTCGCCGGTGAGCTCAACCCGGTGGTCATCGACAAAAGGACGGGCAAGGTCGTCTCCGGGGAGCACCGCCTGGAGGCCGGCTGGAAGAAGATCGTCTACATAGAGACCAAGGACGACGCCGAGTTCCACAGGCTCAGGATGCACTACAACCTGCAGCGCAGGCTGGCGCCTGACGAATGGTCGAATGAGTTCATCGAGTATGCCGAGGCGCTCATCAAGACAGGGCTCCCATATCCGGAGGTCCTGAAGGAGCTCCTCGAAAACGCCCCGTTCAAGGACAAGAAGTACGCCTACGAGTTCATCCCGGACTACCTGAAGAGCAACGAAGGGAGGCCTCGCCAGTTTCAGGAATCTGAAACTCAGGCTCCGGAGCCTTTCACCCACGGAGGCTTCACCTTCGGGCCGAAGGACGAGGCCCCTGCCGCCAAGATAGGCGGCCTCGACTCCCACGAGTTCTGTCCCGAGTGCGGGCGCAAGGTAGAAGTCACGTGCAAGGGCTGTGGGACGCCGCTCAGGTCAACGAACAGCGGCTACGTCAAAGCATGAGCAAGTACTCGACGCACCGGTACTGCGGGAGCTGCTACGGCTGGCACAGGATAGACGGGAGGCCCTGCGAGGCGTGCTGGGGGGATGTCGTCTGCGCGAGGTGCGGCACGCATGGACCCGTCCCCGACGGCAAGAACATCGTCTGCCAGAAGTGCGGCCAGACCGACACGCTCCCCTGGCGGCTCTATCGGCGGTTCATACATCCACGAGACTTGAAGAAATGTCCGAGATGTGGGAGGCTCCTCAGGATGTCCCAGAGGGACGACCGCAGGGCGAACGGCCTGAAGCGCGCCGCGCCGAAGCTCGTCATCCAGAGTTCTTGATTCCCAGGTGCTCCATCATCCTCGCCTGCTGTTGCTCGATTTTGCCGAGCCTCTCTTCGAGGCGTCTGACCGCGTTCGCTTCGAGCGACCTTATCCGGTCGTCGAGCCTATTGTAGTCGTTCCTTCCCTGCCTTTCGAGGATGGCGTAGCCTCCGATGATCATGGAGGCGAGCAGGAGGTCGCTGGCCGTGAACAGGGTGTCCGAGGGGCTGGATAGAGGGATTTGGAGCCACGTCATGCCGTTGACGACTGCCCAGATGACTGTCAGAGCCTTCAGGACCAGAGGGAGGGCGGTCATGGGACGCTCTCGACTTCGATGAACGAGCCCGCTTTTACCTTGTCCGTGGTCACGCCATCGACCACGTCAATCTGGAGCGTCGTGGCGGTGCTCCCCACCGTGACCAGCCCTACGATCTCCAGCCAGGCCTGGTTAGACCCGTTGGCGGGGTTGGTCCCGATGTTCGTGGTGACGGCCGTCACTACCTCGCTGAACCATGCCGCGCCTGAAGCGGTCTGGTAGTGCTGGCCCACCCAGACGAGGCTCGCTCCAGCTGCGAGGGCGTGGATTTGGAAGAATATCTGGCCGGTGTTCGGGGAGACGTAGAGGAGGGCCCTGAAGCGGTAGGTCAGGCTCGGACCGAGCGGGATGGCCACCCCAGAACTCTTCGACCCGATGCTGGTCGAGACGTCCGACGTGCTCCTGAAGGTCTGGGGTATGTTCAGCGGGACCCAGGCCGTGTTCCCGACGTTCCTCTGGTAGAGGACTCCTGCCGTGAACCCTCCGGTACTGTCTGTGCTTAACGCCAGCTGACCCGGATACGCCGTGGCTGCTGCAATGTGCGTGCCCGTGTCGACGAGCAGGACCTTCTGGTTCCACCTCGCAGCGGCGACCGGGCTCTCGCCGTCGACGAAGACTCCGCCTCCGCTTGTCAAAGCCCAATCACCATGAATCCTATCGTCATGGCGCACTTCCCGCCTGCAGCTGCGCCGATGCAGAAGCCCGTGCACCCGACGTCGCCGTGGCCGGTGGCGTCCGTGTATCCCGAGCCTTCGCCTGCCGGGGTGGTCGCTATGTAGTTCACCATCGTCGAAATCGTGATGCCCAGGGAGTCGAGCCTCTTGATTTCGGCGTCCATCTTGGCCAGGACGTCGGCTGCGTCCGTCTCCCTGTTGACGGAGCTCATGCCAGGGGCACCGGGGCCGTGAAGGCCGTTATCGGCTGGCTCGTGACCCCGTAGATTCCCGACTGCTGAATCTTCCTCATGCCTGCCTGGAGCCCGGGGCATTTGAGCGCGATTACGGTTATGTTAGTCGACTCGATTGGGTCTCCTCCCTGCTGGCTCGTGTCGGTGTAGGGCGTCCCGTAGCCGTCCGGGAGCGAACCGTCTCCGCTCTGGGCCTGCAGGAGGACCAGCGAGTTGATGACCTGTGCCAGCGTGACCCCTCTCGAGTTAGTAGGGCTGAGGTTCAGGAGGGTCGCCAGCTGAGTGTAGGCCGCCAGGCTCCTCGTTGTGTAAGGCGGGCTTCCGGCTCCTGTCGTCAGGTTGGCAGCCGTGCCGAACTGGACGCAGCCGTCGCTTCCCATGTAGGCGAGCTTCCCCATGTTCGTCAGGGTCTGCGTGGCCAGCGAGACCTGGTTCCGCAGGAACAAGTTCATCCCCTGATAACCGCCGTCCGGGATCGCGCTCGTGCTGACGTTGATCGCCCCGTTGGCGAGGGTCTGGTTGCAGGTCGGGAGCCAGAAGTAGCCAGGCCACGGGACGCCTGCGTCGGCTCCTCCAGGGGTCCAGAGAGTCGTCCGGTCTGCGTGGGTGACGGGGCTCGCCCCGAAGATGCTGAAGACGTGGCCCAGGGGAGCCGTCGCCCAGCCGATGGCCGTGGTGCCGTCCATGCCGATGTTCGTGTTCTTCTTCGAGTAGGGGATTATCCTGCCCGTGAACGAGTCGTCGTTCCAGGTGTCGTGATATGGGATTCCGTCCCTGGTCGGAGGCATGAAGGCCGCGCTGTTCAGAGAGGCGACTGCGCTGAAGACCCTGCCAGAGATGTCTCCGTAGGTAGTCCCTGCGTAGTTCTCCCTGATGCCGTAGGCGATCTTCAGGTTCTCGTTGGGCTCATAGGTGTAGAACTTCGGAGTCCCGACCGACGGGTGGGCCGAGTCTTTGTAGTAGCATCCGGTCGACAACGGGGTAGACCCTGTCTTGGTCGTGCCCTGTCCGATGAGGTTGACCGTGGGGTTCCATCCGGCCGTCAGGAAGTTGATGGCTGCCTTGGCGTCGAACGAGTTCGACGGGGAGCCGACGGTCGCTGTGGCGACGTCTGTGAACCCTGCCCCTTCGCCAAGGAGCTGGGCGAGGTAGTTGCCTCCTCCTCCGCCGCCGAAGGACCCCGTGAGCTGGGTCTTGGCGCTTATCCTCTTGAGCGATGCATTGTAGGCCGCTATCAGGTCGGCGACGTTCTGGGGCCTGTTCGTGCTCGTCACGTGGACGATGCACCCGTCCACTGAAGGGTGGTCGTCAGGGTCGAGTTCGCCGGGTAGGTGATCGTCGGCGAGTAGAGCGCGCGTTGGAGCATGGACCCGCCCGTGATGAGGTTGAAGATCCCCTCCTCGGCGATGGTGTTGCCGCAGGCTGGCGAGGTGTTCGGGAAGAAGGCGTCTATCTCCATGCCTTTCCCGGACGAAATCGTAAAGATGTTCGAGGCGTTGACCCTGTCCTTCTCTGTCTGTAGGGCCGAGTCTCCGGCTGCCGGCGCGGTCGAGCCCGTGCCTATGGCCTGATACTTCGGGAGGCTGCTCGACGTCCCGATGAGGATGCTGACGACCAGGACCAGGCCGTCGTCGACCGTCTTGTTGTGTGGGGCCCAGAGTCGCCTCGGCAGGGTCCGCCCGAGGATCTTTCTCGGCGTGCAGAGCCTTCCCCAGCTGGCGAGGACCCTGTCCTTCTCGAGCTCGTGCATCAGGCCGACAGAGAGGTCCTTCTTGCCGAACAGGCTCCGGTAGTGGTCATAGCTCGGGACCGTGTCCGGGTTCCAAGCCATGCCCCAGCCAGTCCCTTTGAACAGAACACCCTCTTTCATACCCGCGATTTCTCCGGACGGCTCTTTAACATCAAATCAATTCGACGGCCTGGATGTGGAACACCGTCGGGCCCCTCGCCTGCTTCTGGGTCTCGAAGACGAAATCCATCCCCATCACTTGGAAGTATTCGTTCAGCCCGGTCTGGACGGTGATGACAGTGACCAGCTGGCCGAGCTTCGGGAGCCTCTCCGGGATGTAGCAGTAGCAATCCAGGACCCGCTTGCCGCTGCCCGAGAGGCTGACCTGGGCCACGACCAGGTTCACCATCGTCTGCCTGTCTCTGACGTTCTGGTCCGTGACGACGTCCTCCGAGAGCAGGTATTGGCTCTGGCTGACGGCGTTGTCCGCCTCCGTGACGATGAGCGGGGCCGAGTAGGTCCTGAAGGCGTAAGTGATTGTCGACGCCGTAGGAGTCCATGCCTGTCCCGTCGGTCGACGTGGCCTTCCTTCCCGAGGTGCCCGAGTCGTGGTACCAGCCATAGGTGTTGCCGGAGTCTCCTATCATGGCCAGGGCTATCCAATACTTCTGACCGACGAGCACGGTCTGGCTCCCGATGTCTGCCTGGACCCAACCGCCCCCCGAGAGGACGGTCGACACCGGGACCGTGAACTGCTTGACCAGAGCCCCAGGGACGCCTCCGACGTCGACGAAGACGTAGCCCTGCAGGTCTCCGGTCGGCGTCCCGGTCTTGTTGACGTAGATTCCGATGTATTGAAGCGTCTCCTGGGTCGGCGCGAACTGGAAGGCAATCCAATTGGCGTTGATCTTGTCGGCTCCTCCCACGACCGACGTCGAACTCTGGTCGATGACGGTGCTGTCCGTGCCTCCCAGCCCGTAGAGGCGGTTGACCAGGTCGGCGGAGGTGTCCTCGAACGAGAAGACCGCATCGTCGACGGCGTAGAGGACCCTGCTCTGGTCGTTCCAGGCCGCTCCCGTGGCCGGGTCGTCTGTGATGAGCGCCAACGAGTCCACAATCTCCGGGAAGGCGAAGTGGAGAATCTTCTCCTCGTCGACCCACCAAACGCAGCCGGCCTGGGCTGCCAGGTCGTTCAGGATGTCGCTGATGCGCTTGTAGGGCGCGACGTAGCTGGGGATCGATATACCCGTGCTCGCTATGGTCGAGTTGTAGCCAGTGCCTGCGTAGAGCTGGGCCACCTCTCCGAGCGCCTGCTGGCCGACGGCCACGTCTCCGTCAGACATGGCCCGGTTGATGACCTTCACGTCGTCGATGGTCGCGTTGAGCTTGCCCGCTCCGCTCCCCTCTGCCCCTATCCCCAGGGCCGTGTTGTTAGCGACTGGGACGTCAGAGTAACTCCCCTGGGCCACCAGAATCCCGTCGACGTAGAGGCTCAGGTTCACCATATCGTAGACCCCGACGACGTGGTGCCAGGCTCCGGTCGAATAGCCCGTGGTCGCGTCGACGTATCTGAAGGCTGACCCTGTCCCGAACGAGACCCGGAAGGCTCCGGCGTTGGTGACCTGCAGGGCGTAGTTCCGGTTGTTATCTGCCAGCCCTTTGATGACGATGCTCGTGACCGAGCCCGGGGTGGCGATGACATAGACCCAGGCGGCTATCGTGAACGGCCCGGGGATGTCCAGGGTCGCCGCGTCCTGGACGGTCAGGTAGTTCGTCGACCCGTCGAAGGTCAGGGCGTGGCCGAAGAGCGAGTTCTGGCCGGAGGCCCAGGTCGGGGAGCCCGTGGCCGTGGCGTTGTTCCCGTTCCCGCTGACGTCTCCCGGGGTGGT
Source organism: uncultured Nitrososphaerales archaeon (assembly GCA_963706445.1). Lineage (GTDB taxonomy): Archaea > Thermoproteota > Nitrososphaeria > Nitrososphaerales > Gagatemarchaeaceae > UBA183. Next base: position 550,034 of record OY970160.1, read on the forward strand.
CCCGGAACCTTCGTCGAGCGGCAGGTAGAGCACGAGGTTCGCGCGTCCGGGCCCTACCGTGTGGTATTCGATTCCCTCATACTGGAAGACGGTCTGCTGCTGGGTCGGGTAGGCAGACTTGTCCGTGAGCACGAGCTTGACCAGGTTGCCCAGCTCGGTCGTCTGGTCCGTGCTGTCCACCGTGACGCCGTCCGACTGCTTCTTCTGGAACCTCGAGAAGTTGCCGATGCGCCTGGTGAGCCTCTGGGTCCAGTCGAAGCCGGCCACCTCGTAGACCAGCCTCCCCAGGGCTGGCACCGTCGTCTTGTTTCCTGTGACCCGGCCGCTGAAGAACTTCACATACTCGCCTGACCTGCCCGCCCAGATGTCGACAGGGGTGTCGAGCAGGATCTTCCCCAACAAGACCTGGCCGGAGTCCTCTATCTCCAAGTTGAACGTCGACGCCACTCCTTCGGCTCCTCCGTTCGTGGTGATGCTCAGGAGGTTGAAGTCTGTCCTCGGGGCGACCGTGATGGGCGGGCTCGTGGCCAGCGTGAGGACCTCCTGGGCGGTGAGGACCCGGTCGTAGGCTCTGGGGTCGTCCACGGTCGAGTTCTGGGCGTGGTTCACCCCGTCGCCGAAGATGACCTTGTAGCCGGCCGAGACTCTGACGGTGACGGCGAGGGCGTGCTGGTCGAGCTGGACCCCGTCCAGGTAGAGCGTGATGGTCGCGCCATCGTAGGTCATGGCGAGGTGGTGCCAGCCGTTCAGGGGGGCCGTGTTCGAGCCGGGGCTGTAAGTGTGCTGGGAGTTGCCCGAATCGCAGAGCCCGTACTGGATTGCAAGGTTGCCGAGGACCTGGATCCACCAGTCGTAGTTCGCGGAGTTGCTCGTGCCTCCCGTGGCCTTTCTGACGATTACCTCGAGCAGCTGGGACGGAGCCTGCGCGAGGTAGGCCCAGGCGCAGATGCTGAACCCGCCGGTGAACTGCAGGGCCGCGTTGTCGGCGACCTCGACCCAGTTGGCTGTGCCGAACTGGAGGGCGTCGCCGAACTTTCCAGGGACCCATGCCGGGGAGCTGATGAGGCTGCCCGTGTTCCCGTTGCCGCTCTTGTCTGTGGCCGTCGACCCGGTCCCGTCGTCCAGGGGCCAGTAGCCGACCAGGCCCAGGGGGACCGTCGGAGCCGCCGAGCCGTAGGGGTCTGCGACGTAGGTGAACCCCGGGGTCTTCAGCTGGACCTTCGCCAGCATGGGGCCCGTCTTGAACGGCCCAGTAGGCGGAGGCGGAGGCGCAGCTTGGGACGTCCTGAGCTCTATGGCAGCTGCTACCCAGCCAGCGGTGCCCGAGCCTGTCTCCCCAAGGGTCAGGGCCGCCGGCGTGGCGTTGGTGATGTCCTCGAGGCAGCTCGAGACAACTATCCCATAGATGTCCTGCCGGTTCAGGGTCACCCCTGCCCCGTAGGCTGCCATCGTGACGTTCAGGTGGACGACCCAGCCGCCGACCACCCAGTTGTTGTTGTCCTGGGTCGTGACAGCCAGGGTCCCGGGGTCGGCCGATGCGCTCGAGGAGCTGTTCACGTTCCCGATTGCCGTGACGCTGGTGTAGGACACCGTCTCGGCCGTGAACTTCCCCGACCCGCTGTTGGTGACCGTGATGACGTTGGAGGCTGCCCCGGCGGTGGCGATGCAAGTCCAGATTTCGACAGAGACGCCTGCCGACCCGCCTGCGATCCCGGTCGCCTTAGAATAGCTGTTCCCTGCCGTGTCCGTGATTGTGGAGACCGACCTGGCGGAGCCTACTGCGAGGCCGACCAGGACGACTACACAGTCTCCGATGGCAGTCGCGACGGCAGGGAGCGCCCCGGAGATGGCGTTGAACGAGCCGCCCGTGATGTTCTTCCTGACGCTGGCCAATCTACACCCGCCGTTGGACCTGGGTCTTGAGGGTCTTCAGCATCCAGTCGGTGAGCTCCTGCTTGCTCCCGATGTAATTCGGGAAGTTGATCTGGTAGACCGTGGCCCCGCCGTTCATGTTCGGGACGTTGGGGGCGCCTGTCAGAGGGACGACCGCCTCGGGGCCGCTTTCGCCGATGAGCGCGTAGGTCGGCTGGGTGACTATCCCCCCTTCGGCCAGCCCGAGCGCCGAAAGGCCTCCGCTGATGTCTCCTCCTATGGACCCGATGACCCCGGTGACGTCCTTCACCCCGCCGACCACCAGGTTGATTGCGTCGATGATTGGCTGGATTGCCGTCATTATCGCGCTGAAGATCCCCTGCAGGACTCCCCAGACTGTCTGGACGACGGTCTGAATCCCATTCCAAAGGTCGCCCCATGCGGTCTCGAACGCCCCGATTATCGTCTGGATGATTGCCCAGTTGGTCGAGAAGTAGCCGGAGATGACGTCCCAGACGACCTTCGCCACGGCCTGGATTCCGTCCCAGATGACACCCCAGGCCTTTGCGAAGTCGGCGACGGCTGCCTGGATGAGCTCGATTATCGGCTTGATGTAGGGGTAGAGGAAGTCGACCACGGCCTGGAACTTCTCCCTGATGCCTCCCCAGTCGTTGGTCCAGGCTTCGTAGAGCACGGCCATGATTGCGATTATGGCCACGGCTATCAGGATGAGCGGATTCGCGTCCATCACGGCGTTGAACACTCCCTGGGCCGCTGTCATCGCGCCCTGTCCTGCAGTCACAATCGCCGCCATGGCCGAGTGGGCCGCTCCTGCCAGGGTAGATGCGATGCCCATGCCTGCGAGCCCTCCGGCCAGGTTGGCCACGCTGAAAATTAGGTTCGGGATCTTCAGGGCGATGCCGACCAGAGCCTCGTCGTATTTCTGCTGGGCGCTGTTGACGTTGTCGGTCGCCTTCTTCTGGGCGTCCAGGGCGGTCGTGAGCTTGGTCTGCGCCGCGAGGGCCGCTGCGCTGTTCGGACCTCCTGCGGCCACGGCGTCGTTGTAAGCCTGCTGGTCCGCTGTCACGGCCTGGTTGGCGCTGTCGAGGGCCAGGTTAGCCGTGTTCAGGTTGTTCTGGGCCGACGTCATCGTGTTGACGATGCTCGTGACCTGGCTCCCTACCGAGGCGAGGCCCTGGAACGCCTTCTGGCTCTCCATCAGGGTCGTGTTGCCCTGTTTCCAGTTGTTCCAGCTGAGGTTCACCTCCGTGTTGGAGTCCCGCATCGCGGTCCTCTGCTGGGAGATTGCTTCGTGCAGATAGTTCGCGGCGTCGGTGGCGTCCTGGTCGGCCTGGGCCATCGACTCCGTCGACGTGCTGGCGTCGGCTGCGGAACTGGCGATGTCCTCGAACCCGGCGGCGGCGTCTGTCAGGCCGTCGGCCGTGACCTGGTAATCGATGGGGATGTCGACCAACTACGCCGACCCCACGAAGTCGTTGAACGCGTCCTCCAGCCTGCCGTCCATCTCCGCCAGGATGGCCAGGACCGCCGGCGCCAGATAGGGCTGGGCTGCCTGCCTCGAGGTCCCGAACTCGACATAGCTGGCGTAGGGCGCCGAAGCTCCCAGAGACCAGCCCCAGGCTGTGGCCGAGACTTCGATGCTGTCTCTCAGCCTCCCGGTCCGGACGGGCACAATCTCGCGGGCGTAGGTGGCCATGTCCTCCAGGGAGCCGAGGATGACTTCGACGTCGACCTTCTCCAGGCTCTTGGCTATGGCCCGGGTCTTCCTGATGGCGTCCTCCAGCCCTGAGACGCTGAAATCACTCACGGTAGAACTCCTCCGTGTTCGTGTCCATCTTCCGCTTCGCCTCCTGCAGGGATTCGACCAGGAGCCAGGACTGGATGAGTTTGGAATCTGCCGTCTCCGCCTCCTCTATCGAAAGGTGGTAATCGAGGACCAGGTGCCGGAGCCTCATGCTCCGCCGGAGCCAGGGCGTCAGGGTGCGCTGGTCGCCGAAGAAGACGAAGCGGCGGAGGCCGCGAGCTTCGTCCTTTCCGATAAAAAAAGGCCGTTGTATTTCTGGACAAGCTGGTCGACGATGGAACGCCTCCCGAGCTCCAGGTCCTCGGGGGTGACGCCTGCAGGCTCGACGATGGCCAGGGCGATTGCTCTGTAGGTGAGCGCCATCTTCTGCTCCGGGGTCTCCGCCTTCGCGTTGCCGATCTCGTCGTAGGCCTTGGCGTGGCTCTTGTCTTCGAAGACGAAGTGAAACTTCTCCCCGCTGACCGGGTCGACCACGTCGAAGGGGTAGGTCCTCGGCGTGAGGAACGACTGCATCTTCTGGAGCTCTGTGGGCTCTGTCTCCATGTCTAAGTTATCGCCGCCGACTGGGCCTGAAAGCCCCATTTCTCCGGGAGCGGTTCTTTGCTGTCCGCGTCGTAGGTTCTGTCCGTAAGGTCTGTCAGGTTGACGACGCTCAGGGTGAGGGTCGAGGTGGACGAGAGCAGGACCCAGGCGAGGGTCCTGGCCGTGCCAGCCTTCGCGTCTGTCTCGAGCGTGACCGCCGTGTATTCGTTGGTCAGGTCTCCCTTGACGGTCCTGGCCAGGGACGGCTCCATGAACGAAGCCTTCTGGGAACCGAGAATCCACTTGGCGCCTACCTCTCTGGTGAACGTCACAGAAATCTGCTCGACCGGGATGGCCCCAGCGTTCCATGTCACCGGGTTGGCCCCTCCGCTTGCCATGCCCCAGAGGGCGGTCGCGTCGGCCGTCGCGTGGCTCCCGGCGCCGATGTAGTCCGAGGCGCTGGGCGTGTTGATCTGGTCGTGGGCCATGGTGACTTGGACCATTATCGTTGGCTTGCTGACGTCGCCGGTTATCTTCAGGGTCTTGACCCTGGACCTCGTGCAGGTGACGAAGTTGGTCGTCCCGTTGAGCTTGAACGAGAATCCGATGCTGAGCGACTTGTCCGTGGTCCCTGAGCCTCCGCCGACGGCGCTGATGCCGTACTTCAGGAAGGTGGAGTTCGTGATGCCGAACTCGAAGGTCGACTCGAAGACCTGCCTGCCGAAGACCATCTTATAGAAGTCTTCTCCGCCGTGCCTCCGGTAGGCGTCGTTCTCGAGTGTAATCTTGGGCGTCCACTTGGCCACGTTGGCCAGGAACACCATCGCCGGGTTTGTCGGGATGGTTCCTTCCGTCGACTCCTCCACATACTCGAGCTGGTTGACGATCTTGCTCGCATGGGTCAGGGTCGCTGCCATCAGGCGTTAACCTCCGCGACTGTCGTGAAGATGACCTCTCTGTTCCAGGTCCCGCAGGCGGGACAATGCCAGTTTTTGACGACGCCTCCGTTGTCCGTGGGCTCGGTAAATTCTACGACTGGGGTGCCTGCACAGGAATCGCTCAGATGCTCGAAAGTGAACTTGCCGCCCTCCTCAGGCTGTTTCTTACCCGTGGTCTCCTCGACCTGGAGGAGCTGTCGGGCTGGCCGGCTTATTAGCCTACGATTCAAAAACGGGGCGCGGCCTACTCCTCTGGGGTAGGTCGCCGGGTGCTCAATACCACCAGGGCTTCGACGTCGAGAACCACCAGGTGACTGCGCCCGAGGGCGTGTTCACGGTGGCGTTCCCGGTCTTGTCCCAGGTGACTTCGGAGTTGTTCACGGCCCTGTAGGTGGCTTTCTGTGCCTCCCTCTCCTCTGAGGTGGCGAACTGGAAAAGGTTGTCGGCTCCCGTGTCGTTGTTTCTGACGTAGAGCGGGAAGGTCAAGATGCTGGGGCTCCTGCTGCAAACTTGGCGTCGAGGGCTGCTACGAGGGCGTTGGCGATGGCCTGGTCAGATGCCGGGAGCTTTGCGATCTCTGTCTGGGCGATTGCCTTTGCGTCCGTCCAGGTCTTGGCGATTCCGGCGGTGGTGGTGGTCGACCCGACCGGGACGGTCCCGGTGTCGACGAAGGCGATGAGGTCAGAGACCACGTCGCCTCCCAGGACTCCGACTCCTGTGGCGACGGCGGTGACGAGGGCCTGGTGTGCAGGCGAGAAGGCGCTTGCGATTGCTGGGACGTTCCCGGCCACGAAGCCGAGCACGCCTCCGAGAGACCAGAGGATGCGGTCGAGGATGTTCTTCTGCTTTAGCGACAGTGATACCATTTGCGAGTTCTCAAGTCGCAGGCACCGTCTTTAACGGGACTCAGGCCTTGACCTTCTCGTAGTAGGCCGTCACGGTGCCTACCGAGTGGACCCACTCCGGCTTGTAGTCGGCCGCTTCGCCTGGAGGCTCCGGGGCTTCCCTGAACCCGCTGAAGTCCCACCAGCTGATGCCCGCCGCCGGGTTCGCCTTGAGCAGGAGGACCTGCTGGGCCACTTCGAGCTCCATCTTCCATTTCTTGTCCTTGTTGGCGTTCCCCTTCGCCCAGACGTGGACGGAATGGTTGTCCAGGTATTCCCACCTGGCCGCCCCCATGCTCGTAGGCCTGAGGACGGGTGAGGTCGGGGTCGAAGATGGTCTTGACTTGTGGGTATCCGATGGCTCCGAGGTCCGCCGTCCCTGCGTCGAGGGCAGCGGCCGGGTTGTGGTATCTGACGAAGGTGTTGCTGCGGAAGTTCTTCCAGACGGTGGGGTGCATGGCGACCGTGTCGACCTGGAACCCAGACTGCGCGATGGCGTCATACTGGGCGTCGATGTCGGTCAGCGGGTTGTAGAGGCTGAAGTCGTTGTTCGAGTTCATGGTGGCGTAGCTGCCGACGCCTGCTCCTGCGCCTGCGTCCGACTCTGCGATCGTGGCCAGCTGGCTGTTCTCCAGCTTGACGAGGGCCATGGCGGCGTTGCTGACGTGGAGGGCGAAGACGTCGTGGACTGCCTGCTTCTCGGACTCGTCCGAGAGCAGTATGTGGGCGACGTTCTTGCCGATGGCTGCCAGGTCGAAGGTCGTCCTGGCGTAGGTCTGCTTGACGACCTGGGCCTCCTCCAGCGGGAGGATGCGGCCGGTCGCCGAGAACTTGGTGCCGAGGTCCACACTGAGGACCAGCTGCGGCGAGTTGATGATCTGGAAGCACTCCCTCAGGCGGTATTGTCTGAAGGTCAGACCGAGGACCTGGTCGAGCACGACTATCGCCTTGATGGTCGAGCTGTCCGGGGTGTCGAAAATGCCTGCGCGGAGCTCCTGTTCTGCGGCTCTCAGGAACCTGGGCTCTACTTCGGTGGGCCTGCCTTTCGCTCCGAACTTGGCGACGTATTCGCTGGTCTCGGGGTGGCCGACCGCTCCTCTGTAGAAGACCTGGTCGTCAGGGTTGAACCAGGCGAGGTGTGTTCCGTCCATGTCCTATGCACTTATCCCCGCTCGGTAGCCGAGCAGAATCCTTCCGGTGCCGTTCTTCGTGATGGCTTCGTAGGCCATGCCCACGATGAGCCTGAGCTCCTTGGTCTGTGACTGGACGTAGTTGCTGCTGAAGTCGGTCGCCTCCGCCAGCTGGACCTTTGTCTTGGCCGTGGTGCCGGGCTTCACGAAGTTCCCGAGCGGGACGGCTGCGACGTTGTCCTCTGCAACCTCGACGATGCCTTCGAGGAGGCACCTGCCGGTCCCTGCTTTGGTGATGGCTTCGACCGCGACCACATAGGGGCCTGCGTCTGTAGTGTTCTGGGCGTCGTGGACCTTCCCTGCGCGTAGGACGCACAGGTCGCCTTTGACGATGGCCGATGTGTTGTCCTCGGTGAGCTGGATGAACCGCGCTCCAATCTCACTGTCTACGTCTCCTACCGCCATTAGGCGCCGCCTCCTCTGTTTGCTCCAAACAAGCTCGAGTACAGTTCGTCGACGATGCTGTCAGGCGCCATGCTGTCTGCGGCGGCCGCCTGGAAAGTGACCGTGGATGCTCCCCTCGTCTTGAGGGTCCCTGCGAGTATCTTCTGATAGGTCTCGCCGATGACGTTGAGCGCATCCGCGCTGAGCGTCTTGATGGCTTCGACCTCTTTGGCGAAGTCTGCCTGCCTGGCCAGACCCGCCTGAACCTTGAGCTCTACCACCCTGTTGATGACCTTGTCGTGCTCTGCGGCGATCCTCTGGGCCTTCTCCATCTCAAGGACGTCGAGCTTGGTCTTCAAGCCTTCGATGGTGGCATTGAACGCAGCACACTTGGCGTCCATGTCTGCCTTCATGTCCGCGATCTTCTTCTCCGCTTCTGCGGGCTCCATTCGAGGTTGGTTCGCCGTCGGAGGCTCTTTAACGTGGTCCGCTTCCGAGAATTTCGACCAGGCGTAGGCGTAGAGCTTGTCGCTCTGGATCTTGTCTCCGATGAGCTGGGCGGCTTCTCCGACCGTCTTGGCCAGGCCTGCCTGGATGGCAGCCCCGACGCTCCTGTTCTTGATGGCCGCGCAGACCTTCTGGGCCGTGTCCTTGTCGCCGTACTTGTCCATCATCTTGGACAGGCACTGCTCCCAGGGGAACGAGCCAGGGCCTGACGCGGGCGCGGCGTAGTAGTCCTTGAGCAGCTCGTCCATCGACGCGACGAAGTCCAACGTCTGGGGCTTCTGCTCTCGTGCTTCTTTAACGGCCAGCTCGAGGGCGGCCGAGAAGTTGCAGGTCCTGACGTCGGGGCTGACGCAGGTCCCCTTGACCCGGGCCTGGCTTCCGAAGGCCGGCCTGGCGACGAAGGCGAGGTGCCTGCCGAGGAACGACTTGACCAGCTCCAGCCCTCCGCTCTGAGTGACGTTGTTCGTGTCTACCCGGATCTGGGGGCTGACCCACATCCATGCGCCGCTCTTGATCCCCTCCCAGGCTGCGTCGTCTGTTATCTCCACGATGCCGAAGGCGTCCTGGGCCTGGCCGACCTCGATTATCGTCCCGACCTTGTGGCTCTGCTCGTAGGCTGCGAGCTCTGCCGGGCTGAAGCTCTGAAGATCTCCTGCAGCGTCCTTGTAGGTCCCGTGCTCGTTGGGATCTCCGGGTGGACCGAGGACAGGCCTGCCGATGAACGACCTGAGCCCGTCCATGATGGCGTCCGTCGTCACGCCCCACTTGTTGAGGCTCATGCTGTCGTCGATGAGGAAGACCTTGACGTAGTGCTTGCCAGACTTCTCGTAGGGCTCGAAGCTACGGCTGAGATAGTTCAGAACCTGAGGCGTCTGGACTTGGGTAAGAGATTGTGACACGGCTGGCGTCTTCCTGGGCCACCACCGCTTTTAACGCGGCTTCCTTGACCACAGGCAAGCCGGCCGCCACCTCCTCGGCGAGCTCCTCGAGGAGCGGCTCCATCTCAGAGAGGTTGTCCCCCAGGTGCAGGCCGGGGCAGACCTGCTGGGCGTCTTCCAGGTAGCCCACGTTGCCGTCGGCGTCATAGTGGAACGGGTAAAGCCTGCAGGGGTGCGGCCTGGCTCCGTACACCGCGCACCTCTGGTCGTCCTTGAGGAACGGGCAAGCCTCGAAGGGCTTGACGTTGAGCTGGCTCAGGCCGAAGTCTCCCTCATGGGTGCAGTCCTTCACAAAGTCGAGGTTCGCCGGGGCCCTGGCGGCCAGGGCTTTGACGTCTCGAGGCAGGAGCGACAGGGCCCTGGGGTGGCAGCACTTCCCGCAGTCTGGCAGGCACTCGAACAGGATGAGCTTGCCTTCCTGGGTAACCGGGACCTGGACCTTGACGCCGTTCTTGGCCTGATACTGGGCGAAGGCGACGATGCGGGCGTTGGCCACCTTCGGGTCCACGGCTGGGGGAGTCATTCTTCCGTCGCATCCAGGGTCTTGTCGGTCAGCTTAAGGCCAATCGTCTTGACGCTGAGCGAGGCCGTCAGGGTCTTCGCGCTGAGCCTCACCGTGTGGTCCTTCTTGCTCAACATGACAGTCAGGGTCTTCGTGATGAGCCGGAGCGCTATGGCCAGGACCATCCTGGAGATGGCCGATGCGGCGAACCCTACCGCGAAGCTCGCAGACGCCGCCTGGCTGAACGCGAACCCGGGACTCATGGACAGGCCGAAGGACGCCTGGACCGACTGGCTGAGCAGCTCCGTCGCCGTGAACCCTACGCCGAAGCTCGCAAGCACGCCCTGGCTGACCACGAACGAGGCGCTGAACCCTATCCCGAAGGTTCCGGGCGCAGTCGCGCTCTGGACCCCGCCTGCGGCGACTGCGACGGCCGACATCCCGAGAGCGAACTCTGCAGCAACGGCCTGGCTCATCGTCTGGGCTGCCGAGAACTGGACGCCGAAGGTCCCGGAGACGAGGATGACGTTGACCTCGGCCGCAGCGAACCCTACCCCGAATGACGCTCCGACAGCCATCGTGTTCTTCTCAGCGGCGGACATGGCCAGCCCGAACGATGCGGCGACGGACTGGCTGAGAGACTCCGACGCTGAGAGCTGGATGCCGAAGGACGCTCCTATAGACACGACATTGATCTCCGAGGCCGTCAAGGCCACTCCGAACGAAGCAGCCGCCTTCTGTGTGAGCATCTGCTCAGCTGCAGACATCGCCACGCCGAACGACCCCGCTACGCCCTGGCTGAGAAGCTCGGCCGCTGTGAACCCGGCCCCGAACGATGCGCCTATGGCGACCGTGTTCTTCTCGGCTGCTGCCAAACCGACCCCGAAAGTCCCTGCGACCAGGACGGCGTTCGCCTCGACCGCAGACATGGCTACCCCGAAAGACGCCCCGGTCGACATGATGTTCTTCTCTGCGGCGGACATCTGGACCCCGAAGACGCCAGCCGATGCCTGTTGCGGGAACGCCTCGGAGGCTGCCATCGCCACCCCGAAGGCCCCCGACGTCGCCTGACTCGCCATCTTCTCTGCAGCAACGAAGGCCGCTCCGAACGAGGCAGAGACCGCTTGGCTCATCTTCTGGGTAGCCGAGAGCCCGACGCCGAAAGAGGCCGCCACCGGGGCGGGGGATATGAGCTCGAGGATTACCGCCTGCCATTGGGTCGACCCCGACCCCGTCTCGCCGACCGTGACGGAGCCGCCCGACGCGCTCTGAAGGTCGAGCAGGGACTCCGTGATGACGGTCCCGACTACCTCGGTGTCCCTCTGGGTGACGCCCGCCCCCGATGCCGAGGTGGTGACGTTGAGGTTGACGACCCATCCGGCCACGGCCCAACTCTGCGCCCCGACCGTCAGCGAAATCGTGCCGGGGTCTGACGTCCCTGCGGCCGAGGAGTTTACCCCTTCGGCGAGGACGCTCGAATAGGAGGCTGTCGACGCCCCGAACTTTCCGTTGGCCGAATTGGTTATGGCGATGACGTTAGAAGCGTTCGCGTGGGTCGCGCCCTTGCAAGTCCAGATTTCGACGTCCCTTGAGGCCGTGGCCCTGCCGACCCTCTTGGCGTAGGTGTTCCCTCCGGTGTCTGTGATGGTCGAGACGACGGTCGCCGCAAGTGCAGTAGCGACGACTACGACGATCCAGTCCCCGAGCGCGGTGTTGATGGCGGGAAGGTTGACGGTGTTGGTCGCGCTTGAGCCCTGAACCGCTCCCGTAATGTTGAAGGGGTTGGCCATCGCGGGGTCGTTTCGTCTGGTCCGGCTCTATAACTTGCCGACCGTCTCGCGCCTGACCCTGCCGTCCCACATCCTGAGGTGGACGCACTTGACGCGGGTGTCGACCCAGACGCCGTGGCCGGCCTTCTGGGCGATGAAGCAGAAGATGTGGTCCTCTGAGAAGACTATCTCTCCTCCTTCGACGTCGACGACGCGGGTGAGGTCGAACCTGACCCTGGGGTCGTCCAAGACCTTCCTGGAGATGAACATGCAGGCCGTGTTGACGGCGCCGACCTTCGCGAGATCTTCCTCGGGCATCTCCTTTGCGAACTGGAAGAACGGGCGGAAGTATCCGAACCCCGGCCTGAAGCGGCCGTCCTGGTCGGGGATGTTCACGAGGCCCCCGACGATGTCCTTGCCGTCTGCTATGAACCTCCTGATGGCGTCTCTCGGCGGCTGGACGTCCGAGTCGACGAACCAGCCGTAGTCGCTCCCCTTCGCCCGGGACAGGAGCAGGTTCCTGATGGCGCCGAGCTCCGTCATCCTATTGTGGTGGAAGTCCTCGTCGGCCCTCTGGGTTACTTCGTAGCGCATCACCTGGTGGTCGAGCCTGAAGTTCTCTTCCACGAAACGGGCCTGATCGTCTCCCTCCGCCGGGACCGCGAAGACGAACTTCAGCCTGTCCTTGGGCCAGTCAAGACGATACCACGAAGACCAGACCGGGAGCAGGTTCTCGTTGTGCTGAGGCTGCCCGCTCAGGGGAGTGAGGACGACGACGGAAGGGCGCATGGCGCCGGGCTTACGTCAGGGCGCCTGTGTAGGTGACGGTCAGGGTCCCTGTCGCGGAGACCGGGAATCCCGCCCCTGCGTTGACCGTGTCGTGGCAGATGAGGAACTGGAAGGTCGCCGACGTCATCACGAGGCCGACCTCCTTGTAGGTGATTGTCGCTCCTGAGCTGTTCGTGATGGTCGCCGTGATCGAGAGGTTGTTGTTGGCGCTGATCGCACCGACGAGGGCTTGGGCCGAGTAGTTCGTGGCGACGTTGTAGTTCGAGGTCGCTCCGCCTCCGAAGGTCTGGAGGTTGTAATCGTTGAAGTTCGGTCCTGTCGCGCCTGTCCCGGCCACGATGTAGGGCGGGATCGCGCCTCCGCTGTTCCCTGCTGAGACCGAGCGGTTGGTGTTGTTCACATCGAGGATGTTGACGGCCGCTCCGGCGATGCCTCCGAGGATCGCCTGGGCCATCCACTTGCCGAACTGGAGCGTCGAAAGGTCTGACCAGCACTCGCCGACTATGCCTCCCTGGCAGTCTGCGAACTTGTCCAGGAGGACCGTCCCGTCTGACTGGGCCTTGCCTGCCGGGAAGTGGGCGTAGCCGTGCTCCGGGCACGGGTCCCTGGCGACGATGTGGGTCGACATCTTTGGACCGAAACCGCCCATGGTTGCTGGAGGAGTTGTCTCGCGTGGAATCGGTAGCGATGCCGACATCAGACTCAGACGAACGTCGGTCGGCTCTTTAACCTGCGCTCGGAACGACTGCGACGATGAAGGTGTCGATGTTGTTCTCGACGTAGCTGGCCTTCGTGAGCTCTACTTCGCCGTTGAAGTTCGTGACCTGGGTCGGGATGGCTGCTGCCTTCAGGGCTGCCGCATCCGCCGGCGTCGGGGTCCAGCAGGCGACCCCGTTAGCCAGGGGTGCGACCCCGGGGATGACCACCGACAGGGCCAGGACCGCAGGGTCGTCCAGCCAGACCTTCAGCGTAATCGTGAACCCTGTCAGGTCGACCACCGTCTTGCCGTCGTTCTGTGTGACCGTGATGTTCACCGGGAAGCCGTAGTTCCCGGCCTTGATCTGCAGGGTCTGGGTCAACTCGGCGCCACCGACTCCGCCCCTTCACCTGGGGCCTCGGACGGCGCAGTCACCTGCTCGAGCGTGATGCCTCCGGGCGGCTGCGGTCCGGTCGGGTTCGGGCCGATGACGCTCTCCAGGGCGATGGGCCTCCAGACGTGGGCGATGTAGACCTCGGGCTCGTAGTCGTCCTCTGCAACCTCCGTGCCATCTTTGGCCTTGTTCAGGCCTGCGTCCATGCACCACTTCTTGACGAGCGGGGCATACCACCTCGCCTCGAGCTGACCGCCATACTGGGTCTGGTCGTCGGCCACAACCCCGTTGATGAACATGAGCGCCTGGATCTCCGCTGTGGCCCTGTTGACGTTGTGCTCCCTGTTCAGCAGGAACCTCGGGACCTGGAAGTTGCCTATGAGCTCGTTGTCCAGGTTCTCCTTGGCCGTGATGAGCTTGTCGAGGTCCGGCGAGATGTCGAGCTTCTGGAACGTGACCTTCTGGTTGACGCCGATGAACTTGCCGGGCGCAAGGTTGGCGTTATCCAGGACGCTGTTGATTATGGACGCGGCGGCCGCGGGGCTCTGCCTCTCGGTGTCAATCTGCAGCAGCCCTGCCGGCGCCCAGAGGCTCTTAGCGACTTCCTGGATGGCCTCCTGGAGCAGGAACCTGCGAGCCTGCAGCGGCCAGCTGATGGGCTCTATCTCGGACAGGCCGACGTGCTCGCCAAGTATCTCGTTGTTGGTGAAGTGCAGGACGTCCTCCGGTGGCAGGATGTTCGTGTCTGCTCCGACGCTGATGTCCGCCCTGATGCCGTAGTAGAGCCAGTGGTCTATCTCTCCCGATGCCCTGTCGATGCGCGGCCACATGGCCCAGGGCTCGAGCTCGATGAGCTTGGTCGGCTCTCCCTTGGCGTCCCTGAAGATGAAGAACGCCGCCAAGCCGCAGACCTTCCCGAACGTGATGGCCTCGCGCATGATGGCGTCGATGTTGAACTTCCTGTTCATGCCGTCGATGTAGTCTTTCAAGCCTCCGTAGACCTTCATCGGGTCCTCGTAGACGTCCGTCGTGGCGGTGGTCTTGATAGGCGGAGCCGGAGGCTGTCCTTTGGCTACTGGGACGGGCGTGGTCGTGACCGTAGTCTTGGTGCCGCGCTTGTGGGCGCTGGGGTTGACCCACTTGACGACGGTGTCCGCGCCTTCCTTCGTGACCCACTGGGCCCGGATCTGGACCGACTGCCTGACGATGCTGTCCCGCTTGAACTCCCTGAACCACTTGTCCATGGCGTCGTAGGCGATGGACCTGGCGAAGGTGACGTCCCCGCCGCCATACTGCAGCCTGAACTGCCAGCCGACGCCCCTGCCTGTGGTGCTCCCTGGGGTCCTGGCTCTCCTGAACTGGCCGTCCGCGACCGGCTTAAGGCCAGCCTCTTTCCTGAGCTCGTTGAAGCTCCTGGCCACGGCGTCGTCGTGCAACTTCTCGTCGGCGACCTGAAGCTCGAAGTCCGTGTCCGGCCCCTTCTTGGTGCTCGCTACCGCCTCGACAGGCTCCCTTGGCTTGGCCAACTTACTCGGACCTGTCGCTGGCCTCCGATATTATCGTGACACCTGGCCTGTCCAGGCCTTCGTCGGACCACCGCTTCCTGGTCTTGGTCTTCCTGGAGACCGCTACTGCAGTAGGCTCGGTCGGCTTCTCCTTCAGCGGCTCGCCGAGCTTCAGAGCGTGAGGCTCTTCGTCGCTCATTTGACTGTCCCTCCTTCGAGGCGGTGGTGCAGACGGGACCGTGTGACCTTGTTCTGGACTGTCCCGACTTTCAGTCCCAGTAAGGATGAGATCTTCAGCAGAGGGACGCCGCCCTCGAAGAGCCGCTTGAGCACGGACACCTCCTTTTCGGTCCAATGATGATAATTGACTTGGTTTTCAGCGATCATTTTGTCGAGTTCCTTCTCGAGGTCCTTGCCGGACAGTTCGAGGAGCTTCATGCTTTCACTCTTGGAGGCTTTGCCTCTCGTAGGTTGTATAGCTTCGAGTCCCAGTCGTAGGCGTTTCCATCGACTGCGAACCTGACCGAGCCGATGTCAGGGATGGAGCCGGCAGATGTCTTGCGCTGCACGAACCAGGTCTGGAGCTGCCAGCATGGAGTGAGCAAAGCAAGCTTGGAGGACGAGCCGACGTACCAGTAGTAGTGGTTGTGGGACCTGACCAAGACGTCGAAGGGCCATTTGTGGCTCTGGTTCAGCTGTGCGAGCATCATCTCCTTGGCCGGAGGCGTCGAGCGATACATCCAGCCTGAGACGGAGCCCGAGATATGGTGGGCGAAGCTGAACGTGACCCCTTCGACGTCCAAGAACAGCTCGTTGGAGACGAACCTACCGTCGACCTTTTCGGCGCCTATGCGCTGACCGAATATCTCCTCGATGGAGACGCCGCCTTGCTCGACGTGATAGTTACTGCCCCTGGTGACGTAGGTCTTCTTGGCACCGAACATCTTAACCAGGCCCACCGAGGCGTCTATCTGGTCGAGGTAGTTGGTGGTCCATGCTTCCACGCCCTTATCCTTTGGCTGCTGGCCGTCGATGGGCTCGCCATTGATGACAAGTATGTCGGGGTTCTTCCAGGCTTTGACGGTCTCGATCCATGCTCTGTGCAATGCACGCTGGACCTTGTTGGCAGTGTAGGTGGCGTCGTTCGAGTCGGTGAAGACAAGTGGACAGACGGCGAGCCTGTGGCCGACGTGGATGTCGCTCAGCACCAAGACGGTCTTCATAGCCTGGCTCCGCACTCGCACTCATGGGTCTTGTGCGGGTTGTTCATGACGACCGGGGGCATCGAACGGACGGCGACGCTGAACCTCGGGACCTTGCAGGCGTGCCTGGAGCGGGCCTTCCCGTCGGCTCCTCTGTGGTAGCTCCTCCAGGTGACGCCACAGGCGGGGACCTGGACCTGGACCTTGCTCATCATGGCTCCCGCGTCCATCTCCTCAGGGCCACCATGAAAGCGTCCAACGAATCCATGCTGCTCTTCCCCGACTTGTCGACCTTGCGGCCGCCTTTGGCCCACCGTGCGTTCTTCAGCTGCCAGAGCAGGGTCTTGAACCTGGGGCTTATCCGCACCCTGCGCTTCTCGAGCATCAGCTGGGTCGACGTTATCATGGACGGCAGCTCGGAGCCGAAGCTGACGGGCTTGCAGTAGACGCCCAGCTGGTCGAGCTCCTGGATGAACGGCATGTTGCTGGCGTCACAGGCCGCCCCGGTGTATCCGTCCTGGACGTAGAGGTTGGTGATGGCCACGCTCATGTCATGGAAGTTGGGCCTCTCGTACTCCTCGGCAGCGATCACATAGAGCGCGTCGCCTCTGTCTTCGATGCCGCAGACGGCGAACATGGAGCTGCCGAACCCGGTGTCAACCCCGATCTCCTTCTCGAACTCAGCCCTGGGCGCCAGGTCGTAAGGCTCCACGCAGGCGTCGACGTCATCGGGCCTGAAGACGTCACCAGTGCCTGCCTGGGGCTGCCCGAGCCAGAAGACTTTGTAGTTGCTCGACGGGTTGGCCATGGCCCTGCGTGCCTCGTCGATCTGCACCGCCAGCGGCTGGATCCAGGGCCTGCGGTCCACTTCGTGGATGAAAGGAGGCTCGGTCTCAGCCCATGGGTGCTTCATCCAGGGGCCATAGCGGTTGTAGCCCCACTCGTCGGCGTTCTTCCACGTCTCCATGAAGATTGGGTCCTGGTAATAGGGCGCCGATGCGAGGATTCGAACCCCTCCGGTGGTGACGGACGCAAGCGCCCCGGACAGGACTTCGCCGCCCTGGGTCTTCGACGCGAGGACCGCCTCGTCAGCCATGACGATATGAGGGTGCCAGCCGTGGGCGCTGTAGTAGCTGCTGGCGTAGACGCGGATCTCAGCACCGCCTTTGAGCTTGGCTGTCACAGCGAGTGGTTCTTCGTCCAGGAAGGCCCAGGTGTGTTTGCCGGTTCTGAGGAGGTGTTTGACATGGCCGTAGGTGATCTTGGCCTGGTCCTCCGAGCCAGCTATGACTCCGACGTTCTTGAACGGCGAGTACAGCATCAGCTCGATGGCGAGTATGCTCAGGGTGAGGCTCTTGGCGGTCTCCTTGGCGCCCATGATTATTGAGTCGTGGGGATTATTCCAGAACTCGGTCAGGAATGCGCCTCTGTCTTCCTTTTCACTGAGCCAATCGAGTCCTTCCCATTCTTGCTTGGCGAAGGCTATCGGGTCAACGAAGTCAGGCAGAGCCACCTCGGTCACGTCCTGGCTGAGCTTCCTGTGTTCGAGGCCTGGGAACTGCGCCTGCCGAGGCAGTTTCACGTTCAGACGCCTTCTGTCTCTGGGTTCACTCTGGGCTTAGCATGGGCTACGTCGGCTGTGTAGCCGAGGAGGTTGATCCGCGTGACTTCCCCTTCGATCATCGCCCTGTTGGCCTCGATCTTGTCTCTGGGGGTCGCTTTCTCGTCCTGCATTATGGCGGCGAGGTTCGCCTGTGCGGCTTCGATGGTCTCGACAGAAAGCCTGAACTGGTCGGCCATGCCTTCGTAGGCCGTCTCTCTTGCCCATTTGCCTGCGCTCCGGCTGATCACCCTGATGTCGCGGTACAGGGTGCGCTCGCTGTATTCACCGTACTTCTCCGCGACCTTGGAGACGATGGTCTCTACGCTGAAACGGTTGGCTCTAAGCCGCCTCACGAGGTTCCTGCGGTTGACCAGCGTTTGGGCGTCTGTCAACTTATGACCTTATTTCACCGCTGGTCCGGGTGTCTCTTCAACGTACAGGATGCCTCCGGGCAGGCCCGTCTCGCCCCCTTTGACGTGGACGTGCGGCTCGCACTTGGACGGGTTCTGCTGGGCCCTGATGCCCCACATCAGCCTGTAGCAGCCGGTGCAGCGGACGTCTTTGGGGTCCATGGGCTCGGTCTGAGGATGATGATCGTAGCAGGTCTTGGGTCCGCTCACGCCCCTGGTAGGGCCCTGCGGGTTAATTGCCTTTGCGTGGGAGTGCGTGCGAGTGTCGCTCAAACCCCGCTCCTGACCTTCATGTCCTGGACCTGCTGGCAGTCCTCGCACCACTTCCAGTCTGCCTGCCAGGTCTTGACGTCGACCGGCTTCGTTATCCTGACGCCGCAGAGGGCGAGCCAGAAGGGCCTTCCCAGCTCCGAGAAGGTCACCCTGGGGTCATCCCTGTAGAGATGGACGAACTTCATGGCCCGGCCTCCGAGGGGGCTGGTGCTGGGGGTTGTGCTGAAATCCTGAATCGTTCTTCTCTGGGACAATGGATGCACTTGAAGGATATTGAACCGTCGCCCCAGTCTTCTTTTTCATATTGGTGCCTGTGTGCCCTCATACTGACTCCACCATCAGCTCTCTTTGCCCCATCGGAAGCTTCACGCAGTCTGCGCAAGTGTAGATTTCCAAGAAGCCATTTTGATTGCCTATCCTGATTCTGAGGCGTTCACTTACGACCCAGCCGGACGAATGTTCAGTTCCGCACTCGCGGCAGCCTTTGGAATCGACATGGATGGACGCCTTCCCTCGATTGAACCTCACTTCGCGTCCTCTTCCTTGCCTGTGGACGAGGAGAGCCTGTCGATTCGAGCAAGAACCCATTCATAGGCATCTAATGCGATTCGCGCCTTCTGATAGTCTAAGTCGTCCCTCAATGCTTGCCTGAACTGCTTACCGACTATCTCCTTTGCGTTCAACTCGAACCCATGCATGATGGTCTGCTCTCCACTCATCTGTTTCTCGACCTGCATCCTCAGTTCCTTCAGTCGGCTGTCCTTCTCAGCGTCGAGGGCCTTGAGGTCGCGCATGACGCCTTCGAGCGTGGTGATGTCTTGTGCGGGTAGCATCCATCTGGTAATCGTGTTCAGTCGTTCAGCCAGTCCCTTCGCTGTCGCTTTGGCCTGAGCTGTCATGGGAACATTTCCTCATGGGGGCACAACTTACTTTGAACCATCCCCATATAGTCTCTCGTTGTTCTATACTTCTTCCAGCACCGCTTGCATTGTTTGAACTTTGGTCGGTTCGGCCAATCTCCTTTGCGCGTCCTCGCCTTCCCCTCTGTTTCAGTCATGGCTTGCTCCTATCATGGAGGGGTCGCTCAAGGGAGTCTTGGTCTCTTCGCCCGCGAGCCTGATGAGCAGTTGGTTGTAGGCCGTGGGGTTGAGTTCGCGGCGGATTTTGCGGGCGACCTCGAAGATGTTGGTCTCCCATCTGGCGAAGAGGTTGAGGGCGTTCAGTTCCTTGTGCGCCCACCATTCACAGTCCTGCTCGGGGACGAACTTGTCGGGGCTGAGAGTGGGGAATATGGGAAATGGATTAGGCAGGTCTGAAGAGGAACGAATGATGTTGAGAAAGACCTGAGTCCATTCGTTGTTGCACTTCTGGCAGAGGTTCATGGTGACCTCACCCTGTAGAGCCTCTCGCGCCCCTTTAGCATGGGCCTGCTTTCGAGGACGTCTATGCCGAGGAGGTCGCTGATGGGGGTCTGTACTGCCAGCTGGGTCCAATAGGTGCTCTTGCCAGCATGGTGAGCGATCGTCTGACCGTTGACGACTCTGTTGTTGAGGGCCATCTGGATTCCTTTGACTGTCTGCCAGCCACCCATCAAGGCTAACTGCATCTTGACAGTATCGTGATTTTGGCCGGGCTTCCAGTCGACGTCGTGCTTCCTGCCTCCGCCCAGCTGGCGCTTGTCGCATTCGATGTAGGCGCCGCACTGCTGACAGGTGTGGCCACTCATGGCGCCTCGGCCTCCCTCTGTATCCTGTTCTGGAAGTGGTTGACCGCGTCCCAGCAGTCCTGGCATCCCCGCTCGTAGTCCAGGCCGTGCTGGGGGCAGGACTCCGACTTCTCGGTCAGTGCTTCCGCCTCCTCTCATATCGGCCGTCCCTGTCGACCCACCAGCCCCGCCGTTTCGCCTCTGCGATGACTTCTTGGTACCTGGCCTTGGCTGCCTTCAGCAGGACTTCGAAATCGTCGTCCGACATCTCGGACATTTCATCAGACCTCAGGGGCTCTCCGATGGTGGGCAGGGCGACCATGCCAGGGTGCTCCGCGAACTTGGTGAGGGGGACGACGGCGTTCCCGTTCTCGTGGGCCTGGACGTAGCTTCTTGCGAGCTCTACCATCAGGGGGCTGAAATCAGTGCCGTCGCGCCTGGCGATCCTTTCCATCCTCTCGGCGAGAGGAACGTCGGGACCAGTGAAGGCGACACCCTTGAGGACCCGGACCTTAGCCAAGTCGAGGCCTCGTTTCTCTTTTCTCATGGCGCTTAATCCAGTTACAGTTCGCACAGAGAATCTGAAGGTCCTTTTGCGCTTCTTCAGGATGCTTCAGATAGTAGGCGACCATGACACCTCCAGAACCCTTGAACTTCTCTTTGATCTGCTTCTGTCCTCCTCCATTGATATGATCAAATTGGAGGGCGCGGCCATCGGTGTACGGAAGAATATGCTGACCAAATGGATTGGTGCAACAGCCGCCGAGGAGAGTTAGAAGATTCTGCCGATTTCTCTCGAAGTGCCTGCGGGTGACGCTGCGTCTTGTGGACCTACCCTTCGGGGTAGCCAGCCACTTCTCGTATCTTTCCTTTGTTGTTTGTTGTTTTGTTTGTTTGTTTAACAGAGTAGGTAGGTAGGTAGGTAGGGTAGGTGGACCGGAAACACTGGGGATCATAGGGGCCGCCAGACCTTCTCCATTCGGCCATGACACAGCTTGGTCTCTCCGCGCACCAAGCCCCGCTTCTCCAGCTCCAGCATCATGTCCAGCCGTTCGTTCTGGGACCGAGGCCAGCGACTTTCGATTTCGGTCACGCAGATGTTCATGCCGCCACGACCTCCTCGACCTTGACCTCTGTCGGGAGCCGGTACATCCCGTTCTCTTCCTTGACCATCAGGCCTTCCCTGATGTAGGGGGCGACGTTGCTGGCGAAGTTCTTGGCGCTGAAGGGCCAGCCCTGCTCGACGAAGGACGCCCCGATGTCCTTGGGGTAGACGGCGCGGTTGAGCCTGTTGAGGACGTAGACGACCTTGCCGATGAATGAGTCCGACTCCAGTTTGGTGACTTGGAGGGTGAAGGCGGCGAGGGTCGTGGTGGCGGTCTGGGGTGGGGCGGGGGGTGATTTTGCAACCCGATTAGGCCGATCCGCGGAGTTCGGCGTTTGTTCTCCCTCCATCAACGATGCATCGTGCGGGGGTCTCGCCCCATCCATCTCGTCCTCGACCTTGTCGTGGATTTTCTGGAACTCGGAGCCGAGGCCTTGGTCTTTGTGCCTGGCGTGCTCGTCCAGGAGCTGTTGCAGCTCCGGTTTCTTCTCGCGTGGTTTGCGTCCTTCGAAGACATCCCTGAACCTCGCGATGAACTCACCGACGTCCATCGGGTGGATTTTGCTGGCGTCGAAGCGCTTGAGGTTCTCCCTGGTGGCATGGAAGGTCTCGCGCACCCTAAACTTCGTGCGCACCCCAGGGACGTTCATGTCGGGGCCCCAGACGTAAGCCTCTCCGTCCTTCAGGTTGCTCAGGGAGTCGAGCCACTTGTCGAGGGTCTTCTTGTCGGACATCCTGTTGACAGCCCACGCTGCCACCGCAGCCTTGTCCTGGGGGGCGTTGGTCCTCAGCACCACCAGGAAGTCGGACTGCGTGAGGACGTTCTTGTTGATGACCGCGCTCCTCTGGGAGATGAGGGAGCAGCCGAGGTTCCTGTTGCCGCCCCTCCTGACGAAGTTGTCCACGGCCCCCAGGCAGACGGTCTCGTTCTTCATCGGGTGCTGCGGGGCGATGACGTCCGCCTCCTCCAGGAAGATGTGCCTGTCGTTGGTGTTGGTCCTGCGGAGCTCGTCCAGGAACAGGGGAATGAACTTCTGCACGGCCGCGTGGCTGAGCTCGGAGATGTCGACGACCGCCGAGACGTTGCTCTGGATCAGGGCGTCGGCCAGCTTCTCTGCCTTCTCCGGCTCCAAGGGGAGATCCCCATGCTCGCCCCCGAAGACCACCACGGGCAGGCCCTTGCCCTTGCCGTCGAACCCCACGCGCAGGCCCCACCAAACGCCCATCGGGTCCAAGACTATGATCGGGATGCCGGCCTTGACCATCTCCTCCGCGAGGACGGCCGCGGCCCAGGTCTTGCCCGCCCCCCTGATGGCCAGGAACGAAAATACACGCCTTGCAGCGTCGAGAGAGAGCTCGAGCTCCGGGGAGATCCTGAGGTTCAAGCTATGCGCCCTCCTTCTTGTTGAGGGCCGTGACGAAGCGATGGTTCGGGTGGTCCCTGTCGTGGGTCGCTATCGCGTCCGACGGGTCCTTCCCAGATACCTCGTGCCTGACCTCCGTCGGGCCTACCTTGCAGACGAAGACGTAGTGCTTGTCTGTTGTCGAAATGTCTGGGATGTTGGAGGAGGGCCCCGCCGCTGAAGAAATCTCGCGGCGGGTTCCATGCGTCACAGTTTGGTGGTGCTTCATCCCTTGTGTCGTGCTGAAGGTCTTGCCGCAGTCTGGGCAGCTGGTAGGGCCCTTTGCGGTCCTGCCTCCGTGCTGCTTCCTGACGTGGTGGTTCAGGCTGTCCTTGGTCTTGAAGTCCTTGCCACACTGGTCGCAGGCCATCCGGGTGCCGTTCCTGGAGGGCTTCGCTACTGAAACTGCCCCCCCCGTTTGTTTTGCGAGGTAGCTGCGCAGCAGGGTCCCGATCTCCTCCGGGGTCCCTTCGACCTCTATCCCTGAGATGTTGGTTCTCAAGTGTTACGTCCCATGCTCCCAGCGATGTTTCCTGAGCTCGGTCTCTGAATGAAGCAGCCGTCCGCATGAGTTGATTGGACAGATGAAGATCGGCTGTCCTTCCTGGTGCTGGATGCAGCTTCCTCTTAGGTAGCCCTTGCCTCCAAAATACAGGTCGAGCCTGCAGCCACAGGGTTGGGGGATTTCCACCTTGATCCCCATCCGCTTCTTCCCTGGGTGCTCTAATGTCGGCCGAGTCATTAATCCAGGGACGAATCCCTTGCGGCGCGACTCCAACACATCCATCAGCGAGAGGCCTCCAGGACGACGTGACCAGGTCTGATGCCTACTTCCGGGGCCCTGGGGGAGGGGGTTTCGCCCTTTTTCGGGCGTCCCAGGGGCTTGTACCCCCGGAGGGTATTGAACGAGGGGTTGTGGAGGACCCCCTGCTTCCCCAGAATGACCGCCACTTCATCGCGGTTCACTCTGATGCCGAATATCTCAGGCTCGGCGTCCTGCTCATCCAGGCTGGCGAGCAGCCATCGGATGCTCTTCGCATGAGAGAGGAGGGCTTTCTGCTTCACGATGGCCCTCTGGGTCTCGGGCTTCGTCTACGTCCCCCCTGTAGGCGTCATGCGTAGAGCCTCTTCGTCTGCTCGGCAGAAGCGATGAAGGCCTTGGTCTCCTTCTGGACGTAGGGCCAGAAGGCCTTGTCGGTCAGCAGGGGGGCGTCGACGAGGAGCAGCCTCAGGCCGGCCTTGACGCCGACCTGGGCCATGCACTCGTCGAAGGCGACCTCGGGCGCAGTGTCGGTCAGCTTCACGTTGTCGAAGTGCCTGATCATCGAATCGGTCTTGCCCATCGCCATCAGTCCCTGTGCGTCGTCCCGTCCAGGTTCAGCGGGGCCTGTCCCTTGCGGAGCACTATGGTCTGGCCGCAGTTGTCGCAGGGCTTCTGGAACCCCGACGGGGTCGAAGTTGCTGACTTGGGCGGCGCCGCTGCAGGCGTGGCTGCCGAGGCCTTGAACCGGCCCATGACGTAGATGATCCTGGTGGCCGTCTGGAGCTGCAGGGTCCCTTCGAGCACCGCCGAGTTGACCATCTCGGAGACCTTGATCAACTCCCATCCCTTCGCGAGGTACTCGTTGGTGGTGCGCTCGTCGTGGACTTCGTTGATCTCTGCCAGGCCGGACCAGTAGCGGTCGGAGCTCATGCCGGGTCCCCCGCCTCGCAGACGATGCGCGGCCCCTCGACCCTATGCGTGTGGCCGAAGGGTGAGTTGGGGCACGACACGACCTCGATACGCTCGGGGAGGCTCATGCTTCCGCCGTCAGCTCCGAGATGGCCGCTTTCTTCCAGTCGTGGGTGCTGGTCCCCGTGCCGTTGAAGTGGAAGTGGTTCGGGTCGCCAGGCCTTGCCTCGCAGGCCTTGCCGCAGACCCATAGGCCGAAGCGCTCGGGGCACTTCTCCCTGCACTTGGAGATCATCTGGCCGGGTCCCTCTTGGCGCTGATCCTACTCTCGAGGTCCTTGGCTATCCGACTGACGATCTCGTCCGCGCACTCGTCGCACGCGAACCTGGTCACGCCCTCGATGGTCGTGGAATAGCCGTCCTCGGCAAGGGTGACACCGTTGCGCTTCCTGCAGGCCTTCGTCAGCTCGAAGTCGCAGTGTTCGGCTTTGGTCTCGAGGACGGTGGTGGTCATCTTGCCGGCGCCGCCTGCAGCTTCTCGTACTTGTAGGCCAGGCCCAACGCGAAGTGGATCGCGTCGGTGCTCGTCTTGATGCGGTTTCTCTCCTTGAAGGCGAGGAACTCCTCAGCCTCTTTGTCCTCAAGGTCGATCCTGATGTGGATCGGCTCAGTCTTTTGTCCCAAAATCACTCACGCGCACTCTGAAGCAATAGTGAATATAAGTGTTTGCTAATCACTACCAATGCACGGGATATGCTATACCAAAAGTGTAGTGAGTCCAAATCACTTATAATCACCTCTGTTCCTGTAGGATGACCGATGCCGAAGAAAGCGGAAGGCAGATACAACGTCCGGGTGAACTTCGAAGGTGACGAACTGGGCAGATTGAGAGAAGTCATGGACCACTATGGCATGACGGTGGGGACTGAGCTGATCCTGATGCTCCTGAAGCGCGAATACGACCAGCTGCACAACACGAAGCCCCGCTTCGAGCACGTCAACCCCAAGGAGGGCTATCCCACCGACCACGTCTCCATCCTGGATAGAGAACTTGGGAATGGGGGACGGATCGTGAGCGTGTACTTCAAGCGCGACAGGGCCCCCTTCTGCGACTACGACCAGGGGAGCGAGTGCGTCCACGTCGACTACGCCTGGCAAATCCCCACGGTCGCCGAGCGCCTTCGCAAGGAAGGGTTCAAGAGTCCAGGCGAGAAGCAACAGAGGAGGTGAATAGAGAATGGGAAAATACCTATGTCCTAACACGAATTGCAAGGACCTCGGCAGGTACGAAGAGGGTCAGGCCTGCCCTACCTGCGCACAGACCATCAGGAAGCTCGGGATCACGGAGACGTTCAGCGTCAGCAAGGCCAAGAGGCAGAGTGCGGGAGACGAGGCCGCGCTCCTGGTGACCGCCGACATGAGCGACGAAGAGATCAGGGAGCTGGCCGAGCAAGACATGGCCAACCTGGCCAAGCACGAGGCTGGGACCAAGTGGATGAGGGTCGGCACGCTGCTGTCGGGCAGCTCTACTGACCAGATGCTCGGAGCAGGGTTCAAGGCCATCATCGACCAGAACAAGATCCTCATCCGGCAGAACGAGCTCATCCTGAGGGCGCTGAAGAAGGAGTAGGGGAACTTGACCCGCAGGTCCCATGCCCGCCCGGGGCAGGACTTCCACATCAAAGAGTCTTGATTTTCGATTGCCGATGGGGCTTCAGGCCTAGGGCCATGAGGAAATACGCCGCAGAACCGCGCTCGGCAATCAGGGAGGACGAGGAGTAAGGTTCAGATTCCGCCCGTCAGCGCCATGTAAAGGCCCGAAGCAAGGAAGAAAGTCCCGAAGGTCAGAAGCACACTCCCGGCAAGAAGGTCCAGCCCCCATCTCGGGAATCTGATCAGGTAGTCGTAGGAGACGGCGCAGACGATGACGAGTAGCAGTATGCTCACCCCTGCACCTATCAGGGTCCAATCGAAGTTGTAGGTCCCGGAAGCGCTAAGGACCAGGCTCGCTTCGAACCCTTCGGTGAGTGTGATGGCAAAGACCGGGAGGGCGTTCAGTGGGGAGAACGGGATGACGGCCGGCCTTTCCCCGCCGTACTTCTCCATCTCTTTCTCCACGACCTCAGATTCCATCTTCTCCATCTTTGCCCTGAAGGACCTTTTGCCGAAGTAGTACCGCTTGAACCCCTTTAGGAACCTGTACGAGAAATAGAGGATTACGCATCCCGTCAGGATGTCTATCAGAGCTTCGGGGAAGAGAAGGAAGATCTGCCTGATTCCAAGGAATATCCCCACCGACGCACCCGCCCCTGCGAGTACCCCGAGGAGCACGTTGTTCTTCCCGAGCTGTTTGATCGTGGCTAACGAAAGGATAGCGACTTCGCTCCCCTCAACAAGCACTGCTTTGAAGGCCAGCAGGAAAGAGCCAATGATCACGACGTCGCTGGCCATAGTCGGAATCCCCGCCGTACCGTGGCGATTTATCCGTTCTCGGAAAACAAAGCATAAGATTGGCAGTCTGGGCGCGTTCTCCCGGTAGAGCCAAGATGGAAGGGATAACCATCGGAGTGTTCGGGACTGACCCCCAGATCAAAGCCACATTTGAGGCGGCAGTCGCAAAGAAGAGTGAAGCCGAGGGCCTGACAGTCTTCACACGGACCGAGGGAGGCAGGCGCTACTCCTTCCTTGACACATCCGACTTTCCCGAAAGGATCCAAGGGTACTCGAGAATCGCATCTATCGTCGACCACGCCCTCTATTTCTTCCCCCCGTCCGGCAGGCTCTCTGCTCCAGACGGAGAATTGGCCGTCCTTCTGGGGTCGTTCGGGGTTCCTGGGGCCCTCGAAATAACCAATCAGGCTTCGAGTCCTGAATCAGCTCTAGCAGCGCTGAAGGGAACGTTGGTGTCCCAATATCACCCCGAGACGAGGAAGACGGAGTCTGCGGCCATCGACCTATCGATGGCGTCACCGAGGAAGGACTTCACGGCCGACAGGACCCTGATTTACGTCGACAGGGTCTTCACGGTCAAGGGCGTGGGAACCGTGGCCCTCGGGTTCGTGCTGGGGGGGAATGTGTCTGTGCACGACCAGCTCCGCCCCATCCCAGGTGCTTCGAGCATCAGGGCTGACGTAAAGGGGATCCAGGTCAACGATGTCGACTTCGAATCGGCCGGCCGGGGCATCAGGGTAGGACTCTCGCTTCGCGGCGTGGAGCCGAAGGACCTCGAGCGGAGCCACTGGCTTGACGACGGGTCGTTTGCCCTTTCAGATTCTCCAAAATTCGAAGTAGCGAAGTCCCCCTTCTACAAGCAGGAAATCGCGTCGAGGGACTTACACCTCCAACTCCCTGGCGAACTAGTCCCTGCCAAGATGATTCAGGAAGAGGGAAATCGGTTGGTCGCCCGCCTTCCTTGGGAGGTGCCAGTCTGGGAGGGCATGAAAGGGGCGGTGATTGACTTGAACGGAGGGAGCCTCAGGGTCGCTGCCACAGGAACCTGCAACCTTTAATCCAGGCGGAAGCAGAATAGGTTCCTTGACAAGCACAGAGATTGCGACCTTCGGGAGCGGTTGTTTCTGGTGTTCCGAAGCAGTCTTCTCTGAACTTCAGGGCGTTATGAAGGTCGAGCCTGGTTACGCAGGGGGGAAGACGTCGAACCCGACCTACGAAGACGTCTGCGCCGACACCACAGGGCATGCCGAGGTTGCCCAGGTCACCTTCGATCCGTCGGTGATATCC
Source organism: uncultured Nitrososphaerales archaeon (assembly GCA_963706445.1). GTDB lineage: Archaea > Thermoproteota > Nitrososphaeria > Nitrososphaerales > Gagatemarchaeaceae > UBA183. The sequence goes on from OY970160.1 coordinate 577,860, forward strand.
TACAGAGAGTTGCTCGAGGTCCTCTTCTCGACCCACGACCCTACTACGCTCAATCGCCAGGGTGCCGACGAAGGAACACAGTACCGCTCGGTCATATTCTACGGGAACCAAGAACAGAAGAGACAGGCAGACGAGATTATCAAAGAGCTAACAACTGACAAGGTCTTCCGCAACCCAATCGTCACCGAGGTTACCCCGTTGCAAGTGTTTTATCCCGCAGAGGGTTACCACAGGGAGTACTACAAGAGGAACCCGTCGAAGCCGTACTGCCAAGCGGTCATTGCCCCCAAGCTTTCGAAGTTTAGGGCTCACTGGAAGGCCAAGCTGAAGGCCCCAACACTGCCTCAGTAGGCCTGAAGAGAACCCAGGTAAGTCGAGACTTGGCTGGCATTTACGGAATAACAGGCACCCCGGGGACCGGCAAGAAGTCGATCGCGCCTCTCTTGGCGCAGAACCTCGGCCTTCCTTGCATCTCTCTGAACGAGCTGGCGAAGTCAAAGGGGCTCGTGGGATCGCCCGATGAGGGAGATGTGGATACGGAAATGCTCCGTAAGGCCGTCAGGTCGAGCATACCCAAGGACGCAGTCGTCTTCGGCCACTTGCTCCCCCATGTGTTGAGCCCCGCTATGGTCGCCAAGGTCGCGGTCCTCAGGTGCGAACCAAGCAAACTGAAGGCGCGGCTGAACGGCCGTTTGTATGCCGAATCCAAGCTTGTGGAGAATCTAGAAGCGGAACTGATCGGCCTCATTTCCTCAGACACGCACGACGCCTTTGGAAGCGTAAAGACCTTCGATTTCGACACGAGTAACACACCCCCAATTAAATCGGTTCGCCTGATACTGGACATCGTCAGTGGAACAACAGTCCCGTCTGAGAGAATAGACTGGACGCGGGGCTACGACTCTGGAGCGAAGCTCAGGCTTCTGCTCTCGGCCAAGCCATAGTCTGCCTGAACGGTTAATAGCGCAAGTACGGTGCGGCCTTGTTTCACATGAGGGAACATCCAGGACTTAGGAAAGTCCGGGACGTCCACGCAAAGTCTTCTGAAGACATCGCTGCGATGATAGACGATATGGGCAATGGCGGGGGTTTCATGGCACGCAACCTCTACGATGTCGCCGAAACCCTGCGTGCGATGGTGGACCGGAGAGGCTGCACCAGGTTCCTTTCTTTCCCCGCCGCGCTGATGGCCACGGGGACGAGAGGGATTCTGATCGACATGGTTAGAGAAGGGATGGTCGACGCGATAGTGACCACCTGCGGCACCCTCGACCACGATATCGCCCGTACCCGTGCCGACTACTACGAGGGGAGCTTCGAGTTGGACGACGCCAAGCTCAGGAAATCAGGGTACCACAGACTCGGCAACGTCCTCGTTCCACTTGACAACTATGGCCCATTGATAGAGAGTCAGATGCAGCCGATGCTCAGCCGGATCTATGAAAAGGGAATCCGCTCTATCACGTCTGAGGAGCTGAGCACAAAGATAGGGCGGGACCTGGGTTCCGAGCGGTCTCTCCTCTACTGGGCACAAAAAATGAAGGTCCCAGTGTTCGTCCCAGGGTTGACCGACGGCGCCGTCGGGAGCCAGATCTGGCTCTTCGCCGAAAGCCACAGGGACTTCCGGATCGACCTGATAGGAGACGAAAGGCGGCTTTCGGATATCACCTCGGAGGCTGAGGAGACCGGCGCGCTAGTCTTGGGCGGCGGGATCTCGAAACATCATTTGATCTGGTGGAATCTGTTCAGAGGAGGTTTGGACTGGGCCTGCTACATCACGACCGCCTCGGAGTTCGACGGCTCACTCAGCGGGGCCCGGGTCCAGGAGGCCGTGTCGTGGGGCAAGGTCAAGGAGAAGGCGAAGCAGGCGAGTCTCTACGCCGAGGTCTCCTCTGTCCTACCCTTCATCGTTTCCTACGTGCTCACAAGACGGAAGAGCAAGAAGAACTGAAATCTCAATTCTTTTAAAGCGAATCTTGAGGCGCCTGCAATCGCTTGACCGTCTCAAGCCAGCTCTTGTTGCAGATTGCAGCGAACGCCCCGTCTTCTGCACCGAACCTGACTAGCGCGTACATAGCACTCGGTCTTTCGATACTGGCGCTGCTGTATGGGGCGGGCCTTTGGGGATACCTCAGGGGGCAGAACCGCGGCAATGCCAAGATGGTGGAGATCGCAGACGCAGTGAAACAAGGGGCTGGTGCCTTTCTCGGGAAGGAGTACAGGATTATTGCTCCCATTGCCGTTATCGTCGTTCTACTTATCTTCGGGTTGATAGATTATCCGAATGCCACCGGAGGAGCAACAGCCTTCGGATTCGCAATAGGCGCATTCCTTTCTGCTCTCGCCGGCTATGTTGGAATGGCCGTCACCGTGAGGACCAGCTCCCGGACGGCGGAGGCCGCGAAGTCTGGTTTGGGGAGCGCGCTCACGATGGCTTTCAGGGGTGGGGGTGTCATGGGGATGACCGTCGTAGGCCTCGACCTTCTCGGGCTTTCTATTTTCTATCTCCTCTTCTCAAGCACGATCGCAACCTCGCCTGCCACGCTGGCGGGTCTCGGGTTCGGCGCTTCACTGATCGCGATGTTCATGAGGGTCTCCGGCGGGATCTACACGAAGGCCGCTGACGTCGGTGCGGACCTTGTGGGAAAGGTCGAGGCCGGGATACCTGAAGATGATCCGAGGAACCCAGCGGTCATCGCCGACAACGTCGGGGACAACGTCGGAGATTGTGCGGGCATGGGAGCAGACGTCTACGAGTCCTACGTGGTGACATCGATAGCCGTCATGATTCTCGGGGCCCTGATCCCTGGCGGGGTCGCATCAGGCCTTCTTGTTTACCCACTCCTGCTCGGGGCTGCGGGGATCGCAGGTGCTGTGGTGGGGAGCTTCTACATCCGCAAGTCGATAAAGTCCAACCCCCTCCGGGCGTTGAACATCACCCTGATGATAGCAGCGGTGGTAGCAGTAATTCTTGACTTCGTCTTCGGGCAGTATCTATTCGGCGGTTCGACACTGAGTTACTACCTCTTTGCAAGCGCCATCGTGGGGGTCATCGTTGTAGTGGTAATCGAGAACGTCGCCAATTATTTCACCTCCTATGCCTACGGCCCCGTGAAGGAGATAGCCCTAGCGAGCCAGACGGGAGCGGCTACCAACTTCCTCGCAGGATTTTCCACTGGTCTTACCAGCACTGCGCCTTCTGCCGTGGTCTTGGTGGTGGCGATAATCGCGTCCTATTCTTTGGGCTACTACGGGTCCGGCGGGGACGTCCTAACGGGGGTCTACAGCACTGCTGTGGCGACGATGTCTATGCTTTCCTTGACCGGGGTAATCATGTCAATAGACTCCTTCGGGCCAATAACTGACAATGCCAACGGCATTGTGGAAATGGCGGGGCTGGAGAGCAGCGTCAGGGACGTGACAGACGAGCTCGACGCACTTGGCAATACTACGAAGGCGACCACCAAGGCTTTCGCAGTGACCTCGGCGGCTTTGGCCGCAGTCGCAATCTTCGAAGCATTCCAGCACGAGGCCTCCAGGATCATTGCCGCCAATGCGTCTGTCGCCAGCAAGTACGCCTCATCGATGGTCGGGGGTCAGCTTCAATTCAGCCTGTCCGACCCGTATGTCGTCATAGGGCTGTTCATAGGGGGTCTGTTGCCGTTCTACTTCTCCAGCTTCCTGATTAAGGCCGTCGGCAAGGCTGCTTTCACTATAGTCAACGAAGTGCGGCGACAGTTCAAGGAAATCCCGGGAATAATGGAGGGGACTGCAAAACCCGACTACGCGAAGGCCGTCAGCATCAGCACTTCTGCAGCCATCAAGGAACTAGTCAAGCCCGGCGCCCTCGCGGTGGTCACGCCTTTGGCTGTAGGATTCATTCTTGGCCCCCTGGCACTAGGCGGCCTTCTGATAGGCACCGTAGTCTCCGGGGTATTCCTCGCATTCACAATGACCAACGGGGGCGCCGCCTGGGACAATGCGAAAAAGTACATTGAGACCGGCCAGCTCGGAGGGAAGGGATCGGACGCGCACAAGGCGGCGGTGATGGGGGACACGGTTGGCGATCCGTTCAAGGACACCGCAGGTCCGGCCATCAACTCTCTGATCAAGGTCGTGAACACGATTTCAATCGTTTTCATCTCCGCGATCGTTCTGTACGCTCTCTCCGTCTAGACTATTCTGTCAGAACTCAATCGAGGTGGGGATGGGACCACCGGTGATGCGATGCACGCACCACATTCGGACCCATGTGAATACGCTCACTGACGGTAAAGTCTGCAGGCGTACGCGTAACCGCTCCGCCACCCCACCGCATGGCCGCCTTCTCTTGGACGTTAATTATGCCTTATATTCGTCGGTCTGCGGATTCCGAGAAATCCTGGCGAAACCTCGCGCAGATTGTCAAAGCTTATAACCGATATTAGGTCGGGAACTATCAGCGCCGCCTAATGTATTCGGGCATTCTCACGCTCCCGCAGACGACAGCCACTTTTGATAATCTGCTGAACTGGTATCTGCTATTCGGGATAGGAGCGGCGGTCATCGTTATTTCGATGCTCGTCCTCTTCATGGTAAAGTATCGTAGCAAGGGGCAGCAGGGGCAGATGCCCGAGCACAAGGTCGAAGGCTGGAAGATCGTCCTTGTCACGGTCCTCATAAGCGTCTCCGTCCTGACGTTTGCAGAATACCAGACATTTTCGAGCTTCGGAAACATAGAGATCCCGACGAACGCCACCTGCATGGCAAACACCGGCCACCCTTGTGTCCAGATCCAGCTTCTCGCGTTCCAGTGGGGGTGGAACTTCACCTACCCCAACGGGAGTTTCATGCTCAACAACCTGACTGTCCCGGCGGGCAGGGATATAGTGATCAACATCACGTCGAAGGACGTCTTCCATTCCTTCGGTCTCGACATGCTCGCAGAGAAGGAGGACGCTGTACCCGGCAGGGTGAACCAAATCTGGTTCACTGTCCCGACTCCTAGTGTCACAGCTACCCCCGAGGTGACCGTCCAGTGCAACGCCGCGGGGACATCATGCCTTTACATCAACGCCATCAAGTGCTTCGAGCTCTGCGGTGTGGGCCACGCCAGCATGTGGGCTAACTTCACCGTCGAGAGCCAAGCGACCTGGGATGCATGGATGGGAGGCGCCTAGTTGGGCACCACCGACTGGCTGAAGCGCTGGCTGTTCACGACCAACCACAAGGACGTTGGCATACTCTACTTCTTCACCTCCTGCTACTTTGGGATCATAGGCGCGATCCTCGCCCTGATGATGAGGGTCCAGCTCTCCGTCCCCAACAACAACTTCCTCAACGCGTTCTACTACGACCAGGCAGTGACTATGCACGGCCTCATCATGATCTTCTGGTTCCTCTCTCCCATCGCCCTCGGGTTGGCGAACTACTTCGTCCCCCTCCAGATCGGGGCGAAGGACCTTGCGTTCCCGCGTCTCAACGCCATGAGCTACTGGCTCTACCTCGCGGGCGGAGTCCTCGCGGTAATGAGCTTCTTCGTCCCCGGAGGGACCGCCAGTGCGGGCTGGACCACGTATCAGCCATTGGCAGTCCTGACGCTCGGGAACGGACCGACCCTTGCCTACCTAGGGATGGTCGTTCTTGCCGCATCGGTGACTCTTGGTAGCATCAATTTCATGGTCTCCATAATCTGGCTCAGGGCCCCTGGAATGACGCTGTCGAAGATCCCCATGTTCACTTGGTTCATGCTCTTCACAATCATAGCGATGCTTTTCGCGTTTCCGACACTGATAGCCGCGTTCGCCCTCGCCTCCACGGACCGCATCCTGGGGACGACATTCTTCACCTCCCCTGGGATTCAACCATCGATACTCTGGGACAACCTGTTCTGGTTCTTCGGCCACCCGGAGGTGTACATCGTCCTCCTGCCGGGCTTCGGCATCATAGCCAACATCCTCCCGCAGTTTACAGGTAGGCCCCTGGCGGCGAGGAACGCCATCCTCATCGCCACGGGGCTCATCGTCGTCCCCCTCAGCTTCGGGGTCTGGATGCACCACATGTTCCTCACGGGCATCCCAGTCTCCCTTCAGGGAGCTTTCAGCGTGGCCACCATCGCCATCTCCATACCCTTCGACGTCATCACACTCTCGTTTGTCGAGTCGCTGATCAGAGGGAGGGTGAAATTTGCGACCCCGATGCTCTTCGCCCTCGGGGCAGTAATTCTCTTCATCATCGGGGGGATTACCGGGGTCTTCCTCTCATCCCCTGTCCTGGACAGGGTGTTCAGGGGTTCCTACTTCGTCGTTTCGCACTTCCACTACGTCATGGTGGGCGCGGCAATCTTCGGGATAATCGCCGGCATCTACTACTGGCTCCCTAGGATGACGGGGCACATGTACAACGAGAGGCTCGGGAAGATCCACTTCGCAATCTCCTTCGTCGGGTTCAACATCCTCTACTTCCCGATGAATCTCCTCTACGACATGCCTAGGCGCATCTTCACCTATCCCAACGTCGCCGACTGGGGGACCCTGAACGCATTGGCCTCGGTCGGGGCCTTCGTCTTCGCACTGGCCCAGATACTACTGGCTTACAACGTGATCAACACCTGGTTCCGGGGGCCCATCGCGCCGAAGAATCCATGGGGGTCGCCCGACCTCGAATGGACGTCGCAGGCCGAGGGGATGTCTCCGGCAGTGAGCTCATCACCTACACCTCCCTCCGGCGGGTGGATAGGGCAGCTTTCCACAGCGTCTAATTCGCATGGTACGGGTTACGGGGGTTCCCGGGACGTACATCACGCCCACCTCAGCTCGAGGCCCTTGGAGCTCTCGATGGCTGCACTGGTCTTCCTCGCCGGAGCCGCGTTCTACCCTGACGTCGGGGGCATCGCGCTGATGGTCGTGGGCGCGTTTGTCGCGATCTACGCGTTCTGGGGGTGGGGGATGGACGATCTGCACGACAAGTTCGTCGTGCCGCCAGAGGAAGTAGGGGACAGGTGGCCCTTTTCGGCTGTCCCCAAGCTGAAGTTGGGCATGTGGGTGTTCCTTTCGTCCGAGGTTGTATTGTTCGGGAGCTTCCTCGGGGCCTACATATTCATCCGGGCCGCTTCTGGGGTCTGGCCAATCGCCGGGAGCATCCACGAGATACCCCTGGGGACCTTCAACACCCTGGTGCTCGTGACCAGTGGGCTCACCATGTTCATGGCCATCCAGGCCATCCGCAAGGGTGACCAGAGGAAGCTCCTGGGCTGGCTAGCGGTGACCTTCGTCCTCGGCTCCGTCTTCATGGGAGTCAAGATTGCAGAGTGGACCAACCTCGGCAACAGCGGCTTCGTCCTCGGCGCTTCCAACCCTGTTACCTCTCTAGCTGCTAGCGCCTACTATGTCATCGTCGGGCTGCACGGGGCCCACGTAACGGCTGGGCTGATTATGATGATCTACCTGATGAAGAAAACAACGGGCGGACACTACACCAAGGATTCCCACGAGGCCATAGAGAACTTCGCGCTTTACTGGGCCTTCGTCGACATCGTGTGGTGCTTCGTCTTCCCGCTCTTCTACCTCCTCTAGGAGTCAGGCATGAGAACCATTGTCGCGCTCGGGGTCTGGGCATACATGGTCATCGCCGTGTTGACCGAGGTGCTTGCGTTCTACGAGATTCCCGCCTATGCGACGATGGCGACGGTGGTATCTATCCTGGCGACCAGCCAGGCCTCCGCCATAGTCCTGTTCTACATGCAGCTCAAGGACGAGCCAGGCTCCCTCAGACTCTTCGCACTTATCCCCATCATGTTCTTGGCAGCGCTGCTCGTCGCCATGCTCGCGTCACTAGGTTGAGTGAAATGGACATCGAAGAACCAACGGGTGCCCCCAAGGGGATTCTACTTGGCCTCGGGCTGATAGCGGTCCTGCTCGGAGCCGCGCTGGCTGGGCTCTTCATTTTCAGGCTCCAGCCGACCCTAAGCGGTGGGACGGCGGCGGCGGGGTCGGTGATAATGCCCCTCGGTGTTGGGAGCAACACCCAGCTCAACTTCAGTCCTGACACGATCACCGTGGTGGTCGGGGCCAACAACACCGTGACTTTCACCAACAAAGACACAGCCACCCATACAGTCACCGCTGCTGACAACAGCTTCAACTCCGGAGACATCAAGCCTGGGCAGAGCTGGACCTATACGTTCAACACGCCAGGGACATACACCTACTATTGCATCTACCACCACGCATGGATGATGGGGACAGTGGTGGTCCTCTCAAGCTCAGGCGGCTCGTCTTCCGCGACCTCCACCTGACTTAATTAACGGCGACATCGTTGGATGCGCAGGCGGTCTGATTGGATGAGAAAGACGCAGGCAACGTTTTCCCGGGCAACTGGGACGTAGTCTCCGAGACGCTGCTGAAGACGTACGAGCTCTGGTTCCCCCAGAACTGGAGTCCGGTGGACCTCCCATGGGAGGAGTGTAACGCTAAGAACTTCTCCTCTGACGAGGCCGTGGCCCAGGCCTACTGGCTATCCAAGCTCGCGCTCTTCGAGAAGTCGGGGATAGGGGCCTTCGGTGCGGCTGCGGTCCAAGCAGCGACCCACGGCTTCGAAGATCCGACCAAAAAGTTCCTCTCGGCGGTGGCCTTCGACGAATGCCGCCACGACGAAGTCTGCAGGAGGGCATGCGCCCGCGTCTGCCCGAACTTTCCCTACCGGTTCAAGCCAAATTCAACCCTCGAGGAGAAGGCGCACCGCAACATCATGGCACTCTACGACAACGGGGCAAGGTACTGGAGCGCCTTCAACCAGGCATGGGGGAAGTACCCGCTGGAGCTGATCTTTTCGAGCTTCTTCTTCGCGGAGATAGGGGCCCAGCTCATTTTCAAGGAGGTGGGAGAGCACTCGACCAACAAAGTTTACGTTGGGGCCTTCAAGAACATAACGAGAGACGAGTCCCGGCACCTGACTGGGACCCTGGCGATGCTGGAGCGGCTCGCCGAAAGAATGTCGAAGGAAGAGAAGTCGATGATATCGCGCCAGCTCAAGCACGGCTTCATCTATCTCTCGCCTCTTCTATTCAAGCCCATGAACGACTTCTGGAAGCTCCCCGAGGACTTCTTCGAGTACGACCAGAAGCTAGAGGAGCTCGCGGCGAAGTCCGGACTTGGGGTGCCTAAGGTAGAGGAACGGTCCGAGGCCTGGATGAAGGCGATCTCTCGGCACCGCTCGAAGATAGAGGAGCTCGGGATTCCAGTCCCTGAAATCAAGGAGATAGGGCTAGCCGGCCTAGAAGTGAAGGTCAACAAGGGCGACGAGATAATCGCCACCCCGCTCTAGCGGCGCCACTTCTCGACCATCATCAAGACGGGGACAATGAAAGCCACCGTCAGGGCTGCGCTCCAAAGCCACGCCTGAGAGTACCCGAACTGCTCCGCGACATACGAGAAGAAGAGCGGCGGAAAGAACTCCCCGGTAAGCTGTATGCTGTTGACCCACGCAATCGCCAGGCTCTCGTACTCCTTTCCTGCCTTGTTGAAGTCCCTCGCGCCGGCGAATGCGAAGGTGAACCCAAACCCAGAAACCAACCCCGCCAGAGTCGCGGCGGCTGCCGCAGCGTATATCGATCCCAAGCCGGCGATGGCCAGGGACGCCGCGCTCACCAGCATGGACGCAATCATCAGCAGCCTGTGTCTTGAGACGGTGTCGTATACGCGGCCCCCCCATATTGAGGTGAAGATAGGAATGAAGGTGATTATCGAGGTGACAAGGGCTGCGATCGTTCCTGGTACAGACAGGTTCTTTTCCAGATAAAACACCATGAATCCTGAAATCAGGGTGTTGCCAATGGAGAACCCCAGGACTCCGAGCCCAAGTAGCACAATCTGCTTGTCCAGGAGGACGGCGTAGAGTGACTTCTTCCCTATGACAAATTCCGCGCTGGCGTCGTCGCTTGGGACGAACAGCATCACGAGCACTCCCGTGACGAGGTACAGGCCCCCGCTCAGAACTAGGCTCGGTCTCCAGCCGATCGCCGTTGCGATCACCACCCACCCGAATATCGCTATGATCCCTCCGATGTCGAAGGCCGAGTTGAACAGCCCCACTCCCATCCCCGACTTCCCGCCCCGCAGGAGCCTAGTTACCATCACCACCCCGGGGGCGAATACGAACGCCATCCCCGACCCGACCAGGAACCTCAACACCTCCAGCTCAGGTATGGTCGTGGCCACCGAAGTTCCGAGGACAGAGAACGACGTCAGGAATATTCCTGCGACCACCACTTTCTTCGGCCCGTACTTGGCCGCGAGAATCCCGGCAGGGACCTGGACGAGTCCGATGCCAAGGTAGAACGCCGCGGTGACGTTCCCAAGCCCTGACACTCCTGCGCCGACTTCCTGACTTGAGAGATAGAAGATGGCGCCGAAGTTGAGCCAATTCACAGCGTAGATTATCCTGGCGATTATCAGGGAGCCGAGTGCCTTCGAATTCCTGCCAGATGCCTGCAACTGGCCGGGGGCCGAACCCCTTGTGCTTTAATTCAATCGATGGTTTGGTTTCAGTCCTCTTAGGAGCCGCTCGGCGAGAATCTCGTCTTTTTGATTGCAAATAGGCCGATGCCAAGGTGGTGCACTCCCGGGCCTCCGCACAAGCCCTCCCGCGATTCGCCAACACAGTCTTGCAATACGGTAGCGCCTGTCCATTGCTCCCGAATCCTGAAGAATCTGGGGGGCATCAGCCACGCCGCCTAGCCGTATGAATCCCCAATCGCCCTCAAATCAGCAAAAGGCCCGAAAAAGCCTCATTTTGAGCCCCGTTACGAGGGTTTATATAGCGAATCTGGCGAATTCGGGCCGAGGCATTTCGCAGTGGTAACAGGATACTGCGTCTACGAGAAGAAGAAGAACCGGGAGATAAAGAATCCCAAGCAAATCAAACTGAAGAACGGCAGGCCGGCAATCAAGGGCATCTGCGCCTCTTGCGGCAAGCAGATCTTCAGGATTGGCAAGCTGACAAAGTAGATTCTATTCTCCCGCTCCTTTTTATTTTAAAGGCAGGAACCCCGATGTCGATCCCGCGTTGCTGAAACTCTACAACAGTCTCGGAAGAAAGACGCAGACATTCGAGCCAATCGAGAAGGGAGAAGTGAAGATATACACGTGCGGACCGACGGTTTGGAACTACGCGCACATCGGGAACTTCCGGACGTTCGTCTTCGAAGATGTCCTCCGGCGCCACCTGAAGTTCAAAGGGTACGACGTGTACCAGGTGATGAACATCACAGACGTCGAAGACAAGATCATCAAGGGGATCAAGCAGATGGGCAAACCCCTGAAGGAACTCACGACCATGTACGAGGCAGCGTTCATGCAGGACATGGCGACCCTGAACATCGAAAGGGCCGAGCTCTACCCGCGAGCCACCGACCACATCGGCGAGATGGTCGATCTCATCAAGGTCCTGCAGAAGAAGGGGTACGCCTACACGGCCGCAGACGGCTCGATCTATTTCTCGCTGTCGAAGTTCAAGGGATACGGGGCGCTGTCGGGGGTAAGGTTGGATTCGCTCAAGCCTGCGGGGAGGGTGTCGAGCGACCACTACGAAGAGAAGCTGGAGGCGGCCGACTTCGCCCTCTGGAAGGCCTGGGACCCCGACGACGGGGAGGTCTTCTGGGACACTGAACTCGGGAAGGGGAGGCCCGGCTGGAGCATCGAGTGCTCAGCGATGTCGATGAAGTACTTGGGGGAGACATTCGACATTCATACAGGAGGGTTGGACAACAGGTTCCCGCATCACGAGAACGAGATCGCCCAGTCTGAAGCCGCCACGGGAAAGAAGTTCGTGAACTACTGGCTCCACTCGGAGTTCCTCAACGTCCACGGAGAAGAAATGCACAAGTCGTCGGGGAATATGGTCAATCTGAGGGAGCTGCTGGAACGGGGCTGGGAGCCCCTGACGATCAGGATGTTCCTCGTCTCTTCGAAATATAGAGACTCCATCGACCTGACCGACAACTCCCTGGAGCAGGCAAGGGCCCAGAGGGCCAGGCTGTCGGAGGCCATCGCGAGGCTGAAATCAGTCAGTGCGCCAAAGGGAAAGTCGCTCGCTCCGGCCCAGGAGTTCCTCGACGAATTCGAGGAAGCGATGGACGACGACCTCAACACCCCCAAGGCGCTGTCCGTGCTCTTCTCCTTCGTCAAGAGGTGCAATTCACTGGTGGACTCCGGGTCGATCAGCGCCGAGGAAGCGTCTAAGGCGAAGGCAGCCTTGGAGAGGGCGAACTCGGTCCTCGGAGTGATGGAGTTTGGGGATGAAACCCTCCCGCCGAACCTTGCCGAGCTGGTCGCAAGACGCGGCGAAGCTCGCAGGCGCAAGGACTTTGCAGAGTCGGACAGGCTGAGGAAAGAGCTCCTCGCCTCAGGGATTCTGGTGGAGGACACTCCGGCGGGGACGCGCTGGAGGCGGGCTCCCCGAGGTTAACTCGATGACTCCACTAGCTCAATTTCAGTAAATCTTCCCGATATTATCCGCCTTTCTCGGTCACAAAGGTCAATGGGGATCACAGCCGAGTCCGCCACAGCTCGGGCCGGCGGACTGAGGTCGTCAGCGCTCAGGAGGCCCCTTACCCTCCAATCAAGGGGGTGCAGAATCACCATCGATCCCGACGGCTCGGTCAGGTCGCTCTACTCCCTCGGGGAAAGGAGGGCCCTCTTCGGCTTCGAGCAGATCTGGTTGTACAAAGTCCAGGCGGGGGTCGTAGTCCAAGCACAGAGGCCCGACTGGGCCATCCGAATTTCGCCGCGAGGCATCCAGTTCTCCGGGAGGGCGTTCGAGGCCGTCGACGTCACCCAGGGAGTGGAGTTCCACCAGGGCGAGTCCATCGGATTCGTCCGACGACTCCGGCTGAAGAACTCAGGGCAGGGGCCCATGAAGCTGCGGGTCCTGGAGCTCGCCGACCCCACGGCTGCGCAGTTCGGAGCATCATCGGGTGCCTGGGGCTCGCTCGGAGTCAACGCGTTCAGCAGGGAGAGCCACGTGGCCATGGACGAGGTGTCAGACCCTCCGTCGGCAAGGGTGGTCGGCGCCAATCCGCCACCATCGAAGATCTACATGACGAACAGCAGGTCCCGGTCCCTGGACCTCGTCCAGGGGGGTGAACTCCCTGAGTCTACGGCGGGCATGTCGGGCCAGGTCGTCGTGGTGTCCACTCACGAGATCGAGCTCGCCCCCGGCGAATCGAAGGAAGTGGCCTTCGTCTCGCTTTACAACCAGGGGAAGCTGGAGAAGGTCCTCTCTGACTTCAGCCGCCTCCAGGGCGGGGAAAGGCCGAGCCAGACCCGCCTCCCTGTTCTCGCATGTTCTGATCCCACAATCACGGAAGCAGCGGCCTGGGCCCTTTCTTCGCTCGAGGGGGCGGCCTGTGCCGAAGACCCGCTTGACAGGTATGAATCGCTGAAGGCCCTCTCATACCTCCTACCTTCGACTGCGAGGATCCAGATGAACGCGGCAAAGGAGGGGATAAGGAAGGACGGCTCCCTCCCCCACTCTCTTCGGGCGACCCTCCCCGGACTTCTTGAGACCGCCGTCTTCCTCCGTTCGGCGGCTTGGACTCTTGCCGTAGCCCAGGACAAGAAGCAGGCCCGGGCTTCCTACCCAGCCATCAAGAAGCTGGCTGGCTTTCTCCTCGCCTCCTCGAAGGACTTCTCGGTCCTGGCCGACCCCGGCCTCCCTCAGGGGTGGCGAAGACGCCTTGGGAGCGGATACCCGACGGGCGAGATACCAGAACTCTCTCTTGCTGTCTCGGAAGCTCTAGATGCTGCCTCCCAGGTGTCCAGACTGATTGGAAGGTCCGACGAGGCGGGGCGCTACAAAGAGCGGTCAGAAATGATCTCGGACCACGTCAGGAAAAGGCTCCTCGATGAAAGGGGGTTCCTTTCCCTGTGCCGAGACTCCTCGGGGCGGCTTAGAGAGGACGAAACCATCGACATGGCGATGGCGGCATACAGGCATGAGTTCCTTCCCTCCGCCGAGCAGGCGGCGGCCCACAGGCTCCTGGAGAAGGACTTCGACACTCCATATGGGCCTAGGTGCGTCCCGAACTCCAACCAGGTCTACTTCAACCGAGCCTACGGGAGCGGGCAGCTGGGAGGCGTCTGGACGCGAGCAGTGCTCGCGCACGCTCTGGTCTGCTATCGAACTGGGTTGTCTGGGATAGGGAGCCTGGCCCTCCGAAAGGTCGCCAAATTGGTGGTCGACGACGCGCCGCGCCTGGGCGGTTCGCCGGGGGAGTTCCCGATGTGGGTCGACGTGGACGCTGGAGAGGCCCACTCCGACGGCGGAGACCCCGTGGCCGCGGCTCGGTTCATCGAGGTCCTCATTGAAGGGGAGCTGGGGATCCCATCAGGCTCTGATCGGCGGGCCTTCTCCCCGTCGGCTTCGTCGGGGATTTCATGGCTGATGGCCGCCGATGTCTGGCTGGGAGAGCCTGCGTCTGTCTTCATGGGCAGGGCAGGCGGTGGACCGCACCTCTTCATCGGCGGGGGGAAGATAGACGCAAGGTCCGGCATAAGGTTCGCCAAAGCCGAGCTCCTCGACCTGCAGGCGAGGGGGGTCCATGGACTCCTCCTGCACACCCCGGGTCAGGTAATATGCCTGGGCAACAGCACGTCAGCCCAGGTCACAGTCGCAGTGACCTTCCCTCCAAGGGCCGCAGAGCTCACGAAGCGCCTTAGCACGTCGCTGGAAGCTTTCGACCCGGCGAAGGGCTCATGGACCAAGACTGGGAGCATCAGAGTCTTCCCCACCATGGAGTTCGAAGCGACAGTCGAGCCGAACGGGTGGAAAGTCTTCAGGGTCTCGACACCTTAAAAGCGCTGGCAGCGCTCGACGGCCCATCTTGGGGGGAGCATCTGTTACCGCCAACGGCGGCATCCAGGTGGAGATCGGGAAGATGCGATACGTCCTCGACCCCCACTCCCACGTCCGCTCAGACTACACGTTCGTCTCCCACGCACATCTGGACCACATGCACACCCCATCGAAGAAGGAGCGCATCATCGCTTCCCAGGCGACGGCGGAGCTTGCGAAGGCGAGAGGGTACGACCTCGGAGAGACGACCGAGGAGGTCGAAGGGGTCGAGCTCCTGGACTCCGGGCACATCCTCGGGTCGCGGGCGATACGGATCGAGGACGAGGTGTACTACACCGGAGACGCCTCGGGGAGGGCGCGGGGGTTCCTGGGAAGGTGCAAGACGCGCCAGGCGCGAATTCTCGTCATGGAGACGACCTACGGCACCCCGGAGTACGTCTTCCCTTCAACCGCCAAACTGGTCAAGGAGGTGAACGGCCTGATCGCGTCCGCCTACGACAGGGGGAGCCCCGTGGTCCTGATGGGGTACCCCCTTGGCAAGGCACAGCTCTTGTCATACTACTTCTCCAGCTGGGACCCGGTCTACTACCACGATAGCGTTGCAAAGATGAACAGGATCCACATAGAACACGGGGTCCCCCTGAAGGTTGGCAAGCCCTTCGATCCTACAAAGGATCAGGATCGGCTCCCCAGGGGCCCCTGGGTCATGATCAGCCCGATGGCGAGCGGCCGGAACAGGATGATGGCCCAACTGAAGAATGAGTACGGGGCACTGCTGGTGGCGTTCAGCGGCTGGGCGCTCGGGCCAGGGTACAGGCACACCATGGGGGCCGACTACTCCTTCCCCCTGAGCGACCACTGCGACTATCAGGAGCTCATTGAGCTGGTCAAAGGGGTCTCGCCGGAGATGGTCTACACGGTCCACGGCTTTGCCGCCGAGTTCGCGAAGGACCTGCGCAAGATGGGATTCAGCGCCCGGCCCCTGGACGGGTACCAATCCTCTCTTTCTGATTACCTGAAAGTGTGACCCCGAATAAATAGGGCTCCCTGGGCCGCCCACTCCAATTGACTGAGACAGGCCCGGAGCTCAAGGGTGCCAAGACATTCAGCTACTGGCGTCGTTTCATCAAGTTCAACCTGGTCGGCCTAAGTGGCGTCGCAGTGAACGAAGGGCTGCTGGTCTTGCTCGCTGCCGAGGGGGTCTACTACCTATACGCCAGCACGATTGCCATCGAGGTCTCGATAGTATCGAACTTCGTCTTCAACGATTTTTGGACTTTCCGCGACCGAAGGCACGGCCACGTGGTCACGAGATTCCTCAAGTTCAATGGGCTTATGATAATCGGTCTAGTGGCGAATCTTGCGATTCTGTACGGTGCCACTTCGCACCTCGGAATCAATTATGCCCTGTCGAACCTCGTGGGGATCGGAGCGGCCTTCCTGATTAGGTACTGGCTCAGTGTGAACTATGCCTGGATCAAGAAGGAGGAGGACTCCGTTGAACCGCCCCGGGACTCCTTGCATAGAGTGCGTATCCAGGAGCAGCTAGCCGACCCTGAGGTAGACCGGCCGTCCATCTAGGTCTGATTCGGTCCATCCCTTTGGCAGGCCCTTTTCCCTGCTTAGGTCGACCTTCCTCACCCGGACCAGAAATCGGATTTCGTCCTTTTTGGGCTCGAGGAGGGCGAGGTCCTCGTCTTCTAGCCCCGATATGGACGCAGATGCGAGGATAGCTGTCGGCTTGAATCCCTTCTCCTTTCTCAGTGCCTGCAACCGGCGAGCAACGTCCCTTACCAAGCCCTCGGCGACCATACCGTCGTCCCTCTCCCTCCCGACCGCGACGAAGATGCCCGCTTTCTCGGCGACTGCGAACCCTTCATGGGGCTCCGTGACCAACTCAAAGGCTGAGAGCGGGACGTCATATGACCCCGCCTTGAGCGCCCTACCCCCACTGTATGCCTTCAATGCCTCGTCTCCGTGGAGGGACTTCAGCGATCCCATCACTTCCCTCGTCTTCTCCTTGAACAGCGCCCCCACCCTCGAGGGGTTGGGCTTCAGCAGGAATTCTGCGGGGAACTTCGAAGCCTTGGTCAGGACGTCGACCCCTTTGACGTTGCAAAGCAGGGCGACCGTCCTCCTCGATCCGCCAGCTACGGCGGCCCGCTTCTGGGGGACCAGGACCAGGATTCTATTCAACGGCCAGCGCCTTTTGAGCTTCGCCTTCGTCCTGGCCGAGTTGCACGCCTCCTCCACCTTGAGGGCGAAGTCGACGGTCTCCTCGGCCGCGGCTGATTTCGGAGACTTCTCCTTCATCCAACCTAACGCAAGCATTGGGGCCGCCCATGGCTTCCGAGCGAAGACCTCCTGGAAGAGGAACTCCGTGGCGAAGGGGCTGGTGGGGTGCATGAGCTCGTCCGCCGCCTTCAGACTGTGGCCCAGTACGGCGTAGATCGCCAGGCGTCTGGTCCTCCACCTGGCGTCATCATTCCATAGCTCGCTCCTCACCAGGCGCACATAGGTCTGGCTTAGATGGTTGATTACGAGCTCCTCGAGAGCCTTCGCTGCCTCGTTGTACTTCCCCCTAGCATAACTCTGCCTGACACCAGCCTCGGCACCTGCTAGCTTGGCGAGCATCCACCTCTCGACCACGGTGAGGGCCTTGCGCTTCTGGGCCCACGAGAGGGTGTGCCTTCCGGGGTCGTAGCCGTCTACTTCCCCGTTCTGTTGGAGATAGAGGTGCAGGTGGTATAGGGTGTTGAGGACCTGGTATGGCCTCCCGGCCATCTCCTTCAGGTCGAAGTTGACCGAATCCTCGGGGGTCGCCTTCGAGAGAACATAGAACCTGGCGAGGTCGGCGGAGTTGTTCCTAAGAAGGTCGAGGCCTTGGACCACGTTCCCCAGCCGCTTGCTCATCTTCTGACCCTTGTCGTCGAGCACGTGCCCTTGGAAGAGGAATGCGCGGTAGGGGGCCTGGGGCTTCCCTGTCTTGATGACGTTAAGCAGCAGGAGGGTGTACGCCCACCCCCTGGTCTGGTCTATGGCTTCGGTGAGGAACTCGACTGGGACCAAGGCCCGCGCTTCCTCGTCAGTGAAGGACGCGTAGGGGGAGGCACCGCTGTTGTGCCATGTGTCCAGTACGAAGGGCTCCCTGTGCGCCTTCCCTCCGCACTTCGGACAGTTGAGGACCACCCTGTCTATCCATGGCCGGTGGAACTCGAAGTTCGGACCGTCCGGGAGCTCTGCGGCCCGGCTGACTATTTCCCTGCGCGAGAAAGCTCCGACCCGCTCCTTGCATGAATCGCAGACCCAAATCGGGAGCGGTGTCCCCCAGACCCTCTCTCTCGTCACGCACCAGGGAGGGGACTCGGCGAGCCCCGCAAGGAACCTATTCCTGGGGCCATCGAAGAAATACTCTACCTTCTCGGCCGCTCTGACGACATCCTTCCTTATCCTGTCTACCCAGTAGAAGTATTCCCTTCTCGCTAGCCAAACCAGCCTGTCGTCCGAGCGCCAACACACGGGATAGTCGTGGACGATTCTCCCCGCATTGACAAGACTCCCCTTCTCTCTCAGCGCATCCACCACTGCGCCATCGGAGTCCCTGGCGAACATCCCTGCGAATCTCCCTGCCTCCTCGGTGAATGTCACCCTGTCGTCGAAGGGGGCGAAGACGGGGAGCCCTCTCTTTGTTGCCACGGCGAAGTCCTCTTCCCCGTTAGCCGGGGACATGTGCACAAGGCCTGTCCCCGTCGTGACATCCACGAACTCTTCGGCGACCACCCGGTGGGCCTTGGACTGCATCTCGGGGGTCCTCTGGCCCGGGATCAGGTCGAGCAGCGGGTGCTCGTAGGTTAGGCCTTCTAGCTCCGCCCCCTTGACCTTCTTCTTCGTCTCGCCGAACTTTACCCCCAGCTCCATTTCGAGGGCCTCCTTCCTCCCGGTGCAGACCACCCAGACCTCGGACCCGGCTTCCACGTACTCGTAGTCAGAGTCCGGTTTGACGCCCACCAGCTCGTCGGTGACCACCGTGAAGGGCATGGTGGTCCAAACGACAAGATACGCCCCTTCGCCCATCCTCGCCTTGTAGTATAGGCTCGGGTCCTCCAGCTTCTCGTACCCGCCGAGCGCCACCTCTCCCGCGCTAAGGGCCGTCTGGCACTTCGGGCAGTAGGGGACCACCTTGTATCCCTCGCCCAGAAGTCCCCTCCGCCAGGCGGTCTCCAGGTACTTCCACTCCCTCTCGATGTACTCGTCCCTGTACGTCATGTATGCCCGCCTGTGGTCTATCATCAGCCCGAGGAGGTCGTCGGCCTCTTCCCAGTCACGCTTGTACTTCCAGATGAGCTTCTTGCACTCTTCGACCAGCTTGTCTACTCCGACCTTGTTGAGGTCCTCCCACTTGTTCCCCGAGAGCCCCAACTCCTTCTCCGCTTGCAGCTCCACCGGCAGGCCCTGTGTGTCCCAGCCCCCGCGAAAGACTATGTTCTCCCCTTCGAACGTCCTCGACCTGTACCAGAGGTCCTTCATCATCCGGCCGCGGACGTGCCCGACGTGGGGCTGGTTGTTCAGGGTCGGAGGGCCCTCGACATACCCCACGGGCTTGCTCTTCGAGACCCTTGCCGCGATCTTCACCTTGGTGGCAGGACGCGCATAGAACACCCTGACTTTGCTTTCGATCTTCTTCCAGTCGTACTCTTGGTTGAGGGTATGATTCTTTCTAGTACGTCGGGCTAATTTTACGACCACTCAAGCCACCCCACCGTCAGACGAGGGATTATTTCAACTTCCCGAAAGGAGCCTATCGGCGTGGGCCGAAGGGAGGCCAGCCGCCCTTATCTTCCCCGCGGCCTTCGCGTAGTCGTAATCGATACGGACGACCTCTACCTTCGCCCCCTCCACTGCAGGCTCGACGAGCGCATAGGAAGCCCTCCTGTCTCCGTCTCTGGGTTGCCCCACCGAACCTGGGTTGATTACCACGCGCTCCCCCTCCCGCCAGACGTATGGGATGTGGGTGTGCCCGAGGCCGATGACATCGACCTTCTTCTTGTCGAGATAGTACCCGAACAGGTCCGAATGGGTCCTTGGGTCGACGTACTCCCAGAGCCTGTCGTCGGGGCTGCCGTGGGTAAAATAGGCCCTCGTCCCATGGAGGTCGAGGTTGAACTCCTCCGGAAGGCCACGAAGGTAATCCCTGCTATTAGCGGTCAGATTCCTGGCCGTCCAGACGGCTGACATCGCCGCCCTGGGGTTGAACAACGAAGTGTCCCCGGTCAGGGCTGCGACGTCATGGTTGCCCACTATCGATTTCACTCCTCGCTTTCGGACTAGTTCAATGACTTCGTTTGGATTTGCGCCGTAGTCGACGAGGTCTCCCAGGCAGTACACCTCCAAGCCCTGCGTCAAATCGAAGACTGCCTCTAGCGCTTCCAGGTTCGCGTGCACATCGGAGATGACTGCTAACTTCATGGAGCCCACATCCAATCAGTAGAAGAAAAGGAATAGGGCAGCAATGATAGCGGAGTCAAAGAAGAATGAATCTTAATGCGGTTGTGAAGAAGATTATACTACTCCCCACTTAGAGAATTTGAGACCCCGTGATATTCGAAGCTATCCATGTCTGCGTTCGCAGGTAAATGGGAAAAGCAAAACAGCCAGAGTTTCGGCACTCGGGTTAAGGATTCCGTAAAGAATCCCGGACCCCTGAAGCCGAGGCTCGACCTCGCCGTCCGACAAATCCAAGTCCAAGTCGCCAAACTCGACTCCACCACCAACAAACTAAGGGAGAGGGATAACTCGATCTTCGCAAAGGTCGTTACCTCTCTACAAAAGCACGACACACAGCACGCGTCTGTATTCGCCAACGAGCTTGCCGAGATCAGAAAGATGAACAAGATGGTCACGCAAGCGAAACTGGCCCTAGAACAGATAGTGCTCAGACTCAACACGATCACGGAACTCGGTGACATCGTAGTCACCCTGACCCCGGCGATGGCAGTAATACGCAACGTCAAGGCCGGCTTGGTGGGCGTACTGCCTGAGGCGGAGAGCGAGATCGGTGAGATCTCTGGCTTGCTAAGTAGCATCCTGGTAGACGCCGGGACAGTCGGTGGATACTCGCTGAACTTCGAAGCGGCCAACGAGGACGCAGAGAAGATCCTTGCCGAGGCATCTGCAGTAGCAGAGACTCGTATGAAGGAGAAATTCCCCGAGATCCCCAGCACCCTGCCGTCCGCCGAATCTACATCCGAGGGTACCTCGTACTAAAGCGAGTACCCTCTCTCCTTTGTTTTCAGATTTCTGAGAAACTTTTGCGCAATCGTCCGGTCATGAAGGGAGCACCCGCGTTCTGATGGCGAGAGACCCGACTGAGCGGTAAATGCAAAGTATCCACGCAATTGCCGCAATGAAAGCCAAGGGAGATGGAAGGAAGATTAGCAGCAAGAAGCTGGCTATGCTCAGGACGACCCACTTTGTGTAGGTCTTGATTCTTCTGTCAGAGATGCGACGATACGTTACGGCAAGGACTACTATCGCATACAAGGTCACAGCTGCGAAGACGACAAAAGTGACAAAACTGGCGAAAGCCGCCTCAGCCGTGCTGAACCACCACGGTGGAAGCGAAACTACCCCATACGCCGAAAAGAGAGCGGCGAAAGCTACGATTCCACCGCCCTTTTTCCAGGACAGGGTATCCCTGTGGAAGAAGTCTGCAGATAGTGCGACATTGATGTTGTTGGCGATCCATCCATAAAGCACGAGAAATGTGAAGCCCCAGATAACGCCCTCGACGACTACCGCGGTGACCGTTGACGGGGTCTCGCCGAAGATGCTATCTAGATAGGTGGCCACAAAAAACGAACCTACGGACAATCCACCGATGGCCGTCCAGAGCGCCCGTGTCCGGGCTGGGTGGTCTACGAGAGCCCTCCTCAGGCTGAGAGCCCTGTATATGGTGTAGACGACGACACCCAAGAGGACAACTTGGACGGCGTCTTGCAGCGCGTCACTTGGTGACGTTCGGCGTTACCTCCATCATCCCGTGGACGAACGAGAACCTGAACCACCCTTGCAAAGGGGGCTGACCTAACATTTGGCGCACTCGCATCACAGTCGTCACGGAGAGCCCTTCCTCGAACAGCTTCATCTCCAGAACCCCGTCGAAAAGGTGCACCATTGATGCGATGGTGGCTGGGGTGTGCATCTCCTCGTCTCCCAAGGCGAGTATCACGGCATCGTACCGCTTCACTTCTTCGACAAGCTGCGACCAGTAGCTGTACATCGATTCGGCTGGATTCAGTACGAGCAGCGGGGAAAGAATGTCCGTCACGACCCTGATCCGCCTTTCGGGGTTCCTCTGCAGGGCCTGCTTGATGTTATACGAGATCGAGGTGGTGTCCCGAAGGTCACAATTCACAGCAGAACCAGAGCTCGCAATCCACTCTGGGACCCTGTCCGTGCTGATGCCGAAACCCTTCATGTCTCTGGTCACATCCGAGACTGGCCGGTGGGTGACGTAGAGGCAGTAGTCGCCTTGCGTGAGTCCGGACCTCATGAACCAGTACCCCAGCGCCTGCTTTCCGAGCCCCGACTGGCCTAGTACAAGTATGGAAGACCTATCGGGGTAACCATCGTTGATAATCTGGTCCAGGGTTGGGACCCCCGTCGATACCAAACGCTCCCGGTCAACTGCGATGCAAGATAAGCGTATTCGAGTCCGACTTTACAGGAGCGAGGACGCGGCGAGGACGACCATCAGGACAAGGAACACGATCGATAGGAGGAAGAACCACTGGGCCCCCCTCATCTCCCCGACCTTCCGATCCACTTTACGCGAGAGTGCATAGATCTCCTTTATCGATTCGGCATACCACCTCTCGGTAAGTTCGCCGACTCCGACATTCGCGAAGTACCCTGTCCATTCCTCTTCTTTCATCGAAGCTATCTTGTCAGCGTATCCTGTGGGGCTAGGGGCCGCGTAGGAGCTCTTACCGCCCGGGCGTCTCCCCGGAATGACGTGCACCCTCGGACCCATTGCCTGAAGCATGAAAGCAGTCGCTATGGCGACTGAAATCACGAAGCCAAGGAAGAGCAGGGACACCAGGTCGACGCCTCCCACCCGATAGTACAGCTTGTCTGCGAGGAAAGATGTGTAGAGGATCGTCGCCCCAACGGTGAGGAATGACATCGAACTGAATACACGTCCCACCTTGTCGTCAAGATTGTCTGTGGTGTGGATCACCCTCCCGAGCATCTCCTGCGCCATTGACAGGCGCTTCGAGAGTTCGTCCTCGTTCTTGGCATCCAACTAGGACAGACCCGTTCTGCGAAGTCGATTTAAGGCCTGTTGAGCTCCAGTTGCGGTTAGCGTTGAAGGCGGTCGAAGAGGAATATCAGGACCTGGCAAGGGGATCTCGCGTCGATTCCCTCAAAATCTAGTTGGGACGCGCCGGCAATCGAGATACACTAATAATCTACGGAAGGCAGCCGTCGCAACGTGACTAGCAGCTCGGAAGGGGAAACGAAGTTGAGCAGCGGCCTCCCCGGCCTCGACACCATGCTTGACGGGGGTTTCAACAAAGGGCGCGTAGTCCTCGTCCTCGGGGAGCCAGGGACTGGCAAGACGATAATCTGCTCACAATACCTCTACAACGGCGCTGCGGCACTGGGGGAGAACAGCATGTTCATCGGCATGAACGAGCCGAAGAGCCGTTTCATGCGTGAGATGCTCAACCTTGGGATGGACTTTGCAAAGCTCGAGGCAGATGGGAAGTTCAAGTACGTCGACGCCACAGAAGTCAGGAAGATCCCTCAGACTGCGCAGGTGGGCCGCATATCCGTCGGAGGGAGGGAGCTTGGTCTTGTCAACCTTCTTGAGACCATGCAGAGCGCGATAGCAAAGTTCGAGCCAGCAAGGATTGCGTTGGATTCGATGTCTGACCTTGTCTTCAGGTTCCCTTCCGTCGATGAGCGGAGGCCGGTGGTACTCGACATGATAGAGACCCTCCAATCGACGAGCGCCACCTCGCTGCTGACGAGCGAGCTCCTCTCGACCGGCGAGGAGAGGCTGCTCCAGCCCGAGGAGTACCTGGCCGAAGGAGTTTTGCTCATGAGGACCCTCCGCAAGGGAGTAAGGACCATCCAGATTCTCAAGATGCGGGGGTCGAAGGTCGATACCCATCCCAGACCGTACGTCATCACGGGGAAGGGGCTCGAAGTCCTGGCGACCGAGGAAGTGTACTAGTCCCGGACGGATGCCCAAAGATTGGACTTCTGTCTCATCCACCTGTCGGACTTCCACCTGCGGACCTCGACTCAACCTCAGACCGACAAGATCCTAAGCTCTCTCGCCGCCGACGCAAAGGAGAGGGTCGAGTCCCTCGACCTCCCCAGCCCTCACGTCGCTCTCTCGGGTGACCTAGCATACGGAGGAAGAGATGAGGAGTACGCCATCGTAGACGGCTTCGTGGCGACCCTCTCGGAGAGCCTTCACGCCAGAAGCCTCATGTTCTGTGGGGGGAACCACGATGTGAACTGGAGCACCCTCGCCCCTATCAGCACTGACCTCATGAACGAGAT
This sequence comes from uncultured Nitrososphaerales archaeon, assembly GCA_963706445.1. Classification (GTDB taxonomy): domain Archaea; phylum Thermoproteota; class Nitrososphaeria; order Nitrososphaerales; family Gagatemarchaeaceae; genus UBA183. The sequence goes on from OY970160.1 coordinate 602,268, forward strand.
GGTGGAGAAAAGGGGGGGCGTCGCGTCGACCAATGCTCACTTCGCCGTCGAATCCGACCGGGACGCAATGAAAGCAGGGATGGGCCCCTACTACTCCTTCTTGGAGAAGCATGGCGTGAAATCAGATCCGGAACTGTTCTACGTCAGGTCGCTGACTGTGGCTAACCTCAGACTCAACCTCATCAGCCTGAACTCCGCGTATATGTTCAGCAGGAAGTACAACTACCACGGATACGTGGGCGCGCAACAGCTCGCTTCCGCCGAAAGAGCCGTATCAGGCCAGAGGGGGCCCTCATTCAACATCGCCTTGGTCCATCACCCCCTCGAGGCCATCGTCCCTTCATCGCAGGAGGAGACAAAACGGCACCTGTTTTCCTTCTCAGATGTGATCCTGAACGGCCATGTCCACTCCCCCAGGGTCTCCATCGAGTATACTGCGAGGATGCTGGGGCGGGTGAGAGAAGGGCCGCCTCCGGTGATAAGCTGCGCCCGGTGTGTGTTCGACGAGGCGAACGACCCTACGGTGTCTTCGGGATACTCGATAATCGGGATCGACTTCGAGTACGAGAAGGTAGCCTCCCTCAAAGTGTGGGAGGTGGAATTTGACAAGCAAAAGAGGACGTGGTATTACGACGAGAAGAAACAGACGTACCCCCTTGTCGTGAAAGTCTCCACCGGTTCGGGGGAGGAGCTCGACAGGGTAGGGCCGAAAGTAACTGATGCCGAGAGGGCCCTCCTCGGAAGGTGGAAGCACGAACAGGAATCATGACAGGCACGCAGACTCCCGCGGAATGGAATAGGACTCACGTCTCGGTCCAAGCCGCCCGCGATTCTCAACGGGGGCATCCGGAAGAAAACTTTCACCACATTGTATCGCTTTTGTTGACTTAGCCCGTGATTATCGAGATGCCAATTTGAAGCACTGTAGTTGTCCTCACGCGTACCCCTGAGGTTCATCGGCCTAGGCGGAGGGGACGACATCAAACCGAAGATCGCTTCCACCATAAAGGAGATTGAGCTACACCGAAGGGAGCTCGAGAACCTCCGCGTCAAGCTCGAACAGAGACGGAAGTCATTGTTCGACACGACGGTCAAGGCCATGGTGGCCAAGGACCAGTCCAAGGCGACGATTTACGCCAACGAATGGTCGGAGCTGAGGAAGGTGGGGAAGGTCGTTTATGCGAGCGAGCTCGCGCTCACCCAGGTGGTGCTGAGGCTGGAGAGCATCATCGAGGTCGGGGACGTGATGTCCCACATGAACAGTGCCTTCAAGGTCCTCCGCAAGGTGAACAAGTCCGTCCAGGGACTCGTCCCGTCCATAGACCAGGCGTCGGATGTGATCAACACCACTCTGTCCGAGACAATGGCTGAGATCGGACACGTGTCACCGTCGATATCTCTGAACATCGAGACCGAGAGCGGGGCCGAGCTTGTGGAGCAGGCGAGGAAGCTCGCCGAGGAGCGGGCCGAGGAGATGAAGCGCTCCCTCATCATCCCCCCACTCGAAATCCCGCGCGAAGCATTCGAGCCGAGGGTACCACTGCTCGCTACAGGGGATGACGATGAAGAGGCGGCCTTCCTGGGCACCATCTACAGGCCGAAGCCTACGGAAGAGGCAGAAGAACAGGTCCTGCAGTACGCCGCCATACACAATGGCAACGTGGACATATCTGACGCTTCTACCGTGCTCAAGATGCCTTCGGACGTCGTCGAGGGGGCGATGCTTGCCCTGATGTCCCAGGGGAAGGTCAAGCTCAGCGAAATGGAGGCAAACAAGAAATGAGTGTCGTAGCCGCGAAGGAACTCGAAGACGACGCCAAGAAATACGCCTCCGAGGCGATCCGCCTCGACTCCCAGGGGGCCCACGGAATGGCTATCCAGATGTACCAGAAGGCGATCTCCACCCTTGTCAAACTTGTGCACCTCTACCCCGACTACCGCCTGAACAAGCAGTACACAGAGCGGGCCATGGCTTACCAGGAGAGGGTCAGGGCCATACAAGTCGCCCACGGACTCCTCCCCCAGGACCGGACTTCAGAGATGGGCGAATGGACCCCACCGACCACCGGTGGGAGGGGTTCCTCAAATGGGAACGGGGGGTCAGCGAACCAAAACTCCGCCAACGGGCCGCAGGTTGTACAACAGCTCAAGGCTTCTTTCAATGAGCTAGTCATCACCGAGAAGCCAGACGTGAAGTGGGACGACGTCATAGGCCTCGAAGACTGCAAGATGGCCATCCGCGAGTCGATCGTGTTCCCGTTCCTCAGGCCCGACCTCTTCAAGCTCGGGTGGCCAAGGGGGATTCTCCTCTACGGTCCGCCTGGGTGCGGGAAGACAATGGTTGCGGCCGCCACTGCCGCTGAGATCGACGGCTACTTCATCTCGGTCGACGCCGCTTCGATTATGAGCAAATGGCTGGGCGAGGGAGAGAAGAACGTCTCCAAGCTCTTCAGCAACGCCAGGAAGATGCTCAGCGATAACAAGCCGGTAATAGTGTTCGTCGACGAGATAGACTCCCTCCTCGGGACCCGCGGTCAGGAGGTGGGCGGAGAGGTCAGGGTGAGAGACCAGTTCCTCAAAGAGACCGACGGAATAAACGACAAGGGGAAAAACCTGCACTTGTATGTGATAGGGGCTACAAACAAGCCGTGGTCACTCGATCCCCCGTTTCTTAGACGCTTTAGTAAGAGGATTCTAGTTCCGATGCCTGATACTGATGCTCGCATGGCCCAGTTCAAGTTGTACACCGCTCCCCTGACACTCTCCGAAGATGTCGGTCTGGAGACATTGGCGAAGCTGAGTGACGGGTATTCGGGAAGTGACATCAAAGACATATGCCAGGGGGTTCAGTTGCGGGTCGTCAGAGAATTGTTCAAGTCAGGCAAAGCGCTCGACAAGGAGACAACCACGAGACCTATCGCTGTAGCTGACTTTAAGGAGATCATGAGAACTAGGAAGCCTTCGGTCTCGCCCGACATGCTTAGGGCGTACGCCCAATGGTCGAATAGTTTCAGCGCACTCTAAGTCAAGACAATACCAAACGACGCATTCCCATAAAAGGCCGAAGGAGGCCACTTGATTGCGATTCAGCGATGTTGTTGATGAACAGAAGGGCTTCGTTGCCGGTGAACTTGTCCTTCGTTTCAGGCTTCTGACTCGGTTTCTTCGTTCAGTGAAGGTCGTGGTCAAAAGGAGGCAGGTTCGCGCTTCGCTTGAATATCTTGAGGGCACGATTACCGGAAACGAATTTCTGCAAGTTCTTGAAGTAGAACACATTCGTCATAAACGGAAGACTAGTCCCCTGAGAACTCTTGGCCCAAGATTCCCAATGACTCGAACCCAGGCATTAGAGCTCTCTGCCGTCACATCTGCAAAAGCTAGGATTGAAGGAAATCAAAGAGCATTTCGCAGGCGAATGGAGAGGAGGGTCCTTTCGTTACCACAGGTATTCGGCGTAAGGGACATCGAAAATGTCATCGGCGTTTCAAAGCCTCGTGCTCAGGTGCTAGGAGTATTGATGGAACGCGAAGGTCTTGTCAAGAGCCATTTTGAAAGGGTCCCTTCACGCTTTCGCAAAAGAGTGTTTGAAAGGACCTTGACCTCCTACCCTCTCCACGGCCGAGGCTAATCCCGAGTCATTTGCTCAAACTCTTAACCACGCTCTTCTGACCCGATGACGATGCGCCCCCAGCCCACTCCAGTCGAACTGAGAGGGATGGTAGGGAAGAAGGTGACAATCTCCGGCTGGGTCCACGACGTGCGGGTCCTCGGCGGCATCAGCTTCGTCCTCCTCAGGAACTCGAAGGGGGTGGTCCAGGTCGCCGCGCCAAAGAAGGCCGTTTCTCCCGAACTCTTCTCCCTGATCGGCGGACTGCACCAGGAGGACGTGATTAAAGTGACCGGGGAGGCGAAGGAGAGCAAGGTCGCCCGGCTCGGATTCGAAATAATCCCTTCGACTGTGGTGGTGCTTGTCAAGGCTGACACCCCTCTGCCCCTGGACCCCCGAGGGGTGACCCCGGCGTCCCTTGACACACGACTCGAGTGGAGGTCGCTCGAGCTCCGCAGGCCCGAGACCGCGGCGATATTCAAGATAGAGAACGCAGTTGTCCAGGGGTTCGAGAAGTTCCTCCAGGAATCGGGCTTCATCCGGGCCTTCACCCCGAGCATAATCGGGGGCGTCTCCGAGGGAGGCTCGGAGGTCTTCAAGATCGACTTCTACGGAAAGGAGGCCTTCCTCAGGCAGGATCCCCAACTCCACCGGCAGCTCACCATAGCCGGGGGGTTCGATAGAATCTACGACCTCGGCCCCAACTGGCGTGCCGAACTCTCACACACCCCGCGTCACATAAGCGAGCACAGGACAATCGCCCCCGAGATGGCCTTCCTCTCAGATGAGAGGGACGTCATGAGGTTGGAAGAGGATATGGTCGCCAGCGGGATTAGGCATGTTGTCAAGACGTGCCCTGATGAGCTGGGGTTGCTGAAGGCGGAGCTCGAGGTCCCCAAGACCCCATTCCCTGAGATCCAGTTTCCAGAGGTGTACTCTGTCCTGAAGGGAAAGGGGAAATTCCTCCCCAGGGGGGAGGACCTCGACGAAGAATCGAAGGACATCCTGGCGGCCTACGCCAAGGAGGAGTTCGGCACGGAGTACTTTTACGCAAACAGGTTCCCATCGAAGGCGAAGCCGTTCTACGTGATGAGGTATGACGACGAACCTGAGTTCGCTAGGTCGACGGACTTCTTCCACGGGAGCCTCGAGCTCTCCTCCGGCGGCCAGCGCGAGCACAGGTACGACAAGATAATTGAACAAATCAAGGAGAAGGGGATGGACGCGAAGGCGCTGAGCTGGTTCACCGAGCCGTTCCGATACGGCGTCCCACCGCACGGAGGGTTCTCCTTCGGACTCGAGAGGTTCGTGGCGAGGCTTCTGGGTCTGGAGAACATCAAGGAGGCGGCCCTGTTCCCAAGGGACCCCGATCGCCTCCAGCCCTAGAGTGATCTAATCTCGCGAATGGCGCACGGAGATTACGAGTAGAGCTTCGCTGCCGCCTCGCGCTCCGTCTCGACAAGGAGCTCGATTCCCCTTGCCTGTTTCACCGCGTCCCTGAGTTTGTCGAAATCCCCGATCCGCCTCTCACTTCTCTTCGCAGGGACTATGACCTTCGTCTTCTTCTCGCCGTCAGGGAGGAATACTGTGTTCACTGTAAGGACCTTCGCGGGGAAGAACACGTCCTCGAGGAACTTCCTGTCGCTCCCCCCTGCACTGACTAGCCATACCTTCCCCTTGAGCGCCTCTTCCAGGTCAGCCTGAAGGAGGGAACTTGACCTGAGGGCGTAGAAGTCCGCTTGCTCGAACTCGAGCACGTAGGAGCCTTTCGCTTCGAAGGCCCTTCTAAGGCACGCCCGCCCAAGCTCCGGTATCTTGTTTGCCAGGTGGGCTACGGCCTTCGACGCCTCGACGTCAGCGTTTGTTATCTCTCCCTTGAGCAGCCTTTCCTGGCAGTTCCCACATAGTATCCCCGTCCTCGCGTCGAAGTAGCAGATGGGGAGCTTCGGCTGCATCTGATGGCGGCGGAGAATAACGCGAATAAAAAACGTTCGGCCGTCAAATCAGATATTCAGGGTGGGGTCAGCGTAACTCTTCGACCTTATGAAACTGCTGGACTACTCCCAGCCACCGCTGGCTCGGTGTCTTTCCCGATTGTTAGCCGTCTCCTGGGGTTCTATTTCCCGAGCTTGATCTCAATGGAGGAGACGTTGCTCATACCGCCGGTCAAAGTGCTCTTGACCTGCTCCGTATTGATGACGATGGACTGCACCTTGATGTCAGTGGCGAACCGCTTCGTAAGCACTTGGGCTACGTCGACGGCCCGCGAGATGGCCCTGCCTCTGGCCTTCACGGTAACGACGTCTGACCCGTTGTTGATCTGTGTCAGGATTGCTAAGACATAGTTCATAGTGGGCTTCTTTCCGACATAGATTGTGTTTGGTTCGCGTGGTTGCATTTCTTCATGCTCTGGTTCAGTGGTCATGAAATTCGAGCCCCTTTGCAGGTTATATTAGCATAACGGGCTCTTTGTCCAGTTTGGGTGTTGAATCGCGACGGGATAATACCTAGATGAATCCCTGGGAAACTGTTACTTCCCGCACGACGAGACCCATAGGTTCGCAGCCCGTCTTTCCGAATCGGTTTCCAGTTAGGCGTTAACTTTAATCCCGATGTGATTTGCGCGCGTGTCGTGCGCCTCTTCGAGTATCAAGCCAAGGACCTCTTCAGGCAATACGGCCTCCCACTGCCCAAGTCAGTACTCGCGCGGGACGTCGACGGCATCCGCGGCGCCCTGGCTTCGCTTACACCACCGGTCGCGATCAAATCCCAAGTCCTTGCAGGCGGGAGGGGCAAGGCTGGAGGGATCGCCATAGTGAGCGACCCGACCCAGGCAGAGAGAGAAGCTGGGAGGATTTTCAACCTCGCGATAGGCGGTGAGAAGCCCAACGCGCTACTGGTGGAGGAAGCATACCCCCACGACTCGGAGATGTACCTCTCTGTGAGCCTCGACAGAGGGGACAGGTCTTTCGTCACCATCGCTGCCCAGACGGGGGGCATCTACGTCGAATCCATGTCTGGCAAGGTCATCCGCAGGGTCCCCCTTGAGGGGATCGACGAGAAGTTCGCCGCGGAAGTAGCATCTCTCCTCAAGCTCCCCGAAGGGCAGGCGGGGCAGTTCGTGAAGATTCTCCTCTCACTCGAGCTGCTTTCAAGGGAGAAGGAGTGCGAGCTCGCCGAGATCAACCCCCTGGCCGTGGGGAAGGACGGGACCCTAATGCCCCTCGATGCCAAGGTGATAATCGACGACAACGCACTTTTCAGGCACCCGGAGTTCGCCAAGCTCCACCCCGAGGATGAGTTCGAAGGGGAGGCGTCCCGCCAGGGCTTCGCCTTTGTGCGCCTTGGAGGTGACATTGCTGTGGTCGGGAACGGCGCCGGACTCGTGCTGTCAACGCTGGACCTCGTGGGGGACGCAGGGGGGAGCCCGGCCTGCTTCCTCGACCTTGGCGGGGGGGCCCAGCAGGAAAGGATCGAGGAGGCACTAAGATTGGTGAACCGGCTCCCGGGGGTCGATAGGATTCTAGTCAACATCTACGGTGGAATAACCAGGACCACAGACGTGGCCGCCGGCATCAAGACGATTCTGTCTGAGGGCCCAGTTAAGCCAATCTTCGCGAGGGTGAGCGGAGCGGAAGACGCTGAGGCGAGGAAGATGCTCGCTGACACGCCGGTCAAGATGTTCCAGACGGCACCTGAGGCGGTGCAGGCTGTGGTGACCGCAAGATGATTCTCCCGAAGCAGGGAGAGCCTGTAATCGTCCAGAACATGACCGGGAGGTACGGCCGGCTCCATACGAGGCTGATGCTCGACTACGGCACAAACGTAGCCGCCGGGTCTACGCCGGGGAAGGGGGGACAGTCGGTGGAAGGAGTACCCGTCTACAACGCTGTCCAGGAAGCAGTGAATAGGACCGGTGCCAAGGCCTCCGTCTGCTTCGTGCCGGCTGAGTTCACCCTGGCGGCCGGGAAGGAGGCACTCGACGCGGGGATCAAGCTGCTGGTCATTATCACCGAACACGTCCCCATCCGGGACGAGCTCTCACTGGTCCAGTTGGCCGAGGCGAATGGGGCGTCCATCATCGGGCCGAACTGCCCCGGGATTATCGTCCCATCACGCAAAGTGAAGCTTGGAATCATGCCCGCGCCGTCATTCTCGCCGGGGAGCGTCGCCCTCTATTCTAGGAGCGGGACCCTCACGTATGAGATTGCGGGGCAGCTCACCGGGGCGGGCCTCGGGCAATCGTTGGCGGTGGGGATTGGAGGAGACCCCATCAACGGCACCACCCCCATCGAATGGATGGACTTCGTCCAGTCCATGGAGGATACGAAGGCCGTGGTCGTGGTGGGTGAAATAGGCGGGGACGCCGAAGAAAGGCTTGCCAGGCACATCGCCAAATCTCATTACACCAAGCCGATAGTTTCCTACATCGCCGGGAGGCACGCGCCAAAGGAGAAGAAGATGGGGCACGCCGGGGCGATTATCTACGGGGATTTCGGGACGGCCGACTCCAAGATCAGGGCACTGACCGCATCCGGTGTGAAGGTGGCAATGACCCCCTCTGAGGTCCCTTCCCTCGTGAAGCAGGATCTAGGCTGACCTTTCTTCGTTCTTCTTTACAGCAGCCCTGACCAGTCTCTTCACGAGCTCTGTCGGGATCGCCTTGTCCAGGGGGAGGTGGAGGGAGGATTTCGTCATCGTATACCCCTTCAGCTCAATCCAATGCTCCTCGAGCACGGGGGGGCGCACGAAAAAGCCGATGTGTGAGCTGAACAGGCCGAACCATGCCAGGCGCCCTTTGTACGAGTAATAGGGGAGATGATAGCTGATGCTCTCCGTTGCTGAGGGGACCACTTCTCTTACAGCGGCCCTGACCTGTCTCAGCTTCTGCTGTGCACCCTTGGGGGCTGCTGAGATGTATTCGTCGACTGACTTGGGTCCGCGATACACGGACAGCCAGGCCAGGGTGCTCCCATTAACCCTTCACTACTGAAAACTTATAGTCGTGAGTTCGAGGGCGACAGAAAGAAGCCATGCCCATCGCAGACGCGGCCAAGAAGCAGATAGCCCAGAAGAGGAGGCTCTTCCTCCAGGTCTGCCTACGCTGCGGGGCAAGGAACCCGCTCAACGCCGAGAGGTGCCGCAAGTGCAAGTCTTCTGATCTGAGGCTGAAGAACCGCTCAGTGGGACTTAAGAAGTAAAGGTCATTATCGGGCCTCCGAACGGCCTCGTGGGGCCCGTGGTCTAGCCTGGTTATGACGTCGCTCTCACACGGCGAATTGGGAGCCCTAGGCTCTCACGCTAGAATCCCCGGTTCAACTCCGGGCGGGCCCACCTAACCTAGCCTCGGAACTGCTCGTATGCGACCCGCGTCAACAGGTCCGCTTCGCTGTTCTGTTCTCTCGGTATCCATTCGAACTGGACCGAGCCGAACTCCTTGAGCAGGTCTCGGACTTCCTTCAACTTGCCGATATACATCCCACCCTTGATTTTCCACCCTGAGCTCATCTGGCCCACCAGCAGCTGAGAGTCTGACCTGACCAGGACGTCTCCTTCCATCCGGAGCTCTTTCAGCTTCGTCAGGGCCTTCTCGAGGGCAGTGTACTCCGCGTAGTTGCTTGTCACGTCCCTACCTGCGAGCCCGGAACCCTCGGCGATCCTCCTATCACCTTCATAGACCAAAAACCCATAGGTACCAGTACCCGGATTCCGGGGTTGGGCAAGACCATCGATGTAGACTGTTACGGTCAACAGCACTCCTCTACATCTGGGGGGTCTGAAGCCTGCTTATCTGTGCTGAGACCTTGTCCACGTAGTCGTTCATCCGGGCCAGCATCGTCTTGCTCGTAATGTATCCTACCACCATGGCGCCGTCCTTGACCAATAGACGGCGTATTCCCTTCTCGGTCATGATCTGAGAGACGTCCGAAAGAGGAGCCCCGGCATCGATGCTCAGGAGGTTCAACGTCATTATCTCCCCCATGGTCACCTTCTGGGGGTCCCCCCCTTCCGAAACCACTTTGCAGATAATGTCCCACTCCGTCACGATCCCCCTAGGGTCGTTGGGACTCCCGATTATGGCGAACCCGTGCTTGGAGTTCTTCATGGCCTTGGCCACCTCCAGGACGGTCGCGTCGGCGGAAACCGAAAGGAAGTCCTTCTCCACTATGTCCCTGGCGTAGAGAACCACGAGTGGATAGGTGCTCGTGCTTCTGATAATCCTTTCGTTGGGGCTTCCCTCCCTCCGATTCAAAGAATCATCAAGCGTAGACGGCAGCTTCGACTCCGGCGACTCGAATCGATCCGCTTGGGTGCCGTGCCCTTTGTTCTTGCCAATGAAAAACGGAGCGGCTGTCATTGACGACTAGCCGCCAGTCTGGAAGAAGGTCCTAGGCGGACCCTACATTCCTTGCTCTTCGCTCGCGCCTGTGGAGGCCTGGCCTTCGGTGCCCGTTGCCATGCCTTCAGGACCGCCAACGACCGTGCCGGTGGCGAACCTGTTGGCTACCTGAGTCACCTTGACCTTGCCCTGCCAGCCCTGCTTTGCGCCGGCCACGAAAATCACGAAACCGTCGATCTTCGCAATGCCGTCACCGCGCCTGCTGATCTCGGAAATAGTAACGTCGTACTCTTTTCCTACTTCAACCGGCTTTGGCTTGAAGGACCTGAAGCCGCCGCTTCCTCCGCTGCTGCTCCGCCCGTAGCCTCCTCCTCGTCCGAAACTCGTCTTTTCACATCCTAGCAGTTCGGTACCGCTGAAACCTCGCCCCGCAGTTCGGGTTATTAAGCGTGGTGTCGATCAAAGAGGCCCAGACCAGATTTTTCCTTTTCATTTCCTGCGAAATGCTTTGGTCGTCTAAGCCACCCGATGATAGTGTTCAAATCCATTGGATTATTCCCTTGGCCGCCTAACCTCGCGACGGGGTAGACGGATTGAAGAACACAGCGGTGTATGCTGCGTCTGTATCTGTGGTAGTCGTCCTGGCTCTTGCAGCCGTCCTTCTGGTCGGCTCGCTGAGTTCAAATGGCGGTGGCTTCATGAACACTAGTCCGACGAGCATCAGGGCGACCAACTCCATCCAGGGTGAAAACCAGACCATATTCGCCACATACAACAGCTCGTTCAACACAATGACATATTCGAGTTCCTCTGCGACTCCGACCTGGACGGTTTCGAGCAGCACCTCCACCGCAGCTTCGCAGTCTCAGTCCGATGGTGGGTCGTTCACCTACACTTCATCCGATCAGATGAAGGTCCTTTCGGTGGCCGCTGCGGTATCAGTCGAAGGGTCAGGGGACTCGATTGTGAGGTTCGTAGTCCAGTTCCAGAACGTCGGCTCGGCTCCCATCTATGTCACGTCAGGGGGCGGAAGCGGGTTGACCTTGAACCTGACATCAGGTGCCTCTCTTGTGAAGACAATGCCGAGTCCCAGGTGCGAAATAGCCGTGGCTCTGGGCCCGTTGAGCCCGGGCGCCAACGCTACGGAATCGATGCCCGGATGTTGGAGCGGATACTACTATCAACTGGTCCAAGCTGGGACCATCGGGGTCCATATGACCTTGGCATGGTCGAACGGGACTGTCGGAGGAGGGGGCGGTTCCCTTCAGATCAATGCAGAGATCAGCCTCGGTCTGGGCTGACCAAAAACCGGGGAGCTCCATCGAAGGGTTCGCCCCTCGAGGAGCGCTTTGATGTGTCGCTATGGACTAAGCGAGTTTATCGATGTACCCCAGTTCGCATTGGTGTCTCTTGTACCACCGCAGGTGGGGTCCTTACCGAACGCAGTCAGGTCGCAATTGGGGTGTTGGATGTACTCTGTAGCGAAGAAGAACTTGCCCGTCCCGGGGTCGTAGACCACTTGACCGTAGTCTCCCCATCGAGGCCTAGTCGTCAGGTCCGCACCCGTGACCGAGTAGCCCTGGTATTCTGTGAAGCCGTCCTGTGGGGACGCACCTAGGGCAGAGACATGGATGACGTTCGACGCTCCAAGCATAAGGTAGGCGCTGCTTGGGTAGAAGCCTCCGCTGTCAGCACCCGTCGGACCGCCGTTCCCCGAAAGGGTGAATGACATGAGAACGCTGCTAGGTGTCGCCGCGACCGACGGGAACTCCATGTCCTCGTGGGCGGCTGTGACGACGCCCTGGGCGGCGAAGCCGAAGTGGACTCCCGAGTTCATGTTGTTAGCCTCGATGTCCCAGTAGGTTGCTCCAAGGTGATATTCGAATGTTGTCTTGCCGAATGTCTGGTTCACTACTGTGCTAACTGCGGTCCAGAGGTCTCCGTTCGAGTAGAACGCCTGAGTTGCACCGTCACCGTTGGAAGCTATCCCTGACTCTGGACAGGAGATCACACCAGTCGCAAGCCCATAGGCAACGCAGTTGGATCCGAGTGGGATTAAGCCAACCTTCTGGGCACCAAGGCCGCAGAAGGTGCTTACGGTTGCGTAATTGCTTGCGAGGCACGGAGCTCCTTCGTCCTGATAGGTGACGTGGCCTGTGAGCAGCGACCCTCCGAATTCGATGCTACTGCACTTGCTGCAGCCTACGCTGTTGAGGGCTGAAAGGCCCGTCCAGTCGAAGGTCGCAACCCGGTTGTCACCGAATCCTAGGAAGTCCAGCGAGGCCACCATGAACCCAGTTCCGCCATTGCTGTTATCGTATTGCGATGGATCGGTTGTCTGGGCTGGGATGACCTGGTACCACGCGGATGGTGGCAACGGGCTCGGTTGGAATGCACCGTTTGCAGGTATCGCCAGATTGGCGTTGGTGCCCATGTTCTCGTAGGCCACATTGACCTTGACGTGTCCGTTTTCAAGGGCGTTCTTGTCGAAGGCATATTGTTGCACTCCGTTTAGGGCGCCGGTGAGCAGGCTGTACTCATCGTAGAACAGCTGTAACGCGTCCCTGGTTGTCGCTGTCTTCGCGTAGTCGTTCAGGAGGTATCCTGCACCTGGATCACTGTTGACCTTGTTGGGGTCGAGGAAGTAGACGTAGTACGCTCCCATCGGGTTGTTGGTGACGCTTACCGCGATCCCTTCACGACATCCATCCAGAAGGCCGACGAAGCAGCCCGCAAATGGGCCGCCTGCTGCTTCCGGTGTGGTGGAGACGAATTGGGTGATGAACCAGTGCCCGCCGTTGGCGTAGTCGTACTGGCACATGATGTCACCGCCGCTGCTCCAACCCTTGGCGGTTAGGCCCATGAGGCTGTCGAGGGGAATCACCCCTGACACCGGGCTAAGAGCCGAGTTGAACACCTGAACTTCACCCTGGTTCAACGGTTCTACCACGTAGCCATTGCCGGCACAGAGGCCCTGGTCCGGAGGCTCGACGGTGCCGTATAGCGCACCCAAGGACTGAGAATTCAGGAGGTTGTCGTAGGCGTTGACCGCGTTGCCATTGGTGCTTGCGGCCGACGTCAGGCTGATTGAGTCACAGCCAGATACGCCAGACAAGCAGTTGACCTTTGGTGGAACGTTCGAAAGTGGGGACGGGTCCGCCCCTCGGTTTGGCTTTGAGTTCAGGTTTGGCATCGCCGCATGATGAAGGTTCGTCGAAGTGACCGCCGCGGTGCTGACCGAAGTCGAGGGCTCCACCAAGGTAGGGCCGCTCAGAAACGCGCTGGCCGAGCCGACGAAGGTGGGGGCCGACGGAGTGAAGTTGAACGTGACGTTTGCAGTAACATTGGACGCTGCCGAGACCAACGGGATTGAGATTCCGCTTAGCACGAGTGTTGACATGATTGCGAGTGTTGCAAGAGTTGTTCTAGAAAATTTCATCTTTTCAATCTGAATTAGTGGACGAGATTATTTAAGGAATCCTTGATATAACTAAACGATGTGATGGTCTAGATTATCTCGCGGGTTAATAAACTCCTAGTTTCGGTCGTGGGAAACCTGACCATGTATTGACCGGGAGCCTTGATAAGGGGCGATGGGGCAGGCCCTACATGCCCAAGGAAATCAAGTCGAAGGACGAGTTTCAGAAGCTGCTGGGAAGCGCAACTGAGATCAGAGTGTCCCGCCGCGGAGATGATGCAAAGATCAAGCTAAGGACCAAGGAGTACCTTTACACCTTGAATACTACAACGGCAGACGCAGATTCCATGATCAAGGGGACCAAGGTCCCCGTTGCAGAGTTCTAGACTACAGCATCCGGGAGCCAATCACGATGATCCCTAGGAGCATTGGGATCGGAAGGCCTGGGAGGAGCCTCCTCTTCGAAAGTAGGTAGAGGGTAATTACCATGCCTATATCAATGGCCAGCACCGTGTATAGCGACTGCAGGACCCCGAATTGGTAGAGGGCAAGCGAAGGGAGGAGGGTATAGAAGACGACGTCGCCGAGTCCCAGGGTGAACTCGCCTGCCTTTATCGACATTCCCACCAGAGCGACCCCAGGGGCGGTGCCAATGAGCGCCTTGAGCGGCCCTTTGAAAACGGCGTAGATGTCGTAGATGGAAAAGGCGATGGGGAGGGCAAGCGCGGTCCAGGGGGAAAGGGTCTCCGCGAAGAAGCTCCCAACCTCCGCTCCAACGAAAGCCAGAATGATGGTCGAGAGCCAGGGCTTGTTCTCGACGAATATCGTATACGCGATTAGTATCACTGCGAGGGAGGCGACACCGAACGTCACGGGCAGCTCGAAGATTGGAGGAAGATAGTCTACCGCGAAAACGTCAGCAGTCACCAGCGTGAGTATGAAGGCGGAGAATGCGACCGAACCGAAGACTACCAGTTTGAAGGAGGTCACCATCTTGCGTCGAAGCAACCATACGAGGCCAAGTGTCAGAGCGAAGGCGAAGCCGACGAGAATGATTGCGTTGAGGGCTGACCCCGGGGCAGAGGTCCCTGCGGGCGCGTAGCTCGGCCCCGTGCTCTCGACGATGCTGCTGTAGACGGGACTGTTCTCGTTGGTGATTAGGAGCCCGGCTAACTGGATAAAGAGAACGACCACGGCTGCCTTGAGCAGGTTTCCCGGGGTAACCTTCTTCTGGGGTAGCTCGTCGCTCAAACCGTGAATTCTTGCCCAGGCATCGCGGCCGTTGCCTCGGCGCCGAATCCGGTGTGTAGCTCCTCCGCGAGTGCAATGCACGATTCTTCCTCCCCGTGCACGGTCAGGAACTTGGGACTGCCGCCTATCCCTTTCAAGTCGCTGAGGAGTGATGACCTCCCACTGTGTGACGAAAAGTCGAAGCGCCTAACTTCGGCTTTCACCTTTGTCGGCTTCCCCCTATAGATGGTAAGCCCCTTGTCGATCAAAGTCCTGCCCGGAGTGCCAGGCACCTGGAAGCTCACGATCGAAATCCCATTCTTTTCTCCCATCGAAAGGTGTTCGTTGTAGAATATCGACGCCCCGCCAACGAGCATTCCTGCTGGTGAAATAATGACTCCCGGCTCCCTGATCAGCCGCCTTCGCTGGGTCCAGCTTGTGACTTCCTCCATGGTCTCGAGGGTCCTTCGGAGTGCCGCTGGGTCCTTTAGGTACTCCTGGTACCTCAGGAGAATCCCATTCACCTTGAGCGCCATTCCGTCCATGGCTATGGGGTGCCTGAATCCGGACTTTACTAGAGTCATGGCGATCTCCTGGGCCCTGCCCACCGAGAAAGCAGGGACAAGTAGAATCCCACCACGCTCCACCACTTCGTTGGCGAACGCAGCCAACTCGGTTTCAGCCTTCGCCCTTCCAGGATGGTCGGCCGTCGCATAGGTGCTCTCGGTTATCACCATGTCCGCCTCCCCTAGGTTCTTCCAAGAGCCTGCCAGCAAGTTCGACTCTTCTCCGTTGATGTCCCCGGTGTAGATGAGGCGCTTGTTTCCTGCTTCGACTGCGATTACGGCCGAGCCTGGGATGTGGCCGGCGTCGAAGAACTCTATCTTGAAGTCTCCGACCTGGAACGGCTCCATGTACCCATGGTTTACGGTGTTGGAGTTCATCGCCATCAGATCTAGAAACTCGAACGGAAGGTATTGACCTGAGATCTTGATGAAATCCTGAATTAGAATGTTGGAGAGTTCGGAGGTCACCGGAGTGGCATGAAGCCTCATGTTGCCGCTCAGGAAGTTCAGGGGAGCGGCCCCCGAGTGGTCGAGGTGGGCGTGGCTGAGGACCACGGCCTTGATGTCTCTGGGCGCCACGTGCATGGGGAACCCTGGCACCTTCGTAGTCATAGCGCCGTAGTCGAGCAGGATCTTGCTGTCTTTGTGCGTTACCAAAAACGCGGAGCGGCCGACCTGCCTGGCGGCCCCCAGAACCTTCACTTCCATTTAATCGTAAACTCTAAAATTACACGGAGATTTCAATGTCTTTAAGCCTTTCTGATGAAACGAGCAAATCTTTTGTCGGCGACAGTTCTCAATCCATAAATATCTCATTGCCTTTTTGGTTTCATTTGTTTGCCACGGAGGTGCTAGGCTGAGCCTTTCCCTGTCAAGGATACTTTCCACCTTCATCCTTCTGTTGCTTGCAACACAGTTCGCCGTCGCCCTGCCCATATCTGCCCAACCTGCGGTGACTGGTTCTGGCCCCGTTCCGTTCCAAGGGTTCAGGCCCTCCGGCGCGGCCCCCCAGGATCAGACGATACTGGGTACGATCGCGCTCCCGCTTACAAACCTCGGAGCCCTTGACACCTTCATCACCCAGGTCTCCGACCCCTCGTCTCCTGCATACAGGCACTTCCTCACTCCCCAGGAAGCGCAAGAGTTTCTCCCGACGGCGGCCTACGCTTCCCTGCTTTCACGCATTGGCGGCACCGGTCTTCAGGTGCTGATGACGGCCCTCGATTCGTTGGTCGTCGTCTCGGGGACAGTTTCGCAATTTGAGGAGGCCTTCGGCGGCACCGTGGACTCCTATACCAATGGCACCTACTCCTACTACGCGTCCTCTGGAGCCCAGGCCTTTGACGGGGCGTATGTTTACGCTTCCAACGCGACGTTCTTGTTCGAAAGACCAGCCCTATCCTCCATCGAAACCACAGGCTCGAACGTCACCTTCACTCAGGGATCCTTCTCGGCAAGCAAGCTGCAAACCGTCTACAATGCCACCACCCTTTACGCGGATGGAGATACGGGAAGCGGACAGACCGTGGGCCTCCTGGACTTCTATGGTTCTCCAACAATCGCAAACGATCTCGGCCTCTTTGACCGCACCTTCGGCTTCCAGGACCCGCACCTGGAGGTAATTCCCCTGGGACCCTACGACCCCAACCTTGGAGCAAACGTCGGCTGGAGCTCCGAGATCTCCCTGGACGTTGAAGTGTCGCACGCCATGGCCCCAGGCGCGGCCATCGACCTCTACGTAGCCAACGGGGCCCTTCCTTTGGCAGCAGCCCTGGCCAAGATCGTGCAAGATGACAGGGTGACAACTCTCTCCCAGAGTTTCGGGACACCGGAATGGTATTACTCGCTCTCCTCGGATTTGGGGGGGCCCTCGTTCTTCGCGATGAACGCCCTGATTCCTGACCAATACTACGCCCTAGGCTCGGCCGAGGGCATCACCTTCTTGTCCTCGTCGGGGGACGGAGGAGGAAACGGATTCAGTTCAGGCCCCGAGGGAGACCTGCAGTATCCATCGAGTTCGCCCTTTGTCACTTCGGTCGGCGGTACCCAGACCTATTTCAGCCAGACACCTTCCGGTGGGATAAGCTTCCGCCAGACAGCCTGGTCCAACATCGGCTACGTCCCCAACGAAGTCAACCAGGGGGGCGGGGAAGGAGGGGTGAGCATACTCGAGCCCAAACCGTGGTACCAGTCGCAACAGGCAACTCCTCCATCCTTCCCTGGAGGTAGGGAGAACCCCGACCTCGCGTTGCAGGCT
This sequence comes from uncultured Nitrososphaerales archaeon, assembly GCA_963706445.1. Taxonomy (GTDB): domain Archaea; phylum Thermoproteota; class Nitrososphaeria; order Nitrososphaerales; family Gagatemarchaeaceae; genus UBA183. The sequence goes on from OY970160.1 coordinate 619,686, forward strand.
GGGGTGGACCCGGGTACGCTGATAGTCGACTCGGGCAAAGTGGTGGGGATCGGGGGGACTTCGGAGGCTTCTCCTCTGCTCGCCGGTCTTCTGACGCTCACCGCGCAATCCTTGAAGGGCAGCCTCGGACTTATCAACCCGGTCATCTACAAGATAGGCAACGACCAGGCCGAGTACTCCAAGGCCTTCAGCCCCATCACCTTCGGCTATACGATTCCATGGAGAGCATCCCCGGGGTACAATCTGGCGACCGGGTGGGGCGCCCCCAACATCGGCGAGCTAACGGGATTCTTCAAATCGTCGAGCAACGGTCTCGAGATACGAGGAGAGATCTCAAACTCCTCCGGCAAAGGCCAGGTGGAGTACACCCTCGGTCAGAACCTGACCCTGAACGCAAAAGTGTCCCAGGGCGGAATGGTCGTCACGACGGGGACGTTCACAATGAACATTCAGACCCTCGGAGGTACGTTCAGCCCCACGAAGATGGCATTTGACCCGGCGTCTGGGAACTGGACCGGAGGAATCACCCTGGGAACTGAGTCTGGACTGGCCTACGTGAACATGTTCGGCATGTCCGGGAGCGGAGATTCAGGCCAGGCCATGGGAGTCATTTTCGCAGGTTACCTGGGATCGATAGAGGTACCCGGGTCCCCGTACGTTATTTCCACGGACCCGTGGTCCTGGAACTCTTCGGCACCCCTGAAACTCACCATCGCCGCCACAGACCTAGAAGGGCGCCCGGCACCCCCGGGGAACCTCACCCTATCGGTTGAGGCCTACTCGTTCACCTCAAACGAGTACAAGAACTCCAGTTCGGCTACCTTCATGGGAACCGGGTCGGGGACCTACGTGGGATCTCTGACGAAGCCTGTTCCTTCAGGCCCAATGACCCTCATCGCCGGTGGGGACCTCTACAGCTACGCGCCCGCGGTCTTCGGCATATACCTACAGTCAAGCTACATCTATCCTGAGGTCGCCGCCGAACCCGGCTCCGCAGCCCCTGGCCAGTACCTGACAATAATCGCCAACCCTATTCCTCCCGTGAACGTCTACTTTGAGACTTCCCTGGAGACGGGGAGGCTCTTCGCACAGGACGTGCTGGTCGGCTCCAACGTTTCGGCAACCCTGGTCAGTCCGTCGGGAGAGGCGGTATCCATTGCCGACCTGCACTACCAACCATGCGCCCAGGCCCTGAGGGTTTGCAACGGTGGGTCGGACGCCATCTACGGCCAGCTTAGTGTCCCCGAAGGATCGCAACCAGGCCTGTACACCGTCCAGCTTCACGCTAGCTACATGTCCTTTACGGCCGGAGGCAACCTGACGGGCAACTTCTACGGCCAGGTGTGGGTATCGGGGCCCGAGATAACGCCCTCCATCTCGATATCCTCAGGCTATGTACACGTCTCTCCAGACTACGCCATCGGTCAAACCAGCGGCCAGGACGGTGAACTTTTCCAGGGCGAGCCCGCCCACATCGTGGCGAGCATAGCATACTCCAACGGGACCCAGGCGAAATTCGGCGAGTATTCCGCCATCGTATATCCGGCCTCGCTTGCGGGCCAGTACACTACTCTGATGCACGATGAATATGCGGCAGGTCAGCTAGTCCAGCTCGAATACGACCCCGGGATCGGGAAATGGGTTGGCAACGTCACACTCCCGAGTTCAGCAGACCAGGGCAGTCTTGCGGGGCTCGCAATAAATTCCTTCGACTACTCCGGGCCCTACGACGCCTTTGTCACTGGGCTTGCCTGGGACGGCACACCGACCACCTCCGCCCTTGGCGCCCAGCAACCGTTCTTCGTTTCAGACTACCAGTATTACTCCGGAAGCGGCCCTTGGCCATCGACGGGCTCCCAAATTGCCTTCGACAATTCCGCCGTGCCGACCGGAGTCCCTTTGAGCGGCGATTATTTCATAGGCACAAACACGATCGCCGGTGGAAATGTCGTCATCACAGACTCTATCTTCAGGGGCAACCTGACCATAATGGACTCGAACGTCACCCTGGTGGGGGTGAACGGCGGGGACTTCAATGCGAGCGGAAGTGGGCTGACTTTCAAGGATTCCAGCGTAGGCTCCGTGACGCTCGTTCATTCCAACATCACCCTGGTCGATTCCTCTTTCGGTTCAATCAACCCGTCCCTCCCCACGGTCTCAGTCAGCGGGCTGACCGAGCCGATAGGTGGATTGGCCAACTACACGGTGACGATTTCTGGCGCCGACTTGGCGTCTCCATACCTGTCCGCATGGATCGACGGAAGTAAGATCAGCCTGACGTCCCCGGTCATCACTGGGAACCCGGGCGTCCCTGCCCATGTGGCGGTCGATGGAAGCATCGACGCGTCCACATTGAACGATGGGGTCCACACGCTCACAGTGACAGTCTCGCAGTCTGACGGGCTCTCTTCGACCCTCGTTTCCTCGTTCAGCACGAACGCCCATGTGGCGTCGGTGGCGAGCCAGGCGACGGAGCTGTTCTATTTGGTCTACATCCTCCTACTTGTTTCCTTGATTGGCCTTGTCGCAGGAGTCCTCGCCGCGAAACGCGGCCATTAGCGGGAGGCTCTCCGCTTCCCCAGTGCCGCATGTTTAAGACCGCAACCACGCTGGGGTGAATGCAAAATGAAGGTCATCCCAGCCGGGGCGAGGCTTGACGGTACCTCCTTGATCGCCGGTTTCCATGGAATAGGGGCCACGGGGTATTGGACTGTGAAGTTCCTCATAACAGAACTGAAGGCCCAGCGGAAATGCTTCATCGACTACGAGTATGCGCCCTCCGTTGCATCACAGATCGACGGCAGGATAGCCACCCCCTACGAAGTCTTCGTCGCCGGAGAGCTGTCCCTCCTCAAAGCCGAAGTTTCCCCGATCAGGGAAAAGGAGAACGAATTCTATAGGCAACTGGCGGACTGGGTTATGGTCTCCGGGGTCAGGGAGGTCGTCTTGGTCGGGGGCCTCGACGATGCCCTGAGGAACGACGAGAACCGGTACAAGGTGGCCATGACAAGCGCCTTCGCGTCCCGCGGGGGCCTCCCTTCGGAACCGCTATTCGAGGAGGACCGGATGATAGTGGGTCCAGTTGCGTCCTTGCTGAACACATTCGAAATGAATTCCTTCCCCGCTCTGGCCGTCCTGGCCTATTCCAACACGGAAAGGGTCGACCCCAGGGCAGCGGCCTCGGCGGTGGAGTTCCTCTCGAAGAGGTACGGCTTCACGGCCAACACAGGTCCCTTGATAAAGGGTGCCGAGGTCATCGAGAGTGAGATGAAGATGATCGAGGAGAAGGAGAAGCGCCCCACCGGTTCCGTCTACTCCTAGGCATATCCTTCGAAGGCGTTCCTCCTTCGACAAGGACACGATCGTACCCCATCGCCTTGAGCCTCCTCTTCCCTTCTTCGAGGCCCACTGTAGGGACCATAGACCCAATTTCCGTCTGGCTGAAGGGGTATTGGAACTCGAGTTCAGCAGGATAAGGCCCGATGATAGGGTGGAGCCGATAATAGTCTGCTCGTTCCTTCTTGTTCAGCCGGGACCCCCGCTCCATCGTCCCAGGGAGCAGGACAGCGGTCCCCTTCGATTTGGTAGCTGCTTCTGAAAGACGGGCGGCTGCCGTTGTAATTTCGGGCCTAGCCATGTCCCCTGCGCTCCGGACGAAGAGCCCCCTGTCCTTCATCGTCGGGGTGCCGAACGAAAGCTCGGGTCCAAGCCGCACCAGCTCCAGGAATGCCTCCCTGAGCCTGGGGTGGGCCATCGACCTCTCTTCTACGAGGTCCCACAGCCTCCCTTCGGAGATCGCCTCCTTGCAGGCCTCAAGTTCTTCGTGCAGGATGAAGAGATTGTGGATGGAAAGGCGCTTAGTGCGTTCGTCATGCTCAAGCTCGAGGAGCTCTTTCACCGAAGTCCTACTGCAGATCGGGCAGCTGCAGGGGAGGTATTTCATCGATTTCAGGGTGAGGACCCCGCTCCCGCTCATGTACCTCCCAGTCCGGGCGAATATCACGTAGCTGGCAGAGTCGAATGTATCGCATCCGAGGGCAACCACCAGGGCCATGGTGAGGGGGTGGCCAGCCCCGAAAAGGTGAAGTGGCATCGAATAAGGGATTGCACCCTTGGCCGAGCCTATCATCTTTACCAGTTCCGAAAACATATAGTTCTCCATCACCTGGACCGGGCTTCCAAGCGCCAGGAACTGGAAACCGGCGCCGACCAATGCCTTCGCCGACTTCCTGACAAGGTCACCGTAGAGACCGCCTTGGATTGGCCCGACCCAGCAGGTCTTCTCATCTCCGTACTCGGATAGGGTCGCCTTGGCATTCTCCAGGCTGTATACCACCGTCTCCATTGCTACCTTCCTGGTCTGGGGGTACCCCGTGGGCCTGTCGAGCGTCACCGCGAGGTCCGAACCGATGCCTGCCTGGAAGGAAGCCACTTCCTTGTAGCCTATCTCCAGGTCCCCGTAGACTAGTACCTGATACCCTCCTGAGTCGGTGATGAACACCCCATCATAATCGAGCATCGAATGGATTCCCTTCTCTAGGGCCTCTTGCTTGCGCCTGGAGTGAATGATGTACGAGTTGGTCATCAATCCCCCGAAGCCCATGGCCTTCAACTCGGAGACAGGGACCTGTTGGTTGACAGGGTGGATGACGGGGAACATGTAGGGGGTCTCGAGGGTTCTTCCCCCGACCTTCAGGGTGCCCACTCGTCCGAGGAGGTCGGATTCTTTGACCTCGAAGGAGAAGTCCATCTGCGCGCCGGTCAAGGGTTCGGCGCTATAAGGTCTGGGAGATTCTATTGCCGCCGGGAGATGATGAGCCTCGACTTTGGAGCGGCCACGATAGTCCCGTGGACACTACGCACTTCAAATTCGAGTTAGAAACCCTCAGGGGCCATCTCGCTCCGGAATCAGTCGTAGTCGCAGACAACTCTGACCTAGAAGTTTTTTCTGATTTTGCGGAGTCGCTGGGTTCAACCCTGACTCGAAGAAAGAAGTCGAGCCTCGCGGGATTCCGGGTCAGGGGTCCGACGTTGCCCTTCACGGAGGCCGCAAAAACCGATAGTTTGGGAATAGACTAATTTAGCCCCCCTTGCAAACTCTCATGGGAGACTGGCAATGAGCAGGGTGGCGGACGTTAAGACCCGAATTTCCTCGGTGGAACTGTTAGCTACTTTGAAGAAGAGCTACAGCTACAGGGAACTGTCGGCCGTGCTCGGGCTCTCGGCGCCTATCCTAAGCAGATATGTCCGCGGCCACGTATTGCCCAGCGCAACCCGGTCTGAGAAGTTCATCGCCACATTCAGGGAGAAGCTCCTGAGGCAGATGATCATGGACTCGGTCAGGGTCACCCAAGACGGTTCCTATGACATCAGTGCCGTGGTGTCGAACGTCGGGCTGCTTAGGCAGATCGCGAAGGTTGTGTACAGTGAGTTCAGTCTAGTCCCAGTAGACAGGGTCGTGACCATGGAGGTCGACGGAGTCCCGCTGGCGGCCGAGGTCGCGGGTGAGTTCAATGTCAATCTGGCTGTGGTAAGAGCGGAGAGAGACCTCGGAGTAGAGGAATTCGTGGAGCAGAAGGCTGTCTATTCGCCGTCATCCGTGAAGTATCTCTATCTCCCGAAATCGGCCATCAGGAAGGGGGAACGGCTGCTCATCGTTGACGACATGGTAAGGTCAGGGACAACCATAGAAGCACTCACGCGGATAGCCGAGAAGGCGCGTGCCAAGATAGTGGGTGTGTTTGCGATAGCCTCCGTCGACCAGTCGATGCCCAAGCTAAAGAGCAGGCTCGGGTTGACCTGCCCCATCGAGTCTCTCGTGACCCTCGAGCAGAAGCAGAGGCGCTACAACTACTAGGTCGAGAGATTGCCTGAAATCAAGATAGACGCCGAGTTCGTCTCCAGGGTCATCCCTCCTCGGAGGAGGGACTCCCACAAGAGGATGAACGGAACTGTCTGCGTCGTCGGGGGGAGCAGGCTCTACCACGGAGCGCCTTTCCTCTGCGCCGAGGGGGCCATGCGGTCCGGGGTCGACCTCGTCTTCATCGCCGTCCCCGCATCGATCGCGACCCCAATCCGAGCACTCTCTCCCGATTTCATCGTGGTCCCCCTTCCTGATTCGAAGCTCACCCGGGGGAACGTATCGAAGCTGATGGCATGGGTGCCTGAGGTAGACACCTTCGCCGTCGGTCCGGGGTTAGGGCCTCAGAAACCGGAGTCGGTGGCCCAGGCGCTTAACCAGATGAAGGGAGAGGGCAGGTCCCTTGTGGTCGACGCGGACGCATTACGGCCGCAGATACTCCCATCCCTTAGAAAGACCAGTTCGGTCGTGACTCCCCACGCCAGGGAGTTCGAGCGCCTCTTTGGCGAGAAATTGCCTGACGATCTTAGTGGCAGAGTCAGCATCGTTTCAGAAAAGGCGAAGGAAGCTGGGGTGATAGTTTTGTTGAAAGGGCCCACCGACATCATCTCTGACGGGTCTAGCGTCGGGCTCAACGACATCCACTCGCCAGCGATGACAGTCGGCGGTACGGGGGACGTCCTGACGGGGATAACGGCAGGGCTCCTCGCCAAGAAGGTGGCCCCCTTTGAGGCTGCTTGTGCTGCAGCGTATGTTAACGGCTCCGCCGGCGTGGAGGCGGCGAAGCAGTTTGGAATGCACATCACGGCTTCAGACGTTGCAAGCAACATCGCAATCGTCATGAAGAGGTTCGACGCCCTGAACTAGCAATCTGAGTCTGCCGGAGTATGCTCAGGCAACCTCCCGTCCTGGAGTTCAACGCCAAGGACATCGAGGTCGAGTACAGGATACTGGTGAAGGCACCCCCAGTACCCATCTCCAGCCTGGAGCCGAAGGCCAAGAAGAAGATCGACGAGAAGAAAGGGAAAGCCAATGAGAAGACCGGAGAGGCAGAGGAAGGCGACGGCAAGTCGAACTACAAGCCTCCTTATTCGGAAAAGGGAGCAACATAACTAGAAACTCTCGGTATCGACAGCCCGCCAAAGCGATAAGAACGCCAGCGTGGGCATTACAAAGGGTTGGACCATAGAAGGCCAGGCCTCCAGAACAAGTGGGCTTACATCGTGAACTCCCTCCAGCAGATCCTCCCCTCCTACGAGCTCGCTTCCAGCAGGATTTCACTCTTCGAGGACCGAAGGATGCGGGAGGAGGCAGTTGCTTTCGCTTCCAGGCCGGGAGGGCTCGTCCTCGATTTCGGCTCAGGACCAGGAACAATGTCTCGCGTTGTGGACAAGGCCCGGGGTAATCCCATTCTTCTAGACGCTTCCAAGATAATGCTGAAAGCCTCGGGCTTTCCCAACGCAGTCCAGGCGGTTTTCGAGTATCTGCCTTTCAGGGTCGGGGTATTCGACTCTGCCGTATCTGGATTTGCAGTAAGGGATGCTCACGACCTGCCGTTGGCCCTAGCCCAACTGAGCAGGGTGCTCAAGCCCGGGGCGCGCTTTGCCATTGCTGACCTTGGTAAGCCCGATGACGCACTTCGAGACGTTGCCGTAGCATTCTATATGAGGACCGTCCCCGCCATAATAGGACTCGCCACTGCAGGGAGGGTCGGCCTCCGATACGGCTCACTCTATGACACCTATCTGCTCGTCCTGCATAATTCCCAACTCGCAGATCTTTTGGCCAGGGTCATTGGTCCGACGGAGGTCCACGAGACCCAACTCGGAGGCGCTATCGTCGTAAAGTGCACCAAGAGGAGCTAAGGCGTTTACAATCTAGGTTTCATGACTGTGGGGACGTTTCCGTTCCATCAGTTGTGCCCCGGATCCTTGCCCGTGAAAGAGCACATCAAACCCTGCTGGCGAGCTCTTCGAGCATCTCGTCCGCTCTTGAGGTCGGGACTCTGCACCCTGCAGCCCTCTGGTGGCCCCCGCCGCTCCCTCCGAGCTTGGCGGCGATACTTGCAATCGCCCTCCCCAGGTGGACTCTGCAATCAGAGGTCGACCGTAGGCTGACCTCGTAGTACCCCTTCTGCTTCTCCTTCAAGGCTACCCCTACGCGGACGTCGAAGGCCCCCAGGAGGAGCTTCGAAACGATACTGGTGGAGTACCCCGACATGAACATGAAGGCCAGGTGTCCCTTCTTCTTCCCACCGGCCCTCACTTCCTTCTCCAGGGACTCCTCCTTCCCAAGCTGCCTGACTGCCGCCTCTGCGATTCCCTCTATCTCGTGAGGCCGTTTCAATCTCGACAGCTCTTGGACGATCATCTCCGGGAAGCCGTCTTCCTCAGACCTGTCGCCCAGAGCGAGCGAAAGCATTGTCGCTTCAAGAAGCACGGAGTGCCTTTCCGTCTTTTCCATCATCTTCTTTGCCAGTGGGGAGTTGTCCATGTAATCCGTGACCGCGCCGTAGAGGGCGTTCAGCATGGCTGCCTCGGGGAGGACGTCCTTGAAGGTCTTGTACGTCAGTATGCTTGCACATTCACTCGTTTCGTGGACGACCTCTATGCCGAGCTTCCTGAGCTTTCTCTTGGCCGGCTCAGACATGTAATGGTGGTCGATGTACGTTACTCTAGCGTTCTTCGACAGCCTCTCCATCTCCTTCAGGAAGTCGGGGAAGTCAGCGGTGTCCGCCCCCAGGTCGCTGAGGACTACCCTCTCGGCATCACTGGGGATGCTCCTCAGGTTGTCGACGAGATTGTCATAATCGGATAGGATGATCTTCCCCCCGGTCGCGGCTACCGAAAGGGAACCTGACCCTAGGCCGTCAATGTCTTTTCTGTGCGAAAGGCAGTAAGCCCTCATTGGGCCATTGTTCCGAATCCTGCCCATTTAACGGATTTTGAGAGTGGCCAGGACTCCGACCGGTCATCTGCCCACGATGGATTTATCGTTAGGCAGATTGCACCTACTGGAAGCGCATTGTCTAGAGAGGAGAGAAGGTTGGCCGCGATCATGTTCACCGACATGGTCGGGTACACCGCTCTCACCCAGACTGACGAGTCAAGGGCAATGCAGGTCCTTGAGAGACAGAATGGGATTGTGAGACCGATCATCTTGAAGCATCAAGGCAATGAAGTGAAGTCGATTGGGGACTCTTTCCTCGTCGAGTTTGAAAGTGCCCTTGAAGCGCTTCGCTGCGCCGCGGAGATACAGAGTCGCCTCCACGACTACAACGTATCAGCGGGCAATGAATGGAAGATTCGAATTAGAATAGGCATCCACCTCGGAGATGTGATCCACCGGGACAAAGACGTCTTTGGCGACGCAGTGAACATCTCTTCTAGGATTGAGCCCTTTGCAGGCCCAGAGGGTGTGTGTATCTCGAGGCAGGTGTTCGATCAAGTCTGACCCGATGCTTGCAAAGCTTAGGGAAGACCCTCGCTTCTCCGAGTTTTGCAGGAAGGTTGGGCTTCCCACGTAGCGAATGATCCAAGATCAGCTGACCTGTCCGCTTCCAAGGGTTGTCCCTTGCTGGGCGAGCACGCTTCTTCTCCAAATGAAGTACGATAGAGGCGCCCGAATTGCCGCCCAGATAGAGGGAAGCACCAGGACATAGAGCAGTAGTTGGAACCCTAGTCCGAGGCTGGACCCATTGACTTCTACTGCCAAGTTCCCCCCATTGGTGGCCAGCCAGATGTACACTACGCTCAGCAGGGCTGCTCCAGAAATGAAGGGAACGGCAATCGCTTTCCCCTGGTAGAAAGCCGCACTGACGTCCAGTATGATGAACATGGCCCCGAATTCATAGACGAATGTCGGGACCGTGAGGGCGCTCTGAGGAGCTATGGATACCAGAAGGGTCCCGAGATAGTAAGGAATGACTATCCAGAAGATGACGTTTACCACGAGCGCCCAGACTGCGCTTCTGATCCTCTTCTTCATCGGGACATGGGGCGCGTACATCTAGCTGACTCCCGCGTCTACGAACCCGCTGAAGTCTGTGCCGATGTCTAGGCTGACAAAGGGAGACATCGAAATGTCCACGGTCCCGTTGATCCGATGGTCGCCAAAGCTCTCGTATACTGGTAAGTTTGAAACGAACATTGTGAATTGGAGCACATCAGTCTGACCGGCAGGTACGCTGACCCCCGAGGTCTGACAGACGACGACGGAGTTCGGGTATGTGCACCCCATCGTGACGTTGAGGGTGAATAGACCGGCGTTGGCGACGGTTATGTTGATCGAAATAATCTCCCCTGACCCTTGCGGGACAGCCGTGCCAGTGACGGGGCGGGAACCACCAGAGAGCTCTGCACGAAGGGCTGTGTAATCTTCGTAGGCCGAATATATGACTGTCCCGACGACGAGTATGACTACAAGCGCGATGGCGATTGTAACTCCCCTCAGAGACCAGATTCCTCTGGGTGTCTTGGGCTTCACCTGCACGTTTGCGGAAGGGCGATAATCAGTTAATTAATTCATGGGTCGGGTCCGATCCTGACGATCGTCTTCCCCTTCGCCTGGTCGAACCAGGCTCTCCCCATGGCCCCAGTGTTGTAGGATGCGCCGAGCCTCCCCTTCAGGTCGACAGTGATTATCCCGGCCGTGTTCCGTCCCCTGGTTCTGGAGATGTACCCAATCGCACGGCTGGCTGCGGCCTTTGCATCGTGGTCTTTCATCAGCTCGCATGCTCGCATTGAGAGGGCGACCCTGATTATCTCCTCCCCCATCCCCGTCGCGCAGGCGGCCCCTGATTTCCTGTCAGCGAATATCCCAGCGCCGAGCACCGCCGAGTCTCCCACCCTTCCCGGGAGTTTCATCCATCTTCCTCCTGTGCTCACAGCCGCGGCAGGGATTCCGTCCGACCCCAGTGCGACCGCTCCGACCGTGTCTCCAGTCCTGAACCTGCGCACTAGCCTGAGCTGCCCTGCGAACTTCGGGTCTTTCTTCATCTGAGCGAACCGCTTCCTTGAGGCTTCAGATGCGACCGGCCTTTCGAGGTCGAGTCCCGCGAGTCTGACGTAGTCTCTGCACCTATCCCCCACGATGAGCACATGGTCCGTGTTTTCCATTATCCATCTGGCGAGTGACACTGCCTGGTAGGTGCATGTGACCGCCCCGACCCCCGCGCCAGCCAATCCATCCCCTGACATTATGGCCGCGTCAAGTTCCACGCTACCCTCTACCGTTAGGCACGCCCCTCTGCCGCAGTTGAACAGCCCCGATTCCTCCATATAGGATACGGCGGCGACAGCCCCGTCGATCGCTGAGCCGCTCTTCATTGTTGCCAGCGCGGCCCCTACCGCCTCGACCAGCCCGAAGGAGCGCCTATCGTTCTTTCCGTATCTGCCACTCCCTGCTCCTCCGTGGACGATGATTGATGGTTTCAGAAGATTCTCTCCCGCTCCAAATTGTTCAAACCTATGAAAACTTTAATATTACAATTTGTATGACGACCTGTAAGACATGCCGACTCTAAGCGTACGAATCACCGAGGAAGAGAGAAAGAAGCTGCTCCAATATGGACCTCTTTCGAATACCGTCAGAAGGGCGCTGGAACAGTATCTAAAAGACGAGGAGAGAAGAAGATTCTTACAGGAGCTCAAGGAGTTCCAGGCAGCCCACCCGGTCAAGGTCGACCCCGACGAAATAGTCAGGATAATCCGAGAAGGGCGAGAGCACTGATCGTCGCAGACAGCAGCCATATTGTTGAGGGCCTGCTTCAAGGACAGGAGCAGTTCCAGTCGGAGAGGTTCCTTGCCCCAGACCTAGTGGTCCTCGAGGTGGCCAACACATTGTTCGTCCAACACAATGTCCTGCATAACATTTCAGACGGTCTCCCATACCTTGACCGGCTCTTCAGAGCAATTGAATCGGGCTCCCTTACACTCGTGCCGGTCACCGAGGAACTTGCCTTAGCTGCCTACGAAATAGCTGCTGGCAACGCCGCGGCGGTGTACGATTGCATCTTCGTCGCATTGGCCCTCCAAAGAGAAATGCAACTGAAGACACGCGATAGAAAGCAAGCTCAGATTCTTGAGCTCGAGAGGCGAAGGCGCTTTGCTTCTAGACACCCTGAAGACAGGACTGGGGGGGCGAATGATTAGCGTCCCCAAGGGGTTGCTCCGCCTGGCGGCCCTTAAGATGCTCTCCGAATCGTCACTCTCGGGGGCAGACCTCGCAGCGCAGATTAGACGAGCCACTTTAGGCGAATGGAATCCAGGTCCGGGCTCAATCTACCTGATCCTCGGGGAACTACTGAAGAAGGGACTCATCACCGAGCTTCCGAAGAGGGAGGGGAACATGAGGAGATACATCGTCTCGGCCAAGGGGAAGCAGGAGCTCACAAAACTCACCAAGGCGACCGAGTCGGACGTTGCCAGGCAGCTGAGGCTACTCGCCGTCTACTCTGCACTTGCAGGCAGGAACGAGTTGAAAGCCAGAGTCCTCGCCCTCGCGGACGGCCTTGTCCAAAAACCTCAACCTGACAATGCCTAAGCCTGAATCAGCCCTCGGCCGGAACGAATGCCTGATAGGCCCAACACAGTAGAAGAAACAGGCATAGAGCACATAGCTGAGGGCGCAAGGCACGGCTCCCCAGGCCGTGTCTTCACGTTGTGGTTCGCAGCCAACCTTACGGTCGCTGACTACGTCATCGGGGTCCTCTCTGTTCAAACCTTTGGCCTGACCGGTCTGCAGGCCATCCCTGTCCCTCCTGGCGGCGAACGTCCTCGGAGGCGTGCTGCTTGGGCTGTCGGCTGCCATGGGTCCCTGCGCTTAACCTTGGTTTCCCCTTCAGTTCCCTGGCAAGTTACTTCGGCGAGGCGGACTTCAGCTACTTCATCTCTTTCATGATTGCTTGCGTCCTGACATTCCTGTTTCGCCGGTCGTAGCGACCTGGCCTGCGCCGGAGGCATCTCGAGTGCGCAAAGGTCAGACTTTTATCTTGATTCAACGAGCGTCCGTTTTGTGTCCCTGGAGACCAAGTTCAAAGTCAACATCTATCCTTCCGCGAAGCCGAAAAGGGTCCCGAAAGCGGTGTCGGAACAGCTCAAGGGTGCTGCGAGCGCCAAGGCCATCTCAAGGATGAAGAAGGAAAGCGTCGACTGCCCGGTCGTCAAGAAGGAGGTCGCTTTTCTAGTCTGCTTCGCCTGTCCGTCGTTCCTCAGGAGAGTCTCCGGAGTGGTGGACTGCGCCGGGGGACAAGGTCCTCCCGATGACTGGCTGATTGGCTAGCCTTTCAGCAATCCTACAGCGAGTCCAAGGATGAAGGTAAGCGAAGAATAGGGAAGGTATCCCGCCACTCTTTGGGCGTCAGCCGTGAGGGCCGGCCCCGACTTGTACAGGGAGAGCAACGGCTGAATCACCTGATTGGGACTGATTATCCCGGCCGCGATGAGGATGACAGCGACTATCGCCAGAGCTATCCCTATTTTGATGGCGCTCCTGATTATCACCCCGATGATGAAGCCGAGGACGAGGGGGAGGATGGCCGCCACTAGGAAGGTGGTCGAAAGATCGGGGGGGAGGAAATTGACCATACGCCTGTTCTGTTTGCTGGTCTTAAGAAGGTATGTCCTATACCTCGGCCAGAAATCCATTGATTTCGGGTGTTACATCCAGTCGTAGGGCTCTCATCGCGTCCATGTTTACCTCGTTCGCTGCTATCCTTTTCAGCGCTTATTTTCACTCCGGGGGTTTCAACGCGCCCTACACAGACATCCTGTCGTTCTTCCAGAGGGATTGGGTCGCGGCGGGGCAGATTCCCTATACGCCCGGTGCTTTCCTAGAGTACCCTCCAGTCTCGGGTATGATCCTCTATGCTTCTCGTGTATTGGGAGGGTTCATCGCGGGTAGTGCTGGTGGCATATACGCAGGTTATTATGACTCATTCAGTCTGCTAAGCCTTTTCGCGGCCGTTGGCATCGCTTGGTCTACCTGGAGGCTGGCGGGCGGCCTCGGCGTGCGTCTGAACCCCCTGTACTTCCTACTGCCGAGCATGCTCATCTACGGAGTTTACAATTTCGACCTGTTCAACGCCCTTTTCGTAGTTCTTTGCCTTCAATTCTTCGTAGAGAAACGCAGAGGTTGGTCTGCCGCTTTCATGGGGTTCGCAATTGCTACGAAGGTCGTGGCCGGAGTCCTGCTTCCCGTCTTCCTATTCGAGCTGGTCGATTGGAAGGATAGGATGAACTACCTCATAGTCTCGCTTCTCGTGGCTGCCTCCACTCTTGTCCCAATCGCGATCTTCAATTTCGGATACTTCAGCCAGTTCCTTTCATACTATTCGGGCTGGGGGCTTGAGGACGCCTGGTACATCTGGATATTCGGGAGCCCGTTTTCCCAACCTGCCAGGATATTCGGCATTATCTTGCTAGCGGTGCTCCTCGCCAGGGTTTACACCTTGAAGATGCCATTAATCCAGAAGAGCTTTCTGGCGCTATCAGCCTATCTTCTTTCGTCGACGATATTCGCGCCCCAGTTCACGGTGATGCTCGTCCCAATCGTCGCCGTGCTAGCCCTTAACTCCCCTTGGCTCTACAGCATGGAGGTTTTCAACTCACTCATCATCTTGACTTGGTTCACTGTCCCCAACCCCACCCAAGCGTGGACCGTGCCCCAGGCCGCAGCGCTGGTCAGGTCGGCGTCCCTGGCGCTGCTAGCCTTGTCGGTCGCTGCGGGGTCGGGGCACTCGTTCCTTGGCTGGCTAAGAGTACGGTTGGGATCTCAAAAGACCCTCGACGGCTTTCTTGGGGAGGGGGGCCCAAAGGTGGCTGCGGGTTCCAAGCCGAGACTGGAATCACAATGACAATGCCAAATGCGCCAAGCCCATTTCGACATCATGCGGGCCAAGGCCCTCGAAATCGAACGTCTTTGCGCTTTGCGCTAGTGGCCAATCAGAACTCGAAGCCAGTCTGGGAGGAACCCCTTCTCAGGGAAGTAGATGAAGAAGAAGACGAAGGTCATGACGACATATACCACCATGAGCCACCTAGGGAACCAGGACCTCGTCACCCAGTAGGATGCTCCCACCGCGATGGCTGGCACGGCCGGGAGGAAATAGAAGGGGTAGGTGACTCTGCCTGCAAGCAACAGAAACAGGTAAGGCACATAGGACCATGCGAACAGGATGAGCGCAAACGACGCCAACCTCAGGTCTCCGGGAAGGGTGGAGGAAGCGTTGAACTGTTCTGGGGCCACGAATTGGTCCATGACCTGCTGCTTTCTCTTGAACTGGGAGTAAAGCGCGTAGGCGACTAGCGGTATCCACACATAGATCGTCCACGTTTCGAGGAAGTTGGTGACCCCGTAGTAGGCAAGGGCGACATACGAATAGGACCCTCCCTGGCAGACGCCGTTGACCGAGTTGGGACAGACGCTGACCGATGTCGCATAGTATGCAACAGGACTGTAGTAGACGACCCAGTCGGTGGGAAGTATGGGGGGCCCGCCGGGGTCGTTGGCAAACTTGCACCAGTAGCCAGTCGTGGGCGAACAGGCGAGCTTGTCCGCGATAAGAGAGGAGCCGTAGCAGAAGATGTAGCCCATTTGCTGGACGAAGCTGCTCCCGTTCATCGGGCAGGATTGGGTCCCAGGGAGGGAGGGAGAGACAAGGACGGAGTCGTAGGCCTCGAGTCCCGCAACGAAGACAAGCCCTACGACGAGCGCCACCTTCAGGATGGCGAAGGAACGGTGTCGCAGCCTGCCTTCGTCGAACAGTAGGATGTATGTCAAGAGCGCCAGTGCCAAGAATACGGCTGTCTCCTTGGCCAGGCCAGCCAGTCCCATGAGGACCCCTGATATCACGTACTTGTCGAACTTCCAGAACCTCAGCCCTGCGAAATACGCGAAGAAAGCTGCAAGAGCGAAGAAGATCTCCGGGATGTCCAGCAGGGCGGCGCTCGCCTGGGAGAAGAACATCACGTCAAGGGCCAGCAGGATGGCAGACAGATACGCCAACCTCTTGCTCCCAGAAACCTTCCAGGCTATGCCGAAGAGTATAGGGATGCTGAAGGTGCCTAGGAGGGCAGGCATGAACCTCCAACCTACTGCGCTGAACTCCCCGAAGATAGCCATCCCTGCCGCCAGCAGGCCTGGGACAAGCCAGGGGTGCTCGAGATGGCAGTCGGTCGGGGCGTTGTTACCCGTGGAGCACTGCTGTCCGTTGTAGATGGCCATGCCCTCGGGAACGTAGAATATCTCGTCCATGATACATCCATATTCGGCGGGCGAGCTCGTCTTGTAGCAGTTGAGAGACTGATACGAAACGCTCAGGCTAGTAACGTTGCTGCCGACCGTCCAGGTCCCCGTCACCGAATCCTCCGGCGAGAGGGGGGACTGATAGGTGGGGGGTGGTGCGAAGCCTACCCCTGTAAGGCGGGATGACGCAACCACTTCGGGGTTCACTATTGCGTCGGAGCCGGATGCCGTGACTGTGACGTTTAGATGTCCCTGTGAAAATGAGGAGGTAACAGTCAACAGAGGGTTGCCCGAGCTGTCCTTGTCCACAGACACCAGCTGTACCCCTACAGCCCCAGAAACTGGGACCCTGTTGTCGCTGGCAGGAGGACTTCCGATCAGGTAGGTGTGAGCCAGCAGTACGATCAGGGTTATCCCCACCACGAAGAGGATGGCCCTTCGGTGCTGTGGGAACGCCTTCCAGGAATACATGACAACGCCAAGAAGCGACGCGACGGTGAACCCCCCAAGGGCGAAAGCGAGAATCTCGGCCGGCAGAATGATGGCACCGCTTCCAATCGCAGCATGGAGGTAGATCAGAAGAAGAAGGAGAGCGAGAGAGGCGAACGTTCCAGTAACAAGCCATCGGAGCAGGCCCCGTCCCCGTGAGGAGCTCGACGAAGGCCCAGCAACCTCCATGGTCAGGCTTTTCAGGGCATACTAAAAAAGGTCATCAGGCGTTCCTCTTCCATGTTCACAAGAGATCTAGTGAATCGTCCCGGAATCCTAGACCGTACCACTGGTGGGGCAGCCCGGAAGATTTGATAACGTCAGTAAGCCCCAGATGGCCTAAAGAGGCCAAGGCCTCGGACGAACCCAAAGGCCTGTTGGAGGGAAGCTTTCTCGACGATGGTTACTTCTTCAACTGGTATCTTCCTGTCCCAGAACTGCTCCAGGATCGCGCGTTTCACAACTATCCATCCTATTTCTCCGAGGAGACTTGTCAGCGCCTTCTCAAGTTTAGAAGGGTCCATGCTCGCCTGCTCAAGAGACAAGCCATACCTGTTCGACATGTGGTATAGCACAGTTCTCTTTCCGTCTTCATTGAAGATGGCTGTCAGAGCGGAGTCTAGCTTCGTGACTACCTCAGAAATGTCCTGTCTTTGCAAAGATCCGGACTGACCGGAGGGGCCACGAAATAGGTTCACAGTACAAGCTTCTGACCTCCCTAATTAGTAATTGTGGATTCGAGATTAGTATGCGGGATTCTATTCGGGGCTAGAAGGAGGTCTCGGCTAGTTTTCTCGCTTCTTTCGCTTGAATTCCACATCCGTTCTCCTTCGCAGATAATCCTGGACCGCCACGTTCAGCAGCTCCTGCAGGGTGATGTCTTCGTCTATGGCCCTCTTCTTGGCACGCTTCCAAAGCTCCTCGTCAACCTTAAGCGACGTCACTATGAACGGCTTTGCCATGGCCCGTGCTGTCATGATAGTAGTATTTAGATGATGTAGTATTCGTAGACAAATAGATCCAGAATCAGTAATGCATATATAGAACGGACAGGCCAGTTCGCTCAAGATGTCAATAACAGAGTCCTACGTCTCGGTCCAGATCGAGAACGCGGGGTCGAAGAAGACTCCGGCTCGAAGGTCTGAACTCGAGATCAAGATGGACGTGCTGCAAGTAGTGTCGCAGGGCATCGACAGGCCAACCCAGATCATGTACAAGGCAAATCTGTCCTGGATGGCGCTGCAGGAGAACCTGAAGTCTCTGGTCGCCAGGGCCTTCCTCAAGGAAGAGACCCTTGGGCCTAGACGCAGGTACGAGCTCACGCAGAGTGGGTACGAAATACTGTGCACCTTCCGGACTGTCCTTGAATCAATGGGGGCCGCCCCCGTAGTGCAGAAGCAAATCTCGTTCTGAGCAAAGCCATCAAAAAAGTTCACGGGCTCAGAGGACCTTCTGCACCATTTTTGAATTTGCACGAATCGACTTTCATCCGATTCCAACCTCCAAGGCTTAAGTAGAGTTTCTTGAGAGCCGCGTTTCGGATGACGACGGACCGGGACAAGGACGTAATGGTCTACCGGTTTGACCCCAAGAAGAAGTTCTTTCTGGCATCCCTACATCTTGAGAATAAACCTGGTGCCCTCGGGAACCTCGCAAACCTCCTGGGCATCCGGGGGATCAACATCCTGGAAGGATTCTTCGGGGGGATGACATACAACGAGAGAGCTACGGTCAGCTTCTTCCTGGAGAGCAGCAACCCGCAGATGGATGAAAGATGGCTCAAGGACTTCCTTGAATCGTCTGTGTATGTTTCCGATGTGGAGGTAAAGGCTGGTGTGGAGGGCTTCCTGACCGATTCAATAAACTTCCCAATCACATGGAACAATGGAGACAGAGCGGTCCTCATGCGGGTCGAGGGGCTCAGGGTCATGCTCGACGCGGTCAAGCTCGCAGACCCCAAAACGGGGGAAGCTGACATCTATCAGCAGGGGCTGAGCTACGGCAAGGCGGCCTGGCACAATCTAATGGATATCCACCATCCGAAGACCAGAGAAGGTCTCGTGGAGATGTTGAAGATCTACAGCGCCACGGGCTGGTGTAGGGCTGAGCTCTCCGAACTCAACGTGCCACGCTTGCAGGCCCGAGTAAAGATGACCGACGCCTTCGAAAGCTCGGGTCTTTCGACTGGAAAAGCTGAATGCTATTTCACCGGCGGCCATCTAGCCGGAGCCTTCTCGGCTTACTTTGGGGCCGACGTAAGGGCCCTCGAGACGAAGTGCACGTCCAAGGGAGACTCGCACTGCGAATTCGAAATCTCTTCGTAGCCTAGGTGTTCTTCTGGACGACGAACTGGCTCCCCTGGAAACTAACTATGTTGGAGTAGAGGCTCTTCACTATGTTGACCTCCCTTTCAGAATGGGCTCCGGCGGTCATGAGGAAGACAGCGGTGACATGGTGGGTGTTGAGCATCTCGTTAGCCTGCTTGAGGAACTTGTAGGTGACCTCCAGCCCCGACGAGAGGATCAGGTCCGACACGCTGTCGAAGACGACCCCGAACTTCAGGTCGGGATTCGAGGTTATGGCCTTGTCGAGGACGTTGAGGAGGACAGACTGGTCGGCTGAAGGGACGAGCACCTCGTCAGGTCTTTCGCCCGGCTTGGGATAGGAAACCTTCCTGGTCATGGTGAAGAATCTTACGTTGGCCATCCCAGTAAGCGCGGAGTAGATCGGGCTCCCGGCCGCCGTGAAGGCGAACACCACCCTCTCGGTGGACCCAAGCTCGTTGGCGAAGTCCTTGATGGGCCCCTCGAACATAGAAGAGGAATCGACTTCCAGGAGGAATACGCGCCCCACCACCGCTTCCGTCTTGAGCCCTATCCTCGCAGAGAAAGTCGTCCCAGGGGGTGCGATGCCCGTCGCCGCGATTCCCGGTTGGAAGAAGGCCGAGAGGAGGGTCGCCCGCCTGAAGGTGGCCGCAGTCGCTGAGAAGGCAGCAGCGGCGAACAGATACCCCACGGCGCTCGCGTCGATCCCCTGGTTCAGCAGGTAGCCGTTGAAGATGAGCAGGTCGACTCCGATCCCGACCCAGGCGATGGGGAGTATGGTGAACGCCCTCCTTACTTGGCTGTCTCCAGTCCTGCGCCTGGCGACTATGAGGAGTCCTGAAGGATAGGCTAGGAATATGAGGAGGATCCCGAGGAGCATGTCCAGGTACTGCGGGTCGAACTGAGTCGCCACCTCGGTGGAACCGACGAGGGTGTGAAGGATCTGCGCCTGGAATGCGGTATGCACCGCCAGCAGGTACCCTTCGGCTATGATGATGTAGGTCGCGTAGACTATCAGCATTGTCGCTCCCAGCTGATGCTTCCCTACCTCACGCAGGATGTCACTCATCTTCCTCCCGTTCGGCCGGTAGTATATCGCAACGGCGACGAGAGTGAGCAGGAAGACATCCGCAAGCACGAAGGTCGTGTTCGAGATTGTATACACCGTCAGAAACGCGTTGGTTAGTGAGGACAGGCAGGACAAGGACACGCAGCCGGAAGGGACGGGGACGAAGGTCCTGGCGAACTCTAGCGACACGACGCCCATGTAGAAGAGGTGGACCATGACCAGCAGGTTCCTCACCTGCGGATACTCAGTCGTCTTCTGCCTGTATACGTAGACCGCCGAGGTCCCCGTGATAAGGAGGGTGATCAGGTGTATTGCTGGAATCAGCAGGTCGGTAGGTTCGAGCGCCAACTCTAGCTCCTTCTCGACTCGAGCCACTCGGTGATTGCTTCCAGGGTCAGCCTCGGCTCCCCGCCAGGGAGGCTCCTCAGCCTGGACCTTGCCAAAGCCGCATGCTTCTTGCTCAGGTCCGAGGCGTATTGTACGGACCCCAGGTCGTCAAGGATGCCCAGCAGGGCCGTGACATCCCCCAGGCCGAAGGCGCTCCTAGCCATGGTCGACCGGAGGGCCCTTCCAGTCCTGCCATCGGCGTGAGCCAGGGCGTGGATGATTACTATGTTCGAGGCGTTGTTCTGAAGGTCCTTCATCATGGGTTTGCCCATCTCGTCGCTGCTCCCGGTCAGGTCGAGAATGTCATCGACCATCTGGTATTCGATGCCAAGATTCCTTCCGAACTCGTACATATCCTTCACGACCTTTGGCTTCGCCCCACCCACTATGGCTCCCGACGCGGCCGCCGCGCCAAACAAAGCTCCCGTCTTCAGGCCCGCCAACCGGACGTAGTCATCCACACTGGAGTCTATCTTCCTCGAAAGTTCCATCTCCAAGAACTCCCCCTCGGCCGCCTGCTTGGCAGATTTGGCGACATACCTCAGCAAGCCGGACAACTGATCCTTCGAGACGTCCACACCGTCGTAGTCGGCGAGCTTCTGGAACATGTCAAAGATCATCACATCGGAAATGAGGATGGCCGTCGTCACGCCATGCAATGTGTGGGCCGTAGGCAAGCTGTGCCTGGTCGCGGAATTGTCGATGATATCGTCCTGGGTCAGGGATGCGGTGTGGGCAAGCTCGTAGGCGGCCGCTATGGGGAGTGCGTCCTTGTAGGACCCCTTGATCGAGTCGCACACGAGGAGCGCTATGCACGGCCTGAGGCGCTTCCCTCCTCCTTCCACGAATTCGTAGGCCATGCCATTGATCTTGCTGGCGGGGTCCTTGCCCCTGCGGATCTCCTCCTCGATGGCTTTCACATATGGGTCCAGTCTCCCGTCGATGTCGGCGGTCTCCAGCGTGGCTTCGGTTCCTTCAAAGATGGCCAAGGTAAGTCACGACCCCCCAAAGCAGGTACTCCCCGTCGGCCCAGAAGTCCCTCAGCGAATCCCTGTGCTTCCCTGACCTGGCGTAAAGTCGGTAGACGAATGAATACGGAACGAACACCAAGAGCGTTCCGGCGAACAGCGGGACCAGCCCGGAAGCTACAACCCCGACAATGTAGAGCCCCGAGGCTATGTCGAGTATGTCCATCACCCTCGAAGAACCCGCCATGCCCATCCTCACGGGGAGGGTCCTCACTCCGAACGCCTGGTCCGCCTCCACGTCCCTCTGGTCGAAGAATATGGTGTTCACCATCAGCCTAAGGAAGATGAAAGGAGCGAAGGCGAATATGGTCAAAGGCAGCTGGAGATAGTAGAGGCCGACGAGGACGGGAACAAGGGACCAACCGAAGGATACGGTCACGTTCTTGATCAGGGTGGCTTCCTTCAGCCTCGAGACGCCGATCGCGCCCTTGAACCGACTGGAGCCGATGCTGTAGGCGAGGGCCAACCCCAACGGGAAGAGCAGGCCTCCGAAGAATATGAGGTTCCTGAAAAGGGCTAGCAGGTATCCTACCATGAAGCAAGCGACCGAAACCACCTTCAACCCTCCCAGGCGCCGTTTCAGGTAGGCGGTCCTATCGGGGTGAGAGACCGAGTCCTGGTCGAAGTCGGAAATCCTGTTGATCGAGTAAGCTCCCAACGAGAAAAGGTAGGCCATAAGCAGGAGGTCAACGGTGGGAGTCCTGCCGATTAGGTAGGCGGCGGTGGCAGCGATGCTCGAAGTCCCGAGGGCGAGCAGGTGCCCTCCGTAAACGAGCTCCTTGTACGCCGCAGTGGCTAGTGTCACTCGCTAGTCCCCTTCTGCTCTTCTGCGATTGTCGGCCTCGCTTCACCTACGCTGTAGAGCCTCCAGCCCCTCTTCGGCTCAAACATCTCTTCGGGAATGGCCAGGGGCTTTGCCTTGGACGTGTCGAGCATCGTGACCTCGTAGGAGTCCCCCGCTCCCTGGAGGTGAATCTCTATCTGCTGGAAGCAGGTCTGGAAGTCGGCTATCGGTATGTCGACGATGGCGAGGTAGGTCTTGTCTTCGGTTCCCGCTTCAAGCCAGGTGAACGGGAGGCTGTTGCAGAACTTCCTGACCTTCGTCATTCCTGCCTCGTCCAACTTCCTTGATATTATCACGGCTTGAACTACCCCGCCCGGGTTGCTTTCCTGGAACGGCTTGACCCACCTGATGTTGTTCCCGATGATGAAGCCGTTCTTCATCACGTGCTCCGCGTGGTGGTAGCGGACAGTGCGAGGGTTGACTTTGATCTCCTTGGCTGTCTTTGCGAGAGGCATCGTGGGGTCCTTCAGCATCGAGCTCAGGATTTTGAGGTCGATGTAATCCACGTCAGGCTCTCTATTGACGTCCAGGAACGAGGGACCGATCTCGCTCATGGTCAACTCGAACCTGTTCCAATCGATCTTCCAGGACCTCTCGTCGAAATCATAGTACTCGGGCCTGAAGGGAGGATATCTCATCCAGTACAGCTCCTTGTATTCGTAATCCTCAATCAGCCCCTCGGCCTTGATCTGCTCGAGGCTGTCGAGATACTTCTTCTTCAACCGGAAGGGGACAGCTGTCAGGCAGAAGTGGCTGTTGGAGCCCATCTTCTTCCCGGTGAAGACGACATAGCTCATTCTGTCGGCCCATGATTTCCCTGAACCTCCGTTGGGCTTGACGGTGATGTATCCCATCACGAGCCCGAGCTGTCCATAGTTCACGTCGATGGTGGTCGAAAGACCGAGCTTTGTCAGGTGACGGTTGACCTTGTACCTGATGGTCTCTGCGTTGAGTCCGGTGAGCCTAGCGAGGAGGGAGTAGTTCTGCACCCCCACCCTTTTGATGGTCTCGAGAAGCTTGTAGTCCTGGTTACGCCGCTGGAGCTTGTCCACTGAGCCCAAGGTTCAACTAATTGGCGGACTCGGCACGTCTTATAAGCAAAATGTAGCCAGACTCGATTTTCCTCAGCGGCTTATAAGGGGGCTTGGCGCGCCTAGGACCAGATTTCTCTGGCACCCGAAAGTGCGACGCCCGAGCCATATACGTTTTCTTACCTAGCCCTCGCAAGGACTGATTGCCGTCGTTCTCGTGGCCGAGACAAAAAGCATATAGAAAAGACTCTGACTGCCATGGCCTGAAGGCTTTTTGTCGGAACAAAAAGAAGAGAGAGTGCAGACGGGTATACCTGGGCTGGACGGGTTGATTCAAGGAGGGCTGCAGGCCGGAGACTTTGTCCTGCTCGTGGGGGGTATCGGCACCGGCAAGACGATCTTCTCATCGCAGTTCGCATATCAGGGGGCCGCCTTGGTCTCCCAGCCTGCGGTGTACGCCACATTCGAGGAGGACATCGCAAGCCTGAGGAGAAACATGGTGAAGTTTGGGATCGATTTCCAAGCCCTCGAAGACCAGAAGAAGGTCAGGCTCCTGGATCTCGAAGCCCTCGAGGGGAGAGGCATGGGGTCCAACCTCGAGACAATACTCTCCGCCATTGATGAGGTCAAGGCAAAGCGCCTTGTCATAGATTCACTTACGGCCTTCTTGAGCGGGACCACAGGGAAGTTCGACTATAGCTTCCTGATGCACCTGATCTACAAGACTCTGAAGAGGGAAAAGATCACGACGATAATGACGGTAAGCAACTTCAACGGTCCAAGCGAGTACTCTCCGGGGCTCGAGCAATTCGTTGCCGACGGGGTTTTCGAGATAGAGAATTATCTGGCGGAGAATATGGAACTGAAGACCAGATTCGTGGTCAGGAAGCTTAGGGGGGCCGAGCACTCCAGGAAATATCATACGGTGGTCTTCTCATCCAAAGGAATAGAGATACTTCCTTATACCGTCTGAACCCTTTAGGGAGCCGCTTTTTCCCCAAATCTGACAAAACATAATTATGTTCAAGCAGGCCATTGGCCGCCATGAAATGGCTGTACGTCGGGCTCCTCCTGATGGCGTCGTTGTTCATGTCCAACGTCGCGTCGGCGAGCAGCGGCCAGCCGCTTTCCCTGTCGATGGTCGGAGGCATCAATTCCGTCGGCGGCCAAGTCTATGTTCTTGACCAGGCGGGGAGTGCGGCATACGCCTCCGTCCACGGTCTGACGTTAAGTCCGTCCACCAGCCATCTTGACTATTCTTTGGTCGCCGATGTCGATGGCTCGTTTGTGACGGGCCATGCGGTAATACACCTAACCGGGACCACCGCGAAGGGACAAAGCGTGGAACTTGACGGCAAGATTGCCATCCACAGCATGATTCCTGCCGAGTCGTTCATAGGGAGCGGGATTCCGAGCGCATTCCTCGGGGTTCTCAACGGGTCGGTCTCCGTCGGAAAGGACAGCAGGCCATTCAACGTGCATGTCTCGCTCGAGTCTCCGTTCATAAATCCCTTCGGGGGCCCGATCGTGGTGTCCAGCCTCGACTCCGGAAATTCCCTTGTTCTCGTTTCTGGCTACCAGGTTGCAAGGATCGTGTACACCGACGTCCAGGTCCTCACCCTCTCGGTGAGCGGCACCGTCGGTGGGACTCCGGTGACTGCGGGCAGCGCGACCCTGACGACTTGGGCAGTCGAGAACCTCCATGCGGGGACCGAGTCAGAGCAGGGCACGATCTCCTTCCACGGCATGACCCCTGGCTACTTGGACTCTAGCGGTTCCTATTCGGGGAATTCGATAATCCCCAGCGCCAGCAACTGTCTCACCACCTACGGCTTCGCTCCCTGCACCTTTGACTGCACAGTGGACCTTCCCGCTCTGATGGGGGTGCCCGCCCTCAACCTCGTCCCGCTTCCCTCAGGACTTTGCACCGTGACGGGATTCATCTCTTCTGGCTCCTTCCACACCAACGGCCCTCACGCCGAGATTTCAGGGACCTACGCGACTGTCTGGGACATACCCGCCATCTCCTTTGGTGTATCCATACCACCGCCCTTTGGCGGAAGCACTATCACAGGCACAGTGTCAGCCTAAAACTCTCCCGCAGCCCCTGATCCCGGCTCCGTGCCCTTACCAAGTATCGATTCGGAGTCTGTCTGACGGCGCTAATCAATAGAAGGCTCCTGAACTTTCTTCGGCAAAACACCAAATCATTATATCGGTTTCAGACCCCAGCGAAAGACATGGGTCAGGACCCCGAAAGCTACACATGCAAGATATGCGGCCTCGAAAGCATCACCGACAAGACACTACTGGTTGAGCACCTTAGGAACGAGCACGAGATCCTGGAGGTCGCGTCCTACGCGGCTACCACGATGATGCACGAGGAGGACAGGGACAGGATCGCCAGCGAGTACTTCAAGCAGCTTGAGGCGATAAAGAAGGAGATTGCCAGTGGCTAGCGAGCCAGGTTTTATGGTATTGGACGTATGGATTGACCATACTTATGATTGAAATAGTCAATCTTGGCCGATTGGTGGTAAGTAGAAATTGAACAAGAGAATGAGTCTGGCTGCAGCGGCCCTTCTGTTGCTCTCCGCCCTGCAGTTCCTCCCGGCATCAGCAGCGACGCCTACGATTCCGGGCCTCGCAACGAATGTCATCCTTACAATAATCCCTCCCAAGCTCCCGGCAGACGGAGGCGTGTATTCAGCGGTGGTGGTATCGCTAGCCGATTCAGCCAACCTCCCGACGGCGAGCCTTCAGAGCGTCACGGTGTTCCTCACCTCCTCGCAAACTAACATCGCGAGCGTCCCCGATTCGGTAACTATCCCCGCAGGACAGGAGTACGCCATCGCCAACGCCACCACGACGACTACTCCAGGGATCGCGATGATAACCGCCCACGCCGAGGGCCTGGGGTCCCCGGCTCCGGCGCAGCTTATCACAGTAAAGCCAAGCGGGTATCCGTCAAAGCTTCTCGTGTTCACTTCGCCCTCCACCTTCCTCCCCCGGGCTGACGTCGGTGTCGTCAGGGTCGAAGTCGTCGACGATGCCGGACTCCCATCGAAAGCAATTTCTTCGATACCTGTCCAGCTAAGCTCATCTAACGCCAGCATCGCTTCCCTCGTCCAGACCACTTTCACCGTTCCGGCGGGGAGCATATTCGTGGACGGTTCTTTCAGCACTTCGGACCCTGGGAGCGCGGTCATCACGGCCACTTCCACCGGTTACTCTTCGGGGGCGGCTCTTGTGACGGTAGACAAGCCAGGCCAATGCATCGGCTCGTGCCTCGCGTACAAGCTCGCTCTCCGCGTTGTCTCCGGAGGGAGCCCTGGGACACTCCCCACGGACGGACAGATCTACAACGTGCTTGAGGTGTCGCTACAGACCCTCTCAGGGACACCTGTGACCTCCTCCTCGGACACAGTGGTGCAGTTAACATCCGACCAATCTGAGGTGGCGTCGGTGCCAAGCCTCATCACGATACCCGCAGGCTCGATTTCTGCCCTCGCCGGTGTGACCACGAGCGCTCTGGCGGGAGTAGCCAACGTGACCGCGACCGCCGCCGGTCTGATCCCTGCTAGTGTCCCGGTGGCCACGGTGATTCCGGCTCCATCAAGACTGCAGGCCTATGTTGCTCCGCCCTCAAGCGCATTCTCCGCCAGCGGGAACTATCCTATCCTGGTAGTCCAGCTCCAAGACAGCTCAGGCAACCCTGCGCGGGCAAGGCAGGACACCAGCGTGGTTGTCACCTCCTCGAACTCGAGCCTCTTGAGCAGCTTCGTCACTCTGGGCATCTCCAAGGGGAATGACTACGTCTCCAGCTTTTTGCACACCAAGGGCGTGGGCAAGAGCGTCCTTACTGCGAGCTCCCAGGACTTGGCGTCTTCGGGGGCAGACCTAATCTCCGTCCCGAGCCCCCTGGTCGTGACCCTGCAGCTCACCTCCACCACGAACACGTTCATCTACGAAAACCAGACGGCCACATTCACTTTCAGCATGTCCTTCGTCGGACAGCCCCTGAAGAACATCAACGTGACCTGGTCCGCTACGGGCGGAGAGATCACCCCGAACGTCGGGAACACGGGGACCACGGGGGCCTCGTCGGTCGTCTTCGCTCCGGGTGACTTTGGCAGGTACAACATCACCGCCAGCGCCAACTCTCCACAGTCCGGACAGGTGACCATGGCATACTCTCTGATAGTCGCCCAGCTACCCCTGAAGCCTGGCCCGAGTCTGGTTCAGCAGATACTTGGCCTGTGGTACTACATCGTGGCGGCGGTCGCTGTAGTGGTCCTGGCCCTGGTATACCTCCTCAGAATGAGACGGAAGAAGCAGCGAGCCGAAATCGAAGCGGGCTTCGAAGTAGTCTAAGCCGGAGCCCGGTCTATCTTTTCGAAAAGACATACAGACTAGGCTCTGTTCCTATGCGAAGGGCTGTAACATCCGTTAACTTGTTTTTAAGTCCAAATATGGACTGACAAGTCATGAGACGGCCCTCGTTCAAGAGGGAACAGAAGGAGATCCTCGTACTAGGTGGGATAGTAATCGCCATGGGTGTCGCTGCCGTTACCCTTGCGGCAGGCGTGGTCCTGGCCTACTCTGCCCTCTTCTTTGGAGCGCTGTTCTTCGTGTACGCGGCAAGGTACTACGTGGCTTCGATATCTGTCCTGCTCGCCCCCTCAGTTAACGCCGCCAATGGGAGGAACGCGCAGAACGGCGGCGCCAACGGAAACAGAACGACGGGCACCCCGATGATATCGGTCCATCTCGCGCTCTACAACGAAGAGCGGGTCGTGGACCGCGTCTTGACTGCCTGTTCGAACCTCGACTACCCTAACTATGAGGTCGTCGTTGTGGACGACTCCAAGGACGGGACGGTGCTCCGCCTCAAAGAATGGATCCTGAACGGGCTGAAGTCAGACAAGCAGAGAATCAAGATAATCCACCGAACGAGCAGGGACGGGTTCAAGGGGGGAGCTCTCAATGAGGCGCTAAGACACACGGACCCCAGGACCGAATACGTCGTGGTCCTGGACGCGGACTTCGTGCCGGAGCCGGACATCCTGAAAAAGTTCCTCGACTACTTCAACAGGCACAGCCAGGGTGGCAATGGCAATCAAGATGGAAACGGCAACGGCAGGTACGGCAACGGGAGGCTGGCGGCCGTCCAGGGCTACCAATGGCACGCCCTGAACCGATCCGAGAACTGGCTCACCCGTGGGGTCAGCTGCGAGTTCAGCGGGAGCTACATGGTAGACAGGACCTTCCAGGAGGTGGCGGGGGGACTCAAGATGGTCTCGGGAAGCGTCTACATGATCAGGGCGGACGTTCTGAGGCAGTTTGGATGGACGGGGAGCATCACCGAGGACTGGGAGCTGACCCTCAGGCTATACGAAAACGGGTACAAGGTGCTTTACACCCCCCTTGTCCAGGCCCCGGCTGAGTGCCCGTCGACTCTGGGAAAACTGATCAGGCAGAGGATGAGATGGGCCGAGGGGCATACCTTCAACGTCAAGAAGCATCTTCTCCCTATCCTTACCTCCCCGAAGGTCAGCCTCCGAGAGAAGCTCGAGTTCCTCTATTTCGCGCCCTACTACTTGCAGTCTCTCTTCCTAATCATTGGGACCTTCGCGTGGCTCACTTCTGACGTCATTCTCGGGACGCGGCTCCCGTTCTGGACTGCCGAAGTAGGCTGGGCTCTGGTGATCACAAACCTACTGGCGCTGCCGGTCATGTCGCTCACAGGACTTTTCCTTGAGAAGAGAGCCAGACGCGACTTTGGGGGAATCATTTCGCAGCTCGTTTTGGTCTACGCACTTTCACCCTATCAGGCCTACGCTTCCCTCAAGGGACTCGTCGAGCCATCGGAGGGGAGCTGGGCGAGGACCTTCAAGTCCGGGAGGCTTGCCGGCTTTCCAGGAAGGCTCGAGCCGCGGAAGGTGATAAGGCGAGTCCTCCCTCCCAGGAAGAGGAGTTCCCCAACCAAGTCCACTCTTGTCCTGACAGCCGCTTTGGGGGTCTCCGCTCTGCTCGGTGCAGCGATCCTTCAAGGGCAATCCGCCGGGACCCGGGCCTCCGACCCGGGATACTACTTCTCCAACCATGCAGCTCCTTCGAACTACTCGCCATACGGCAACACCTACCCCGGGGAGTCCTTCCTCATGCACCTCGCTTACCCTTCGGGTTCCGACGCGAGGACGAATGTAGGGAGCCAACAGGGATCAGGGCCCATCTTCTTCAGCGACCCAGCGCCAGCCAACCTCGAACTTCCCTTCGGGGCATCCGTCAGCATCCACCTTTGGGTCAACTATACCGTGGAGGACATCGGCAGCTCGCCCGACTGGGGCGGAGGGGGCCGGGCTCTCAACGTCAGGATCGACATCTATGACCCGGCCACCAACTCGATTTCACAGATCGCAGGCTCGAGTCAGACGGAGACGATCCCGTTGCAGGGCGGGTTCAACTTCTACCAGGGGACCTGGGGGAACATAGCCGAGGGGGTCACGATTTTGAAGGGGGAGACCCTGGTGGCCACCATTTGGTGCACGGGCTGCTCATCAAATCCTGTCCTTGTGTACAACAGCGCAGCCCATGCGAGCAACATCGACTTCCCCATCGAGGTACCAGAGAACTCGATTTCGCTCGCGTCGATGGCCGTCCTGATACCTGGGGTGGCGGGACTTGTGATCGACCGCCGAGTCAGCGATGACGAAGGGTCGGAACAAAAGGAGGGCGGGCTAAGACGCGTACAGGGATGGCTAATAGTATCCGCGGCCCTCGTCTTCCTTACCCTGCCGCTTGCTTTGTCCCTGGGCGACGCCCTCGCCTCATTGGCGAACGCGACCGGATTTGACAGGCTTGTCTCCTCGATAGTTCCCTGGGAGACAGCTGGTGTCGGAGACCTACTCAGAGGATTCGGCCTCCAGGCCGGGAACAGCGCCAACAGCGTCTGGTTGGGGGGTGGGTTCATACCCGTATCAGCTCTAGTGGACTGGAACTGTGCGGGGTGGCAGTCCTTCTTCCTGTTCGGCCTCACATCGGTAGCCGGTTTCGGGGAGCTGCACAGCAATCGCTCAAGACTCTCGACGGTGCTGGTCGGGCTGGGGGGTGTTTTCGCCATCAATGTCCTTAGAATCGCGATAGTCGTTCTCTTGGGTTACTATGTCAGCTATTCATCTGCACTTGTCTTCCACGACTACGGCGGAACGGTGATGACTCTGGCCTGGCTACTAGTCTTCTGGACGGTCGTGCTCAACCGGAAACCCAAGTCTACTGTTTCAGAATCATGGACTTCCCCAGCCGCTCAGAACCTCCCAATGGAGGTGGTCTTGTGTCAACGACAGGAACCTAGGCTTCCATCTTTGCGCCGAGCAAATCGCCCCAGCGGCTCGTCTCGCGCATGCTCAGCCTAGTATGTTTGGAACACCAGTGCGAGGTTTCCTCGTCGAACGAAACCAGCCACACGGCAAGATCATAGCAACCCTTCACTTCGCACGGGTATCCGTTAACCAGCCTCTCGATGGTGGCCTGCATCGTCCAGCTTCGCATGAACTACGTCAGGCCCTCTCCGTACTTCTTGTTTTTCGGACTTTCAGTAACCAAAGCCGGGAACGAGTTGGGAAAAACATGGATGATATCCGAGTGGAGGCGTCATCATGAAGTCCACTTCCTGATTGCGCATCCGCAAGCGATTATTATGCGCCTCTGTGATTTCTTCGGCGTTGGTCGCCATAGAGATCTTCCGCTACAGGGCTCAACTTGCATGCCCTCGATGCTCGTCTTCGAACATCGATTTCAGGTATAAGCACATGGGGGAATACGAGTGCAGGCACTGCCACTACTTCTGGAGGACCGAGTAAGCCCCAGAAAAGTGACAGCCAACGCCATCTCATAATCGACGAAGTGACGGGCAATATAGATTGGGACTTCACAAGCCTTATCCCAGAATGGGGACATTGAACATCTAGCATGGAAATAGAGGAAGCCATAATCGTTGGATTGCTCGCCGTAGGTATGAGCATACTGGTGGCAATAACCGTCATGGTTTTCTGGTAGGCTGTAAGCTACTCGGGTCCGTCTATTCCATATTCGTGGTCGCCAACGCTTATGAGAGAAACTCCATAACAAACAGATCTCTTGGACCTGACATCACTCGTCACCGAGCTCCAATTTCGAGGCTTCGACCAGGAGATGGTAGACTCGGCTTTGAGGTGCCTTGTCCACGTATATGCGGTGCAGGACTCCGCCGCGCCCGAATCTGGCGGAATCCTTGCAGAGGACATTATCAGCACATACCAGCTTGAAGTGGTACAGGCCGCCTCTCAGCTCTTCCTGGACACTACCATGGTGAACGGAAGAGAGGTCTTCAGGGTCAGATGGGGGTGCAGCGAGGCCGCAAAGACCATGGAACAGGAGCTCTGGGAACACTCGTCCCAACGATGGGAGGAGTTCACATCCCAACTCAACGGGAGGTACCTAGGGTTCTTCTTGCCTGAATCAGTCGAGGCCGCCAGGGTCACGACCAACTGGAAGCTCGGGAAGGAGCTGAAGTGGTTCTCGCTGCAGGTCCCACGGCAGGGCTGGAGGATACTGGGCATGATGGATGACGTTACATCGGTGGCCTGGAAGCTCGACCTCGCCTTTGGGTTCAGGCCATTCGGGCCAGAAGGCGTCCAAGGTCCGAGGGTGCTGCTGCACGAGGAGGCGTTCAATATCCTGAAGGCTAAGAAGATCATGCCTCCGGACGACCTGCTGAGGTCAATCCGCCTATGGA
The DNA here is from genome assembly GCA_963706445.1 of uncultured Nitrososphaerales archaeon. Lineage (GTDB taxonomy): Archaea > Thermoproteota > Nitrososphaeria > Nitrososphaerales > Gagatemarchaeaceae > UBA183. The sequence goes on from OY970160.1 coordinate 651,739, forward strand.
GGTTCTTCTCCGAATACGACGTGCAGGCCACGGACTTCGTTGCCCTGATGAAGGAATGCGAGCTGACGCTCGAAGAGATAGTCGGACAGGTGAACAAGTTCTTTGACATGAACCTCACGTCTCAATACAGGGAGGGCCAGTATCCACCCTATTTCATCACTGACAAGAAAAAGAAGGAATTCGAAAAGGCGGTCAGGGACCTCCTCCTGGCCGTCGATCAGTGGCTCATCGGTCCGGACAGAATGGAGGAGCAGCTCAGTGCATCTGCTCTGCGGCCGGTAGAGAGACCAAAGCAGCCTGCTTAGCGCATATTCGTCGCATCGAACCGCCGGAATAGACACTTCAAACCGATCAAAGGGAATCGGGTACCGGATTCCACATCTTGGCGATGCAAGTTAGTGGATTCCTCCTCAAACTGGTTTATCTCGCCTGCTACGGCATTGGTCTTGACATGACTTCGACAGAAGCGCAGGAACTGAAGTACAGCTACAAGTTCGCATTTGCCGCAAGATCAAGGGAAGAGAACTCGGACCAGGCTTCAAAGCTTGAGCTTCAGGAATACATAAACGACGTCCTCGGGATCTCAAGCGAGAAGAAGCCGGAAGCCCGGAAGAAGCTGGCTTAGATTGGCCCTCGGTTCGCGCGCGTTGTAAAGATCCGTCGAAAAGCATGCGGGGAATCTCTAGCCTTGGCTTTCTCACGCCGAAGTTCTCTCTTAAATCGGTCAAATGATAGGCTTGTTTCCGGAAACCGAGCTTGAGGAAGCAAAGAAGAGGGCGGAGATTCGGCGTGTGGTTATTCCTCATTCCGACGCTCATCGTTCTGGCCATCGTAGGCTATGCGGTTATCGCGACGACGACGGTCCAAAATGGCACGCTTTACGTCAGAGCCCAATCGTCTGACAGATACTATCCGACTCAGCGCCTGGATTTTCCAGTCGACGTGGCCGGGAAGACCGTGACCAGCCCCGCCAATGTCTCGCTCCCCCAGGGATTGTACACCGTCACCTTTCCGGCTCAAACCTGGTACACGAGTCCGTTTTCGGAAACCGCCACCGTGAGGTCCGGCCAATTCTCATACGCAGTGGGAGTGTACAACCCCATAGTCGAAGTGATCTCCGTCGGCAGCGGGAGCTTCAATCGCACAACCCTGATCGCGTTGCATAACGTCACCCCCGTGGTCTGGCTCAACCCTTCAGGCAACTACCAGGTCATATTCAGCAATGTGACCGGGAGGGTCATAATCCCCCCCCTGGGGAACTACACTTACATCTTCCAGAGTTCAGGGACCTTCGTCTTTTCATTCCCTCTGGCTCGCACGCCGACCCTGGTTGTCAGGGCAGTCTAGAAAGGGGGGGTTTGGTTACCGGGCTTCGCCTGGTCGTTAAAGCAGGGAACAGAATCTACCTTCTTATCATCCACAGGCGCCTTCCTCCGTCGGTTCGATGTCGCGAAGACACCAATCGATTCAGAATCTGGATTCAGACTCCTAACCTAGCCGTCGAGATGCCCAACGCGTAGTTTGGTGCTTCCCTGAGCGAGAAAGGGCTTAAATCTGCCCCCTTCTGAACGGAAGATGGACAATTTGTCCATCCTGCTTAAATAGGGTTTGGCGGACTTCCTTTTGAAAATACAATATGAATACGCAATCTAATGCGTATGTAACGAAAATTAGCTCAGGAACTATACTAGCACTTTTGGCCTTCTCAGGCCTTCTCTTCATCATACCAGTTGCATCACCAATCTTCGCCATGAACGCAAGCAATCCAACGATTGCTGCCTCTGGGAATAACCCTGCCTTGGGTGGAGTAGGATCTACTTTCACTCTGACGGTCGGGAACCCGTCGAGCAATCAATATACAGTGACAGCCGTCACAATCAACGCTCCATCTGGATGGACCATAACAGGGGCCACAGCAGGTGGCTTCCTCATCGGTACACCCAGTTTCACTTCTTCCGGAGTTACTTGGACAGTCTCCTCGTTCACCGTCGGGACGGGCGCGGGTATACCTCCGGGAAGCTCTGACACGCTCCAATTCACTGCCACCGCTGCCTCCGGGACCTACCCGTTCAGCAGCATCTTCACCAGCAAGATCCAGGATGCTTCGTCTGTGGCCTTCTACTCTGGTCCCTCCTTCAGCATACTTGTCATCGACCCAGCCACTGCCTTCTTCGCAGTAACGCCAGCTGCCAGCGGCAACTATGTTGCAGGCTCAGCAGCACTCACGGAGACGGCGACCATCACTCCCGCGCAGGCAGGCGTACCAATCGTGTTCAGTGAGACAGGGTACCCAGGCGGGGCGACCTACGGCTTTAGTCCAACTACCGCACTGACAAACTCCGGCGGAGTTGCAACCACGACGTTCCAGCCAAGCGATGTTGCTGGTCAAGCTGCGCAGGTGAATGCAGCTGTTGGAACTTCGGTAGTCATTCCAGGAGTGAGCCCCGGGACAATCACGACCGTCTCAGGTTCACCTACTGAGGTGACTTGGACTTTGACAAGCTCAGCTACCGACGGGAACCACTACATCACAACAGAGCACACCACGCAGAACCAGGGAGTATCGACAGTAGCGATGACCGGGGCGAGCATGGCAGCTGGAGGAGCTTCCTACTCGATTGCCGACAAGTTCGGCAACCCAGTCGCCTTCAACACCCCACTCCTGACCTGGGCCGTCACGTTGACGGCTCTCTCGGGTGGCGGCGTCTTCGACGCTCTTGGTCTCCCAACGGTGATCTCATGCTCAAGCGCAGGTGGAGCACACTGGATGTCGGGCGTAACGGTCCTGACACCAGCAACAGCGTGCCCAGCTGCCGGCAGTTCGGCATTCTTACCATTCAACTACATCCAATCGGCGAACTACTTTAGCATCGGCGAGTTGAGCGCAGGCGTTTCAGGCACGCTCTCGAGCAGTGCCTTCGCAGGCGCCGGACAGAGCGGTGAGCTGATCACGTCAACCTTCGCAGCCGCAGCGCCAGTTCCGGTAGTGATCGCCCCGAGTGGGGTGACACTTCCGGACACGCCAGCGGGCGACAAGGTCAACGTGACCGCCACCCTCATAGCTCCAAGTACCTGCGGTGCGGGTGCTGTACAGTGCCCGCCTCAGGCCGGAGTTCCGGTTCAGCTCTATCTCGACCAGACAACCAGTTGGGAGAGTGTGTCAGGAGCGATGGACTATGGGGCGAACTCGAAGTTGACTTCAGGCTTCAGCAATGGCCTGTTAACGACTTCGCTGACGACCAACTCCAATGGATTGGCCTCAGACATGTTCACCATTGACACCGTCGCAAAGTCCTCCGCCTTCTTCCAGAGCAACGCCACTGCACCAATCGACACTTCACTCACTAACTCCCTAGGCATTAGCGCGGACACCGCTGCTGCAGCCTGTCCCGCCACCGCAATCGGTGCGAGCGGCGGTCCAGCAACTGTATGCACCATCGGAGGTCCAGCCTCGGTATTCACAGTCCTCACCTACTTCGACAATGCATTGACCACGCCAGCATCGCATGCTGCGACAGGTGGGTCGATCTATGTCGATGTCACAATCGCGGACACATATGGGAATCCAGCTCTCAACACTGGGGTTAACCAGATCCAAATTTCGCTGACTGCCTCGTGCAGCGCAAGCTGCCCGCTCAGCGCATTCACCGTGTACATCCCATCAGGTGGACACGACACATTCTTCTCATTCGGGGCCATTATCTGGACCATGCCGAACACCATCGGTACCGTGACGCTCACGGCCGCAGGTGTTCTGAAGGGACACCAGATCACTAGCGCTCCGGCCTCTATCGGGGTCGTGAGCCCACTCCCGACGCTGGCGATAATCTCCCCAGCGAATACAGGAACCATATACAGCAACAAGAATAGCGTTGTCTTCACAGGACAGGCCAACGTCTCAGTAGGATACGCGGCGAACGGACCTCAAGCGGTTACGATCACCAGCGTCACCTACAAGATTGACTCCGGCTCTGTCCAGACAGCTCCAATCACTCCAGGGTACACCATCACCTTCAGCGTGGCGGCCACCATGACACCGGGCCTACACCACATCATCTTCAACGCCACCGACAGTTTGGGCAACACTGCCTCGGGCCAGGTCTACTCTGTGCTCGTTGAGGTGACTTCCCCAACTGTGGCGTTCGCAACTGCCAACGGTGCAAAGCTCAATTACACCAACAGCGTTTCTGCAACAATCAAAGTCACAGAGGGCGACCTTAATTCGTCCTCGGTGATTGCAACACTCAATGGAACAGCCCTCGCATCCAGCCACGTAACGGTGACTGGAACGAACAACCTTGGAAGCAGCGTAATCTACACGGTCACGATCACTGGTCTACCCGCTGGCACAGACGCCATCGGTCTTTCTGCCTCGTCCCTCACAGGCCTGACAGGAACGGCAACGACCATCACGGTCGCCGTATCGGTCGCGTTCTCCCAATCAGTCATCATCACAACTGCCAGCTATGGCGCACTAGGTTCATTCAACGGCGTCTCAGTCACCGCCACTAACGTCTGGTCTACAAGCCAGAATCTGGTGGTGTTCGCCGTCTGGAAGAACAGTGCCGGTCAGACCGTTGCTGTGACCACTGGTGGACTTACATTGGCCTCTGGAGCATCAGGTACGACCTTTGCTCCGCTCGCCGGTGCAATCCCGAGTGGATCCTACACAGTCAGCGTGTTTGTCATAACCACAAGCAACAACCCAGTTTCAGGCACAACTTCCATCAGCGCTTCGGTATAGCAGGTGTTCCCAATGAAACCACTCCAATTACTGGTTGCTTCAGCGATCGTGGCAGCTCTTGTGTTATCCCCGTTGGCCGTAGGCGCGGGCTCGATTACGTTCTCGAGCCCTGCGTCTGGGGCTTCGTACAAGGGGACTCAGAGCTACTCGATCACCGGCGCAGTCAGTCCCATACCTAGCCAGCCCGACAACGTTTTCGTGTCGGTGAAGAGCCCAGGTGGGCTCACCGTGGACGCAGGAAGCGTCTCGGTGTCGCAGTCCACTGGGACTTTCACCTACGCGACGGCAACGGGCGGCAGCTCCAGCTGGGTCAGTGGCACTTACACGATAACTGCCACGGACTCGTTTGGCGCGATTGGGTCGACAACCTTCTCATACACGTCTAGCGCTCCCTCAACATCCTACAACGTCACGAAGGCGTTGGTGGACATCGAAGGGAACCTCACTCAACTCAAGAGCGAGGTTGCAATCATGCAGGCTGACAACAAAGGGAACTACACCGCTCTCAACACAGCGCTGACAGCGCTATCCACACAGGTAAGTTCGATTTCCCAACAAGTGGGAACTTTGACCACTAACCTCGGAACCGTCCAAACGGACGTGACCAACATGCAAGGACAGCTGACCACCATGGCCAACAACATTACTACCCTGAACACAGCAGTACAGGCAGCACAGTCCGCGGCTCTAGCCGCCCAGACTTCTGCTACCAACGCCAGCAATGCGGTATCGAGTACACAGACGTACGTGCTCGTTGTCGCAGTTCTGGCAGCAATCACCTTAGTCCTCGAGCTAGCAATATTAGTTAGAAAGCTATCCTAAACAGGTAGCTTTCCTTCCTTTTGTTTTTGACTCGCCTAGCGTAAGCTGAACAAGGGAAGTTTCGGCTCAGTCCTCTGCCCAAACCTTTCCGAAAGTTCGCGTAGTCTGTGTCTAGGATTCGTATTGGAACTCGACGATTCTTAAAAACGGCGCCAGTCGGTACGTCCTCGAACCTGGGAGAACCATTGAGGATTAGCAATGCAGCGAGCGACCGATTGAATGGGCGGTGGAGACGGCGCGAATCTCGAAAGGGCATCTCAGTCCTAGCTGGGGTCCTCGCCTTTGGAGTTGCGATCATTGTCGGAGGAGCGTCTATCGCCGTCTATTTTGCGCCAGCTGGCAACGGGCAGACTCAGCAGCCTCAAACGTCGTCCGCTACTACAACCAACAATGTGACATCGTACCTAACTTCGGATGTTTCGTTGACCCAGACGGTGACCAAGACCATCACACTAAATGGATCTTCGTCTGCAGGCGACCCGAACACGGCGACGGTGACCTCCACTGACACCTCTCTGGTGACCTCCCTGGAGACCTCTCTCGTAACCTCGACGATTTCGACGACGCTAACTCAGTGGGATGTTTCTAATATCACTTCCACTGTCGTGACGACCTCGATATGGACAGGCTACACGGAGTCAACCTCGACCGTGGTTACGGCGACTACGACCACAGTGACAGTCACCACGTCCTAGTTCCAAAGTTGGGCCTCGCTATGTCTCCTACTGCATATTCTGACTTGAAATCCATTGAACATTTTAATCGCTTTGACGAGCAGACGTGTAGGATGATGGGATCCAAGTGAGGTCGAGAACGGGGGTAACAGCGGTCCTCCTGGCGATTCTTGCACTATCGTTGGTCCCTGGTCTTGCCTCGAGACCCGCCGAGTCTGCAAGCTCGAGCGTCATGTCGACTGTTTCGGCTTACCTCAACTGCCCAGAAGACATCTCCTTCGCTCTTCCGGCTATTGACGGATCATGCTCCTCTGGAAACTACACTTCGGTGTATCAGGGGATAGCTCAGGAAGTAGCAACGACACAGAACTCGATATTCTACCTGGCCTCGGCCACAGGGGGTGTGAAGGTCACCTTCTTGTTGATTGATCTGGGCACGGGCAAATTGATTATCAAAGGGGTGGGATATGGCTCGATTTCAGGAGGGACATGTCAGTCCCCTTCGATCATCCTTCCGGTGTACGTCAATTTCACCACCAATGTGATAAGCCCTGGGGATAACCTGGAGCTAGGGGTCAACACAACATTTACCGGAACTGGACTCCCGACTTTCTGCTCAGGGCCAACCACCCCGACCGTGGTTTCATTCGGGACGACCGTCGTGGGAGTTTCGAGCCAGCCAGTCCTCACAACCTTGTTGGTGGCAGGAACTCCTTCGCAGGCGACTCTCCTGGGATATGAAGGGATCACGGAACCCTTCAACTATGGCGGAAACGGTTCTGTGACGGCCATTGTGCTCGGCATAGTCAAGGACTCGGCTGGGAGCACGGTGGGCGTTCTGTCCGGCTCTGTCACCGTGTCATCCGGAGTCCAAGTGACCGCGTTCCTCCCCTTCAAGGGATTGCCATCAGGGTCGTACACAGTTACAGTCATAGCGATATCCAGCCAGGACATCCCCGTCTCAACAGTGCAGATCGTGGGTGCGTCGGTGTAACAAGATGAAACGCCTCCTACTCGCCGCCGCTGTAATCGCATTTCTCGTCGGAGTCTCCGGCGCCGCATCCGCCGTGTCCTATACCCTGACGGCACGGACTGACAAGGCATCCTACATCGGAGTTGTAACTGTCTCTGTTACCGGTCAGGTGAGCCCCGCTCCCGGACCCAACACCGCAGTCTTGATCCGCATCTTCAATCCAGGGGCCACGCTAATCACTGCGGGCGAGGCGAGCGTCAACGGGACGACGGGCCTTTACTCCTTTAGCTTCGTCACCGGTGGTGCGGCATGGTCGGCCGGGACCTACGTTGTCAACGCCACCTGGGGAGCATATGGGCCGGTCGTATTCAAAACAGTAAGCTTCGCATGGGCAGCGACACCCCCAACTACCACGACCACTTCTTCTACGACCAGCGCCACGACTTCTATCCAAACTTCCTCATCACCCTCGAGCACTTCTACCAGTTCGTCTTCATCATCGACCTCATCTACGCCCAGCGTGACTTCAACGACCTCATCGCCAACCACTACGACTTCGACATCAAATTCGGCTTCAAATACTGGGGGGGTTCCTGAATTCCCGTTTCAACTTCTGGCTGTGATGTTGGTTACAGTGATGGTCGCGGGGTCCTACTTGATGGTTCGCGGCCGACGTAACAAGATCTCTGCACCGATGCAGTGAACTCCACCAAGTCGGTCAGGTTTCAAGATTGCCTAGGTATTCATGCAGGGCGTCCCTTGTCCTGTGGTCGTGCAGGTAGGGGTGTTTAGTAGCGCCCGTGGAAGTCGCGCCTTCCCCGCCTGCGGCCTTGCCATGGACAGGCTTGGGGGGGTTCTGTCTGTAGTTCAGATGATACCTTTCTTTCATTGTAGGAGGATGGAAGTAATGACTGGAGATTAAGTCTGGATGCCAAATTATTTTGTCCCTTAGAGAAAGGAGTCTACTCCAAGAGTGGTGCTCGTGGTGAAACGAAGCAGAGGAATCTGGAAAATCCATATTCCGAATCCATAACTGCTTAATAAAAATCGCAGCCGATAAGGACCATCCAGGCGAGTATGGTATGTCGATCTTAACCTCAGCGTCTCCCGTCGTGCCGGCGAAGTTGTTCGCCTTCGACGAAGACATCCGGAGCGCCATGGTTGTCGACCGCCTTGGGAACCTGGTGTCTTTTGCCTCAAGGACAAAGAAGCCCATAGATCCCGGGTTCGTGAACCAGATCGGGTGCAAATGGACGGCCCTCCTGGGAGGAATGCTCAGGGGAAACGAGGCCTCCTTCGGGGTCCTCGAATGGGTACACTTGCGTTACCGCAAGCTGCACATCTACTGTTGGCTGGTCGACGGAGGATACCTCGTGTTTACTTCACGGACTCAGCTTGAGGACGGGCTGCTGCACCGCATTGGCAAGTCTCAGTTTGGGAGGGCTAGGTATGCGGATATTTGGGGGGAAGGGGAGCCGATAAAATGGGGCAACTCCCTCCCCTCACCCTGAATAGGGTTCAGGTTCTGAACCCTCTTCTAATCCGGCCGCGGTAACCTAGTTGGGGGAGATTATCCTAGGGGCTGGTTCTCTATTTTTGGCCCCGAGAATCTGGTTGATGTGTGCCTGAAGTTCCTCGCTAGCCATCTCATCGATTGGGTTTTCCTTGGAACCTTCCTTGAAAGTTTTGAAGTATCTGTACGGCTTGACTTCTTCTTGTGTTTCCGCCAACGTTCTTCATGGAAGTTGCCGTGGGTATTCTGCGTATTTGGCGGATTCCAAGAATACGGATTTGAAATCACGATTGAGGAATCAATCTTTCCTAAAAGGGAGTTGGCAATCGGCGAGTACCGAGTGGGTCCTCAGTCAAACTCAGGGTCGATAGACTCGAGCGGCTGCTTTACCTGTCTGAGGACGTATCCGGCCAGGATGCCCAAGCATGAGATCAATAACAACTCGTCATAATTCAGGAAGTTGCAATCGCCTGCCACCGCGGACTGCACGAAGCATGTATTGTAGGCGACCTGTTCAGCGCCCCAGGGGTAACCTCCACCCCCTTGTAGTCCCCCCCAGACCCGCACCCCAGGCAAGACTTCCCCCCACAGGATATGTGTCTCTGTGTAGACGACTGGAGCGACCACCAAGCCAGTGACCATAAGCGTCGTGGCGACCGCCCTGACAGCCCTGTCCCGTCTTGGTCCTCGGGTCATGTCATAGATTCGGGTGAAGATCCCTGCCCATGCAACCACCGCGAAAACCTCGAGCGCGACAGTGTATGTGACACCCGGGAGGAATTGCTGATTCCCAAAGACCCCTTGATGAAATGGGTAGGACTGCAGGACCTGGACGGCGATGAAAACGAACACCGCGCCCGTGAATCCGATCACTGCCAAGGCAAGCCCAAGGCGCACGAGTGGTTTCTTCAATGTCAGGCACCCCCCGTCAAACGAGAAAGGGCTTTCGCCAATCATCGTCGTCCTCCCTGTCCAGCATCGTGTCTCGGCGAATTTGTGCCTCGACGAGCCAAAACAGATAAGGTGTCTCAATGTAACGCCTGCTGGCTGTAAGATGGCGAACTCGGACGAACGTGATTCCTCTCCTTCGGCGACGGTGCAAGGTGTCGGAGTCTCAGGGCTTGCGGTTGTCCTCGGGGTCGAAAAGCCTCTGGGCCGAGTCCTGGTCGACAGGCTCCTTTTGGACTCGGAGCGTGTGAGGGGGGTCTACTTTGAGCGACCGAAGGGTGGGTCGGATCTACCCGAGGGAGTCGAGGGGATCTTGGCTGACCCGTCTGGGGTCTTCAACATCACTGAGGCGTGCAAGGGTGCCAGCATCGTTTACGATTGCTACGAGCCTAACTATTCCCTGTGGAAGAAGGCCTGGGCACCGGTGACATCTAACGTGGCCTTGGCCTCGATCGAGGTCAGCGCACCCCTTGTTTTCGCCAGCCATCTCATCAACTCAGAGTCCGAAAACGAGCGCCAGGAAGCCGAGGTTCTCAAGGCCAACAAGTCGAACCTGATCAAGACAGTGGTCGTGCGAGTCCCCCAGCTTATCGGAAGACGGGTGATTAATCCCCTCTGGAAACTTGTCTATGGCTCTGTCCTTGAAGGGAAAAAAGCCCATTGGATTGGAGACCCGAATGTTTCCCGGAGCATGCTGGACGTGGACGACGCGGCGGAAGCGATGGTACAATTGGGTAGGAACTCTGGCACTTTCGGGCGGGCTGTAAGCGTGGCGAGTCCCGAGACGATCAGCGGAAGGGAATTCATCGAGCTGGCCTTCAAGGCGGTAGGTCGCAAACCCGAGGTCGGGAGCTGGGGTAGAGGCATAGTCATGACGGGGGGTTTCCTGGCATCGGACGCAAGGGATGTCCTGAAGATGCCCTACGATTACTACTCTCCTTTTTCTCTGGATGGCAAGGAGTTTGCTGAGACCCTTCCGTCATTCCACTTTACCCCGCCTGAAAAGACGATTTCAAAGGGGATCGAGTGGTACAGGGAGCAGGTGTCACACACCTAGCCCTTTGGGACGAGCACCCTAGACCTTCAAAAGGGACAATCGGATATCTACTCTTGGGCTCTTAGTCGAGCGTCCCGATAAAGTACAGGATGGCCCCGTTGGTAAGAGGAAGCGCTCCGCTCACCTGCGAACCCGACTGCAGGCTTGCTCCGTGTGCGACGCACTGGACTCCTCCAAGGGAACCTCCCGCCGGAACCGTCCCTCCTCCAACGACGTCCCCGGAGATGTTGATTCGTCCATCGAGATAGCAGGCTCCTGTGGTGGCCGTGTTGTGTCCACCTTCGTTGGTTAGAGTGAGCTGGCACGTGGTGGTGTTCCCGTTTGCCGAGCAGATGGTTCCTTGAACTGTCACAGCCGCGGGCGAAACGTAATAAGAGAAGACACCAAAAGTGAATCCTGCAAGCATAGCCGAAGCGATCAGAACGATTCCTATGAGGATTATTTCCACCACGATTGCAGTCAGCCCGCTTCGTTTTTGACGTCCGAGTCGCATTTGGGGTTTGGGGGCGGAATCCGCGATAAACGAGTTCTTTCCAGATTCAAGACATAGCGCTGGCACGAGTTATTGAATTGTCCGAACGTCCAGATTAGTGGTCCGCCTTGACGATCAACACTAGGCTTTCGCCTGTTGGATATCGAATGTCGGAGTTGGCAGGTGGCTCTTCACGTTGCCCATTGGAGCGGAAACTAGAGGCCTCTAAGCCTTCCGAGCCCTTGAATTTGCGTGAGCGTTTCGCAAGGTGTTTCACGCGATTTCGCAAGCCTTGGCGATTATTGCCGCTGAATCGGACTTGCTTCCCTAATCCTTAATATGATACAGATTCTGAATACAGATAGTGCTTCAGGAAGCAAGACAGCTGCCGTCTCCTGGCTTGGTCAAGTTGAATTCTATACGTGGGCTCAAACTCTACCTCAAGGATTTGATGGTCGGCTACGAGAAGGAGACCGACAGGTATGGGGAGAAGGTCGGACGCCTAATGAGGATTCTAGAAGGGGAGATGAAAGGGAAGGATGTAAAGAAGCTCCGCGAGGTGGAATGGAAAAAGTCGGGAATGGTCATGTTGAGCATGAAGGACCCCGGTCGTGGTACCCTCGAACTCATGATCGAGGCTATGGAGGATTCAAAAGCGAAGGCAGCTAGGACGGCGGAGGTTCTTGCGAACATCTACGAGCTCGAGAAGCTTGGAATCCCCGAAAGCGCTGCGATCCTGGTCTATCTACGTCATGGGGTTCCCTTGCGCATCGTCATCGATGGCGAGAGGAAGACCGACATCGACGAATTGGTCTCCGCGATAGGCTAGTCCTGTAACGGCTGAAAAAATGCAAGGCAGTCGAGCGGGCGTCGCTTGTAACTATCCACGATAGGGGACGAGCCTCTCTCGTCCAATTCAGACATAATCTTGACACCGAGGTTTCCAAGAATTGAGTTCCTCATTCTTTGGCTATTGGCATGAACGACTAAAGACAACCGCGTGGACATCGTTTGACGGACTTGCAATCAGAAGTTAGGGCACCTCTCGTTAAGGCACCCATCGCCTGGGTTACGAGACGACTCCTTGCCGCGGACGAGTCAGTGCAGGCAGTAATGGTGATTGGGCGAGACGGGACTGTCCTTGCCCATGAGAGAGCGGTCGGGTGCGACGAAGGGATTGGCTACGAAAGTGAGGATCATCCTCTTCTGTTTTACGCCTCAGGTCCCGGTCTTCTCTTCTACATCCGTCTTGGTAGAAAACCCGAAGGCGAACGAGTTTCCGACAGGATCCAATCGATAATCCAATCTCCAGCGTTTGGAATGCCTCGGTGAAGAGACCAGCAAAGCTCGTCACTTCGGGCGTTCGCCCTGTCGAAATGTTCTAGATGTTCAGCGGTACGAACCGGCCGACGATGAGTACGGCTGCCAGCGTCAGCAGAACAAGGATGACGCTGTGCTTGAATCCTTCCGCGAGCGACCCTTCGCCCATCTTCCCTGCGACCATGCCCAGCACCCAGCATTGGAACACGCTTGCAGTCAGAAGGTCGTCGACCACTCCAGAGGTTGACCCAGGGACAGAAACCGGAAGTCCCTTGGCAGCCAAGACCGACTGTGAAGAGAGCATGTTGACCATGACGAAGGTCGTCAGGGTCAGCATCAAACCTCCGATGTAGATAATCAGGACGAACGGTCTGAGTGCCGACCTAGCGTCTGATTCGGTCATGCTGACCTTCCGAGTGAAGGCTGCCATGTCTTCAAAGCCTCTGAGGGTGCCTCCGCCAATTTCGACAACTTGGAGCATCAGCGAACCCACTGCCCTGGCGATCCAGCTACTGACGCCATTCGTGAAGCTGGCTATTACCTTCTTCAACGAGACTCCCCATGAGAGTTGCCCCGCCATCTTGCTCACGTATTTTGAGAACGAACCGTACCGATTGCCTTCACCCAAGCGCTCGATGGCCTGTTCAGGGGAGAGCCCGATTTTTCTTTGCTCGGCGACATCTTCTATGAACTCGGGGAGCATTCTCTCGATTATCCTCCTTTCTCTCGAGTATTTCGTCGCGTATATCGCCGGCATTACGTTCATGGCGAGGAGCGCCACTGCCATGTGCAGGTAGAGCTTCAAAGGCAGAGGGATGAAGAAGATGATAACTCCGATGGGTGCGAATACTAGGAAGATCTTGTAGGGGCGGAGGTCGGTGTAGGGCCACTTTTGGCCAAAGGCGTCCATCATCCAGATGAAGGCGGCCGAGAGGACCGGGACAACGACAAAGGAGAACAGGAATACGTTGGAGATGCCTCCTGAATTCCCGTTGATCAAGGACTGGACCAGGTAGAGTGTGAAGAGGGTCATTCCGAGGACGACTGTGACTATGAGGAATGATTCGGAAATCAGACCCACAGTATCGACGGTCCTCTTGATCTTCTCTCCCATTTTATCGAAGGTCTCCTTGAGGTGAAGGTTGAGGTAGTTCACGTAGTCCCCTCCAGTTCTCAGTACCGTCGTGTACCCCGTGAGCAACTCGGACCAGTCCCTGCTTGCGCTGTACTTCGACGCCCTTTCCAGAGCAGTTATTGGATCGCGGCCGAATACATCTATGTCGATCAGAATCCTCTTGGCTTCCTTCGAGCCTGCTCCGAAGACATCCATGTCTGCAATCTGCCTGAGGGTGTCGATGAGGGCAAGTCCCCCACCGGCTAGTATGGACATGTACCCGACAATAAATGGAAGTTCGTTGTCCAGGGCGGTCCCCCTGCCCGACCTGCTGAGCCTTGCCGCGCTCATTACTAGCACGAACACCACGAAGGGGGCGATGGCGATCGAGTCCAGGTAGTAGTATGGGGTGCCTGATGCCCAGACGATTACTCCGACTGCGGCCACAGCCGAGATCAGGGTGGAAAACAGCGCGACCGCGACAAGCCCTACCGGTGTGACTCTGAGGTTCGATTTGAGGAGGTCGTCCTTCATAAGGGGAATGAAACCCGATATGCGCTCAGCTGGGACTTTGAATATCCTGTAGGCCACCAGAGAGAATCTGTCGAAAAGTGTAAGCGGCGCCGCAGTTGGATAGAACCGCTCGAAGACCTGTTGGCTCAGGTTCTCGCCTTCTCTGGAGGAGTCACGGCCTCGGCCAGCCTTCCAAGCTCCGCCTTTGCCGTCTCATAAACTGGCAGCGGGCTCTCGATATATGACTGGAAGAAAGGCGTAATGTCCCTGAAGTTGCGGAATCCCCTGCGTTGCATCCAATTGAGGACAGTGCTCCTCCTTTCGATTTCGTCAGCCACGTCCTGGAAGGTAAGCGCATTGTCCTTTGCGAGCTTAGCCAGCCTCCTGCTCTTCTGGAGGGGCCCGGGTACCAGTCTGTCTTTGCCGGGGTCGTATGTGAAGGCGGGGAAATAGTCGCCCGCAGAGTTGACCTCGTCTATTGACATCATCCTCCTCACTACTCGAGTACCTCCTCCCGGGACGGGGATGGTCAGTCTCCGCACATTTATCGCGAGGTTGAGGAAGGGAATGAACGCCTCGGGCACGTCCATGGGCTTTGAGATTAGCCTCTGGATAGCAGATTGGGAATCGTCGGCGTGAAGTGTGCATAGGCCTCCGTGGCCGGTGCTGATTGCCTGGAATAGGACGTACGCTTCCTCTCCCCTCACCTCGCCGACCACAAGAATGTCGGGCCTCATCCTCATGGCGGCCTTTACGAGGTCGAACAGATTGACCCCCTTGGGCCCTTCCTCCGTCACACCGTATGCCTCCCTCGAAACAAGGGCCGTCCAACCCTTCTGGGCAAGGTTGATTTCCTGGACCTCTTCGATGGTGACTATCTTGCTGTTCACAGGTGTCAGGGTGAGGAGGGCGTTGAGGGTGGTGGTCTTGCCGGCCCCGGTCGCACCTACTATGATCGCCGTGGACCTGTTCTCCATGAGGAACCAGAGGTAGGCTGCGGCGTAGGAGTCTAGGACACCGAGCTCGAGCATGTCTATGATGGTGATAGGGTCTTCCCTGAATTTCCTGATGCTCATCGTGCCTCCGTGGGGCGAGACCTCCTTCCTGAAGGTCGCCATCACCCTGTGCCCGCCCGGAAGGATGCCCTGCATTATCGGGAAGGCGACTGATATGTGCTTCCCTGCGACGTGGGCGAATCTTGCGATCAGATCGTTTAGGATTATCTCGTCGTCGAAGTAGATGTTCGTAGGTATCCTCTCGTACTTCTTATGATAAACAAGCACAGGGTTGTTGACGCCGTCTACTGAGATATCCTCTATGCTTGAATCCCTCATCAGACCGTCGAGGACCCCGAAACCGGCTATGTCCCTCTCTGCGTAGTACAGAATCTTGGACCATGAGAGCTTCGTCAGGCCAATGGAATACTTCCTGGAAACCTTCTTGGCCTCCAGCCTAAAGTATTCCTTGGGATCGACCTTGCTCCTGGGGACTACCAGCTCGTTCTCCATTGCGCTCTGGATGTAATTGTAGGCGGCGACTTCGGGTTGGGTGAGCGCGACCTCGTCGACATAGTAGAGCTTTGACGTGGAGCCTGGGGCTTCGGCTATCACTCCGTACGAGAAAGGCATCAGCAGTGGATACCTGTCGATGACCTTGAAATCAGAGGGGAGGCGTTTCCCTGTTGGAGGGTGTTTCAGATCCTCCTTCAAAGTGTTCTTTGGTTTTCCGCGGCCGAGAGAAGTCAATGTCATTTGAGACCCCTGGCCTTGCATGTGTTTTTCTGACGACGAACGAGCTCATTCGAAGTCGACGAGGTCGACCTTAGGCTAAGTACAGCTCCTAGGCAAATTGTTCCAGCGAAGGGAATCGGCCATAAGGCAAACGCGCTCTGAGTTCCTGAGACGCTAGTCGGTGCCGGGCTCGAAGGTGAGCTGGGCGGGTCCGTGAAGACGGCGCCAGCGTCCACCCAGTCGTCGCCCCCTGCCGAAGTACTTGGAAATATCGTTGATCCTGCAGACGCCGGGATGACCCACTCACCGCACACGTCGGTCGTGCAGGCTCCTGTGAAACCTGCGAACCCAGAGCCCGATGATATGCTGTTCCCTCCATGGGTTGCAGAGGCACCAATCAACAGAGTCGCGGTTCCGTATGCGGTCGATGCGGTTGCCAATGAGTTACTGCATGTTCCGCCGTTCGTGCAGCTGCCCGGGTTCGTCGTCGTCAGAGGGCTCGCACCCCAGCTCCCTGTAAACTCTGAGAATGTGATTGAGAAGGCGGTGCTCGGGGTGCCGCTTAGCGTAACTGTCAGTGTCACACTGCCCGTGTAGGTAGCAACGCTGTAGTAGATGGCCGAAACGAGCCTGTTGTTGAAGGACCCTGCTGGCGTCGATAGGATCGCCAGGTGGTAGGTGTTATGTCCGTCAGATACTGATGATATGGTTCGAGCGGTAGCCGTGTCGTAGTAGCTAATCGTCACGACAAGGAGGTCGCCTGTGTTGGTGGTTTCAGTATTCGGTGAGCAGGGATTCGCACACGCAGCATTCGAAGTCTGCCAGACTATGGCCTTGGCCGGGCCTGTCACCGTGAACCCAGCCGAGATGATGAAGTTCCCACCTGTTGCGCCCTGGGAGACGTCTACGAAGCTGTTACCTGCTCCAGGAACCGCTATCGTCACTCCGCCTGGGATTGCCCCGGCTCCAGAAGAAGTGAATGTGGTGCCCGTCCCGCTTGGACAGGCCGATCCCGAAGACTGGAAGCAGAAAGCATAGAGGGTGTTCGGTGAATAACCAGTCCCGGATAGGGTGACGGTAGTACCGACCGGGCCGGTGTTCGGGGTTAGTGTTAGTGTGGGTGTAGTGGCGGTGAAGGTCGCGGTCGCCGAGTCACTGCCACCATCGCTTCCAGAAACTGTCACGGTGTGGGCTCCTGCAGAAACGCTAGGTACTGAGAAGGTGCAGGAGAAGGTGCCCGTGGCTGAGGTAGTCTGTGAGGTGCAAGTCTGGGTCGCAATGGCACCTCCAGCTATTGTAATCGTACCTATGGCAGTGTTGACCGAATATCCGGTGCCGCTAACTGTTACCGAAGACCCTACCGGGCCCTGGCTGGGAGTGAGGGTGATCGTGGGGGTCGTTATCGTAAAAGTCGCGGAAGCAGTATCCGAACCGCCGTCACTGCCTGTGGCTACCACAGTGTAAGCGCCCGCCGAATCGGGAGGGACGGTGAAGGTGCAAGAGAAGGTGCCAGTCCCAGACGTCATTTGCGAAGTGCAGGACTGTGCAGGTGTGGCGCCGTTGAAGGTGAAGATGCTGATAGGTGTACTCGGGCTGAATGAGCTGCCCGTGACTGTCACCGTTATTCCCTTCGGCCCCTGAGTCGGCGAAAGTACGATTGTGGGGACCAGCACAGTGAATGTCGCCGAAGCAGAGTCGCCGGAAACGGTGCCCACGTCATTCCCTGAGGCCACCACAGTCTTGGCACCGGCCGATGAAGCTGGAACTGTGAAGGTACAAGAGAATGCACCTGTCCCAGACGTCATTTGCGAAGTGCAGGACTGTGCAGGTGTGGCGCCGTTGAAGGTGAATGTTCCGATGGGGGTGTTTACGGAGAATCCGCTACCCGTCACTGTGACGCTCTTGCCCGCCAATCCTTGAGTCGGTGAGAGCATGATGGTCGCCACCGTTACTGTGAACGGAGCAGAGTTGACAACGGCACCTCCGGTGTACACGATCACAAAGTAGGAACCAGCAGATGTACCAGAGGGAACGGTCACTGTGGTCCCCGCTGGGATGGCGCCAGCCCCACTGGAAGTGAAGGTTGATCCTGAGCCGACTACACATGTAATCGAGGCGGAGCTGGTGCTCAGGCAGTCATTGTAGGTGAACGTGAAGGCGTATCCAGCTCCTGACAGCGTCGTCTTGGTGCCGGCTGGGCCCTGAGTCGGGGCGATTGTCAGGGTTGACGTTGTCACAGTCAATGGCTCGCAACTGCTGGAACCTCCCGCATTGTTCGCATCACCGGAATACACAGCTTCCCAGCCATAGGAGCCAGCGCTCCCGAAGGCATGTGACGGTGAGTTGGGCACAATCCCATTTGTGACTGTTACGGCCCCTCCGTCGTTTGTTGCCGTTCCAGAGCAGGTGCTCGATGTGAAGTATTCGTATTGAACTGTACCGCCCGCGGTTGAAGTGGCCCCGTTGAGGGTCGCACTGTCAGTCACGGGGTGGCCTACAGGCACAGTCGTAGCCGATAGGGTAGTTGCGATGGTCGGTGTCGCTTGGTTCACCGCGAAACCAAAGGTTCCCAAGCTGCCCTGGTTGTTTATGTCCCCGCCGTAGGTACCTGTTATGGTCGTCGGGCCGTTGGCTAGTCCGGTTACTGTGACCGAGCATGTGCCAGCTACAAGTGTGCAAGTCGGGGTGGCAAAGGTCACAATGCCAGATGGTGACTGCGACCACGTAATCGTCCCGGTAGGTGTGGTCCCTGTCACGGTCGCCTGGCACGTCGACTTCCCGCCGACGACTACAGAGGCCGGGGTGCAAGTGACAGTCGTGCTCGACCCGCCGGTAATCCCGACGGTAGCGTAGGCATTGTTTACGCCATCAGACGTCACGTAGATCGCGTAGAACTGGCCTGGAATTGCACTGGTGGGTATCTTGAAGCTGACCCCGGTGCAAGTCGATGGCGACCCCACAGAGCAGCTTGCAGTCCCAGTGGTGACTAGGGTCGTTGTCCCGTCGGTGTTCGTCCAATATACGCTTACGCTCGAAGGTTGGGATGGAAAGTTATTGGCGGTTAGTGTAATCGTCCCACCAGGGGGCCCGGTCAGCCTGAGCGAATTGGGAGGCTGACCCGAGACCGATGAGATATACACGGGCGAAACATAGGAGGCGACATACGGGATTGTTTGTGCAAACGGTGTGCCGTCGCTGTAAAGGCCAAAAAGTCCAACTGACACTACCAGGCTTGCACCAGCAGGTGGGGCGTCCTCGCTACCGGTTGGGACTGACGTTGTGCATGGGCCCCCAGTGCAGTAGAAGTACAAAGTCGCCTTGACCCCTGGGGAGATCGTTACGGGACTTGTGTACGGGAGCGCGACTCCGCCGTTACCTCCAGATCCCATCACACCGCCTGTGGGTTCATCGACGATGAAGTAGCCTTGCGAGAAGCCAGTGCTAAGGAAGCTGCATAAGAAAGAGACCGTGCATGTGCCCTGAATAAGTAGGAAGGACTGTGAGCTCAACGTTATCGAACGGGACGGGTCAGTGTTTGTGACTTGGATCTGGAATATGTCAGGGTTGGCCGTCGGCGTTCCGCCTAAGAGGCAACCGAGGAATCCCGAGCAGGTGGGCAGGGGGTTGAAGGACAATCCGTAGCCATAATATCCGCCTACGCTGACGCCGTCACCGGTGCCTGGGGGGCAGTTGCCTGTATTCCCCTCTGGGTTGCAGTTGGTGTAGTAAAACCTGAACGATTCGGATACCAGGCCCAATGAACCTCCGGACCCACCTCCTCCGGTATTCGGCAGCACGGTGAGAGGTTCACATGGACTGGTTACGGGACCAATGTTATTGGCGTCGCCACTGTAAAAAGCGTTCCAGCTGTAGGATCCATTTATGGAGAAGGTCACCGCGTTGGACACTGGCACGCCTGCGTTCTTCACAGTCACCGTGTTTACTGGATTGATCGCCCCAGAGCAATCACTGCTGTCGAAGTACTGATAGGAGACGCTCCCCCCTGCGTTCGGGGTCGCGAAGTGTAGCGTGGAAAAATCGGAGACGGAACCGCCTGCCGTAATCGTTGATGCTGACAGAGTGGTTGTGATGGCCAATCCCACAGTCAGAGGTTCGCATGGGCTCGTCTTTCCGGCGTTGTAGGTATCGCCACTGTAGGTGGCATACCAATAGTAGATCCCTGGCGTGTTGAAGGGGCGCGACGGGTTCGAGATGTACTGACCGTTTTCGGCGGCCGTCACAGGTTGGGAGCTGACCTCAGTCGCGCCGTTTGTTGGACATGCGTTGATGAAAGACCACCAGAAGCTGATGGTTGCTCCTCCTCCAGGATTTGAGGCCGCACCTGCAAGGGTTGCCGCATCGGTCGTCGACCCGCCAAGCGCTATCGATGTGGCCGGGAGGGTAGTGGTTATCGTTGGAAAGCTGCCCACGGCGAGGGGCTCGCAAGGACTCACCGCTCCGGTGTCATAGGTGTCTCCGCTGTAGACGGCGTACCAGTAAACTATACCGGCAGATGCGAAGCTCACAGGATTCGATGAGGCCGCCGTTCCGGCTGACACCCCGAAGGTCCCCGCGGAGGCCGCGCCCGTGTCAGGGCACGAGTCGGAATTCGAGTAGTAGTACGTCACCGATCCGGTGGCACCGTTTGTCAGACCGCTCACCGTGGCCGTGTCTGTCGTAGGAGATCCGACGGCAACAATATCCGGCGTCAGTACGGTAGACACGGTCGGTGTCGCCTGGACTATGAGGGGCTCGCAAGGGCTGGTCGCGGCAGCATTGCTGGCGTCCCCGGAGTAGGTGGCCTCCCAACTGTATGATCCTGCGGTGGTGAATTCCACTGCGATGGAATCGTGGACCACCCCCGCGGAGACCGTTATGGCCGTTCCGACATTGTTGGGGGTCCCTGAGCATGTGCCCGAGGTGAAATACTCATACTGGACTGTCCCCCCCGCGTTGCTTGTCACTCCCACCAACTCTGCGCTGTCATTGACTGCGGAGCCGACGGTGACTACGGATGAGGGGAGGAGTGTGGTGAGGATGGAAGTGACGTCCGGGGAAAAGTTGGTGCTGAAGGTATTTCCTTGCTGAGTAACCACCTTGACGACGTAGGTCTGGGCGGGGGCAGGAGTACCGGCAGGGACTGGAACGGTAGTGTCAATCGATGGCGAGCTTGTTTGAGGTGAAATGATCATCGGCAGGTTTGGATTGGTGTTCAAAGGCAGGAAATCGGGACCGAAGCCGCAGACATTCCCAACCTGGGCGGTGCATGGCCCTGGATTCAGGGTGGAGGGATAGGTCACGAACAGGCCCGTTACATTCGAGGAGACGCCTCCCACATTCTTGATTAGGACTTCCAAATGCCCATTTAGGCCCCTTGTCGCACTGAGAACCAGATTCTCCTGCTGCTGATTCTGGATGGCGGATCCCCTCTGGGCTAGGGCTTGGGAGTAGCTCGCGTTGTTATTGCTTATCCACAGGAAGTAGCCGGTGCCGACGGTGAATAGCATGACGAATAGGATGAGGGCTGCAACTATCCCTGAGATAGCACGCCTTCTCAGCGATCCTCCTTCTGGGTGGACGTTCACGATTCTACATCTCCTGGTAGGAGGTGACGGAGTTTCCGTACTGACCGATCACTTTGACACCGTAGGTGTTGCCCTGACTGAAGATAGTACTCCCGGAGGGCCCCAAGTTGCAAGAGGGCAAAGTCAATGTGATCGAGGTGATCTTCCCGATGGGAACGCTGAAGCTTCCTGGAGCGTTGCCTAGGAGCGTGCTCTCAAAGCTCTGAACTCCACCGTTTACGTCGCACCCCTTCTGTGAAGGCATCAGGAAGACGACCTTCGTGCTATTGAACAGAATGTCCATTCCGTTTTGCCCCGCGAAGACTACGATGGATGCGAAGTTGTCTGTCACCTGGCCGCTATTGTAGAAATATACAGTCATCTCATTAGTGGAAGGATAAGCATCGTAGACGACTTGTGCTACAACGAACCTCTCGTTAAGGAAGTTGACGTTCGCGGCATTGGCGACCCCAAGACTGTTCTCACTGCTCGCGGCCTGGCCGTTGATGAATCCGAATAGAGCGGCGCCGGCGATTACAGTTATGGCGATGGTGATCACGGCAGCCATCACCTCAGAAAGTCCATGCCTCCTGCGGACTCTCATCGATATCCCGAATCCAGATTCAGACTCAATAACAGACCTATCGCAGATCCCTAATGTGCCATTAAGCGTTCTGTGAATATGATTGTGGAAGATATGGGTTATGAGGGAGCGAAGTTCCATTTTGGCCCTGAAGGCCCCCACATCCGCCCAATGGGTCAAAACTGGCCTAGGATCTTTCCGTTGGAAGGCCTTTTCGCCCCTAAGGTAATCGGCAGATTTGGATATCTGAGCCCAAAGTGCAGGATGGAAACGGGTCAAAGATGAAAAGCGCTAGGAGCTTCCTGGTTGGGGCGTTCTACCTCGTGAGCGGGGTCTATTCCGTGGGGTTCAGCATGTTCATCGACGGCCTGATGAAGCCGATAAGTGGTGGTAGAGCCTATGTCCTGGCCCCTGACGCGCTCTTTCCATACGAAGTGATGCTGTTCTCGGTGTTCGGAGTGGCTTTCTTCATCGCCGCCTTCTTCCACTTCAGGAACCTGATGGGGATGGTGTCTCAGACGAGCGTTTCTCAGACCGTGGTCGCCCTAGATCATAGTACTTCGTAGGTCAAAGCAATCTCCTTCAGACTGCAATTCCGGGATGATTCTATTGAGCAGGAGCCGAGAACAGGACGTCAGCGCCGTTTCCTACGGTGAACGAGCCTGTGATCTGAGAGCCGGCAGGTGAATGAGAGAGGGCCGTGTTAGAGGTGCATCTGATTTGGGCCGCGGACCCTCCGTTGAGGCTTCCCGAGACCATCGTCGCTGTTCCCAAGTAGGCCGCTCCTCCGAAAGTCATCTGGCACACCCCCGTGATCGCCGTGCTACCGGTGCCGGTGTTGGTAGCCGACAAGAGGCACGACTCGGGCGTCCCAGAGCACGAGACACTCGACGCGGAGACTGCGGCCGTGCTAGTGAAGGTCCCCATCAGGCCGAAGACGAAGCCCGCGATGGAGGTCGCAGCCACCAGGGTAATCGCTATGAGTATCACGGTGGCAAGAACGGGCGAGATTCCTTTTCTCCTCCTCCCTGTTTGCATTGGTCATCTTCGGAGCGCATTTGGATAATAGTCATTGTGGAGCCTGAATCCAGAATCAAGATAGAGCCGGCTCCCAACAAGGTGCGATTCGACCTATTGACGCCGACCTCGGGCCATTAAGGTTCAGGGGTTTCGGCAACTTGACTAAAATAGGCAAACGAGGAATAACGGGGGTGAAGTCAGAGTCCAGGAAGAGGTCTATCGCGAAGACCCTTTCATATCGAGTCGTGATAGCGGCGCTCTTGGCTTTGATAACCTACTACTATACCGGGAGTCCCGGAGCGACCACCGCAATCACCGTGGTGTTCAACCTGGGAGGGGCGGCGGTATACTACGGCTTCGAAAGATTATGGGACGCGATTACCTGGGGCCGGAAACCAGGGCCCTGACAAGAACGGCTGTGCCCTCCACTTTTCTGATATTGCTTAAAAACGATGAATGACACCGCAAGCCCTAGATAGACGCATTGAGCATTCGCATCTCCAGATGGCCTATTGTCGCCGTTGTGGTTCTTCTGGCTTTTGGAATCATGTCAATCGCAGTCGGGGTTCTTGCATTGGCTTCGGGCGATCAACGGGCAGTTTGGGCCCTTGTATTTGGTCTGGCCCTCTTGTTGGCTAGCTTCGTCGTCAATCGGTGGTACCGAATCTGAGGGACAGTGTGCTGTTCGGTTGTCTGATACTTCGCGCCCTTTAAAGCGACCAAGAAACCAATGGTGGAATCTATGAATGGAGAGGGACGCTGAAGCGATGTGGCGGGTGAGAGTCCCTGTCGCCAGAGTCTGACGTAAGACTGAACAAGGCGAAGGGAGAGATCATCTTCCCCAGGGGGAGGGCTTTCCTCCTCGGCTCGGACGTGTGGTCCAACATGAAGCTGAAGCAGCAGTGGGACGATGCCACCGTTGAGAACCTCCAGAAGCAGTGGGTGAACTACGGGCGTGAGCTTGGCAAGAGGATGTGGGCTCTCATAGGGAAGGAGCTGGACATCACCTTCGACGTTGTCGAGGAGTCAGCCTCCCAGGCGGGATGGGGGGTATTGAAGTCCGAGGGGGACAAGGTCCACGGGACCCACCTGAGGTTCATGCTGAACAACTGCGTGTTCTGCGCCGGGCTGAAGGGGCAGTTCAAGCAGCCGTGCTGCTACGAGCTTACTGGTACCATTCAGGGGCTAACCGAGGTCCTCTATGGAGCCAGGAAGGTCGAGGAGGTGAAGTGCGCGTCTGGGTTATGGGACGTCTGTGAGGTTGAGGTCACCCAGTGATGTAATGCTTTGGCACCCAAACTGCTCGCCCGCAGTTGGACTGTCGAAGATGCCATTGACTTGGAGGTATAGGACGCAGTTTCCTGCCTAGAGCAAGCGCTGCCGCCTGCTCGCGACTATCTAGACCATGCCTAAACCGAAAGAACCCCCATGTCGCGGCTGGAGTTTTTTGGGGATTGGGGTTTGGGTGTCTCTTCGACACTCTGTCTCGTCGGGCTCGATAACTATCCAATGATAGAGGAACCCCGAAGATGTTATAGATTTACCTGTCCTTTATCTCCCAAAACCTGAATTAGCCTTTCGCTGTCGTAAGAAAGGAAGGGGTTTTTGTCTTCGGGTTGGCGTGAGACGCGGGACAATGAGACAGGGTGCGCATGGCAGCGTCTACTTCTTCAGGTTGAATCCGAAAAGGCTGGGTATACGACAATCACGCCCCCAGTCATCAAGGGGCAGTCTGGCGTCACGCATAGGTTCTCATTCCTCTGTGAATCAAATATGACGAAGTTGGGCTTCGACATATACAATAGCTTGAACCAGGTCGAGGTCGTGACCACATACATCAAAAAGCTCGATACAGGGGCTCGTTGTTTTATCCTCAACCTGGGTGAAACTCCCGACGAGCCCACTACTCGCTTGATAACCGAATACCGCATCCCGGTATTGGCTGGAGGGGGGATTGAATCGGTCACACAATTCTCGAATGAAACAAAGGGAGCAGAGCTGGTCAAAGCTGATACTTAGTGGCCACTAGGCGGATTCAGCGCACTCGGGTTGTCGTCTATCACGCCAGGGAGACTTGACCCCGCGGTACAGATACCTTGGGGTGACCCTGGGACAATCTCGTCATGTGCCTAAACCTGCCTCGCTGGCCTACTCAGGTTCGGGGCCCCTCTCCCAAGCAGGTCCGGAAAGTGGATTCCAGAAGGTATCCAGTCTAAGTCGTTGCGGTCTGTGGTGGACTTCTTTGAGGCTCAGCCCAGCGTTGGTCGACAAGCTTCCAGCCTACTTTCATGATGTAGGGCGAAAGAAAGGTTGTGATGAGCGTGATGACACCGATCATGGGAAGGACGAATGCGCTCGTGGCGGCAACATCTGCGCCTCCTTTGGCGACAACCAGAGACATCTCACCCCCGGTTCCAGACAATCCGACACCTGCCTTCAGCGACAGCGACCGCTGATATCCTTGGACCGTGGCGGCGGACACGGTGAGGACGAATTTCATAGCAACTGAGGCAAGCACAAAAATCAACGCTGAAACGATGAAGACTGGAATCAGAAAGACGTTCATCAGTGCGCCCATAGAGACGAAGAAGATGGCAGAGAACATGTCTCGCAGGGGCCTTGAGATCGTCCTTGCTGGGTCGACCGCCTTCGACTCGGCAACCACCACCCCGGCAAGGAACGCACCAGTCGCCACGGATATTCCGAGCTTGCTTCCGACTATGGCTAGGCCGAATGCGACGCCAAGCATCGCTATCAGCAGCAGCTCCTCATTGTTCGACCTGGCGACGAAGTTCATGAACCTTGGAATGGTCCGGGAGCCGACCAAGACGGTCCCTCCTATGAACAATGCGACCAAGCCGGTCGAGATGACCAGTTGCAGGACCGAGAGGGTTCCCGTCGACGCGATTGATTGAAGCAGCGCCAGCGCCGAGATTATGATGACATCATCGATTATTGAGATGGCCACTATCAGCGAGGCCGCCTCCTCTTTGATCATGCCCAGTCCCTCCATTACCTTGATCGCAACCACGGTGCTCGTTACTGACATCGCCAGCGCGACGAAAAGCCTGTCGAAGGGGGAGAACCCTAGGGAATAGGCAATGAGGTAGCACACGGCAAAAGCACCCAAGATCTTTGAAGAGGCAATCACGGTTGCCTTCCGTCCAATCACTCGCAGCTTATTCATGGGAAACTCAAGACCGACGACGAAGAGAAGCAGTATGATTCCTATCTGGGCAAAGACATTTACGACATCTGTGTCCAGCAGAAGGCTCCCGGGAGGAGTGGAGGGTCCAAGAATCATCCCTGCGATTATGTAACCCAGAATCATCGGCTGTTTGAGCTTGAAGGATGCGAGAGCCATGACGGACGCGACAACCATGATCAGAGCCAGGTCTTGTATCACTACGGTCGCGTCAACCGGCATGAACCATCACCGGCCCTATAATCAATTGAGAACTAGTTGAATCTTAGTATTACTGCGAGGCAACCAACCAATGGCAAGTTGGGTTTGGGGGGGAATTGTCAGAAGAGGGAGGGCACAATGGCGGGGAGTTTCGTCACTCCCTCCCTGGTGAGGGCGTCGCAAAGGCTGATGGGCGTTAAATGGGGAAAAGGGTAGTGTCACGAGTATTGACGACGATCCATGAAACGTGCAGATATCGTGACGACTCCTGGCCTGCGACCCACAGCTGCATGCGGACCAAAGGCCATCCAAGGCGACACAGGTGCTGGAGCGGGTCTGAGCATCTTTCCGAGAGCGAGCGAAGCGGACGACCATGACATAGGGAGCCCAGGATGGCTCGTGGCACTTCGGGCAGATCGTAACTTGCAGGCTTACACCAGACAAAACGCCCAAATCCCGACGTCGTGAAAGTGCGACCACGAGAGGGGGATTCTTTCGAGTTTAGGCATGGTCAAGGGCAGTACCGGCCACCGTGGGGTCACCGTGGCGCCGTCGAGCTGTGTGCTCAAACTAGTCGTAGTCGGAATCCGGGTTCAATAGGAAAGCTCGACGAGACCCTCGCAATTCAGTCTGTCGAAGTTTCATTACAGCAAGTAAAATGTCAGCCGCCTTCTTGAACCTCCTTCACTTCAATTCTTGACCAACACGGAAAACTTCAAGTCGTGCCGTTTTGAGGTTCTGATGTACCTGAAGTGGAAGACAAACTTCTCGCTCGTCTGACATGGGAGTACGGCAAGGGTTGGTACAATCCGCTCGGTAGTGCCACTCCTGCCAGGAAGGATTGCGAAATTTGTAGTGCTTCTGCCGAATCTGAAAGAGCGCTGATTATTCACAAGTTGCAAATCCATCCAGAGATCTTCGGCGAAGAAGCTGTCAGGAAAAGAGAAAGACAAGACCGCAAGGTGGAAGGAGAAAACAGGGACAAAGGCTTCTCTGAACGAGCCGTACAAAGACGATTGATATCTGGTTAGCCAAAGTAACGAAATGATGAGGAGCCATGTGCCCAAACCCGATTTGGGCTTTGGTGGGTTCGAGTCCGACCGTCGCTGTTGCAAATAAGCTCAGAACGAACTCCCTTTGACAATCAGAACCTACGCTTTTCAGGGTTCAGGGCGGGCTCCTGATAAGGGCTAAATAGATTGGAAATACAGGTCGTAACACATTCTTGCCAACCGAGCAGGTCAATGTCGATGAGACTCCTCCGCCATCAAACCCTCCACCGCCGAGTGGACAGCCGACCGGAGGGATGAAGATGCCGGGGTCTTCGATGCCCTTCATGACGACCATAAATTCCGCTCTTGATCTTGTCAAGAACCCCGTTGCCTACATCACATCCCACAAGGACACGCCGATGTCTGTAGGGGATATCATGATCAAATGGGTAGCCATCCTGGCGGCGATACCCTTCATCGCCACGTTGATCGGCGACCTCTGGTACTACGACGCGTTCCTTCCTAGGGGGTTCGCGGGCTCATTCGTCGCATATGCGTTTGTCTCGGCAATACTCTTTTACATTCTCTCAGTGGTGGCGGTTTACGTCGTCGGGGTGGTCATCAGGATGCTAGCCCCGACCTTTGGTTCGACCGTTGATGAGATAAAGAGCCTCAAGATGGCAGCCTTCATCTTCACCCCAGTGTTCCTGATTGGTGCCCTGGACATCATTCCGCCTTTGGGCTTCCTTGAATTCCTGGGCCTGCTCTATGGTCTGTACATCCTGTATCTGGGCCTCCCCATCCTCCTCAACACGCCGAAGGACCGAGTTGTGACATACGTCGTAGGGGTCGTGATTGCGACCTTCCTTATCTATTACATCCTAGACGTGGTGATAGTCGGAGTAGTCGGTGCTTCCGTGTTCGGGTTCGGCCTGTACTACTAGGCTACTGCGTTCCTTCGTTTCCCAGATACCGGGCCCGCACCCCGAAAGCAGCAGGGATTCCGGTTTGAGCACATGGGTCTATCTCTCCACACGGGAGCCTACTAAGCCCACTGTCAGCTAGACTGTGCCTAAACTCGAAAGTATCCCCCTCTCGTGGTCGCACTTTCGAGCCGTCAGGGTTTGAGCGGTTGGCTGTTTTACTAGATGTCTACGTACGGAACGAAGCATTACATGACATGCGCCCGCCAGATATTGAAGATAAATGACACCCGGTCTCCGTCCATATCAGCTTGCGAGCTTCGACCCTCTCCTCGAATCAGGCAAGAACTTTCCGCACAATCCTCATTATCGTAGCCCTTCTACTATCGGTCCTTCTCTCTGCAGTAAGCATGATCTGGGTGCAGGCGGCCGTTCCTCCATACAGAGGTCCTTTCCTGTCTCTCTTCCCCTACCTGGGGGAGGAGGTCGGCATATCCTCGCTCGGGGCCGGTCTCCCGCTAATCCTGTCAGCGGCTTTCGTGGTGATAGGTTTGGCATTGCCAGCAGGGGACAGGTCGGCGCAGGCGTTCAGAAGCCGTCTTTACTGGCTGGCGCTGTTGCCGATCGGTCTTGCCAACGTAGTGGCCTTTAGCGTCTCTCACGAGCTCTATGGAGGACTCGCCCTGACATCGTCATGGGCCACCGGAGCCTATTTCGCCGGTGCCTGCCTCGGGGTAACCTATGCGTGGACGAGAGGCACGAAGCTTGGGGTTGTTCCGGGCCTGTTGGAAGCGTATGTCTTGGGCACAATTGGCACCTTCCTTGCCGACGTGGTCAGAACCTTCACCGGGCTTGTCAGGGTGCCGGGGGAGTCCGCTGTCTGGGGCGGGGGCGGGCTTCTCGACCTTCTGTTCTGGTTTGGCATCTATGTGGCTTGGGCCGAGTTCCTGACTACTCTTGTTCTCAAGGGAGCATCTCGGATTCGACCCTCGAAGGTCGAGAACCTGACTATCAAGTAGTTAGACGGCGAAACAGCATCCGGATCCTGAGCGGTGGGGTTTGGCCGGTCGACTCTTTCATCGAAATATCAGAACGAGAGAGCGTAAAGCCGTCTTTGTCTTAGCTTGCCCAAAAGAAGGGAAAGCGCCTGCGCTTTTCACGAGCGAGGCGCTCGATTTTTCGTGAGGCCTAAGATCCAGTTGCTGAGAAGAGGGCGTTTCCGCCGTTAGCGAGGACTACTTGTCCTGTTACCTGTGACCCTGGTGCTGCAAATGCACCTACTGTGGTGCAAGTGACTCCGGCTAGGCTGCTGCCCGCTACGACTGTGCCCCCGTTGGCTACGTTGCCTGAATGCGCTGCACCGCCGTAGGTGAGACTACAGTATCCGGCTCCGTTGGTCACGATAGTGTTTGCGTTGCCTGAGTTGGTCAAGACGAGAGTGCAGACCTCAGGTGCGGTTGAAAGCGCACCGGTGGCTACACATGAAGACACGCTTGCCTGAACCTGTGCTGTTGATGTGAAGGTCCCGAATAGACCGAAGACGAAGCCTGCGATGGCGATGGCTGCGATGAGGGTGATGGCGATGAGGATGACTGTTGCTAGTACTGGTGAGATGGCCTTTCTATTTTTTCTCTGAACTTTTTGGAAGTTCATCGTTAGATTAGACAACCTTCGTTTAACTTATAAAAGCCGTATGGAGTATCCATCTAGTTTTCTGTCAAGAATTTGAACATCAGCCATTTCTTAAGGCAACACAGGTTTTCCCCTAAGGCAACAGGTGCAGCAGATAATGGATGTCGTAGGAGTATCGAGGCCGAAGACCAGCGGTAGTTTCGAGACGAAGAAAGGGAGGAAGGCATATCGAGGGAATAGAAAGCATTGGTTCGTATACTTCTACGACGATGAGGGGAGGTTCCGTAAGAAAAAGATAAGCGCACTGGAGGTCCCCTACTACGGCTCCCTGATCAGGAGGAGGAAGTCCTACCTCTGCGGGAGCTGCGGGAACAGGTTCCGCTCGATATCTCCAAAGTGCCCGAAGTGCGGAGCTGAATCTGCTAGGCTCGAGAGAACCACAAAATCCTAGGAGTGGAAGTACCAGACGTTCACGTTGGCCGAGAAGGCCCCGTTGTTCAGGTCATAGAAGTTGACAGTGTAGGACGTGCTGGCTGCCAGGGCGAAGCCGGTCACGCCAGTCCTGCCTACATTGACAGGCGATAGGGACCCGCCGTCGACGGATTTTATCGTGATAGTGGTGTTGCCTGAAGTGGATGAGATCACCCCCACTACAACGAAGCCCCCGGCTGAAGTTGAAGAGAACGTAAGGCTCTTCATTCCGCCTGCCCCCACAGAAAAGCTGTCGTTGGAGTAGACGAGTTGGGCGGTTGACGAACCCAGCGCCGAGTTCACTACCCTGATGGTGGATTGCAGCTGGCTTACCACGCCCTCCTCTGAAGCGATCTGAGAGTTCAGCCCAGCTATCTGGTTGTTGAGACCTGCAATCTGGGCGTTTAGAGATGTGATGTTGGAGTCGAGTGTCGATATCTGAGCCGTGAGGGAGCCGATGGTCGTGTTGGCTTGGGTACCATGCAAAGTCAGAGTAGCGATCTGGGCCTCGTCAGCGTTCACCATGGATTGGAGCGAAACCACTTCTGAGTTGAGCGTTGAAACTGTCTTCGTCAGGTTCGATACCTTCTCCTGGGCAACGGCCAGCTGCGTCATCTCTTCTGAGAGTTGAGACTGTTGGCTAGAAACCGTCTGATTGAGGCCGTTTATTGTCCCGGAAGACTCGTAATAGTAGTAACCGAATCCGGCCGCCAGGGCAACGATAATCAGAATCATGATGGGAAACACCAATCTGCTCCGCCCGCCTGTGACTTGCAATTCCAATGGGAGGGGAGGTTCCTAACTATTTGACGCTTATCCCCATCAAATCAGTATTCCTAGACCATCGACAGTCTGCGAACCTCATTGGAGCAGTTTTACGCGTGGGAGGATGGTCGCCGTCTCCGTTGAAGGTAACGGGTGGCTTCCTCTTTCTCCTCGTCTGCCTTCCGTATCGCGTCTATCACAGATTGGAATGGCTCCTCGGGCTCCCTGTGAGCCTCGAGCATCCTCTCGGGGTCTAGGGAGCTTTCAAGGCCGGTGACTATTCTCTTTCCGCTTGGGCCGAACATCTTCGAGACGACTTTGGCGAACCGCTTGGGTTGGCTCCTGGCGCTTCTTCCGACCCACCTCAGAAGCACTCCCGACGGTGCCTCGCCGAGAACGGCAGGCAGATTCGTCTGGAGGACCTCCGCGAAAGGGATCCCTTGAGACTCGGCCATTTTCATCGTTGAGACAAAGGAAAGTTCCCAATCCTTGGGGACCCTCCCCCACTGAAAGAAGAGGACTGGCTTCTGCAGCTGGCGTCCGATCGTGCCGTGCGCGGACCGTCCGAATCCAGCCAGCTCTTGCCGGCCCGGAAGGTAATTTTCGCGAGCGTCTCGCCCAAGCGTGATCAGCTTCTGGCTCCCCTTCATCATCATCTTGACCTTCGGAAGCCCAAATTGCACTAGCCGCATTGATTCGTCGACCTCGTATTTCCTACGGGGGACGAGGAACTTGGGGACCCGAGCCTTCAACAAGATGCCTTGGTACAGCGCCAAGTTAAGCATCCCCGCGATTTTCCCTAATTTTGTGCACGCGAAGACCATAACAGCGCCAACGCTGCTTAATTCCCAACACTCTCCTTGGACTTTCCGTCAAGAACATAGACCTGAAATTGTGTTTTAGCGTCCATAATCGATAAATAAAAAATTCCGAGTTTCATACCAATCATGGGTACCGAAGGCTGCGCAGGCCTCACCTTGGGTTACTTTGAACCCGAAGCTCAGATGAATTCAAGCGGGTTCGACTAATGAGAATCGATCTCAAGGAGGGTTCGCGAAGAAAGGCCGTATCAGGCGTTCTAGGATCAATCATCATGTTTGCGATGCTGTTCTCCGTAGGCATTGGCTTTTTCGTCTACACGGCTCAAACAACCCTTCAAACTGCTCAGGCAGGCCAGGTGAGACAGCAAGGCCTCCAACAGGCCTCAGCCGAGAAGGTGAGCATTAGCGTGGGTCTTTCGACCGTCGCGGACCCCTGGGGTCAGACGGGGGACCTATGGTTACGAGTGTACAACCCAGGAGGCTCCCCTGTCACTTTGGTTGACATTTTCGTCACGAGTACAGCCCTAAACATACTGGCATCACACTCGCAAGTTACGCCGAACAGTAACTATCTTCAGGTTCGCGGCTCGGTCGCCCAGAAGGGGGACCTCAACTATTCTCTGCCGCTCGCTTTGCCTCCGGGGTACTCCACAAATCAGCTGAAGGGATGCGGCTCACTTCTAGGGTGTGACATCGGAATCAGCAAGACCTCTTACACCTACGGCGGAACTCCGGTGGTCGTCAGCATTCTGACTTCGAGTGGCAACATCTTCTCGGGTCAATATCCACCACCTCCGTCCTCGGTCACCGTCTCGACTACTTCGACGACGAGCACGGCATCTACCACGACCATAACGTCAGGAAACCCTGGTGGGAACGTCCTCGTGGTCCAAATGTCCGCGACACCTCCTCAGACCTTCTCATGCAAGCACTGTGTTAACGACACTGTGATTGTGTCGAATTACGGCACGAGCCAAGTCACGGGGGTTACACTGTCCCCTGCTCCTCCGTTGATCTCTTCAACCGGGACCCTTTCGATAACGTCGAACGGAGCGTGCACTCTTGTAGGCGGGGTCAACAACATCCCGGCATATTCAGGCAGCGGCTCTCCCCCTAGCATCACTTACCTGTGCAACTTCGGCGCGAACCCCAACGGCTTTGGTGGCTTCGCTTCTTTCACAGGCTCAGCCTCCGGAACCTACAACGGGTCGCCAGTAACATCGGGGGTCGCGATATCCAACACGATCCAGGTCGGGGGTCCGGTCAACGTTTTGAACCAAGGACCATTCTCAGGGAACTTCTTCTTCTTCAAGTACAGCGCATGCACGTCGGCGCCCACCCCTAGTACCCCATGCACCACAACCCCCAGTCCTGTGACGTTCAACAAGCTTCCCACGGCAAACGCGGTCAAGGGCTCAAGCAGCTACTACGTCGCGTTCTACGTCCAAATAACCAACAACTTCAACGTGACGATTCCGATACTACCGTACTCGTACTTCCAGGTCGACGCTACGGTCGGCTCGGATTCGCCCTTCTTCCTTGTCGGAAATCCGGCGAGCCTTCCATACGTGCCGAACTACAACCCCGGTGGGAACAACATCCCGACCCTGACCCCATATCCTTCGACATGTATCGCCAGTTCCACTTCGACGTGCATCAACCTCGCACCAGGAGCGAGCGTGACCCTGACCTTTGCCGCCTGCGACATCAGTTCGACCTGGTGGGACTGGGCGGGCCATACATACGGAAGTAGCTTCGACAGCGGGGCGACTTGCACGACCTCTCCCCCTGGCTTCGCTTCGAACATAGCGACCTACGGCAGCATCATTATCACCTTCCCCTACCAGGGCCAGGTCTACACTCAGGACATACCGTTCGTGGGTCTTCTGGTGCAATAGAAAATGTGGTTGCCCAACCTGAGAAAACAAGAGGGGCGATTCATGTATTCAATCCATAATGAATATAACCAAAAATGGAGGAATCAGTAGGAATTTGAAGATCTTTAAGGGCAAGCGGAGGAAAGGGCTGAGTGAACTCGTTGGGACACTGGCAATGGTATCAATCACGCTTGTCGCAGGAGCGGCCGTCTTCGGATGGATCAATGGGCAGGCAAACTCAAGTGAGACTGCTTACGGAGTCAGCGTGGCCAACAACATCAACTTCCTCCGAGAAAGATTCGTCGTCGTAACTCAGAGCTTCTCGACGAATGGAGGTTCATGCAGCGGATCATGCAATCAGCTTTCGTTCTGGGCTTATAACGACGGCCAAATCACATTCTCGCTCTTAACCGTACGGATTCAGAATTTGACAGACATCCCGAGCGGTGCCGTAAATAAGAATCCTTTGAACATCCTCTTCTACGCTGGGTCAGCCTCAGCATGCTCCCCTCCTCCCTCCCCCCAGACATGCGGTTTCGTCGCCTACAACAAGGCAGGGACACTGCAGGTCTGCTGGGACACGGCCGCATGGAGCTCAATCGGCGACCAGCCAGGATTCTATCAGAGCAACGCGCTTCCGGTGACCCTCGCCCAAGGTTTGATGACCCCTAACCCATATCAGATTACGATGCCCACCGGGGCAACCTGCTCAGGAGCAGGTGGCGGGGCCCAGTATCTGTATGTTGGAATCGCCTATACCTTGACATTCACTGGGTTGTACGGAAACACTCTCTCCACAACTGTGACGGTCAACGGGTGATACCGGCGTGTCGTATGCGCTACAACGCAACCGCCGTCCCGGAGTTGCCGGCATACTAGTAGCATTGGTTATCTTCGGGATTATATTTACGGCCGGATTTGGATATCTGATCTTCCAGGACAAGGCTAACCTTGCCTCATATCAGGCAAACGCCGGTTATCTCGCCGAAAACGACGCCGCAAGTCAGGAAAGGCTTGCTTTCGGGGCCCAGTCGAGCGGAGGTCCCATCGCAATCACGATAAACAACACAGGAGGTTTTCCTTTGAGCATCCTCAGCACTTACGTGAAGGATTCGACAGGGAAGCTCACAGCTTCCGGGGTAATGAACCTCGGAGGCGCTTGCACGACCGCCGTAGGGCCCCTTAACCTCGACGTGGGAGCGACGGGTCAGTTTACCATACACAATACCTGTGGATATTCATATGTGACAGGCACCACCATCTACATCTCACTAGTGACATCGAGGGGCAACACCTTCAGCACCCAGTTTCCCCTGACGACATCGACAGTTGTCACTACCTCGTTCAGTGCGACTACGTATACTACAACGGCCCCCGGCGTCGGTGGGGGCAACTCAATGGTCGTCGTGATGGCGGCAGCCCCCGTGCAGGTATTCAGCGGGAACATCATCACGAACAACGTGACCGTCTTCAACTACGCCAACGTTCCCATGACCGGAGTCACCCTGAACCCGACCACCCCTACGTCGACTACCACAGGCACAGCCTCGCTAACGCCCCAAAGCTGCTCTTCAGCCTACACCCCTCCTGGCCAGCAGCCGGACCCAACGGGAACAATCTCGGCATACGGCGGGTCAGGAGCCGCACCCCACATTTACTTCCTGTGCACCTACAGGGCCAACGCCGGCGCGGTAGGAGGGCTCGCATCGTTTTCAGGAGGGGCCCAGGGAACCGAAAGCGGCAAGGCAATCTACTCAGCAGGGGTAACCTCCAACCTCGTCCAGATTGGCAGCCTCACCAACGTGCTGTCAGAGGGCGTCTTCTCTTCGAACTTCTTCTTCTTCAAGTACAGCACATGCACCAACTTGGCTTCTCCCTGCGCCACCAACGTTGCTATGCCTCCGAGTTCGGTGTACAAGCTTCCTGAAGGCGCCGTGATCAGCAGGACGAACTACTACGTCGCTTTCTACGTCCAACTGACGAACAACTTCAACACCAGCCTGCCGCTCCTCGCGACTACTTTCGAACAGTTCGACCAATCCAACGGAGGGGAGTCCGACTGGTGGATCGTAGGGACGAACGCGACCTTGAATAACGGCGTCTACTATCCAAGCTACACTGCAACTCCGTCCCTGGTTGCGTATCCATCTGATTGCTCCAGCGTTAACGCCCAGAACAAGCCTACGGACAACAAATGCATCTACGTGAACCCAGGCCAGACAGTGACCGTAACACTCGCTTCATGCGGTGCGTCTTCAACCACCTGGGACTGGCAAAACACCGTCGGCGGCAGCGGCGGCTCAAGGGGCGGATGCATCAGCGCCGCTCCTAGCATCGGAGCGGGCGGTAGTGCCACAGCAGGATTTACGGTGGTGTCCTTCGAATACAAAGGGAACATCCTTACCGAAGATTTGGCCTTCCAGGGAGTGGCGTTCACAAACTAGGGAGTTGTTGAAATGAAACTCATCAGTTTCGAAAGGGAAGTCAAGTCGCACAGAGGCATCTCCGGAGTCCTGGCGGCTACTATCCTGTTCGCGGCTATCTTCTCAGTCGGCACTGGCTTCTTCCTCTTCACCAACAACAACGTCCTCCTGGCGAACCAAGCCAATGTGGCGAACGTAAACGCGGGGCTTCATTCTACCCAAGAAAACCTTCTAGTTACTGCTAAGATCGCACCTTTGTCAAGCACATATTGCAAAGGCTGTCTCTGGGTTAGGGCAAACAATACCGGCGGGGCGCCAGTCTCCATTGTCGACGCTTACGTCACATGCATTTCCGCCTGTGGTGTAGGCCACCAGTCCGGGCAGCTGCTCTCGAACTCCATCTCGGTCCCTAGTTCGCATTTCCTGAAGTCTTCCACAGACCTGAATGTATCCCTCCCGTTCATCTTGGGAGTGGGGGCTTCTACAAAATATCAGAAAGAAGACATTGGGATTCTCTCAACTTCCTGTCCATTTTGCACCCTCCCAGGCGAATATGTGGTTGTAAGCCTGCTGACCGCCGAGGGAAACGTGTTCTCAGCTCAGTACCCACCACCGCCCGTTCCGAAGAACACGGCGATAACCCTTCAGAACGACACTAGCTCCGTCATACAGGAGTTGATAGGTGGGGGGCCGCAGCTATCCGTCCTGTTAAGCGCGACCGCTACCTGCCCCAACGGGTCCCAAGGATGCACCCAGACCTTCGCTTGCAATAACGGGTGCATCACCGTCACCGCCACGATATACAATCTTGCGACTACGACTGCCACCGGGGTATCCCTCTCGCTCCACACCCCCTACTCAGACTTCGTAAGTGGAACGGCCGGGGTTTCGTCATACTCGTCCTGCACGCCTTCAACGCAAACAATCGGCGCGGGATCTTCTGGCACCGTAACGTGCCAGTTCTCAGCTACAACGGGCCACACAGGCGGACTGGCTGCCTTCTCGGGACACGTGACGAGTACCCTGGGTGGCGTCTCGGTCACTTCTGCTGAGGCCCTATCTAACTCGATAGAGATAGGCGGCTTGGCCAGCGTTACTACTCAGGGTGCCTTCGCGCCTGATTTCTTTTTCCTAAAATACAGTTCCTGCGTACAGGATACGGGCTCGAACTATGGCTCTCCTTGCACCACGAACGCGGTAATGCCCCCTAGCTCTGTGTCCAACCTTCCTAGCGGCAGTTACATCGCCGGTGGTTCGAACTTCTACGTCGCGTTCTATATGAAGATCACCAACGTGTTCAACACGACGCTCCCGATACTCCAGTATTCGTACACCTTCGGGGACCCGGACATTTCTGGCGAGGTCTACTACTTCCTCTCGGGCAGCAACACGACGATGACAAACGGCGCGTATTACCCCAACTACGCGGCGGGTGGTGGAACACCCACCCTTACCGGCTACCCCACTGACTGCAACACCGTCGGTGGAAACGGCAGACCAACGGACAGCAAATGCATTTACGTAAACCCTGGACAGACGGTCACTTTGACGTTCGCGGCGTGCGGCTACGGGGCTACCAACTGGGCCTGGGGGGGTCAGCAGGACGCTTCCAACTTCGACAGCAGCACGGGTTGCACAGGCAATCCCCCCAACCTCACAGTCCCCGAAGGGATGGTACTGGGTATTGTTGTATCGTTCTACTACAAAGACAACATTTACTCGCAGCTAATGCCCTTCGAGGGACAGGCCTATCTTCGCAGCACCGCCACAAGCGTCAGCTGCTCCCCGAATCCTGTCGGCGGGGGCAGTCCCACAACCTGCACAGCAACTGTTACTGACACGGATTCAGGATCATTTGCCTCACCCTCAGGGACGGTAACATTCGGCGGCCAGGCACTCACCCTGGGGTCCTTTAGCTCGACGACCTGCACTCTCTCCTCAGGCAGCTGCTCGGTAACATACACTCCATATGCAGGGACTTTCGGGGCCGACGCCCTCCAGGCAAGCTACGGCGGAGACGACTACCAGATATCAAGTTCCGGGAGCACCTCACTTTCCGTTCTGAAATCGACTACCACTTCTGTAAGCTGTTCCCCGTCCAGTCTCGCGGTCAACACTGCGACAACCTGCACAGCGACTGTGACTGATACCAGCAGTACGCCGATAACCCCCACGGGGACTGTCACCTTCGCCACGACTCCTAGCGGATCGGGTTCCTTCACGGCGTGCACACTTAGCGGGGCCGGGGCAACCGCGACCTGCACCACGCAGTTCACCCCATCAGCCGGAAAGGAAGGATCGATTACCGTGACGGGTACCTACGGCGGAGATTCCAACCACATTTCAAGTCCGGGCGTGACTGCCGTGACTGCGACCGTAAGGACTTCGTCAATCAGCATATCATGTTCTCCGGCGAGCGTCCCGGTCACCGCGAGTTCCACCTGCACTGCCACGGTATCTGACACTTCACCTGGGACCAAGATCACCCCAACCGGTGGGACGGTAACGTTCTCCGCTTCTCCGTCGAGTTCAGGATCGTTCACGCCTGCCAACGCCCAGTGCACGACCAACTCGGGGACATGCACCGTGACATTCGCCCCTGGCGCTGGCAAGGAAGGCACCATGACCATCACAGCCACCTATGCCGGAGATACGGACCACTCAGGTAGCGGACCGTCCGCGGGCTCAACAATCACCGCCACCAAGATCACGACTTCGACGGCCGTGGTCTGCGCTCCGAACCCTGATGGCGTCAACCAGGGTACGACTTGCACCGCGACGGTCTCGGACACCGGTGGGGCGAGCGCAACCCCGACTGGGACGATTACATTCACTGCGGCTCCAGCGAGCGCGGGGTCTTTCTCCTCGGCCACATGCACCCTCTCGGGCGGTGCGTGCTCGGTGACCTTCACTCCGAACAGCTCAGGCGTCGGTTCGGTCAGCATCACGGGCTCGTATGGTGGGGACGGCGACCATCTGGCGAGCAGCAACTCGTTCTCGCTGACCGTCGACAAGAGGACCACGAGCACGGTGGTTGTCTGCGCCCCTGCAAGCGTGGTAGTGAACCAGGCTTCGACCTGCACCGTCACAGTCACGGATACCGGCGGCAGCGGAAGCTCAACGCCAACGGGCACGGTCACGTTCACCGCAGCGCCTGCCACGTCAGGATCGTTCAGCTCCGGGACCTGCACTCTGGCAGCAGGATCATGCTCGGTGACTTACACGCCAAGCAAGGGCCATGAAGGGTCCATCACGATAACCGGGACCTACGGAGGGGACGCTATCCACGCGGGCAGTTCTGGAACCGCCACGGTCACAGCGAACAAGAGGAACATCAGCGTGAGCGTGAGCTGCGTGCCGAACAGCGTTGCCAGAGGCGGAAACACTGCTACCTGCACGGTGACAGTCACGGACACTTCGACGGGGGCCACTATCACACCGACCGGCACAGTCAGCTTCTCGATTACTGCCTGGACGGGCAACAGCGGTCACAAGCCGACGATCAGCGCGAGCTGTACCCTCAACGCCTCGGGACAGTGCACTGCGACCTTCACCTCAGGCAGCAACAACAGCGGTAGCGCAGGCACCGCTACAATCACCGCAACCTACAACGGCGACGCCGACCACAACACGGGCAGTGGGACCACCACAGAGACTGTTACCTAGTCTCTCGCCCCTTCGAGATTGATCGCAAATGTCATCAAATGGTTTGGCTTCTTCCGAAGGTCTAGGCGGACCAGACTTGTCAAAGCACTGGGTCATCGAGTCTCCGTATGTATTCAGCCTCCTTACCGCTTATAGAATAGGTAACCGAGCATTCAGCAGGTTCGGGATGAGTTTCGTCAAATCGGACAGAGCCGAGTCTGGAAAAATGCCAATTTTGCTTAAGTGCGGTAGGCGAGCATCACGAGGTCGAACCAAGTAATTGTCATTCCTTAGGCGAAAGAAGAAGCCGGAAGATGACAAGGCGACCGAGGCACCTTCCGCCGTTAGACCAGCATCCTCTGCTCCGGTCAAGCCGCAGATCACACCGGCACCTATGCAAGCCAGCTCAAGCAAGCCTTCAGTTGAAATGAAGAGCTCTGACAAGCCAGCCGAGAAGCCTGCTTCGGCTCCTCTGCCTGTCCCAGCCCCTTCACCGAAGGCGACGACCAATCAACCTCTTCCGAAGGCAAATGCCGCAGCGCCCTCCCAATCTCAGACCAAGACCGAGACAAAGATGGAGGCACCAAAGCAGAACAAGCCGGCTCCTGCCCCGAAGAAGCCTGCTGGCGACCAGAAGCCCCATCCTAAAGCTCCAGCGGGAGACTCCATCTCCGACGAGGACTCAGATGCTGCCCTCGCCGAGAGGTTCCGCTTCCTGAAGAACGTCAAAGTCAGGTTCCCGTTCACAGGTACCCAAATCCCTCCTTCATGGAAGGTAGTTGAAAGGTACCCCGTCAACAGCCCGTTCGCTTACGCGGTGATAGCCCAGAGCCCACTCCTCACGCGGAGGTACTACCTCGACGAGGTCCCTCTGACAAAGACAGAGGCTGCCATCTACTCTTACCTGCTTGACGCGCTGGAAGCCGAGCTCACGGTCCCAAGAGAGCAGGTCAACCCGAGGCAATACTTTGCTGACCAGGCGAGAAAGATTCTGCTGAAGTACTCAATCAGAGTCCCGGCCGCGTCCTGGTCAAAGATCATCTACTTCGCTGAACGAGACTTGGTCGGCTTCGGCGTCCTCGACGGTATGATGCGCGACCCTAACATTGAGGACCTCTCGATCGACGCTCTGGCGAAGCCGCTCTTCATCTACCACAAGGGGTACGAGAGTCTCGAGACGAACCTCACCATCTCCGACGAGGAACAGATGGACAACCTGATCACCAGGCTGTCTCACATGGCGGGGAAGCACGTCTCGACCGCATTCCCGATCGTCCAGGGCACTCTTCCTGGCAGGCACAGGCTCGTCGCGACCTTCAGGCGCGAAGTATCACCCCAGGGGAGCACTGCCACAATCAGGAAGTTCAGGGAAGACCCACTCACGATCATCGACATGCTCAACCTAAACCTGATGGACTACAAGATTGCCGCCTACACTTGGTATCTTATGCAGAACAGGGCGACCGCGATCGTTGTGGGGGCGACGGGCGCTGGCAAGACAACCCTGCTCAACGCATTGGTTACCTTGACAAGGCTGAACACCAAGCTTGTCACCATCGAAGAGGTCCAGGAAATCAACATCCCTCACCTCAACTGGACTTCGCTTGTCTCGAGGGAGAGCTATGCCGCCACGGAGGAGAGGGCAGGAGAAGTGGGTCTGTTCGACCTCGTGAAAGCTGCCATGAGAATGAGGCCTGACATTCTCTGCGTCGGTGAGATCAGAGGAGAAGAGGCTTACGTCTTGTTCCAGGCGATCGCCACGGGTCACGGTGGACTGTGCACCCTCCACGCTGACGACTCCGCATCTGCCCTCCAGAGACTGATATCGGAACCGATGAACGTCCCCAAGGCGTTCCTCCCGTTCCTCGACTTGGTCTTTGTCGTCAGAAGGATTGCCGTGCCAATCCCAGGAGGAGGGTTCCGGGCTGTCAGACGTGTAGTCGCCCTTGACGAGGTGACCGGACCCGAAGAGGTCTCGAGGTCATTCCGTTGGGACCCGAGGACTGACACCTTCAAGGCGAGCTATGACAAAAGCCCGAAGTTGGAGAGGATAGCAAGGGACAACGGCATCACCATGGAGAACATAATGAAAGAGATCGACAGGCGTGCCCTAATCCTGAGGTGGATCCAGCAGAAGGGGATCCGAAACTTCAAGGAGCTCTCCCCGATACTCGAACTCTACGTTTCAAGGCCCGATGAGGTCTTCAAGACCGCGTCCAACGAGCTCGAGGCCAAGGGAATCGCCGTTGCGGAAATCCTTGGCGAGCACAACCTTGGCGGTCAGGCTCAGTGAGCTTCAAGATCCGGCTGACCCGGGGCGCCCAGAAAGACAAGCCTAAGCTGACTGCCTTCGACAATCTCACAAGGCTCGCTTTCCGCATTTTCTCTGCCCCCGCGACTAGGCTCTCCCGTTCAATCCCCCTGCTAAGAGACAACATCCTCCGGTCGAACCTCAGGATAACCCCCGAAGGCCTCGTCTCTCTTGCTCTTTTCTCCACTCTCGTCACCGGGGTCGTTGCGGCAGTCGGCATTTACATCGGCTTCGGTATCTACCACGTCCCATACGTTCTTGCCCTGATTGCAGCGGTTCCTCTCGTGTTTACAATAGTGATCAATGCCCCCAAGCTGAGCGCTTCTTCCAGGGCCGCATCCATCAGCATCGAGCTACCATTTGTCGTAGGTTACATTTCTGTCCTTGCAGGAGGCGGCGTCTCTCCCCTCGCGACTTTGAGGCGGATCTCCTCCATGAAGCTTTTCCCGGCTTCTGCCAGGGAGGCGAAGCGTATTCTAGTCGAGGTTGACGTTTTCGGGCAGGACCCTATCTCGGCCATCGAGTCCGTAGCCAGGTGGAACCCGAGCAGGACCTTCAGCGAGTTCCTCTTCGGATACACAGCCATCCTCAAGAGCGGAGGAAACTTCATGGCCTACGTCCAGTCTAAGCTCCGCGACATCATGGAGAGCAAGGCTGCGGCCGTCAAAAGGTCCGCCGACACGACCGGGACCATGGCCGAGGCGTACCTGACGGTCACAGTGATCCTGGGAATGGTCCTCTACACGCTCTACATGGTCCAGACGCTCATCAGCCACGACCTGTCGGGGCTGACTAATCTCTATTTCTTCGCCTTTATCATAGTCCCGTTGATATCTGCCGCGTTCATCTGGCTGATCGACGCGGTCCAGCCGAAATGGCCGTATGTCGACTACAGACCATACAGATACTTCATGTTCACCGCCCCGGTCGCGGCGATCTTCTTCTTCCTCCCACTGGGATTGCACCTGTATCTCAAGACCTCGATATCCCTCATAATGTCAATGTCTGTGCCCGCCTTCATGGCATCTAAGTACTCGAGGGAACGACGGTCTCTCGAGAGGGAGCTACCTGAGTTCATCAGAGACGTAGCCGAGGGAAGGAAGACCGGACTTTCCCCAGAAGTGGCCATCGAGAGGCTCGGTGGTAGGCACTACGGTGTACTTTCGAAGCACGTCAAGAAGATGGGGGCACAGTTGTCTTGGGGAGTTTCTCTCTCGACGGTGGTTTCCACATTCACGGCAGCGGTAGGGAGCTGGATCACGAAGGCTATCGGCGTCCTGCTTATCGAAGTCGTCGACGTCGGGGGAGGAACCATTCGGAGCTTCTCCGATATGGCGG
The DNA here is from genome assembly GCA_963706445.1 of uncultured Nitrososphaerales archaeon. Classification (GTDB taxonomy): domain Archaea; phylum Thermoproteota; class Nitrososphaeria; order Nitrososphaerales; family Gagatemarchaeaceae; genus UBA183. The sequence goes on from OY970160.1 coordinate 695,390, forward strand.
ACTTCACCAGGAGCATCAACGAAATGGAGGGTGAAAGAAGAGCGGCTCTGAGGCCGTTCGTCTACATCACATACGTCGCCGGGATTATGGTTATTATTACGACATTCATACTCGTCTACTTGCTTAACGCTCCCGCGATTACCGGGATTGGAAGCTCGGGCGCGGCGCCCACGGTCGACGCCACCGTCATCGACATGCTCCTTACCACCGCGGTCTTCGACTCTTTCATCATCGGCATAGTCGCAGGGAAGATGGGCGAGAGCGGAGTCTCCGACGGTTTCAAGCACTCGATTTTCCTGGTCATAGCGAGCTTAATCGCAATCAACATCGCCCGCGTGTTCATCAGCATCCCAGTCTAAGTCGGGACGAAGCAAATAATTATAGGCGAATCCCGGGACATGACCATCCGTGTCGACGGGTTTTGATGTGAATTCGGAAGCAACGCCAGGCTCAAAGCGCGGTCTTGCAGGCAAGCCAGGATACGGAATAGACGAACCTCGCACCATCATCGAGCTGGGAATCGCGGGTATACTATCGGTCGCCGTCGGAATCATCATTTCTGCTTATACGGCCTCAACAAGTCCGAGGACCGCTGACACAGCCCTGCTCGTCGGTCCGGGCGTGGGTTTCCTGATTCTCGTGGTTGTTTCGGCCCTCTACTGGAGCAGCAGGTTGGGCAAGCCGAGGGAGCTCTCGAAGCTGATCAATAACATACCCTGGGGGGGCGAGGAAATAGTTCTCGACCTAGGGTGCGGGAGGGGGATTGCCACGGTGATGGCAGCCAAGAAACTCGAGACCGGATGCGCGATCGGGGTCGACATGTGGTCCAAAGCGCGAGTCTATGGCAACGATCCACAGTCTGTCTTGGCAAACGGTGTGGTAGAGAATGTGGCATCACGCCTGTCAGCCGTAAAGGGGTCATCAGGCCAGCTGCCCTTCGCCGACAACTCAGTTGATGTCATCCTTTCGGGGCTCGCCGTCCACAACCTCGCTCCTAGGGGACGGAGGAAGGGGCTGTTCGTCGAGATGTCGCGGGTACTCAAGGACGGAGGCAGAATAGGAATACTGGACGCAGGAAACGGGACCGAATACTCTGCACTAATGAGGGAGATTGGGATGAGGGACGTACAGACTCACAGACTACGGTTCTCCAGCTTTCCGCCTTTCCACGTGGTCATCGCCCGGAAGCCATACAGGGGTTGAGTGAGAGTTGGAAATTACACGAATTATCTTAAGAATGGCCCCTTCGGAGCAAGTGCGAGTGGAGGAAGCCTAGCTTGTTCAGGAAGAAGCAACCAGAAGAACCGAAGCCAGAGATTCTGGACGTTGACATGGAAAGGGGAATAGTGGTGAGGAGGGACGACGGGTCGAGGGTTATCGCCTTGGGTTCTCACGGTTGGGCAACCATCGAGAAGGAACTCCAGAGCACCTTCATCACTGGCGCGGCTGTCATCCTCCAGAGGGTGGGCTACAGCTACGGGCGAGCCGTAGGCAGGGCGGCCAAGAGACAGGAGATAGCTCCCGAGGAGACTTTTGAAGCTATGCAGTCCCTTGCGAGGGAGTCAGGATGGGGGGGCCTCACACTGAACGGAGGGGACTTGTTCTCGGGCGAAGCTAGGATCACCGTAAAGGACTGCTTCTTCTGCCTGCACGCCCAGGATTCTCCTGAACCTGTCTGCTACGTCCTCACCGGGCTGGTTGGGGGAATGGCCGACGAGATCCTTGGGGTGTCTCACAGGGTGATTGAAGAGAAGTGCATTGCCAAGGGGGACAGCGTCTGCGAGATTCTCATCGAGCGCCTCGCCTAGGGTGTCCTGATTCTTCCGTTTGAGTCGACCGAAACCCGAACAATATTGGGGAAAGTCTAGAACGCTTATCCTCGCTCATAGTGAATTCAAATCCAAGTTGAGCGAACGTAGGCGCAGGGACGCGAACCAGATCAAATACGAGGTACTCACGGCTGCCCTGCCGGGAGGTAGGAAGACCCACATCATGTATGAGTCGGGACTTAACTTGAAACAGCTGAACCTCTATCTTGGGGAGCTCATGACCCACGGTGCCTTGGAGTTCAAGCCTCTCGAAAGGCGGTATTTCACCACTGACAAGGGTCGGGCTTTCGTCAGAGCGTTCGATCACTATAGAGAAACCGTCAATATGCTAAACAAAGAGGAAGCGGCTTTGGCTCAGTACTTCCCTACCACGCCGAAACGGACACTCTTGGCCCGATAGGCCTGGCCCCTTCGACCATCTTGCTGAGCTCCTCGGATGCCTCGAATGATATCGTCCCATTCAGGCTTTCCCTAAGACCATCGTAGAGGCGAAGGACCTTCCTTCCTTTCAATGTGAGCCTGTAGATGCTTCTCTTGCCCCCCTCCTGGTCCTCCTTGTCAAGCATCCCCCCGGACATCAGAAAATCGAGATAGGCCGAAAGCACCTTCCAGCTCATGTTCGCCTTGTAGAGGATGTGAGTTGGCTTTGTCGGACCGTCTGAGACAACCTTCAGAATATCACAAATCATTTCCATGGGGGATCGTCTGACCTGGCTGACCGCGTCGCCGGGGACTCCGAACCCGTTCTTGATTTCGTCGCTCATAGCCTGGATTTTGCATGGAACCCATTTAAGGTTTTACGTGCATATTCCAAATACCGACTACCGCCGGGGAAGAACGGAGCGACAATCCCCGTAAATGGGGTCAGGGGCTCTTCTTCAAAAGGTTCGGAAGGGGATAGGGGACCTTCAGCGAGCCCGAAAGGACGTAAAGTGTGCTGTACACCCTCTCGTATATTGTCACAAGGACTGGAGGGGGCTTGTTGTCGTCCGGGGCCGTGATCCCAGCCTTTATCTCATCCCGGGTCCCCTTAAGCGCCGCAGTCCCGGAGACCTTGAACCTGGCGGCCGGTGGTAGGGAAGTCAGCTCAATGCTATAGCTAAGCACCAGAGACTCCGAGCCCCGATCCTTCTCCGATAGAGACACGTTCAGGCTGTAGTTCGATGACTCGCTTTCACTGGCCTTCTCGCTGAGCCTTGAGGCGTTAACGTCCTCTATGCGGACGGAAACCTCGAGCACGTCCTGCCTTTCATCCGCCCCACTATAACCTTTATAGTCTGGCAATCAGGTTCGCAAGAATTGTAAGCGGGACGGCTACCGTCGGGAGTCTTATCGTGCTTGCTATACTGTCGCGAAATCGCCCTTGAAGCTGAACGACTCTGGCTTTGTTTCTGTCGTGTCTATCACTAGCCTTTCAGGGATGCCGCTGTGCAAGTAAAGTAGGAAAGTAGCATCGGCTGGAATTGGAAGCTGTTCGACTCCCTCGAAGGTCTTCAGGACTTCCTCCGTCTTTGAAATTCGCGGCTTCATCTCAGTCACGAGCTGAAACGTCAACTCCATCCCGCCCTTTTCCGGGTCGGTGACGTCAACGAACATCGCCCCGACTTTCGCCCATCCCTTCGACATTATCACCTCCATCCCCTTCCCCCCTTCGGCCCTGAGCAGATTGCCTATGACGTTGGACGACCTGTCATAGTCCTTCTGATAGCGCTCCAGGAGCTCCTTCATGTATTTCCGGACGTCAGCCAGCGCGTAGAACCTGATGATCCCAGAGTACATTTCAGTCCCAGTTTCCTGAATCACTGGGCCCTTCACCGCCTTGTTGCCGAATAAATGTTATGGAGCGGGGGCACGTCTAGAACACCCCGAAGTAGTAGTGGATCAGGTTCAAAGAGTTCGAACTCACCACCGCCAGGTAGAATATGTCCGCGGCGACCAGGGCCACGAACGCGCTCACCTTGACGATCCTGATGGCGAGTGCACGTCTTTCGCTTGGGGGGAGGAAGGTGGCATAGGTGAGCGGTACCATCGGGATGAACTTCAGGCCCAGTGCGGCGAGGAAGCCGGCGAAGTTCAGTCGGAAGAGTCCCGAGGCTATCGGGTTCAGCTCTACGAACGTCGGTCCGAGACTGATGGCTACGAGGGTTGTGAGTGCGTCGAAGAAGTTCAAGGCCACAAAGAGAGAGAGCAAGATTAGGAGCCTGTTGTTCACTTTGGAGAGGTCGAAGGACATGAGGAAGTTTGTCTCTCGGAGCCGCGCAGCAGCGCGCCTGTCCCTCATTCTATCCCTCAGTCGCTCCATCATGCTCTCTAATTGCGTCCTTGGGCCCTGAGATATGAACTATCTTGACTGACCGTTCAGGAAGGGACGGTCGCGACGTCCTTCTTCTCCCCGAAACTTCCCCTGAACGCGAAAGAATCTCTCTGGCTCCGAGTAGGGGCGATCATCTCAGCCGGCGCCTCTTTTGGCGCCCTCTGCTCGACGGACGGGGCCGACGGCTCCTCCTCCCCTTCCTCTACGACGGTCTCGTCTCTCTTGGTCTGTTTGAACGTTGCCTGTGCCTTCTTGAGCTCCTTGAGGACCCGCTCCATGGACTTTACCTTGTTGCTTTCATTCCGCCTCTTGTCAGATAGGAGCCTCTGCAGTTCGGGAGTGCACTCCTGGATGATTGAAATGATCACTTCAGGGGAAAGGGCGTAGAGTGGTTTCGATGTCATGCCTCCGTTGGAGTCGAACACTACCACAACCCCTTCTGAGACCAGGTATGCCGCCCTGCATGGACGCCCGAGTGCCTCTGGCCTGATCGGAATGACCGTGTCCACCTCAAACTGCATCGTCTTCATCATATCCGCAAGTCTTTGACCGTAACTCCTTTGTTTCTCGTACAATTCCCCTAGCATCATGTACTCGCCCTGGATGTCTCTGAGGCTGTCCGCGAATCCGGCGGAGCCGCTCTCCTTATCCTGTGAACTTGAGCTCATTACCACCGGACGCGTTAATTCATATTAAAGCCGTTATGCAGTAGCAATCTGTTTTGCGAATCAGGCGAAGAGCTCCTCGGAGATTCTCCGAAGTTTGCCGTTTTCCTAAGATGATACCACAATCCATATTGCTAGTTGGCAATACCTAATTATCCTGCGAGTGTCTCACCGGGTAGACATGTCCGCGAACAAGATGGACGAACCCATTTCGAGCAGCAATAACGCCCAAGCGGCCCGGCAGCCTGGGGAGGGGAGAAGGTCCCTACTCCAGATCAAAGTCGACATACTCAAGGCCGTCGAAAACGGGTACGGAAAGCCGACTCAGATTATGTATAGGGCTAACCTTTCCTGGAACGTCCTGCAGACGCAACTGAAGTCCTTCTTGGAGTCGGGGATGCTTCAAGTCGAGGAATATGGGAGCAGACGCAGGTACCTGATCACCCCGAAGGGGACCGAGATGGTTCAGTCCTACCAGAAGGTAGTCAAGGAAATCCTACAGTAGAATCTCCTCTTTCCAGGACTAAATAACGAAAGATCAAGTCCCAAGGAAGCTGGGTAAAGGTTTCTCCACCACGCAAGACATGGTCAGCGAGCTTTTGGCCTTCGCAAGTCGGTTGTAGGCTAGCATACCCGGTGGCAATGCTATCGTATTAGAAGAGTGTCCATTCCGCCTTCTTAGGCGGAGGAAAGGTCCTATCAGACAGTCGTGGCCTTCAGCCTGTCGAGATAGGGTTCGATGACGTTGTGAGCCGTGTCTCGCAGATAGGTAAGGTTCTCCAACCGGAGGGTGTGAGCGTTGGGAAACGCCGCCGCGGGTCCGAAGGCGAGCTCTTCTTGCCTTCTTCCTGCTTCGTTCACGCTCTGCTTGCTCAGATAAAGCGATTCCAACTCTCCGATGATCTTGGGCGGGAGACGCCTTAGTAGGCCCTGCTTCTTGTAGTCAGCGAAAGCATCTATCTCGTATCGAGGCATTGGCTGGACAGACGCTTCCCCGCTCAGCTGGCTGTCGGCATAGGAGACTATTGAAGTGGTGACCCTCGCGTTGGTCCGAATCTCAAGGGCGAGCGCCCGGCGGGCCTTGTACCTCGCATTCCTTTCGTTAAGGTTGAAGGCAAATGCGACCGTCAAGAATGCGATGGCAAGTACGATCACGTATGGAATGACATAGATCTGCAGGAACTCAGCGGCAAGTTGTCCGAATTGGTCGACACCCGAAGACAAATCAGGTTGGTAGTCCATCATTCGCTATAAATCATGAATGGAACCGGAATCTGGTTCTGCCGTTCTAAGATGCTCCTACCTTTCGGATCTCGGCGAAAGGCTCTTCGCCCAAAATGGAGGTGGATATCGACGGCGAGGAAGTTCATATGTGGCGGTTATGTATCTGAAGTCCATAATCATCAAAAGCTGGAGGTCCCCAGTGAGGAGGGCAATGCTCCGTGAAGAGAGTGTCCCCTGCCAAAAATGCGCGACAGGCTTGCACAGGATCTGCGCCAGTCCCGTGCCTATTCCTACTCTGTTAGCTTACCTCAAGGGGAGAAAGAACGTCACGACGGAGACATTGACCTGCTGCGACAGGAAGGAATTCTGGACCTCTCAGGTCTGCGATTAAGGGAATGTTCTTTCCGTAACGATGCTTTAGCTAGACATTCCTTCTCTTGCTGGGCTTCTGCCTACTGGGCTTTCTCGGATGAATCCGATTTGCCCTGGATCTAAGGTCCTGGCTTCGGACCCATAGCGGGGCCCGTATACTGATCTGCGTAGTCGCTGGCTGCCCGTATCACTCTTCCGAGCGCGAGTTCAAGGGCATCCAGCATCTCGATTGTAGCCAACCTGTCTTCGGGGGATTTCGAAAGGTCGGATGTTTCCCGTTTCAAAGCGAATGAGACCCAAGCTGTCGAGATTATAGAAGTCGACAGCATGAAGATCAATGCTTGGTTACCTGTGATGCCCACTTCCTTGGCCATTTCCATGGTTTGCTTGTTGACCAGCGCCATAAGCCTCTCTTGTATCGCCCCGTTCTGGGGTTTCTTTACAGGACCCATTTCGGCGATTGCACGCTTGAGTTCTTCCTGAATCTGATCGATGTACTTGCCAAAATTCACCCTTTCAAGGGCCGATTGGAATGATTCGCTCATCCTTCCCCGATGTGAGTCAATTCGCGACTTAAACTTTGTAGTCGCGGGATACGTTTTGTTAGCCGGGATTTCTGGATTTCAAGTTCATTTCCGCAATACGGCTAAAATGCAAACAGGACGTTCGCAGTTTCGACCGAAAAGCGCTAAATGGCTTAAGAATCCCATTCGCCAAGGCAGACCTAAGATGTATTACGAGAGGCTCGCCTTAGAGGTGGGAGCGACGGTAGCGGGATTTAACGTGGTCAAGCCAGCCATCATCAGGGGAGCTTCCGGCACGGACCAGAAGTTCACTTTTGTGGCCTCCGACGGCCCCGAGATGTATGCCTTCGACGTTTGCAGCGAAGCGGGGGAGGTTGAAGTGATGCGCGCCTACGTCAAGAAGATGGACACCGACGCGAAAGTCTTCCTGGTCTGCCTGAGTGGAAGGCCCAGCCCGAAGGCAAGGGACCTCGCGAGAAACTATGGTATCGACGTGCTGAGCCCAATGGAAGTCGGGGACTTCTTCAGCACAAGGATCGTCGAACACATCAGAGCCCCGAAGGCGGTTCGGGCCACTCTCGGCCGGTAAATACAGGGTAACCTCTCTGAGAACCTGAGTTCGCTAACTCTCGGCCGGCCTCAGGACGAACTGGCCGTATTTCGACACAACCTGGTCTCTTGCCAGATGGCTGCCCCCGGGGGCTCCGTATCCGAAGTGCCTGCCGAGGTCGCCATACTCGGTATCGTCGGGATGCGGACAGGCGGAGACCCACATTTCGGTTACGTCTTCATTGTAAAGCTCCCTCAGCTCCACAACCAGAGGGATTGCCCAGGGGGGGCGGTCCGTTTCTGACTTCTCTGAGATGAAGAATTTCCTCATCCTGCCGTCTGCCCAGACTGACGCAGGGTGGTTTCGCCCACAAAGGTATGCCGATCCTTCCGACAGAAAGTACACCCGGGCGCATGTGGGACAGTAGAAGAACTTCAAGGGCCTTTTACCGAGCCGGCGGGCTCCATGCATTATTTAACGTCTAAAGAAGGACGATTCGGGGCCAAGGCCGATCTTGAGCCGCCCCACGGCAATCCTGTACTCATTGATACTCGCGGTGCTTCTAAACATGCTGGCCGGGGTAGTTACCGTGGTCTATGCCAATGGAAGCAGCATCGTGGAGACGAATCCGTCTAGTGGCTACCTCCTGGGACTTCTAGGGGTCGGGGGGATCTTCGTCAGATCGTTGGAGATCGCAACCCTTTATTCACTTGCCTACTTGCTTTCATTGGCTGTTTCATCGAAGCGCTCCATTCTGAACTCGAAGAGAATCTACCTGTTCTCATTCGCTCTACTGATTTCGATTATCCCCGTCGCGTCATTTGCAGATCTGCTAAATGACGTGCTCGTGGTGGCCCTCTCTTCCGATTTGCTAGCGGGCGCCGTTAGGATCTATGCAATTGGCCTCGTGGCTTCACTAGGGTTCGCCGGGTTCCAAACAGCCCGAGGGTGGACCCTACCTTCAACGTCCGCTGGATGGAAGGAATAGAGTCCGCCTCCATTTTGAATAAATAGAAAGTCAGGCACTCGAAATCCCCTTTGCTTTGCAGCGAATGCAACTGCGAGACGGAAGGCGACCGGGCCGAGACAGCCCTGGGTCTGATAGTCAACGGGACGGTGAGGATAGAGAATTCGAGGTACAGGAACCTCATCCTGGAGTGCCTCGAAAGGATCCCTAAATCGGGGCGTCACATCCACCTCCGAACTGAAATCAGGACGAAAAAGCGTGGATCCCTCACAGGTGTGGTGGGGCTGACGACCTACACCATCGGCGGATTCGCGCCCAACGGGGTCGCCGAGGAGGAAGCGGGGGCGCACAACATCACATTCTACACTGACCTTATGGACCAGCTCACCGACAAAGCCGTTCTTGCCGTGATGGCCCACGAGCTTGCCCATGCATGGCTGAACGAGCACCTCCGCCCTGAGGCCTCGAAGACCAGGGAAGACGACGCCGACATGCTCGCGGAGATGTGGGGTTTCGAATCGGAACTAGTTGCGCTGGCTAGGGAGACCGAGCCGGTCAACTGAAAGGCAACCTCTGAGCGAAATCTGGCCCAAAATACAATTATAGCAGAGTACCTAGGAATAATGCCCGCAATCGTCCAAGGTCCTGACGAGCAGATTCGTCCGGAGGGGGCCCCGGTATTAATTAGCCTGCCGACCTGTTTGGATGATACTCGCGGATATGCTCCCGCTTGAGGTACTCTAGGTCAGTTTCGTTCTCTGAGATTATCTCACTTTCACAATCGGGGCACCTCCATTTCGATTTGAAATTCGGCGAATTCCTAGAGTTCGTAGTTTCAGGTCCGGTGGACACCACCGCCTCTGTCTCTTCTTCAGACGAATCGACTCGCGGCCCGACATGCTCGAAACTCGACACATCCTCAGTTCCGATTATCATGGCGTATACCAAGCCGCACTTCTCACAGTATCCTAATCCGCTTCGCTCCTCGAATGGTTTCACACTTCCGCCGCAGACTTCGCACCTTTTCTGTGGTTCCAAGGGTGCGAACATCCAGTCAGGCCGATTTAAGCTGAAAGGACCGTCAATCAAGAAAACCTTCAAGCTTCCTGTGGATTGCTTCTTTGTGAGTGTGGTTCAGGGGACTACAGTGATGATCGAGGATCACCATGTGGTAATGCTTTAGGTAATTACCTGAGTCATAATCTCACCGATTTAGCAACGAACCATCGCTTAGGTCGAGTCCCGGGAGGACGTCGTCCTCCCCCGGTGCAATCGGACGTGATGGTTACCTTGATGACCCCGGCACCCGTGCGAGGTGCCAGGGGTCCGTTCCATATCCGGGCGGCTGTCTAGATCATCGTTTTCACGCACATCGACCGGATTTATCCTAAGCGGATGGTGGATACCTACGCCGAGTCCAAACTTCTGGTCCACAACCTCGAGGAAGTTTGATGAAAATCGGCCTTGTTCTATATCATCGCCTCGAATGTAGTTACTATGCTTATTACCCCCTTCGCCGTCATCGTGTTTGTTTGTCGCGAATGACGCTCAGCAAGTTCTTGCCGTTACTAACTGTCGCCGTCTGCCTACTGTTGGCTTCCCCCACTGCTGTGGTAGCATCAACTCCTCAGGTGACACTGGGGACCATCCAGAACCTGAGCAATGATACCGGGGCCTCGACGGCTCCTGTGATTGCGGCTGTCGGGTCGCATGTTTATGTCGCCTGGGCGGACACGTCTACATCGAGCGGAAAGGCGCAGGCGTGGTTTGTCAGCAGCAACAACTATGGGATGGCAGGAACGTGGAGTTCCATCACAAAGTTCGCCCTTAAGGGGGGCGCAAACACAAATGTCAACGCCGTCCAGATGGCGGTATCGGGAGAATACGTCTATCTCACATGGAAGCAGAGCAGTCAGACTGCATACGCGGTTAGCTCGAACTATGGTGCCTCCTTCACCTATGGGATACTTTCAGACGGGAGCGCTCCTGGGCAGGGAGGGGTCGGTGCGCCGGCTGGAGACATGGCGAGCCAGGCCCTCTCGACCAATGGGACAAGCGCCTACTTCACGTGGAACGACGCGACCAACGCAGGCCCCCAGCAAATGCAATTTGTTGCCACCTACGATGGCGGCGCCCACTTCACGGCGCCAGTCACCTTGGCTACAGGAACTCGTTCCGTGGAAGATGAAAACGCAGCCGTTGGAAAGTACGTCTACGTAGTCTGGGACGCAATCTGGTTCACGGCCAGCACAGATGGCGGGAAGCCGGGCACCTGGTCGAAACAGGTCAACCTCCAGCCAAATGGGTGTAAGGCGCCCTGCAAGGCCAGAGAGCCCATGGTGTCGGCGACGGGGTCCAACGTGTACGTGACCTATCCCAGCGACGTTTCGGGACAGTACCAGACGTACATTTCGGTCAGCAATAACAATGGCGTCTCCTTTACCGGGCCGACACTTCTCAGCACGGGCCTCACGAACACCCGAGACGTACAAGTCGAGTCGACAGGCACATCTGTGTATGTGACCTCCAGGGGACTGCTTGACGGCGACACCAACCAGTGGGTATACGTATCCCAGGACAGCGGCAAAACATTCGCTTCACCCTACATGCTGGGTGCGCTTCCAGGATCTCAGAATGGTTTCGGAGGATTCGCCGTCTCTGGGAGCGATGTCTACGTTCTGTGGCCCCACAACAGCCCACAGCAGGTCTACCTAGCTTCAAGTCTGAATAACGGTATGGCGTGGAGTGCTGCCCAGCAGGTGAGTTCATCGACAGGCGGAGTCGTCGCCTACGGTGATCCAGGAGGGAGTCAGGGTCCGCTCGTCGCCGCCTGCAATGGGCACGTCTATCTCGTGTGGGAGGACACTTCCACAGGAGCGGGCGACATATACTTCGTCGGTAGCTCCTAAACGAATTCAGAGCGAGCGATACAACAGAGTCTCCAAAAATCTGTTCCCGCCGCACAAGAAGTGGAGTTGCACTTTCTTATACTCGGCGTCTCATGGTCTGGCCTTGCGGTCGGTTTGGGCTAGAGGGAATGCCGTGGTCCTACTCTGGCCATTCCTGAAGTGATTGGGCCAAACATGAGGCCAAGTTTCCGGCCCACGGAGCGTGAGGAGCGAGGTAGTGTCCCCACCTGATTCAATCCAATGGCTTACCCAAAAACGAGGGGGGAGGCGTGACTCCAAGTCCACGCCCATCCCATGTCGCAGCGGGTGGTTATGATGTAGCAGCTGTTACGAGCAGGCGTACCGAGTACTGCGCTGTGCCGTTGCTCAGGTCGAACCTGAGGATCCCGTACCTCGTGGTGCCGAAGCTGCCTATGCTCTGCTCCCTGAAGAGGAAGAAGGTGCCGTCGCCGGCTGTTCCCTGTCCGACCATGTGCTTGCCCAACGGACCGGCTTCCGATGATCCACCGGTGATTGTGTAGGACGTGCCGCCCACGTTGATGGTTCCGCCGGTGACCGAGACGACGTAGCCGCCCTGCAGGACCCCGTTGACCTTCAAGGTCAGAGTCCCTGTGGCAGAGCCGTTGGTGTCCGGGTTACCGATGACATAGTACCCACCGGCGGTGCTGGTGAATGTTATTGTTTGGCCAGAGGTGAATGAGATCTTCGCAAGAGACCCTGCAGACTGGCCGTTGACCTGGGGTTGTCCCTGCGATGGCAGGGGAGTCTGAGAAACTCCGGTCGATGGATATGCTGCGATTGCTGGATACACTGCGATGAATGCGAAGGTCACGAGTAGACCCGCGATCCCCGCGAGTGCGATTCTCTTTTTCTGCATTTTTCTTCAGGTATAGATGTTCTAGATAGTACTTATCATGGCGGAACGTTGCATATGGACGTTTCATCTAGAACCTTCGTCCCTGAGACCAATCACATCGACGCCCTACATCCTAGCCGCCGGTGAGGATTGAACGGTAGTCGAGGATGCAGCCTTGTGAGTCTGGGGGCCAGTCAAGATGCGGCGCAGAGTCAAGGGATTCGGAGGCTAGAGGCCTGAAAGGGCCGAAGTGTGCTCGGAATCAATGTCGAAAAGGAGGACTTTGTAGATTTGGACCCTTACGAAGCCTGCTTCCAAGTCACGCTGAAGCTTTCTCCGTCTGGCGCTAGGGCACTTGGCTGGGCCAAGACCTGTGATTTTGAATTCTCCATGGTGATCGTGAAGAGGGTGAAACCTGTGTCACCCGAGAGTGAGCCGAGGGTGATTACATGGGCAGTAGTCCCACCTGAGAGGACCGCCGTCACAATACAGGTCTCCTTCACTCCGGTGTTCGCGTTACCGAATCCTGCAGTGCCAAAGTTGGAAAGCGGAGTACCAGTACTGCTTACGATGAAGCTACCTGCGTTCAGGCCAGGGTTGAAGGTCGACGGTGACTTCGTATCCCCAGTGGCTTTCATCCCTGATGTTTCGTCGATGATCTGGTCGTGCCAGCCGTGGGTCTGTGGCGACCATTTCCCTTGTGCCTCAATCACATCTCCTGCCTTTATCGGAATTGATGGGACTTTGGTCTTGCCCTGTTGTGGCGACATGACTTGGAAGACCTTGTAGGTTGCAACGCCGTTTACGCATGAGGAGACAGTCCCAATCTGCATCATGTCAGTGGAGGGCATGCCATCGAGCATAACTGATATGGTAGAATTACTGGTGGAGCCTGGGGAACAGGTAACCGCCGGCACCACCCATGAACCCTTGATCCTAGTGATTGAACCCGGTGGCCCATGCACCTGGTATCCTGCCATGGTTGCGCTGGGGTAAGAATTGGTACTTGCATCGGCCGCAATAGCGGGCAACAAGAACATGAATGCTGCTATGGCGACGACTAATGCCTTACGATTCAACAAAGACTCAGTTTCCTAACTTAGTAGATTAAGCTTGTGGAGCTGATACAGGCCTTTGTCCATAACACGAGTCAGCTCTGAGCCGTATGAACCCGCTTAAATAACCAAGTCAGTTCCTAAGTGGGAGCGGGTCTTGAAAATAGGGCGTGGCCGTCTTTTGTCGGTCCTTGCTTCTGTCGTGATCTTGCAGACCCTCTTGCTCACCCAGGTCGCCCTGGGCGTCTCAAATGCCCTCCCGGCTTCACCTTCATCGAGCCCGGCCCCCGGAACGAAGGCGTCGAATCCGATCTCTCACATAGTGATTATCATGCAGGAGAACCACGCCTTCGACAACTTCTTCGGGGCCTACCCAGGCTTGCTTCCGGCCTACTCGGTGCTCGGCCCGGATGTGAAATGCAATCCGTACGTCCAGTCTAACCCCACCAACTGCGTCATGCCGTACAACGGGGACAGCCAGTCCAGCACCATTCAGGACCAAGACATGAGCCATTCATGGTCGACTTCGCACGCTGCCTTGGACGGCGGGAAGCTGGATGCATTCGTCTCCTCCCAATACAAGAAGTACGGCACAAATGCCAAGTATTCCATGGCATACTACACGGGCGTAACACTCCCGGACTATTGGGACTACGCTTCGTACTTCAGTCTTAACGCGAACTTCTTCTCCAGCGAGCTTTCCTACAGCTATCCCAACCACCTGTATCTCGTGGCGGCGCAGAGCGGTGGTTGCGAGCAGTGCAACCCTTCCAATGACCTGACTTTCCCGACCATCGTGTCCGAATTACAGGAGTACGGCGTGTCGTGGAACTATTTCGCGGGTAACTGGAAGGATTCCAAGGACTGCGCTCCCATCAGCAGTGGAGGCGTGGGATACCTGAACGTCCTTCCCGATTTCCCATCGATCCAATTGAATTCGGCCACTTGCAAGAACATCGAGAACCTCAACGACCTCTATAGCGACATCAACGCAGGCAATCTGCCCGATGTCTCCTGGGTGACACCTCTTGCTTCGAACTCGGACCACCCTGGAACGGCGGCCACGCTCCCCACGGGGCAGGAATACATCTCGAAGATAGTTGACGAGATCGAGTCTCACCCTGCGCTTTGGGCTTCCACGGCGATATTCCTGAGCTGGGATGACTTCGGAGGTTACTATGACCACGTTCTCCCTGATTCCGCTGACACCTACGGGTTTGGTTTCAGGGCGCCGCTGATTGTGATTTCTCCTTACGCCGAACAGGGGGTTATACAATACGGGCCGACAACAGGGGGGTATGGGCCCACCCACCAGGAGGACTTCTCGGGGTTCCTCTCGACAATTGAAGCTCAGTGGAATCTGCCATCTCTGACAAGCAGAGATGCGGGAGAAACCACTTTGTTCTACATGTTGAACTTCGCTCAGAAGCCTCTAGCCCCCCTATTCCTTCCAACGAACCAGCTTGGTGATTGGCCGCTCTCTTCTTGCCCGACTAAGCTCTGCAATTCGACGGGACTGATGCAACCTCTGGTCCTGCAACCGTTCAACATGTCCAACGAACAGGACTCCCCCGACTAGCGTATGATGGCGGACACCGCCTATCGACTTGCGTCCGATATCATTCGAGCGCCGACCTTCAGGAGTATATGATGGTGGCAAACGTGACCCGGTGAATGCAAGCTGGGAAGGCAGCAGTCGCTTTGACGTCGCATGCTCAACCTGCAAAGGAAAGACCTCTCGCATCTTCAAGCATTGCGAAGGGTGCATGATGACCCAACCAAACTGCTACTGCTTGACGAAATAGCTAGAATGCTGGATGAAATAGCTAGAATGCTGGATGAAATACGCTCTTTCGTAAAATGGGGAGCGGCCTACGCCTGATAGGCGAAGATCGCTGTCAGCAAGAGGATTCCTGGCGGCGACCATGGCTCAGCGGCTTGGTGGTTCTGCTTCAGCCTTTGCGTCTGAAGAGCTTCATTAGGCCAGGCATGTAAAGCAGCGACGCCAGCAGCGCGACAGTGACTGCAGGGATGACGGTGGCGTACAGCGCCTCGACCATGAGGCCATAAGCCGATTCTGCTTAAGAAGGTTGGTTTCGTCTCACCCTGCCCTTGGCCGCTGAACGTAGGTCAGTCATAAGAAGGGAAGGGAGTCCGAAGACTCCCGATTTCACAGTCTATGTCACTATGTCGCCGCTGCTTCCAGATGCTGCATTTACCCATGTTTGGCCGAAGTAGTGGTATGTCCAAACCCAGCCACCTGTAAGTGAAGGTGAAGAGAGGTAGGTGAACGAGGTGTATCCGGGGAAGTAGGTACTCAGCCAGCTGAATGCTGTAGGAGGATCGCCAGTCTGGCCCGCGCCATAGGTTCCTTTCAGGACGTCTGCTTTTGTCCCGCCGTAGTTGTAGAGACCTATGTATCCGCTTGTCTTCAGGCTTGAAATTGTGCCTGTGAATGTGAACTGCCCGAAGTATGCACCTGTGAGTATTCCTGCCCCGCCCTTGGGTTCCACGACGCCGTTCTGTGGGCTGAGCGCCCCGGCGAATGTCTGGAATAGCCCGAGGTATGTCGAAGTCACGAAGTGGTTAGAAGGTACATTGGGGTCTTGCCAGACCTGCACCGTCTTGATGTAACTGTCTAGCGCCCAATAGCCGACGAAGCCAGAGTCCTCGTCGTTCGTCACTAAGAAGTTGATGTTTAGGACCTGAGTGCCTTTGGTGGCCGACCATGTCACATTGGGGCACGGAGGTGAGATGTTACTCTGGCAGCCTGTTCCGCTCATGGATGTACTAGAGGTCAACGTCCCTGTGCCGGTCAAAGTGACGCCTGGTGTGTCGCCGCCGGTCACCAAGACATAGGTGATTGTCGTTCCAGCTTCGGTGCCTGTAATTGTCCAGGTGAGTGCCGAATCGCCTGTGTAGTAGCCTATTCCTGAGAATGCCCCGGTGAGAGGATTGAATGAGTTGATCACCATCGTGTGGATGTAGCCATCGTCGTTGAATGACCAGGTGCCTGTAAGGTCGTAACGCGGAGGTGTCGCCGCTGCTGCCATGGATGGAAGCACGAACATCAGTGCGAGTATGCCTGCCATGGATAATGCCGCTACCTTTTCTTTGGTATGCATCGAGCCCAGACTTCGTAGAGTCAATAGATACGCTTGCCGAGCATGCTGTGCGAAATGCGTCACTTGACGAATTCTCTGAAGGAGGAAGTGGAACATCTGTCCCCTCTAAACCCGATTAGACACATGGCAAGTTTCATTAGATCAAACCCTCTCGCTGATTGACCTCGCATCCGAAGAATGACTTGATGATTAGGTCCTCGACACGATTCTCCATGGGATTAGCGAGGTCGGGCTAGGGGGAGGGACCCATCGACAAGAAACTTCTGGGATTCATCAGGCGGAAATTGGTTAAGGCTGATGAGCTTGTTGTCGTTCGCCTTGCTTGGGCAATCAAGTGCATCCGGGAGGGATGAAACAAGTTGTTGTGACCGTTGCCGTAGTTGTGACCGTAGTGGTGTCTGTTTCAGTGCTTGTACTCGTCACTGTCGAAGTATCAGTCTCAGTGGTAGTCGACAGCGTCGTTGTGGTTGTTGAAGTTACTGTTGTGGTCACTGTCGTGGACTCGGTAGTGGTCGTAGAGGATATTGAAGTGGTCGTAGTTGTGGCTGTGGTTGTTGTTGTAGTCGTGGTTGTTGTTGGCACCGTCGTAGTGACAGTTGTCGACGAAGTCACAGTGCTAGTGACTGTGGTAGGCGAGGTGGTCGTCACCGTCGTGGTCGACTGAGGAATCGTCGTCGTTGTCGTGCTTGTGGTTGTGAGTGTCGTGGTCGATAGAGGTATCGTCGTTGTTACTGTGGTCGTCGTTGGCGATGTGATTGTTACAGTCGTCGTCACGGTTACGCCCGCGCCGCCGGTGGTCGTTGTTGTCGTTACCGTCGTCGTCTTTGTGACTGTCGAGACCGAAGTCGCGGTAACAGTCGAAGTGGTCGGGACAAATGAGGTAGCAGTTGTCGTCTCCTCTTGTGTGGTGGTCACTACGCCAGTACCGGTCGGGCTAACCGTGACGGTCGAGGTCTGGCCAGGAAGGGTAGAAAGAGAAGTGATAGTGGTGCTGACGGTCCTGGTGGCCTGCGGGATTGTAACTGTAATGACCGAACCGCCAGAAGTTGGGGCGCCAGACACCACGACATAGACGACAGCTGCGCCCCCCACCATGATCACTATCACCAATGCCAAACCAGCCGTCCAACCCTGTATCCCCATCCGCGATGAAACAAGGCCCGACCTTGAGCGAGTTGACATTGGAACCTGCTGTTTCCGAACCATTTGGTTTCTTACTTAAGCCTGACTGCCGTTCCCTCTGATCTTACCGACGCTATCAATTTGGACTTTTCGTCAAGGACCTTCACAAGAGCCTCTACGCCAAGCCTGTTGCCAAGGATCCACCATGGGGATGTGTAACATTGACCCTCCTTGGTCTAGATTCGAAGCTCTTTTGATCTATTCTCAGGTTTCTGCCAAGACGTATATATTGCAAGGCCAAATTCTCTTTTTGTGAAGACGGCGAATGATGCCGGAAAGCAAGGCTTTGCGGGAGCGGTTCGTTCGAGCGTGAAAGCAGGATTGTGGCAATAACTGGGCAACGTACGTTCGGTAGAGCAATAAACGGCGTCGACTCCTCCCTCGTCGGGCAGCGGGGTGGCGATTCTATTCCATTGGTCTCATGTATCGGTCATGGTTATACCTCGTTAGTAACAGGAGGTGAAAAAAGATAATGAAAATATCGAATCTTACTTTGTTGACTTTAGTCTCCTTATTTCTCTTGCTTGGTTCCCCTCTAGTATCAGTTTCGTTCGCCAATACTCATGCCGATCCGACCTGGTATGTCGCCCCGAGTCCTGCAGGGACCGGACATAGTGGTGGATCTTGTTCGGCGCCAGGGTTTAACACCATATCAGCAGCAATAACCGCTGCCCACCCAGGCGACACCATTTTCGTGTGTACAGGGACCTATCAAGAACAGGTTACAATCGGCAAGACTCTCACCCTTACGGGCATTGGCTCTCCAACCATACTGGCCCCCGTTTCAATGGCACCTGACGGCTTCGGGTACCTGAACATAGTCACAATCACAGGCCCGATTGTCGCTTCGATCTCGGGCTTTAGCATTACAGGCCCATTGAGTGTAACATGCAACTCCGGGAACACTGGGACGGGCATCTTCGTCCAGAACGGTGCAACCGCCAAGATAGCAGACAATACAATCAAAGTGATTCACGACAATCCAATCGTCCAATGTGAAGCATACGGAGTTGGCATCCTGGTTGGACGAGAGTCCCTTGGCACCGTGGGTTATGCCACGATATCAAACAACATGATCTCTGACTACCAGAAGGGCGGCATCGTAGTCGACGGCACTGGATCGACCGCGACTATCACCGATAATGCAATAGCGGGATGGACGGCGGCGTATCAGACGGGCCTTGGTATCCAGATTGCCCAGAACGGAATCCAGATCTCCAGTGGTGCAGTAGCCACCGTGAAGTCCAACACAATCAGCAACAACCAGTGTCCAGTAGACAACGTAAACTGTGGACCGAACCTCATCACCGAATCGCAAGCAACGGGTATTCTTACCTACATGTCTGGAGCCGGCACCTCGATAACCGGCAATACCCTAACCTACAATGACGTCGGTATCCTCACTCTGGCCGACACCGCATCACAAACGTCTAACAAGATTTCCTACAGCACGGTTGCGGGTATCTTCCAGTACGAGGGCACTGGGACTTACGCCTCGTCCAAGAACTCACTATCCAACAACCCGATCGGCATCGCTGTCGTCTCTGATGTAGGCACATTCACTTCAAGCGTTAAGTCCACGACGTTCACTACGGATCCAATCAACATCCAGGTAATCACAGTCGAACCAGATTCAGTCGTACTGAAGTTCGCTGGTCATACCTACACTATCTCGGGAGATTCGACGGTCAACATCGTCTAGCCAACCCGAGATTACCTCTCAAATGGTCAGAACCTTCTGCGCGAGGTTCTGATCATCCCCTTTGTCTCCTCGTTCGATCGGAGGTCAATTCGGTGACTAGAAAGGGGCGTCCCTCAACCAGACGAGGGGAGTATAATCGTTACGAACTACAACAAGGTGGTTTCAACGTCGCCAGATCCCAATAGCAGGGTAGTTCAAGATGATTCGGTCAGTTGCTCAGGAGCTGACGTCCGGGTAAATCGATAGTCCGGGGAGTGTTATCTCCCGAAAGCCTATATGGATTCTGAGAGGATGTCTTTTCGATTAAGATTTTGAGACTCGCAAGAGGCTATTCACCCAACAGATGGCCCAAGAGGAACTACAGCCTCCTGGTGTATCCGCTTTTCGCGGGGTTGATTCTGGCCCTGTTTGCCTCGCTCTTCTTCAATCCGCTTGGAGTCGGATTGGCGACGACTACAACCACCAACACTCAAACGATTCATGGCGGGACGAGCACGACCACTTTGCCTGGCTCCATCGCAACGACGACCCAGCCAGGAAAGACAGTCACGTCGACCTCCACCCTGACGAAGGCGGGGACGGATACGACGATCCAGGTGACAGTACAAGACACCGCTACTTCAACGGTCTCAGGTCCGACCGAGACAGTTACCCAGACCCAAACCCAGACTCAGACTGTTACATCCACGAAGAATCTGCCTGGGCAGACCACCACTAGCACAACAACCCTGGCCGGGCAGGTTGCAAATCAGACAACGACCAAGACCGTGACTTCGAATGCCACAGCCACTGTCACCGTTACAGTGACCAAGATTCACACAAAGACTAACACGACGGCGACCCAGTCGACCATTACAATCACGACTTCCACTACGAATTCAACTGCTTCGGGAGGTACCTGCGGTGTGGAGAGTTGTCCACCCAGTCAGGCAAACGAAGCCCTTCAGATGTCTATCCCTGCGACGTTGATGGGCGCCGTCGGTCTGATAGTCATACTTGGCCCAGGAAAGTCGAAACCTACCGAACGCTTGAGCTGAATTCGCGCTCGATTTCTCACGTGTAGAAAGCCTCTTCCGAATCAGCGGAGCCTGTCACTCTGTCCGCACCTCTTTGGATCCTAAGGCTCCTCAACGGAGATCTCCAGTGGCCAGGGTAGCTGCTGAAAATGCAATACTCTTGGGGCGATATTGTTTGGGAATATGGATTCCTTCTCCTTAATGCATATACCCTCTCAGTTCCCATTGGATCAGTTGATTATGGACCGCATCCAGGGACCCTCGCGCGAATCGGCCGTGTTAGCCGCTCTCCGCCGATGGTCAGATCGGGTCGCTGAAGCTGAATCCGAAGGCGACTTCTAGGAAGAACTCCCCGATCATTCTTACGAAAGATTCTCTGTCGACACGTTTCGCTGCTGTTTCACTAACTGGTGAACAAACCTGCTCCCGTTGATTACTGGAAGAAGATTCCGACACCTGATTCATCGATACCGTGGGGCCCCAAAACGGGGAATTACCAGGCCCTTGTGTCACGATGCCCTGTCAGCCAAGATTCCTATGGCGTCAGTCCCTCCTGACCTGGCTAATTTGTTCCAGGCTGCCTCTCTATGCAGGGTGGTCCGTAGTGCCGCGAGGACTGTGATGGCATCCATCAATTGTCTGTACCCGACGACGAACAGAGGAGCATAGGCCGCAAGCCGATAGTCTTCCTGGTCGATCGAAATCGCCACCAGAGCGACAAAGAACTGGGCTAGGAGGAAAATGCCCGCCATTTCGACGTATGCCCAAGGGGGCCCTGAAAGTGCTAGGATCGCTCCAGCCCCTATGGCTAGGAGGCCTACGAACGGGTTTAGGAGCGACATCATCAGAACGGGGAATCCTATCGAGTGTAGGGCCCCGTACCTTCTCTCGACCGCTACCTCTCGGTGTTTGTACACAGTCTGGAAGGCTCCCGTGCTCCACCTGAGCCTTTGTCTGAATAGCCCTCTCAGGGTCGAAGGGACCTCGGTGTAGGCGACCGCCGACGAGCTCGAAATCACTGGTCCTCTTCCCTTCAATAGCTTCACGGTGAGATCGAAGTCCTCGGTGAGAGTATCTTTGTCGTATCCCCCCACGGCGGTGACATCCGACCTCCTGAAAGCGCCGAAGGCTCCTGGTATTACCATCACCGAGCCGAAGAACGCGTAGGCCCTTCTGATAGTGTTGAGGGCCATGACGTACTCCAACTCTTGGATCCTCGTCAAGATCGACTTGCCGTTGAGCACCTTGATGTTGCCTGCGACCGCTACCGTCCCGGGGTGCCCTTCTAGAAGCCTCACCACCTCATCGACGGCGTCTCTAGCAACCATGCTATCCGAATCGACGGTTATGATGAGTTCACCCTTGGCATACAGGAGCGCGTGATTGAGGGCTGATGCCTTCCCACTGTTTGGCTGGCTGACCACCTTCACACCGCTTTCCCTATACCACGAGGCTATGGACGCTGTAAGATCCGACGAGCCGTCGTCTACAATGATGATCTCTTTCTTCCGGTAATTCAGGTTCATGAGGCTGTCCAATGTCCTCGAGATGACCTCCTGCTCATTGTATGCGGGGACCAGGATCGATACGAAAGGCTCCCACTCACCCTTGCTCGTCGTTCTCTTTTCCCCAAGTTTGAATCCTATCGCCAGCGCCAGCGGGAAGGTGCTGACAAGAAGGGCCACGCTGAACCCTAACACAAGGATTCCCCCAAGGACCGCTTCGGGAGGTGGTCCAAGCTCCCCCATCTCGGCCAACATCAGCGAACCCACGACAGGCACAAACACTACTAGGACGAGAGGGGAAGGACGGCGACCCTTCGGTGCTTCTTGGCCCCTGCCTCTCGCCCTCCAAAGGATGTAGAGGTCTCCGCCTAAAGCCGAGGCTGCTGCGGTGTCGACGTCAGCCCTTCCTATGTAATAGACCGCAAAAGTGAGCGTAACGATCGCTAGGACGGCGAAGATGATGGTTGGCAAACCGATGCCCGAGGTCTTGGACAGCTCCGGGGGGGCTGACTTCTGTGGCACAGGTTTCAACCGCCGAAGCCTTGGATGAGCTCGGCGGTCGGTTCCATGGCCTGGATTGCCTTCTCGACCGTAGCGCCGCCGACGACGCGCAGTTTGAACGCCTTCGAATAATCGGAAGCTTCCTTCGAAAGGCCCGGAATCGCCAGAATCAGCCCGCCAAGGTCGAGGTCGCTCAACTTCCCATAGAACTTCGCCAGCTCTTCCACATCGATCGGCCTGTCTGACAGCTGAATCTCGACAACAATATCCGAAAATTCGGTTATCCCCGATCTCCTAGCCGGGGCTCCTTCTGGGCGCCTATGAATCGCCATGTCGAACGTATGTTGCGCCCCCGAGCGTCCAACGACCAAACCGGGTGCCTCGACCGTAAACCCGCGCGCGAGGAAGTATTGCGAGCAGGCCTCAATCGGCTTCATCTGGTCAAAGACAGCCTTCCTGTCCCTTTCGCTGAGGTAGTAGGAGAAGAGTTGGCATTCGTTCTGCTCGTCAACATCGGCCTCGGTCCCGCACAAGTTGCATACGAGAGAAGTCTCCAGATCTCTGGTGAGGCCTCCGCATTCCTGGCACGAATACATGTACGAGAGGCTGCGATAGTCGGAGCCTAGCATGATCAGCTTAGCCTTGCATCTCGGACAGACGAGGTCTGCCCCGATTTGGAAAGCATCCTGCTTGTCGATCAGTCCGCAAGCCAGGTGCTCGATTACTGGGTGCTTGGTCAAGTCGATGGACTTGCATGTCGGGCACAGACGCCTCGTCCTCAGGTTCGGAGATCTGCAGAACTTGCACAGGAGGAGCCTGTCGGAGAGTCGGGCGCTGACCATTCCCTTCAATTGAAGTCCCGCCAGGGTACGCCTCGTCCTATCCGCGCTCCAGCCGAGCTCAGGAACGCCTTCAAACGAATAGCCTTCCGAAGTATTCAGGTCCGCTCTTCCGACAATCGAAGAGGCCTTGCCGATGACGAAGAGCTCCAATATGCGCTTCTCGTCAGGATTGATCTTCTGGTCCAAGGCCATCACTTCGACGGAGGCAAGCCTCCAAAGCGGGCCTGCATATACAGAGAGGATTTCGAGAACAAATTACGGTAAACTCGAATCCTAAGGTTGGGTTAAATTGGCTTCGGAAGTCGAAATATGAATTTGATACGGACGAAGGAGGCCACAATTCCACGAGTCTCCACGTCGGGCGCTGCAAAACCCCTCATACAGAAACTGATTCCAGAGCCATGATGGCAAGGCATGTAGTTTCTGTATTCGTAGTGGCGCCACCCCTAGAGAGACTGGCGTCATACCCAGTGTAGAACCCCCCATCATGTGTCTGCATCAGCAACAGGTCAGCAAGGGCATTAAGAGGCACGGTCTGGCCGAGCAGTGCAGCCGTGTAGATGTAGAGCGCCAGTTTGTAGGTCTGGTGCACCCCTCGGCTCCCCCCAACCCTGAACGGGGTGTCGTTGAACCCTACCCCGTCGTAGAGACTGCCTCCTGCACTAAACGCCTCGAGCGCCCTACTCGCATTCTGCCCGCATCTGGCGTCATAGTACGCCTGAAGGAATGCAATGTCAGCATAGCTCCCGTCGAGCGGCGCCCCAGACTGGTTGTTGACCGTGGTCCAAATGTCGCCTGACAAGGCGTAGTCATTCGTGCCCTGGAAGTCAAGTTTGCACCCGAAAACCATGTACTGGTTCGGTATCGCCGAAGAGTCGTACCGAGACAGTTCTTCATCAATTTTCATCGCGAGGCTGGAGCTGTTGCAGTCCTTCGGCAGGATGAGCGTGGCGAGGTAGTTGTCAGAGTACAGGTAGTATCGCGCGTGGCTCGGTGTCTCGGCGATGAGCCCGGACGAATTGACGTAGTTCGACGCCAGGTAAGTGCAAGCCGACCTTATCTCCTGCGACAGATCGAAGCGACCAGCCGTTGCTGCGTCCAAAAGGGTGGAATAGGAACTCGTGTAGTTTACGAGTGGGGAGGGTTCCCCCGAAGGCTCAATGTGGGGTTCTATGGCGCTTCTTTCATAATACTCATTCCAGCTGTAGATCAAGACCATCCCGATCTCATCCTTATGCTGGATTACGTAAGTCCATTCGTCCTGGTAGAGGCCGAGGCTCAAATTAGAGTCGAACTGAAGGAAGCCTCGGTGCTGCGGGTCCCCCAGATAATAGTAGTAGCTGTCTATTCGCGGGACAATCGTCACTTCACCGTCTGATGAGACGACTGGATTGCCCAGGTCATTGGTGTAGTTGACACCGCTCCCGCCCTCGTCTTGATAGAACTGGCTCGGGGCGGTCCAGAATATCCAGTCGGGTTCTCGGGAAGAATCGGCCGGCTGGCTGTTGTAGTTGCCAATGGTCCTGACAGCGAATCTGGAGTCGTTCATGCCAGGGACAAGCGGGCCGAAGAACATCAACAGAGGCTTCCCTTGCCAGTCGAAATACCAGTTTCCGTAGGGCTCGACGAAGGAGGAGTAGACGTAGTCATAGTCTTCCTTGTATGCGGAGCCGGACAGGTTATTTGACCCGTTGTAGGCGTCCACCATGACGGCGATTCTGAAGGTCGAGTTGGTGCCTTTCAAGTACTTGAACAGATCGAGGGTCGCCCTGTTGACCGCCCCGTCGCGGCCAGAACTCGCGTTACCCCACCAGGAGACGACGGCATATGACAGTCCTGCTCGCTCCATCTCCTGAACCTGCAACTGGAAGGTCGAGTTGCTGTCCGAAACGTAGTATCCTATGGCAGGCTCGTCCACCACAGCGAAGCCGCCGGTCGAGTTCCCTCCGGTGACGTTCCAGCCTGCGGAATTCCGGCCACTAGGTCCCGCAGGGCCATAGCCGTACCACAGGTAGAGAACAGCACCAACTGGGACACTCGTTGCGGGCTTGGGAGGCTGATAGAACACAAACCCGTAGGCCAGGGCTGACACCACGAAGATGACCAGAATCAGGAACACCCAAACCTCTCTTGCTTTCAATACCATCCTCGAACGCTTTTGGGATATTTCAAATTACGTCTTGATCCACTGAAGATGGCGGGCATAGCGTATGCTCCCTATAGGACAGCAAGTAGGGCCCGTCGATTTCTCCGTTTGAGGCGAGCCGAACCTCAGCATTCATGGGGAACGACTAGAAGGCTTATCCTTGCTTTGACGGGTTTCAAGGAAACATTGAGCGAACGTAGACGCAGAGATGCGAACGAGATCAAGTATGAAGTCCTCACGGCTGGCCTCCCAGGTGGTAGGAAGACCCATATCATGTACGAGTCTGGGCTTAACCTGAAGCAGCTGAACCTTTACCTGGGTGAGTTGCTTTCCTACGGAGCCCTGGAGTTCAAGCCTGACGAGAAGAGATACTTCACCACCGAGCGGGGAAGGGGCTTCATAAGGGCTTTCGACCACTACAGAGAGACCATCGACATGCTATGCAAGGAGGAGACCGCCTTGGCCCAGTTCTTCCCTAACTCGGCCAAAGGGATGCTCGCCTCACGGTATGTCGGCAGGGCTAGTGGTCCTTCCATTAAGGCCTACGCAGAACCACCCTTCCGAGCATTCTAGGCCCACCTAGCTGTCTGGGGCTCCGGCTGCCCGTGATTTGGTGTCGGTTTCTCCCCGGCTTAGAATACCCGAGACTGGGTCTCAAATGATCCGTGACGCTCACGCTAAAGTGTGGTCATGACACATTGACTGAGCTTTGCAAAATCGACTCTAGCGCCACGCCCGTCGAATCTGGCGCTATTCTGTGTATTTGTCCAGGGCTTCTTTGGCGGCCGTCCATTGCTCGTACCACGACTCGAACTCCTTCTTCGCCTCGGACATCGTCCCGATGTCCATCCCCTTGTCCAGCTGGGCGAGCAGGGCGATCTTCAGCGTCAGGAGGAGGAGTATGTGAGTACCTTGGGCGCTAAGCTGGCTCTCGTTCAGCATCTTGCGGATAAGAAGGGCGATTGCTTGCCCCGTCTCGATGGTGACGGCCTCGTTCCCCCGTCGTATGTCAAGGTCCCTGATGGTCCTTTGGATGCCTTCATAATCGGACGCGAGGGACTTCTCGAGCTTCGACTGCTCTGAGAGGGCCTCTTGGCATAGTTCGACAATGTCAGAAAGCTCGTCCTTGACCGTCGTGGTCATCTTGGCTTCGCTTCGAGTCCCCAGGGCTGACCAAGCGGGTTGGGCTGTGGGCCTCTGGGCTCTCTTTCCAGAACGTCTTCGAAGGGCATCAGAGCTCTAAGTGGTCGCCAGCCTTATTCTATCTTATGTATTGCAGATCTATTTGCGTGCTTTGAGCGGATGTTAAGACCGAGGAGTCATCGGCCCGGTCGTGAACATGTAGGCATCAGCCGAAATCGTGAATCCGTTGAAGGTAAACTGCTGTAGCTGGTTCGGCTGGGCGCTGAAATCTGTCGGGATCCCGTTGTTTGCGGTGGCTGAGAATACCGAGCTGGGGACTGAAGTCGTGAAGTTCCATTCGCCCACGCCTAGGATAGCTGAAGCTATCGTCGTCGTGTTCTCTGAGTAGATCACCATTTGCTCTGCCCCGTTGTCACTTGCGTTCACGTGATACCACTCAGTCATTAGTCCTGTGAAATAGCCAAGCGTCGCGAACGAGAACCTTGTACGCGACTGTTGCTGATCCGTGCCGACGAAAGAAGTCGCACCCCTGGCGAGATAACTAGTCGAGCCGCTTGCACCCGTGCTTAGATCACGCGCAGACGCGACCAATTGGCCCCCGTCGAAGGATAGGCTCAGTTCCAATGTGTCGCCGGAGTTGACTGGGCCCGAGAACGGGGACGAAGAGGGCGCCTGTGATAGACCACCCGGCGCCCATGTCTCACTGACGAACCCGAAGGCCTGTTTGTAACCGCCTGTCTGGAGTGGCCAATCCCAGTTTATCCCTACCTGGTACCAGTAACCCGTGTTCGAGAGTCCATTAAGCAGGTATGAAGGGCCGTACCCGCTTACGTCGCACTGAGCCACGGCGGTGACGTTTACTTCCAGCCTAGAGTAGGATTGAGTAAAGGCCTCCAGCTCCTGGACGTCGTAGCTCGGATTAGGCGCCGACACAATGCCGGAAGAGTTGGCGGCGGACGGGCAACCCCTTGGGGCTATGGTGGTGACGTGGACGCTCGAGAAAAATGGATTGAAGCTGAAAGCCAAGAAAGCAAACACCAGTAATGCGATCACGACCCCGGCCGCGACTCTAATCCACGATCCCTTGGGGTGGCCCTGCGGAGCATGTGTCCCAGTCTCTGCCGGGGGCCCGCTTAGAGCTGCTTGCAGAGGTGCTAGCTCAGCTCCACACTTCGAGCAGAAGATACTGCCGACACCCACTTCACTTTGGCACACAGGACAACGCGTCGACGGCATCTCTTATCGCTTTGACCCTGTTTATCTCGTTGGTGTATTAGCTTTCTGAAGAGCAATTCGCGTCAGACAATCTATTAGCGTTTCATAGGGTGTAGGCATCCACAAGTTCTTCTCTCTTCCGCCCGACGGGTCATCCGCTGAATGTCTCTGACGGATCCGGGTAGACGACGTTGGTCACCAGGGATCTGGAGCAGTTCACGCAGTTCACGACAGTTTCGGCGCAGTTCTTGTGGTATCTGGACCCGCATTCGCACTCAACGAAGGCCTCGGGCTCCGTGGTTTCGAGGATGGATTTGATCTCCTTCCCGCAATGCGTGCAGACCCGGGTGTCCTTCAGGATGTCCCTCAGGGTGAAGATCCCGACTATCTTGCCCTGCTCGGTGACCAGCATTCTCCTCAAACCTTTCCTGTTCATCAGATCGATGGCCTTGCGGAGCGGTTCGCTCTGCTCGATGGTGACTGGTGATCCAGTCATCGCTTCCTTCGCCTTCGTTCGGCCCGGATCTAGGGACTTCGCCACCACCCTCTTCAACACGTCCCTTTCGGTCAGGATTCCCACGGCTTCCCCCTTGCTGGTGACCACCACGCTCCCCCTGGCGTTGTCGGACATCATTTTGGCGGCGTCCACGACGGACGCCTCTTGGTCGATGGTTATGATGGGCCTGGCGATCTTGGCGGCAGGCATGTCTAGGACCATGCCCTTCGCTCCCTCTGGACTCTAATTAAGTTGGCCCCAGACTGACAAACTGACAAGGCCCCACCGGAGGACGAACCATTCTTCGATGAAATTGACGACACGCGAACATGCGTCACTATAGAGGACAAACCCCATTCAGAACGCGTCGAGACGCCTCTGTGCGGACTAAGTTGGGACTAGCTGCAGCACGTCAGGCTGGTTGGTCGGCAACAGCTTAGCGGAACAACCATGCTTTCGCTCCCAAACCATAAGCTCTGCGCGCTGGCGGTCGTTGATTTCTCCCAAGCTACACAGCTCTGTAAACGGTGGAGTAACCTATGTGTGCCTTATAGGTTCGGCCCGACGCGATTTGCCCCTCGCCCGCGAGTCTGCTGAGCGTGACACCAACCTCTGCCCTTCAGAGAGCTCTCAGAGATGATTCAGTCGGCGACTCCCTTCCTTCCGAGAAGCAAGGGGACGAGGAGCGAAATCGCCAGAGTGCCGACGACGATGAGGGAATAGGCGGTGCTGTCAAGGATGCCGTCGCTAAGTGCTACCGATGCAATCACTATCCCCACGGCCCCCCTCCCCCCCAGTGTAAAGGCAATCTGCCTCGGCCCTTCAGGGTCGCTGACATGAAGTGCCTTCTTGGCCCCATAGTAGGTCAGCGCGACCGCAGGGATTAAGGCAGCCGCGATCACCACACCTAGGCCGGGAAGGAGCCAATAGCTAGACGAAGCGAGGTTTGCCTCCAGGCCCGCGAATCCGAAGAAGAACGGGATGAAGATTGCCCTGTTCATCCTCGACAGTGTCTCCGATACCTCATGGAAAGCTCTTCGACCGATCAGGCCGTCGTGCACGACTAGACCGGCAAAGAAGGCCCCTATGATGTAACTCAGTCCAATGGCCTGGAAGACCGAGGCAACGGCAAGGCCCACGACGATAAGCGCCGCGTAGGCCAGGTCCTCTCGTCTGGATACCTTCCCCATCCTCGCTAGGGCGTTCCTGACAGCCTTCGGCTTGATGTTCAGAATCCAATCGATGAATACGAAGGCGACTACGAAAAGTGCGGTGTCCGCCACCACGCCCAGGGTACTTGGAAATGAGCTCGAGGCGGCCACAAGCAGCACAAACGCCACCAGGTCCGCGACGACCACGGTAGACAGGATGATCCTGCCTGATTCCTTCTCCATCATCTCGTACTGCATGACGAGAACCGAAATTATCGAAATGGAGGGAACGGCGACCGCTAGCGCGACGATGAAGTCGGAGGTCCGGCCGAAGGGGAGAGCGAAAGAGGCGATGATGAAGGCGACGAACATGGGTAGAACAAAGGAGGTTAGGGCGAGCAAAACGGCGCTTGGGACGTGCTTCCTTAGGGTCTCGGTGTTCATCTCAATGCCAATGAGAAAGATGATGAAGAAGAGCGCAATCGACGAGAACGCCTGTAGTTCGCTGCTGAAGGGAATCACGCCGAAGACCGTCGGGCCTAGGATTATACCGCTCAGGAGCTCTCCGGCGACGGACGGCATCCCAAGCTGTTCGAAGACCTCTCCGGCAAAAACCGCGGCGGCCAGGACAATCAGAACTTGAAAGATGAACGGATACGCCACTAGTGTGGTCCCCTGGAACTTGGTAGCAGGTTCTGTTCTTAAGCATCGCAGAAGAGTCAGCCAGCATCTAACACGGTGAGCTCTCCGCCCTCAAGGGTTTTCCTCATTTGACCATCGAGCCAGCCGGCGTGATGCTCTAGGGCCCAGCTCCTCTGAAGGGATGGTACTCTCACAATCTGGGAGGGCCTGAGACGCAGCTCGGGCAAACAGTCAGGAGCAGCCCGTTGGAACACTCGAAATTTGTTGCGACTGACGAGCAGACAGGGCAGAGGGTCTTATTCAATTTCCATCTTGCATCCAGACCTCCCTTCTTGATCCAGTCGACCAGCGCCAAGACCTTCCCATCCGTAATCTGGTCAGGGTCCAAGTCTTGTATGTAGTTGACCGCCAGCTCGAATTTCTTGAAAATCCCTTCAGATAGCTCACCGTTCAGCGACATCTGGGCAAGGGCTCCGAGGAATGTTTCCCTTTCCTCCTCCTTCTTCGCCTTCGTCTCACTCCCTCCCAGGTACACGAATGTGATAAGCCCCACTATGGCGACAAGCCCCTGAGGAGACTGGGCGAACATGACTACCAGGCCCGCTTTGGGAATTACGATCTCAGGAGTACCGAGGATACTATGGGAGGTGACGACCTCTGGGTCAGGCTGTTGGTTGTTGTCCCCCTTCGTTTCATAGTTGATGGTCCCATCCCCCTGGACGGTCACACCAACTATCCTGTGGATGAGGACGGGCTTCAGGAGGGAGTCCAGCGCCGATATTCCTGTCCCACTCTGGACGAATACTACTATCGTACCATTGGGGATCTGTTCTTGCTGAGGCGCCGAGTGGAAGATCACCAGATCTCCGTTCTGGAGTGTGGGGTACATGCTGTTGCCATTGACAATCGCGATCGGATATGTCTGGGTCCCCATGAACAACGGAAGGAGTATTGCGGCGGCGACCAATGCGATGAGAAGACTGATTCCAAGCCTCTTCGGCACCCCCTTGGGAAGCCTCATGTCAGCACCCTGAAGGGCACCTGGAAGTTGGAAGGCTGGCCTACTCCCCAGTAGACAGTGGTGCTTGATGAGGCGGCGATCATTACGGAGAGGTAATCGTTGGCGGGGATGCTCACTTGGGCTTCGGTGAAGGTCATCGCATACTCTGCCTCGGTCGTCCCGAGTACTGGAGATGGGACGTTGCTGGCCACCGTTGTGACCACGGTACCGGTCGACCCGGTGACGTAGATCGAGACTGTGACTGCGTTGGAGGAGACGCTTCCTAGAGAGACGGCAGGGAGTGTGCCGCCAGGAGGAGAGGCCCTGGCCCTCCCCCAGTTGAAGTAGAGCCCGTCTGGGTTACCAACCACGCTCGAACCGACCGAGCACCAGTAGAGCTGTGCCGAACCAGTGATGGGGTGTTCAGGGGTGGAGGCTGCGTAGGCAGAATAGAAACTCGTCGAGACGATTCCTGAAAAGGTAGTAGAGCCAGTTCCAGGATAGGCGAGTGCTGAATAATACCACGTGAGAGCCGCGTCCACGCCCCCTCCGGTAACCTTGGTAGCTGTTCCGGCCGCAACATAGACGTAACTGTAGAGGGTACCGGCGTTGCCCACGACTTCCGACTCGGCGTTCATCGTCGCTGAACCGGAGGTGGTGCTATCACAGAATCCTGCAAGTCCCTGAAGGTTGCCTGCATCCCCCGTCTGAATTTCAGAGTACGACTCCGCTATCTCGCCATAGCTCGGATTGGCGCTAGGGAGGGGGGTGGTGAGGATCATGTTCACTCTGTTTGACGAGCCGTATCCTGACAAACCAATGACGTTGATCGTTGAGCCGCCGGATATTGGATTGCTTACTCCTGTAGTTCTTGCTATCGTGTTAGAGGCTCCGCCGTTGAAGCCTGATAGCACGGCGTTCCCGTCGAAGTAGAGGTCGAACACGCTAGCGCCGTTGTCATAGGCTGCGTAGGTGGTCGAAAGCTGGGGAGCTTCCCCCCTGTAGGCTCCATCGAACTCCGTGGACGTGGGCAGGAACACCATGTAAATCGTGAGCGAACCGCCGCTGGCGGCGAGGGACGAGGTTAGCTTCACCCAGAAGGTCGCCGTCGTCGACGCGGTTGAACAAGGTCCATAGGGGGCGCCGCTTCCGCACCCTTCGAGCCAAGAATGCAAATTCGTGGAGCAGAGGGTGTCCAGGCAGAACGCGACGTTTCCAAGGTCAGATGCTTCGTACGCTGCGTACGTTGAAGGGTTCGGCTGAATCATGACTTGCAACGGATTGGGGGTGGCCGCGCCCTGGTTGTTGGTCAGAGTGACCGGGACGTAGGTATGTGCCGCTGTCGCCGCCCAGAAGTCGAAGACCCAGTTGCCTGCGCTGATGGTTGTGGCACCTGCGAATTGAGGCGACCAAAGGTATCCTGAGGTCCCTCCCGGTATCGAGTAGGAGTTTGAGCTACCTGATGGAGTCTGGGCAGTATTGGTGCCGGGAGTCGAGCTCCCCGGTCCAGATGATGTCTCGAAATACACGTTGGTCAGAGTCCCGTATCTGGTCTGGAGCTTGGTGTTAGTAACCGCCACAGTGGCGGCGAAGGACTGCACGGCAAGCACCCCCAGAACGATGAGGGCGACATAGAACC
Source organism: uncultured Nitrososphaerales archaeon (assembly GCA_963706445.1). Taxonomy (GTDB): domain Archaea; phylum Thermoproteota; class Nitrososphaeria; order Nitrososphaerales; family Gagatemarchaeaceae; genus UBA183. The sequence continues at coordinate 727,960 of OY970160.1, forward strand.
ACCTCAAGGGTCAGCGAGACCTCCTTCTCGGCAGGCCAAGGAGGAAGAAGGGTGGTTTGCGAGCCGAAGCTCGCCACCGTCCTTCATCCGCCTAACTCACCGTGATTGTGATTCCAGTCGGCGCGGTGAAAGTCGCCACAGCCGTGTCGAACAGGAAGGTCATGGTGTTCCCTGTCGTGATAGTTCCTGACGCCACCGCGATGGAACCGAGTGATGCGTATCCACTGCCTGTGTTCCAGGAGACTGCCACGGTAGGGAGCGTTGCTCCCGCCGCCGCAGTGATGGTTACAGAGTAGTACCAGTGTCCCGCAGTAAGGGCAGTCTGGCATGACGTGCCTGTCGCCCAGGCGCAGGATCCTGTAGCGGCTCCCGACGTTTGCACTACACTGAATCCGTTGCTCGCGGCCGTAAAGCCACCTGACACGTTGTAGTAGACGCCGCTAACGTTCTGGTAGTTGTTGGTAGTTACCACCACGTTGGCAGCATAGGATACCACTGAAAAGACGACGATGGCTAGGAGTGGCAGGAGATATCTCAGTCGCAACCTCCTCTTTGACGCCGGCTTTCTTGTGTACGTTTCAGCCATTTTGCTTCCTAGGCGAATAGCGACCCTCTTCCCTATTATTGTATTATGGAGTAGTACTCTATAGCATAAAAAAATAACCTATGTTATGTCCTATGACAGGACATGGGAATTGGCATGATGATAACGCCGATTGTTTTAAGTTATATCATGGTGATTCTTGATAAAACATGACAGTGAGCAAACAAAAGGAAACGCACGTGATACGTACCGTCAGAATCCCAGCGACGATGGATAAGGCCCTGCGAAAAATCGCCGAAGAGAGAAACACGAGTGTCAACGCACTCGTCGAGGCCTCCATGACGAGACTCATCGAATTTGACCAGTATGCAGATGAACTCGAATTCGTCTCGGTGCGTAAAGCCATGCTTGTCAAAGGCTTGGAGTACTTCGATGAAGACGAAATCCGTGATTTCGGGAAATGGGCCGCGATGGAGTCAGGGGCAGAACTCCTCGAGTTCTTTTCAGTGGGCCCCAGTCTTGATTCCATCCTCCACATCTTCGAGTCGGTCATATCGAAGTACGGCAGACTCTTCACTTTCCATCATGAGTCTGTAGGCAGGAGTCACACGATCTTGCTCAGTCACAGATTGGGTAAGAACTGGTCGATATTCTTCGAAGCGAACCTGAAAACCATTCTTGCAAGGATAGGGTATGATCCGCATACCGAAGTGAGCACGAACTTTGTCAAGGTGCAATTCGTCGAGAAACCGTGAGCCTTTGGCTTTGCCCTACTTGCTGAGTTGGTCTTGATTGTGTTGGACTGATTGATCTGTCTCTAGGTAGTGATTGACTTTCAGCCAGTAGGAAACAAAATCCTTCACTCTTTCCTCTATGAGCTTCTCGTTCAGCTTGTCTTCAATGGTCAACAGGATAGCAGCATTACTTCCTCTCACCGGGAACCCCAATATCTTGAAGTTTTCATAGGCTATTGATACAAGCCTGATCTCTCCGCCTATTGTTGTGACCCTTTCCAGGTCTGCCCAAACACCAGCAGCGAGTTGATTGAAGTCCTGTCTCAGGTTGTCATCCATCACAATGGGGCCATAGTAGGCACCGAGAAGCTTACCATCCTTGTTGAATGCATAGCAGGCGAGCACGTCTCCCATCTTCCCTATCTCGTCACACATGTCTTGCAGAGTTGGCTTCTGCGAGGAAGACGACAGCTTCAGATTGTCGCCAATCAAGGTATGCTTTCAGAGCAGGGCTTTTGTATAATGCATTATGAAGTCTGAGTATGGATTTCGTATGTCGTCGACCCTTTCCGACTTCGTAGAGGGTATCGACCAGTCTGCTCGTAGCACTCGACCATCCGCGCGACCTGATACAATTCTCGAAGTTGGGAACCTGACCAACCAATGCAACCGGGGCTAAGATACCGTGACCCCGTCGCGCGGAAACACGACTATTCCATCGACCTTAGCAGCTCATCCAACGAAACGGTGGCGAACCTTGTGGCCGAGTCGCTCATGGCATAGGGGATGACGACCTCGCGCCCGTGCAGCAGGGCTCCGCAGGTGTAGACTACGTTCGGAACGTAGCCTTCGCGCTCTGATTCGTTAGGAGATAGCAAGGGCTCTCGCAGCCGTCCGATCACGCGGGACGGGTCTGTCAGGTCGAGCAGGAACGCGCCGAGGCAATATTTGCGCATGGCGCCGACTCCGTGGCTTATGACAAGCCAACCGGCGTCGGTTTCTATGGGTGATCCGCAGTTTCCCATCTTGAAGAACTCCCAGGGCTGAGAAGGCGAAAGCAGCAGCTTTGTTTCTTCCCAGGAATGAATGTCCTTGGAGAACATGATGAATATGTTCTCGTCGTCTTGGCGTGACAGCATGACGTAATCGTCGTTGATCTGACGAGGGAAGAGCGCCATGCCCTTGTTCTGGACTGCGGGGCCGTTGAGAGTGCTGAATTTGAAGTGGACAAAGTTGGGCGTTTCAAGCAGTTGCGGAAGGACGGTCTTGCCGTCGTAGGCGGTGTAGGTCGCATAGTAGGTGAAACTCCCGTCCATTTTCTTGAAGCGGACGAAGCGAGCATCCTCGATCCCATTTCTCTGACTGGCGGTGGAGGGAAATATTACGCGCTGTGAGATCTGGCTAGAGGAAGCAAAGTTCACTTCATAGCTCGATTCGGCCAGCATCAGGATCCCACGCTCGGTACTTTCAACCATGGTGTCGGCTGGGTCTGCCTTTCGGTGCTCTGCCGCTAGGACCCGGTGCAGGTCGTCCAGGACGAAGACATCGGGGAGCTGATCCAATACGTCCTGGCAAAAGCCATTGTACACCTCAGCTTCCTGAAGTTTTCGCGTGAACAGGGGTTTGTCGTAGGCGGCATCCAGCACGCGCTCTGGCTCGGTCGCAAACCGCGCGGGCGGCGTGAGGGTAATCCGACCCCGGGCGCTGACGACACCGACCCGGAAGGTGATGGATGAAATGTGTCCTTCCCCCGTGGCCCGCAGACTCAATATGAAACGGAGAGCATCCTTGGCTAGTCCGGTCTGATTCGGATGTGGCACGATGGAGGGATTGAACAGGGCCGCCGACTCCGGAGAATATTCATGGGTGAAATAGGAGCCTATGAGCGCTTTGCGCTCGGCCGAAGGCTCCCACGACTCGTTCAGGTGACGACGCACCTCAAGGAAGCGGGCGTGGAATATTCTTTCTGCATTTTCGTGCCTGTGTTTGAACTCCCCCATCACCTGACCCAAGAGTTGTTTGACTTCTTTGTTCGAAAGTGCCATCACGCGGGCCACAATCCTCCGGGCTATCTCGTCGCTGGTGGGAAAGAAGGGTCGCATGAGCACCCTCGTTCGGTCGGGGACCAACGTCGGTCCTCCGCGCTTGGGGACGCCGGCTAGATGGGAGACCTTGACCAATTCATGGCACCTTGAATTGAATGGCCTTCAAGACAAAGGATAAGAAGATTGGACCAATCCGAAGGCCCACACAGGAAGCTAGCAGAGGCTCAGTTCACCCATGATTTCACGAGGTCGTTTTGGATGGTCATGTTCTGTGTAAGCAGACTCTTGTAAAAGACTACAATGCGGCCGTGGGGTCCTTGAAGCTGGCGATGGAGTTCTGCAGAGACTCCATTTCTGCGAGTGCGATCAAGAATGCCAGCGTGGACTCGGCACCCTGATTCTGACTCACACGGTCCACGTGCAACCCGTCGCGACAGCCGCCCGTGGTCGGGTCGTAGAGCGCCAATCCCAAATCATTTCGACCGAGGAACCATTCGAAGGCGCGCCACGCCTCCGCTACCCAAGACTCGTCGCTCGTCGCGTGATAGGCCTCGATGCATGCCGAAACGGTGGCCTGTGCTTCTATGGGTTGTTGGTCGAAGATCGCACGTTCCCGGCCCCGTTGAAAGAATCCGTTGGAGCCTATGGGCCGGAAGGAACCCACATCCGAGGTCTGAATTCCTGTCAGCCACCGCAGGGTCTTGAGGCCGAGCTCCAGCATCTCCTTGTTATTCTCGTAGTGACCGCTCAGGATGAGGGCGTGCGGCAGTTTTGCATTGGCATAGGAGACCACATCTTCGAACCATTGCCAATCATTCGTGGCGGCGTCGGTGTAGCGTAGCATGAGTTTCGCTGAGAGCGACTCACGAATCTGGTCCGCCCGCCTGTCGCCGCTCAACCGCCGCAGGTATTCATCGATACCAATGAGCGTGTAGGCCCAGGCGCGCGGCGAGGTGAACCCGTCGGCCACGGGCAAGGCCTGCTCGAACAGTTCCGCCGCCAGCGACTGAAAGCCATTCCGGCCCCCCTGCGACACGCACAGCCCCAGGGCCCACAAAGCGTGACCGTGGCAGTCCTCCGAACCGACCTTATCCAGCCAGCGTCGGTCGAAGCCCATGAAGTTGTGGAAGCGCCCAGTCCCGGGGTCGAAGGCGTGATTCAGAAACGCGGCATAGGTAGCGGCCTGGGCGCCTAGCCTCTGGGAGTCGTTGCCCATTTCTTGCAACTTCAGCGCCAACACCAGGGCCCTCGCATTGTCGTCCGTTGAGTAGCCTTTTTCGAAGTTCGGCACCGTGAAGCTAGCGTGTTGGAATATCCCCGTCGAATCACTCATCCGAAACAGGTGGTCGAGCTTCATCGCCGGCAATTGGCCGGGCTGTTTGTCGAGGGTCCTGATCGGAGATGATATGTGGCCTATGAAGTCGAAGTCCTGGCGGGCCTGCTGGAATGATTTCATGTAGAGCTGCGCCACCCGGCTCCAAATCATGCCTCGTCCGATCGCGTATGCGGTCCTTTGCATTGAATCGCGCATGGACCCATCTTGGAGCAGTTCGACCACGGCGGCTGCTATAGCCTTCGAGTCCCGGAATGGCACAAGCTTCCCGCGCTCGCCTGCCAGCAGCTCGGCTGCGTGCCAGTATGGAGTGGAGACCACGGCCTTGCCGGACCCAAAGGCGTAGGCTAGGGTACCCGAGACGACGTGGGCCTCCACCAGGTAGGGGGTCAAGTAGATGTCCGCCGCCCTGATGAATCGCATCAACTCCTCCAACTCGACGAAGCGATCAAAGAAGACAACGTGGTCTTCCACGCGGAGGTCTTTGGCGAGCCGCTCCAGGCTCAGTCTATAGGCTTCGCCCTCGTGGCGCACTACGTTCGGATGAGTCTGCCCTAGCACGATGTAGACGACGTTAGGAAATTCCCTGATGATTTCCGGCAGTGCACGGAGCGCGTATTCAATGCCCTTGTTCTGCGAGAGCAAACCGAATGTCAGCATGACCTCCCTACCCGCTACGCCGAATTCGTCCTTGAAACGATTGGTGTCGGAAAAAGGCACGTCGGGAATGCCATGGGGTATGAGGTCGATCTTGGCGGGGGGCGTGTGATTGACTTCCTGAAGCAGCTTCTTGCTCCTTTCGGTCATGACGATGAGCCGCGTCGAAAGTTGGATCAGGTCGTTCATCACGTGTCGCTGCTCCGCGTTGGGCTCACTGAGAATCGTGTGCAGGGTGGTCACGATTGGCATGCGCAATTCGCGCAGGAGGGCGAGCACGTGGCTGCCCGCCGGTCCGCCGAAGATGCCGAACTCATGCTGCACGCATGTGACGTCAACATCGGTAATGTTGAGGAAGTCGGCCGCCCGGAGGTAAGACGTCAGATCCTGTTCGTCGATTTCGAAGCGCACCTCAGGTTGGTAGTCGTAGCCGCCTTCGACGTCATTGACTGACACGACCGAGCAATTTATTGTGGGAAACTCCTTCGAAATCGATGAGTGCAGGTCATTGGTGAAGGTGGCAATGCCGCATTTGCGCGGCAAATAGTCGCTTAGAAACGCGATCTTCCGGATGCCCTTTTCCACAAACTCCTTCGCATTTGCAGCGTCTCTTAAAGTAAAGGCACTCGCCAAATCGTCCCGCTAGGGCAATGAACATTCCTACGCGGGCTGAACTTCCGGCCGCTCGCATGCTGGGGCCCACTCAGAAGATGCTAACCCCGACCGGGGCAGGTCCCACATCATGAAACGAGCCCAAATCCACAAACTCTCGGAGGCCATCGCACCCGCCAGGGGCCGATTACAACCAGACTAGGGCTGGAATAGCTTTAACTCGACAACCTCCTGTGTAGTGGAGTTTGCCTTCTAGCGGGGTCCCAGCCCTCGACCCACTTCTGGGCGACGGGTACCCCGACAAGTCGACCATACTGGTGGTCGGCCCCCCAGGGATCGGGAAGGAAGCTCTGGGCTACTGGTTTACCCATTCCGGACTTGTCCAGGGTGATTTCTGCCTCTATGTGACGAGGCTCTCCGTGAAGGAGGTGCTACAGGACGAGAAGGGTTTTGGGGTCGATACCCAACAGAAGGTTCCGCTCTGGTTCGCGTCTGATGGAGGACAAATCAAGTACGACGTGAACGACCTGACAGGTCTCTCCTACAACATCAAGGAAACCCTGAAGCAGAACGCAGGTCGGCGGACAAGGATCGTCATCGACGCCATATCGTCACTCCTTATGCTCAACCAGCTAGAGACGATCTATCGGTTCCTGACTCAGCTCTTCGCCGATGTCAAGCAGTACGACGCGGTGCTTCTGGCTACGCTGGAGGAGGGGATGCATCAACCCCAGGTCCTCGCGGCGATGCAGCAGCTCTTCGACGGTGTGGTGGAGATGAGGCTCTATGAGGAAGGATTGAAGGTCATACCATTGCTGAGAGTCAGGAAGATGCGCGGGTCTCCGCCACAGCCTGGCTACTTCAACTTCTCATTGACTCGTAACGGAATGGAGGTAACCGCATACGTCAGATAGCGGCGGGATCATCGCAGCGGTGGTCGTCGGCGAGATTATCCCCGCTGCGGTTGCTCTATACGCGGCGTATTGGGCGTTCTCAGTGAGGGGGGCCCTGGCGGGAAGGATCTACAGAAGGCACGCCTTTCTGCTCGGGGTTGTCTGCGTCCTTGTGGCGGCGACAGGTTTCCTCACCTACAGCACCAACCAGGTGATCAACGACCTGCTGATTCTCTTCTATTCAGTTCTCTACATCTTCGTCTTTGCCTTCATAGACTCCACCGTCCCTGTCGCAAGGCGTTCCGACCCGCTGCTCCGAAGCATATTTGGCTGGGACAACCTGAGAATCGCGTTATGGGTTGACACTGCGGCTTTTGTCGCCGTAAACGCGATTACCCAAGCCTCTTATTCCAACTTTCTGCTTGTCTCTAACTCCACCCTTCTGCTATTGAATATCCTGTGGTTTGTCCTTGCTTCAATCCTCTTCGGTGCCTCTGGGGTAGCCCTTGTCATCGGCGCGCGCCGATCCCGTGACCCGTTCTTTCAGCGGAGCCTGAAGTGGCTGGGGCTGGTCCTGATCGTAGTCATGCTGAGTTTTGTGGAAGTCACGATAATCTCATTCGTCGTGCCTGGATTATCCCAATTTGACTTCTACTATTCTTATTACAACCTCCCTTATGGTTTTCTGAGCATCATCTACTCCTACTTCCTTTATCGAAGCGCCCGGTCCCTCGCCCCGATGAGTTCCCTCGAGTAGTCTGAACTGGGGCCCGCGCCTCAGGTCATGGCTGCTTTTGTCAGGAGGTCATGGAAACGCGGCGAGAACCTGTATCGAACGAGGGACTTGCTTACATGAGAAAGTGAGCCCGAGTCCGGTGCGCGCACGCAAGACACTGAACGCCTTCTGGGCCGCGAGAAGGGCCTTTTGGTATTCTTCATAGTTCCTGACAAATGTCCTGCCTTCTACCGTGATAGAGTAGACTTTGGAATCGGAGGCATAGACGACGTAACCTATGGCCAGCAGCCGGCGGAGATGTTTGGTTAGCATTCTATGGTTGAGGGAGCTGGCAGACATGAGTCTGGTCGGGCCAATGGGCCCAAGGGTATTGACAAGGATGTCGTATTGGACGTCCAATGCGCTCCTCCTCAACTTCTCACCGTCAACTTCTGATCCTCTATGAAGACTGCATTGGGTTGTTCAGGCTGTCGCATGAAGGGCCAAGAGCATCCAGAACTGGATGGCGGGACGTCGTCATGGTTGCCGAAACAGGGGACTGTGTTCAATTGAAGCTCACTATGTCAAACAATTCGTCAATGTCAGCCATGTCTGCCATTGAATTGTCTCGCGATGAGGGTTTGGGTGGAGGAGAAGTTCTCTTTCTTTGCATCTGTTCTCATGAACGGAAACGCCGGGTTCAGTATTTACATTCGTGGAATATAGCGTATGAACGCAATGTCCATTCATTCTATATACCGTATAGGACCATTCGTTGCCATCCAAATGTGCCCAGCAAGGCAGGAGTCTTGCCTTTGGCCTAGGTCCTCGGGCACCCGTCCATGAGCCAGGGGGGAAGGCAACATAGGGAGCAAGGCAGAAGAAGGCGAAGTTTGACGAGAGCTTCCGATTCACCCGCCAGATGGAGACGGAGTCATGACATGCGGACGGTCATCCTGATTGCCCTGGTTGTTCTGGTGCTGTTCGGGGTGCAGGCGATTATTGCGCCCCTCACTCGCGCTACCAGTGGCCCGGGAAGCGTCGTCACCGGACTAAGCATTGGGTACCCCGTAAGCCTGAATAATCAACAAAAGTTGTTCTTCGATAGCACCTCAAAGCTCTGGTGGATTTTCTACTCCGACGGTTCTGCGATGCAATGCACCACTTCGAGCGATGGTGTCAGTTGGGCTCCACCCTACATGATAAACTCCAGCGTGCCGTCAGGGAACAAGTTTAGCGGTTGGCTTAACTCGAGCACTGGTGAATTCTACTACGTCGCTACGAATGGCGGTCCCTACTTCCACTATCATTACGGGGAGCTCTCCGCTTCCGGGTGTGGATCAATATCATGGTCCACCAAGGAGGTGGCCGGCTCCTTCGGCAACGTAAACACGCCCACGATTTCTGCGTCCTCTCCTTCAGCCATATGGATCTCTGTGACTGAGAACACGAAAACCAACTACTACATTGAGGTGTTCCTATGCAATGCCTCGGGATGTTCCAGCAAACATCTGGTACCCCTCCCCAACATAACCTACGAGTCTATCGTTCTAAGCATGGGCAGTGGTCAGTCGAGTTCACTCGATGCTGGATTGCTCTATGCGGCAGATAACGTCAACGGGGGGAGCCCCATAAGGTTCGACTATACCACTGACGGAGGAAATACCTGGGTAAACTCATCTTTTGAGACCGTCAACAGCTACGGCGGCAACAGGATGTCCGCTTATGGCCTCGGCAAGACAGTCTATGTCGCGGGAATCGAAGACAACCCCAACAATGTTCTGTTCTTCAATTACACGCTCGGGGGAACGAAATCGGCTGAAACGCAGGTAATAGCAGCAGGGGGATCCGTTAGGAACGTCGACATCACCGCTTACAACGGCACTGGCCTGGTCGTGGGTTACACAGATTCCACGAACGTGGGGTACGCCTATACCTCCGATCTAGGCAATAGCTGGAAGCCGGTCCAGATTCTGTTCTCTGGAGAGCCCACGATCTACCAATCTGTGCTGAACATCGGGCGAGGGCCTGATAACCTGATTGGGTTGCTCTGGTCACAGGGGACGAGCTCCCGGGACATCGAGTTCGGCACTTTCAGTCTGCCTGGCTCAACAATAACCACTACCTCCGTCATTATTACGAGCCCCACAACTCGGACTGGCAGCAGCAATATCACAAGCATCTCAACGAATACTACACGCACCGGCTCCTCAAACTCCAGCATTTCAATCACAAACACAGGCTCCGTTCAAACTACCACAACCAACCCCACCGTCGCCACGAGCCCTACGACATCCACAACAGGCCAGGGTGCATCATCCAAGGCTACGTCTGACCAAGTTTACTTGCTGCTCTCAATGGACATCCTGAGCGCATTCGTTGCCTATCCGATTAGCTACTATTCCTTCAGGTTCAACAGGTTCCTGGACAGCAATTCACTCAAGGTGATCAGCGTCGGGTTCGCGATCCTTGGGACAGGCCTCCTAGTCGAGGGGCTGACGACTTTCATCGCTGACGCCACGGTGGTTGATGGGCTACTCGCCAAGAAGCTAGTTGCCGATGGGGGTCTGATATTCCTCGCGCTGCAGCTGGTGGCCTACGTCTCTTTCGTCTGGGGGTATGGAATGCAGGTCTTCGGTAAGGAAAGGGCGGGCACCAGCCGTTTGACCGATCCTGGGGCGGTGTTGCCCGTGAGCGTCATCACCTTAACATTCGGGGCATACTATGATGTCGCCCTTCTCGCATACCTCCTCATGGTCGCCCTCTTGGCCTTCGTCGTCTTTGAGGCCGTGCTAATCTACGGCAAGAACAAGAGACGCTCGGCCCTGATCGTCCTCCTCGGTTTCGCATTGATACTCGTCGGTCATGTCCTCATGCTCGATTCGATAGCCGCCCGACTCCCAACGACCTTCTATGACGGCACCGTTGCCCAGTTCGTCGGCTTCATCTTGTTGCTCTGGTTCGTCGTCAGGAGCGGCAGAATTCGTGCAACCTGAAAAGCAGCGTAGCACCCTTCGGATTTGTCTCGACATCATAAATGCGGTGAAGGACCTTCAAAACGCAAAACCTACTCATATCCTGAACAAGGCGAACCTATCCCACGACAGGCTAGTCAAGTACCTGGACCAGCTTGTCACCCACGGCCTCATAGAAGCAAAGAGAGACGGTGAAAGCACGTACTATGTGATAACCACCAGGGGGGTCCAATTCCTGATAGAAATGCAGAGGGCAGACGAGTTTGTGGCTGGCTTCGGGCTTTCTCTGTGAATCATGATCGGTGTAAGGCGAAGGTGACGCGCATCCCTAAAACAGGCATGAAAGAATCTGTTACGAGGCACTGCTTATGAAGTAAATATCCCCGCCGCCCGTCGTATTGTCCTGCCACACAACGTATACGTTCCCAAGGCCCGCGGCTATTAGAGGACCCTGCCCACCGGCCGGGTCACCAGGCCTGGCCATTTCTCATCGTTCATCTCGAGGGCACTTCAAAGCATAGAGAATCGAGGATACCTGCTTACTTAGTGGAACAATCAACTAGAAACTCCATAGTATCTTGACGCATTGATTCCGTCGGGCTTATTACCGGAGTCTCGTAAGAGTTCGAAGGATGCGTTCTACGAAAAAGGCGTACCTATCGGCGTTCGCCCTTTCCTGCTTTGTCCTTCTCGCCTTTAGCGGAGCAGCTTCTGCAACGTCAGGCGGAGTAACCTTTGGTGCCATACAGAACCTCAGCATCAACCCAGGTGCTTCGACCGCGCCGGTGGTGGCCACCACCAGCGATGGCACTCACCAGTACGTGTACGTCGCATGGGAGGACACGAGCAACGGCGGGAGCAAGACCTTCTTCCAAAGGAGTACCGATGGTGGCACTATGTGGGGCTTCGTCATTGTCTTCACTGGCATCTCCGGGAAGGCCAACGCCAGGACCAGCGCAGTCCAGATCGCCGCCGAGGGACAGTATGTCTTTCTCACTTGGGAACAAGGAAGCCAGACCGCGTTCGCTTCCTCCTCAGACTACGGCGCCACGTTCTCCTGTGGGGCCTCCTCCACCATCGCATGCGTACTTTCAGCCGGAGTCCCCGCAGGCGTAATGACTGCCCAGGCTGTAGCAGCAAGTGGGAGCAACGTCTATGTGGGATGGGCCGACAGCGCCAGTGACGGATCACAATACATCTTCTTGGCCGCCAGCACAAATGCGGGCGCCACTTTCTCGACTCCAGTGCAGCTGAATACCGGAGCGGCGGAGTTCACACACGGAGAAACCGAGCTGGCAGCGAGCGGGAACTACGTGTATGCAACCTGGGACCTCGTCTGGTTCTCGGTCAGTGCAGACAACGGTCAGACCTGGTCTACCCCGACACAGATGATACCATCCAGCTGCTTCTTCCCGTGCATCGGGAGAGAGCCAATGATTTCGGCCTCCGGCAGCTACGTGTATCTGACCTTCCCCATGGGTGGATATCATGGGGCTGGGTCGTACAGCGCGATCGTGAACGTGAGCCCCGACAACGGGAATACTTGGACTCAGATCAACTTGAGCGGCGCGTATCTTTCAAACATCAGGGAAGTCCAGGTTACGTCCTACGGCGACAACGTGTATGTGACTTCAAGAGGTACGAACACCGGGGTGAAGGGGGTCCAGCAGTACGTGTACGTCTCCAACGATGATGGCAAGGATTGGGCCGGACCTACTATCCTGGGGGTTCTATCAGGTGCGGAGAACGGCTTCGGAGGCCTTGCCGTTGACCAGAGTACTGGCGCGGTCTACGTCCAGTGGCCCCATGGCAACACCGGGCAGGTCTATCTTTCCGCGAGTCAGGATGACGGAGCAACCTGGTCGGCTGTTCAGCAGGTGAGCGCGTCCACCGGAGGCGTTGTGAGCATGGGAGACCCAAGCGGAGGCCAGGGTCCCATGGCCGCAGCGGGCAACGGCTATCTCTTTGTCGTCTGGGAGGACCTTTCTACGGGCAACGGGGACATCTATTTTGCCGCAGTCGCGCCTTCCTAGACCGTAGAACGTTCAACGGTCATAGCCTATAACGCAGTGTCTTCCTGACGAATTCAAGGAGTCTCTTATCGCTACTCAAGGTGGTCACGAAGAACAGAGCGCAATTCCATCCTCGATGGAGGAGGACTCCCTGGGATATGGAAGACGAGGTGCAATTACTCCACAACGGCTTTTAACCTCAATTAGAACCACTAATTCAAGTTGGGAGTTCATTCTATGCACAGGATTAGTATCGGAATTCTCTTGATCTCCTTAATACTCGTTCCCACGGCCGTATTCGTTCGACCCGCCGATGCCACGTCTTCTCAAGTTAGCTTTGGTGCGGTTCAGAACCTGAGCGCCGGGATGGCTGGCAATGACACTGCACCGGTAGTTGCCACGGTGGGATCCAATGTATACGTGGCGTGGGAGGACAACCCTGCCAAAGGTCACCCAGTGACATACTTCACCACCAGCGCGGACAACGGCACTTCCGGTACATGGAGTACTCCTATCGCGTTTTCGGGTCTGCCTGGAGGCGCGACACCGCAGACGAGCGCGGTCCAGATTGCTGCCGAGGGGGAATACGTGTTCCTTACATGGGAGCAAAATAGCCAGACTGCCTATGCCATCAGCGCAAACTACGGTACGACATTCACCTACGGCCTGCTAACCGTCCCTAGCACCCTCACCGGAACAATGAGTGGTGAAGTCGTGTCCGCCTGCGGTACCTACGCTTACTTCACATGGGCGGACATACTGAGTTCAAACAGCAAAGACAAGCCGATTGTCTTCGTTCAAGCGCATGATACTACGGGCAACGGAAACTTTGTGTTCAGCACTGCGAAATCGCTTTCGTCAACAAATAGCAACCATGAGGAAGACGAGTCGGCATGTACTGGCAGCTACGTGTACGTCGTGTGGGACTCGATCTACTTCACCGTGAGCAAGAACAACGGAGCAACTTGGTCCACGGCTAAACAGCTCAGACCAGCAGGAGGAAACGGGGGATCGCTCGCAAGGGAGCCCATGGTATCGGCCTCTGGACCAAACGTGTATGTGACAACCCCTAGCGACACGACGCCTGATGGTTCGTACCAGACCTTCGTCGTGGTAAGCAACAACCACGGGGCAACTTTCTCACCTGCAAAGGATCTCAGCTATGGCTATCTGTCCAACGCAAGAGAAGTGCAGGTGGCATCCTCTGGTACCAACGTGTACATAACGTCGCGGGGAGAATCGGCAACCGTGAGCGGTACTCAGCAGTACATCTATGTGTCAAACAATAACGGATCTACTTTCTCAGCGCCAATACTCCTGGGGCCCAAACTTCCTAACCCTGAGAACGGATTCGGAGGCCTAGCAATATACGGAAACAACGTGTTCGTCCAGTGGGTGCACAACGCAAAGTCCAAGGGAGTACAGCAGGTGTTCTTTGCAGCCAGTCAAGACAACGGGGCGACTTGGGCACCGAATCAGCAACTGAGCAGTTCCACAGGCGGGGTCGTGGGATATGGCGACCCATCTGGTGGGCAGGGCCCCCTGATAGCCGCGGGCATGGGTAACGTCTACGCCGTATGGCAGGACAATACGACGGGCGGCGGAGACATCTACTTCATAGCAGGCACCGCTGCTTGAACCTGAGAAGCATACCAGCGAGATTGCCGCCAGTCAGCGTGAAGCGCATTCTCTTTTTCACGGTTGTTTCCCTAATCGTTCTATCTCCTGTGGCCTACGGCGCGAAGGCGCCCTCCCCCCGCTTCACGTTCTCAATCCAGAACCTCAGCAACGACTCCGGCGCGTCCACCGCCCCGGTAGTCGCCACCGTCAACTACGGCGGCCACCAGTACGTCTACGTGGCGTGGGAGGACAAGACCCCTGGAAAGACGACGACATTCTTCCGCGTCAGCGTCGACGGTGGTATCTTCAAAACGCCTACTGAGTTCACAGGCCTGGGGGGCTCCGCCAATGCCCAAGACAGTGCCGTTCAGATCGCGGCCGAGGGGCAATACGTGTTCTTGACATGGGAGCAGGACGACCAGAGTGCTTACGCCATTAGCTCTAACAATGGCGCGACATTCAGCTCCAATCTGTTCTCCGTAACAGGGGCCCTGTCAGGAACGATGACAGGCGAAGCGATAAGTGCGTGCGGGAGGTATGCGTACTTCACCTGGGCAGACTTTGAAACGTCAGGCCTTAACAAGCCCATCCTCTACGTCGTAGCCCACGATAAAGGTGGGGGAGACTTCACCTTCACCTCACCGACAGCAGTTTCCTCCACGGCCAGCGCTCATGGGGAAGACGAGTCAGCGTGCGTCGGCGACTACGTGTACATCGTGTGGGACTCGATCTACTTCACCGCGAGTTCGAACCACGGGAAATCTTTCTCCACCCCGCAGCAGCTCCATAGTCCGTACTGTTCATTTCCATGCCTCGCGAGAGAGCCGATGATATCTGCCAATGGGACAAACGTCTATGTTACCTTCCCGAGCGACAACACAACTACACTCGGGGTTACGGGGCCATACAATACATACATCGTTGTCAGCCACGATAATGGGGCGACGTTTCCCAAGGGTCCGCAGCTATTGAGCAAGGGCTTCTCCAACACCAGAGAAGTGCAGGTCGCGTCCTATGGTTCCAACGTCTACGTGACTTCGCGCGGCACCAAGAGCGGAGTAGCGGGAACGCAGCAGTACATTTACGTCTCCACCGACAGTGCAGGCACATTCTCTGCAGGGATCCCTCTGGCTTCTTCTCCCCAATCTGGTCCTGAGAACGGATTTGGAGGGTTCGCCCTCGACCAAACCACGGGGAACGTGTACGTCCAGTGGCTTCATGGCATTATCTCCCAGCTCTACATAAGCGAGAGCACCAACAGCGGCGCCAGCTGGAGCGGAGGCCAGCAGGTGAGCCAGTCAACCGGAGGAGTCATTGCGATGGGCGATCCCCACGGAGGCCAGGGGCCCGTGGCTGCTGCTGACAACGGGAAGGTCTACATAGTGTGGGAAGACACTTCGACCGGCAACGGCGACATTTACTTCACCTCGGCGCCCTCGATGTAGAGCGCCACCAGTTCGGCTGCATCAAATATCAATCGAAGGCAATTTCACTACCTTGGAATGCTTCCCTGAGCGAGACTATCACAAAGGGCTCGGCCTGATCGACCCCCACAGGTTAGGTCTGAAGATCACTCTAGTCTGCACTCTACCTCTTTTGCCTGAAATGAAGCATTGTTGGACAAGGCGCCATCGAGCGGAACGCACGCTTTCCGTTGATTCTCTAAACAAACGTCTCGGCCCGTATCAAGCAACGCATCCTCATACCCTGCCCCACAACCTATTCTTCCTTGGGGCAAAGATTCCAGTCCTTGCTCTTTTATCGACCTGGCGGCGACGTGCGCAATTAATGGGCATGAAATCTTCTGTCCGTATTAGGGTTCCCCTCACGAGGGCATCATTTATGATGTAATTAGATAACAAGCAAGCTCTGCGATTGATGCATCCAGACACATCAATCAATAAGTAAAGGTCTTCTGGTAGCATGTTCTACATGGCAGGCCAGTCAACAGGAAACGACTACCTCCTTTCCCTTCAAAGCATCTCGGCGGGAAACGACGCTGCACTCCACTTCGACATTCTTGGCAATCACCTCTCCTTTCGTTCGTAAGAATTGTTCCTCGCAACCCACGACTATCGCCCTTCTTTTGAGAGCAGAACTCAATCTTCACTCTTTCAGGGCGAAGATTGTAATGATTCGGCTGCGTCGAACGGCATCCACGCCCTGCGCTCGAGCAGAACTCCGTCTGCTTGGCTAAACCCCGTGTAGGTCATTTGTTGGCAATGATTCAAGTCGATACCTCCAAGGGGATGAAGTACGTTGCGGGATTGGCGCTGGTTTTGTTCCTTTTCATGCCCATTGGAGCGGTTCTGGGAGCCTCGCAGCCTCAACCAGGTTCGACTGCCAACACTGCGGGTTCGAACCAGGGCCCTCTAAACCAGGGCGCCATTGCGGCAGCCTCCGGGTCCCTCCCAACCTTCGTCCCCCGTTCATCCCAACCGCAGAGTGTCTATGTCGTCAATGGCGGGACGCTGAATTATGAAGTCGCCACCATCGAAGGACTGGTCGCGCGAACCCAACCCCAGATATTTTTGGGCTCCACTTCCCAAGACAACTTCTGGCTCGACTACTCTGTCCAGCTCTACGGCATCAAGACCCAGTCCGCATCTCAGACGACGGTACTGCAGATGTTCAAGAGTCTCGTAAGCGACAGCTCCGGAAAGGTGAAGATTATCCTCTACAGCGCCAACGATCCGATCTTCCCTACCCAGCTTAACATAGCAAGGACCCTCGCGGGGTATACGACGCCCTCCCTGTTTCGAGCTCCGAGCTCAAGTCAGTGGAATCAGTCTACGGCTCCTCGAACGTAGACACTCTCTACAACCTGGAGGGCATGTTCAGCAACACGGTAACGGCCTATTCTTGGCTATGGACGCAAGTGGGTGGGAGCGTTACCAAGTCAGCGGTTGCGATCTCTCCGGGTGGGACTGGGCTGACAGACTACATCGTGGAGCACTCGATGTTTGTATTTGAATTCAGCACCACCACCATGACCTCTTCGGAGAGCACCGAAGCGACGAAGATCCTGTCGAACTACAAGCAGGGAACACCTGTGTTTGGCTTCTTTGGACTGGGAGTAGAGACTAACACCATTGACTTCCTGTCCCCCCTCGGCTTCTACATGATCCCATGTGACCAAGTGACAAACCTGAGCTTCTACTCTGGCTTGCCAGAAGCCATTAACTTGCAACAAGCCCCCCCGCCCAGCCCCGTCACCTACAGCCCCAGCAAGGTCTACATTACCATTCAATATTCGCAGGGGAACTCCATCGAGTATCTCTTTGGCGCCAACATGCAGATGTGGACCGAGACCGACTCTAAGGGCAATCTTATCAGGTCGGAACTCCCAGAATCTTGGCAGATCAACCCGGTCGCGGCCGAACTCGCCCCTCCGATCATTGAATACTGGTACAAGACGATGACCCCGGACGACTACTTCCTGTCTTCCACTTCTGATGGCCTCGGGTACGTTCACCCCGACCAGCTCCCGAACATGGCGGCCTACTTCAACTTGGCCGACCAGTTCAACGCGAACGTGAACCTGAACGAGATGATCATGGTGACGGGGACCAACACCAACAAGGTGCAAACCTCTCTTTACCAGCAGATAGTCGCAGATGCATCCGTTACGGCGATATTCTCGAAGCTCCCTCACAACGCAAACCCCGTAGAAGCCTTGGGGGTACCGGTCTTCTCGATGACCTACAAGGCACCCCAAAAGACGACTTGGACCAATGCCGACGTAACCACGGCAGTGAAGGCAATCAACTCGCTGGCGAGTTCGACCAAGTTCATCTGGATTTACATGGACGCCGTCAACCCTGGCCCGGCCTTCCTGCTGGCTCTGGTCAAAGCCCTTGGCTCGAACTATGTTCCTCTGAGAGCCGACCAGTTCACGTCTGTCTATCAGCAGTATGCGTCCAAATGAAGGTCCATGGGCCCATCCTTGGTCGAGTCGCTGCAAATGCCCACACTAAGTAAGGAAACATCAACCGGCGCCTGAGCAATCTTGCATAGATCGGGCCCCGAGTCTCGACGGCCCTGATACATTTCCAAAGCACTTCAAAGAACAGGCGCGTACCTAGAACAGGTAGCTCATGTCAAAACCATTGACCTCTCACTAAGGACCTCCTGAAAAGTTGATTATCTTGGCAGATGTTTCACAAGACTTAAACAGGCGGAGAGGGCCGTCGTTCCATTAGTTGTTTCGAGTTACGCGCCCTAGGATGGGCCAGATTCTTCTCCTCGGCGTCCTGATGATCGTCAGCGCCGGAATTTCGATCCAG
Organism: uncultured Nitrososphaerales archaeon; assembly: GCA_963706445.1. Classification (GTDB taxonomy): domain Archaea; phylum Thermoproteota; class Nitrososphaeria; order Nitrososphaerales; family Gagatemarchaeaceae; genus UBA183. The sequence continues at coordinate 746,386 of OY970160.1, forward strand.
CCAACATCGGCTGCTTCCACGGCCGTGACATTCGGTGCGGCTGTCAACCTGAGCGGCGATGCTGGCAGCTCCACCACGCCCGTGGTCGCCACGTCAGGCACCTACGTCTATGTCGCCTGGATCGATAAGACCCCGGGTCACGCCGAGGTATTCTTCAGGGCGAACAGCAACTACGGGGCTGCGAACGCTTGGGGGAGTGTGATTCAGTTTGCCCAAAAGGGAAACGCACTGAATGTCCAGATCAAATCGGAGGGAACCCACGTGCTCCTGACCTGGCAGGAAGGCGGTGGTAAGGTAACACCGACGCCCTACATTGAATTCGCTCAAAGTTCGAACAACGGGGCTTCATTCGGCCCGACAGTGAACTTGAGCATCGGCACGGGACTAGCGGCCGAAGATGAGGTGTTCGCTGCCTCCGGGAGCAATGTGTACGTCACCTGGACCGTTCCCCCCAAGAGTGGAATAGGATTCGCGGCGAGCCACGACTACGGGGTCAGTTTCAGCGCTCCGACGATACTTGCAAACCTTCCGGGCGATCATGAGCAGGCTGTAGCAGCCTGGGGCAGCTACGTCTATGTCGTGTGGGGGCCGGGAGCTTCCTTCGTGGTCAGCAAGGACGCAGGGGCGACCTTCTCCTCGGTCACCGAGATCGGAAGCGGCTCGCGTGAAGCCATGATAGTGGCTTCGGCCAACGACGTCTATGTGACTTGGACGAGTGAGACGACCGGCTCCTATCAGGCCTATGTGGCAGTTAGTCAGAACCACGGCAGTAGTTTCACGGTCACCAACCTCAGTGGCAACTTCTTGAGCGCGAGGGAAGTCCAGCTGGCGGCGAACGGTACCAACGTATATGTCACCTATCGAGGACAGGCAACCACAAACACAGTGAACCAGTACATCAACGTGAGCAACAATAACGGTACTTCGTTCGGGCTCCCGATAGACCTCGCAGCTCAGACCCAGGGCCAGACAGGATTCGGGGGAGTTATCGCCTCTGGGAGCAACGTGTACGCGATGTGGCCACACTCGGACTCATCGGGGATATCTCAGATGTACTTCAGCGCAAGTCAGGATAGCGGGTCGACCTGGGGCGGGTTGCAGCAGTTGAGCGCGTCGTCAACGGGAGCGACTGGGATGAATGACCCTGGCGACGCAGGTCCCATGCTTGCGACAGGAAATGGCCACGTGTTCGTAGTCTGGCCAGACACGTCAGTGGGAAGCGGGGATATAATCTTCAGATCGTCGTAGGACGTCCAGGATCAAGAGGCTGAAGGCGATCCTTTCGTCAAGTACCTGCAAATCTCGATAACTCGAATACTCTTCTAATGCTGTACGGTCAATCGCTGGTACTCCGGTAGTAGAGGCGGACAGACAATTGCGGGAGCAACCTTAACCCTGTTCGATGTTGGGACGCCAACTTAGACTGGCAAGGCCCGGCCAGGAGCATGCTGAGGGTAATTCAACAAGGAGGGCTCATAACAGGAACGACCAGTGACTTCGGCCTACCAGACACCGATTCTCGGCTTGTTTCCGATCTCGCTTCTCGGTGCTGGCGGGAAAGCGGAGTCGAAACCTGGATGGTTGATAGCTGGGAATACCCCCCTGAGCTTACCAAGGGAGTGGGGGTCGGTGGTGGTAAGCCGCCAGATCTCCTGCTCTGCCACTTTCTCCCGCCAGATCTGGGCGTAGGAGATGAAGAATCGCTGCTCCGGCGTCAGGCCTTCACTTTTCCTCTGGCCCGCATGACCCTCCACCAGCCGCGGCCGTAGTGCCTCGTAGGCCAGGCTCACGCCTCCGAAGTCGGCGATGTTCTCTCCGAGGGTCAGCTTGCCGTTCGCGTGCAGCCCGGGAAGGACCTCCCTTTCGCTGTACGCCCTGACCACGCGTCGGGCCCTCCTGTCGAACTCCTTCTTGTCCATCTTCGTCCACGAGTTCCTCAGGTTGCCTTGTGCATCGTACTTCCTCCCCTGGTCGTCATAGCCGTGGGTAATTTCATGCCCTATCACGACGCCGATGGCTCCGTAGTTCACAGCATCGTCTGCCGTGTGGTCGAAGAAAGGTGGTTGGAGTATCCCGGCGGGGAAGACTATCTCGTTCATGGTCTCGTCAAAATAGGCGTTCACCGTCGATGGGCTCATCTGCCATTCGTCTCTGTCGACGGGTGTCCCTACCCGGCTCGTCTGCCGGCGGAACTCGAAGGCTGCAGCTCGGCGGACGTTTCCGGCGTAGTCTCTAGGGTCGATGTGTATGGACGAATAGTCGCGGAACCTCGGCGGGTGGCCTATCTTCACCCTGAAGTTGCCGAACTTCTCAAGGGCCTGTTTTCGTGTCTGCTCCGACATCCACGGCAAGGTTTCGAGCTTCTTGGTGAAGACCCTCCTCAGGTCGTCGGCAAGGACGTTAGCCCTGGCACGGGCCTCCTCGGGGAAATGGTCCTTGACGAAGAGCTTCCCCAAGGCCTCCCCGATCATCGCGTCGATGACTCGCAGGCTGCGCTTCCATCTCACCTCAGGTTTCTTCTGGCCCGTCAGCTTCCTGCGGAAGAAATCGAAGTGCTCCTCTTCGACGGCGGAGTGAAGGAAGGGAGAAGTTTCCCGGAGCACGTTCCAGCAGAGGTAGGCCCTCCAGTCGTCGATGCTCCCCTCGGAGACTAGCTTGTCTGCGGCGGCGAAGAACTCCGGCTGTCCGACGACGACATAGGGGACGGCAGGCACGCGCACGGAGTGGAAATAACTTGCAAGCCTGAGGGCGGGGTACTCCCACTCTAGCTTGGAGACCTCAACCTTGTTGTAGTTCTTTTCTTTCTCGCGTAGCAATGTCCTGTTTCTGCTGGCCCTGGCCAAGGCCGTCTCGATGCGGAGGATGCCGGCGGCCCACCGCGTTGCCTGCGTCTTAGGGAGGCCCTTCAGGATGAGCATACGTACCATGTGGTCCCGGAACTGCCTTCGAATTTTGGCGAAAGACTTGGAAAGGTAGTATTCCCTGTCGGGAAGCGAAAGCCCTCCCTGTTGAAAGTAGAACGTGTAAGTGGAGCTGTTCTTGTCGTCAGCCTTCGAATAAGAATGGAAGATGGGTTCGATCCTTTCGCTGTGAAGGGGAGGGAGTATACGTGCGAGCTCGTCCTTCGAGGTGAGCCCTTCGGTCAGACGCCAGAGGTCCTCAATGGGTTCGAATTTGGTAGCCTCTATCTTCCTGGTATTGAGGGCGGAGAGGTAAAACCCTCCGACGATGGCGCCCGTCGGGTCGCTGGAAGGCGCTCCCAGGTCCCGGGCACACCTTTCTGCGATCTTCCTCAGGTGGACCATGTTCCACTCGTCTAGCTCGTTGAACGACCCGTACCAGGACTTGTCTGGAGGGAGGGAGTGGGTCTTCAGCCACCCTCCGACGGCATAGCGGTAGAAGTCGTTCCGTGGATCGACGGTGGGATCCATGTAGCTCGTTGAGAACTTTGGTACTTGGATGGCCCATTTGCGTCTCGCACTCCTTGCCAAGGTCGAACGTCATCATGACGAGAAACATTGATGCTTAAAGCATTCATGTGGAGTTTCTATATCCACCCACCCCGCGTTATGAAACTGAAGCCGAGAGGACTTCCAAAGGGTGTTGCTAAGTTGGGGCGCGCCTACCTGAACTGTAAAGGCCCGGCTAGGGCGCCATCAATGGTCTAGGAGCCCTTCAAAGTATGGGACATTCAACCTGATGTGTCATAACACGTATACGCCCAGGTGACATCGCAATCGGAACATGGCCCTGGTTTCTCCCCGAAAGGCCGTCATAGCGGTGTTTCTTGGGCTGCTTATGCTCCTCAGTACTGACGCGTTTGCTGTTTCAGGCGGGACGGCGCCAAGTTCTGCAGCCTCCAGCATTCAGCAGTTGCCCTACTACTCCGCCACGTACCCCACTCAGCGAACTGAGTTAGCCAGCTACATGGAGGGCCTCTACAATCCAACATACGATCTTACTCAGGGAACAGTGCTCTGTGGCATCCAGGCGAATGGATTTTCAATCATCGATGAGAACTTCCTCGACGGGCCGGCCCTCCAGGAATATGACCCCAGCATGGGGAATTCGATCAATTCATCAGTGTTCCATTACCTATCCCAGGTCGGCTATCAGAACAACGACAGGCGCGAGGTTCTCTTCGGGAATCAGATCCCTCTCCCGCCCCTTACCGGCATTCAGGTACAGATAGCTGGAACCATGCCTACTTGCCCGAACGGAGGCAAGAACTACACAGGATTTTTCATCACTACGGAGTTGCCTCAACTGTCAACTCCCGCCAAGTCTTACACGAATTCGATGAATATTCTGGCTGTCTCAGGACTCGAGGACTATCTCTCAGGGAACGTCTCAGGAGCGCTAGAGCTCTTCAACACAGCTCTAGGCTGGTGGACCTGGAATTCGACCTATCATGGGTTCCTCTCCCCGGCACAGATGCCATGCACTAAGACGACGTGCTCGAGCGGGAACAACTTCGACACGCGCGACTTAGCGTACTTCCTCTTCTTCGCGAGGGCTACGAGGTTCTACGTCCCTCCGACAACTCTTGGCCAGATTGAATCCACACTTTGGAGTCAGCAGCTCCCACAATACGGCGGAGGGATAGCCACCTCATATAGCTACAACGGATCACCGCTGCCGAAGGGAGGCCATACGAGCGGCGAAATCAACGGGCTCGCCCTGCTTGCTTACGATCCCAGGATTCAGACAACGTGGTGGCCCGGAGTCATCCAGACCCTGCCGACAACTGCCTCGGTTTCCTGCTCCCCTTCATCTCTTCTGGTGAATACTCCTACGACCTGCGAGGCATTGGTCAGCAACGGCGACACTTCAATCTCACTTCTACCGACAGGTCAGGTGACCTTCGGGGCCAGCGGATCTGGCAGTTTCTCAAGTTCAGGCCTCTGCAATCTGGCTCCGGTCAACAGCATCACCGAAGGCTGCTCGGTCATCTTCACTCCCGGTCCGGGCGGGGAAGGCGACCAGCTGATTTCAGCCGACTACCTAGGGGACGCCTACCATTCAGGCAGCGCCGGAAACGGGATCCTCAGCGTTTCCCAGCGTGGCGCATCCCTGAGCATGAAGTGTTCACCAAGCATTGTCGGGCCCACCTCGAAGGTGAAATGCACCGTCACGGTCAAGGATACGACAGCGACTGGAACCTTAATCGACCCCAGGGGGAGCGTTTCCTTCTCGGCTAGCAGGAATGTCAAGTTCAGTTCCCAGAGTTGCGTCCTAGCACCATCAGGAACTGGGCAAGCTTCCTGCAGCGTGACGTTCGTCCCGGGAAGCAAGGCAGTTGGGACGGTGACAGTTTCCGGTTCCTATGGAGGGGACAAGGATCACACCCCCGCTGTCGGTGGAACATCTGTGAGGGTCAGGTAGTTCCTGTATCACCTGATTCGGACGACATCTGGCCACGGGTCAGCCCCCTTACAATTGGAACCTTCCAGCCAATTTCGCTCATGGATGGACTCCTTCCTTTCATTATTCATAAGTAAAATCTCAAATCGGCAGTCAACCCGGTTCTGGCGACTCCCCCTCGCAATCGTCTTTCTGTTAACCCTCGTCGGATGGCGGCCTTTCGACCCTTCCGATGCCATAGGCAAGATATCCTACCCCGACGAGTATTAGTAGCCCCGCTAATGCAATCACGAGACCTGCCGCCTGATTATTTACGGATACACCGAGACCGAGAAAGAGGACGAGACCCCCGCCGCTTGCCATCCATCGGAGCTTTCTCATCAGGGACTTCTTAGCGGACATTCCGTTCGGCTAGGTTCGAGGCGTTCTGAATTAAGGTTGACCACTTGTTCTCACCACGGAGTCTGATTCCACTCTATCTGCGTGAGTGTGGCCCTGCAGGAGCCGGTCGAAGCTGTCAGGAAATCGTTACATCGTCAGTTCCAGGTCTTGCAGCTTCCCGCCCGCAAGAGGCCTTTCTCCGCGCGCTTTCCTTCCTAACACTTCTAGCTGCCAGATTCCGACCGTGAAAGGTATCATCGCAGTTACTCCCCAGACCAGGGCAAAGACCTGTGCGCTGGCCAGATTGACCGGGGGAAGCTCCAGGTATTGGACCATGTCGAAGGCGAAGTCCGCCGACACCAGGGCGATGACGAAGGAATAGCAGACGACCCTCGTCTCTTTGTGGGTGACCAGGATCGTGAGTGATATTACGGCTAGAGCCAGAAGAACGTCCCACTCGGCGACAAAGCTCGTGTCGAGCTGAGCCAAGGGATTGAGTTCAGCCCCTATCGCCACCCTTACCGCTGCGACGGTATCGACGTAGGTCAGGGTCCTCAGCATCAGAACGATCCCCAGTGCCGTGAAGAAAGCGCCGTCGAACCGTCTCTCGGCCCCTTCGTCCAGCCGCGTCATCAGGGACTTGGACGCCTCGCGCATCCCATCTCAGAGGCTCGGACCCCTCTTATACGTATTCAAAAACCGAATTACCATGACGGCTCCCGCTAGCCCAGACGAATTCTAACTGATCTGTAATGAAGCCGAACTCATTCCAAGTGAGTTCGTCTTAAATATCAACTCGAGTCCATTTCGTTAATGAATCTCCGGGGTCTGCTCTTGCTTCTGCTCCTTCTTGCCCTTCTGCTGCCCCTGACCTCGATATTCCACTCTGCCGCAGTCTCTGAGGCCGGATACGCCGGCATCGGCAATTCGGTCGTGGTGGTTGCAAAGGAGAACTACGTCTTCGCCAGGGTTCAGATCGTCGTGCAACCACTTGAGAACAACACCAACGTGGTGGTTCACGGCGGCCAGATCCAACCCACCAGGTTCACGTTCCCCAATGGCACCTCCGTCACCGTAGACCAACCGACGACTTTCACCATCATCCTCTCAAACGAGGCCATCATCGGAGTTTCCGCCTCTTCGGCGGGAGGACCAGGCTACAATGTCAGCCCGGACAATCCGCTCAGCGTCCAGGTGCTTCCTGGCCAGAATGCGACCTCGAGCTCGGTGGTCGGCGCCATACCCGGCATCGACATCTTCCAGTATACCCTGAGCGGCGACTACGAGCTATCGGTGCAAGCGCTGGGGATGTCGCTCTGAGCGAAGCGGACGTGGTCGCGAAGGTAGGCGACCTCATGAGAACCCTCGACGACGTGAAGAGATACCGAGAGCTGGCCTCGGCGATGGTCGACTTCGTTGCCATCATGGTCGTCTCGTTGATTGCAGTCGTTGTCCTCACGTCGCTCCAGTTCGTCGCCGACGTCGTGTATGGGTCTCCCAATACACTCAATGGGCAGGCCCTGCTGCTGTTCGGTCCGCCTTTCCCCGCCAGCCCTTGGATCTTCCTGGGCGAGCTCGTCATCCTCTTCTCCGGGCTCATATTGGGGGTCTACTGGGTCGACAGGAGGGTGCGTATCACCAAGGTCGGAGGATGGAAGGGCGCACTTGACGAAGGAGCCCCGGGGGCAATCAAGCTCCTCTCAAACATCGACTGGGACTCGATGCTGGGGTCGGTCAGCCTCGCCAGGGTTTCTTACCTATTCTATGCACTGATCAAGGTCGTGGGGTACTTCTTATTGACGACAGTTGTCCTGTCATTCGTCTTCCTTTTCTCCTTGGGATTCTTGTTTCCGGCGGCCCTGAGCTACATGCCATTCCTGTCGCTTGTCATCGTACTGCTCTTCACGAGAAAGAGCATCGCGGATGGTTTCCGACGCCTTCGATCGCTGGATTCACTCTTCTGGGACCTCAGGTGGTTTGCGTCTGAATTCAAGAGAGCGGAATTCAACCAAACCTGACCTCTACGTGCTCGCTCGCATAATCAAGATTCTGAGCGAAAAGGGGCAGACGAACAGGACGGCGCTAGCGACGGCGGCCGGAGTCTCCTACGACCGCTTTGTGCTGTACCTGGATTGGATGACCCAAAAGGGCTTTGTGAACCTCGCTGAGGACGGAGATGTCCACCTGACGGCTGCCGGTGCTCAGGCCTACGACCAGCTCGTCCAATGGATCATCCAACACGTCGGTCAACTCCCTCTCAAACGTGAAACGGGAGATCAGTAGTCGCGTTCCTGGCTTCAGAAAGCAGGTTACGAGCTGTTCGGGTTGAATGCCACACCAACTGCTTTATGGCTGAAAATCAGGACGCGGTATGGAGTGAAGAGAACAAGGTCCGACTCGGAAGTAGTTGCACGGTTCCTAGTTAACGGTCTTCTTCTTGAGTCGGACCACCACCTCCCAAGCGTAGTGGGGGTCGTCGCTGGCAACAGGATCAAGGGTTCGTGGTGGGGTCACCCCAAGGGCCGCGAGATTTGGCGTGAATTGAATGAACTCGGAGAGCGCGACGATGTTCTGACCACACGGCTGATTTCGGGCAAGGTCACCTTCGTCCATCGAAGGCTGTGGCCTGACTTCTTTGCAATTGCGGTCTCAAGGGAGAGTTGGCAGACGAAAGGTCTCTCCGCCGACGCGAGAAATCTGTTCTACGTGGTGGAAAGTGAAGGAAGGGTCAGGACAGATGAAAAGTTGCCATCGGTGCGGTTCAAGGGCAAGATAGGTGACGCTGCACGCGAACTAGAAAGAAGTCTCCTGGTGCATAGTGACCAGGTACACACGGAGAGGGGCAGCCATGCAAAGGTACTTGTTTCGTGGCCGACCTGGGCTGGGTCGATCGGCCTGAGGCAAGATCGCACTAATCCAGCCGAGGCGAAGGTGAGATTCGAAATGATCTTGGACTCGATGAACAGAGAAAACGGCGGGAGCGGACGCCTGCCCTGGGTCGACGTAAGCCAAGGCAGAGATTAGACGAACTTCAGTCGGACGCCTGGTTCGTCGCTGCGAACTCATCGAGGATATCCAGCGAGCGCTGGCGGAGGGCATGCGTCAGCGTCGTATACCCAAGGCCTTCTGGTAAAGATCCACAAGTCTGCATGCTGATCCTCCGTCTCCATCTGCGTCCATATCCCATGGTCTTCTTTGCCTTCTGCTTCACTTCCTTTGAACTCACCAGGGTAATGCGATTCGACACTCTACTAAACGTTCCCGTCATTCGGAGGATATGCCTTTGTCTGCCGTTCGTCCCTTCGTAGTGGGTATGTCCTTATAAAATGACCAGGAAAAACCAAGGGTAGCGGCCTTGAGCACCCCGGCTCTTCCCAGCCTCGGCAGTCTGACCCTGACGGACGTGCTTGTGACCATCATCGGCTTGGTCATTCTGTGGGTAGTCATCTCGATACCGGCGTGGTTGGCAGGCAAGGCGATAACCGGGGGAAAATCCACCTTAGGCGACGCCATGGTGGCCACCCTGGTTGGCCCGATAGTCTACTTTGTGATCCTGATAGCGGTGGATTTCTTTCTGGGAGCGCTGATCGGCCCCGGGGCGTTCATTTTCGCCTTGATCTTGGCCTTCATTGCCTGGATTTGGGTCTACAAATCAAGCTTCGGAACGAGCTGGCTAGGCGGACTGGGGATAGCCATACTCTCAATAATCATCTTCGCCGTGATGAGCGTGATTCTTGGAGCCCTCTTCGGCGTAGTGGTTCCAGCATCATTTTTCCCTCACCTTTAGAAAATTGCGACCGACCAGCGAACAAGGCTAAGGGGGTCCATGTGATTGTCTCAGTCCACCTCTTTCTCAAGAAGCTAGACGTTGCCTACTTAGCTAACCTGTGGTTTCTTGTTCCATGAACTTCTATTCCACTCTATGAGCATGGTGAACCACCTTGACGGCCACCGAAACTTCCGATCAGAGTTCGGTTGACAGATCGAGAACCCTCGACGTCATGGCTATGACAGCCCGACCTGCTTCATCAGTCCCACAAGGTCGTAAAAGAGCCGCTCCTCGAGTATCTCTCCTTTCTCATTCCAGTGGGCGATTGTACAGAACTCCACATGAAAGGTCTTGTTCGTTGGAGGGATCAACTTGCCGTCAGCTCCCTTCATTGGACCCTTCATGGTGCCAGAGAAATCCGCGACCGTACAAGTGTAGTCACCCTGCCCGAAGAAGATCTTGTATGGGTTGTTGGTTAGGTGGTTGTCTGGAAAAGTCTTGAAGAATTCCACGGCTTCCAGGTCGTGATTGTGGCGTCCCATCGTGGCTGGGGCCCCGCCAGGCCAGTAGACGGCGACGTTTTCGTGGTGACGCTTCCTGAATGTCTCCCAAAGGGGGCTCCCGGGTCCAGCATTCCAAGCGTCGTCGAGAGTCTTCATTAGGTCCAGATTGCGTTTGACCACGGGCTCGATCTCCATGGGTTAGATTGCAGTCCAACCGTTCCTTAAACATTCTGAGAGAAGTTTCTCCTGAAGAGTACGCGGTCGCCGGGAACACGAAGGCTCCAACCCCACAACGGATTTATCACCACTACCTTCGAAGACGGTCGCATCAGATGTCAGAGGGTAATAGGAGACTCGCGGCTATCATGTTCACCGACATTGTAGGATACACTGCGCTCTCTCAAAGGAACGAGAAGCTCGCGCTGCAGCTCCTCGAAATGCACCGCTCGCAGATGCGCCCTGTCTTCGCGAGGCACAAGGGGCGTGAGGTCAAGACCATTGGGGACGCGTTCCTTGTCCAGTTCGAAAGCGCACTGGAAGCGGTGGAGTGCGCGGTGGAGATGCAGGAAGTAGTCCACAACCAAGGCGATAACTCCTCCGAGAAATTGCAGATGAAGGTAGGGATCCACGTTGGAGATGTCGTCCAAAGCAATCGAGATGTCTATGGCGACGCAGTCAACATCGCCTCGAGGATAGAGCCCATGGCGAAGGGGGGCGAAATCTGCATCTCACAGCAGGTCTATGACCAGGTCAGGAACAAGATTCCTTTCAAACTTGTCAAACTCGAACCGCACGAACTGAAGAACGTGGCAGCACCGATAGACGTTTACAAGGTCGAGCTCCCATGGGAGGGACAGGCGATGAGCTTCAGACCCGTTCTGCTCCCGGCCGACAGGATTGCCGTCCTTCCGTTCGTGAGCATGAGCATAGACCCTCAAGACGAGTTCTTCGCCGACGGCCTGACGGAGGAGCTGATAGGCAGCCTGGCCCTCATCAAGGGTCTCAAGGTAATCGCGAGGACTTCCGTCATGAACTACAAGAAGAAGGAGAAGAACGTCTCGGAGATAGGAAAGGAGTTGGGTGTCGGGACGGTCGTGGAGGGGAGCGTCCGAAAAGCGGCGAACAGGATAAGGGTCGCGGTGCAGGTAATCGACGTGAACACTGAAGAGCATCTCTGGGCGGATAAATACGACAGGGACCTGGACGACATCTTCGCCGTTCAAAGTGAGATCGCAGACAGCGTTGCGAAGTCACTGCCCGTCAGCCTCCCAGCGGCCAAAGGTCCCGTCCCGAAGCAGAAGGAGACCGAGGACATCCAGGCCTACACGCTCTTCCTCCAGGGGCAGGCTCTGGTGTACGAGCCTGACGAGGCACCGCTAAGGCAATCATTGGGATTCTTCGTACAAGCCATCGAGAGAGACCCCTCATTTTCCAGGGCGTACGCTGGCATGGCAAGGTGCTACACAAATTTGGCCATCAGAGGGTCCATCTCCTGGTCCGAGGGGATCGAGCGCGGTAGAGCCGCCGCACAGAAAGCCCTCTCCGTCGGCCCCGACCTGGCAGAGGCGCACGCCCTGCTCGCTGATATTTCTAACATGGCCGACGACCCGATAATGGCGCAGGAGAAGGAGGTGAGGAGGGCGTTGGAGCTGAACCCCAACCTCGCCGACGCCCACCTCGCGCTCGGGGCTGTGGAATCGATAAGGGGTAACCTGGGAGGCTTCGTCAGCAGCACCGAGACGGCATACCAACTTGATCCGCTTTCACCCCCGGTGATAAGGAGGCTAGGGGCGGCATATTTCTTTGCAGGCCGAGTGCGAGACCTCCTCGAGCTCTTGAAGAGGACCCGCCACCTGGACCCAATCAACTATTACCGGCGGATGGCAGACATCTACTTCTCTAAGGGGAATCTTGCGGAGGCAGAGGCCATTGTGAACGAGTTGGAGAAGATTGCGCCAAACAGCGAATACGCCCACCTGAACCGCGGATACCTCGCCGCCCTCAAGGGGGACAGGACGACTGCCATGGAGATGATCGCGAAGCTTGACGAGACCCACGAAGCGGGATGGGCGAGGTCCTCGCTCGGGGGGTTCATCTTCTATGCCCTTGGGGACGTCGACAAGTTTTTCGAGTACATGTCCCGGGCGGCGGGGGACCACACACTCCGAGCTGAAGAGTTGATGCACTCCCCTGCCTTCTCCGAGGTCAGGAAGGATCCCCGGCTGAAACAACTTTTCAGCTCCGTCGGACTCACTCTCCCCCCAAGCACGTAAACGAAGTCAGTTCAGCGAACCGGTACCAATCTTGCTTGGTCGGCGCGAGACGATTCTCATATTTGAGAATGATTTCCGTGTGTTAAATAGGGTTCGGAGGCACTTCGTCCTGCCACTTGCTTCAAGACGAAAGGTCGAGGTTTGAAATATGAAAGCCAAAGTTTGGAAGCTCCTGGGTTTAATATTCATTGTGATCTTTGCGTTTTCAGCAATAAGCAGTGTTCATGCTATTTCAACACTTGCAATATCCTCCACGATACCTAACGTTAGCGGCGCAATGGCTTATGATTCTAGCAATGGCGAAATATACGTAGTAGGCTACTCTGGCATTTCGGTTGTATCTGATGGTACAAACCAAGTGGTTGCAACGGTAACCATACCCGGGTATGCTGGGTCCCTGGCGGACCTGGCGTATGATTCTGGACAACACGAGATATTCATCGCCTCAGGCAGTGGACTTGCTCAGGGGATCCCTCCCGCGGTTTGGATCGTATCTGATAGTACAAACGCCGTGGTAGCAAATGTAACATCGGGTGGATGGTGGGTTCCTTCGGGTGTGGTTTATGATTCTGCCAAAGGCGAGATATTTCTTACCGATGCAGGCAACGGCCAAAATGTCTTCGGAGGTGTCTACGTCATATCGGATAGCACCCATACTGTAATCGCATATGTTGGTGTGGGAAATTTCCCTGAAGCGATGGCCTATGATTCTGGCAAGGGCGAAATCTTCGTCGCTAACACTGGCTCCAGCAGCATCTCAGTCATATCTGATAGCAACAACACCGTGGTAGCAATCATCAAGGGGGTCACCGCCTACGGCTTGGTTTATGATTCCAGTAAAGGAGAGGTATTCGCAACCGGAGCTGGCACGGTCTCGGTCATTTCGGACAACACAAACGCAGGTGGTTGCAAGTGTGACCGGGTTATCGGAAGTTCAGGGCATAGCGTATGATTCTACCAAAGGAGAAATTTTTGCGGGTAACTCGGTAATATCGGATAGCAACAATGCAGTGGTTGCACAAGTTCCCAATGTACTAGCGTCGGTAGTGTATGATTCTGGCAAAGGCGAAATTATCGGATCAACGCCAGCCGCGCTCGATATCTTTTCAGATTCCTCCAGCACGTCCACGTCAACGACCACGACTAGTTCCGCGACAGCCACCACGCCGACCAGCATCACCAGCCAAATCTCGACCACGACTCAGAGCTCCGCATCGAGCACAACAGGGGGAGGGATCCCCGAGTTCCCGGCCCAGCTCGGCTTCACTTTCCTGGCCACAGTCGCCATCGTGATGGCCTACGTATTCGCCAGGCGCGGTCTTCGAATGGGCAAGCAAGACCCGATATAATCCACAATTCCTTGTGTTGGGGCGCCCACCTAGAATGCCAAGTCCCGGCCGGGGCGCCAAACTGTAGTTTGGGTCTGGATTTGCACACTAAACTGGCGCAGAAAGTGGATGCAGGACCTTCATCGTCACGAGAGCACTTAACAGCGAACAATGCTGAACGTCCTTCGGCGCAGATGACAGAATCCTCCGCTCGTTTGGGAGCCTCGAACCTTGCCGTCTCTCGTACAGAGAAGGCCAGGATCGCCTCAGTCTACTCCGCGATAGCCGCCGTCACCGTACTGTCGATGACTGCTGCCGCCGTCCTTGGTCGTATATCACCGGTTCTGAACGGCTTGGGAATCGTTGCCTACGTCCTTGGGCTGCGCCACGGCGTCGACGCCGATCATATTGCTGCCATTGACAACACCACCAGGAAGCTGATGCAGCAGGGAAAGCCGAGGTTCACTGTAGGAAACTGGTTTTCGCTCGGCCATTCAACAATAGTAGTCGGTCTGATTGCCGTCGTAGTCTTCGTCACCAGAAGTGTCATCGGACAAATCCCAGCGCTCCAGAGCGTAGGAGATATCGTCGGCACCCTGGTCTCAGGTGCCTTCTTGTTCATCATAGGGTTCATCAACCTACTGATCGTCTTCGGCGTCTACCGTCTGTTCAAGCAGGCGAAGTCGGGAGCGATGAAGGAAGAGCAGCTCGAAGAGTACATGCAGAAACGCGGTTTCCTCAATCGGTTGTTCCGACCGCTGTTCAGGTTCGTGAACGACGCATGGCAGATCTATCCGATAGGCGTCCTCTTCGGGCTGGGCTTCGACACTGCGACAGAGGTCGCCCTGATCGCCATAAGCGTGGGCGTGGGGGCCTCCTCAACCATCCCTCTCTGGCAGATACTCGTGTTGCCGTTGCTTTTCACCTGTGGTATGGTCCTGACTGACACTACTGACGGTGTCACCATGAGGTTTGCCTACGGCTGGGCGTTCCTGACCCCCCTGAAGAAAATCTACTACAATCTGGCCGTGACAGTGATGTCTGTGCTCGTGGCGTTCGTCATCGGCGGGATAGAGCTGGCCCAGGTGCTTGGCACCGAGCTCAAGCTGAGCTCTGGCTTCTGGATCTGGCTGGAGAACCTCGACTTCGAGACGATGGGGTTCGCGATCGTCGTCATCTTTGTGATAACATGGGCCTCTGCATACGGTGTCTGGAGATACAAGAAGTATGACCAGAATCCCTCAGGGTTCATTCGTCCTATTGTAGGGTCGTAAAGGGCCCCGCAGTCGACCTGGGTTCTGCCGAAACTACGGCAGCCGGATCTAACGCTCAGGAACGTGCAATCTCTACCAGGTCGAGGGGTTGTTTTCCCCTTGAAGCGGGGAGCCCGGTAATCCCGCCAACCAAGCTCTCAGCGGCCACCCCCCTCCTCTCCAGCACCTTGGCGAGCATCAATGAGGTGTTCCCGGCCATGCATACGACGAGAATGGGCTTGTCATCCTTGGGGAGAAGATTCTCGAACTCCGCCGACGGATTCCTTCCGTTTAGGACCGCCTGCACGTCTTTAACATCGGCTACCTTGACTTCCGACTCGTCGCAGCCGAGGGAGGACGCTATGGCCCTTATTCCATCCGCTTTCGGGACGAACATATTATGTGCCCACACCACCCCTCCGTAGTCTCCGATGGCTGACGCGGCCTCATCGAGCCTAACTTGGTCTCTCTTCCCCCTCCGTGCAATGGCCTTGACCTCTGGGGTGTACTTCGCGGCCCCGTCAGCCACCATGACCACAAACTCCTTTCCGACTCCATAGTTGACTAACTGCATGCAGGCATAGAGGGCTAGGGCACCGCTTTCTCCGACGTCATAGCCCCTTCTGTTGAAGAACTCGAAGAGCCTGGTCGCCTCTTCGAAGTCCACTTCATGCTCCCCCAGGTACGACTCGGGGTCATAGAACTTCAGCCCCATGACCTTGTCCTTCGTCCTGATGCCAGCCACGTCCTGGCCGGAAAGTGGGAAGACGACCCTAACTCCCTTCCTATGATGCTCCGAGGCGACATACTTGCTGACACCGGTCGCTGTCCCACCCGTCCCAAATGCGCATACGAAATCCGCTCTCCCGAGGGAAGTCCCCTCGGCTATAAGCTGCTGATCGACTTCGGGGCCAGTTACGGTTCTGTGGACCTCGACGTTCAACTCGTTGTCATATTGCTCAGTGCAGAAGCCGCCGTAGGCTTCAGCCAGCAGCTTGGCGAGCCCGATGGCATCCTGCCGGGCCAGCAGCTCCTCGGCCTTCCCGATTATCCCATCAAAGCGCTTTGGATCGAATCCAAGCTCTGAGAGCTGCTGTCTTAAGCTGGCGGCCACCCCCTTTGCGATGAGGAGATCCCCGGAACCCTTCAGCCCGGGGGCCGGGCAGATGTCGATGTCTAGGTTGACGAGCCTGACCCCTTCCCTCCGAAGCTGGTCCAGGACCCCCTGCTGAAGCCTCCTAGAAACAAGGGCGACAACATCGATTCCCAATCCGCCTAGCTTCCCAAGAGCGAGCCCAAAGTTACCGGACGTCGCCTCGAAGATGGTCCGGCCTTTTGCCAGTCTGCCTGAAGCGATGGCTTCACCCACGATGCTGACCGCGGGCCTCACCTTCACCGAGCCACCGGCTATCTTCGAATCGAATTTCGCGAAAATACCGACTCCGTCTCCTTTCAGATTCAGCCCATACTCGGTCCGGGCGCATTCCAGAAGGTCGCTGGTCAGGTTGGTCAGCGGTGTGGGGTTCACTACCCTCTCCCCCTCGAGGTGGGGGACAAGGGCCTTCATACTCGCCTCGAACTTCTGCAGCAGTTCGTTGTCTCTGGAAGTGCTCTGCAATTCGGAATGACTGGTTTCGGCAGGATTATATAACATATGTTATCAATTGCGCCACAATGGCTGAGAAGTACATCGCACCCGACGTGCCCGACAGCGATGTAACTCCAGCATTCGTCAGAGACGAACTGCTGAAGTGCTTCGAGAGCGCCAACGGGGAATTTGCCCGGATCCTCCGTCAGCCTGTGACGGACGAACAACTGAAGCAACAGGTGAAGACATTCGTGGAAGGGGTGTTCTCCCAGTGCGGTGTGAGCTACGTTGCGCCAACGAAGGAAGGAATCGTGGCTGCGATTTCAGAGTGCAAGCGAAACGCCGAACAGATGATGGGATCCCAGGGCGCTGATATAATCGAACACCACTACGAAGAAATGATGAAACTGGTGAACAGGCTCTAAACCTGCCTGGCTGGTTGTCGACGCGTCGAAAGTCGACTGTCAAACACAGGGTTCCTGGGGTTCACATTGACGTAGTCGGAGGCCGCTTGTCGAAGGTTAGGCCTTTCCCTTAGATTTAATCCATCCTTGGTATAAGCCACGTACCATTGGAATTGCAGGCTAAACTGGGCGGGCCGCACCGGGCCCGAACCTGTGTTGGATTTGCACGGTAAACCACTCGAATCCGGGCGGCCCCACCAACCTTCACCGTTTGAATCCACATCCTGCTCAATAGCGCCGTTATGGTCTTCCGTCTTGGATAAGGGCGTCCTCCAAATGGGGTACGTTGGATACGCAAGTCTCCAGGCGAAAGGCTAATTGAGCCCTCTTGCCTCCCCCAAACCCAGACAACGGGTTGACTGGTAGGCAGGAACAATGGAGGTGAGCGGTGCCAATCCCACAGTTGCGGACGCGACGCCCGCAAAGGGAAACGTGGCCTGGAGCGGGAGACCCTCCATCGGGGCATACACGGCGCTGTACGGCGTGTTGGCGCTGGTGGCGATCGTCATCCTAGTAGTCCTCGAGGTTTGGGCCGGCGACGGTGTAAAATCCCTCGGCAACCTCTTGTTCGGTTCGGTAAACCTGGGCTCCTTTACGATTCCTGACGCCGTGGAGGTGGCAACGGTAGTCATCGTGCTCCTCCTCTACCTCGCCAAGGTGATCGGGCTCGTCATCCTCAGAGCTCGCAACAGTTACGAGCTCCGTTCCGACGGGCTTTACGTGAACCAAGGGATCGCCAACCTCCAGAACACCTTCCTGTCCGCGATGGCCTTCTCGGACGCGAGGCTAATCAGGACCCTGGGGATGAGGATCGTGGGCCTGAGCCTGATAATCGTCGACGCAAACGACGGCCGGCACTTCGAGCTGAAAATGCTAAAGGACGGCCTGAACGTCCAGGCTCTCATCCGGAGCAACCTCTCGCACCCCACGGTCAGGATTGAGAAGTAGCGCTAGGGCGCGCCGGAGATTACACAATCAGAGACTAGGCAGATCCCTTCATGAGCGGAGGCGCGATTCCAGACCCCCCGGAACAAATCTCAAGTTTTGACCCGGAAGAGCCAGCTGACGATACGGATATCAGGACTCGAAATTCACCGAGTCCTGCCCATGATTCTGGAGCTCCCCAGGAAGACGCAGCGTTTAGGTGGCGTCAAGATCCACGAAGTCCAAAGGGTCTACGAACTCGATTCCGGTGCCACCAAGTTCCCAACGAAGGTCAGGGAGGCGGTCGCGACCATTTCATCGGACGAAATCGATGTTATCAACCAGAGGATGGCAGTGGTCGTCCCCATCAAGGATGAAAGAACCAATATTCTTGAGGGCGTGCTCAGCGGAATTCCCCATGACTGTCAGGTAATCGTCGTCTCAAACAGCAGCAGGTCGCCGGTAGACAGGTTCCGGATGGAGTTGGAGACCATAAAGGAATTCAATCATTTCGTGAACGACAGGATCACGCTGGTGCACCAGAAGGATCCCGGAATAGCCGAGGCCTTCAAGACAACGGGCTACGAGTCTGTCCTCGAAAACGGGCTCGTTAGGGACGGCAAAGCCGAGGGTATGTTCGTTGCAATGGCGCTCGCAAAGATGATGGGCAAGGAGTATCTCGGTTTCGTAGACGCTGACAACTACATTCCCGGGGCCGTTCACGAATACGTCGAGATCTTCGCCGCGGGCTTCATACTGTCAGATAGCCCCTACTCGTTGGTCAGGGTATCCTGGGTCAACAAGCCCAAGATTGAGGAGGACCAGATGATCTTTCCGAAGTGGGGGAGGGTCTCGGAAGTGACGAACCAGTGCCTCAACAAGCTGATCGAGAGCAACACAGGCTTCGGGACGGAAATCATCAGGACCGTCAACGCGGGGGAACACGCGATCAGCATCTCGCTTGCCGACCTGCTCCCCCTCCAATCGGGTTTCGCAGTCGAGACCTACGAGCTTGTCAACATCCTGGAGCAGTTTGGTGGGCTGGTTCCTTCACCGCATCCTGACGTGATGTCTAAAGGGGTCGACGTGTATCAAATTGAGACGCGCAACCCTCACCTGCACGCTGAGAAGGGAGATTCGCACATCGAAGACATGCTCACTTCGTCCCTCAAGGCAATCTACGGCTCCCCGATATGCACAGAGAAGTCGAAGGCGATGATATCGGAAGCGCTCAACAACAGGGGGATAGCGCCAGAAAGCATGGGGCCGCCCTACCCACCCAAAATCAAGCCACTAGGCGGCCTAGATATCAAGCGGTTCGAGGCGGTGCTGAGGACTACCTCCCAAACACTCACTGAATTCGGAAGGTGATTCGACTGCCGGAAGGGTTCTCACCCAAGCTGGCGGCGATCGACCTCGACGGCACGCTCCTCCGGGGTCGGGTAATTGTTGAGGTCGCGCGGGAGTTCCATCTGGCCGACGAGGTTGCACGAGCCATGAATTCCAGACTCGCCCCCTATCGGAGGTCACAGAGAATCGCCTGGCTCCTGCGTGATGTTTCAACCTCCGACATAACCAGGATTGTCGAAGGGATGCCCCTATCGGACGGCGCGGCCGCGTCGGTCCAATGGCTGAAGGACTCGGGCATCAAGGTCGGAATAATAAGCGATGGGTACACCCTCGCGACCAAGTTGGTGGCGCGAAAACTGAGGCTGGACTATGACGTCGCCAACGTGCTTCATCAGAGGAACGGCATCTTGACAGGCGCGATAACTATGCCGATGGGTTGGGAAAGGATTGGATGCAAGTGCCAGCAGTCCGTCTGCAAGCGGTACGCTCTGACTCGCTTGGCAAAGAGGTTCGGAGCCGACCTTTCAGAGACAGTCGCGATAGGGGATTCTGCCGCAGATCTATGCATGCTGACGTCCGCAGGGCTTGGAATCTGGTATTCACGCGACAAGATGCCCGCAGAGATCCTGGTTGGAAAGGGAGTTGTTCGCATTAAGAACTTGCGAAGGCTAAGCTCCGTCATGAATGCGACCAGGGCGGCGAGGGCTGCTACTCCGTTCCGGAGCGGGCCGATGCCCGGCACAACACACCCTTAACCCGTGCGCTGTTTGAAGATTCTCAAGTCCTATCAAGCGCCTTGGTTCAGAAGTCCGATTCAGAACTCTGCGTTCAATTTATTTAGGCCTCCAATGCCCGGGTTGCCAACTCGTGAGCCTATTCGCAAACACGCATTCATCCAACAGGATACGAGCTCTTCTCTTTGTAACCATTTTTCTTCTCATAGCCTTCACAGTCCCGCTGACGCGGGCGCAGAGCGTGACTGCATCCGTTGCCGTGGGGACTTCTCCGACCGGAGCTGCCTACGATTCTTCCAAAGGGGAGGTCTTCGTAACCAACGTGGGTGACAACACCGTTTCGGTCATATCTGACAGCAACAACGATGTTGTCGCAACTGTGCCTGTGGGGCCCCAACCGAAAGGCATCGCGTACGACGTGAGCAACGAGGACGTCTACGTCGCCAACACGGGTACCGATTCGGTTTCAGTGATTTCTGACTCGAGCAACAGCCTAGTCCAGACTATTACCGTGGGGAACGCACCAAACACACCCGTGTATGACTCCGCGAAGAACGAAGTTTTTGTGACAAACAGTAACGATGGCACTGTTTCAATAATTTCAGGCAGCAACAATACAGTGGTTTCAACCATATCGGTTGGGACCCTCCCACGGGGAATCGTCTACGACCAGGCCAAGGGGGAGCTCTTCGTTGCTGACGAAAACAATGGGAACGTATACGTGGTCTCGGACTCCTCGAATGCCATCGTTGGGACCATCAGCCTCGGGACAAACAGTGCGCCCCTCGGAATGGCCTACGACTCCTCCAAGGGAGAGATCTTCGTGGCCGACTCCGGCGGCAACATAGTCTCCGTAATCTCAGACTCGACGAATTCCGTCGTCGCAACGGTTTCAGTGGGGAGCACCCCTTACTGGGCAGCCTACGATCCAGCATCAGGTGAAGTGTTCGTGACGAACTACGGAGGCACGACCGTATCAGTGATTTCTGACAGCAGCAACACAGTGGTCTCCACTATCACCGTCGGGTCTTCTCCGGACAGGGATGACTACGATTCCGGAAAGGGGGAGGTCTTCGTGGCCAATCAGGGCTCCAAAAGCGTGTCCGTTATCTCCTCCGCGACAAGCAGCGCTAGTGTTCCCGAGTTCCCTCCACAGCTAGGAATCCTAGTCGTGGCAACATTCCTCATCGTGATCAGCTATGCTATCACTAGGAGGAGGGTCGCGGGTCTTCGTGATTCGCGCGCATCAAATCGGGACCATCAGGGAACTGGCGAGCTCAAGAAGGGCTAGCCAGGATGCCTGAGGCAGGTGCCCGGGTATGGCATGACATCTGGTAGTGGTGAGACCTGCCCAACCCCCAAACTCGTCGGGCTGTTCTGGTCCGAGGGGAGTCAACAAGCATCTTTGACCCGACTAAAAGATGAAATCGGACCGCAGCAAGCCATATTACTAGCACTCGGGCTCTTCTTGCATTATCTATCATGCCAATGATCGACCTGTATGCCGCTGCCGACATATTCCCGGCTGGCTCCGACGCTCAGCTCGGACACGAGCTTACCATGGCTGTACTCCGCGCCGAAGGGGTGGCGACGCCTGGTCCGTTCCATCTGAACAACACCGCCGCCTTCATCCATCGGATGGACCCGAACGCTGTCCATACCGCGGCGACCGGCGCGGCCCGGACGGTCAGGGTCCAGGTCGTCACTCCCCCGGGGGCACTTTCCCGGGAGGGGCAGAAGCAGCTCGTCAAAGAAGTCACTGAGATTGTCGTCAGGGTCTCAGGGGACCAGTCTCTGGGGAGCCGCACGTGGGTGATACTCACCGAGGCGGCCGAAGGTGGCTGGGGCCTCGCTGGGACCGCCTTTGGTCGTCAGGAGTTCGCGGACCTAGCGGCGAACGGTAGACCTTAGTCACCAGGATCACCGTCACCACTGTCAGCCAGGGCTTGGCCCAAGGGTTCAGATAGCATGGGACCTGAAGGCAGATTAAGCGTAAACGCCAAAGGCGTAGTGGTGCTACAAGCTCCATTTGAGACACATGCCTGGTAGGGGTACACAACACCTGAGCTGCCAAGATACAAAAGAGGCAAAGGTGATTGGTGAAAGTCTAGCATGTAAAAGAGATTGGGCTGCTCGGCATCCCTCTGAGTCAGGGGCTGGAGATTCCAGTTGTACTCTATCGTCGAAAGGAATGAAGAAAAGTCTTCTTGGGATGTTTGACCTCCAGAGTAACCGTAACTGGGACCATTAACTATCTGGCCCTGCTTCGAGTAAGGTGAGATAGCTATCAGAGGTACCCTCATGCCCATACCGTACTGATCTATCTGTGTAGGGACGACATTATCATAATAGCCTCCGTAGTCATCCCACGTCAGGTAGATGACTGTCGAACTCCACGCTGGACTCTTTTCTATCGCATTGATTATTGAAGAGGTGTACTGCTCGCCCTGTAACCAGGTTGACTGTTGCGGATGCTCACTGACGTCGGGCGCTGGAATTATCCAAGACACGGAAGGCAAACTGTTTGAGGCTATGGCATTGCTCAGATCATTGTAGTTCTGCAAGCCCTGGCACTCGCCTTGAGTCTGTTGGACCTTGACGAAATCTGCTTCTCCTGACCAGAATCCATCATAGCCACCTCCAAAACCAGTTCCATGAATCTGACTGTTGACATAGGCAGCTGTCCATGGGACCACCCCATTGCAGTCGAGTGCGTCATTCCAATAGTACTGATAATACCCCCAGGAAATACCGTGTTGTGTTAGCTCCGTGCCAATATCGGCGAAGGTCAAATTATAGGGCGTCTGACATAGCCCTGAACACTTGTCAGTGATGCCACCTTGGGCTGCGACCGTATAGAGATGGTTGGGAAGGCTGAAACTCAGAGCACTCGACATGAACAGGTCATTGAGTGTATAGTACTGAGCGTAGTCCCAGTAGTAGGGAATCGCTTTACTATCGTAGTAGGCCATCGGATAAGTTGATAGACTCTTTGCCACTGCTAATCCGAATCCATCCATCTTTCCATTGTCGTAAGCTGTATGAGCACATGTCGAAGCATGGCAGATATCAGTTTGCTGAATTATAGGTCGAGTATCAGCATTGAACGGAGTCGCACACGGCCCTGAAGGTTGAGGCATGCAGGTGGAAAGGCTCAGGGCATATTGAGATGGGAGACCAGGGAAAGTTCCAAACATGTTATCGAAAGCATGGTTCTCTTGGATCATGAAGATGATGTGCTTAATGGGGCTAGCTGTAGGGGTTGAAGTGGCTGATGTTGCTGAAGTGGCTCAAGTGGCTGAAGCTGTGCTTTGCCCTCCAGTAGTGGTTGTCGAGCTCCCAACGGAGTAGATATTAGAATACATAAGGGCAACTCCCAGCACAATCACTATTACGAAAACAGCGCCCGCAACAACCCACCAGGTTTTCAATTTGGAATTCCTAGGAGAGCTCATACCCTGTTACGCTTTCGCAGGACTTCCCAGCCTAACAAGTTCACGTTGTTTCGCAATATGAAGTCGAATATTTGCGTTACTTTGTGGCCCTACGAGGCCTCGAATTCGCCAAAACCAAGCTATGTAGGTTGGGGTGCCTACGTGAACTGAGAAAGCCCCGCCAGGAAGCGAGCATTATGGAGTCACTGGACACTATCAGAAACACACGCCCAATTTTCCTCTTGCCCTACGCCCTGTCGTGCTGCGCACCTAAGACAATAGTTCGCGGGCCGTGCTCCATCGGCCTCAGAACTCATCTTATTTGCTCCTCGCGACGGAGTCCCTTCGGAAGGAGCTATTGGAGGCCCAAGTGATTTCAGTGCGGTCCGGAAAGAAATGAGCGTGTCTTGCCAAATCATGGATAAGTAATTACGATTATTAGCTAGCGCCGGTGAAATCTGCCTTTTCCCGTCCGAGCGCCCCCAGGATTCACCAATCATCAGCTCGCACCATTACCTCAGTACACCAAAACAACGGCATAAAGACAATCTTGCTGTCACAAATGATCAGAGCCAAGCGAGCGGGGACCTGGTTCGGCCTAGGAAAGGTGCAGAGGAGCCTCTACAGCCTCGCCATGAGGCTGGACGTGAAGCTGCAGAGCCCCGAGCTCCTGAAGGCTCTCGTATCAGTGCTCAGGAGCCTGAGGGACAGGTTCGTCGTCGGCCACGCTCAGACCATATTCCTGGTGTTCGGTTTCAGGCGCAGGTAGCATCGGGAAGGGGAGCCGAGAATGGCAGTGGATTTCCCGTTGTGAGAGAGATCGAAACCTTCGAAGTCATTAGCTCAAAGATGCGATTTCCCCTTCACAACCGACCTGCCTAGGTCGACTTGCAACTACACACACCCATGACATGGGCTTTCCATTGTCTCTTTGCGCTGTCTTCGCTTATCCTGTTCTCCAGGCTTATTTCTCTGAAGGACTTCCCCTTCGGTTCCTCAGCTGAACCGTTGACGCCCATATGTTCGGCAACAATGACACGATGCATTTGTTCATCAATGGCTGGGGCCCGTCCACCGTATTTCCTAGCTTCGTCTCTCCTCCGAACCATTGCAATGGCAGTTTTCTTCTCGTCGAAGGAAACTCTGATACCTAGCCTTTCGATGATCGAGGTGCCTCTCTTGATGTGCCATGGGGGCAATAGGAACCACCCGATAGCGAATTGTCCTCTTTCTCCAACCATGTTGAACAAATGAGACGGGAGCTGCCTCATGAGCTCCGGAGTCTCGTATTTCATCGTCCAGTTAAGATTGTCAGGGATTTCCATCTGGCCCATTGTCTTCATGAAGAGAAAAGTTGTTAGTTCGCGGACGTCCTTTGAAACACCCACACTCCGTTGAGAATCAGTGATGACGGCATAGCCGCAATGAAAGAGGGTATTGTTGAAGGTGATGAAATCTTCCGCCGAGTCTTTGGCGCCTCGAGGTCGCCCGGACTTCATTCTCCCAGCTATCCATTCTTGGGCTTCCCGAATGAGGATCACGTGAGTGCGGTTCCAACTGTCCCTCTTTGAGAAACACTCCGTCAGTTTTTCGAGAGCTGCGTAGTAAAGTTCCTCATTGGCGAAGAAACTCTTAGTCATGATGAAAATCCGCCCGTCTGGGGCTGTCTTCGGTTCCAGGTCTTCAATGCTCATCGTGTGATAATTGCAATCGAGAGTGGTTTCTGCCCCGCGAACCAGAATTACGCGGTCAGAATAGGGGGAATCGAGCCAAGCGAGCGACTCGTTGTCATTGGCAGCATACAGGTCGTAGACCGAAGACCCATTCTGCAAGTATTTGATGGCGATCGTCTCCCCAAGTCCAGATTTCCCAGATCGGCGGACCCCGATAATCCGAAAAGTTGCGACGTCCTTGAAGTCGGGCAGGTAAGGTGACCCCACGAATGATTTCAGTATCTGAATGGGAAACTGAATGTCTGGGGTCCAAGGTTTGAATGGAGTCCAAGATTCGACGGGACCTCGCACCGCTTCCGTTATCACACCCTCGGACTCGCAATTGCTGCACCCTTCGTCTGGCCAGAATCGTCTGTCATGGCGCTTACATACTCTGCTGTACATACGTCGGTAGGGCATTTCGACGCGATGGCGGGCCTTCGGATCTCTCACACCGACGTTCACAAGTTGCGAAATCGTCTTCTTGTCAGGCACGTATGCGTAGTCCTTCTCTCTTCTCGTCAGTGCCCTTGGGTCGTTAGGCAAGTCCATGCCCCATTATTCGGAGAGGTTACATAAAAACACTATGATTTTCATAAAGTCATCAGCGATTAGCGATAATTTAGCACTTAACGCTAATGGAAATCAAATATCTAGTATATTCGGTTCGACAGCAATATGAACGAATGGGGTGTAACTCACATACTAGTAGTACGGGCACCCCTCTATACGCACGACGACTGGCGAAACTAGGTCCTTTGCATCACGTTCAGTTTTTCTTGTTGCGGTATCGCGTTCGATCAGAATGGTACGAAGAAGGCTGACAGGAGAGAACACTATTCTCCGGGCCTGATTCGCTATTCATTTCTTCTCGTGGCGTCGCATATGTTCAGTCACCATGCTGTCCAACTGCTTCTGGTACATACTGAAGAATGGCCGACCGCAAACCGGACACGAAGCAGAAAGGACCTTTGGCATTGGTGGCACCTTTATGGGCAACGATACCCATGACGGTATCCCCTCCTAATAAGCATGTCTTTGGGTAGTGTTTTTATACCCCCATATGGATATGGGTAGGGATAGCATGTCAGAAAGCGACGAACCTAATTTCACTGTCGTCAGCATCAGTTATGCGGGGGATGGTGACCGGTACATGCTAGAGTTGTTCGACTCCAAGGTAATCGACGCGGCCAAGAAGGGGAGGAAGAGCAGGCGAGAACTCTGGGACATCCGGGAGCACAATCTAGAACGCGAAGGAATGTTCCCGTTCATCCTCTCGACCCAGAGGGTGTTCCTCCCAGTCACTAACGGGGAGTTCATGAGGCTAGCCCCGTTCGTTGGCATGAGGGTGAGGATCGCCATCTCTGTTGTGGGGTCCCAATCGAGAACCCTGATTGCTGATTAGCAAACTTAGAGAAACCGTATGTGTGTGCTTACATTCGCCCAGAGGAAATTCTTCTCTCCTCCGCCGCTTGATTCCGGGTCTGCGATTTTGGTCAGGTGAAACCATCCCATCAGTCTGGGGCCTGGCCACTCTTTTGCCAATGAGAGCTCGTCCCTCGTCACATGCACATTGTGCTAAAGGCGTTATCATGAAGGCAGGTCCCCCTCCAAGAAGCAGCCGTCGCCGTCCGTAATTCTTTAATATTACGGACGTTATCGCTCACCAATGGAGAAAACCGAGGTGCAGCGGAGATTCACAACCACTATCCCCAAAAAGGTAAGAGAGAAGCTTGGGTTGAAGGAGGGGACTGGCCTATTCTGGGAAGTTGAGGAGGGTCGGATGGTCGTCTATCCCGCCACCTACTCCTCACTCGACGGCGTCCTGGAGGGGAAGGTCGAATACACGCGCAGAGTGAAGGAACAAGTCGAGGAAAGATTCCTTGGGCTTGAGAAGGGTTGAGGCCCCTTCCTGAAGCCATCATCCTAGACCTCGCGGCGATCCTTGCTTTCGTCTTTGAAGACGACGACCTTCACCCCAATGCGAAGAGGATGATGAATGAAATAGAGAGGAAGAAGGCCTCTGTCTATGTCAGCGAGGCTACACCGTATGAGGCGGAGGCGCTTTTCCTGTCGGGGAGAACAAGCGTGCCGCAGCGGTCATGGACCTCATTCGTTTCAAGGCTCTGGCAGGACCCGCTGTTCCCAAGGCTCCCGACCACCGCACGCGTGTTTGCCGAGCACCTTCGCTACTATAGAGGAAACGGCGGCAGGCTTACCTACTTCGACTCCTTCCATGCGGCGACTTCGAGGGTGTCTGGCATTCCCCTGATCACCCCTGACGGAGAGCTCCTCTCTGAGAAATCCATCGGCACGATTGATCTGGCAGAGATGTAAAGTCATCAACTCGCCGTCAGCAGTTCTATCTTCGTGATTATCCTCTCCAACTTCTCCCCCGGTTCGGCTAGGACGTCAGCATGGCCTTCAGCTTTGCTAGGTAGTCGCCGATGTCGGCCCTTCTTGCCTCTTCTTCGTCCCACGAATTCCCGATTCCAAAAGCCGACTTTCTAACCCGGTCCCGCTTTTCTCATCATGGTTTCTTTATGGGTCCGGCTATCGTAGTATCGCCCTGAGGAACGATTGGCTGCCCACGAACCACTCCGTCTGCGTACAGCTGTAGGCTTGCCCAGGTTATATAGTCAAAAGGCGCACTTTGCGCTCAGAGTTACCGGACCATGGATACGGTTCAGCGACACCGTCCGCAGCGGCTCGTGCCCAGGAATAAGCAAAGAGGGAAGACAAGGGTAGCAGGAAACAGGCCTCGGTGAAGCGGAGGTTGCGAGGGTCTGCTTCCATCCGGCCATCGTGGATCTGGTGTGTTCTACATGTGGCACCGAGTTCAACGATGTGGCACTTGCAGAAGTCCTCGAAGGCTGGGAAATCAGAGTCTCAAGCTGAAATCCGGAATCAGGGCGTGGCGCTCGAAGATTCAGTCCAGAGCTACCTTGGAGCCGGACCTGCTCAGCGATTTCCTGACCGTGCTTTCCGCATTCGTGCTGTATCGCTCTGTAATGACGCTTTCCCGATGAGCCACATCGAGAAGGAGATTCGCCCCAGCAAGGCAAGTCAAAGCGCCGTTCCCTAGCCGGCTCATCCTGAGCTGTCTGTGCGGTGGGGCGCCCATACAGACTACCCAATCGTGCAAAGTTGAGCTTAGGATAACATGGTACCAAAATTGAAATAACACACTGGCTGATTCAAAGTCATGAACCTGACCCTCGAAAACGTGTCAGACAGGGTGACGGTCTTCACCGGTCGCCATCCGACGGAAGGAGTTGGTGTTACGTCCACGGTCGTATCATCGGGAAAAGACGCGTTTGTGTTCGACACTCTGATGTACCCAGACGACACTCGGAACCTGCTCCTGAGCGTGAAGTCCATGGGGTTGGTCCCGGTGGGCCTGATAAACACACATTGGCACTGGGACCATACAGCGGGGAACCAGATGTTCTTTGAGACAAGGAGAATAATCTCACACAGTCTCTCTCCTGACTTGATGCGCAAAATGACCTGGGACGATTTCAACAAAGACCTTGAAGAGGGAGACAAGATCAGGACCGTGTATCCCAACGAGACGATCAAAGACAAGTCGGTCCTGACACTAGGTGATTTGGAAGTCGAGTTTCTCCACACTCCGGGGCATACACCTGATTCTATCGTCGCACACCTGAAGAATGAACGCGTCATCGTAGCAGGTGACACAGTGATGGAGCTGCCATACCTGTGGTTCGGGGACAGCCTGACGCTGATCGATTCGCTCCGGAGTCTTAAATCAGCCTCAGCCGGGAAGGTAATAGTTCAAGGGCATGGGGGACTGTGCAGCACGGAGAAGCTCGACTCAGACATCCGCTACATTGAGAGTACAAGGAAGATGGTAGCGGAATGCATCAGCTCCGGGAAGACGCCCAAGGAGGTAGCGCAGCTGATTCCGCTTTCGGAATGTCTTCCGAGTGAGAGGCTTGAGAGGATGCCGGAGGCTTACGGAGAATTTCATTCTGGAAACTTGGAGAAGCTCTGTGGGGAGATTACGCAGTCTGGTTGACCGTTGTGCGGGGATACCGTTCCACGAGACCTTCTCAGTACGCCGCTGACGCATCATCCACGCGTCCGCTGGGGCGCTTACCTAGATTGACAAGTCCAGGCCAGGGTGCCTGTCAATATTCGATGGCTCCCTGCATCTTGAACCATGTTCTAGTTCGAAGCCTAACGAGACCACGTTATTGAGAAGGTCGAGAAGCTAATGGCACTGGTTGCTGTCAGACAATAGACATAATCGGTCCCTGAATACAGAGTTACGGGAATACCGCTGCTCAAGGTTATCATCTTGCCCCCTGAAGTACATTCGTGAGAAAACTTCGCCATGCCTACGCTGAGGATCCAACCGGACGGCACGCGAAAAACTGGCGTAGCCTGCGGAGAAACGCCACCTCGAGATTGTTCAGTTGTGAATGCTGAGCCTGTACCGCATCCATAGACGAGAGTTGAGGGCCGCCCCGAGAACGATGGGATGATGCTCTGACGGGGATCTAGTGTTAGATGACTGCATCCGCTTCTCAAAGGGGGATTGGAAGAAGGCGGAGGATTTGCAACGGCATGGACAACGAACCTTCCACCGAGCAACAAGATGGCGACGAAGAGCATCACAAGTCCCGCTGAGCGCAATCGCATCATCTCAGATGTGTCCCTGAAGCCCAAAGAAAAGCTGGGGCTCCATCGTCGTAGTTTTCAACGACTCGATGGGGACTTACTGTGACCAGGTTATGGAGAACGATGTGAAGGTGGATGCACTGAGTGACGAGAGACAGTAGTCGTAGAATGTCCCTCCGGCCAAACTGACTGGAGTTGCAGTGGTTAGTGAAATTAACCCCGTCTGGCATGGTCCGGAAGAAACTGGTGAAACACCCAGAGCCCAGCCACTTGGGACAGTAAACGTCGGTGTTACGGATACGGGGTTGTTTCCTGTTGCTGTTTGGAATGCAGCATCGGCGCCGGTGCCTGCCGTGCCACACGCATAGACAATTGATGCACCTGATCCTGCAATCCCTGGTATGACACTTTCAGAAGGCACGATGACTAGCTGATTATTGGTACAAGGTCCAGCAGTGAGGGAAGCCGTAGCGAATGTTTGACCTGGGAAGGTCTGAGTAAAGAGAGTTGCAGCATAAGCCACCATAGCACCTGAGATCATTATGCCTGCCGCGAGGAGGATAAGGGATCGTTTAGATCTTATTTTCATTTGATTCACCTCTCTGTTTGGTTTTGTTTCTTCATAGTATAGGCCAACTTGCAAAGACTGGAATCGAAAAATACTTGGTCATTTTTTGGCCTCGGATTCTCCCTGCTTCCACTCAAATGTCTTAATTCTAGGAGAAATTGATGCCTTGGGCTCATCGCTGGACGAGAGCGCGCATGCAACCTAGTTCCAGTAGCATATTCTCAAACCATCATTGGATACTCATCGCTTTGCCAAGGCGAAATTTCTTTAGCCTCCTCTAGAGACATTCCGATCTATTTCGCCTTAATCCTTCGCCATTCAATCCGGATAAGCACGAAGGGGTTTTGAATACTCCAGCAGGTCTATTAGACGCGCCCCAGTCCAGAGCTGTTCCAAGGAAGCTCTTTCATGGGAGAAAAGGGTAGCAAAGACTCGTCCTTAGGCCAGCGGGGCACCAACGGTCCCGACGAGGGCAAGCTCTCGCAACCCCTCAAATTCACTTCATCGCGAACAAAGCAACTCTTCGACTACTTGGTAGAATCATTTGTCGAGGACTACATGCGCAAGAAGTACGCCCAGGAGAGATCCGGATGGCGGAGTCTTGTTGACGCGGCCCGGAAGATCGGGCTGCCTACCTCTGCGATGTACGGGAAGGGTGGCGGGCAGAGCCCTTTTGTCAGCGAGCTGATTCGACGAGGTATTGTCGAGCTGCGCGTATTTCCCGGTGAGCGCGGGCGCGGCGGGGGAATATCGAGGCTCAGAATCGCCTACGAAAAGAAACCCGTCCAGGGCTTGGTTGACAGGCTCGTCTGGGGCGACCTGCGAGGTGAGGAGCAAGTGCAACACTTGAACAGGCTGAAAGTGGCGGTGCTGCCGTTCACCAATATGAGCCCTGACCCTCGAGACGGATACTTCGCGGACGGGATGACAGAGGAGCTGATCTCAGCGGTCTCCAAGGTACGAGGGTTGAGCGTGATCTCACGAATCTCTGTCATGCACTACAAGGACCAGTCGATAGGGGCCCGGGAGATCGGTAGAGAACTGAAGACCGGCACGCTGCTCGAAGGCAGCGTCAGGAAGGCAGGCGATCGGGTCCGGGTCGCTGTCCAAATGATCAACGCCGAAACCGACGAGCATCTCTGGGCAGAGAACTACGACAGGACACTGGAGGACGTCTTCTCCATTCAAAGTGACATAGCCCAGAACGTAGCATCCATGCTCAAGGTCACCCTCCTTAATAGCGACCGGGAGAGGCTCGAGAAGGCCCCGACAAAAGACCCGGAAGCCCACGCCCTGTACCTGAAGGGGAGATCCCTTGGGATACGTGGAACCGAGGCAGATCTGAAGAAAGCGGCCAAGTTCTATCGGAAGGCTATCCTGAAGGATCCCAAGTATGCCCTCGCGTACGCTTGGCTCTCCGATGCCACGTCTACATTGGGATTCTACGAGATGACGCCGCCCGTGAAGTCGTTCAAGAGAGCCGAAGAACTTGCCCGACGAGCGCTCGAAATAGACCCATCGCTCCCCGAAGCTCACATGTCATTGGGTGAAGTCCTTTTCAATCAATGGGATTTCAAAGGCTCAGAGGAAGAATTGAACCGTGCCTTGGAGCTGGACCCAAACTCCGCGACGGTCCTGAGCGACAAAGCGAATCTAATGCTCTTCAGGGGGCGTCTCGACGAAGCCGCGACGCTCGCAAGGAGGGCGCTGGAACTTGACCCCCTATCACCGTCCATCCTCAATAATGCTGCAACAATTCTCCTCTATTCTGGCAAACTGGACGACGCCATAACCCTCTTCAAGAAGGTTCTCGAAATTGATCCCGAAGCGGCCTCTGCGCTGTGCAACCTCGGCGTGGCGTACGTCCAGAAGGGGATGTTAGACGAAGGCATAGATTCAATTCGTGATGCGATAAGGATGTCAAAGGGCTCCAGCCCGGGTCAGTGGAGCGACCTGGGACACGCGCTGAGCAAAGCTGGCAGGTTCGCAGAACTCAGGGAGCTTCTGATCGAAACCCTCGAATGGCACGCGAAGAACCATCGTGGCGCCATCGCGCTCGTGTCACTCTACGCAAACCTTGGCGACAAGGACAAGGCCTTCGAGTGGCTGGAGAAGGCCATCGAAGAGCATTCAGGCTATCTCAATGGGATCCTTGCCGACTTCGCCTTCGAGGACCTCCGTTCGGACCCCCGGATGGAAGCAATCATAGCCCGTCTGGGCTTAAGATGAAGCGCCGAATCTAGAAGTTAGCCATTATGTTGGGGCGCCCACGCGAACTGAGAAAACCCGGTTAGGGTAAGGGAAATGTCATGATTAAATAGAGAAAAGGCGAGTATGATGCCAGTGAAGACGACCAGGACCCTGGGAATCGTCTCGGCAGTCGTCGGCCTCGTCCTACTCTTGATTACCTTCGCCCTAGCCTACTCCGTCTTCGCCAGCCATCAGGGCGCACTCACATCGACGGACCTTTCCACGAACTTCGCTTCGCTGTTACAGGCTGCGGTGCAGGCCCTCTTTCTGGGAATAATGGGTTGGGCCGGCTCACTCCTCATGATCCGGGGAATCGACTTCGAGAAGGTCGAGAGGGGCGTCGGCGTCGTCACCTTCAAAGTGGACAAGGGGGTAGGGATCATGACCCAGCAGCCTGATCAAGAAGAGAACAAACCGAAGAGCTCTTGAAGACCGAACAGTCGACCGCAGGGAGGTCTCTGAGGGGCGTATCCATAGTCATAACTCTCCTTTCCGTGGTCATCTTCGCCACGATCGCCTATTCGGCCTACGAGGACAGCGTCGGTATCCTTGGGATCTTTGGCCAGGGTTCCAGCACGCCGGCGATCAGTGCCAAGACTGTCTACCAGGGTTCGACGGCCATGGTATCCATGAACATAACGCTGCATAACAATGGTCTCTATCCCCTCGCCTTCTCGATATCGTGCGTCCGATCCCCGGGCGCCCTGAACGCCACATGCAACAATCCCGCGACCTCGATAGCCATGAGCCAAACGGCGACCGTGCACTTCCTCATGAATGTCACCGGGGTCGCCCCCCAGTCCGGAACGGGCGGGAGGCCCATAGATGTTGACGTGAATGTGACGCTCAATCCATTCGTCTCGCTCAAGGTCACCACCGACCTGAGTGGGCTGGTAGGAGTTGTTCCCTAGGCCTTGATGGGCGAGTACGTGAGCTGGCGAAGCAGGATTCTTGGAGCCGCCTTTGCCGCAGCATTGAACATCTTTGTCTGGGTAGTCGTCCCCTATTTCTTGTACTCTGACCTCCTAAAGCTCGAGCCGACTGCAGTGAGCGCCGCCGGCTCTGGGATCTTCTCCCTGGACTTCATTTACACCTTCGGAGCGATCATAACGGGTCTCGAAGTGATGGGTGCCCTGACGAACGGGATGGCGGTCTCGGTCCCGCTGATCAGCGGTGGATACATTGCGTCGGCCTACTTCACCTACGCCTTGGTCAACGGGGGAACTTTCGCCCTCGAAGCGGCAGGTCTGAAATTCGCACTCTCGTTCCAACCGCTGCTTTTCCTGCTGATGCTCCCATCTCTATTTAGCGCATTCAAGGGGCCGATTTCTTTCTTGCTTGAGCGCACGGAGGCAGGGAGGGGAGCTTCTGATCTTGCAGGTTAGGCTACTGCAAGAGTCTGGAATTGCCACTTAGGCCTAGGCCTGCTTGACAATGCGCCCGAGGGATTCGGGCTCCTACCTAGAATGTCTAGGCCCGGCCAGGGCGCACAACAGGGCGGTCTTCTCGGCTCCGACAATGGCTTGTTTCAGCCTAAGATCAACGGAGTAACCATCACGATCAACGGATCTGCTACCTAAACTGCAATCACATAGCTCGAATAACCATTTATCAGCCATCAATTTCCCCGAAGATGACGTGGGCTCAACCCTACTCCTTCAGCCCATGATGTACTTCGTTCCTTTCCGACTAGCCGCTCCCCAACGGGGATCAGAAGGAGACTCAGGTCAGACACCGATTCCAGCCGTTCTTGATCCTTCGTTCAAACGCATAATGGTCTACGTCTTCGTTGCTAGCCGAGGGGGACAAAACAGGGCACGAATCGCGGAGATGCTTCGAGGAGAGCCGTCGAACCTCAACAGGATCTCAGAGGGCCTCAAGCTCGACTACAAGACGGTCCGTCATCACATCGGGGTTCTAGAGGAGAACGGAGTCATCATCTCGAATGCAAAGGGGGCTTACGGTGCGGTTTATTTCCTGACCCCTTATTTTGAAAAATACTTCGAAATCGTCAAGGAAATGTGGGTTCGATTTGGGCATAGTTAGATATAGCTTGAGAGGGTCGAATAGCTGATGGCGTTCGACATCTTCTGGATGAACGTCGCTGCAGGTTTCGCGTTCGTCAACATCGCCTTCGTGGCTTTGTTGATAGGCCTCTACTTCAGGAGCTGGCAGAAGGTGCGTTCCTCGCTGAGCCTCGCACTGATTCTCTTCGCTGTATTCTTCCTGGTTCAGAATGGGGTAATCGTAGTCTTCTGGTACGTCCTCTACGGTCTTGGCCCTCCCTTCCAGTCGGTCGTGGTTTCAGCGGCCCCCTACCTTGCTGCAATCAACGCCCTTGAGACGCTTGCGCTCGCGAACCTAGTTAGGATCACTTGGAGCTAGTCCAAGCCAGGCTGGCCATGCCCCAGCCCGGTTCGGCAGATCCCGTCAACCCGATTTGGGTCGGATTTGGGCATACCGCTAATTAGTCTGAACCAAGAATAATACCGATGACCGGATATTCAGCCGACCTGAAGCAAGTATGTGGCTGTGCCTGGGCAGCTACCGGTGCCACTTCGGACGAAGTGACAAACAAAGTGGCGTCGCATGCGATGCAGGCTCACGGGATGGATGAGGTCCCAGCCGAAGTAGCCCAGAAGCTTCAGGCAGCCATGAGACCGACGATGTAAGAACTCACTGGAGGCGCAAGCCTCCTCTTTCTTTTTCTGATCAGACGATCTTGCAATCCATCAAAAGGAAGCTTTGTCGAAGGAGAACAAGCCGTAGGTGATTTTAGGCGAATTGGAGGGCACCCTTGAAGACAACAGCTGCGCCGAAACAAGAAGGTCGAGGCAGAGGGCGATTCATTTGCCGATTTGGGCATAATTCTGGCATAGCCTTTTCTACTTTTTGCACTCGATGCTCTTCCGATGAATGACATAACAGATGAAAGTCGGCGCAAGTTTCTGAAGGTTGTGGCGCTTGGAGGGGTAGCTGTCGCTGCAACACCGCTCTTGATGAATGCCAAGATCCTGGGGTTGGGGTCAGCTTCCGTAAGCCCCGCTTTGGGGACAGGAACGGCATACGCACCTGTTTCAACTAAAACGGGTGGCGCCGGAGGGGACGATTCCACTTTGGTAGTCGTAGTGAAGAACGGCCAGGTCACAGGCTACAGGGGTGCGCAGAAGGTCGCCATGAATGACCTTGCGCTCGGATCCCAACTTCACACCTCCTTCGAGTCATACCTGGAGTGATTGGAAATGACATCCCACAGAGAGGCGCCGTCGATCTCTAAGGACCCGGTTGCGGACAATACAGATCTGTATGCGTTCGTCAGTCCCGACAAGCCGAACACAGTGACAATCCTGGCCAACTACATACCGCTTGAAGAGCCAGCTGGAGGCCCGAATTTCAATTCGTTCGGGGACGACGTACTCTACGAGATCAAGATCGACAATGACGCCGACGCCAAACCAGACATCACCTATCAGTTCACATTCAGGACTACGGTCGCAAACAAGAACACCTTCCTTTACAACACCGGTCCAATAGCAACGCTCGATTCGCCGAACTGGAACGTCCGTCAGTTCTACAAGGTGACCGAAGTCAAGGGAGATGGCATCGCAAAGGTGCTTGGTGACAACCTTCCCTGCCCGCCGGTCAACATAGGTCCCCGGTCAACGCCCAGCTATGCGAGCTTGGCCGACGCCGCGATCAAGGCCCTTTCCGACGGATCTTCGGTGTTCGCCGGCGCACGCGCGGACGGGTTCTACGTAGACCTTGGGTCGATCTTTGACCTGGGGACACTAAGGCCGCTCGAGTCCTACCACCTGATTCCAGTCCCGCCGAACGCTGCGGGGGTGAACGGACTTAAGGGATACAACTGCCACAGTATCGCTCTTCAGGTGCCCATCTCCAAACTGACGTCGGACGGTTCGGTACCAACCGACCCTAGCAAGCAAGAGGCTGTCCTTGGTTTCTGGGCTACAGCTAGTCGGCGAGCGGTCAGGGTTCCAGACGGAGCCTCTTCGAGCCAGGCATTCGAAGAAGCGGGGCCCTTCGTTCAGGTGTCCAGACTCGGAAACCCTCTGATCAACGAGGTCGTAATTCCGGTCGGTACGAAGGACCAGTGGAACACTGTACAACCCTCGATGGACTCGGCCTTCGCCCCCTACTATCTAGTCCCCGAGCTCTCCAAGCTTCTGCCGGTACTGTACCCGGGCGTCTTCCCCAATCTGGCCGGCCTCTCAGGCTCAGCCGCCCCCAGAAACGACCTCGCAGCCATTCTTCTGACGGGTATCCCGAGCGGGATAATCACCGGGTTCCAGAACTTCACTGGTGCGACTCAGGCAGACATGCTCAGGCTGAACGTCGCCATCCCTCCAAACACAACCGCGGGGGCCAACCCGCCTTTCAACAGCTCGAGCAGGCAGGGGATCCTTGGCGGAGACCTGGCGGGCTATCCCAACGGCCGACGGGTGTTCGACAACGTCGTGGCCATAGAGCTCCGAGCCATAGCGGGTCTCACATACCCCCTTGTCATGCCCAGCTACACCCCTGACGCGGCCGCAGGAATTTTGGCCGACACCGACACCCCAGATCCAGGTGTCACAAAGTTCTCTGACGCCCAGAACGATGTCACCAACGCGCCATACCTGGGAAGCTTTCCATACCTCGCGACTCCCTACCAGGGTTACGAGCATGAGCACGACCCCTAGGCCGGTTCCGGACTTCGTAGGTTTCCATCCATGAAGCTGGGACTGCCAATGGGGGACAGGATGGCGGTCCTAGGAATCTACGCAGCCATCGGGGCAGCCACGGCAGCCAGCCTGATGATAGCAGGGATCGTCGGGCGCTCGTTCGCCTTGATTCTGGGATTGAGCATGACGACCTACATCCTCGGAGTCAGGCACGGGCTCGATGCGGACCATATTGCAGCCATAGACAACGTCACCAGGAGGCTGATGAACGGGGGGAAGCGCCCCATGACGGTGGGGACCTGGTTCTCGCTCGGGCACTCTACCATAGTCTTCGCTCTCACAGCTGGGATCACGATCGGGGCGCGCCAGGTCCTAGCCGCCGAGCCCGAGATAGCCGGAATGGGATCTATCCTGGGTACGGGCATATCGGCCGCCTTTCTCTGGCTCATCGGGACAGTCAACCTCCTTTCTGCCATCCAAATCTACCGAACGCTGAGGGCTGTACACAGCGGGAAGAATCAGGGCGACTCCGCTGATATTGCCATCCAGGGCGGGGGCTTCTTCAGCAGGAGGATGGGCCGGCTCTTCGACCTGGTTCGGAAGCCGTGGCAGATATACCCCATAGGCATCCTGTTTGGGCTCGGGTTCGACACCGCGACCGAGGTCGCGCTAGTCTCGCTCAGTGTGCTCGCCGCGGTGGGGGGCTCGATCCCGGTCTGGACCGTGCTCATATTGCCAGCTACCTTCAGCTGCGGGATGGTGCTGGTCGATACTACCGACGGTGTGATGATGACTTTTGCCTACGAATGGGCGTTTCTCCAACCTATGCGCAAGATATTCTACAATCTGACCTTGACCGTAGGGTCAATCGTCGTAGCCTTCCTGATAGGGGGGGTCGAGGTGCTCCAGGTCCTCTCACAGGGGCTGGGCCTTAGGGGCTTTTTCTGGACCTGGATGGGGGGAATCGACTTTGAAACCCTGGGGCTGTTCGTAGTTGCGGCGTTCGGGGCCACATGGGTCGTATCGTTGTCCTTGTACCGGTTCAGGCGCTACGGAAGGACCCTGGCGTTGCCCGCCGGCCCGTGAAGATCCGTTTTCGCCGATGGCCCTAGCTGTTCGCGTGAAATATTCCTGAGCTTACTTCCTCGGTGACCTTGAGCCCTCCAGGTGGCACATTGAAGGGGCAGATGATCCCCCGGCTGTATTTGACCGCTCCCTCGACCTCGATGACTGGGAACTCATCCTCGGTTGCCCGGGCGGCATGGGACCGGACTTCCTGTTCCGTCTGACACAGCCTATCCAAGTTCTTGAGCAGGTCCTCCCCTTTTTCCGTGTAAATCCGACGTATCTTGGCCTCTCCCTCAAGCTGTTTTGACACCTCAGAATCGTACAGAAAGACCCTGTCTCCCTCTTCGATCAGATCCCAATCGTCGCTCTTCTCCCCTACGTAAAGAACCCTATGATGAACGATGTTGTGCACCGCTTCGCGGCCCATGGGAATTATTATCCCTGTCACTCCGTTTTTCCCCATTTGTTGCTCGCCATCAATGGACGACTTTTGGCACTTTCGGAAGGGGTCCGTGAGAATTCTAGGAGAATTTCTTTACGCGCTGCACGATTTCGGCCGAAATCTGATCTGAGGTCTTTCCTTCGGTGCTTATCCCAAGCTGCTTCGCTGTATTGCGAAGCGCGTCAGGGGAACCAACTTCCGCCTCCGGGTGACCTGCCACAGGCGCTGCGGTTTCCTTCCCACCCATCTCGAATTCGTTCTTCGCCCTCCCTAAACTCCTTGCCAGTTGAGGGATCTTTGTAGGGCCCCACATCAAGACAACCACAGCGATTGCCCCTATGATCAACAGCTGAACCGGGTCTGCGAATACCATTGAAAGACGAAGTGCGTACTGCAGATATTAGCTTATGCCAGATTTTGGCCCAAATCCCGGACGGACTTCCCCGGCTAGGTAGGGCGCCTTCAGCTCAACGGACAACGCCCGGCCAGGGCGCCTCCTTCCAATGTAGGCGCCCCAACGTACTCATAGACTAGGAACATCAGATGAACTAGTGACTTACTTCCATGACCACGGGAAGAAGCTGGAAGCGACCATTCTCAGGACGGAGAGCGAAGACTTCCCCTGTCGGCTGAAGCACAGAGTCTTGACCATTCTCTGCATTGGCGAAGAAGTCCCTGAATGCCGGCCAGTGTTTGTGAATCGCAGAAGAGGCTGGTTCCCTCAATAGTTCTATCGCATATCGGGGGGCAGCTCTCCTGCCTCCAAGTCATCCTCTGTTATTCCTCGGCACTTGGCATATGCCGCCCTATAGCCACGGAGTAGGTCACGGCTTTCTCCGAGGACGTATTCCAAAGTATCCAATCGATTCGAGTCAATCAGCGAGCTGTTCTTGTATCGTCCAGTGTTCTTATCGTAGCCCATGGCTTCGTTTGCTGCATCCCAATCCCGTTTTTGCTTGAGGTACACATCTAGGGCTTTCAGATAGGCTGCTTCCGCTTCGGCGCACGGATCCGGTGCGGCCGGATTCGGAGGCGGGGGTTCGAGGGGGGGAGCAGTCTTTGGAGCCGCCGCCGGAGGGGGGATAGGCACCGCGGGAGTAGGGGGTGCAGCTGGGGTCGGAATGCCTGGCGGCTCTTCTGGCGGTGCAGTCGCCGCTATCTCAGCCTCCAGCTTCTCCATGAACGTGTCTTCTTCCAACGGCGGTTGACCAGGAAGATACTCCGGCTCCAACCCTAGGTCATCTCCTGGGGGCTTTCCTGACAGCGGAGGTGGACCAGGAGGCTTGGGCGGGGGGTTAGCCGCTCCCTCCTTCTCGTCGTCCTCATCCCCTCCAGAGAAATACCAGTACAGGAATATTGCAGCGCCGATACCCACAAACGCAACCAAGAGCTCCCAGGCCAAGGCACCATTAGTGGTCGTGCCGCTGCTTGCTGTTGAACTACTGGAGCTCGAAGATGGGCTCGTCGTCGTATTACTGCTAGGAGAAGTGGTCGATACTACAGATGTCGTCGTGTTCGTAGCTTGACTGACCGTGATATTGGCGATGGGAGAAGTGACTGTCATAGGCAGACTGGCGTTGTCGGTCACCTGGAGCTCGAAATGCCAGATCCCTGCAGTGGAAAGATTGCCTGTTGGAACTGTCGGTGGGGGTGTAGCTGTGCAAGCGAAGGGGTTCCCCATGACCACAAAGGCGTTGAGTTCGGGAGCCCACACAAGCCACTGGCATGCGTAGGGTGGTGTCCCTCCGCTGAACGGCGTCGTAGTGGTGAGGGTGACTGACTGGCCGGCGTTGACCGTAGGCTGAGAGACGGAGATCACGGGAGCCACGAGGGCGGGGTTGACGATCGCCGTGGCGTTGGCCAAGGCGGTACCCAGAGAGCCCGCGTTCAACAGCGCGCAGAATGGAACAGTAGCTGGGGTTTGAGATGGCGTCAGCGGGGGGGTTGTGAAATTGTCTGACGGTCCAGACTGGAGTGGTGGTGTGGGGCACCCCGGCGTCCCGAAGCCGGAGGACCAGGTTATCGTATAGGGGAATCCTGATGGCACTCCGCTTACTTGGGCTCTGAAATGAGCGGACCACCCGTAGTCGACCCTTTGATTGGGGACTGTGAGTGTGACACCACCCTGGGCGTGCGCTACCGGGGTGGCGACTGTGAAGACAAGGACCAGCAACGAACTGCCGAGAAGCAAACTAGAAACAAATGGCCCAAATCGGACGTCCGTTGGCCGCACGTTCACAATGCGACAGGACTGCATTCGGTCGATATAGGCATCACCTACAAGAACGACCGTGATGAGGGTTATGACGGGATCTTTGTGCGCTCGGTCGGGGGCGCCTACCTGAACTGACTATTCCCGGCCAGGGTGCACAACATGGCGGTCTCCTCGGCTCCGACAATGGCTTGTTTCAGCTTAAGAACAACGGACTAACCATCACGTTCAAGGAATCTGCTACCGAAACTGCAAGACGAGGCATTCGCACTTCATCCTATATTCTACTTGCAATTTCATTGAAAACTGCAGCCAAATCGGTACCCGCCGTTGTAACCGCCGCGATTATGACTACTGCAATAAGTCCCGCTACGAGGCCATACTCGATTTGTGTTACTAGTGGCGAAACAGTCGCAGACGCACTGTCGAGGAGGAAGTTATCGAAGCCGTTGCCACTCGCTGCATTCCCGATGAGTATGTTGCTGGAAGTGCTGATGAGGAAGAAGCCAACCCCGTTGTTGCTGTTCGCTCTGTTCCCGATGAGCGTGTTGCTGGACGAATAACCGAGGACAAAGCCATCAAAGCTGTTGCTGTTCGCTGTGTTCCCGATGAGCGTGTTGCTGGAAGTGCTCACGAAGAGGAAGCCAGCCACGTTGTTGTCGCTCGCTGTGTTCCCGATTAGTGTGTTGCTGGAGGAGAGCACGAGGAAGAAGCCAACCTGGCCGTTACCATTCGCTGTGTTCCTGATGAGTACGCTGCTGGGAGAGCTGACGATGATGAAGCCGCCCCCATTACCATTCGCTGTATTCCCGATGAGTGTGTTGGAAGAGCTGCCGAGGCCAAAGCCGTCATAGAATCCCGTAA
This sequence comes from uncultured Nitrososphaerales archaeon, assembly GCA_963706445.1. Taxonomy (GTDB): domain Archaea; phylum Thermoproteota; class Nitrososphaeria; order Nitrososphaerales; family Gagatemarchaeaceae; genus UBA183. Next base: position 788,196 of record OY970160.1, read on the forward strand.
CATTGCAGTTCATGACCGTGACTCTTGCTATCCCGGTAATCTCACTGATCCCTATGCTGTCAGCAGCGCCGGAGCCGCCTATGGTCTGCCCAGCGCAGTTGAGGGTTATACCATTAGCGCCTATGATGAGGCCGTTCCCTGGGCAGGGACCAATGCTGGCGTTCAGTGTAGTGCTGGTCGTAATTGTGGAGCCACACATTGGCGCCGGCGCAGCGTGGACAGGGACAGGCAAGAAAGCAAGGGTTGAACCAAGAATCATCGCGAGAAGCAAAATCGCATAGCGGGCCTTCCGAGTGCCCTTACCCATTAGGGTTGCCGTGGCCTGCACTTGCTATATAAGCGGTTGTGGAGTGTTTGTTGCGATAATTTATTTTTTCGCGGTAATTCGTGAAAAGAGAGGTCTTTGGCCGGGATTTGTCATCCTAGGTAGGCGCCCCCTCTCGTAGGGCGGGACGGCCTGTCTGGTGTGAAGTGGTGTCTTTGTTCTGGTGGAATGTAGCACCTGCGGGCGCAGGTGCCTTGCCGACTCAATCCCGGGTGCGCCCTTATCTCCTTCAGGATGTCGTTGGACGGAACCATCTCTGACGTCCACTTTTCGACCACATTGTGGTCGAAACTTCGAAATCCCTTCAATCCTAACACAATCCCGCTTCTATCCGATAAGTTGTCTGGCTCTATCCATAGTTTCCGACGCATAGACTGTGCTTCCGCAATAGCAAGGGTGCCTGTCGTCTAGCCATGGGCGCTCCTTCCTACTCCACACTGGACTACCACGAAGAGACAAAACACTCCGAGCTCAGCGTGAGACTGTCGGCTCACTACCTTGACTGGGAGAACAAGCCCTCTCCATTCAAGACGTACAGGAACCTGCCCTCGGTCCCACTCCCCCGCGACATCCCCCGTCCGGGGCAGGGGTCTCAGGCGGCCATCAAAGGGGTCCTTTCAGCTACGGGGAAGGGGCGCGTCGACCTCCGAACTCTTGCAGAGGTACTGTTCTTCTCGGCCGGCCTGACGAGGAGGGTAGGGATCGGGAACCAAACGTATTACATGCGTGCCGCATCCGCCACGGGCGCCCTCTACCCAATCGAACTGTATGTGGTCAGCGGGGGTATCGAAGGATTGAGCGCGGGTGTCTATCATTTTGATCCTCTTGGCTTCGCCCTGGTCAAGCTGAGGGACGGCGACTACCGGTCGGAACTTGGTGCTGCCTGTGGTCGCGACTGCCTTTTCTCGCCCGTCACCATCGCACTGACGTCCTTGGCGTGGAGAAACGCATGGAAGTACCAAGCGAGGTCATACCGCCACTGGTTCTGGGACGGGGGGGTCATCGCGGCCAACCTACTGGCGACGTGCTCTTCCGAGGGCCTGGCGACGAAGCTCTCGGTCGGTTTCGTAGACGCGGAGATCGATAGGCTGTTGGGCCTACAAAGGGGCGAGGAGGCGAGCGTCGCTCTCGCTTCTGTCGGGATGGGACTCGCAAAGGTGCCTCAGCGAGCGACGAAAGGAGTCCTGGAGACCTCACCCGAAGCCGAGCCCACATCGAAAGGCGAGGTCGTTTACCCAGCGATATGGAGGGCGAACGAGGTCTCTTCACTGGCGGGCCTCGCCGAGGTAGAGAGTTGGAGGGAGGGCTCCAGACCTGCTCCCAGAGGCGAGGCCCACGACAGGGCCAAGTTCAGGCTGCGCCCATGGAACGAAGAGGGCCATGGCGCCTCTCCTCTCTCGGAAGTGATCCTCCGCCGGGGATCGACCCGAAGGTTCGCCCGCAAGAGCATCTCCTTCGAGGCCCTCTCCACAATCATTGACGCTTCGACGTCGGACATCCCCATCGATTTCCTCCCGCTCATCGACTTCTACATGATAGCGAACGATGTACAGGGCCTACCCCAGGGGTCGTACTTCTTCAACCGCGGCGCCGGTTCGCTGGAGCAGCTGAAGGCGGGCCACCTTAGGAGCATGTCCGCCTATCTCTGTCTGGAGCAACCGCTGTTCGGAGACGCGAGCGTTGTGTTCTTCCTGATGGCGGACCTCGGCCAGGTCGTCTCCTCTCTCGGCGACAGAGGCTACAGGGCGGCCCAGTTCGAAGCTGGAATAAGGGCGGGCAAGATCTACCTATCCTCCTATTCCGTTTTAATTGGGGCCTCGGGCTCGACCTTCTTCGACGACGCGGTCACAGAATTCTTCTCCCCGCACGCGAAAGGGAAGAGCGCGATGATCGCGGTGGGGGTGGGCGTCCCCGCATACAAGGCCCTACCCGGCACAATCCTGCCGCAGTTGCGAGTTGACCCGACCATTCCGCCGCACCCTGACGGCACTTCACCCCCTGGCCAGATCTAATCGGGATCGGGCAAATCCAGGCTTGCGATGGCCATAACATTCCCCATCTGATTATGCGTAAGTGGCGTTCCCAACCACGGAGAGAGAGGAGCCTGATTGAAATTGAATGCACCAACTGTAATGTTGTTAGAAGCTCCTACTCTCGCATTTAGCGAAGGCAGGTTCCAGTTGTAGTCTATGAAGGAAAGAACAGACTCAAACGAATACGCCGTGTTGTCAATCCCAGCTCTTGCATAAGGCGAAACCAACAATGCAGACACCCTGAACCCAAGCTCTTCCAATCCGTTGGTCCCGCCCGGACTGATGTTTGGCAGAGTCGGGGGGACTATCGGGTCATAGAAACCTCCCCAGTCGTCAGTCATGATGAAGATGGCAGTGCTGCTCCAATCCGGGCCGTTCATTATTGCGTCGACTACTGACTGGACCCACTGCTCCCCAGCTTCGACGCTGTGCGGCGGGTGCTCACTGTCAAGCTCGTTCGGGATTACCCAGCTCACCGCAGGAAGGTTTCCGCTGCTTGCGTCCGTGATTATGTTCGTTCTTGGAACGAAATCAGACTTTAGTGTCGTGTACGTATCCGTCTTCTCCAGACTCGGATTCCAGTACGAGATGACGTAGCTGTCGCCACCAACTTCGATGGCCTGAGTTAGACTGTTGTATTTGATGGTATTATCGTAGTACTTTACTGATATGCTCTTGCCTGACTGAAGGGCCTCCAGCATCGTTTCGATTTCGGACGCCTGTTCAATCAACTCGGCGGTCGAAGCATTATTCGACAGTGTTTTCCCTACATTGGTTATGGCTATGGCAGGAGAGTTGCCCGAGATCGCGGCCCAGTGATTGGGGAGGGAGTAGCTCAGGTATGACGAGAAGAACTGGTCCATCAGAGTATAATGCTCGGCGAGCCCCCAATAGTAGCCGAGTACGTTGGCGTTGAAGTAGCTCATGACTTCTTGATTATCGTTGGCCACAAGGAACTGATTCATTGCACCGTTGTTGTACGCAGTGTCTGCCGAGGTTCCACTGTGGGAAAGGGGCCCGGTGTTGTCAGGATTATTCGTTTCATACGGGCAGAGGGTCGTCCCGTTTTTGTACTTCTGGCAGGTCGCACTAGCAACCCCACCTTCGACCCCCGGATAGTCACCCCAGTAGTTGAAGAAGGTGTGATTCTCCTGGATGATTATGACGACGTGGGTTATGGGCGTTTCAGTCCCAGAAGCTGACGACACCGGCAGGATAGACACGCCAGTTAAAACCATTGAGGCTATCACGGCCAGCGCTACGACCTTCGTCAGCGTGGATATCGAAGAAAGCGTGAGGCGTCTCATCTGATCACTCGGGCCTCCGGAGTCCCTTGAGCATCCAGACATATAACGTCATTACGTGCCATTTAGCGGTTATTGAACATCTCCACGCGGGGGACGTAATTGAAGCACAGGGGAAGTGGTCGCCGCAGACCCACGGCTGGCACGACCAGATAATTGACGAAACCACAGACTTAGAGTGACAGGGTACGCAAAGTCTCCTTCAACATTCACTCCGCCGCTCAATTCAGGCAGTTTTATCGTGAGCAATACCGGCGTTTTGCCCCTCGCTGACTTCGCCCCGGTAAACTTTGGCAATACGTATACCAACGTAAAGGAGACGTGCATCGTGACAGCGGTTCTGGCCAACGGCACGACGGAACCCGTGATCTCTCTGGGAGCACTATCGGCTGAGCCTGGTTTCACTCTCGAAGAGAACAAGTCTGCACGACAGGCCATGGGTTTCGATTGATGCATAACTCGCTGCGCCCTTCGAAGGCAGTCAGGTTTGCAGGCCCCGTGTCTGTAGCAGACAAAGTGCTCATCATCTGATCCCCGTGTCGATGTTGAAGTTGACGGTGTATGTGCCGGCGACGAAGGTCTCGTGCGCCGGAAAGACGTTGGAGCAGCCCATCCAGTTGCAATCGGGCATTGCGATGGTGAAGTTTCCAGAAGGCAATGATATACTGTAGGTACCGTTGGAACCAAGGATGGAAGTGTAGGCAATTACGTACTGCGGGCAGGCTCCATTCGGCATACAGTTCGGATATTTGTCGAATTCCAGCTGGTAGCCAGTGATGTTCACGTTGCATGATTGCCCTGCAGTGCACACGGGAGTCGCCGGCCCCACTGTTACAGTCCCTTGGACGAGCACGCCGCACTCAGTCTGACAAGTCTGGATGCCGGTGGATTGGGTCGTCGTTGAGGTAGTCAGGGTGCCTGAACCGGATGGGCTAGTCCCCCTCCGCGAAAGTGAGACGTAGCCTACCGCTCCCACAAGGATGACCACCACGATGGCGAAGGCCGCGGCCGCCGTCATGATTGCTCTTTTTCGGGACATTTTCTACGCCCTTACGGGTGGCCGAAGGCCTATAGTTCTATCTCCTAGAACACGAACCATATGTCCTTGCCAAGCGTCTGGCCCTGGTCGGGTCAGAATCATCTCGAGTCCCCCTTTCGGGGCTCGACTGCGTCCAGGTAGGGTTTGCCTAGCTTATATAGTGAAAAAGCGCTCTTCCCTTTCAGAGCCACTAGGCAATGGACACAATTCAGCGACACCGTCCGCAGCGGCTCGCGCCCAAGCCTAAGCAAGGAGTGAAGACAAGGGCAGCAGGAAACAGGCTCGGTGAAGCGGAGGTTGCGAAGGTCTGCTTCCATCCGGCCATCGTGGATCTGGTGTGTTCTACATGTGGCACCGAGTTCAACGATGTGGCGCTCTCAGAAGCCCTCAAAGGCTGGGAAACCAGAATCCCATGCTTACAGCCGGACCATCAGGTCCAGGCGCTCGACCAAAACAGGAATCGCTAGGTCGTTCTCCTGCGTGGGCGATGAAGAGCCAGAGACTCGCGTGGATGCAGAGGAGGCACTTGAAGGTCTTGTGGAAAGGCCGTTCAAATCTGTTATTTGATAAATCAAGGCGTTTTATGTGATGACATGCCATCAGACGAACTGTGTGAGACATGCGGCAAAGGACTGCACAGGAGCTGCAACAGCCTACCCCACTTTTCGCACCTCAGCCTGTTGCACCCCACCGAATGAGCGCGACCGAGACTTACTCCTGTTGCGACAGGAAGGAAGTCTGGACGCAAATCGCTCCGGGCTGGTTGGACTCGGTCATGTCAGATGCGGCGTGAAAAAGTTCGTCCAGTCATATCCAGATTCGTGGAAGGTGACAGCTGCCAACCGCAGAAGCAGCTCAGCTCGGAGGTCCGTAGGGGAGGCCTGCTCTCCTGAAGACCTCCCCCAAGCGGGGGTCCTTCCTCGCCTTCTCCAGCAGGGGGCTGTATCGCAAGGCCTGAGCCGGCATGGTGTGGTCATCCGCCGACCTGAGCATGTATTCGAAGAACTTGTCCATGTCCCCGAGAGCATAGTAGATGTATCCAGCGTAGGACGACTTGCCCCACCCCGCGCCCTTGTCGAGTTTCGCTATCATGTCATTGGCGGTCTTCATGTCACCAGTGATTGCGGCGAAGTATCCCCTGTTGAGGTAAGTGGACCCCAGGGTCGGGCCTAGCCTCTCAAGTTCTTTCACCACTTTCTCCGCCTCATCGTGCATACCCTTGCTCACGTAGTAGTCGAAAAGAAGACGGTTGGTGCGGTAGGGCTCGATGTGGATGGCACTCTTCCAGTGCGCTAGGGCCTCATCCGCTCTTCCTGTCCAGAAGTACATCAGGCCCAGCATACTGATGGCCCTCGGCGCTAGGGGGTCGAGCTCATACCCCTTCTCAGCTGACCGAATCATCTCCTGGGTGTCCCCGAGGACGGACGATTCGTCTGCCAGCAAGAGGTGCGCGTCTGCCAGGTTGGGGTTGAGCTCGATGGCCTTCTTGAGCTCGATGATGCAATCCCTGTCTTGGTCTGCCGTGAACATTACAAAAGCCAGGCTATAGTGCGCCTCGGCGAGGGCGGGGTCCAACTCCACGGCCTTCAACGCAGCCGCCCGTCCCTTCTGAATCCCTTCGTCGTAATGGATGTATCCCTCGTTGGCCAGTCGAACGTAACTCTCTGCGACGCTCGCCTGCGCCTTCGCGAACCTCGGGTCCTTGGCCATGGCCTGCTCGAACAGGTTCAGAGCGCTCCTGAGTGGCGTCTCCTCGGGCTGAAGAATCAACTGCCTGCCTCGCAAGTAGAACATGTAGGCCTCGGAGTCCATTGTCGCTTTCTTCTCCAGAGCGGTCTTCTCCGACCCTAACAGCTGGATCTTCAGCTCGCCAGCAACCTTCTCCGCCAACTCGCTCTGGACCGCGAATATATCGTCCAGGTTCCTGTCATAGTTCGAGGCCCAGAGGTGCCCCTCTGTGCTGGCGTTGATCAGCTGGGCAGTCACCCGGATCCTGTTCCCTGCCTTCCTCACGCTGCCTTCCATTACGGTGCCGACGTTGAGCTCCTTCCCTATCTGCGATACGTTCTTCTCTTTCTTCCTGTAGTTCATCACAGACGTTCGAGCGATGACCTCCAAACCCTTCACCAGCGATACACTCGTGATCAGCTCTTCGGTAAGACCATCGGCAAAGTATTCGTCGTTGGGGTCGGGGCTCAGGCTGACGAAGGGGAGGACTGCAAGGCGCCTTCTGTCAAGCTGCGCCGGCTCGGTCGATGTTTCGCCGCTCCAGGGCATGACAACCTTGTAGACCTCCATAGGCTCGGCGACATTCTTCAGAGATTTGGAACCGAGGCTCGACAGTTGGAGGTCCAACTTGTTGTGGACGAGGTCGAAGACCCTGTGAGTGAGGCAGACCCCTCCGTCCTCTGCAAGCGGCTCGATCCTCGACGCGACGTTGACGGCATCCCCGGAGATGTCCCCCTGTGACTCGACCACCTCCCCTACGTGGATCCCAATTCTGAGGTGGATCCTCTTGTCGGAGGCGAGGGATAGGTTGAACTCCCTGACGGCCCTCTGGATGTCGTAGGCGCATCTCACGGATTCCACTGCGTTGGGGAACTCAACCAGGAACGCGTCCCCGATGGTTTTCACCTCCCTACCTTCATGGCGTGCAAGGATAGGTCTGATCAACTTTCTCTGCTCATCGACGAGAGCGAGCGACAGGGATTCGTCCTTCTGCCCCAGGGCCGTGTACCCGACCATGTCCGTGAACATGATGGCCGCGAGCCTGCTCTGGTCCCCTGGCAACTAGGTCTCTCAGGATTTCTGTTCTTCCTGCCGTTAAAATGGTTTGGGCACAGCGCTTTCGGAGGCTTCCCCCGAGGGCGCGCTCTCTCGCTTCCGTCGGGGCGGGACTCGCAGAAGCAGGGCGTTCATAAGGCTGATAGAGGTCGTCTCTAGATTGCCGCTTCAGAAGCGGTATATTCTCCAGCGACTCTTGATCGTGCTGGTATGTTGGAAGGAGTAGCGAGCAACGTGGAATACAAAGTAATCTATCGCGCATATAGTCACAGAGAACTCGCGGGGAGCAATACAACCGGAAAATTCAGAGAGATTCACGAAGTAGACGAGTCGAGGGTACTGAGCGAAGCTCAATCCGTAAACGAAGCCAAAGATTGGAGCGAAAATCTGAACGCATTCGCCAAAGAGGGGTTCTCAGTCAAGAACAGCGGAACTCTGCAAATGTATGAGAACATCGTGTTTTGGGCTCTGCTCGAAAAAACTCTGCACAAGACATAAGCCCACCCGTAGTCTGCGGTGCTGACCTGAATCCCACGGTGACAGTCGGACCATCAGGTCGGGGCAGCCCGCCAAAACCAGAATCGCTTAGGCCGTTCTCACAAGTAGAACTTTACACCTCATCAGGTTACCCTCTGAGGCACGAGAGGCCTCGCCATGGTCGTAGTTCTCAGCCTCATAGTGGCCGAGTGTGCGACCCTGTTCGTGCTATTCGTTCCAGTCGTCCCCCAGACCGCAACCGAACCTTGCTATCCCATTGGTGGGTCAACGCAATGCCCCCTAGGTGTTCTCGTCTTCAATTACTATGGGTCGATTTCATTCCATTACTTCAACGTCGGAATGACATACGGCGCATATGGCGGTCTTCAGATGGTTACTTCGCCGAGCTGGTCTCCTTTGTACTGCTTGCCCATCCATCGTTGAGTGGCTAAAAGGCGCTTCACGCTGCTGACGTTCACTCGGAGGTCCGTCGATCCTAGCCCCTCATCTGCTCTGTTCCTGCGCGCACTCTCGACCTTTCGGCTTGTTAACAATGGTTTACTAGTAGAGAGCATCTTGGTTCCGCATGGCCTGGTCAAGGGCCGTGAAGTATCTGCTTCCCTTGGCCTGGACATTTGTGCCGATGTATTTGATCGAAAGACAAGCCGATGCTTACTTTCTCTCCGACAACCTTGCCGGCTTCTACAGCATATCCGGTTGGAGGCTCGAGCTCTTCATCATCATTGCCGTGGTCGGGGCGATAGGCGCTGGTATACTCCTGAAAGAGCTTTGGGGCGCTGTCATTGCCGAAACTGTCGCCCTGGTCGGCTTCTTCGTGGCCGTCTACGCCTTGTACGATCCCCGGGTGTGCTACGCGACGGGACCAGGCGGTCTTGAACCCCTTCGCTTCGGCTTCTTCCTCGGTTCCATAACCACTTCCGGCTCGGCCCTGGGCGCCACCATCAGAGGCAAGGCTCTCTCTCGTCTGGGGCACTTCGTAGCGGGTTTCTTCGGCTTCGCCGCGTTCGGGTTCTACCCTGTCATCTTCACCTTCGCCGGCACCAAGTTGCTCTCGCCCTTCCATCCCTGGGCTGCTGCGCTACTTCTGGCGTTGGCATCCGTCACGATCTCGGTGATCGTATCGCTGAGACTTGGGCCTCGACTAGGATTCGCCGCCCCTCTGCTTTCCCTCGCCGCACTTTTCGCAATCTCCGCTGGTATCGCGAGCGCATACTTCGACTCCATCGCCTCGGACATCGCTACATTCGCTCTTGTCGTGATTGCATCCGCAGCCATCGGTGCGTACTTCGTCCAAATAGAGAGGCCATTGGCAAAGCGCCACGGGTCGTGGTTCAGCGGGGCGTTCGCAACGGGCTTGGTCCTAGTCCTATTGTTGATGCTTCTGTTAATCCCGGACGCGGTGAACGGCGTCCTTCCAGCCTCTGCCGCATCGTCCGGTTCCCTTGTGATGGGTGCCCCGGTCTATTTGGGCGGGTACATGGATGCACCACCAGGGCACGCGTCCGGCGCAGAGGTAACGATCAGCTTCGCAGGGACCAACGCTTCCTCAATTCAGGCGGACAACTTTCTGTCGGGGGGCATAGGGATTCATGCGGCTGGGTGTTGCGTCGACGGCATCGATTACTCCTACCGTTTCGATCTTTACCAGTTCCATGACGGGAGTGAAACGCTGGTCGCGACGGCCTGGCAGGTCTGCGATGACAACGCCGCCTGTGGGGGGCACTCGTGGAAGGTGCTGATGTTCTCGGATGCGCAGCCATACCAGCCAACAAGATCAAGTGACAACGTGACACTCAGGATGGAGTGGTTACAGAACCGATCAGGCGCATCGGTCCTGTGGACTTACTCAGAGCAAGGAGGGCCGTTCGCCAACTTCACTAGCTTCGTCCCTCCCACTTCCGAGAACCATGACTTCAACACGGGCGTACTCCCTGGCGGGACTCCAACCGCGGCACAGAGCGGGAGCTATTTCTTCCAATTCGGCATCATGAGCAGGTACCCCATCGGCCACAGCGGGTGGACAGTTGCCTTGACATGTCCAGCGGTCCTCACCACAGAATGGAGCTGTGTCCCACATGCCAGGACGCTCACGGGAGACCAGTCGTTCTGGAAGGTCTTCTGGCGCTGGGGCGAAGACTACCCCGATACGATGGTCGTCTCACCTCAACCGGACCGCATGGTCTTCGGATTCTCCTCGGCTTCCCCGGCCAAGAGCTTTGAAAGCCTCTGGTGACACGTTCCTCAACCTTGGCTCCAAACCAATCCTAGTAGTGAATGCTAGCCGGGATGCGTGCTTAGATATCAAACCCATTTGGCGCTGAACCCCGGCCGGGGCATCATTGCAGTGGGCGTAGGATTCGCTTGATTATCTAAGCGCATCCCACCGGGCCCGCTACTAATTGGGTCTTTAACTTGGATACCATGACAAGACTTAATCAAATAGTTCCAGACTTAAATAAGACAACTGAACCCGACTTGTTAATTGGTTCGAATTACCTTTGCCTACAGGACTTTTTTTTGGGATTGATTTTGCTTTTGTCGCTGTGTCCCTCACTGGTTAGAGTCCAAGCCTCATCGTCACCTGGAATCCGCGTCGTCGCGACCGTAAGTGTTGGATCATCCCCGTTCGAGTCAGCGTTCGACTCGGCTAACAACCGGATGGATGTAATCAACTTTGGGTCGAACACTGTGTCAGCCATAAACCCCAGCAGTCAAGAGGTCAAAACGGTGGATGTCGGGAACGTTGGAGACATTAGCCCCTATTTCGTCCCCTTCATAGCCTTCAATCCTTCCAATCGGAACATGTATTCAACAAATTCTGGGTCAGACACATTATCCGTGATTGGCCCTGCAGATAAGGTCGATGCGATTATTACAGTGGGAAACAATCCTGAGTATCTCGCCTACGACCCAGCGAATGGCGACATGTACGTATCGAACGCCAACGGATATTTGCCAACTCCAGGTTCTGTTTCGGTCGTCGATTCAACAAACTCAATTGTTGCGACCGTTACTGTTGGAAGTTCCCCGCAAGGGATTGCCTACGATCCCTCCAATGGGTACATTTACGTAGCGAACTTTCTTTCGGACACTGTGTCAACGATTGGTCCCGCTAACACTGTGATTGCGACGATTGGAGTTGGGAGCTTACCTGCCATAATCGCTTACGATTCGGCCAATGGGGACATGTTTGTGACTAACGTATTCTCAAACACAGTATCAGTGATTAGTCCGGGGAACGTCGTGGTGGCAACCATCCCAGTTGGAATCAATCCTCTGAATTTGGCTTACAATCCGGCCAATGGTGAGATGTATGTGGCCAGTTTTGGTTCGAACACAGTTTCAGCAATTGACGCGACTAACACGGTTGTTGCGACCATTCCGGTTGGAAGTAGTCCTAATGGCTTGGCATTCGACCCTGCAAATGGCGACATGTATGTCCCTAACGGAATATCAAACACAGTGTCTATTATCCTTCCCACGAACACGGTAAGCGTAACAGTGCCGGTAGGGATAATGCCCTTTAACATTACATACGAACCGGTGAAAGGGGTCATGTACGTCATCGACAGCGACTCAAACACAGTTTCGATAATCTCCTCCTAAAGCCTGGAATCCATTCTTGAGACCTGCTTGTGTGCAGTCCCACCGGGTCCGAACCCTCGGTCCAATTTCCCATATCCAAGTCTCGTACGCACCCGAGGCCGGGTCTCGTAGCGACGGTAGGGTTCTCAATAGTGAGAATCGTGCTCATGCCTATAGGTTTCTAGGACGAATATCAAAACCGCGTTGGGAGGCCAGGAGACGAGAGCGGGTTCAGGTTCGCAAGGTCAAGCCATGATGGACGAGCCGCCTCGAATAATTGATACTTACGATTCAGATATGAAGAAATACAAAATCACTTTCAGGTCTCCGGGTTCAGCCATGCCACGCTTCATGCTGCCACTAAGTCTGCTCAAGCAAGAAAAGAAGTCGCAGATTGTCGAAGCGGTGAGCCTTGAAGAAGCTGAAAGAATGGCGGCTGATGAGAGGTTGAGATACCCCTTGAATTGGTTCGTCAGTGTCGAAGAATTGTCAGAATGATTCCCTGATTGCATGTTCGGCAGAAGGCCTTCTGAACCCGGCTCCGGAATCGTTCGGGGGATTGCAATCTCTTGAGATCAGACGGCTCCCGCGGCCCCAAACACTTGGACAAATAATCGGTACGCTTCAAGCTCCGATAGTCAACAATCCGTAAGTTTCCATTCACGAGAAAAACCAGATGGATGTTGAGTTGAAGCAAACCGCCTACCCTTGAAAACTGACCCCACGTTTTCCAACCTTGAGAATCGCCATCTCACCTTATTAGCACATTAGAATCCTCGAATATCCGTGAGTTAGATTGGCTCAAGTAACACAGATGCGGACCGAAGAGAAGGGTGAGCAGACATCAAGACTGCTCATCATCCTATCGAAGGGGACGATGGACATGGTGTACCCCGCCCTGATGATAGCGACCACCGGGGCGACCATGGGGAAGGAAGTCCACATGTTCTTCACCTTCTGGGGGCTGAACGCTGTGAACAAGAAGACGGTGGGCTCGATGAAGGTGTCGCCAGTAGGCAACCCAGGCATGCCGATGCCAAACATTCTGGGTATGATCCCTGGGATGACCGCCATGGCCACCCGAATGATGAACGGGAAGATGGCGAAGGCTAAGGTGCCGTCAATCCCGGACATGTTCAAGATGGCGAAGGACCTCGGAGTCAAATTCCATGCCTGCTCGACGACGATGGAAGTCATGGGGATTCCGAAGGGCACCCTCATCGACGAAGTCGACGACGTGGTCGGCGCGGCCACCATGCTGTCCCTCGGCGAGGGCGGACAGATCATCTTCATCTAGGTGGTCAAAGTGTCGACAATAGAGCAACACAAAGTGGTTGATTCCCGGGGAAGCTTCTGCCCGGGACCCATTACCGACCTCTTCAAGGCCTACAGAAGTTCCCAGCTTGGCGACGTCATCGAACTACTGGCAACTGACCCCGCTGCAAGGGCAGACGTCACTGCATGGGCACAAAAGAGCGGAAACGAGCTGGTGGACATAATCGACGAGCAGGGCTACATCCGGATCGTAGTCAAGATCACCAAGAAAAGGAGTTAGAGGCGACCATGCAACGAGTGGTCGTCGTCGGCTCAGGGGACGGAGGGACTTTTACTGCGAACCTCCTCGCTTCAGAGCTGCGCAACGAAATCCACGGTGGATTGGCGTCGGTCCAGCTGGTCGGTGAGCATCTCAAACATCCATTCCAACCTGGAAACCTGGATATCGCATTCAAGGGAGCTTCCCCTGACAAGTACGTGAAGGTAGAGACGGAACTGCTCCGAAAGGAGGTAGATTTCATCCATGACCCAGCTGTGAAGATTGACTTCACTGCGAGGTCGGTAGCCACAGTGAGCGGAAGAACGCTCAACTACGATTATTTGGTCATAGCCACAGGAGCAGTGGCCGACCCCTCCAAGATTCCTGGCCTGGCTGAAGGGGCCATGAACTTCCATACCGGCGCGAAGGACTCCCAACGCATCTGGGAATCCTTGCAGAGTTTCAAGGAAGGGACTGTAATCGTCGCAATAGCCGGAACTCCCCACAAGTGTCCTCCGTCCCCTAACGAAGCGGCTTTCATGCTTGACGATTTCTTCCACAAGCGCGGAATCCGAGACAGGGTGAAGATCAAGTTCCTCACGCCCTACCCCAGGCCATATCCTGCGGAGAAGATCTCCCACGTCGTAGAACCACTGTTCATGGAGAAGGGCATCGAAGTCACTACATTTTTCAACGTCGATTCTGTCGACCCCTCCAAGCGCAAAATCTACTCCCTCGAAGGGGAAGCCTTCGACTACGACCTGCTGATTGCCGTCCCTCCTCACCATGGGGCCGACGTCATAATCAACTCTGGCCTCGGCGACGCGGATGGGTACATCCCCACTGACAAGGGAACGATGAAAGTGAAAGGGCAGGACGGAGTGTATGCCATCGGGGACGCCACCGACATCCCGGTTTCAAAGTCGGGGGTGGTGGCCCATCTTCAGTCGGTGGTCGTGGCCCACAACATAGTCTCCGAAATGACCAAGTCGTCAGACATCCTGGAGTACAATGGCAGGATAAACTGCCCAATGGAGGTCGGCCCACGCCGGGCAATCTTCGTCTCTGCGACGTACACCTCTCCTCCGTCCGACCAGTCGCCTTCAATGGTCAAGTACTACATGAAAAGGTCCTTCGCCATGATCTACTGGCGCGCCCTCAACGGCAGCCTGGAGAGCATATTCGACATATTCTTCGGCCAGACTAGATTCCCAGCCGCCAAGCAGCAGGAAGGGGAGAAACCCCTAATTGTTGTGAAATCTTCCCAGCGGAGCGACAAGGCATATGCATAGCAGCAAAGTAGATGCAGAGGAGGAGCTCTACCGACTGCAGGCCGAGTTCTGCAAGGGCATGGCCCATCCCAAGAGAATCCGCCTCCTCAGGACACTGAAGAACGGCGAGAAGTCGGTGACAGAACTGACGAGGCTAACTGGGATACCACAGGCTAACTTGTCGCAACATCTGGCCCTCCTCAGACAGTTCGGGCTGCTCCAGACGAGACGGGACGGGTCCAACGTCTACTACAACATCAGTGACCAGAGGATTGTAGAGGCGTGCGACCTCGTAAGAAGTTGCATCGGAGAGAGGCTGAGGAAGTCACAGATGGTCCTCGCGGTAGGGCCCTAGTCATACCAACCCACTTTCTGTGAGTTTTGCCACGACCCTGCTCCAGAATCCTCCGCCCGTGGTAAGCAGGCCGGCGACGGCGCAGAGTACTATGCCCCCTGATGCTACGAGAAGAACCTATTCAGGAGTGCTTCCCGGAGGCCGAATCTCCCTTATCGGGGCGTCCTCCTCAACTGAGAAGGCCCAGCCGGGCGCCACCTCGCTGCTTCGCTTCGTAAAAGCCCCTACGTAGGCGTAGCCCCTAGCCGGGCTATCATCAACCTGGAATCCACTCTTAGAACTCGATTGGGGGTGGGCCCCATCGGACCGAACCCTCGGTCCACCGTTTTGTCTAGCGGGATTTGACTTTGGATTCGAACCTATTTGGCAATGAACCCCGGCCGGGGCACGGTTTTCACGGACAATGTCTTATGGCCGAATGTGTTTGGGAGTCGGGATGCGCCGTGCTCGATTTCAAAACGGGATGAACCTACCAGGTTGGTCCCCACCTACCAGGTTGGTCCCCACCTACCAGGTTGGTCCCCACCTACCTGTAGGGAGACCGGAATCTAGACAGTCCATGACCTCATCATTGTCGCTCCATTGATTTAACTATAAATCGAGCACAATTCAACGAATCGCGGGAGTGCAGCCTACCAAAATCCGTTCAAAGGTTTTGCTGGTTGGGTTGCTGCTCGGCAGTTCCTTGCTGGTCCTGTCGGCCGTTGGCGTCGCTGCGGTGCGCGCTCAGGGGGATCCAACCTTGACGGTCGCCCAGCAGAATATCGACAGCGGGCAGGCGGCTACGCTCACGGCCGTTGTAACAGGAGTGCCGTCAGGAGCCACCTACATATTGTCCTGGTCCATGGGTCCAGGGACTCCGATCTGCCCGGCGACGCCGCCGCCGATCCAGAGCGGAGTGTCGACGACGTTTGTTACTCCGACTCTGACCGCCAGTACGACGTACTGTGTTATGCTGGATGCCGGGACGGGGGGCACAGCTGTGACAAACGTCACGGTCACCGTCAACCCCGCCCTGGTGGCCCCTGTGGTTTCTGCATCTCAGCCTATGGTTGCAAGCGGACAGTCCGCGAACCTGACCACCACCACTGCTTTCAGCGGAGGGACGTCCTTTTTCGCTTACCAGTGGCTCGAGGAGGCCCCCGGGGGAGGCTGGGTTACTCTTGGAAGCCCCTTCACATCAACGGCTCCCTCAAGGCCCTCCATGTCGACAGGCGCCCTCGCCGCCTCCGGCATCTGGTACTTCGACCTCACGGTGACGGACTCCTCTCAGACGCCCGAGAAAGTTACTTCCAACATCGTTTCGGTCACAGTCGCGGGAACGTCCACGTCGTCAAGCTCTAGCACATCAACTGGTCAGAGTTCTACGTCAACGTCGACGGGTCAGAGTTCCACTTCTTTGTCCACTAGTGCCGCAGCTTCGGGGTTTCCTTGGGGAAGCGTGGCGATAGCCGTGGTTGCAATAGTCGCCGTCGTAGGCGGCCTTGCATACGGGCTCACACGCCGCAAGGGTGCGCAGCCGAAGGGATCGGACGACACGCCCCCCGGAGGAAACCTAGCCACGGCCCCGGTCGATCCCTGCGCCGGCCTGAAGAAGGCCCGCCAGGATGCCTCAGACGAGTACTTGGCGCTCTACAAGCAGTACGTCCAGGTCCTTGAAACCCCGCCGATCGACGGGGCCAAGGCCGACCAAATGTTGCAGGCGGTCGACGCGCTCAGGGCAAAGATAGATGCGCTGGACAAGGCGATCGCAAACTGCCAGGGAGGCCCTGGTGGGCCACCGCCTCCCCCTCCCCCTCCACCCCCTGCTCCGACGAACGCCGTCCCGCCGGTCGTTCCTCTCCCTCTGACAAGGGCGAAGCCCAAGCCCCCTTGCGACGAAGGGGACACGCAGGATGTTGCCAGCTGCGAATGCGAAGTTAACTTGGCCCTTGTCGCTGGCGCGAAGATTGAATATGAGGAAGTCTATCAAATGAGCAAGGAAGACGTCGACAAGGCCATCAAGGGGCTCGAGACATTCCTTAGCGTAACCGCCGTCGCCACCAAGCTCCAGGGGTTGCTCACTGAACCGGTCGAAATTGTAGCGAACATGATCGATCACATCTCCACTGAGACGGCATCGGACTCGGCGGTCGACGGGCTCAAGGAGCTAAACGAGAAGTTGGAGAAGTTCAAGGATCAAGGGAAGAAAGCGCTACCAATGGTAGTGACCCTCCCCATAGCGAGGTTCCGTTTTTCTTGCAGGACCACGAAGGAATGCCAGGGCGGGCAATGGGTGGTGCACCGTACATCAGGGATGACGATGCTGGGGCCAGGGGACCCGAGCTCGATTTCGTTTGAACCCACCGCCACCTCCGCCAGCAACATCAAGGGACAGATCGCGACAAGGGCGGCGACCTTCAATTCAGCCGCGAATACCGCGATTAATAACTGCCTGAAGAATTGCGAATAACAGTGTGGGTTTTAGTTCAGCTGGGCATGGCCCTACGCTCAGGCGGTTGCGGCTAGGATTCGCATAGAAGATCAAGCACATCTCACCGGGACCCCCCAATTCTCTTTCCTCTCGATTCCTTAATAATAGGTGAGGGGTTGATGCAACGGCTTGGCGCGCCTCCTGTCGCCGATTTCATCCCTCCTCCCTGACCTGTTCAAGAAACCAAGCCTAATGACCGATCCCGAATCCCCGTTAATCTACTCCGGCTCGATGCTCCAGTTCTCCGAGGTCCACATGCTACCGGTCCGGAAGAAGGAAATCGCCAGGAAAGGCCGCAGGGGAGAAGTCCTCTACGCCGCCTTCGGAAGCTATGCTGTGCTTAACAGCCTTATGGTTCTCCCGCCCGAGAACTCGTATCAATTCCTATGGACACCAACCCGTGACTGCGTCGTGTGGATAGGGTCGGTCTCCTACAGAGACGCCATCGACGATCTCATCTCAGTCTTCGATTCGACTGGATTCGGTGCAGCGAGGGTTTCACAGGGCCATATTCAAGCAATCGCCACACTAGGCGACATGGTCGGACTTGTCGGGTCCGGGTCGCTTAGGTCTGAACTTCCGACCTACAAGGTCTCTAGCAAACCGCTGACGATATCGGGCGATGTCATCCTGGCAGACGCCCTCCAATTGATGTTCAAAGGAAGGATCAGGCGCCTATTCTTCGATGATGACCCCAGCAGGTTCGTTTCAGACAGGTCAATACTGGATCTCCTCTTCAGTCCTTTCATGCTCAAGGTGGCGAGAGACTCTCCCGCCAAGTGGCTCGACCTGCGGGTTGGCCAAATTCCGAAAAGAGTTGCCACCGACGTTCCCTCAGGCGCCTCTCTGATGGAAGCTGCCTCCTTGCTCAATCCTCAATCCGACGACTGCCTTCTCACGGACAATGGTCGGGTCGTGACGCGGTGGGACATCGTCGTCAAATCATGGAAAAAGGACTTGAGGGTCGCCCCAACTCCTCGCTCCCTCGTGTCTATCGTTCCCGAGCGAAGTGGAGATTTTGACTAGTATGATAATCTCTCCCAGGGTTTCACTTGCTGGAATTCAATCTTCAGACTAAGTTAAGGGCGGAACCCTCCGGGCCCGCTTTGTTTTCGCAACTCGCTGTTAGCCCTGCCGAGGCGGTCAATTATCAGATGTGGAAAACGGGTCCACGTCTTTTAAGAGGTTGGTTACCCAGATGCGACTGGAATGAAGCCGGTCCGTCAAAAGAAGCGCGTGATCATCGATTCTCGGGGAATCTGGTGCCCACCGACTCCCTTGACAGACCTGTTCAAGGCATGGCGAAGGGCTAGGCTCGGCGATGTCATTGAGCTGAGGGCGAATGAGCCAAGTATAGAGGCGGATGTCAGGGCTTGGGCGAAGAAAAGCGGGAATAGAGTAATTGACGTAATCAGGGAGAAGGACTACACCAAGATCGTTGTGCAAATCACGAAGATTGGGAAGGAAGTGGCGGAGATGTCGGCAATCAAGACCAACATGAACGAACCAGACGAGACGAAGGACGTTCCCAAGGGGAAGCTACAGCTGGTGACCTTAGGAGGTTTCACCTTTGGGCTCCGGACGCTGGAACCTGGATGGAAGTGGTCCGAGTCGATCAAGCCAACTGTTAGAACCGAGTCGTGTGAAATCCGACACCTCGGTTACGTTGTATCTGGACGCATGGGTTTCGCGATGGACGACGGAACCGTACTCGGTGTAGGGCCAGGGGACGCCTTTGACGTACTACCCGGGCACAACGCTTGGACTGTGGGAAGGGAGCCGGTCGTCTTCATCGACATGATCACCGCCGCCGAGCAGGCGAAGACCGCTGACGACATTGCGCGCAGGGTAAGAGAATTGCCCGCGACGTAAGCTGACACTTGGATCAGTGGTGCTAAGGCTTCGCCGAGGCCACGGACAAGGACATCCGTTCTGGGGCGGCGCGGCATAGGCTTATCTTCGCTGGAGACTGGACGTAAGACCTCCCAGTTGGTTTCTACAGGAGTATCCTCTCTTGACAATCTTCTCGGCAGCGACGGCTACCCGGACAGATCCGCGATTCTAGTCGTAGGTCCCCCTGGAATCGGGAAGGAGGCTCTTGGATACTGGTTCGTCCGCTCTGGCCTGATACAGGGAGACTATTGCCTCTACGTCACCCATCGTCCTGTAACGGATGTCCTGAGGGATATGAAGGGAAGTGGCATCAGCACCGAGAGGGTCCCCGAATGGATTGCGAGCTCGGGGTCATCCGTCAAGTGCGACCTGAGGGACGCCACCTCGATTTCGTTCAACACAAAGGAGGCAGTGAAGAGGAATGTTGGAAGGCGGGTCAGGGTAGCCACTGATGTCCTCTCTCCGCTTCTCGTACTCAACCCATTGGAGTCAATGTACAACTATTGGTCCCAGCTTGTTGCCGAACTGAAGCAGCAGGACTCGGTGCTGTTCGCCCTTGCGGAGGACGGGATGCACCCCCCGAACGTCCTGACTACAATGGAACAGCTGTTTGACGGTGTGATAGAGATGAGGCTCTACGAGGAAGGACTAGCGATAACCCCGCTCTTCCGCGTCAAGAAGATGCTAGGTCTGCCGCCTCTCCACGGATACTTCCGGTTCTCCGTGACGAGCACCGGAATGGAGGTCGTACCACATGTCCATTGACGTGGTTGGAACGATAAACAATGGGAGCACTGTCCTAATCGTCGGCATTCTGGTGTTAGGAATCTACAGGGCCCTGGGGATCCGGAGAGGGTTCGTCGGCGGGACGTACCGGAGCCGGGCAACCTGGTCTGCTCTCCTAATGTTGGTAATAATCATCTCAATGCTGAGCAACTACGTGCCCGTCTCTGACCCTAACATCCAGTTTATTGTCGGGTTCGTGCCCTTGGTTGCACTTATTTTCGTAATCCTTGCTTACGGCGATAGGAGCGTCCTCGTCGCAATCGAGACAGATTTCTTCCACCGGGACACACTCAGCTGGTCGCGAATGCGCTGGGTCCTAGCCATATACCTGGTGGCCTCGATCATAGGGACCGTAGCCGGGGGGTTCATCCTTACCCCCGAAGAGCAGTCGTCCTTCCTGGGGACACTTCTCAGCGATTTCTTCTTTTTTGGTCTCGCCGGGGCCCTAGCCATCTTGACAGCGGCTCTGATAGTCGGGGCACGGAGAAGTGCTGACCGGACGCTCAGAAGGAGCATACTTCTCCTCGGGCTCGCACTCTCGACTTTGGTGCTATCGATAGTGGCAACCTCTTTCCTCACCTTGGACACTCTTTCATACGTCATCGTGTACCAAGGCACAGGCTTGGTCGGCATCTACCTAATTTACAGGTCCGTGATGTCGCTCTCCCCGTTGGGCCGTGTCGAGAAGGGGGAGGTCGGGGGTTCCGAGCCTTCAACGCTGCGGACAGCAACTCACAGAATGGTTACTACGACCTCACCACAGGCACCGGCACTGCTGGGACCGCCAACGGCTATTCATTCAACGAATGCAGCAGCAACACGGTTGGTGGTTCGAGTCCGACGGGACTCTGCACGTCTCAGGCCTAGGCCCAGTCCCCACAAATCGATGTAGGAACCCACGAGGGTCCGTAGCATGTACTTCTGATCCAACAAGAATTGGATGGGAAATCAGGTGATCCGAATGGTGGGATTCTCTTCCTGTAGAAGGCCGTGAGAAGCTTAAGAGAAACGAATGGCAAGGCGAGGCAGGATTGACCCCCAGGGAGACGGCTCGACTCGTCCTGGTCGTCGTTGGCATTCTCTTGACTGGAGGCGGAGTAGTTGGATTATTCCAGAACCCCCAGTCCAGTGTCCTCTCTTCGGGCTTCGGAATAGTCTTCGCTGGGTTGGTATTGGTCGTAGTTGCTTTCATCATGGGCCCGCCACCAAGGCAGTCGCCCGCTTTGCATTAGCCAAGGAATCTCGGCCAGGGCGTCGCCCAATCATTGACCGAGCCCACCAACATCAAAAATGGCCGAGTGGTAGAATACTGTAGAATCCCTTTCGCAACCTTCTCCTGTCTGATTCTCATGTCTGAGAATGGCTCCCGCGTGTTAAATAGGGCAGCTCGTCAGAATTCCTTCTTGTCACAAGGCAGACGCGGTATTGCCCGTACAATTTTGATCGTCGTTGTTATCGTCATCATCGCGGTCGCTGGCATAGGTGCTTACTTCGCCTTCGGATCTTCTGGCTCGAGCCCTTCGAGTTCTTCGAGCCTGACGTCGTCTACGACTTCGACATCTTCAACTTCATCATCTCCGACCACGAGTTCAACCTCTGCCACCAGCTCAACACCCACCACCACTAGCTCCACGAGCACGACTTCAACAACATCGTCAACAACACAACCAACAACATCATCCTCGAGCTCGTCCACGAGCACCTCGTCGACGTCTTGCCTGCCTACTATCCGCTTCACGTCTCAGCCTGCGAGCGTCTTCGTACCACAGCTCAGTGCCTACTCATCCATGGGTGGGAATTTCCAGCTCTCGGTGAACAAGACATCATACACCTTCACCTCGAGCTACACAACGGTCTATGCGAGCGCGACGACGTTCAAGGTCAGCATCGTATCATCTGCTTATCCGAGTGCGTTCACGATGTGGCTTCTTAGGAACGGGACCCTTGTGGGGATAAACTATGCCGGGTACAACTACACGGGCGCAGCGGCAATTCAGTACTACCAGGGATCGCGTCTCTTCACCGCGTGGGGGACAATGCTTGTGTTCGGGCAGCAGCTTACGACCAACTACATCTATGATACTGCATACTTCCATTCCACCGGGACGTCGCCTGTGACGATCGGAGCGAACACGTTCACTCTGACCAACTACGCCGCAAACTCGCTTCCTGAGACCGTTCAGTCCTGCGGGGGTGCAAGCGTTACCCTCAGCACAGCAAGCATGTCCATAGGGACGCCGAACGGAGCGAACTATCCGTTCCCATTCGACGTGGACATTATGGCCTCGACCACAGGGGGCCCATCGGGAGCAGGGACGACGACCTTCACCATCACCTCCCAGATAACCTCGGTCACAGTGGCCTGAGGGACACCCGACAGTATGTGACGTCTTCAATGATGCCAACGGTTGCGCGCCTACACAGGGTAACGAGACTCGGCCAGGGAGTTTCTTGCCAGCCCAAGTTGGCGGGGCGCTCACTACGCGTTCAGCGTCAAGTGGGTCAGCGCAGGCCCGTACGGATAGACCCAGTAAAACAAGGACAACTCCATCTGCACGTCCCGGCTAGCGGCAATCATGCAGGAAAGGCTAGCGAGGACATTTCATCGCATTCAGTCTCGCAAGACGCCCGTTGATCTTTGTATGCTTTTTGGGGGCGGACCGACGAATATTAGCGCCAAGTACTTCTCTAGGTTATTACCTGGATGCTAATGGCGGTGTCTCCAGGGGTCGGCTGGGCAGAACCCACACAGTAGTCGTCCATGACTATTGAGGCAACACTCTTGCCAAGGGTAAGGCATTACGATTAGTTTCTCCAGCACCCCCGACTCTGCCGTCGCCGAAGTCCGGCCCGATCAGGGCTTTCACAAGTAGCGGAACCATCTCGTCTAGAAGTCACGTCGGGGTTTGCCTGTTCTGACGCTTAGCACTAAATATACCGCGTTCTGCATCAGACGCCGGGTGGCCTGGCTTCATGCTGACGAGCAGGGGGGCCGTTCTCGTGACCCTGGTCGGAGTACTCTTGGTGCTGCTCGCTTTCCCGTCCCAACCAGCCCATGCCGCTTCAGCTTTTACAATCAAGGTCAGCGTCGCTGAGCCGGGAGCGCCGTCCTTCACCTACGCAATCGCGGGCTGCTCCACCAACCGAACCTCCGGGACGTCGGGGAACACCTACACTGTTTCAATGAGTTCCAATTGCGTTTACACGATCAGCTCCGGGGCTGGCAACGCTACCCTGCGCGACAGGCTCACTAGCGGGTACGCCACCACGGTCTCTGAGACAAGCTGCACCGGTGCAACTTGTTCGCCCATCATAATAGCGGCGAATGTTGAAGAGCTCCTAGGCCTGAGCTCGAACTGCAACGGCCCAGCCGTCTCCCCCGCTTCACCCACCTCGGACTCCTGGTTCAACTACGGCACCGTGCTGAGCGTCAGCTGCGACGGCGCCTGGGGAAGATCCAATGGGATGGGGGTCAGGGCAACCTCGTGGAACTGGGACGGCGGGGCGGCCAACCTCGTCGCCACCACGGGGACCTTCGGGTCTCCCAAGACCATGACCTCCCACCACACCTTCAACGTGAACACCGTGGTCCAATACCAGCTGACCCTGGACCAAGGCGCCACCAAGGCTCTTGCCTCGGTGACCAGCCCGACAATTACCAGCGACAAGTACTGGTATGACTCTGGTACCCTAGTCACTTACCAGGGTAATGGGGTCTTCGGGAGGGCCAACGGGTTCGGGAACAGATCGGGGTCTTGGTATCTCGACGCGGGCCAGCCCACCGCTCTCTCCACGGCGACGGCTTTCACTGTCACCGCGACCATGGCCTCCCCCCACACGATCCACGTTCTGCTCAAGCCGCAGTGGCAAGTGAACCTGGACGCGTCGTCCGCTCCGTTTCTGAAGTCCCTAACAGCCCCCACGGTCGCCGGCGACAACTATTGGTATGATACCGGGTCGGTCGTGACCCTGGTTCTCGACGGGACCGGGCCAAGGTCCGGCGGTGTGGGCTCAAGGCTGGTGTCCTACTCCGTGAACGGGGGGCCCAGCGTCGCCGTGAACACCACGGGTACGGTGACGCTGCTGAACGCCGTTTCAATCACAGGGAAAGAACTGGTCACAGGGACCTTGGTCACCCAGTACCAATTATCACTTGACGCAGGGGCCGTCTCTTCACTCGCGTCGGTCACCGCTCCCTCGATCCCGGGGGACAACTACTGGTATGACTCCGGCACACATGTCACATACGCGGCAAGCGGAGTCTTCAGCCGGGCCAACGGGGCCGGCATGCGGATTTCTTCCTGGTGGCTGGATTCATCGCCACCGACCACCGTCCTGACAGGGGGGTTCATCACCGCCTCAATATACATGTCCGGGCCGCACTCTATCCACACACTCACCCGTGCGCAATACCAGGTGGCCCTGGTCGGCAACTACGGCGTCTCGTCCGGCACCAGCGCCACCATAGGCGGGGACAACTATTGGTATGACAGCGGGACCGTGGTCACCATGTCTCTCCAAGGGGAGTTCGGGAGGGCCGCGGGGACCGGGTGGAGGATGACCTCCTACTCCGTCAACACAGGCCCGCCGATTCCCACGGCCGGTGGCGGAAACTTCACCGTGCTGAACGCCATGCCCCTGACGTCTCCTCAGACAATTCATGTCCAGGCGGTGAAACAATACCAGGTGAGCTTCGACCAGACCTTGGCGACCTCCCTGAACTACATCACCTCCCCTACGGTCCCGGGCGACAGCTACTGGTACGACTCCGGATCAGCGGTTACGCTCTCGGTACATGGCGTTTGGGGCCGGACCGCCAATCAGGGCTACAGACTGTCTTCCTATTCGATCGATGGCGCGCCGGCGGTTTCGGTGGGTTCTTCGGGGACCATAGTCATCCTCAACCTCGCCGGGATTACGGGACCCCAGCTGATCACCTCCTCGGCTGCAACCCAGTACCTTCTGTCGGTGGAAGGGGGTCCGAGGAGCACCTACAGCGTCACTCCTCCCATTGCTGGAGACACGGGATGGTATGACTCGGGCACCACGCTCTCCGTCTCGACGAACGGGACCTACGACAGCGGCGCAGGTGTCCGACAGAGGATCAGCGGGTGGACCATAGACAACGGACCAAGCAACCCGGCGGGCGTCGGCCCCGTCGTGATCACGCCTGCAATCGTCATGGACGCCCCGCACTTGGTTTCATTCCAATCGGTCGTGCAGTACCTCGTAACCGTCGTCGTGAAGGACAGCGGAGCCACAAATATTCTGACCCCTGCCAGCCTCACCTTAACTGTCAACGGAGGGGACATGACGACGACCTCAGGCGCTATTTGGGTGGACGGGGGCTCAAGGGTGGGCGTCATGACGGTCTTCTGGCATCGGCTGGACGTAGCTCCCTCGCAGCCTGCGGAGTACGACATCACCTCTCCCTTCACCATCGCGGTTGACGCCCGGGTCTACGATGCGACCATCATGGTCGAAGACACGCTCGGGGTGGCGGTCGGAGGGGCGGACGCCTCCATCACGCTGGCGAACGGGACCAACATCCACGCCTCGTCGGCGGGAGATGGTATCATCCTGGTCAAGGAGATCCCCCTCGGGACGTACAGGGCCACGATATCGTATCTTGGCCTGTCGACGACCCTATCCGGAGACGCGTCGACCGCCGGCTCAGTCGTGGCGCACCTGCCACTGGGCTGGTCCGTGATCCTCTTGTTGGTAGTAGTCATCGTTCTAGGCGTGGCGGTGTTCCTCTTCGTCCGCAGAAGGGGCCTCCGGCGGCCCCGAGCCGGTGGAAGTTCCTGGGTTCCCTGAATTCGGCCTTGGCCTTGAAATCACAATTGACTCATTGGTCGTCTTTGGCCTATTCATTTCTAAGATTTCGTAGCGTCAAGGTATGAGACGAACAACCAAAGTGGCGGTCGTCGCCGGAGTAGCCGTTGTCGTTGTGCTTTCCTTCTTTCTCGCGCCTGTGTCCTACTGGTTCACACTCCACGGTGGTCCCGCACCGTTCGTGAGTGCTGTGCCTGTTTATCGTTCCCCCGGATGCGCGACATTAGGCGTGGGGGACGTTTTTTCGCCTCAGTGGTTCGGATTCAGCCTTTGATGTACGATTCCTGTTCCACTGCCTCGCTCCGTGCCAGCTTGACCCCAATCATGCACGAGTCCTCGCGCTAGCCCCTATCGTCTGTTTCTGCTCATGAACCCGAGCTTCTTCTTTGGTCCCTTGTAGTTCTCGTTCCGAGGGCAGTACGGCCCGCACTTCTCGCTGAACGGGTGATTGTGCCCTTTCTTCTCTTTTCTCTCCTCTTTCTCTTCGAGTCTCTTGCGGTAGGCAGCCATTTCCCGGGCACTGAGCGAATCCGACTGCTTCTAATAAGCTCTGCCAACAATTCCCCAACAAGGGCCATTCGATGGTTCCGTCATTGGCCTTCGCCATGAGGGCGGGTCTGATGATTCAACGAACGGAACGACATCTACCCTGAATCCATGTTGCGACTAGGCAAACGGTATCACCTGGTTCGCCGCGGTGCGTCTCCTGATGCGAGATCTTCCCCCCGGGCTTGGCAGGAAGGCCGACCAGGTTCTGGTCAGCTTCGGAGGTCTAAAGGGGATGGCTGAGCAGCCGCTCTGGCTCATGACCATCGTCTTGAAGACATTCTTTGCGGAAGACGAAGCCAAGTCTCTGCTTGACTATCTTCGAAGTGGGAGGTCAGCAGTTGAATATACCTAGTTCCGCCGACTCGTGATGCGGGCCTATTTTGAGTCGCCCGTCGAACGTCCCTGACGATGCTTGACAAAGGACTTCCGCCAGCGACTTGGGTGCCGATGTTGGGGTAAGCTTTAACTCAACAGCCGAGATCATGGCAGCGCAGCAACAGAGGTTGCGAGACATTTGTGACCTCAGCCAAGATGAGGCCGAAACATAGGAAAGGGTTCTTGGCTCTTCTCCTTCTGATGCCGACTGTCGGGATTTTTCTTTCAAGCCCCTCCCTTCCCCTTGCCTCTAGTGTCGTTTCTTCCTGCCCCAGTTCCCCGCTCAACCTCAGCCCAGGCGAGACGAATGCCACACTGCCCGGCGAGGGGAGCGACCCCGTGACATCCGGCAACCACGTCTACGTTGCATGGTCGTCGGCCTCGGGGGGGAACTCCGAGGTCCTGTTTTCGGCGAGCCACGACGAGGGCGAATCCTTCGGCCCACCTTTGCTCCTCAGCAACAATTCGAGGGCCTCCGGGCCGCGGCTCGCGACCATCGGCGAGAGTGTGTATGCGACCTGGGTTGATACTTCCGTTTCGAACGGGGTCGTGCTTTTCAGAGCATCCCATGACAACGGCAGTACGTTTGGCCCGGCGATCGACCTGAGTGGAGGATACACAGCCTCTCACGGGCCTCAGATCAGCGAGTCTGGAAACAGCGTATTCGTCGCGTGGGTCGCCTCGGCGGCGGGAGTCAACACTCAGATAATTCTCCGGGCCAGCCAGGATGGCGGGAGCACCTTCGGGCCCGCCATCAACCTGAGCAACGACAACGGCCCAACCCAGGAGGTGGCAATCGCGTCCTCTCTGAGCAACGTCTACGTTACCTGGGAGGACCAGTCGACTGGCCTAGGACAGATTGGCTACGACGTCAGCCATGACGCAGGAGTCACTTTCCTGAAAAACGCCCTGGACATTTCGAACGTCCCCTCTCCCCAGCACGCCCGAGAACCACTCTTCGCGGTCTCCGGGAGCCGACTGTACGTAGTCTGGCGGACGGACAACGACCTCTCCCCCGACAACAGCGACATCTTCCTGCTTGTGAGCATGGACAACAGGACGACATTCACCTCCGGCCCTGAGAACCTCAGCAACAATCCTGGGATCTCGCGCATGGACAGCGTCACGGCCTCGCAATCGAGCCTGTATCTGATCTGGCGGGACAACCAGAACGGTACCTACGACATATACTACGTGGCAAGCCACGACAACGGCACGACGTTCAGCCATGTCGTCAACCTCGGCGGGGGCACCGGCCTGACGGTGGTGAACCAGGTCCTGCCCTACGACGACCACCCTAGGCTGGACTCGAACGGAAGCAGCGTGTACGCTACCTGGGATGCGGACATCTCAAACAACTACGAGGTGTTCTTCCGGGCGAGCCATGACAATGGGACCACCTTCGGACCAGTCCTCGACCTGAGCAACGACCCTGGGAAGTCGGCAAGCCCCGAGGTCGCCGCAGGCTCCAATTACACCGCTGTCATGTGGGTAAGCGGGACCGGGCAGGCGCTTAGCCCGAACGTCTATGTCGACTCTTGCCCCTCAATGGAACTGCCGTCCGGCTCCACCCTCACGTCAGTTGGATGCCCGGCGACAGTAGCCGTGAACACGGTGGCCACATGTTCGGCCGCGGTATTCGGTGACAACGGCACAGTCCCCACGGGCACCATCACCTTCTCTGACAGTGGCTCGGCCGCCTTCAACCCGGGAACCTGTTCGCTCTCATCGGGGACCTGCAAGGTGACCTACACGGCCAATCCCGGAAGCGAGGGTCTACACACGATTACTGCTTCCTACGGGGGTGACAGCCTCGACTTGGCGAGTCAAGGTTCCTATAAGGTCACTGTAACTCAACGCCCATCTACGACCACCGTGAGCTGTTCACCCGGCACCGACCCTGTCAACGCACCCGTTACCTGCACTGCAAAGGCGACCGATTCCGGCACCGGGACGCCGATAACCCCAACCGGGACCTTCAGCTTCTCTTCTAGCTCTTCGGGCACCTTCGCCAAGAGCAGCTGCGCGCTCGCATCGGGCTCATGTTCCGTAACGTACACGCCAAACCCCGGTTCCGAGGGAAAACAAACCATCACTGCCAACTACGGAGGAGACTCGAATCACCAAGGCAGCGCCGCGAGCTCCGCCCTCACGGCCACCAAGAGGACCGTGATAGCCGTCCTGTCATGCCCAAGTCCTTACAAACTGCGCTCTCCCATCACATGCACTATGACCCTGACCGACACCAGTCCGGGCACGCCCCTGACCCCTTCCGGGGCTGTGACGTTCACAAGTGTGGGCTCAGGCAGGTTCTCCTCTTCGACATGCATTCTCTCAGGGGCTGGGAAGACTGCCAGCTGTTCCACCCAGTATACCCCAAGCTCGACAGGCAACCACACTGTCACAGGCACATTCCTGGGCACCGTCAATCAAGGCAGTGCAGCGAAGTCCACCAAGTTCAAAGTGGCCTAGCCCAGGAAAGGATGGGCAAACCGAAGATCTCCCAGGCAACATCAAACTGCAGGAGCCCATGCTGCCGCCTGTGATGTGCCCACCCTTCGCGTTCAAGCGAAATGTCACTGAATTACGCTGAATCGTGGTTAGTATGAATCTGAAATCCACAATTGCTTAATCGCCGGCGCTTTCTATATCACGGGAGAAGGATGAGCAGCGGAGAGAACGAGTTCAGAAGGATTCTGGGTCTGGTTGGTGCAAGACTGGTCCATATCCTAGACTACAGCCTGGACGTCACGGCGCTCATACCCATATCCGATTTTAACAACAAGGCCACAAAGTAGCCTACGGCGATCCGACCCGCAGGTCAGGCCTTGGTGACAGAGACTACCTAGCTAGACAGCACTCACAAGCTGGACTTTGGCATTCGAACAATCAGATCTTAGAGTGTTCAGAAGTCTTAAATTGGGTTGCCACGCGAAAGGGCCTAGAACGTGTCGGCTCCGTATCACAAGTCTAACCGAAAGTCATCTGCGGTGATTCTTCTGGTCCTCTTGTTCCTTGTTTCTGCCTTTGTCGTTCCATTCGCCAGGGCCCAAACAGGCGTCGCCACAATAACGGTAGCTGGAACACCCCAGACCCTTGCCTACGACCCTGGAAAGGGTGAGGTGTTCGTTGTAGATTCGGGCCCCAGGGGCTCGGTGCTATCCGACACCACCAACGCGGTCGTCGCGAACCTTACCCTGCCCGCCGGAAGCGGCGTTCTAGGAGCAGCTTACGATCAAGGAAAGGGCGAGGTCTTCGTTGCCGATAGCGGCAACGCCGAAGTCTCAGTGATATCAGACTCCACCAACAAGGTTGTCGCCAATGTGGGGGTTGGAGGTACTCCCGACGGGGTGGCATACGACTATGCGAAGGGCGAGGTGTTCGTGGCAAACGGCCTCGATGACACGCTGTCCGTAATCTCCGACAGTAACAATACGGTCGTTGCGACGATAACCCTTCCCAGCGGAAGCTCCCCCGAGGGCCTGGCATACGACCCCGCCAAGGGTGAGGTGTTCGTGGCAGACAATGGCGGTGACAACGTCTCTGTGGTGTCCGACTCCACCAACCAGGTCGTCGCAAACGTCGCCACCTATTACTCCCCCACGAGCGTGGTCTACGACCCCGCTAAGGGCGAAATGTTCGTGAACAGTTTTGGCGATGGATTCGCCGTGATATCCGATTCGAACAACGCGGTCGTCGCCTATGTGCCCTTGCCCGAAGGAGGCAGCGTAGGAGCCGTTGCCTACGACCCTGCCCAAGGCTACGTAATCGCAGGAAGCTATATGTCAAACACGATCTCGGCGGTATCCGACAGCACTAACAAAATCGTCGCAAACGTTACGGTAGGGAACGCACCCTACGATGTAGTCTACGACACTGCGAAGGGCGAGGTGTTCGTGGCCAACAGCGGGGATTCATCAATATCCGTGGTCCCTGATGCGGCTCTGTCGTCGACTACTACGACTACCTCGGTCACGTCCACTACGTCAAGCTCCACGTCGGCTGCCACGACAGGTTCGACTTCAATCTCTACTTCTAGCGGCGTCACAACGACAGGCTCTGCGACGGCGCAGACCTCCGCGACAAGCTCGACAAGTGCGGCAGTGCCAGAGTTTCCATTCCAGTTCCTTGCGGCTGCATTCTTCATTGTTCTCCTGGCAGGATCTTATCTTCTGGTTCGACGTCGCGCATCATTTGGCGTTCCTAATGCGGATCGGGGCACTTCGAGTTAGATAGCGGCTAGTCAAGCCACATCAGCAGGCCTACCGAGTTTCATCATGTGAAACGAAGGGGGCACACAATCTGTTCTTGAATGGGATGGGACGGTATATCTGGGACCTTGGCAATCAGCCACTGAGCACGTCCAAAACCACCAACGGCTAGGTCAAGCTGCCTTCGAAAATCCTTATTGGCACTGCGCCTTGTCTGACGTTCTGCAATTGAAGCGGTCGACGTCATTCCAAGTTCTGATTGTTTGTGCGGTTGCGTTGTCCGTTGCTTTCTCCTTGACTTTTTACGAACCTGCCGCTCTTTTCTTTGCTGGTGCCGTCGCTTTTCTCGCGGTTATCTGGTGGTACGTCGCTCATCCGAACTCAAAGCTTAACGAGCAAGTGAGTTACTGAGTCCGATCCTATTTCTGGCTCGGCATACAAAGCATGTCGCGCAACAAGGCGCAGCAAACACACAGCTCCAGTCACAGAACCGCTTTCAATGGCAGGAAGGCTTAAGATAAAGGCCCTAAAAGATTGGGTCGATGAGCAACACGGCGGAGCAGCTGGGTCACCTCAAGAATCACGTGAAGTACCCCGCCAGCAGGACTCAGGTCCTCAGTGCGTGCAGCGAGATGTCGGACTGGGCCCCGGAAGACAAGGAATGGGTCACGAAAGCACTGCCTGAAGGGACCTACGCAGCGCCTGAAGAAGTTATCTCGGCCCTTCTTCGGACCGTCTAGAGCTCGTGCCATATCGGCCTCGGGCTCTTTTTTCTGGTTTAATGACGCGTCATAAGTTTTCAAGAGGTTCGGATCCGGGCGAGCCCACCCTTGCTTTGGTCGAAACGTGTCATTGTCCTTGAGACCAGTGGCGGCGAGCAAAAGGTATTTCAGAGGAACGTGAGGGGAAAACCTCAATGTCGGAAGAGAAGGAGCAGAGGAAGCCCTTCACGTACAACTTCCGGGCACCTGCGAAGAGGGAGGACGAGCTGGGTGGGCCGAGGGGAGGATATGACACCCTCGTATCCATCGAACAGAGCCTACTACTGATGACTGAGGGGTGCGATATCGTCCCTCGTTCAGAGGGTTACTTCTGCCAGAGGCATCAGAGGAAAGTTACTGGAAGAAGTGAAAGGTGTGATTTCCTCGCAGATCGATTCAACCGGGCCAAGGGGGGAACCGAATCGAAGGCCCAACTTCAGGATTACATCAACGACATCCTTGGGATCAAGGACCCGAAGAGCGTCAAACGACTCATGGGCCAGCCCCTGGAGCGCTTCGGCTCTGAGTAGACCTTCCGCACCCAAGTGGGCGTGTGCACTCCCTGACCACATCTCTCGTGAACGCGGTGTAGATGTACCAGTCAAGCTAGATGGCTGATGGAGCTCGTATTGATGGATTCGGTCTAGTCTAGTTCGTCGGTTGAAGTGTTCTGTCGCGCGCAACGCTCCTTGGGAATTTCGTCTTCCTGAGATAAAGCAGCAGCGAGTGGTAATCCCGCTTGGTCCTCTTGGTTATCATCGATACCGAGAGTTCCGCAGCAAGGGGATCGAGGTCCTTGAGGACCGAGTCCCGCATTGTCGCCATATCTCTGTCTATCACCCTCATCGAAAACTGGTTGGCCCCCAGAGTCTCGGACGCTTCGACTATCCTGGGGTCCGTGCGAATCAGTTCGTCCAGCTTCGTGGCGTTGTTGCCCCTGGTGGTGGTCCACCCGACGAGGGCCTGAGCTTGCAGGCCGAGCTTTGACCAATCGATCTCAACCGCTTGTCTGAGTACGCCGGAACTTTTCAGGGCCCTGAATCGTTTAGCCACGGTCCTCTGGTCTACGTTAAGCAGCTGAGCCGCCCGCTTGAAGTTGATCTCTGGTTCTTGAACCGCCACCTCGAGGAGCTTCAGGTCCAGTTCGTCCGGTTCGAATGCAGTTTCAGACCTTGCCAAGGCATTCGACAGCTTGAAAGTGCGAGTCTTAAGTTGTTTGATGACATGATTCCACGCCGTGGAAAGGCCTTTGTGAAGATCTTCGAAGCAATACGAAGCAGTCAACAGCTGAGCTACAATGTAATCTACCCGTCTTCGGCCGAAATCCTTCTGAGCGGGGCCGCATGGGCGAATGCCCCAAGTACAGAACGAACTGCTATCCAATGTGAGCGCACTTCGGTCTGCAAACTGAGAAACGTCAAACGGGCTGTCTCTTGCGAAATTAACCAATTCCCCTCTTAGTCTAGACTAAACTACGTTGATGTTTCACACTTACTTCCATTCGGAATTATTAAATTCCGGGTGTTCCTCTGCGTTGCGCCTCCGAGACTTGAACAAGAGGGTACTCGTCCTAACGCTCGCATCGCTTTGTCTCTTGCTGATGAGCAGCGCACCTTCGCAGACCGTTGCAAGCAGTTCCACCGCAAACTCTGGTCAGGCTCAGACTAGCTTCCAATCCTTCACCCAGATCTCTACCGGCCAGGCTTCAGCGAACGGCGAACTGAAGAGGGTCGGGACAACCTATGTTCCGTTGGATTCAGCATCCCTTTCGTATGTGGCAGCCAACTCCAACGGCACGGACACAAGGGTTCCTCCAGATCGCATCAAGCAGCCAAACCTCGGCGGTGCACAGCTAGTGCCTGCTGTCCCGGTTGTCTCGAGCGACGTCATCCTGAACTCTCCAGGTGGCGCGTCGGCTGCGAAAGGTGTGAATGCGTTGGACAATTACCAGATCAACGGCGTCGACTATGAGCCTCCGGACCAGGGTCTCTGCGCCGGCAACGGATATGTCATCGACGTTGTCAACACCGTCATGCGGGTTTACACCACCTCATTCGCCAGTTATTCTTCAGATCTTTCACCGAACACCATAGATGGGCTAGCCCTCAGCGCGTTCACGAGCGATCCAAGATGCCTGTACGACCAAGCGACCGGCCACTGGTTTGTAACCCAGCTCCTGATCAATTTCACGCCGCCGGGCCAGGGTTTCGAATACATCGCTGTGAGCACCACAAATGTGCCTTGGGGATCTTGGAACGTCTACGCCCTCAACGTGACTGACTCCTTCCCGAGCTCGAAGCCCTACCCTGGCCAGACCAACGACCCAGGCTGTCCTTGCTTCGGTGACCAACCTCTGCTGGGAGCGAGCAGGGACGCTCTGGCAGTGTCCACCAATGAGTTCTCGATATTCGGGCCAGCATTCAACGGGGCCCAGATGTACCTCATTGACAAGGAGGGTCTCGCCCTGGGATACAACTACGTGTCCTATGTTCATTTGAACACCTATGGGGTGCCAACCCCGTCGGGAACGTGCGCTTCGTCTGGTGGTATCTACTGCTGGTCCTCGGTGAACCCCGCGGGCTCCCCAACGCCAAATCAGTTCGACAACTCCAACTCTGGAACTGAGTACGCCCTGAGCGTCCTGGACTTCGCCGGAACGGGTGATAATCGCATCGCGACCTGGGCCTTTACGAACCTAAAGTCGCTGCATAGCTTCTCCCCTGACGTGTCGTTCTCAGTCTCTGTGGTGGGAGGGCTCGAACAATATCTCAACCCATTGAGTTCCTCTGGAAACGGGTTCTTGGCTCCCATGAAGGCCGGACCGATCCCTCTGGGAGCGACCGTCTTCAGCAACCACCCCCACGCCCCGACCTACGGCTGCAAGGGGGAATGCCCCGAGGGATTGATTCAGAGCAACGGGGACAGCATGTACGACAACGTAGTCTACGCCCAGGGAGCGCTCTGGGGCGCTATCGACACCATAGTCAAGGAGACAGGTTCACCCACGGTCTATGCGGGGGCAGCCTATTGGGTCGTGAATGCCTTTGACAGCTCCTACTCAGTGGCGAGCCAAGGATACGTCGCCGCGGAAGGTGAGAGCATCGTCTTCCCTTCGATCGGGGTCGGGCCTACGGGTGACGGAATCATCGCCTTCTCTCTCACAGGCAACAACTATTATCCTAGCACCGCCTATGGTTGGATAACCAAATCCTCTGGAGGGCTGGTCGGAAACCAGATGTACGTTGCCGACGCCGGGATGTCTCCCTACGACGCGACAACGGTGTACCAGTGCGTCTCAGGCACCTGTCCGTCGGGGTCCGGATTCGCATATTGGCCACGGTTCGGAGATTACTCCTGGGCTGTCTGGTCGGACGGCAAGGTATTCTTCTCATCCGAATACATCCAGTTCAAGAACTGTGGCATACCACAGTACAAGATAGACCCCTCATGCGGAGACACAAGGGGGCCAGATGCAAATTGGGGCACCTCTCTGAACTCCATCACGACCTGAATCTAGCTTTCATCCTTCCAGATTGATTGCCTAGATGCTCTGAATCATCCATTTCAGCTGCGAGCTCACGTCTTTCACGGTTAGCGTAGCCTTGCAGTATTGGCATGTCGTGAAGCTGCCCGTGGGTATTGGCAGGGCCGCCCCGCATGTCGGGCATTTCAGCTCGACCAGCTCGAGATTGCCTTTGTATTCTGGAGGAGCAGTCCCGGTTCGGCGGGCGCTGTCCTCGGCGATGATCTGGTCGGAGAGTTCAGAGACCTTCCCGTCGACCTCTGTTTGGAGCACGCTGATTTCTCCGGCCTGGGCCAGCCTCTCCTTCTTCTCAGAACCCTTCCCGACCTTCGAAGCGAAGCTCAGGATGGCACTCCGCTCAATCCGGCTATTTTCCCCTCGAAGGATTTCGGTGATTACGAACAAATGCCTCTGGATTGTCGCAAGATTGGTGATCGCCTGCCTAGTGGCCGGTGTCAGGAATTCTTCGTGAACAGGGTACCCGGTCTTTGCGGCTATCTTCCTCAGGATTTCCTGCCTAGAGGTCTGGCTGAGCATTTGGATCTACATGAAACGCATCATTTGCTGATAAAGGGCTTTGATTTCAGGGGCAGAACCGGAGAGGTCCATCCGCGTCTTCCCTTCGATACGTATGATCCCCCGCCTCGTGACCAATCCCTCTTCACTGTACTTGACCCCTTGGAGTTCGGTGAGCTTCTGGGTGACGACCTCGTCATTCTTGACCAACACACCCCTCCTGGCGTACAGGACGATCCTTCTGTCCGTCAGTATTACGTGGTAGGAGCTATCCCCGAAACGCACGAAACCCTTGCTCTGGAACTTGACCTCCTCCCCCGGAACGAGGTAGTCCTCGAGTGGCACAAGGGCCACTTGCGGACTCCGCTTAAAAATCTGAGGGCCACCCGAGAACAAACTTCCGGTCTTTCAAGAGACAACGGTTAAGACGTGGTGCGCTACCGTCTAAGCCCTGAAATGGAGAGCCTTCACATCGTCCTGCTCTGGCTTTTTGGAATTGTCATGATAGGTATTGGATGGTACGTTCCTGGTGCCGGCGGCATAGCATGGCTGGGCGCCGCAACATTGGTCTTCGGAGCCATAGTTGCGCTGCGCCATCACTAATCGCGGGTCCCATGTGAACTACGCCACAATTGATTCGTCGAACCGGCTTTCTATATTATTCTCAGGAGACGGAGAAAAGCTGTCGCAGTGACTGTCCATGAAACCAACAGGGCTGTAACCAAGACGAGCCTCTCACGTACAATGTTCTCCTTGATTTCAGCTATTTGGATGCTCCAGGGAACGATGACAGCCTCAAAGGAATCGTTGAGCAGCTCCACCGGGACTGGGCCCGTTTTGCCCATGGGGGTACTTTCTTGTCCCAGTATCAACTCCTGAACGATTGGTCCTCCTTTCCTCGTCGTGGAATCTACATTGTTCAGGTCGGACTCCTGAAGTTGAGCAATCGGCTGTCCGACGAGTTCTAGGGTGCTCCTAGCCATTTCTTCCCGTTGTTTCAAAGGTCGCTCACCCAATAGATGCGCTGCTCGACGGGGTCCAAGATAGGATCTTTCCGCCAGAGCTCGCCAGCATATTTGGCGCACCGGCAACCGCTCACACCGCAATCGGCTAGCAGGCGTAGCGGGCCTGCCCTTTCGCCTTTCTGATTAACCCTGTGAAGCTCCTTGGGGTGCTTGCATCCTTGGCAGGTACTGAGGCTTTCTGTTCGTTGCATATTTTATCTTGGTCAATGTATAATTAACGCATTACGGATTCTGGATTCAGTTCCGTCTTCTGTCAAGGCAACCGGCGGGGCCAGCAGGATTTATAGGAAACTTGTCAACTGACGCTGGTAAGATGGTGCAGGAGTTTTGCCCCTTCACGCCATATCATCGCTGGTCCTCACGCAGTGCAATGACTAGCGCCTTCTGCGTGAAGGAAAGGAGGAACAGGGAGATGACTGCAACCAGAACGGTCACCTTCAAGAACGGCCGCAAGGCAATCCAGGGCAAGTGTTCCCAATGCGGGACCACTCTGTTCAGGATCACAGGCAACTAGACTCCAGTCCTCTACCTCGACGGTGCCCGAACGCCGAGTGTGACCTCCGGACCCAAGATGCATTGTGGATTCAGGTCTATGCTCTACAACGTTTACCTATGAGTTCCGCAAAACCTGGGAGGACAAAAAGTGAAGACTGAAACCGTCAGACAGGTCAACTATGGGCATGCGTGCCAGAACTGCAAGCTCTACTTCGTCACCGCCGACCCTCTTTGCTTCACCTGCCCCTGGTGTAAGAAAGCCGAGAGCGGGGCGGGATCATTGGACCTCTACGCTTCGATACAAGATCCTAATTCGGAAATTCAGATGGTTGGAATGAGGTAAGAGGGGTCGTCCATATGGAAGAAACAACCTCGCAATTGCAGCCAAAACGGAAACAACGCTTTAATCGATTTTGGGGTGCCGGCTAGGATATGCCAGAAGCGTCGCGCTGTTGGGTCTGCCACAGATCCCTTGACGAGATTGTGGCATCAGTCGACAGCGAAACGAAGGAGGAGGGCGAGATCAAGAGGCGGATCAACCAGGTAGCCTACACGAAGTCGAAGTTCGCAGAGTCTTCGGAGCTTTGGAGGAAGACTACGCCGCGGGACTTCAAGGACATGGACTTCCAGTTTATTGCGTCAAACTCAGACCAGTTCGGGTCAATCAAAGTGATCGCCGAGATCCTCGATGCGAAGAAGATCATGATTGACTGGCTCGCCGATGCCTCATCGAGGCTCAGGAAAGGGGGCGACGCCTATCAGGGGCTGAATGAACTTTCATCCCTGGACCGGTCGGAAGCCGATTCCCTGATGCGGAGCATAGACCAATTCGAGGCCAAGTGGCACAGGACGGTTGGAAACGACGGGCCGAGGAATGGAAACGCAGTCGGTTTCGACGGTCTCAAGCTCTTCGAAGGACTCGAGTATCTGATATCCGAAGGGCTCCTTTACTACGACATTAGGGGACAATTGCTATCATATGCGATGACCAAGGCGGGGGAAAGAAAGCCCAAGAACAAACTAAGAATGGTCGATGCGAACGGTTACCCCCCCGTTCCTCTCTGCAGCGTGTGCGAGACCCTGATCACAGGGCTCCGCGCGCCAGATCGGGCATTTGGACGCCCTATGGTTTCGTCTGAGGTCATGGCAAATGCCAAGTCAGCGGAATCTGCTCCACGGTCCGAGGCCGTTCCTGCCCCCGCCATGGTCGCCGCAGAGACACCGCCGGGAGTTTCACCAAAGGTCGCAGAAATAATTAACAAACTCGGTCCAGCCACTTCCGAGGCCCCAAAGACCAGGAACCTACATGAGCATAGAGCCACCGAGGACTGGGACGAATTGGTGGAGCGACAGTCAAAGGGGAAGTAGAGTCCGCACATGGCACCATTCAGGGCAAGCAGGTGCTGGATTTGTGGGCGTGCGCCGGAAGAGGTGAGTTCATCCCTTGGACGCCCAGCCCCACACGAAACAGAGCTTGACAGGAAATTCAGCAGGATGTCGGACCTGGCATCGAAGTTCAATCGGGCCTCTGGAGAATGGGGGAATCTTGTTCCCGAGCAGTTCAAGTCGCTGGACTTCGATTTCGTGCTAGCAAACCAACCCCAGTTCAAATCCATGAGGTTCATTGTCGAAATAGAGGACGCAAGGAAGTCCCTCATCATGCCGCTGCAGCTGGCCGTGGGGAGCGCAAGAAGCGGCTCGGAGGTGTCCATCGGAGGGGCGAAGATTCCATCTACCGAGGGATTCAGGAGGGAGCTATTGATCAGGGAGGCAGACGCCTTCGAACAAAGGGTGGGGCGCCATATCAATGGGTCCGGCGGGAAGGATCCGCTGTCCCACGGCTTCAACGGCTTGAAGCTGGGCCAGGGGATTGGGTTCATGAGGGAAATGGGCATGTTTTACTTCGAGGTCCAAGAGAAGCTGCTGGCGGCGGAGAAGGACGAAGAGATGTCCAGGAAGCCCACCTTCGCCGTGACGGTCGCCCGGGCAAAGGGCCTCCCCGGGGACATTCCGGTCTGCACGGTTTGCCAGAACCTCGTCACGAGCCTCATCCCCGCATAGGGGAAAATCAAGACAAAGAAGGGTCGAAGTATTGATTATCGGCCAAAATCCTCTATTATCCTCCCTTGGGACTACGACCATATGACTGCCGCGTCAGATAGGAAGTCGAAGTCTCAGGACTACGAGTATTCTTGGTTCCTTCCGGCCAACGGAGGCAAGGAGCCGACTAGAGCCGAACAGCAGAGTCAAGATGTCGAAGTCCTATCAGAACCTGGGAGGTCGCAAGGAACGGCACCGCCTGGACAGGCGAGCACCGCTGCCAGATCCTGGAAGGTCAATCCTGCAAGAGTGAAAGCGGCAGGCATCATCGGTTGGAGCGCCGTGGTTGCCACAGGTGCCGCATTCTTGGTCATAAGAACAGGCACTTTCCCAATCATGCAAGGCGCAGCCCTTGGTGGAGTCTGGATGACGGTCACCGCCGCCATATGGTTCGTCCCCAGATACCTTTCGCCCTAGGCCCTCCCTCACCTCTCACATAGCGCAATTGGCGTACCCTCACCAAAAGGGATTTACGTCATGCCTGTCGTCTCCTGGTCGGGGTAATTCTCGATGTTGAGCTCAGAGATTCAAGGAAAGGAAGTCATCGGTTCCATGGGCGACAAGCTGGGCGTGGTCCACGACGTCCAGTTCGACGAAAAAGGATGGAGTGTCATTGCGATCGGCGTGGAGCTCGAAAAAGAAGTCGCGGAAGAACACAACATGGGGCGCCGGTTCAGGAAGACCGAGGTTCTCATCAACGTAAAGTACATTCAGGCAGTAGGAGACAAGGTAGTCCTGACTGGTTCGAAGAAGGACCTCCTCCAGCTAATTGGTTCTTCTTCAGGCTGACAGCCAGATCCAATACTTGGACTTCGACTATTTCCCTAACTTCCCTTCTACCTTCTCCTTCCATTTCCTGAGCAAGGCCTCCTTCTTGACGTCGTATTGCCTCCTTGTAAGAGTCCCCTTCTTGTACTCCCCCTTCATCTTGGTAAGCTCCCGTTCGTAGTCTTCCTCTTCCCGCTCGTCGGCCTCCTCTGACTTCGCCGATTCGATGCGGGCTTCATCTGCTTCCGGAGTTGCAGCAGAAACCTGTTGTGCGGGTTCGGTGAAAAACTCCACGTTAAAGTTGATCTGACGCTGGACAAGGAGCGTTGTGAACTCCGTTAGGTCGGGTATGTCGTAGTCGTATGCTTCATTCGGCTGACGGATCTTGACTGAAGTGACGTCCCCATCCGTGTGGTCCAGCCCAATCCAGAATGCAGCAGTGATGTATCCCTCGAACTTCTTCGTCTCTTCTGGAGTCCCTCCAGAATACACTGTTATGATAGGTTTCACGCTTGGAAATTCCCCTGTTCGAGCGATGACGGGCGGCGACTATAAGCATTGTAGAGCATCTCGCGCCCTAAGACCAGACCTACTGCCGAAGATGCCCTGATTACCGGCGGAATGAAGAAGACTAGATGGGATTGTCGTCCGCCACTGCTCGCTGCTCCAAAGTCAGCCCGGCTACGAAAGCCAACACGGAAAGGACGACCGGTATTGAAGCGCCTCCGAATAACGCCATCGGAAAGATAAACACCCCGGCTGCAACCCCCGCCCAAAGACCCAGCTTCTTCACCTTAGCTTCCATCATCTGCGGCTTCTTAGAACCGTGGATGGGCCATAACGATTTTATCCGATATTTTAGACAAATCCGTGAGGCGTTTGTCAAAACGGCAGCCCATCCTCCCCCTCGTCCCGACTTCACTTCATTGACGTGTCTGTCCTAAAATCCCAAGAAAACTTATGTCCCTTCTCGGGACGCCTTCACACGAATTGTGCATCCTGGATACCAAAGTAACTCCTCTCCATCGGCTTTGCTCTTTCTTACACAAAATCGGTGCTGAAAATATGGAAGGTCAATGACCCATGAGCACAGTCCTTGTCAGCCTGCTATGCCACCCAGACCGCGACCCGAAGATCAGCGTGTCGCCCGGTCCAGGTTACGTTGTCGAAATAAACAGGACCCCAGGGTATGCGAACGCGGTCAGGGAGGCCATCAGTCGCGCCCTCGAGCTCGACGCCGATCTCGTGATCTCAGATACCGATGGCTATCACCCGGCGGCCGAGATTGAGCGGCTCGCAGAGCTTCCCGTCGACGCCGACATCGTGAAGCCCTACAGGAACAACATAGGCTTCCAGTCAAACGTATACACCTACCTTTGGAGCGGGACCCACATGAAATCAGTCAAAGACGTGACTGGAGGACTTTACAGGATGTCCAACAAATTCCTGAGGTCATTGCCGACCCTAAGATCAAACGACATGACAATACATATCGAGATATTGAACATCGCGTCCCGCACCGGGGCGACGATCAGACAGTATTCATACGAATCGTCCAGCAATGACAACGCTAATTCGAAGCGGACGCGACACTACCAACTGAAGCTGCTCGGGGCACTGACGAGATAGCTGCCTATTCGTCTCAGGGAGACATTCGACCAGACGTTGCCGGGAGGAAGCCAAGCTCACCTAGCCTGGCGATGATCATCCTTGCCGAAGTCTTGGCGTCTGAAATCTCAGTGTTGGCCAGAATGTCAGGGGACTCGGGCTCCTCATAGGGGTCCTGGATGCCCGTCATGTTTGTTATCTCCCCCTTCCTCGCCTTCTTGTAGAGCCCCTTGGGGTCCCGCTTCTCGCAGGCTTCGAGTGATGCCTTCACAAATACTTCCACAAACCTTTCCTTCCCGATGACGTCCCTCGCCTCCGCCCGGGACTTCCTATAGGGCGATATCAATGCAACAATCCCTATCACTCCGTTCTTGGCCAGTAGTTTGCCTACGAACGAGACACGCCTGGCGTGCTCCTGTCTGTCTTCCTTCGACAGACCCAGGTCGCGCGATATTCCCTTTCGGAATTCATCTCCGTCCAGGATTTCCACGTATCTCCCGAACTCTCCTTCAAGCATCTCCTCAAGGATCATGGCCAGGGTAGTCTTACCCGACCCTGGCAGTCCAGTCATCCAGAGAACGAACCCTTCTGGCTTTCCTATCACGAGGGCCCCCTCCCCAGAGCCGTACTTCCCTGTTACCTCCACCCTATGCCCCCTCCTGTTGAATCGGAAGAGGACTTCCGCATAGACCCTGTCCCAGTTCCCCCTCGTCGATCCCGTACAACCTTAGCAGCGTCGGGGCGATGTCCGCGATCTTCGCTCCCTTCAACTCCCTTCCACCTAGGTCGGCCTTGGGGTCAGACATAAGAAATATTCCCTTCATAGAATGGACCGAGTCATCGGGCCCGGTGTCGTTCTCGAAGAGGTAGTTCGAATCGTGCCCGACCGTGCCAGCTGACCTCCAATTGAGGTCGTCGAAGTAGACCATCAGGTCTGGTTTGTCCCCGATGGCTGTTCCATAGAGTTGGGTAGGCTCTAGCACGGAGTTCTTCATCACCTTCCCCTTGTCGTCTTTGATTTGAAGAATCCGTCGCTTCAATTCCATCTTCTCTGCTTCGAAGTCCATTGGCTCGACTACCCCGCTTGGTTCCCGGCCCTTGACGTTGAAGAATATCCTTGCGTAATATCCGCCCCACCCCCAGGCTCTCGTCTTCTCCCAGTCAACCTGTGCCTTCTCTATGTCTGACCCCTTCATGGGCGGGAACTTGAACTTCAGGTACCCCTGCTCCACCAGCCACTGGTTCACACAGAATGCCCCCTGCATTCCCTTTGATCCGTGGTCTGAAAGGATGAATGTGAGACAATCCTCGCCAAAGATCTCGATCAACCTGCCAATCCTTTCGTCGACCATCTGGTAGTACTCCCTGTCTATCTGTTCGTACTGGGTCCCTTTCACATACTTGGGGTGAGTTGGATCGAAGAACTTCCAGAACGCGTGGTGGAGCCGGTCGAAGCCTATTTCATGCATCATGAAGAAGTCCCAAGGTCTTGTCTTTGCAAGATGCTCTGCGACATCGAAGCGCCTGCGGGTCATGTCGAAAAGCTGGGTCTTCAGTGTGTCTCGATTGTCTGTCCTGAAGGTGACGTCGAACACATAGTTCCCGCCACTCGCAGCCAGAACCTCAGTTTTCAGCTCAGGAGGAGATGTGAACTCTCTGTCCGGGCTCGGAGTGAGAAAGCACGAAACCCCCTCGACGCCGGGGATTGCCCTTGGAGGATACGAAGGAGGGACGCCCAGTACGACGCTCTTCATCCCGTGAGACCCAAGGATCTCCCAGACCGTCTTCTCCTTCACCGAGGTTGAGTTTACGATGTATCCATCTGAGTAGGCGTTCCCCCTTCTGTGCCTGAACCCATAGATTCCAAGTCGGCCCGGATTTTTGCCTGTCATCATCACCATCCACGCAGGTATGGTAATAGGGGGGTCACACGTTTCCAGTTCCCCGTGCAGGCCCTTTTCGTAAAGGCGCCGAATGTTGGGGAGTTTGTCCAGCAGCTTCGAGAACATCATTTCTGGTGGAACGGAATCGAGTCCAATTACGGCAACT
Organism: uncultured Nitrososphaerales archaeon; assembly: GCA_963706445.1. GTDB lineage: Archaea > Thermoproteota > Nitrososphaeria > Nitrososphaerales > Gagatemarchaeaceae > UBA183. The sequence goes on from OY970160.1 coordinate 831,891, forward strand.
TTTCGTTTCAAGTCAGAGACACCATCGGCGCCGATGAAATACGGGGCATCCTCGAAGAAGTTTTTGACCATGGTATTTCTGTATTTTCGATTCTTTCACAGAGTATTCGGTCAGTTTCTGGGTCCTTCCCGCCTTCAACTGGTCCATCCATGGGCGCGGGCTACGGTTCATAGCTCAGGCGAGTGGGCCATTCTCGACTGTCGGTTCACAGCTTCTTCTGGGTTATTGAGAACACGCAGGCGGGCGCCCCTTTCAGGACGCACTTCACTTCGGTTGATACTGCGGTGAATCCGTAGACCTTCTCAACTGCCCCAGTCAGATAACCCCGCATGAAGTTGCACCCTGTCCTGGACTTGGCCCCCTCTGAGCATTCGAAGCAATCCCTTACTTCTACGGAGAAGGAACCGTCCTTTTCGCTGGTCTTGGAACTGAGGACCCCCCACCCCTGGGCCGAGAGTAGCCTTCTCAGCACCCCAACCTGAGCTTTGACCCGCTCCGATCCTAGCAGATTGAACATGTCCTCGGCATTCCTCTGGCTGAGGGTGTAGCCCTCCTGGTAAAGAAGCGCCTCCCCTCCGCTCCCGAGCGTCTTCGCCACATGGTCGAACATATGCGTCAAGCCATCCCGTCTGAAGAGCATGTAGTCTTCATCGTCGACGACGATGCCGGTGTGGAATGTATCAACCAGAAGCCCGTCCTTTCCGCTGGCGACCACCACTTCCATGGCCGCCTTTGAGGCGTCGATGAGCTTCTCGAGATCCTTCGGACCTTGACCTTTGACGATGGACTCCGCGAAGCCGCTGAACATGGCGGTCCCGTCGCTGAGTGAATAGGTTGTCGTTCCGATCAGATTCACCTTGGAACTGAGTAGTTCAAGTATTGAGCTGTATGACCCGGGCTCGTCCGATAGCTTGACCACTATCTGGAACAATTCCTTCCCGGGTGCATAGTGCAAAGGAAAGGTCCTCTTCTTGACTTCTTTCATCGTAGGTTTGCTCCTCCATTAAGAATCCTGAGCTTTAAGGATGACAGAGAGGTCACTACTACTTCTTCTCCACCATGCCGCGGACCAGCTCGGACGCCATCGGGATGAGCTTCTTCGGGACTTCGTTCTCCAGTATGACAAGCTGGTACTCCTTGGCCAATGCGGACGCCCTCTCGCTCAGCTTCGGAGACACGCAGAGCACAGCTTTCTCCGGTCCTGTGTCGAACACCTTCACGTAGAACTTCAGCACCTTCATCTCGTCTACCTCCTTCACAGATAGCTCAGTATCGACGACAATCTTGACCTTCCCAGAATCGGGAAGAAGGGCGAAGGCGAACTCATGCTTCACCCCTGACTTGCCGACTATCAGGGCAGGTGCGGACGCCTTGATGCCCTCCCCAGTCAATTCAGATGCCATTGTTTCGAAACCTGTCGCCGTCTCCAGAAAAAGGACAGCGGGTGAAAAAGGCAACCAGATCCACGCTCGGGAAGCATGAAATGAAAGGACAAAGAACGCAAGTTGGAACGAAAGCACATACATCAGCGTCCTGAATCTCAAACTCTGCCCTCCGTTGGCGATAGAACTAGTATTATAGACGTTTTCACCTGCGCACCGCGAATAATCTCGTAGCCGCAAGGCTATCAGAATTTTACAAGATTGTCAGGGTTCTGAAGCCCACAACAATCTATCCAGAAAGCCCGAGGACAAACCATGGAAGAGGAAGACTAGATGGGGGGATATCTCTATCGCGGAAGGTCTTGGTTCTCGAGAGAATCACGCGGGGGTGCTAGGAGCATTGAACGAGTGACGGAGCCATCGTTCTGCGAAGAAGGTCGGTGTCCACGCCTCGCCATCTGGCGCCTTGCACATGGGTCTCAGACAACGGATTTCTGCCCCAGGCACGCCCTAGCGACAATGAAAGACAGGAAACGGTGGTTGTAGCGCCTCCTGGGCGCCAAAGACATCCCTCGAGCGGTCCTACGCCCTTAGCGGGACCGCGTTGGTTGGGAGGAACTCGTCGCACTATATATCCGACTGCGCCTGTCTTCGAAGCTTGTGTGTTCTGATATCAGTCCGCGTTGAAGCAGATCGTCAAGTGCTTTCTGTATGGTCCTCCTGGGGAGCTGGGTGGTCGCCAGTATCCCCTTCTGATCTATCGGTTGCAGGTTCCTGATCGCGTAAAGAACGAACTTCACCGACGGACCTGCGATCAACTCTTCACCTGGCCTGTCGATCCCGAATGTGTCGAACCTGAGTCCCATCCTCTCAGATTGCACGGCGGCCACCGAACCGAGCGCCACGTGGCCCAGGTTCACATTGGGCCCGAGCTCAAGAATGAGGGCAGCCTGCTGAGTCTCAGAAGGGGCCTCGAATATGAGGTCACGATGGTCGAAGGTGCTCGTTATCGATCTCAGGAATGGCCACTTCAGGTTCCCCTCCAGGTCATAGATGCCTACCCCCCTCCCGCGCTCCCTGCTTTCAATCACCACCTTGAAGGGCCCTAGGCGTAGTCCCCACTGGATCTGGGCCAGAGTCTCGTTCAGTGAAAGCTGGGCAGAAGGGTCCTTCTTGCCAACCGTGTACAGCACGTCTAGACCAGCAGTCCTGGCCTTGGCTACGAGGCGCTCCTTCTCCGAAGCAGATATCTCGATGATCCCATCAGAAACCTCCACCATGTCAAACCCGAGGGACTTCGCCCTTGCAAGGGCCTTGTCACTACCCCCGTCTGGGAACGACCTCTCGATCAGCATGCCAGACATGGCGACCCTCACGCCTTCTTCTCGGTAGAACTTGACCCGCTCCCGGACGCCGTCTTCACTCCAGACCAAGGGCAGCCCCCACCCGATGACCACGGCGCTGACGTACTTTGCTACTTCATGGAACTCATCTTTGACAAGACCTGAGAGCCGATCCAGCACGATAGTGAGGCCGTATTCGTCCTGCGGCATTTTCTGTATCATTATCCTCCTTAATCTGTAGGAACAGAGCTGGACTATCTATGTTTTATGCATCATCTGCACTCATACCCTAGATTTGAACGCAGTTGCTGCAGATATGCCCACCTAGATTGCGCCCATAACCGAGGTTATATGCTTGTGTATGAAACCCCGCCTTGTGCGGGGATTCAGAATCAGTATCTTGACTCTATGTGGGGGTCTTAATTGATGGCCTTTGACATCACGGTGCTGGTCTTCCTCACCATCCTGTCGCTTGCGGCCGCGACCGTCAATGGTGGATTGGGGTACGGCTACTCGAGCCTTTCGACTCCTCTGGCCATACTCGTCATAATCAACAAGGTGATAAATCCGGTCTACATTCTGGTTGAAGGAATGATGAATTCGGTGATGCTCATTCTCTCTGGAAAGGCAAACATAAAATCCACCTTCAAACGCGTCCTTCCTGTTATCGCAGCGCTGATCCCTGCCGCCATAGTGGGAAGCATCGCGCTGTCGTTGATTGCCCCTCTTTGGATCAGGTTGATTGTGTATGTCTCCATTCTCCCGTTGATCCTCATGCAGGCCGCTGGGTTCAGGAGGCCCATAAAGAACGAAAAGACAGCGGGGATCCCCTTGGGCGCAGGGGTCGGACTTCTGTACTCGATCACAACCATTTCGGGCCCTCCCATCGCCCTCTTCTGGAATAATCAGGGGATGGTCAAAAGCGAGTTCAAAGCCGCGATCGCCCAGGTCAGGATTGTGGAATCAGCGACCACCATTGCTGCATACACAGCACTAGGCCTTTTCACGGCTACAACATTCCAGCTGTTCACCTATGTCGCTCCCCCCATCTTGATTGGTCTCCCCCTTGGATTCTTCATTGTGAAGAGGATAGGACCCGAAGTGTTCAGGCGGGTGTGCATGAGCTTCGACGCGTGGATCGTTGGTTACGGGCTAGCGGTGGTCCTTGGCAGCCTCTTCGGACTGATCGAATTCGGTTACGCAATCTGGGTGTTTGTCATCGGGATAGACCTCATGCTCCTCTACAGGTTCTTCGGTAAGCGAAAGGGGAACGGTGTTGCGGGTCTGGTCAAGTCGCCCCAAACCACACCGATCAAGGCTTCAGCTTCAGAAGCCAGGCCAATCAAGCAGAACAAGCCCGAAGACGGCAGGGATGGCTGAACATCGGGGTTGGCACATCCAGCAATTCTCTTCGCGTTCATGGACGCATGAGACGGGTCAGAGTCTCTTTCCAGATCTCACCACGGCCCTAGTTGCATCCTGCAGGGCGTTGGCAGAACCTTCTCTCATGTATCTGACCGGGCCCATAGCCAGTTCGCCGTCCCGAGTAAACAACCCCGACAGGACCTTCCCGTCCATGTCCGACGGGACTTCGACCCCGAGGATGTGCAAGATAGTGGGTGGCAGGTCGATAAGTGAAGCGTCTTCAAAAGTCGGTGTCTGAACCAGTCCTTCTCCCGCGGCAATCAGGACCCCGTCCATCCGGTGACTCCCCGAGTATATGGGGTCGGGGGAGATCATCTTGCGGCTCCCGAACTCGAATAGCCTGTGGGCCCTGTAGGTCATGGTGCTGTCGAAGAACACAATGTCCGGTGCGGCGTCGAAGCATGGCCCCGAGTAGATCTCATCTTTCGAGTAAATGATGTCGAACAGAATCCTCCCTGTCTTGGGGTCTCGGAGTGCCGCCACCTTTGACTTGAGTTCCTGTAGCAGACCCGGAGCTTTCGCAGGGTCGAGCTTCCCTCTCGGCTCTCGGCCTTTGATGTTGAGGAAGAATTGCCCGTAGTTTCCGTAAGAATAGACCAGCGTCTCGTCCCAGTCGATGTCGTCCAAGGATAGGGAGACTTTCTTCGCAAGCTCCAGGCTCCTTGATTTCTTCCCGTAAGCATAGGTCCTCGAACCCACGAGCCCGAGACTCTTTGCAGCGCGGAAGAGGAAGTCCGTTGTGATGCCCACCTTGAAGAATGCCCTCCTTACCCTGGTCCCAGTGCTCCGTCTGAGCCTAAGGTACCCATTGTCCAGGAGCCAATTGTTCATGTAGACAGCATAGTAGACAGGGCCGAAACCGTGGTCGGAGATCACGAAAACCCTGTCGTCAGGTGACAGGTCAGACATGACCTCTCCGAAGGCCGAATCGACGGCGTCGTAGACATCGTAGAAGAGGGGGCCGAATTTCGAAGCCTTGGCAGGGTCGTATTTCGGATTGTCTTTATCGATGTACCTCCAATAGAAGTGGCTGACTACGTCGGTCGCGTCAAACACTGTAACAATAAGGTCCCATTCGTCCTTCTTCATCAGGTGGCGGACCACGCGTGCTTGGTCCTTTGTAATGGTGAGCATGTCATCGAAGAGCTTGAGCTCGTCTCCTGGCTTCAGGAAGTGAGGGCTTGGCTTGTGGAGATGGGTGATGCCGAGCTCTTTCTCGACTTCTGTGAGCACCTCCCGCGGGATTGCGAAGTCTCGCCTTGTTTCAGGGTAGGGAAACCCAGAGATCATAGTCCCATTGACCGGCTCAGGGGGGTAGGTCAGAGGCACGTTCACTATGAGGCATTTCTTCCCTCTGGCAGACGCATACTGCCATAGTGTTCTCCCTTTTCTGTCAAGGGACGAAACCGGGGCGTAGGTATAGGTGCCGGGGACCCTTGTCGAGAAATCATAGATACCGTGCTTCCCGGGATTCTTTCCGGTGGCGAAGGTGTTCCAGGCTGTGGCAGACAGGGGGAGGATTGTGGACCTTAGACTCCCCATGGTTCCATGTGCGGCCAGCCCGCTGAAGTTCTTCAAGCGTCCCTGGGCCATCATCGGCTTCATGATGTCGAGGGTGGCGCCGTCGAGTCCGACTACGACTACCTTTGGCAACTAGACACCAATTCTCCTCTCGTACAGGAATCCAGTTTACATGTCAAGCCGGCATTACATGTACCCGAGGTCTCTGAGCCTCTGCTCAACTGAAGCCTGGTCCTCTTTGGAGAAGACGTTCTCGGACTGCTTTGCCTCCTGAGGGTGTCCGCCTTCGAGTTCCGCGACGACCTGCTCGACCACATAGGTGACGTACTCATCGAGGGTCTTGAAGTCGCTCCCCACCAGCCTGCGTTTGACCCTTTCGGCTAAAGCTGAAGGTATATTGACTACAACCGTGTCTGACCTATCCAAGGTTGAAGGCACGGCTCAAAAGTCCTCTTTAACGGTTTTGTCGGTTATTATGGAGGTTTTTTTCTGAAAACTCACAGGAATCAACCTGTAGGGCCTGGACCGAGGAGCCGGGAATAATCTTCGCCACAACCTCGCAATCTAGGCCAAGCCATAACCCAGCCTGAGGGATTCGGCAAACGAATCGCTTTAATTGATAGGGATGGTCCCCACGAACATGCGCAGCGGCGAAGACCCCAAGCTGGACGAACTCGACCTGTGGCTGGTGGAAGCGTTGATCGAAAATCCCGACATCAAGTTCAAGGCCCTCGCCACAAGGATCGGGTCGGACCAGCGCACCATAGCAAAGAGGATAAAGTCTCTAAAGGAGTCAGGGGTCATCAAGCTAGGAGTTGAGGTAGACTGGGCGGGCCTCGGATTGCAGGCCAGGGCCTTCGTCGGCTCCGACACAGCACTGGGTGAGAAGGCCGTCGCAAAACTGATCGAATTCCTCCGTTCCGACCCCAGGATTATCGAAGCCTACCAGACGGTAGGGACCAACGAATACGTGATGTATGTGATAGAGAAGGACCTGCCGAGCCTCAGAGATTCCGTCCTCAATGACCTGGAGCCTCTCACCGCGGACCTCAAGACAAGCGTTATCGCGTCGGAGATAAAGCGGAAGGATCAGCTTTCTCTGATACGGTATCTGAGGACGCTTAGATATCCCAGAAGCATCTCGAAGCCTTAGACGAGTACCGGAGTCGACGCTTCCGCGGTTCCTTTCTTGGATTCAGCCCAGTGGACTTATAATGCCTAGGTGATTATCGCGAAATGGAGGCCCCGCCCATACAGACCATTCGGATATCTGATCCTTGATCCTCGACACCGCTACAATCCTGCCTCTCTTGGTCCTGTTTGCCCTTGGATTCCTCACCGGAGGCCTTTCAAACGTGACCAGCGGAGGAGCTGGAATATTCACGATCTACTACCTCACGAACTACGAGGGGCTTGTGATTCAAGATTCAACGGGGACGGTGCTGGCTGCTTCCGCCCTGATGGTTCTTGTTGGGGCAATCGCTTTCTACAGAAAGAAACAGGTCAATACGCAATTGGCCATTACGGTGGGCGTTTCAGGTGTGCTGAGCGCCTTCCTCGCCGCCAGGTGGGCATCTACGCTTCAATCGTCTTCTCTCGAAGAAGCTTTCGGGGCTTTCACCCTGGTGCTGGCCTTCTACACAGCGCTAAAGTTCACCAACGATTGGCGAAATGAGAAGAGAAAGGCTCCGACGGCGGATTCGGCAATCGCCTCAGGAAACATTGCTCGGCCATCATCTGCCGGATTAAGTCAACCGTCGAGGTGGGCAGGGAGGACCCCCGCGGCCCTGGCGGTTCAGATTGCGAAGGGGCTCCTCATAGGCGCGGCCACCGGTCTCTTCGGTGTTGGACTCGCGAGTCTGAGCGTGGTCCTGTTCTTCCTCCTCTTCAAACTTGACACGAAGGTGATCCTTGGGACCAGCCTTTTCGCTTCCTTCTTCAGGTATCTCGGGGGGGCCGCGGGCTATCTTACTACAGGAGAGATCGACCCCCTCTTCTTCCTGATTCTGGTTGTCGGTGGCGGGCTGGGGAGCTTCATAGGGGCGCGCATTCTGCTCGGAGGAGGGCGGGGGTCGAAGGACATCTACGTGAAAATCATAGTGGTGGGCATACTGGTCTTCATCAGCTACGAATTCTTCCTCAAGCATCTCATTTGAGATAACCCCGGAGGAAATATTCTATTCCACGAATGGACTAGGATAGTCGAGGATGACCCGGGATACCTCGGGCCTCATGAACTCCTTCGGCGGGGTCTCCCCCGCCTGGAACATCTTCCTTAGCTTGGTCCCGCTGAACGTGAGACGGTCCGACTCAGGGTGAGGGCAGATCTTCTCGCTGGCGATGCCCCCACACCTGTTGCAATAGAAGAACTCCTTGAAGAAGACAGGCTCAATCCCTAAGTCAGGGAACTCCTTGAAGATTTCCTGGGCGGCGTAGGGGCCGTAGTAGTTGCCCACTCCAGCGTGGTCCCTTCCTATGGCGATGTGAGTGCAGCCAAAGTTCTTTCTCATTATTGCGTGCATGATGGCCTCCTTAGGACCGGCATACTGCATCTCGTAGCGGAGGACGCTCAATACGACCGAGTTAGCTGGATAGTAGTTCTTCACCAGGGCCCTATTGGTGTCCAGTATTACGTCGTCCTTGAAATCCCCTGATTTCTTCTTGCCTATGACCGGATTGATGAAAATACCGTCGGCGAAGGTCAACGCTGTTTTCTGAACGTATTCGTGTCCGATGTGGGGGGCGTTCCTCGTCTGGAAGGCAACAATTTCTTTCCACCCCCTCTGCCTGAACAGGAACCTCGTCTCCCTTGGGCTCAGAGTGAAGTCCGCGAACTGGTCGTCGGGCCGTGCGACCACCTGGGTAAGCTTGCCAGCGACCACCACCTCAGAGGATTCGTAGAGCTTTGCCACGCCCGGGTGAGCGGCATCTTCGGTCCCATAGACTCTATTCGCGAATTCCTTCTTCGATATCTTATAGCTCTCGCTGAATTCGAGGATGGCGATCGGAGCGCCCGCTTCATCAACCAACGTCACCTCGTCTCCTGAGGCCCCCTTGAAGTCTGCCGGGACATGGAGGAGGATGGGGATGGTCCACGGGGTGTCGTCATTGAGGCGCATGGAGCCGATGACGCCGTGGTAGTCTGCTTCGGCCATGAAGCCGTCGAGGGGACTCAGAATCCCGGAGGCGATGTTGTGGACCGTCGTCCTGGTCTCGTCGTCGACCATTATCTTGGGTGCCGATGCTATTTCCCTAAGCCTCGTATCAGACGGAGAAGTTTCCTTTATGGTGAGCAGCCGGCCACCGTGAGGGAGCGGGTAGGCCATGCTTTCCCCTGGTCCTTAGATGTAGCCAAGCTTCAAGAGACGGGCCCTGATTTCCTCAGAGTCAGGATCGGAGGACCCCTTCTGGTCCTCTGCTTCGCGGAAAGCTATGGCCCCCCTGAGCAGTTTCGCAACCTCATCCGAAAGGTTTTCCCTATTGAATCCGATGTGATCCAAGTCAACCAGCTTCCTTACCAATGGAGCAGGTAGTTTGACCAAGACTTCCTGGGCGCTATCAGAAATCTGATCGGACAACTGTTTTTGCCCGCACTTCCGGCTATATTTGCTTAACTGAATGATTTCATTCGTTAGTATATATTTCGGCCCATTTTGCTTATCATCCCGGCCATGGACACGAAAGAAGGCGTCGCAATCTTGGAAGGGCTTCAATTCAAACGGTCCCTGACTCTCGCAACTTCGTAATACATTCTCTCGTTTGGATTCAGCTTCATAGGTTTCGTCTCTCAGCACCCTACGATCCATTTCATGAGTATTCGCTACGCCAAAGGATAGAAGGGTTGGGCGGCCACCTCCTGTTTGGGGCCATGGCAGCGGCGCCTTTTCTGACCGCCTAGAGCCTCTTGGGGGGAGCCTTTGCCGTAGGCATCGACTCCGATCACAAATTGGGGGCCCTCCACTTGAACGTGAGCTCCAGGCCAGACCACTCGATCACCTTTGCCATCTATGCCACCCTCATCATGTGGCTATATGCAAAGAGACTCAGCTCCAAGAAGCAGGGGTTGCCCGCCTTGAGAGTTGCCATCTTGGTGCCAATTTCAATGTTGTCGCACCTGTCCTACGATGTATTTGCGGCATATCAGGTCTTCAACAGCGTAGGCTCCTCTTTTCCAATCGTCGCCCCTACAAGCTTCTCCTTGGTCTGATTTCCGTACTGGGCTTGGGTTCCACCGGAGGCATCTGCAATGCTTTCGTCTGCAATCCTGGTCTCCAGGTTGCACCTTGGTCCTCATTCTTCTGCCCCAAGATGGAAGGGTCAGCCTGAGTTTCGGGGAGCCCTCTCCCCTTCCATATACTTGATGCCATCTACAGGAACTGTAATCACATTCTATGTTTTCGCTCCACAAGTGGTATTATTCCTCGAACGTCGTTTTGCTAGGTGAGCCGCACTGCCCAGTCGAAGGCTGCCCTGGCGGTAACCCTGGTCCTCCTGTGTTCAGCGGCGGCGACGTTCCTTCCGGTTTCAAACGCAACAGGCTCAGGACCCGGCTCCCTTACAGGGGTGTCTGGGCTCGAGAGCTATTTCACCAACCTCTGGAACCCCAACGAGGGCCTGATCTCAGTCGGGACCCAGACAAGCTGCAACGGGGCCTGCGGCGGAGTCCAATTCGCGTTCAGGAACGGGACCGCGGCGCCCATCTTCCCCCCTGGTCTTCGCTTCCTACCCCTGGAGAATTGGGCCGATGCCGCTGCGTTCCAGGGCCTGGGCTTCCGGCCGGACATCTACACGGCCATCTACAACTCCCTCCAGGGCCTCGAAACCTCGGTAGCCTGGAGTCCGCCCAACAACCGCGAAGCGCAATGGGGCTATATCATCTCCTACGGCAAACCGAACACGAACATCGCCTTCACTACCCCCCAGGGGAAGAACTTGAAGGTTCCCGGCACAGGTGAGCAATTGCAGCTCGACCAAGCCCTCCCTTGGAACACCGCCGCACAGTCGTTGATCCCCTTCGACTCGAACCCAAACAACGCCAGGGGGTGCGGCCAATTCATTGACGAGACAATGTTCCAGGCAATGAACTTCTACATCAGAGGAGACACGCCCGACGCCAAGGCCAACCTTCAGTGCATTGCGAATCAGCTGGCGTTAAACTCTGACGGCTCCGTGCTGATTGGCCCATCTCCCGCAAGGGGTATGTACCTAGGTACCTTCCTTGAAGCCGCTGAGGTAATCGGAACCCCAGTCATGCCCTCGGGGATAACGCTCGCGTCCGTCCAGAACACGATATGGTGCCTCCAGAACTCCGATGGGGGGATTTCAAGGTCGTATTCAGCCTGCAACTCATCTTCTTCCACAAACCTCGGATCCGACGACGAGACCACCAACGCAGCCCTTCTCGCATTCTCACCGGGAGTAATTGCAAACGTCAAGGCCATTGCCGCCTCTGGCATATACAACCTCCAGTCAGTCCCGGCAATCACCCCCCAGCTCGGCGGGGGGTCCGGGACGACGACCACGACGACAAGCGCGAGCAGTTCCTCCAGCTCGACCTCCTCGGGGTCAACTAGTACTACGATGTCCACCACCACGTCCTCTTCGTCAATCCAGACGAATTCTACAACTTCCACTACCTCAGCCACGTCGACCTTGACAACAGGTACGAGCATCTCGACATCTTCTGCGACGGTCACTACCTCGTACAGGAGCACCACCACCAAGTCGACTGACACAGCGTCCAATCCCAATGGAGGGTCATATTCGCTCCAGATCGTCGGCGGGTGCTCGGTCTCAGGGGAAGGCACCTATGCGTCCGGCCAGACGGCCACAGTCACCAGCCTGGGGGTCTGCGGGCGTGACAACGGCACAGGATCCAGGGTCGTATCCTGGTCTTTAGACGGCGGTACCGAGCAGTCCGTGTCATTCCTGGGGCAGATTGTGTTCTCTGTGCTGATGAACCAGAATCAGGTCATCACATTCAACGACGTCGTTCAACACCAGCTGACCCTCGACTATGGAGCCAGCATCTCGCTTCTTTCAATAACCCCTCCCTCCATCAAAGGAGACAACTATTGGTACGACTCCGGTCAGGCCGTAGCCTTCACTGGCCGGGCGCTCTCAGGCGCGACCCAGGTGGTGGGATGGAGTATCGACGACGGACCTCTGGCTCCGATCAGCGAGGGTTCACAATTCACAGTGACAATCCCGAACATGAACGTCAGCCACGTGATTCACGTGGCCATATCGACCTCGTCGAATGGGTGCGGCACTTCGAGCTCCTGCAATAATTCTCCTCCGGCCGTGGTGTACTTCGACACAAACGAGCCTGGCAACGTCACAATCTCGGTCGACGGAGTCCCCTACCCCGCAACCGTGTCCTTCTCTTGGCCGATCAGCTCGAGTCACATCGTCAACGCCCCTACGCCGCTCCAGTCCTCAGCATCGAAGGCGACTTTCTCAGGTTGGCAGGGGACGGTCAACTCGACGGACCCATCGCTCCGCTTCATGGTGAACGGTACCACAAGACTGTCACTAGAGTACCGAGTGCAATACATGGTAAGACTATCATTCGATGACTACGCAGGGAACCAGGTATCTCCTGACAACGTTACCCTCGATGGGGCCAGCTCCTCGGTCACCCTGCCGTCTAATTACACTGCATGGCTGAACTATGGAAGCAAGTACATACTGGCATCGGCGGTCTGGCAGGGGACCGAAGTCGCCGGGACCTCGGCAACGGATGAGTTCGTCGTCGATGCGGCCTCGCAATATGTACTTCCGCTCATGATCTATCCCCAGACGATCAAGGTAGAGGATCCATACAGTCTCCCCCTGGCCGGTGTCAGCGTCCAGATCTCCACCGTGGGGGGTCAGATTCTCACCTCACTGACCGACTCCGGAGGCGTGGCGACATTCGACGTGCCCCTCGGGGTGTACTATGCCACCGCGGACTTCCTCGGGATATCAAGCACGGTGTGGCAGGGGACCGTCGGGAGTCATACACTGACTCTCACAATCTATCTCAGCTACGCCGTCCTGGGTACGATGATCCCACTGGTCATCCTCCCGATCCTCCTTCTCATACGCCACAGGCGCAACCAGGTCAAGGTCGTCCACGAAATATGGTTCCGGAGAGGGCCGTCTCGCGCCTCCAATCAGAGGCCCCGACCTGTCGCTACAAACGGCACAGACTAGAGTCCAGGGACGAATTCTTCCCCTCTCCGCAGGAGGGGAAGCCAAAGGCCGGCCAATATGGGGCATCACAGTCAGTTAAGCGGTAACAAGGGGGGGAGATATTCCGCAGAGGTTAAAAGCCACTCAGGCCCCTGGATTCAATAGGCTTTGTCCCGGCAAAACGCGCTCCGTACTGTTACACTTGTCGCTATCGCTCTATTGGTCTCCAACTCCATCGGCGGCGTAGCAGTCGCTTCAACGGTTCGCAACGGCAATGGGCTTCTGGTCACTCCGAGCGCCTACGACTGGCCGATGCTTGGCCATGACCCTGCCCACTCGGCGAGCGTAGTAGAACCGGGGCCATACACCGGCAATGAGCTGGCAAAGGCGAACCTGAGGAGCCCCGTGATAACCTCCCCTGCGGCCGCGAACTCGAGCATCTTCGTAATAGCGGGCCAGAGCCTGAAGGCGCTCAATACCAGTGATCTCTCGCCCTTCTGGAGCAAGTCGTTGGGGACCGTGTCATATTCCTCACCTGCGGTCTCTGGCTTCGACGTATACGTAAACGAGGAGAACGGGACCATCCTGGCCGTCAACGGTGCCACCGGGTCGACAGATTGGAGGCTCAAGACATCCTACACGTTCAGGTCTTCACCAACTATCCAAGGAAGCTATCTCTTTGCATCCGATTACGGGGGGACCCTCATAGCTGTCAGCCTCATCACAAAGTCGATCGTCTGGAAGTATTCCATCCCTTCAATGGTCGTAACCTCACCGGCTGCCAACGGAGCGGTTGTGGCTGTGGGCGGAGCCAACGGTGTTGAATACTTTATCGGAGAATCGACGGGGACCCTATACTGGAGCGTGACGACGGGCGGCCCGATCTCATCTTCGGCCTCATTCAACGGGGCGAACGCTTACTTTGGAAGCAACGACAGCAAGGTGTACGCCGTCGACACAAACGCCAAGAAACTAACCTGGACCTTTGCAACTTCGGGGCACGTACTCAGCACTCCTGTTTATGCCGACGGTAACGTCTACGTCGCGTCTATGGGCGGGAGCGTATACGCGCTCGATGCCGCGATCGGTGCAAGCATATGGTCATTCAACACAGGGCCTGTCTCATCCAACATCGCTCTGGCCGAAGGGACGTACAAGGCGCTCCTTCCAACCTTCGTCCCAATGCTTTACGTGGAGTCGACGTCCGGCGTCCTCCGAGGCTTGGACAGGCTTACTGGAGCTTCCGTCTGGAGCTTGAGCCTCGTAGGGGGAGGCGGCGGTAATCCGATTGTTGCCTACACCAAAGTGTATGCGAGTTCTGGGGATTATTTGGTGGAGGTAGGAGCCCTGAGATACGTTACCGGAGCAGCGACCTTCAACACATCAGGCGTTTACACAAACACGTTTAGTTCCACATCCACAGTTCTATTGGCCGCAAACGCTGCCTGGGGCAAGTTCGGGCTAAACCACACCTACGTTACAGTTTACGCTCCAGGGAAGGGCACGAACATACTCCTCACTAATGCAACACTGACCTTCATGCCCGGAAGCAGCAACTACAACCTAGTCTTCTACCTCAACCTGGCTTCGTATTCTAACTTGAAGCATGGGACCTACAAGATCCTCGTGGCCCTTGAGGACGGGAATCCGAAGTTCACCTCAAAGAACCCAAGGTGCTGCGGCTGGGTGGACTTCAAAGCCAACTTCACAGTTACCTCATAGACGGATCTTGACTGACCGCACTGGCGCACCTGCACAATTGACGCTCGCTGAAACTACTTCCCTCGCACTACGGTTATGGCGAAGATTCTCTTTCGCTTTCGGTTCCCTAAGCAAGCGGGTCGGCTGAGCACTTCGCCACCGCTGAGAGAATTGAATACCTTCGTTTCACGTTGAGGACTTCCCAGAATATGGAGGATGGAGGGCAAATGTTCCACAACGGCTTTTAACGTCGCGGAACAGTGTCGCTTCATCTTGGAGGGGTCGCGTCCGATTTTTCGCGCCAAGGGACTCAGGAATGCTCTCTTATTGTCTGTCGCTTCGCTTCTCGTCCTCTCCCCCGGAGTCATTTCTGCCGCTCCTCCTCCTGCCCTGACCTTTGCTCCAATCCAGAACCTCAGCAACGATTCAGGTCTGGCAACGTCTCCCGTGGTTGCCTCGGTCAACAACGGAGTCCACCAATACGTGTACGTGGCATGGATGGACGAGACCCCTGGCAAGTTTACGACGTTCTTCACCGTGAGCGTGGATGGGAAAGCCTTCGGCATAACCAGAGAATTCACCGGACTGGGGGGGCCCGCCAATCCCAACACGAGCGGAGTCCAAATGGCCGCTTCGGGGCAATATGTGTATCTCACTTGGAAACAGGGGAAAGCAACAGCATACGCGACAAGCTCTGACAACGGTGGCCATTTCGCTTCGGGGCTGCTCTCGTCAGGGACCGCCCCCGGGCAGTCCAGCGCCTCTCCGGCGGGGGTCATGACAGCCCAGGCGGTTGCAACCAACGGGACGAGCGCTTACTTCACGTGGAGCGACGATGAGACAGCCACCGGCAACGGGACCATCCAATTCGTAGCAACACATGATGGCGGGGCGCACTTCACCTCACCGGTGCAGATCAACACGGGGGAGTCTGGTCGTCACAGGGCGGTTGAGGATGAGTTGGCCGCGGTTGGAGACTACGTTTATGCGGTTTGGGACAGTATCTGGTTCACGTCAAGCGCACTTGGCGGGGTGGGTAGCACTTGGCAGAACCCGCTTTTCCTGAAGCCAGCGAGTTGCGTCTTGCCTTGCATCGGCAGGGAGCCCATGATATCGGCCAACGGAACAAACGTCTACGTGACTTTCCCAATGGGAGGGGCACATGGCGTGTCCTCCTACAGTGTGGAAATCGCAGTCAGCCACAACAACGGGAAGACATTCGCACCGGCTATGGACATCAGCGGTCCGACTCTCACGAATACCAGGGAGGATCAAGTCGTCTCCTACGGAATGGATGTCTATGTTACCTCAAGGGGGACGCCGATGGGCTCTTCGACCACGGAGCAATATGCGTACGTCTCGACGGACAGCGGGAACACCTTCTCAGCTCCCATAGCGCTTGCCTCTCCGCCGCTTTCAGGCCCCGAGAACGGGATAGGTGGGCTCGCGCTTGACCATTCCAACGGAGACGTTTACATCCAATGGGTCCATGGCTCGCTATCACAGGTGTACATCAGCGAGAGCGTTGATAGAGGGTCGACATGGAGCTCCGCCCAACAGGTGAGCGCCTCGGTCTCCGGAGTAATTGCGATGGGCGATCCTCACGGTGGGCAAGGACCCATGGCTGCAGCTTACGGGGGCCATGTCTATGTCGTGTGGGAGGATATGACGACTGGGAACGGCGACATCTACTTCACCTCAACCTAGGGGTGCCCCTTCTACCACTTGGGGGTCTAGGGCAAGAAAAGGGCCCCTACGTCCCCTAATCATAGCGCACCGGACGCCTGATATTCCGTGACTTATGCATTCTTCGTGTCATTTAAGCCCATGTTCAACGGCTCGTTATGACTACTCGTGATACGACCTTCGTTTCTTATCCGGCTAGGCTTACCCTAACCAGTTTGGCCAGGAACCGGATCAACGTTCCTAGGGTCACATCCGGGCTCCTTCGTCGTTCCTATGGTCGTCCAAATCTCCTAGCTGTCTCATGAAGCCGACCTAGAGTTGTCGTAGGGTCGGGCCTTGCTCGCACTTGTGAAGGCGTTGGGGCCGAACTACGTCGCCCTGAGGGCCGACCAGTTCGCATTGGTCTACCAACAGTATACAGGCAAGAGCGCTCCCGCGAATGGAGTCAACTCCACAGCGGGTCTTCCGATGTCTGTTCCTGCCTCCTTCGTGAATGTGGCAGAGTCCGCCAAGGCCGTGGCCGTGAAGCTCACCTAGTGGAACGGTCTTTAGGCGACGCACTTACGGACGAGTCACTTCAGGAAAGAGCTGAGAGCCCGTAGGAGGCAATTTGGCATTAGATGCCGATCTGGGGCGTCACCGTGGGGATTGAGGTAAGGTTGAACACCCGAGAAGCTCCTTCCTGTTGTATGTCCAGTATTACTCCCGGCGAATAGGCGAGCAAAGCTGCGTTTGTCGTTTCATCATCGCTGCTCAGGCACGTGCTAACGCAAGAAGACACATCACTGTATTGGCGAGCAATCCCGCCGTCAGGCTGCTGGATTCCCCACAAGGTGCCTGCTATCGCGGATATGGAACAGCCCGCCTTCAGGCCAGGACTCCCGATGACCTCGACCGCCTCGAGGAAGACCGACAGGAACATCCCTCTATAGGGAGCGGCGCCGAAGCCCACCGAACCGTCCGAGTTGACGGTGCACATGTCCGCCATCCATTGAAGATTCGACATGGCATCCTTCGAATCCCCTCTCAGGTAAAGGTTGAGCGCCTGGAACCCGGCTTCATCGAACATAGACATGCTGTTGTTCGTGGCTTCGCTCAGGTTGAACTCCCCAGGAATCCAAGACTGTGTCGCAGCGTTCCATCTCGCGGCTTGGTCATAGGCTATCGAAATGCCGTTGAGAGTGGGAAGGGGGGGGCCACCCGAACCAGTAAAACAGATGTTCGTGTTTGCCTTCGATGACGAGACGATGTATCCCCACTGGGACTCTCTGTTGTCGGCAGGCCTCCATTCCACCGTGGCCTCTAGGATTTGCAGGTGAGAGTAGATCGAGCCAACGATGGCTGGTTGTACCCCAATGCCCTGGAACGCTGCTGCCACCGCCCAGTTCTCATTGGGGAGAAACCGGTATGCCGGGGCAACAATCGGACACGGGCTACCGTCCATGTAGTAGAATTGTACTCCACCGCAGGTCTCATTGAGCTTGTCACATGTGCCTTCGGTGCCGACCGAAATTAGCCCCTCCTGAGGGTTGAATTTGGTCGTGAAGTAGGAGATGGCCATGTCCAGCGGTCCTTGGGGAGCGATTAGGCAGGACGGGCAGCCATTGGTCCCTGAGGTGACAGTAGTTACAAATGTCGTCGTGAAGGAGGTAGAGGCCGTGGTATGAGTAATAGTCCTGGTTCCAATACTTGTCCCGGTGGTGGTAGAGGTGTTTCCCCCGCTGGCAGGTCCCGACAGGTAAAGGGAGGCAAAGATCGAGATCACTATGATGGACATCAGAAGGACCATCGTTATCCACCGGTGGCCCTGATAGAACCTATGCCATCGCTTGCCTCGAAAGAACCGACGCCAGTCCAATCCTAACTTGAAATGGGCCGACCCGCAGATTAAGGTTGCCTTAAGTTGACGGATACATTCACTCAAATGCATTGGTCACACCAGTGCCTTCAAGTCGAAAAAAATGAAGAAGGGAGGGATTGTAATCCCTAAACCGGGCTTCGTGTAAGAGTGAACGACTTACCCGTCGAATCCAGAGCGCTGGGTGTCACGGTCACCCCGCCGCTCGCTACCATCCTGTACTGTGTCAGGCTAAAGCCCGAGTGGTTCGCCAAGCTTGCGATGCTAATCGAGCTGAGCACGGTCCTGTTTGAGAATCCGGCGGTTAGGGTGCAGGTGCTACGAATCTTGGTCGCCGCGTATCCAAACATTGCCGTCCCAAAGTGGGAAACTGTCACGCCCGACTTTATTGAGAGGATGAACGAGGCTGAATTCAGAGCGGCCTTAGTCGAGGACTTGTCGCTAACCTTGCCCGACAAGCCAGTTGTTACATCGGTCAGGGTGCCCTTCCATCCTTGGTTTGTCCCTCCACCGTGCTTCGTCCCGGAGGCTGCGTTCCAGCTCTCAGACACCTGTATCACGTCCCCAGCCTTTACGGCAGGGAGCGGGCTGATCACTTTTGGCTTGCTCGTCCCCAGGAATAGCGCATAGTAGGCGCCGTACGTCGCGACCCCTGATACACAGTTAGAGTATGTGCCCAGCGTGAGCTGGTCTGTCTTTGGACTCATGAAACCGTCGATCATGGCGGACATGTTTGCGAAGGTGCTTGTAGTCCCTGAGCATGTTGCCGTTGGTACGACCCAAGACGCCCTGATGGCGGTCAGATTGTCTCCTGACGCTGCGGTGAGTTGATACCCTGCCGTTGTTGCACTGGATGCGATAACTGCCGATGAAGCGATGGTGGTGGCTGGCAGGACAGCGAGTCCAAGCATCATGAACCCGAGCGCCGCAAGAAGAACTCGTCTTGACATTTGATTCTGCAAAGTCTCGCTGTCTATATCAACGTAGCGGAGAATATGCAATGTTTGTTCTATATTTTGCGCCACCAATCGACCAGAGGAAAGCGATCGCTCCAGGGTCCCTGAACTCGAAGACCTCTTTCTTTGACATTAATGCTGTTCTTGAATCAAGTCAAACCTCTAACAGTGGAATAAGACCTCGTCAGTGATAGAACAGCGTTATTCATGCTCGACAATTCTTAAGAAGCATCCCGAACAAATGTGAAAATCAGCAATGAAATTGCTTCTTGGTGGCGATGCCGCTGGCTAGCCTCAGGCGGGCTCTAGTCATCGGCCTCGATGGGGCCACCTTCGACCTCATTCGTCCCATGCTTGACAAGGGGAAGATGCCAAACCTCGCCCGCATGCGGGCTCAGGGCGTGAGCACCGAGCTGAGGTCTACCATATTGCCTCTTTCGCCTCCCGCCTGGACGTCATTCCTGACCGGCAAGAATCCGGGGGGGCACGGCATCTACGATTTCGCCAAGAGAGTCGAGGGGACCTACGGCTTCGCCCCGACGACCTCCTTGGACATGAAATCAAGGGCAATCTGGGATGCTATAGAGGAGCACGGAGGGAGCTCGATTATTGTGAACGTCCCCCTTACCTATCCGCCTGCTTCTTTCAAGGGGTTCATGCTCAGTGGATTTCCGACTCCGACCGAAAGGAAGGATTACACCTATCCTCGGAACCTACTCAAGGAACTCGAGAAGGAATTCGGCGATGTGAACATACACAAGCCGAAGGTCCTCTACAGGAAGGGGCGGGAACAAGAGATCACCGACGAGACGATAGCGATCACCGAGCAGCAGACAGCTGTGACGAAGTACCTCATGGCGAGAATTGATTGGAACCTAACAGTTACTGTATATGACGCAACGGATGTCCTAGGTCACTATTTCTGGTCATTTCTGGACCCCAATCACCCGAAGTACGATCCGAAGATGGCTCCCTTGGTTAGCCAGATGGTGGAGGACATACATGTGTCCCTCGACCAAGCCATAGGTGACCTAACCGCAGCTGTTGGAGATGACGCCCTGAAGATTGTGATGTCAGACCATGGCTTCGGGCCCGTATACTATGGAGTCTACGTCAACAATTGGCTCGTCTCGGAAGACTACATGAAATTCAAGACGACCATGAAGGTGAAAGCCAAGCACTTCGCCTTCAGGAATGGGCTGAACGTGTACAACCTCCTGAGGGTCGCCAGGAGATTGGGCTTGGTGAAGAGCATAGAGTCCGCCTATTCTTCAAAGTCCACCGCGCTCCGAGTTCTCAACTGGATTTCCCTCGGGTTCGAAGACGTTGACTGGAACAAGACGAGGGTCTATTCCTTTGGAAATATGGGGCAGCTATACCTTAATCTTGTAGGAAGGGAACCGAACGGCACTGTAAGACCGGAAGAAGCGGACCTCCTGGTTTCCGAACTCATCCGAAAGCTCAAGGTGCTTGAGGACCCGGCGACCGGGAAGTCGATGTTCGACATGGTCTACCCGGGGCGCGAAATCTACAGGGGACCCCAAACCACTTCTGCCCCCGACGTCGTCTTTCTGGACCAGAGGATGATCTACGCCGCCCACAGGATGTTCGAACTTGGAAGCAGCAAGCTTGTGACACTCCACCCGATATACTCTGGCAATCATAAGATGGATGGGATCCTATTCGCCCAAGGGAAGGAGGTCGGAGTAGGGACCCCATTTGAGCATGAGCCCACCATTGTCGATCTCGCCCCCACCATCCTGCAGTATCTCGGAGTCAGAATCCCGACAGACATGGAAGGAAATGCGATACTGCAGTTGGCGGGCGATCTGCCCCCGCAGGGAGAAGCGTTGGAAAGCTCGTTCAGGCCCGAATCCCAAAGGGTAGCCCGGGCCGTCAAAGATGTCTTTGCGAGAAAGACGAAAGCGGGGCCAGGGAATCCCTAGGACCCGGCGCGAAAATCGTCGAGATGTGGAGTCCCGTCGCTCTAGAGTGTGAGGATGTTGCAAATCTACCGAATAGATTTAAATTGGCTGAAGGGCGGCTGAGGCAAGTCAAGCCTGTTTGAGGCGCTTTGGATACCTATCAGTTATCATTCTAATCGTTCTGTTCGGTCTTCCTGTCGGCGTGTTCATGCCTGCGGCTGCCATCGCCCAAACCGGTTGTAACGGCTTAACGAGCCCACTTACGACACAACTGACGATCTCGGGCAGCACCTGCTCGTGGATAGGCCCCCTTATCATCTCAGGTACTGGTTCCCTGACGCTGCAGGGCTCAACTCTAGTCCTCAGTAACGAGGTAAACTACACGAAAGTATTCCTGATACAAAAGAACATAAACATCACAGAGGTGAATACGACTCCCGGCTACATCGGCCTAAATGGGAGCGCCAACCTCAATGTCGAAGGGAACTCTTCCGTCACCACCTTCGGCCTGGGGCTGAATCAGTCGTCAACGCTCAGCATTGCTGGGAGTTCGTCTCTCGACGTGGCAAACAACGTCTATCTTCAGTTCAGCTCCAAACTGCTACTGAACGTTACTCAGAGCGTTCCCGGGACCCTTTCCTTGTTTGACTCTTCACAGCTCAGCGTAGACGGTTCGAGACTGCAGTCCTCGAACGTAATCCTGGGAGCAGTCTCCACGGTGAACTTCTCTGACGGGGCTTCTGTCACGCTTGGAGGGGCGATGACCGAGCCCTTCTATGCTGGGTCAATTTCAATCGTCTCGTCCGACCTAAACGCGCGAGGCAACGCCACTTTCGATATTGGAGGATCGAGCGTTTCCGTTACGAAGTCGATTGTATCCATTAGCGGCTTTCTCAACACGGCGTTTGGTGGGACGACCACTACCATCTCCCAGAGCACCGTGGATCTCATTAACGACGCCAGTGCATCTCTAGGGGACAACAGCTCTTCAACCTCCAGCACTAGCATCTCATCGGCCACGAGCATAAGCGCTACCGGTTACTCCAGCCAAGCCTCGATGCCGAGGACAGGGGGAATTCATACATACATCTTCGGACGGCAGCTTCTTTCAATTACAAATTCCAATGTCTCGAGCACCCTTTCGACGAGCGCGACCCCCTTCGTAGTCCAAGTCGGCACCGTAAGACATACTGACTACCCGAACTCGACTCTGTCCATTGTCGGAGGGACGGTCGAGATAGTGTCCAGCTGGGTCACCTCATCAGGTGTCGAATTCTATGGCTTCCAACCAAGCTCACTTTCGGTTCTCTCGGTGAACGC
Source organism: uncultured Nitrososphaerales archaeon (assembly GCA_963706445.1). Lineage (GTDB taxonomy): Archaea > Thermoproteota > Nitrososphaeria > Nitrososphaerales > Gagatemarchaeaceae > UBA183. Next base: position 854,184 of record OY970160.1, read on the forward strand.
CACGTCAAACCTCTCCGTGATAGGAAGCCGACTGGTCTCGGGGAATAACGGTCAGCTGGGGACCTTCGGTACCTCGGCGTTGACCCTGGCGGCCCAAGGCAACGACAATGTGACGCAGTCAGTGGTTCAATCTGAGGCGACCACCCAATCTCTCCAGCTCGAAAGCGAGTCCGCCTCAGGTACAAACGTGCTTGGCTTGAACAAAGATACCATTGAGACTGGGACCAGCGCTGGAACCGTCGCGCTGAGATCAAGCTACCTGGCCGACGTTGAGAGAACATTCATAGACGCTAACGCGACGGGACTCATCTTCAGGGCGGGCGCCTTCAGATTCGTAGCAGCAAACTCCGTCCTTAACGTCCAGAACATTTCCCAGTCCACCGTGTTCGGTTCAAACGTTGCCGTCGGTAGCTTCGTCAACACTACCATTGCAAACTGCCCCAGCTTCACATGTCTGAAGACCATTGGGACAGGCTCATACTCGGTCTCGGACTACCTTCAGATCCATGTTGCGGGGAGCAATTCGCAACCTGTAGCCGGAGCCACTGTAACCGCCACGGCCCCAAGGACTCCTTTCACCACCTATTCGTCCGTCACCGACCAGACCGGTTGGGCACGTTTCCTCGCGCTGGTCCAGTACGGTAACGGGACCAGACCCCCCAATTCGACTCCTTACTTCATCATCCAAGGAACCGACGGGAACTTGGTGTCGCCCCAGGCTCAGCTTGTAACGACCGGGAATCTGACTGCCAACTTGCAGGTCTTCCTGCCCTCCGTGAATTTCACGGGAGCGGCAATCGTCGGGAAGGCAATTTCCTCGATTACTTCAGAATACAACCTTGTAGCCTACTCCCGTCTGATTCCGCCTGCCGGCCAGTACACCCTGGGCAACTACATTGGGACGCAGTACATACCTTACTTCTACGTACTCTCCAATGCCTTCCCTCTAAGCTTCAAAACAAATGCGACGAGCAACCAGATCGACTTCTCCACCCTGGGCCAAACAGGAGGCACCTTCTACTTCGTCTTAGTCTATCCCTCAAACCTCACACAGATAACACTAGGGCTTGGAGTCGATGGTAATTCGAGTATTCCTGTAACAAGGCTGTCTAACTCCACCACCTCCTATGTCGCCTTCTCGATCCCATCGGGGGCACATACTGTGACTCTGGCGTACCTTCCCCCCAACGGAAACTATCAGGGGGGAGTGCTATATCCAAAATTCTTCCCGCCTGCGACCACGATAGCAGGACTCTTGGTGGTCCTATTCGTAGGTATCGGCTTTGCAGTTCTGTTTGTCCGGAGCCGAGAAAAGCGGAGCCTGGTTCGCGTACCGTGATCCGGATACCTATGGTGGCCTAGTGCGAAGTCGCCGTCGGGCCCGTGATCGCGATAGAGCTGAACTCACCAGAGACGCATATGGTCGCGGGCGGGGTGAGCGAGTTGCCGCCATATGAGACAGGCTGACATCCTTGCAAAGAAGTGAAGGTCACCTGGTTGTAACCTGCGCTGAGCATCATGAAGGGGGTCGAATAGAGCTGGTACTTCCCTGGAAGCAACTGGTAAGTCCCGATTGATTGTCCATTGACCTGGACTTGGATGTAATCGGTGTTGTTGAGTCCCCTGGCGACGAAACTCAGTTGTGCGAACTGGGTCGATTGCATGTAGACATTCAGTCCTCCTGCATTGGTAAGTGTCCGAGCCCGGTGCCCTGGGAGCCCGTAAGGGTTCCATCCACCAGATAGGAACGCCACGTCGGTCACGTTCGCAGCTCTGGGATAGTTCGCAAGGCCAAAACTCGGGGTAGGAGGGATGTACCTGAATACCGTGAGCGTTGAGTCGACATAGTAGGGGAGGCCAAGGACACTTGAAATCAGGGCGACGACTTTGCTGTAAAGCGCCGGCGCGAGCAGGTCACTGTGAACAATGACGTATTTGATGTTGTATTGTGCAAGGATGTAGGGGGCTATCTGCGTCACTGAGATGGTCTGGTTGATAATATCGGGCGAAAGCGCCTTTCTGCCTCTGATGTACGTCCCGAGCTGGTCTATGAATGGATAGCTGGTGGTGAAGATTAGGGACTCTGGCGGTGTTCTGCTGATGTGCCCGTTAATCACAGGAGATGAATATGCGGTTTGGTAATAGAGATAGACGTCATTGCTGCTGTAGGCGGGGACCTCAAGGACGGTGAAATTGGAATGATCGTTGGCTAGCACCTGCGTATAGAACGATGGGATCGCGGCGTTCATTTCTGGGTAGGGCGCGGGAAGGAATTCGATGGCCACCGAAGTGCATAGGAGGGCTAAGATGAATAATTTGGTGAAGGTCCAGAACCACCCGGTTCCTCCACGGCCGGTGCGCCAGGTGCTCCCTGGGAAGTGCAAACGGTCTATCCTCCCCATTAACGCCGTTACCCCGTACCCGGACAAGATCGCCATTCCAAAGGCGACGAGATAGTCGATTCTGAACGGTGTTCTGAATGATTTGAAATATGGAATCAGGTACTCCAAGTAGGTCCATATCCCCTGAAGCCGTGTTATCTGGCCATCCACGATAACGTAGGGCCCCAACGAGACCAGGAAGCCCACAATGCTCAGAAAGGCCCAGAAGATGACCTCCCGCTTCTTCCTCTGAGCGAAGATCCCCACAATCGAGAGTGCTAGGACGGTAAACCCTATGAAGGTCTGGACGTCACTGAAGGATAGGAAGCCCGAATAGGTCCCTGCTGTAAATCGCCCTAGGATCGGATTCTGTGGGCTAGGCAGGATGAATTGAAGTAGGTCCGGAGACCTCGAAACGTGGGTGGAAGCCGTCGCAGCAGCGGTCGCACCGAGTGCGCTCGGCGCGAAGATTAGGCCATAGAAGGCCTGGTAATAGACAACCAGTCCGATAACTCCAGCGACCAGGACCATTATCCCGAACCTGACGGCGTATCTCTTGTTCAGGATTACACGCCGCTGAGCCAGTAGCGAGTAAAGAAGGAAAGAAACGATTATGATACCTGAGAGGAGCAGGAAGTGCAGATCGAGCATGGCGTTCAAAGCAATTGCAACTCCCGCGTAGATCGCTTCTCTGTCCCTGGGCTCGCGCGTCATCCTGACGAAGAAGTATCCAAACACAGGGAGCATTTCTGATGCCATTATGTTGAGATGAGAAAGGCCCTGACCGGTGTGCACAGGGGCGAAACCGAACGCAAGACCAGCAAAGAAGGCTGCGTATCTGTTATTTGTGAGATAATTGACGAAGACGTACATGGTGAACGCAGAAGCGAAGAAGGTGAACATGTACAGGAAGTTATAGGTGGGCACAAGCCCGAATAGGAAATAGACCGGTGCGCCGATTATCGCATGGAGCGGAGATACGACCTGGAAGTACAGAGGGACGCCGTAGGGGTAGAGGATGTGGTTTGTGTACAGCTGAAAGAACGGGCCGAAGGCGGAATGATAGTCGAGATTCAGATACCACATCTCGTGAAAGACGTCCATAACATTCCCGTTCACGAAGGAGGCGAAATTGGCCGCCAAGGGCCAAGTGAAAATCACCGTCAAGATTACGTACAGGGAAAGAGCGAAGAAATCGATTCCGTGCCCTTCTACCCAAGAAACAAGCTTCTTGGGGAGCGTCGAGACGGACAAACTGCCTCTCCTGGGAACGCAGGCCTAATAATAGGTTCCTGGGGCATTGCCGACAGGAAGACCAGAACCAGTTGACGCTTTCGTACATTTCAGGTTTATACATGTCGGCGCGAACTCTTGCTGTAATCCAATGAAACTAGGACTATCGAGGGTCCGAAAGCACATGCGCGTCATAATTCTGCTCGCCTTGGTAGAATGGGTTGCCATAGGTGCGGCCCTAGTACTTGTTGCGGTAAGCTCCAGCACTGACTTTCCTGTGTCCACTCAGGTGACGGAATGCAGCCATATCATAGCGTCACCACTTTTCGCGGAAGAAAGCCAGAGCTACGACTGCGCTGCCACAACGGGGTCCTGGGCGGAGGCCTCCATCACAACGAAATACACGACTTCACTTGAACTCGCATTCAAACCATACAATGGGAGCCTGGAAAATATCTACAACTCCACAGGTTCTCACTTCAATGCCTTGATCCCAGTATTCTCGGGAGGCATTTTCTACCTTCGCCTCGTGAATCTCGGCACCAGTGGGAACGCAGTTACGGGGTCGCTTTCTGTCTCACAGAATGCGAATTCGATAGCAATCGTCCCCTCATCTAAGCATCCGTATAGAACCGGAGGGATTGCGGTTCTGGGCGGTGCTGCCTTGATTTCGGCACTTGTACTTTACGATCCGGGAAAAAGGCTCTCCCGAATCATTCGTGCCCCTGGGGCATCAGTATGACCCCTGGCCAAGAAAGCCAATCCAAGTCGGGAAAGTCGATTGCCATCATAATTTCTGTGGTGGTCATCTTTTCTGCCATCGGAGGGGTGGTAGTATTCTATGTTGTGTCGCAGACTCCAGGCCAGTCGTCCCAAACGACCTCCACGGCGACCGACTACTCTTTTTTCATCGCGGGCAACCTACAGAGGATCGAATCTCTTAGGTTGTGGTTCATGAGCGCCCCGAACGACGCTACCAACAAGGCTGGCTATGACCCGAGCTACGGGATGATAAGGGGAGGTTTCTGGGCAGGAGGATTCCAGGACGGATTCGTCCTCATCGACTCCCAGCTTATCGCGGCCAGCACCCTTGATTTCCTGAACGGGGCTGCAGGCCAAAACACATCTATTTACTCAACCATGAGGCAGTGGTTGTCAGGCCAATTCGCCTACCCGCCGTCGGGAGTCACGGCGACCTACAACGGGACTGACCGGAGGGAAATCATGTTCGGCACGATACTTCCCTGTGTGAGCGCAGATAGCGGCCAGGTGTACTATGTGCCGGGCCACACCCTTAGCGACCCGGTCCCGATTACGACCGCACTTCCCAACGGCTGCACCACGCCCACCCCCAGTGGGATGGACAAGTATGCACTTTGGATCGAACTATACTACCTTGAAGGAGATGTCACTATGTCAAAGAGCATGTACCAAACAGTGCTCAACAGTTGGACCCCAACGTCTGGGACAGGGATTGGAGGGACAACAGGCGGGTACTTTTCTGATGTTTTTGACAATGGGCCAGACCAAGGGAACTGTAAGAGTTCGAGGGCCCTGGGATACTTTCTTGAAATGACCAGGGCCACGGGCTTCTGGAACATGAGCGACCAGAGCAGAATGGTTTCACTTCAGGCTTCGAACGAGCTTTGGGGGCATCAACAGCCGGACGGGGGGATCGCAGTGAATTACCCTGGATGTGGAAGCCAGTCTAAGGCAAGCCCTGAGAGCACGGGGCTGGCACTCCTCGCGTTCGACCCCCGGGTCCCCACATGGTTCGGGCACCCAGTCTCAAACGCTTCTGGGATTGCTTCTCAGATAGTAAACAGCGGATCCACCCCCCTGCAGCAATCCACCAGCCTCGTCTTGCCATCGAGTGAGATGGGAATCGGAGCCATGTTGCAGCTCCAAGCGAGCCGATCGGAACCGTATGCGGACCTGGACGCAGATTCCGTTTAACAAGTGCGATATCGCTTGATCTGGTGAAGGGGCAATCACTGGCTGCAGTCGGCGTCACTTGAGGAGCCATCAGGCAACACCGTGTTACAGAATATGGCTCCACTGGTATTGGTCCCGTTCAAATTAGCACCAGCAAGGTTCGCCTCGGAAAAGTTAGTGTCGAGCAAGTTGGCGTTGAGAAACGTCGAGTTCGCCAGGTCAGCTTGGGTAAAGTCTGCTTTCTTCAAGTTGGCCCCGGTGAAGTTGGCACCTGCGAGCTCCAGGGTTTCTAAATCCGCCCCCTGAAGGTTAGCGTCGGCGCAATTCACTGGCTTCGTGTCGAGGCACGAAATTCCCAGAGTCGTACTCCCGTTTCTGGGATTGGGTCCTAACACAAAGTAGGCCACGGCTGCTGCGGCAATCACCACCGTGACCGCGAGGGCGACTAACACCTTACGGCGCCTGGTCCTCACGAGTTTCAAAGGTACGGTGACCGGCCATCCTCGCGGGCTTTTCTACCTTCGCCTTTCGGGACCCCAATTTGACCTAAAGTGAGGTGATGGGGCTGAGAAGCAAGGGTTCTTTGCCTTCCCTGAAACCTACCTAGGGACAATGGCGTGTTTTGGTCGATAATGTCGGCCATTTCATGGCAAGTTTAAAATACGAAGCAAATTTTCTGCAACTGTACTCTAGGAGCCGCAAATTATTGAAATGTGATTTCTGCGGAAAGGACGAGGCCCTTCCCTTCATCTGCAACTACTGCGGCGGCGTATTCTGCCCGGATCACAGGCTTCCAGAGTCTCATCAGTGCCGAGGTGACCTCACACAGAAGAGGACGGCCATAGCACCACCTCAAACCACCTTTAGCTGGCAGGAGCCCATGGCTTCACCTTTACCAACGGTCAAACAGGGGAGAATCTTTTCTGGCAAAGAAATACGAGACATCATAATTGCTTGGCTGGCATTGGGAGTCGCATTCTCCTTCGCGCTGGCTGGGGGAGGATTCACGCTGTTTGCCAGTCCCATATCCGCTAGTGACCTGCTCCTTCTCATCGGGATATCCCTGGTTACCGTCGGTACCGGATTCGTCTTTCACGAGCTGAGCCACAAGTTCGTCGCGCAGAGGTATGGCTACTGGGCGGAATTCCGGATGTGGCCTATGGGCCTTGTGCTGGCCCTGGTAACCTCACTGATTGGCTTCATTTTTGCCGCACCCGGAGCCACCTACATTTCTGGCTCGAATATCTCCACGGGAGAGAACGGACGCATCTCGGTTGCCGGCCCCCTTACCAACGTAGTAATCGCCATCGCATTCTCTCCCCTGCTGCTCTTCGACAGCACGAGTGTACTTTGGGCCGTTGGCTTCATCGGACTTCGGATCAACGTGTTCCTCGCCCTGTTCAACATGCTTCCGATTGGTCCGCTGGATGGCGCCAAGGTATACAGGTGGAACCTCCCTGTTTGGGTTTTGGTCTTCGTCCCCCTTGTCGTGGCCTTCTACTTCATCTATCTCGCATAGGGGACCGTCTGGACGTCAGGTCAAGCTTCGATAACCATCATGTTAAGAAAGATGAAGACTGTCACCTAAGCTCTCATAGAAACTTAACTTAACATCGTATGTCAATGGTGGTCCCGGAGTCGGAGCAGCAGTCGTCTGGCCCTCTACGCTTGCTCGCCGAATGGGCATCCTCGGTTCACGCATTCAGGAGGAACAAAGTCCCTGCCACGAAGAAAGTGGTCGCGGCCGGGCTTTGCAACTCGGGATACTCGTACAGGGAAGTCGCGTCAATGATGAGGGGGATGTCCTACGTTGCGGTTAGAGATGCATACTTCGCCATAGTCACAAGCTTACCAAGAGAGGTGAAAAGGAATCGCCGAGAGGTGTCCATTGATGGGGCCGACGTCAGCATCGGCGGAAAGAGCTACCACCTCTGGCTCGCCAGAGACGTCGATTCGGGTGAAATCATGTCGTTCCAGGCATCTCCCAGAGCCTCCGCAGAGGACGGAGCGAGATTCCTCTCCAACGTGGCGTCTCAGTGCGAGAACCGTCCAATACTCAAACTGGGATACGGAGCCAATCGACCTCGGGGCCTCCTGAACTTGGATCTGTACTTCAGTTCTGCGGAGACGCTCATCGCCAGGCTTGGGAGGTTTTTCACTTGGAACAAGCCCGAAGCGACAATGTCTTAAGAGAAGAGTACAACTCAAAGGCCCGATGAGTTACAAGCTCGTGTATGATTCCGACTGCGGACCCTGCAGGGGGTTCAAGAAAACGGTTGGCTTCTTCGATTCCAAAAGGAGGATGAGTTTTGTCGGCCTCTCCGATGGGGACCGAGAAGGGATGCTCGATGCAATTCCCGCTGCTCGAAGAATGACTTCATTTCATCTGATATCCCCAGAAGGAGAGGCACTGAGCGGGTCCGCCGCCTTGCCCCGGCTCATCGGCCTGCTTCCGGCAGGGCGGCCGTTTGCCTGGGTGATTTTTCGAAGCATCCCACTGACTCGAGCGACTTTTTTTGCCTACTCTGTTTTCTCCCGCCTCCACGGGTTGTCCTCTTGCTCCTATCGCGCCGGCGGTTCAGTGTCAACATCGATATCGACGTTGAGGGTGCCTAAGGGAAATGAAGCTTCTAATAGCCTTCGAGAGCCATACCTCGGGTTCTGATGAGTGGGGTCAATTTTTTGACCAGTTTGCAACTGTAAATTCACCCCTTTCACTATATCCGTTCGCCCGCCTTGATGCGAGCATGCGTTCTGAAGCTCTCGAGAAGCTGGTTAACAAGCCAGTAAAGGACACCTACGGTAGGTATGTCGGTTTTGTTGTCGGATTCTCCGTCGACACCTCCGGGGACCTGAAGTCGGTAGGAGTGGACCAGGGAAACGGTGAGTTCAACGAATACCCGAATCAGAGGATCGTATCGACCGCGGAGGGGTTCGTCGTGATTCCTTCATGGAAGGTAGAATGTGATAGCCTCGGAAAGGAGATCGACGGGGTAAAGCGAAGAGCAAAGGCACTACAGGACCTAGCGCGTGAAGGGGAGGTCCCCAGGGCCCTCTACGACGACATGATGGGAAAGTACCAGGACGACGCGAGCAAGATCCAAGGCTCTTACAAGTCTCTTGCCGAAGGCATGGTGGTCCGCATGGGCGAATTGGAGGGCCAGAAGGAGTCCCTGGACAGGTTCCTCGTGGAGGTCAAGGTCCAGTTCAGGGCAGGGGAGATTGACGAAGCGGCATACAAGGTGGCCGCTGAGTGCTGCCAAGCCATGCAGACCCGCAACTCCCAGGAGATGGCTGAATTGGGGAAGATGCTCAAGTCTGCGACTGAGCCACTTCCAGCGACCACACCCGAACAGCCTACAACGAAACCACAGCAGGTCGCCCAGGCACCAGTCCAGAGAGTAGCCCAGTCGAACGCAGGATAGGGCGCGCCGGGGTCTGGGTAAGAGTGGCGCCGCAGTCCAGGTGAAGCAAGCATGAGCAGGTTATTTTCTCTTCATGAAAGCCAGCTCCTGGCACGGAGCCTGAAGATTTCAAGACCCATGCGTCTCGTCGTGGGAACGGTCGCCGGAGCCATAGCGGCGAACGCCGCAGCGGCCATGCAGCTCACAAGCGATACCGGCGAGGTGGCCATGATAGGGCTTCTTTTCGTTTCCCTTGCCTTGGGGACCTTTGCGATCACGTCCGACATCTACTCCAGGTCTAGCCAGGTCGTCTCGAACCTGCGCTCCCTCGGTGCCAACGGCAGGAGCATTTCCAGTGCCATCTTCCTCGCGGTCATTGGCTACGGGGCTGCAGGCTCGGCACTAGGTGCAGGGGTAGGAACTGCGGTCGGGGCATCGTTAGGAGGACAGAGCAGCCTCGTTTCTAGTCTGGTCGTCGTCTTTGCCATTGTTCTCACCTGTTCAGTCGCAGCTGCTACGGGCGTCTATGTAGGAGGGAGAAGGGACTGGCCCAACTAGGGGTCATCCGCAAAGCAGAGTCGGCAAATCGAGGGCGATATTCGGTCGAACTCAAGCACGTTTCGAAGTCCTATGGGCCTGATGGAGAAACGGAAATCTACACGGACCTGCACTTCCAACTACTAATGGGGACATTTGTCGCACTGGTGGGCCCCATCGGGAGCGGGAAGACAACGATGCTTAACCTCCTGGCGGGACTTGAAAGGCCCACCTCCGGGTCCATAGTAGTAATGGGCCAGGACATTACCAAGATGTCTGATGAAGCACTTGGGGCACACAGGGCAAGAACCATTGGTCTTGTCCCTCAGGTGCAGACCCTCATCCCCGAGCTTAATGCACGTGAGAACATTGAGCTTCCCTTGTACTTCGCTGGTATCGACGAGGAAACCCGCAAGAAGAAGGTGGACTTCGCCCTTGAGAAGGTTGGAATTCGAGGAGAATCAAGGAGGATCGTTTCGACCTTGAGTGTTGGGGAGCGACAGATGGTGTCTTTCGCGCGGGCACTCGTGAACGACCCGCCGATTCTACTTCTTGACGAGCCGACCGAATCGCTGGACCCTCTCATGTCCGAAGTAATCCTTGGCGTGATTCGCGGAGACAACATGGCGACAGGGAGGACGATCTTCGTTACTACCCACGATGCCCGGGTGACCAACTTAGCGAGAAGGACTCTCAGAGTTAGGAAGAAGATTCCCTAATCAGGATAAGGACTGAACGGGTTTTCCCTGGGCTTAATAGAAGTAGGTCACAGTCACCATGGCTGTACCGTTGGGGGCAAAGTTGCTAATAAGCGCAAAACTATCGCCCGTGGCCGGGACTATGGGGACTATGAAGTATCCAACGCCCGGGCTTGTTTGGTTGAGACCAGTCACCGATTCGAAGATTGCCCCTCCAGGATTGCTGGCTTTGGGGCTCTGATTCGACTCCACCAGATAGGCTTCCGAAGCGCCTGAGACTTCAATCAGCAGATAACCTGCGTGGGCGAAGCTCAATGTCAAGAACGGTGAGACGGTGGACGAGTTTCCAAAGATTGTCGCGCTTTGCCCGCTCACTAGGATGTCCGTAAACTGGAGGTTGACGTTTGATGTTAGGTTGGAGATCATCTGGTTGGCGGCTGCAATCTGGTTGTTCAGTGCTGAAATGGTCGAGTTATCGACAGATAGCTTGCCTTGGAGAGACGTTATTTCCGCCTGGTCGGTCGAAATGGTGCTCCTGAGAAACCCTACGAGCTGCCTGTAGTTCGAAGCATTCGCCTGGAGAGTTGCAATTTGCGATTCAAGGTTGCTTTGAAGTGTGGACACCTGGCCCTGTAGGGTCGAAAGGGCTTGACGTAGCTGGGTGACCGAAGCCTGGCCACCGCTGATTTGACTCTGCTGACTGTCTAGGCTTGAATTGAGAGCCGATATTCTCCCGGAGTATGTCACATACAAGAGGCCGAAGCTCACTATGAGGATAACAGCTAATGAAACAGACACGATGAGTGCCACCCCTTTCAGGTTGACCGACTTCAGCCGTGAGAACGTCGAGTTCAAGCCAATCCCTATCCTAGCATCCTGATTGGTATTTGTGTTGGTTCAAGGTTGTCCGCGTTTGCTGCCATCCCTTGGAGGTATATGTCTCCGTTCCCTGTGTTCGGGTTCACCCAGACCGCATAGGTCCTGCCGGCAGATCCCGCCGGAGGACTGAAAAAGGCCGAAAGTCCCGCTCCAGAAGAAGGACCCAAGTCCTGGGCGGACGAGAAGGATCCCCCGAAATTCTGGCTAGCGCGGACCATGAAGGAAGAGATTCCCTGGACGGATTCGGACCAGAGCAGCATCACGCTGTGGGCCATGACTTGCAACTGGATGAAGGTAGAGACGGTCCTGCCGGGGCTGAGGTCCGCCGGCCCGACAAAGCTTGTTCCTCCGTTCTTGCTAATCGATAGGTACACGCTGTTGCTCCCAGGAGTCGAGTCCGACCATGTAACGTACACATATGCGAAGCCCCCCACAACCTGACCCCCCACGACGGGGTTCGAGGACTTGCCCGTGTCGTGGCTCAGGTTCAGAGCGTCGGACCAGCTTGCTCCTAGGTTGTAGCTCGCCCTGAACAGCGTCTGAAACGTCCCTGTCGTGTCGTCCTGCCAGACGATGTACAAGTTGCCCCCTTTCCCAATGGGCTGGGCAAAGAGCTGAGGAGAAGACGACATTCCCGTGTCGTTGCTTATGTTCGTCGTGTTACCCCAGGTGACCCCTTCATTCGTGCTCGTTCTCTGAAGTACCTGAAACTGTGGAGGCTGTGCCAGCCACACCATGAACAGGTTACTCCCGAAGGAGGCCAACCCTATGTTGAACGAATCGTTGACATTGTTGCTCAGGTCCTGGGGAGGGCTCCAGTTGGTTCCATTGTCGTGGCTCGAAATGAAGAGGATCTCGTTGTTCCCTGCAAGCCTGTTCACCCAGGCGACGTAGAGGCTCCTTCCGTCAACTAGGGTCATGAAATGCCTTGAGGGGCTCTTGGTCACACTCAGGTCTGCGACTACGCCCCAGGAGGTCCCGTTGTTGGAACTCTCCCTGAAATAGACCTCAGAATTTCCGTTGGTCTTGTCGTCCCAGAATACGTACACGTTTTTTCCAGATGCTGAAATCATTGGACTGTCGGCAGGGCCCACATCGGCGCTAACGTTGATTGGTCTGCTCCACGTGTTGCCGAAATCGCTGCTTCCCCTGAACAACACCTGGGTCGTGTTGGAACCCTCCGCAGTCACCCAGACCACATAGACGTGATTGCCCGAGACAGCCACCTGAGGTTCCGACGATGTCTGAATGTCGTTGCTCACGTTAACGGACGAACCAGGACTGGCAGCAGACGCTAAACCTGTGAATGCGGGAACTGCCAGGGCAAATATCACCGAGAGAATCACAACAATTCTGCCTTTGGCCAGGGGCGAGTGCCTCATCCGGTTTTGACCTTCGCCCCCTGTTGTAGATATAAGTCTGTAACCGAAACCAGAATCCTGGCAGGTAGGAGTCCTATGTTTGGCAAGCCGGAGGGTCAGGTTCCACGTTGGCGATCTAGCGCCGCCATGAATCCCCGGGAGATGGAGCGGCCCGAAGGATCCAGCTCAGCATCGGAAATAATCATTCAACCTCACATTGTCCCATCTTCTCTATCAACTTTGATATCGACATAGATGGTGTCGAAACGGGCAGGTGAGTCGCTCGCGCCGCCCACCCCAGGCTATGAATGGATCTGCGACCGCAGCAGTAACCCACAACCACTGCACGCCGTTCGTTCTTTCGAGAGCCTATCCCTGAACCATCGGCACAGGTGGACCAACTGCGGGACCCAATCGTCTCCCGACAGATCCAGGACTTGGCTTGAATCGTTGCCATAAAATGCACCCGCCGACCATAGATTGGAGCATCGCGGATGGAGAGACTCCCCGGGCATGCTGGAGCGCGTTGGGGGGGGAACGACTGGCCCGAACGAATTCCAGCTCTGTTGGCGACATAATGGAGCGCAGAGGGATGGTGTCAACGCCCAACAATACGCCTGTCGGGGAACTGGTTTGTGCGTGCAAAAAGGGAGCGTTCAGTGTGCTCTCGTTTTCCCATCTTAGCTCGGAGAAGTTCCCTCGCAGGGTCACTAGATGTCCTTCGAAAAACTCCTCCGACGCAAGGGAGATTCTTTGGTCCAGGGGGGTGTTTTATGACCCTCAAGGATACACTATACAGTTAGCCCAAAACCTTGTTTTAGTTCCCCCTAAGGGGAACTACTGGGGAGGTGAATCTTGCGGGCGCAGCCCGACATCCTGGGGCAATTGTGACTAATTCAGCACGCTTGGACAGAGCGTCCCCTTTTCCATTTTGACCCCGTGGTTAGCCAAAACTCACTTGACCCCTAATTTTGAACCCTGGAGGGGAACGGAGCAATGTCTTCCAAGAGCTTCAAACTGTGGTGGAATACCGAGTCGATCGGCAAAGGCAATGTCCTGAGCTTCCTCTTCGGTGACAGGGACGAGACAATCAAGGCTGCCCAGCTGACCATTGATAGGATGAAGCAGGTCAACACCCTCTCCATGACCAAGAGAGAGCTCAGGTTCTTCGCCAAGGAGTTGGAAACAGGAAAGCTCGGGGTGAAGTACAGCTATCACAACTTCTACACGAAGTTGGTGCGTAAGCTCCTAGACTTGGGGTTCCTTGAGAAGGGGGTTGTGGTGTGGGATGCGAAGAGAAAGACGACGGCCACCGTCTATCAATTGAAACTTCAACAGATTCCAGAGCGACCACCCCAGGCGGGCTTCGTTAAACAGGCTTGGCAGGTCGCGAAGGGCTGGAATGACTTGGTACAGGGCGATGGGGGCAGTTATGTTAGAAATCAGTAGGATTTGCTTGAGTGATAACGGGCTTCTGAGGAAGCCTTTGCTTGTCTTCCAAGAAGTGAGATAGTACCTTTCTGTATCGAAGCTCCCTACGATGTGCATTAGACGGTGTTAGCCGCGGCCGGTATCCTGCCTCCCAGCCAATTGAATATCAGGACAGCTGGGATGCAGGGCAGAGCCAGTATCACCCAAACGAGGAGGCTGTTTGACACCCCGGCAAGCACCAATCCCCCGATCAATGGAGATAGGCTGCTGCCTATCCCGCCGACCAGGTTGAAGACGCCGTTGTAGGAACCGAGCTCCGTGGCCGGAGCCACGTTTGACGGGAGGGTCATCGAGGGAATCGCACCGAAGTTCTCACCGAGGGTTAGTATGACCACGAAGGTGAAGACAGCGGCTACGGCAGCCCCGCCCACCAAGCTAATACCGCCCAAAGCGATGAAGGCGAGTCCCATCAGCAGGATTGCGACGACCGCGGAGAATGTGTGCATTCGCCCTCTCATCAACCTCGTCATAGGGTTCTGTCCGAAAACAACTATGGCCCCGTTCAGCGCCAGGGCGATGCCGAGCATTCCGTATGGGACTAAGAGCACTGTGTTTGAGAAGAGAGGGAAAGTCGTCGACCAGTGCCCGTACACCAGGCTAGTGAATAGTCCTCCGAGGCAGAGGACCAGGAATTTCCTATCCTTGCCGAGCACCTTGAAGCTGTCCCGAATGGATCCGGGCTTTGAAGTAGCGGCCGCGACTGCCGCGGTATCGCCATGGGCCATGACGACATCATATGGAGACGGCTCTAGTGTGGCTAGAAGGAACAGGGTGGCTGCGGCTAGGATTCCTGCTGCAAGTATCCCCGTGTTGGGGAACCCCAGGAACCCTATCAACGAGCCCCCTAGGGCGACGCCGACTGTGAAACCGGCATTGAAGCCTATCCTAACCCAAGTGTATGCCATTGTCCTTTCAGAAAGCTGAGGAGCCAGATCGGCCACGTAGGCGGATATCGCAGGCCCTGCAATCGAACCGCAGACACCGGCGAGCGCCCCTCCTGCGAGCACCCCTACTATGGAGCTGCCTGCCATGCTTGCAGCTATCAAGAAGACCGACGCAGCCTCTCCCCCGAGGGAGAGCAAGAAGACCCTCCGCCTCCCGACCCTGTCGGCTATCATCCCTCCGAATGGGGACACCGTAAGAGGAAAGACGCTGACGAGGAGTATCAGTGCACCAATCTCTGCGTACCCGATCCCTGTGACGTTCTTGAAGTATAGCGAAAGGTAGGGATAGACCATTGAAGCGCCGAAAAGCCTGACACCGGCCCCGAGCCCGAGAAGCCGGACGTTCCTATTCAACTGAAACGCGACCTTGACTACCCGCTATATACCCTGCTCACCAGAAGAGATTACGTTGGGTGATTCCGCACGATTGAACCACCGGTGTGCTTCGGATCGGAAATCATCGAATCGACGTTGATATCGACCTCGATATTACCTTCCGATGGGATTAAGCATGACTTCGGGCCGCTCAGTCTTCCTTGCTGACAATCGATTGCCGGGAGCTGACGGTCGACGAGCAGCTCGCCCTGGCCTCTGAAATCTCCGACAAGCTGCAAGGGAAGACAGTTGCGCTCGTCAGGGATGTGGACATCGTTTTCGATACCATTTCCGGAGTCCCGCCCGGTGAAACCGGAATCGAGCCTCTGGTCCGGGAATTCGTATCAAGGCGGAAGGATTCGGAGCACTATTCAGTCGAGACAGAAGGTGACACGATTGTCGTCCACTCTCCCGACCCATTGGCGAGGGGAAGAGGAAGGAGGATGGCAGGTCTCCCAGAGAACGTCCTGAAGTGCCCGTTCTGCGCCTTCGTCACCCCCTATCAGGAGGCATACGACGTCCACTTCAGGTCCCATTTGTTCGGAGTATGATCTTCAGCGACCCGAATGAAAAAACGTGAAATAGAAACCCCTTGAGGGGGAAATCCTGAACCCAGAACCGAAGTATGTCAGCATATCGGCCTACGACCCAGACCACGCCCTGTTCCTCGTCGCGCTGAAGACGAAGAGCATCCCTGGCGCTCTTGGCGACGTCGCTTCGAGAATCGGGAAGGCGGGGGTGAACATCCTCTCCGTCGCTAACTATTCGCTCCCCGACAAGCCAGAGGTCGGCCAAGATACGGCGAAGCTCTACGATGGTTCGAGAGCTCAGGCGTGAAGACCGGAAGGCCCAACTGCCATTTCACGAGGGGACCGATAACGGGCGCCTCCGAGAGGCTCAGGAAACAGCAGCTGATTTGCGAGGAGCTGAAGTGCAGGGCCAAAGGGGACGGGTTCTGCGAATTCAGCGTCAAGGCAAAGCCCTAGTACGTCTGAAAGTTTCTTGTCCTGAAAGCCCCGACAATCAGGGCAGCCCCTGCGATTATGAGGAGTTCCGGGAGAAAGGGAACGGTCATCTTGAACCATATCACCAGAAGGTTGGCGGCCGTGAGCAGAATGCCGAGGGCTATGGTCAGGACGCTGATCCGAAGTCGGAAAAGTGATCTTGTGAGGTTCAGAACTAGGAGGAGGACCCCCGTTCCCATGGCGAACAGAGGCGCGTTGATGGTGGCGCCGAAGTCCCCCTTCAACCAGGCGGCAACGACCCCGAACCAGATGAGAAACAGCCCCCAGAATATGTTAGTGAAAGTACCGTTCTGCACGGGCTTCCAGGTCGCCCCTTCCCTCTCCCTTTAAGTTTAGCAATCCGTCAGGAACGCTTTAAACAACAACCGGTCCGGCTGTTTCCAAAGCGATGTCGAACTGGCTCCTAGGTATTGTCCTCGGCGTGGTCCAGGGAGTCAGCGAGTGGCTCCCCATTAGCAGCAAGACGCAGGTGATAATCGTATCGAACTTCCTCTTCGGGCTCTCGTTCACCCAAGCGTATGCCCTCGGGCTCTTCCTCGAAGTTGGGACCTTCTTCGCAGCCACCTACTACTTCCGGAGGGAGGTTTGGTGGGTGCTCAGGGCCGCGGTCGGCAGGGGGGACGAAGAAGGGAGGCAGCTCCTCAGGTTCCTTGTAGTCGTGACCGTGTTCACGGCCATTATCGGGGTGGCCATCTACAAGACGGTCTCCGAAACTGTCTCAGGGCCGATACTCGGCATCCCGATGATAGCCCTGGGGTGCGTGCTCATCGCTGACGGGATCATGATCAAGGTCGCGAAGGGCAGGTACACGCCGACCAAGAAGCTGGGGAGCCTTTCGATGCGCGACTTGGTGATAATAGGGCTGGTGCAGGGAGTGGCGGCGCTTCCGGGTGTCAGCCGATCCGGTGCGACAGTCTCGGCGATGTTGCTTCTGGGGGTAAACCCCAAGGACTCGTTCAAGCTTTCCTTCCTTGCGCTGATACCGGCGTCGATCGGCGCGGCGGGAGTGACCCTGTTGCTATCGAAGGATCAGATATCGCAGGCGACGGCTGCTGCGGGACTGCCAGTGATCCTCCTTGCCATCCTTGTCACCATCATGATAGGGGTCGCGTTCATTGGGGTGCTTCTGAGGGTGGCGGGGAGCAACAAGATCGCCCTCCTGGCCGTCGGACTGGGAATCTTGGCGATTGCCAGCGGCATCGTCAGCCTATTGGTCGGCGCTGGCTAGGCAAAGACCCCTGTTAAGATAAGAGGCCGGGTGTCCCGCAGTTATCACGAAGTCTAACTTAACAGGCAAAAGGAGTCCCAGACAGGCCAGTCCTCCCCCGAAATTAGTAGGAATGCATATAATCGGTGGGGGTCGCCGAAGTCTCAGGCGCCAATGCCAATCAAGATGTTGACGCTGGAAGACCTGGACCTTGAGGGAAAGCGCGTCTTCTTGCGAGTCGACATCAATACCCCCGTTCATCCGGAGACGGGGAAGCTGATGGAGCACGCACGATTGGAAGAAGCTGCTTTGACAATCAAGGACCTGCCGAGCTCGAGGGTCGTCGTGGCCTCCCACCAGGGGAGGGTAGGGCGGTCTGATTACACGAGCCTGGAAGCGCACTCGAAGGCCCTAGAGGTGATAATCGGCAAGAAGGTAGTGTTCGTCCCAGACGTTTTCGGTCCCACCGCCCTGTCGGAGATTGACGCGCTGTCCGACGGGGGAGTCCTTGTCCTCGACAACCTGAGGTTCACGGCTGAGGAGAACCAGGAGTACATGCCGGCAGAAGCTGAGAAAACGTTCCTTGTCAGGAGGATCAAGGACCACGTAGATGCTTCCGTGCTTGACGCTTTCAGCACCGCCCACAGGGGGTCACCGACCATAGTGGGGTTCGCCGGGCTTGTCCCCACCTGTGCGGGGAGGACCGTCGGGAGGGAGCTTCGGATGCTGGATAGGATCGTGTCCGTAGAGAAGGGGCCCTACGTCACCGTCTTGGGTGGGGCCAAGGTGAGCGACAGGTTGGAGGCCATAGACGCGCTGATTGCGAACAACAGGGCAGACAAGGTCCTGCTCTCTGGGGTGGTCGGACTGGTCTTCCTGAAAGCGGTTGGGAAGCTTCGCGGGGATATGGGGATCGATGGTGAGCAGAGGTACGTCCTCAAGGCCCGCCAGCTGCTGGACGAAGACCCCGAGCGGTTCGTCCTCCCGGTCGACGTAGGCGTCAGGGTGGACGGCACAAGGAAGGAGCTGGAGCCGGCCCAGTTGAGTCCAGGCGCCCAAGTCTTCGACATCGGGCCCAAGACCGTCGAAAGGTATTCGCGTTTCATCAAGGGGGCGGGGACTGTCTTCATGAGCGGACCGCCAGGGGCCTTCGAGTGGGACGAGTTCGCCCAGGGGACCGAGGGCCTGCTGAGGGCCATGGCTTCATCCCTCGGGACCACCATTATCAGCGGCGGGCACCTTTCGACCGCGCTCAGAAAGTATGGGATCCACGACCAGATAGACCACATCAGCACCGCTGGTGGGGCACTGGTCCAGTACCTTGCCGGCAAGAGACTCCCTCTGATCGACGCCCTGGAGAGGGCCGAAAAGAAGTGGGGGCAGAAAATCCGATGAAATCCTATAAGCCGTCGGCTTCACGGCGGAGTCAGACATGATCAGAGTCGGGATAAATGGGTACGGGACCATAGGAAGACGAGTAGCTGACGCGGTCCGAAAGCAGAAGGATATGGAGCTAGTAGGCGTCACCGCCGCCCATCCACATTACAAGTACGCCCTGGCCATCGAGAAGGGGATCCCGCTTTATGCACTCGATATGAAGAGCTTGGAATCGTTCAACTCGTCGGGGTACACCCTGAAGGGGACCCTCAACGACCTCCTCCAGAGGGTGGATGTGGTAGTCGACGGGGCGCCGGAAGACAACGGTCCCACGAACAAGACAGCATATCAGCTGGCGAAGGTGAGGGCGATATTTCAGGGCGGGGAGGAGCACGAGCTAACCGGAACGTCGTTCGTGGCCCAGTGCAACTTCGACAGAGCCAAGGGGAAAGACATGGTCAGGGTCGTATCATGCAACACGACCGGACTCTGCAGAACCGTAGGCGCCATCGACAAGAAGGTGGGAGTCACCAGGGCCAGGGCGGTGCTGGCGCGTAGGGCTACCGACCCGGATGACGTGAGGAAGGGTCCCATAGATGCGGTTGTCCTTGATCCGACGACTATTCCATCGCATCACGGTCCCGACGTCCAGACTGTCTTGCCAAATCTCAACATCGTCACCATGGCGTTCAAGGTGCCGACGACTCACATGCACCTTCACAGCCTGATACTGAGCCTGAAAGGCTCCGCAACAAGGGAAGACGTCGTAAACGCCCTCAAGGTAGCGCCGAGGATCACCCTCGTCGACGGCAAGTCGGGGTTCAAGTCCACGGCGAACATAATGGACTGGGCGAGAGAGAAAGGGAGGGACAGGAACGACGTCTACGAGGCCTGCGTGTGGAGAGACTCTGTGACCGTGGTCGACGGCGAGACGTACATGTTCCTCGGGGTCCACCAGGAGGCAATTGTGGTCCCTGAGAACATCGATGCCATCAGGGCGCTAGTCGGGGGATACACACCCGAAGACTCCATGCGGATGACGGACGAGTCCCTCGGAATCGTCCACAGGTAATCAGTCAAAGAGCTTCGGCATCGAAGTTAGGACGAACCTCGGCTGCTGGAACTGCTTTACGAGGGTCTTCACCCGCTTCTGGACAAAGTCTACCGGCTTCTTCCCGAGAACTACGGAGGAGACTAGTTCGGCCACCGTCTCCATCTCTGAGGGCCCATATCCCATGCGGGTAAGCTCGGAGGTGCCCAGCCTCCCCCCGTTGTCCCCGATTATGTTGGCCTGCTCTAGCCTCCCCGAAAGCGCCTGAAGCTTCGAGGGGTCGTAGTCCAGCAGGACCTGGTGGGACTTAGTGTACCCATATGACGCGCCCTTAACCTTCACCCCTTCGGCCGCGAGTGCCTTCGCAAGGGTCTGGGAGTTCCTCACCACGGCCTGAGCATAGGGTTTCCCGAACTGTATCATCTCAATCAGCGCGACAGCCAGGGCGGCGACCCTGTCCAGGTGGATGTTGTCCACTATCCCGGGGTGTATCTTCCCTGCGACCTTGTTGAAGACGTCCTCGTTGTTGGAGAGGATGATCCCACCCTGGGGCCCCGGGAGGCTCTTGTGGGTCGAACCGATGAGGAGCGAGCACCCTTCCCTGAGCGGGTCCTGGAACTCCCCTCCGGCTATCAACCCGAGGACGTGCGACCCGTCGTAGACGCACGTACCCTCGGCCATGGACGAGAGCTGCCTCGTCGGGTGGGGGAAGGGGATGAAGCTTGCACCGAAGAAAACCACGACAGGCTGCTCCTCCTTTACGATAGAGGCCGACTCTTTGGAATTGATGTTGACGGCTTTCTCGTCGTACTCGAAGTACAGGTTCTTGAGCTTGAGGAGGGAACCGAGCCCGAGGTGGGTTATCCCCGGGTATCCCCCGTTGTCCGGATGGACGGATAGTATCTTGTCTCCGGCCTCGGTCAGAGAAAGCAAGACCACCATGTCCGCCGTGTGGCCCGAAAGGGACCGGACGTCGGCGTACTTCGCGTTGTATGCCTTCCTCGCAAGCTCCTCGGTCTGGGACAGAAGCTCGTCGGCGTACTTCGTCCCACGGTAGAACCTGTCAGGGGCGTTGTACCTGTTCCCCAGGTCCGCAAGGAACATCGACCGCATCTGATCGCTCCCCCTGTTCTCGGATGGGATCAGGTTCAGGCACTCCTTCGTCCTCCACTCCTGGTGCTGCTTGACAGTCTTTGCCAGTCTTTCCGCATAGTTGGACGACATGAAATCGCGCCCCTCTAGGAAGCCTGGTCCGAAGGCTTCAAGACTGTCTGAGTCAACCGAAGGCTGGCAATCTCGGTTGAGTTTTATGTCTTTGGAGCTCGGACCAGAAAAATGTCGTCAGCCGAACTTGTACCTGACCCCGTGCCCGTCTCTTTCGTGGTCGAAGGTCACCATCTCCGGGGGCCCTATGACCCCGCAGGTCCCGCAGGCCACGCAAGGCACGTGGTCGAATCTCAGCTGGGCCGAAGCAACGTCTTCGAGGGTCTGGGCGAAGGCCCTTTTTCCGTCCGAGTGTCCCTTGTCGTCCGCACCGGTCGCGAGATTGTGTTCATAGAGGTCCTTGAAGGATGCGAAGACCCCCTTGGGTGTAAACAGCGTGTAACAGTTGGTCGGGCACGCTGGGACCCAGGGCTTGGTCAGGGACTTCGAAGCTAGTGCTGTGTCCACTTTGATGTGGGAGTACGATTCGTCCTCGTCATAGTCGAGCAGGCCCGTCCCCTCCTGGATCCTCGAAATGGAGTCCTTGGCCGGATGGGGCGGATCTCTCGGCGTAAAGCGGTAGACGCTGGAGGTGAGTCCCGTCGAAAACACCACCCTGGGGAGGGTATGATATGTGAACGAACTCTCGGAGATGAAGCTGTCCCTGCCGGATCTGTTGACGTCTTCATAGATGGGGGTGAGCAGGTCGCGGTACCTGGAGAGGTTCCTCGCCCTGAAGGAGCCGGAAGCCCGCGCTTCGAGGAACGTCGCGGCAGCCATCATCCCGGATGTCACCGCCCTCCGCATCCCGTCGATCATGGGGCCTATCTTGACGAAGGCACCGAGGGCATCTCCGGCAACGAGGAACCCGTCAGAGTACGGCCGCTTGAGGATCGCCTTATGCCCCTTTGGTATGTTGTGCGCCGAGTACTCCAGTGGAGCGGCGCCGTCGAGGAGTTCGGCGACCATCGGGTGCCGCTCGAACTCGTCCAAGACGTCTAGGAGCTTCCCCACCTCGTCGAAGTGCTCGGTGGTCCTCCTGATGAGCGAATCTAGGGATACGACGAGGCCCACCGAAAGGGTGTCCTTGTTGGTGTAGACGAACGAACCCCCGCCTATCTCGTGCATGAAGTCCCCGAGGAAGAATATTGCCCTCCCCTCTCCGGGCTTAGCTTTGAACCTCTTCTCGATTGTCTGGGGGTCGAGCTTGTACACCCTTTTGATTCCGTGGTACATCTGCCTGGGAGTCAGCCTCTCTCTGAGGCCTGCTTCGGTCGGGAGCTTCGAGGTTACCCCTGACGCATCTATGACAAGCTTGGCCCTCAGTTCCTCGTGAGGGGTCCTGATCCCGACCACGCTCCCTCCCTCGGTGATCAAGCCCTCGGCAGTGCTTTCGGTGGAAAGCATCGCTCCGGCCTGGACTGCCAGGTTGGCGAACCACCGGTCGAAGGGCCGCCTGAGCACCGCGTAATCGTGGCCCGTTTCGAAGGACATCGGGAAGATCCCCAGCTTCGCTGGGAGGGAGTCCTTCGTCAGTTTGTAGTACCTGCTGCTCCCCCGCTTGAAATCGGGGGAGCCGAGTACGACGACCTCGTGGGAGACTATCCGTCGCTCCAGGGGGGCTGAAGTCTCGAAGTCGGGGACCAGGCTGATGAGCCCCCAGTTGTCGGGGAAGTCTCCGTACAGCACCCCGCCCGTCATGTTCCTCTCTCCCGGGACCCGCGCCTTCTCCAGCATCAGCACGTTCACTCCTTTTCGGGCGAGGGTAAGGGAGGCGGCCGCGCCTGCAGGGCCAGCGCCCACGACTACGACGTCGTATTCAGCCTGCAATTTTCGCCCCTCCTATGGCCTGAGTGAGCCTTGGGAGCTCCTCGTACAGGTCCCCGACGATGGGGTAATGGGCTATCTTGAAGATGGGAGCCTCGGGGTCCGAGTTGATCGCGATTATCTTCGATGAGCCTGACATTCCCACCCGGTGCTGGAGCGCGCCGCTTATGCCGACGGCGATGTAGACCTTGGGCTTCACAGTTGTCCCCGTCTGGCCTACCTGGTTGGCTTTGCTGATGAGGCCCTGCAATTCCTTGATCTCGGCATAGATCAGTGCCCTGGTGGCCCCGATCTCGGTCTTCATGTGATACCGCTCCTCTAGGATTGTCTTGAGCTCTTTGGCTAACTTGTAGGCGTCCCTTGGGTCCCTAGCCCGCCCCGAAACATCCTTGAGTATCCCCAGCCCTAGGCTGATGACCACTTCCGCCCCGGCAAGGTCGGGTGTCGGAGGGGGGAGCTCTACGACTTCGGTGACTCTGGCCGGGTAGCTAGGAAGCGTGAAGTCAACCTTCTCCAAATTACCCTTCCTCTTGGGGTCCGGTTCGAGGGGGGAGAAGCTCCCTGGGCGCACGGTCGCAATCTGAGGGCGGTGGCGGGGGGTGTAGATTCTAGCCAGCCTGGTTCCAAAGTCAGGCCTGACCTGGATCAGGAGGTTCTTGAACTGGCCCAGAGCGGGGTTGTTGTAATCCTCCACCGCGAGCTGGACATTGTCCGTCGCAAGCCCTGTGGGGACTTTGAACGCCACCCGCGCGGCTATGTCCTTGCCGACTTCATTGGCTGCAAAAAGGAAAACGTAGGGCCTCCTTTCCTTTACCAGGAAGTAGATGGCGTCTATGTAGGCCAGGTTGAAGTACGGCTCGAACGCCGGCGAATCGACCAGTAAGACGCTGTCAGCGCCGTAGATAATCGCCTTCTCCGCAAGGTCCTCCAGCCCGCTCCCTAGGAGGATCCCCACGACCTTCTGCCCCAGCTTTTCGGCGACCCCCTTTCCCGCTGCCAGGAGTTCGAGGGACTCCTTGGTCAGGCTAGTCTTCGTGTGCTGGAGATATACCCAAACCCCAGTGGACTCTTCGCTCAAGAAAGGACCTCCGCGGCCAGCATCGCGTACCCGAAAACCCCCACCGAGCCCATTGCCCTCAGGTCTGACAGCAAGGACTCCGGAAGCGACGAGGTGATGTCACCCATTGTGAACGGTCCATACTTCTTCCCTTCGAACTCCAACGCCCCCTGGGGCTTGACGAAAACGAGAGTCGACCCCACTGTCTTCTGGACGGGCGACTTGCCCACGTCGACGCCTGAGCCGACTATGGTCGGGGACCCCGCCAATCCGAGCCTCCTTGGGTCTGCCCCCAGGTCGTCGGCAGTCCACTTGAAAGCCTGGAACTGCTTGCCCCAGTAGTTGTTGGCCCGGACCTCCTCCTGTGAAGCCGCCGGGGCGGTTCGAGGCCGGTACTCCGTGGAGATGGTGAGCAGCAGGGGGAGCTTCATCTCGAGTTTCTGGGAAAGATAGCCTATCTTGCGCTCCGAAGTCACAGTATCAGTCTCGGGGTCTATCTCGAAGTCTTCCACATATGTGGCGTGGGGGAGCACCTTGCCGAGCAGTTCAGAGACCCCCTCGGCGACCTGGGGGCCTACGCTCCCTGTCTCTCCGTCGGTGGTCTTGATACCGGCCACGATTGCGAACTTCGAGATTCTGTCCTTCTCATCGGCAAGCTCTGCCAGTGCGGTCTCGGCCGTTATCGCCCCGCCGAGGAACCTTTGGACTACGCTGTCTTTCACAGAAGGGAGCTCACTGTAGACCCTGTTCGAGAGGAGATTTGCTCGATAGAGCTCGGTGGACTTGGCCTTCACCGCCTCCGAATACCCCGACTTTTTGATCGCCTCGGAAAGGTCGTCGATGGGTTTCGTGTGTTTTTCGACGAGCTTCTTCACCCCGAGGGCCACAGCGTAGGACGTGGCCAGGGTGTCCGAGCCAGCCATCTTCCTGTCGCTGAGAACGTATTCTTCGTCGACCCCGAACACTTCGGCGTCGTAAAGCGGTTTCATCAGGGGAATAAGTTTCATGTCAGGGCCCATGCTCAAGGCCACAGTCTTGCCCCCTACCCTGCGCTTCAGGTAGTCGGCTGCCTCCACGGCCTTGTAGTCGTGCGGGTTCAGGACCAGGTCCATGGCTTCGCGGTTCAGCACCCCACCCATCTGGATTGCTTGGGTCGTGCGCGCGGGCACCCCCTTCAGGAGGATTACTATTAGCAAGACGAATGCGACGGCCGAGAATCTGCGTTCTTTAGCTTTCTGATTGCATAGAGACCCGAGGCTGCCAGGACCTAGAGATTCAGGGTCGCAAGCGCTTCCCTGAGGGTGTCGGCGCCTTTGTTGAACCAGTCCCTCTCCTTGTCAGAGAGCTTGACCTCGTAGATCTTCTCTACGCCGCCTTTGCCAAGCTTGACGGGGACTCCGATACACATTCCAGAGAGGCCGTACTCCCCTTCGAGGTAGGTCGAAGCTGCCAGGACCTCCTTCGTGTCGTTGACGATGGCGTTGGCCATTCTCGCGACCGACCTCCCAGGAGCGAAAATGGTGGCGCCCTTCTTCGCGATGACATCCGCGGCCACCTTCCTTGTGTCATCGATCGCCTGCTGTACCTCGTCCTCTGTCAGTAGGGTGGTAAGCGGAACGCCGCTGATGTAGGTGTGACTTGCCACAGGGATCATGTTCTCCCCGTGCTCCCCCATGACCATCGAAGTTATCGAGCCGCGGGACACCCCCAACTTTTTCGCCAGGACGTACTTGAAGCGCGAGTTGTCCAGGACCCCACCCTGGCCGACGACCCTTGCCTTTGGGAAACCGGAACTCTTCAACGCCACGAATGTCATGGCGTCCATGGGGTTTGTAACCATCAGGATCACCGAGTTCGGGGCGTACTTCGCGACGTTCTTCGTCACGTCGGCGATTATCCCCGCGTTCTTTCCGAGCAGGTCCATTCTGGTCATTCCTGGCTTCCGAGCCAGCCCTGCGGTTATGACCACCAGGTCAGCGCCCGAGAGAGCCGCGAAGTCCGCGGACCCCTTGACGTCGACGTCTATCCCCGCGTCGGAGAGCCTGTGACTGATGTCGAGCGCCTCTCCTTCCGCTAGGCCTGGGATTATGTCGACAAGGGATATGTCGTCCAGTCCCATTGAAGCGACCTCAAAAGCAGAGGCCGCACCGACCTTCCCCGCACCAGCGAACCCTATCATTATTCCTGGGCTGACGGTCCTGAGTATAAGAGATATTCCCTAAGACGCTGTTACAGTCTGAGCCCGAAAGACTGCGCGAAGTCCTCGAAGGAGTAGTAGGCAGCGAGGAACTGAATCCCCTTCTGGGATATCATGTACTTTGAAATCTTCTCTCCGTTCAACTCGAGCAAGAGTCCTGAGCCCACGAGTTCACCGAGGAGCTTCGACATCCTGCCGTAGGACATGTTCCCCTTACGTAGAAGAGTGGTAACACCGACGCCTGTACCTTCGGTGTTATGGTCCCTAGCTGTGCTAAGGACGTCGGCGATTATCCTGATCTGGGTCCTATACTGGGCCATTTACCCTGACTCCTCCTACTGCGAACCTCAGCACGGGCGTGAACAATATCAATAATCCCATCTCCTTTAGTATAATTTGCAATAGTAAAAGAACGTCCACCTGCAGGTACAATAGTGATAACCACTGGAAGAAGGTCCCGACCCCTATCAGAGCCAATCCTAGGGCTATCAGAAGGGTGTCCGGCTTCCTGGTCCGGGCGTAGGAGTAGATCGTTTCAACGACCCCGTAAAGGACGAAATAGAACGACAATATGCTGAGTATGTCGGCCAGCTGAGTCCCGGTCAGTGAGATTACTGGGAAGACCAGCAGGGCTACCCCCATCCTCTTTGAGAGTACTACGTCGACGGCGTGCGAAAACGCGAGGAAGAAGTACCCTGTGGTCTCGAGCAACAGGCCTCCTACCACTACGGCGGTCGTCGAGATTGGCAGGGACGGGACAATCTGTCCCAGCCCCACGATCCCCTCGACGAGGAACCCGAACCCGAGGAAAACGAATGCGGTAGCCAGCCTGAGGAGAGAAGAGCTCTCCGTCTGTTTGACTCCCCTGAACGCCACGTATGCGATTGAAAACGACACGAAAACTCCAATGAACTGGAGCAAGTTCTCGATGAGAGCCATATCGGACTGGAGCACCATAGTACAATTTTCGTAGCGCCAATCTCATATAAAAGCGTAATTCTGGAACTGACCTATCAGAGGAACTCAAGGGGCCTGGCGTCTGAGGATGCGCTAACCCACCACCCTAGTCTTGGAATTCTACCTAGTCACTATGGTGAGTACGTCCTGGTCCATCAGATGATGGGCAATCCCTACGCGCTGCCCCCCGAACTTCACGCTCTTCCCCCAGACCTGGGCGTACTTGAAATCATCACGCATCCCGCGGTGGACCTTGTCGCAGATGTCGGCGATAGTCGCTCCACCCCTCATCACCATCGGCACCTCGAAGTCTGTCTCCCCAGTCCGACGCCGCATGTAGATCCTGACGAACTCCAGCCTCTTGTAGATCTCCTCGCGGAGCGCCTGGATGTTGACTTCTGACTCGGCAGATATTGGGACGAACTTGTAGGAGAGCTTCCTAGAGAGCTCGATGGTAAACCCCGCGTTGACGAGGTCTATCTTGTTCATGACGGTCAAAGACGGGACGTAGACCCTGCTTCCCAGCAGGACGTCGATGAGCTGCTGGTCGTCTATGTCTTGGCGGATTACTACCCTGGCGCCGTTGATGTCATAGACCCTTAAGATGTCCTTGACGAGCGCTTCGCTGATTTTCGTCATCTTCACCTGGGAGGTCACGCTTATTCCTCCTCCATCGACCTTTTCGATGACCACGTTCGGAAGCCTTTCGTCCACCCTGATTCCCGTCGACCTTAGCTCTCTCTCTAGCAGGTCACGGGCCTCGGGTTGGAAAACGTCCACGATGAAAAGGATGAGATCTGCGCTCCTTGCGACGGCTAGCACCCTCCTCCCGAGCCCCTTCCCGGACGACGCCCCTTTGATTATCCCCGGCAGGTCGAGCACCTGAATGCGAGCGCCCCCCTCATCCATCACTCCCGGCACCACTTCCAGGGTGGTGAACTGGTACGCGGCGACTTTCGACTTCGCGTTGGTGAGGCGGTTCAGCAGAGTAGACTTCCCTACGCTTGGTAGGCCGATCAGAACGACGGTTGCGTCCCCTGACTTCTTGACGTCGAAACCGAGCCTGGAACCCGTCCTGCGGGCGTGTTGCTCCTCCTGCTCGGCCCTGAGCCTGGCGAGCTTGGCCCTAAGCAGACCGATGTGGTGCTCAGTCTTCTTGTTGACCTGCGTCTTGTGCATGTCGTCTTCTATCTTCTTGATCTTCTCTGGGAGTCCCAACTTGCCGATGACCTGCCTTCGGTAGTGGAGGAAAAGTCGTTCGGATATGAAGTTTGGCCGGTATCGACCTTAAATCAACCGATGGGGTCGGCCGCCGCGAACGTGAAGTCTGTCGTGCTTACAGGGGGCGGGGGAAGTCAGCGGCTGAGGTCAGAATTGTCCGAGTTGCCAACTCCGGAGGCGGGGAAAGGAGAGATCATCGTTAGAATGGAGGCTTGCGGTCTCTGCGGGACTGACCTCGAGAAGATGCGCGGAGAGTACACCGCCTCTATGCCCGTCCTCGGCCATGAAGCCGTGGGGGTGGTATCGGCTGTAGGGGATGGGGTCGGAGGGTTCAAGGTTGGAGACAGGGTCTTTCCCCACCACCACGTCCCGGATTACGAATGCTACTTTTGCAGGTCAGGGAACGAGACGATGTGCGAGATGTACAGGGCGAGCAACCTCGACCCCGGGGGCTTCTCGGAATCGTTCAGGGTTCCGAAATGGAACGTCGACAAGGGCGGGGTGCTCCAAATCCCGTCGGAGCTGTCCTTCGACCACGCATCCCTGATAGAGCCGTTGGCCTGCTGTATCAGGGCAGTGCGGAGCAACGTGAAGGTTGACGAGACGGTGCTGATTTCGGGCGCGGGGCCTGTCGGGCTCATGCACGCCCTCCTGCTGGAGCCGATGGGGGTCAAAATCTTGATCAGCGACGTGAGCCCATGGAGGCTGGAATTCGCCGAGAAGCTCGGGGTCGGGGTCGTGCTCGACGCCACCAAGGACGATATCCCTTCCAGAGCCAAGGAAGAGTCGAAGGGGAGAGGGGCAGACTTGGCCATGGTCGCATCCGGGAGCAAAGACGCCATCATGCAGGGGTTGAATTCTATCAGGAGGGGGGGTCGGGTTTGCCTTTTCGGAGTCCCTCGCAAAGGGTCCGTACTGGGATATGACGTGTGCGACTTGTACAACTCCGGCCAGCAGATAGTCACGAGCTACGGGGCCACGGAGAAGGACACCCGGGAGGCGATGGGATTACTATCGGGGGGCGAAGAATTCAGCCGGCTGATTACGCACAAGTTTCCCCTTTCGAAATTCGGCGAGGCCGTGGAGGTGGCGACGGGCGGCCAGGCGATGAAGGTCGTCCTGACCCCGTGAGGCGGACTGCGCATATTTAATATGCCAAATCAGTTGCGCCCAGTGCAGAGGAACAAGGTGTGAGCTGGGGACTCAAGAACAGGATTGCGAGGTTGATGAAGAATGGCCGGACTGTGATGCTGGCCGTCGACCACGGATACTTCCAGGGGCCGACCACGGGACTGGAGGTGCCGAGGAAGACGATAACACCTCTGATGCCCTACGCCGATTCGCTGATGTTGACCCGAGGGGTCCTCAGGACGTCGGTGGACCCCGAACAGACTCTACCAATCGTTCTAAGGGTGTCGGGAGGGACGAGCATTTTGAAGGAACTGTCCGACGAGGTCGTCACGACTTCCGTCGAGGAGGCTTTGAGGCTGAACGCTTCTGCAGTAGCTGTGTCCATCTTCGTGGGTGGGGAACATGAGAAGCAGACCCTGTCGAACCTCTCGGAATTGGTCAACGAAGGGGAGAGGTATGGAATGCCCGTCCTGGCGGTGACAGCGGTCGGACGTGAGATGGCAAGGGACGCGAGGTATCTCGGCCTGGCCTGTAGGATAGCAGCGGAGCTGGGGGCGAGCGTCGTGAAGACTTACTACTGCGAGGATTTCCAGAAGGTCGTAGAAGGGTGCCCGGTCCCCGTGATAATCGCGGGGGGCAAGAAACTCCCAGAAAGGGAGGCCCTCCAGCTTGCCCACGACGCCGTGTCCAACGGGGCGGTGGGAGTCGACATGGGGAGGAATATCTTCCAATCTTCAAACCCGGTCGGCATGATCAAGGCGGTACGCGCGGTGGTCCATGGCGGAAAGAGCGCGTCACAAGCCGCGGAGCTGTTGAACGAGAACCAGCCCAGAGCCAGGGTCCGCTGAAGTAACTCCTCACTTCGGGAGCCCAGAGACGTCCGAGCAGTCAGAGATGGCTTCACATTTGGGACACACAAATCTGCAGAATTGTACCTGAATCGTTAGCTCACCAGATGGGTAGTATGCCCTCCGCTGGGGCTGCCTAGGTCAGTTCCTCTCGTTTTGTGAGGGCAGATTCTCCGGACTCTCTTCCCTCATTGACAATTCCAACAAAGCACTTAGAGAACCAAGTCTTTAGGGTAATTATTTCGCTTTAACCAGAAGTAGTAGGATCTATCTGCGTTGCCCTTACCTTCGATGGTCCTCCTTTGAACTGCCCATCATTGTGAATGTGGTCTATTGTCAGAAAAGCAATTTCTGCTTCACAACAACAAGCGCCACTTGGGGGCGATTTGCTACAATGAATCAAGACTTCCAATTTTGTCTCGCGATGGTATTCCCTTGAATGCTTGTCGTATGTTTCCTTGTGAGTCCAGTAGTAAGCGCGGGTTCTATTCGAATGACACCTATTGCAGACGTAGGTGCGGGAACGCCTTGAGCCAGGACTCCAGTTTGCTTCGACCAATACCGCACCACAAATCCTGCAGCCCGGCATGGTCACCACGGAATGACTTGCGATTCCCGATTTAACGACCCCTACGCGGGAGAAAAGTGAATTTGGCTAGCTCAACTCTCGAACGGTTTTAAGGGCGGCGAAAGGGTCGCCAAATTCGTGGATTCGGACAAGCAACCCGACGAAAGAGAGCCTATGCTCACCAGGAGGAGCCCATTCGCGCCTGCGAGAAAGCTCTGCCCGAAGTGCCTAACCCCGTTGAGGGCGGCCAACGGGATCGGCGGGTTCATTGTTCCGATGAACTACTCCTGTCCCAAGTGCGGCTACTACGGTACCGTATTCATCGAAGGGGAGAGCGAGTCTCAGAAAGGTAACGAGTGAAGATGGGGACATCAGCCGATGTCGTCGAGAAGAGAGCATATGGTTCTCCGGGATTGCTCATCTTTCTGGTCCTTCTCGTTTTCACCGTTGCGCTCATCATATTCTCGTTTCCAGCAGGACTCTATGCTGTCTACTCGGGGAAGCTGTCGTCGGCTAACTTCACCTCCAGTACCCTGATTCGGCCGTACTTCTGGATCGGTCCAGCCGCGTTGTTCGCGCCCTTTGTCGTGAGCTCGGGGGTCGCTTTCGCCGTCCTGATTGCGATTTACGTAGCCTTTCTGATCTACTCGCTTCGACAGCAAGTTGGCGCTTTGACCGCAGTTTCGAAATCCCTGAGGGAGGGGTTCAGCGGGCTTTTTTCGAGCCCGTTTCTGGTCGTAATTATCGCCATTGGCTTCCTGAACTTCACGGCGACACTTATCGACGGAGTCGTCTCGGCGACGGGGACTCCGATAGGAGGGGTGACAGGGGACCCGCTCGAGCTGCTAGTTGGATTCGCCTACTCCCCCCTGGTGGAGGAGCTCGGGTTCAGGGTTGTGCTCATCGGCCTGGTCGCCCTCATCCTGTCGTTGAGCCGGCCATGGAAGACTGCCCTTAGTGCGCTCTGGAGACCTTCCAAGGCGATCGAAGGGCTGGCCGTCGGCAGCGGAGCGTCGATAATCATCTGGGTGGCCACTGGGTTCAGCGCGGTGACCTTCGGCGCCTGCCACATCGTCTGCGGGGGCGGGGCCTGGGACATTGGCAAGCTCCCGGAGGCAGCCTATGGCGGCCTGGTGCTAGGGTACCTCTATGTGAAGCACGGTTTCCATGTGGCTGTCCTTGCCCATTGGGGGGTGGACTTCTTCGGGACGGTGTACGCTTTCTTCGGCCAGGCGGCCTATGGAATTCCCTGGAACTCGGGGACGACGGAGTATGCGGGCCAGTATCTCGTCGACATCGATATGCTGTTCCTCTTCGGGCTGGCCAGCTTCTTGGTAGTTGCCTACCTGGGGATTCGAAAGTTCATGAGGCGTCGTTCGGGAGCATCACCAACCGACATTAACCTCCCTGCGGAAGGGGTGGAGACCTAGCATGACCGTCCTGGGTGCGCCGTTATTGCGCGAGCTCGTCTCGAAATACGCCTGCATCTACCCATCCGACGAGAACGCCTTCGATGGGGATGGCTACGTCCTCACGGTCAGGGAAGACAGGATGCTCCACTACCTGGAGCATCGCAACATGATATCGAGAGAAATCATATTCACTCCTCCGGATTGCGTCGCCCATCTTACCTCAAAGAGCAAGTTCGGGAGGCTCGGCCTGTCGTTTCTGAACTCGGTGAAGGTGCACAGCGGCTTCGTAGGGAGGCTCGCCCTCGAGCTCGTCAATCTCAGCAACGAGCGGACCCCGATCACCATCAAACAGGGAGACCCGCTCATCCACATTGAGTTCCTTCGCCGGGAGGGGCCCCCTGATCCTTACAAGGGGAAGTACATGTTCCAGTTCATGACGGACGAAGAGACTTCCAAGTACGTAGAAATCCTCTCGAAGAACTTCCCTGCCCTCTACCCCAAGGAGAAGCTGCAGGAAATAGGAAAGGGTAGGCTAGTCCGGGAAGATTGACTTAGATTCCGAGAGCCGACCTGAGGCCTTTGTACCTGTTCCTGATGGTGACTTCGGTGACCCCCGCCGCTTCCGCGACATCCTTCTGGGTCTTGTCCTCTCCTTCTAGCGTGCAGGCGACATAGAGTGCCGCTGCAGCCAGACCCATGGGGTCCTTGCCGGCAGAGATCCTAGTCTCCTCCGCCCTCTTCAGAATCTCCAGCGCCCTCCTCTTCGTCTTCTCGGACAGCCCTGCCTTCGAGGCGATACGGGAGATGCACTTCGTCGGGTCGACCACCGGCATCTTGATGTCCATTTCCTTCAGGAGGAGCCTGTAGCACCTGGCGATGTCTTTCTTCTTCACGTTGCTGACCGCAGCCAGGTCCTTCAGCGTCCTGGGGGTCTGGGTGTCCCTGCACGCCGCGTAGAGTGAAGCCGCGATGATCGCAGAAATGGATCTCCCCCTTACCAGTCCTCTTTCGAGCGCCTTCCTGTAGATGTAGGCCGCCTTCTCGACCACGGCGTCAGAAACTGAAAGCTTGTCTGATAGCCTGTCCAACTCGCTGAAGGCCTGTCTGAGGTTCCTATCTACTGGCTCGTGCACCTGGCTCCGGGAGTCCCAGGTCCTGAGCCTCTCGACAGTCGCCTTCATGGAAGGGGAAAGCGATTTCCCGGAGGCGTCCTTGTTTACTCCTCCGATCACAGTCGCCAGACCCATGTCGTGCATGGCGATGGAAGTGGGAATCCCTCCTCTGCTCCTGTCATCCTTCTCGTCCTTCGAGAAGGCTCTCCATTCAGGTCCAACATCCTCTATCTTTTCCTTGACTACGAAGCCGCAGGAACCGCAGAACAGCTCTCCTCCCGCTGTGTCTACAATCATCGGCCCCTTCCCACAGCGTGGGCATTTGTCGAGAGCCTTCTGCAGCCGCATCAATCTAGAGAAGTCTTTGTCTGCGAACAATACTACCACTAGCGAAATACTTACAAGCAAGTCTCTCCCTCCTACCTATATATGTCTTATGGCAGAATTGGAGATATTTCAACTCCTAGTATATTATTTTCATTAATCAAACGAGATTTTGTAAAACACGCATACGTCAGCCGTCGAAAGCTAGTCTTCATGCCGTACATGGCGCAAGGTGTCGGTCCAAATTGAAGGATAACATCGGCCCATCCGCGAGCCTCCTAAGGCCGGTCTTGGATACCTACATGGACTCGGCCGTCGCTGTAATCGGGTGCAACTCCCGGGGCCTTGCCAGGTATACCTGCGAATACGACCTGTTGATCGTAGCCAGCGACCGCCGCCCGCCTACGTCAATCAGAGTCAGAGAATCCTACGCCGACCTGACGTTCGTCTCCGAAAAGGACGTCCTCAAGCCGAGGAACCCTGAGCACGCGCTGTCATTGGCCTCTGCCAGACCGGTCCGGGACACCTCCTTGGTGCTTTCGACGGCGTCGGCCACCAGCACCGCAACCCATTCTGAATCGGCGGCAAAGGCAGCGGGGATCCGCCTGGCCTCCGCCCTCAAAATCCTAGGGAGGGCTGAAGTGGCCCTTGCCCGCAAGGCCCTCACTGACGCCGACTTCTGGCTGCTGGCGGGCTCCTACGAATATGCGTATGCCTTGCTCCTTTCCAGAGAATCGCTTCCATGCCCGAGCCATCTGCTTGCCCAGCTTCGCGAGCTTTCGAGGGGGACCCCACAGGGTTTCGAGGGGGTGTCGATAGGTGCTGGCCTCGAGGCAGCGAGCCGGGCAGGGTGCGGGGCGCGGCAGGAAGGAGTCGTGGTCCTCCATGACCTGCTCCGAGAAGGACAGAACGACGCGTCGGACCAGTCTCCCTGGACCAAGGCACGCACGGAGATTCTCGTGGCGAAGTCGGCGGAGTTGGTTACCCGGGTCGAACTGGCGGAGTGCTACTCCTTCCTGGGCCAGGAGACAGTCGACGACATGGCCACGCTGCTGAAGAGGCATCCGAAGAGGTCCCTCACCTCGCTGACCGCCGGGAAGGATCGCCTTCTTGGAGAACGGCTGATGCGGCAGCTGGGCTTGGCTAGGACGGAGGGGGCGATTCGCACGGGCCTAGACATACTCAAGGGTCAGGTCTCCGTTTTGACGAGGAAATCGGCGTAGCGAAGGCGAAGAACTTCGCTTAAAGCCTTATACGATATTCAACAAACGCCTAATTGCGTTGGAATCGGGTGATAACGACGCTGTCGCTAAGATTGCCGGGAACGTAGTGACCGCGCCGGACGCCGGCAGGGCGATGCGCGCATGGAGGGAGAAACTCTCCATCAAACAAATTGCCCTTGCCAGGGCGCTGGGGATTCCGGCGTCGGTGTTGAGCGATTACGAAAGCGGACGAAGGCCCTCTCCAGGAGTCAAGTTCGTCAGGAAGTACATCGAAGCTCTGGTCAAGCTCGACGAGGGGAAAGGAAGGGTGATTTCTAGGCTGGTCTCGAGTGAAAAGGACGAAGCCATACTCTCGATAGGAGAGTTCTCCACCCCGGTGGAGGCCTCCAGGATCCTTAAGGCGCTTAGCGCGACTGTCCTAGTCGGTGACCCCGATTCGGTAAGGCTCTACGGTTACACCGTCGTGGACAGCATCAAGACCATCTACGCTCTTTCGGGCTACGACTTCTACAGGATCTTCGGGGCCACCACGGAAAGGGTGCTGGTGTTCACAAAGGTAGGAATGGGGAGGAGCCCCCTCGTGGCAATCAGAGTGTCGCAGCTCAAGCCGAGGGTGGTCGTCATCCATGGCCCGAAGGAGGTCGACCCGTTGGCCGTCGACCTCGCGAAGAGGGAGGGGTTAGTCCTGGCGCTGTCGTCGGCCCCCACGGAAGAAGCGTTGATCGCATCGCTTTCGGGACTCAGGTCCTAGGTTTCGCGACTAACCCAAGGATAGCATCAGCTGCTGCAACTTCGCCGTTGAACTTGCGCGGCCGTCCTCTCTTGCCTATCTTCAATCGGACGAGCTCGGCGAGCCTCGCTCGGTCGGAACTCGAATAACCCAAGGCCGCTGCGTTTCTCTCCTGTTCCACATGGTGCATGATCGGGATAGCGATTATGGGGGTCCCGGCCGCTTCTGCCTCGTCTATAGTGCTCTTCCCCGCGGTCGAGACCACGATGTCTGCGCAGGCGACGAGGTTCTGGTTGTCTTCGATTACGCCGAGATCGTAGACTCCGTTTCCGACGATCTTTGTTCCCCTGTTGCCCACGACAATCAACGAAATTCCTTCCAGTCCCGCCTTGTTCAGGAAGTCCTTCATCTGCGCGGCGAGCTCCGCACCTATGCCACTCCCGCTCATGGCGAAGAGCGCCAGCCTACCATTTGGCAGGCCGTAATGCGCCCTGATCTCTTCAGCCGACTTCGTCCGAGGCCGGACAATGGGTCCCACGAAAACCGTGTTCCCTAGGTTCTGACCGGAATCGGGTATGATCAGAAGGTCAACAGATTCTTGGAGATTCTTGTACCACCTCTCGACTCTCTGCTCGAGTCTGCGGGCTATCCAGGTGCGGGCGAACCCGAGCTCCAACTCGTCGGAGACGAAAGCGCGCCTCAACCCCCTTTCGCCGGCTGCGACCAGCCCCGAGAACTCTTCGTCGCAGACCACCACGTCTGGGGCATAGGATTCGATGAGCATTCTAGTCCTGGGGAGGGTCCGCCTGTTCGCGAGCCAGGACCTTACGTACCAAAGCGCCACTCGGCTCATCTCCAGGTCTCTCACATGGAGCACAGGGTCATCGACGATGTGGTCGACTTGGATGCCGCACCTCCGGATGAACTCGGCAGCTTTTCCACCTGAGAAGAGCCTCACGTCGTTCCCTCTCCTCTTCAGCTCCTCGGCCACGACGAGTGCCCTGGTGGCGTGCCCCAGGCCGATGGGGCTCACTCCATACAGGACCCTGGCCACGTCGCGCGAACGCACAGGTGCGTATTTAATGCCGAGAATCCGGCGCCGCCTGTTCCCGCATGCTCACCTTCGTCTACGCTGTGATGGAGTTCTTCCTCGTGGTCGCCGTGGCCCTGGCAGCCGTCCTCCTGGACACCATTGACGCCCGAGGGTTCCTAGCAAGCGCCGCGGTGGGGTTCGCCATCATCTACGGGGGAGGGGTCGGATGGTTCATCATCGTCGCCGTCTTCTTCATACTTGGAGTCGCCTTCACACTTTACAAGTACGGTTACAAGCGGAAAATCGGCGGCGCCCAAGGGAAAGGAGGGGCGAGGAACTGGCCGCACATACTCGCCAACGGGGGGGTGGCGTGCATCGCCGCGCTGATCTACATGTTCGCGCCGAGCAGCGCCCTGGCAGCCCTTTTCCTGGGTGCGATTTCCACCTCCGCCGCCGACACAGCCGCGACCGAGCTGGGGCTCCTCAGCCAAAGCCAGCCCAGGCTAATCACTAACCCATCGAGGGTGGTCTCCCCGGGGACCTCGGGAGGGGTCTCCCCGCTCGGGTTCGTAGGGGCGGCTTTCGCTGCCCTGGTAATCGGCCTCATGGGGGTCGTCCTTGGGATCCTGCCAAACGTCATATTTGTGCTCCCTGTGGCTGTCGTCGGAGGGGTGATGGGTGCCCTGGTCGACAGCCTGATAGGCGCCGCCGTCCAGCGAAAGGGGTACTGTGTGATCTGTCTCAAGCCAACGGAGGCTCTGAAGCACTGCGGCGAGAAGACGAAGCCCACCCAGGGCGCCTGGTACGTCGAGAACAACATAGTGAACGTGCTCTCCACCATCGCCGGCGGTGCCGTAGCCGTGGGGGTCTTTCTAGTCCTGGCTATCTAGAACTGGGGAACCTGGTCAACTTGCTGATCCTTTCTGCGAGCTCGGCGATGGGGACCCTTTCCTGCTTCGTCGTGTCCCTATCCCGAAGTGTGACCGCCTTGTCATTCAGCGTATCGTAGTCGACCGTCAGGCAGGCGGGGACCCCCGACTCGTCGGCCCTCGCATACCTTCGCCCGATGGACCCCGACTCGTCGTAGAACACATCGAACGACTCTCGGAGGTCTGAGTAGATTGACATGGCGAGCTCCTGCAGCCCGTCCTTGTTTACGAGGGGGAACACACATGCCTGCACAGGGGCCAGGTAGGGCTTCAGCGACAGCCTCCGCTTCTCCCCCTCCCCGTTCAGAGACGACTCCAACAGGGCATAGGTGCTCCTGTCGATCCCCATGGACAGTTCGAAGACGTGAGGGAGGACCTTCTCCCCTCCGTCGTCGACCCTGAATTCGCTTCCGGATACGGTGGCGTGGCGGCCGAGGTCGTAGTCCCCGCGGTAGTTGCATGCCACGAGCTCCACCCAGCCTATCGAGAGCTTGGCCTCTAGGTCGAAAGCAGCCTTGGAATAGAAAGCCCGGTCCTCGTCTGAGAGGACCCGGAACCGTATCTTCCTTTCGGCTAGGCCCGCGGCCACGTAGAACCTCTCCATCAGGGCGAGATAGTGTCCGATGAGCTTGTTGGGGACAATCCCCTTGGCAATGGCATCTGCGACTGTGACCCTTGACTCCGAGCCGTCGGGCAGAGTGAACAGCAATGTCTGGCCTTGGGCCCACTCGAACCGGGGGAGGTCGGTCACCTTCGGGTTGAAGAAGACCTCCGCTTCCGCCTGGTTCAATTCTCTCATCCTTATGACGCTCTGCCTGGGAGCTATCTCGTTCCTGAAGCTCCTCCCGACCTGGGCCATCCCGATGGGGAGCTTCGCCCTCTGGGTCTTGAAGAGAAGAGGGAAGTCGACGAAGATGCTCTGACAGGTCTCAGGCCTCAGGTAAGCTTCTTCCTCGCCAGGGCCGATCCCCACCTTGAACATCATGTTGAACCTAGTCGTCCCCGAAAGCTTCGAGCCGCACGTCAAGCACCTGACCCCGGACTTCTCCATGAGCCCGTCGTACTCCTGGTCGCTGAGCTTCTCGGGGACCTGCTTCCCCGTCTTCTCCTCCACCAGCTTGTCGGGCCTGAATACCGAGCCGCACTGCTTGCACTTGACGAAGGGGTCGGTGAAGCTCGACAGGTGCCCCGAGGCCTCGAAGACTGCCTTCGGGAGTATCTCGGACCCGTCAATCTCGAGCATCCCGTCCTTCTTGACAATCATCCTCCGCCAGAGGTCCACCAGCTTCCCCCTGAGCGCGACACCAAGGGGCCCGTAGTCGATGAAGCCAGCCGGGGCGTTGGGGTAGCTTGGGGCCGACTTGAAGAAGAACCCACGTTGCTGGGCCAGGCGAACGACCTCTTCGAACGACATCCGAGGCTTGCCTCCTAGGGGACGGGATATATGCTATAGCCGGTCGTCAGGTCTAACCAAATGGGTTGTTAATGGACTACGAACTTGTATCCGCTGGATGGCTCAGTTGAGGCAACTTTTCCTCAGAGCACAATTCCGTATTTGGAAACCACCCGAATTGAAAGCTAGGACAACTGGCACTTCAGTCGACATGAAGTTGCCAAGACCTGAAAGTCCCTCACGAGCACGACGGCAAGCCGATAAACCAAGCCGACGACATAATCTCTGAGCAGGACAGATAACCGTCTAAGGCCAATAGAGGCGAAGGTCTCGAACCCGAATGCCTAGGTTTCTACAACAAATTTGTAACCGTAGATTATCTGCCCAGAATCTCCGTCGACCATCGCCCTGCGGATGGTGGCCCTGACCTTCGCCCCAGTCTTGATCGAGCCCTCGGGGGAGTCGACGACCTGTGTGAGTATCTTCGCACCGTTTTCCAGCTTGACTATCGCTAGATAGAATGGAGCCTGGGCCTCGAAGCCGGGGAGGGGCTCATGGAGAATCGTGTAAGCGAGGATTCTCCCAGTCTTCGGCATCTCCTTGTCCTTGATCTTCTCAGACCCGCACTTCTTGCAGGTGTACACGGGCGGGAAGAATTCTGCCCCGCACTGCATGCACTTGCTCCCTACCAGCCTGTAGTACCTGTCCCTGATGCGCCAGTGCTGGATCTCCAAACTAGGCCGCCCTCCCGAAGACGTGGACCGCGCTGGTGGTGTCTACCCCTCCGATGTTCTGGGTGGCGGCGTACTTCGCCCCTTCTACTTGGTTCTTCCCTGCCTGGTCTGTCAGCTGGAGGTAAGCCTCGGCTATCTGGTAGACTCCCGTTGCCCCGACGGGGTGGCCTCTGGCCTTCAGCCCGCCGAAGGTGTTGATGGGTAGCTCGGATTCGGGGCTGTACTTGCCTGCCTTTGCGTCCTTCGAGCCATGGCCCCGCTTCGAGAACCCCATCGCCTCCAGTGAGAGGGCGCCGACTACTGAGAACGCGTCATGAATCTCTACCAGACTTAGCTTGCCTGGGGCCAATCCTGCCTCCTGCATCGCTCCTTTGAACGCCATCCTCGTGGACTTGAAGTCGAGCATGTCATCCCTTTCATAGATGCTGAAATCGTTGGTCGAAATCTTCCCTCCCAGCACTTCTGCCATCCTCCGTTTGCTCCCTGAGACTGCCGAGTCGTTCGCAAGTAGGACGGCTGCCGCTCCGTCTCCCACCGGGGCGCAGTCGAAGAGCCTCAGAGGGTCGGCTATCATCTGCGACCTTCCGACTACCTCCGGGGAGATCGCCTTGCGGAACTGGGCGTGCTTGGCATTGACCGCGTTGGCATGGTCTATCACCGGGATTGAGCTCAGCTCGTCCCTGGTGACCCCCAGCTGTTCCATGTAGTACCTGGCCAGGAGCCCGTTGAGCGCCGCGAAGGTGGCGCCGACGAACTGCGTGTACTCCGCCGACTCCGCCATAGCAAGGGCCTGAGATACCTCCTCGGGTTCGAGGTCGCGCATCTTCTCTACCCCCACGATCAGGGCCGATTCTATGGCGCCCGATCTGACGAGGTTGTACCCCACGTTGAACGCGGATCCCCCCGAAGAGCACGCCGCCTCGACCTTGAAGGCCGGGGTCCCCATCAGCCCTAGGCCCGCCGTGACTATGGCACCGAGGTGCTCTTGTCTTGCTCCTACGGCGCTGAACATGTTCCCGACGATGATCTGGTCAGGTTTCTTCTTCGACCACCCGTTGAGCGCGCTTCGGGACGCCTCCACGGCAAGATCGAGCAACGACTTGTTCCAGTGGTCGGCGATGTCTGTGAAGCCCACTGAGCTTACGTAGACCTTTGACCTCGACACTGGACCGCCTACTTCTCCAGCTTGTCCCTGAACTTCGAGTAAGTGGCATAGTCGATCCTGGTGCTCCGTTCCATCATCGACTTGACTGTGGGGTTGACCCCCCTGGTCCTCGTGATTCCATCCTCCACCTCGAGGCAGAAGGCGTCCGAGCCCGCCCCGGAGCCGAAGCTAGCGAGCAGTATCCTGTCGCCGGGCTGGGCCTCGTCAAGGACGGCCGCGAGACCGATGGGGGAACTCCCGGCGTAGGTGTTCCCTATGAGGGGGTTGAGCAGGCCTGTCTTGATCTGGTCCATGGTGAACCCCAGCCTCGTGGCCACCTCGACCGGGAACCTTGGGTTCGGCTGGTGGAAGACAGCGTACTTGAAGTCAGACGGCTTGTGTCCCGTCTCCTCGAACAGGGTATTGACGGCGCTTTCGATGTGGAAGAAGTATGCCGGTTCCCCCGTGAACCTTGAAAGGTGACGCGGGTAGCGCTCGTGGGCCCTGCGCCAAAAGTCCCCGGTGTCGGAGACATATGAAGTGCTGCAATCGATGACCGCCACAGCGTTCTTGCTCTGCTTCCCGATGACAAAGGCGGCTCCCCCGCTTGCGGCGGTGTACTCCAGGTCGTCCCCGGGCCTCCCCTGGGCGGTGTCCATCCCTATGGCCAACCCCGCGTCGATCATGCCAGAGCCCACCAGGCCTGTGACTATCTGCATCGCCTCTGTCCCTGCCTTGCACGCGAACTCTATGTCCGCGGCCAGGGTATGGTGCTGCCCCAGCGCCTGGGCCACTATGGTGCTTGTCGGCTTGACCGCATATGGCTTGGACTCCGTCCCGACGAACACGGCCCCGAGTCTCTCGGTCCCTGACATCTTCATCGCCCCCCGCGCCGCTTCGATAGCCATGGTGACTGTGTCCTCGTCGGCTGCAGCCACTGCCTTTTCCACGTTGGGCCCGGACCCCCCTCCCTTCCAGACCCTGGCTATCTCAGATGTTGGAAGGCGGTAATAGGGGATGTAGGCGCCGTAACCGAGAATGGCGGCATGGTTCTTGCTTTGCATGAGATACAACGGAAGTCTGACTAGCCGACCGACGGGTCTAAATAAATCATTGGCCGAAATTAGCCAATCGACGAACCTGGGTTAGACGGGCTCAGATCGCTTTTATCTGCTTGACAACCGCGGGCCTCGCTTTCTTGAAGACCCTGTATCCGCAGATGCACTTGACTTCTGGCAGCTTGGAGAGTTCTTCCTGGGTCGTCCGGGTCCCGCACCTGACGCATTCGTATACCGCTCCCGCGAACACCTTCGCCGGCGCTGCGGGCTGCGTGGGCTGCGGTTCCTTTGGAGATTCGATACTCAATTCAAAATTCCGCCGTGGTTGCTCGTATTTCTGTCTTTCCGGCCGGAGGGCGATAGCCGCTGGATTCCATTTCAGAGCAGCCTTCAGCAGCTTCCACTGGTAGTTGCTCGTCCTCTTCGACCCCTCCCTGTCGTTGGCGTCTGACACATACGGGTACTGGACCAGCTTCGCCCCGGAGTCCAAGGCGTACCTCAGGATCTCGATGCGGATCGTCATGTCCTCAGACTTCAGTGGGGGGAGGGACACCACGAATTGATTCGAGAGCCGGCAGAGCCCCCCGGTCGCGTCCTTGACCCGCCTCATCTTGATCAAAGAAAAGAGCACTAAGAACGACTCCGACTAGATCCATATGTTCGCACGATAGGGGAGCACTAAGGCAGGCTCATCTTCGTAGAACGTCCCTGTGGCCAGCTTGAGTATCTCCGCGGGGGGGTGGTATCCGTCAGTATCAGCCGTCACCAGGTCCATCCCTCGCTCGATGGCCATGCCTATCGCGACCTTGTAGGCACCTGCATAGTTCGGCGGCCGATTGACAAAGACCTCGTACCCTTCCCCGCCCGGAATCTCCACCTTCGGGGCCCACTCCGGGTGGCACATCAGGGAAACGAGGACTTTCTTCATCTTACTGGCCTCGGACCGGTTCGTTCTATCAAGATGGACATGGGCTACAGGTAATCATGCGCTACCTTGGCAAACTCGTCCCCCACCTTGTGTAGTTCGTCGGCCGTGAGCCCAGGATAGACCGGCAGGGAGATCACGCGGCGGGTCGCTTCCTCGGTGCGTCTGAGTGTTTTCTTCGAGTATCCCAGCTTGACATAGAGCGGAGTCTTGTGTACGGGGGTAGGCCAGTAGACTGCGGCCCCGACGCCTGCCGCGTTGAGCGCCTTGAGTATCTTCTTCCTGTTCTTCTTGAGGTAGAGCGTGAAGAGGTAGAATACGTGAGTCCTGTCCCCGGCGTCCTGGGTGAAACTCGCTCCGTCCACCGAAGCGAGACTTTCCATCAGATATTTCGCGTTCTTCGCCCTCGCCCTGAGAAAGCCCCCGAGTCTGTCCATCTGAATGGAAGCGAGGGCGGCGCTCATCTCGGGGAGCCTGTAGTTGAACCCGAGGTGGCGCGAGTCATAGCCGTGCACCTGGCCATGGTTCCTGACCAGCCTGAGCAGGTCTGCCAGCTCGTCGTCATCGGTGGATACAGCACCCCCCTCCCCGGAAGTGACCACTTTCGTAGCGTACAAGCTGAAGCACCCTGCGTCAGAGAGCTTCCCTGTCTGCGTGCCCTTGTAGGTCGCGCCCAGCGATTCTGCCGCATCTTCTATCACCCTCACCGATTTGGACGCCGCGATCTCTCTGATTTCATCCATGTCCGCCGGGTAGCCGTAGATATGGACTGGGATGACAGCCTTCGTCTTCTTGGTGATCGCCTTCCTGATCTCGTCAGGGTCCATGTTGTAGTCATCCTTGATGTCGACGAACACAGGCTTGGCCCCGCACGCCAATACGACGTTGGCCGTCGCAAGGAATGTGAAGGACGGGACGACTACTTCGTCTCCGGGTTTGACCCCGAAGGCCATGAGGACTGTGTGCAGGGCAGCCGTCCCGGAATTTACGGCGACCACGTGCTTCGCCCCGATGAGTTTCCTGACCTTCCCCTCAAAGGACCTGACCTGGGCCCCACCC
Source organism: uncultured Nitrososphaerales archaeon (assembly GCA_963706445.1). Taxonomy (GTDB): domain Archaea; phylum Thermoproteota; class Nitrososphaeria; order Nitrososphaerales; family Gagatemarchaeaceae; genus UBA183. The sequence goes on from OY970160.1 coordinate 898,167, forward strand.
TCGTAGGAGGCGTTGACAAGCATCCCCGAGGACACCACATCAAGGACCGCCTTCTTTTCTTCCTCGCCGATGATCGGCTTGTTGATGGGGATGAAGGGCATACGAGCCTATAGCGGCCCCCATGCGGGCTTTATTTGAGGGCTCCGAGTCTTTGGAGACTGCTGGCTAGTTCTCGGTGGCCTTTGAGCTTCTCGGCTTCGAAACCCCGGCGTAAAGCAATGCTAAGTGGGCGACCGCAAGAACCGCGAACCCAGCCAGGGACGCTCCTGCGAGGTTTGAGAAAGCCCCTCCAAGGAACCCTGCCCAGGCGTACACCTGGTAGGCGGCAAGAAGGAAACCAAGCACGGCCGCGGAGATGGCCCAAGCCCAGGTTAGCCGCGTTGAGGGCCACATCTTGAGTTGGACCCCTGCGGCGATTAAAGCGACAACAGGCCAGAGTATCAGGGCAGAATCTGCGAGGACCACGACGGCCAGCCAAGCCACGCCCACGACGATGAACGCGTAGGGGGAGTAGGTCGACAGTGAGTCCAGTATCTTGGACAACTTGGGGGGCCGAGCCGGACACTCGATATAAATCGTCCGAATGTAGTTCTCTTCCCCACGGGTAGCCTTATTTGCCGAAGGGCCGGCCGTGCTCCGACCCCTGTTGTCTCTGCAGTCGTCGGCTCAAACAAGTGGGCTCGCCGCCAAACTGGCGGCGTTGACCCGGCCGGTCAGCGATCTGGAAGAAGGGCTCCTGGCGTCGGCGGCCTACAACGGGGACACGCGCAAAGCTCTGCTCAAGCTTTACGACCAGAAGGAGGGGAGGTTCTGGATCTGGGAGGACAACACAGGACATCGTCCGTATTGTTATACTCGTCTGGAGATGGACGAGCTCAGGGCCATAGGGTCGAGGAAGGATGTCGTCGAGATAGTCGAGACGGAGCGGAGGGACCTGCTCAACGACACGCAGGCGAAGCTGAGGAAGATAGTGACCACTGACCCTCTCGCGATAGGAGGGGGGAACGACAGCATACGTGACGTGATCAAAGCATGGGAGGCGGACATCAAGTATTACGAGAACTACACCTACGACCTGGGCCTCAGGATGGGGACCTACTACAAGGTCTCCGGTGGGAAGGTCATCCCCGTAAAGCACGAGGTCCCCGAAAGGGTCACCCATTCCCTGGAGGAGATCACCAAACGGAACCCCCCTGAGTTCCAGCCCTACCTCAGGGAGTGGGCAGAGCTCCTGGGAGAGCCCCTGGCTGACTTCCGGAGGGTCGCCCTGGATATCGAAGTCGCCAACGAGGCCGGGAGGCTCCCAGACACCGACAACCCAGTCCAGAAGGTCATCGCAGTCTCATTCTTCAACGAAGAGGAGAAGCTGGTGTATCTCCTACGCGCGGGCAAGGAGACCCGGGGGCTGAACGGGAGCGCGTTCACCTACGAGGTATTCGAGAAGGAGGAGGACCTTATGCGAGCGGTTCTCTCAAAGATGATGGACTACCCAGTGGTGGTGTCCTTCAACGGGGACGACTTCGACCTGCGGTATCTCCAGCACAGGGCGGAGAAGCTCGGCATAGGGGAGGAGGAGAACCCCATCCAGCTCGAGAGGGTGGCGGCATCGCTCAAGCATGGAATACACATCGACCTCTACCAATTCTTCCGCAACAGGTCCATCCAGGTGTACGCTTTCGGCAACAAGTACTCGGAGCACACCCTCAACGGGATATCCGAGGCACTCCTGAACAAGTCCAAGATCGATTTCGAGGGTGAAATCGCAAACCTCCCCCTGGAGGAGCTAGCGAAGTACTGCCTGAACGATTCGCAGCTCACCTACGAGCTAACCACCTTGAGCGGCTCGGTGGTGATGAAGCTCCTGCTCGTGATATCCAGGATTGGAAAGATGCCGATGAACGACGTGTCGAGGCTCGGGGTTTCGAACTGGATCAGGAGCATGCTGTTCTTCGAGCACCGGAAGATCGGAGCCCTGATCCCCCGCCAGGACGAGCTTTCGGAGAAGGGGGGCGCCTCCTCGCAGGCCATAATCAAGGGGAAGAAGTACAAGGGGGGGTTCGTCATCGAGCCGAAGCCGGGGGTCTACTTCGACGTCTCTGTGCTTGATTTCGCAAGCCTCTACCCCAGCCTGATCAAGGTGGACAACCTGTCCTACGAGACGGTGAACTGCATCCACCCCGAATGCAGGTCGAACAAAGTCCCCGACACTTCGTCCTGGGTGTGCACCAAGAGGAAGGGGATCGTCAGCCTAGTTACCGGGTCGCTGCGGGACCTCAGGGTCGCCCATTACAAGCCACTTACAAAAGATATGACTTTGCCTTCTGAGGATAGAGAACTTTACAATGTTGTATCGCAAGGTTTGAAAGTTTTCTTAAATGCAAGCTACGGGGTGCTCGGCTTTGAGACGTTCGCGTTCTATTGCCTGCCTGTAGCAGAGGCCACCGCTGCTCTCGGCAGGGATGCCATAACCAGGACGATTGCAAAATGCGAGGAACATGGTATCGACGTTCTTTATTCAGACACAGACAGCCTCTTCTTGCACAGCCCGTCAAAGGATCAGATCTCTACCGTCACTCGATGGGCCGACAAGGACCTTGGAGTAGAGCTTGATCTCGACAAGGTCTACCGATATGTCGCGTTTAGCAGCAGGAAGAAGAACTACTTCGGCGTACTTCCAGACGGGACAGTCGACATCAAGGGCTTGACCGGGAAAAAATCGCAAACGCCCGAATACCTCAAAGGTATCTTCTACCAAACCCTAGATACTCTTAGTAGGGTTAGATCAGACGAAGACTTCGAGAAAGCAAGAAAGGACATTCGTAGTCTGCTCACTAATATGATCAGCGGCCTGAAGGGGAAGAAGGTCCCTGTCCAGGAACTGGCCTTTACAGTCATGATGGGCAAACCTACTGACAAGTACAATGGGACGACCCCCCAGCACGTCCGGGCCGCCCAGCAGCTGGAGGAGAGGGGGAGGGAGATCAAGGCCGGAGAGATCATTGCCTACGTCAAGACGAGGAACCCTCCATACGTCAAACCCGCCGAACTTGCCAGACCCGAGGAGATCGACGCCGACAAGTACATCGAATACGCCCACTCCATGTTCGACCAAATGCTGGATGCCCTAGACTTCAGCTTCGACGAGATAATGGGCGGGACGACGCTGGACCTCTTCTGGTCAGGCTAGGCCCCAAGCTTCCTTCCGAGCCTTGCCTCGGCAGAGTAATTCAATATGGGTCCCGCCGACAGGTTGCTGTTCCCGATTATCGTTATGACCCCCTCGGGGGTCCTGATCCATGTGGTTCTCAGGGAGAGCTTCACAACCCTCCCCCGGACCCCGCTGGGTCCCCCATACTGAATGTCGTCCCCAAGGCGGATAATCCCGTCGTTGAATAGAAGCACACCGGAAATCACGTTGGATATGGTCGTCTGGAGCGCCAAGGAGATGGTGAGCCCAGCGATTCCAGTTATTGTCAGGGTCGTGATCTCGGACGAGATGCCGGTGATGTACGCCACTATGGAAACGACTCCTATGGCCATTAGGACCCAGATCCACTGGCGGACCGTGTTGGCGAGACCCTTGGACGCTCCGGCCTTCAGCGCTATGGTGGTAACGAGCCTTGAAAGGAGGGTCCCAACTACCAGAGCACCTGCGACCGTCCCCATGATTTCAACTACGACGACCCACAGAGGCATCGAGGTGGCGCCGGACACCGCGGTCGATGTCGAATTTGTGCTGCTGGTGGTCGCAATCTGCAGAAGCAAAGCAATGGGAGTTTGGAGCAAGCCCTCATGCAGCCTCCGTACCATTCAGGGAAAAACGTTTTCGATGGCTCAGGGGGTTTGGACCCCCAGGGAGAAGCATTCCATAAAATTGGCGAGGTCCTCTGAAATAGAACCCGTCAATCCGCCGGCGCTGTCGAAAGTCAGTCGGTCATAGAGAAATAGCACTCCATTTACGGGGCGACGCAGTTGCCTGCACAACAAGTGAAGCTGGGCCTTGTTCAGATGCGGATGTCGGAAAGCTCTGATAACAACCTCGAGAGGGCGCTTTCAGGAGTCAAGGAGGCAGCTCGGCAGGGAGCCGATATCGTCTGCCTCCCTGAGCTGTTCGCTTGGCGGTACTTTCCTTCGACGAGAGGTTCCCGGCAGTCCCCCGAGACAATCCCCGGTCGGATGAGCAGGGCTCTCTCAGGTTCGGCGAAGAAGAACGAGGTCGTCGTCGTAGGCGGGACGATTTACGAGGAGTCAGGGAGTTCGAGGTTCAACACGTGTCTGGTCTTCGACCGCCGAGGGAGGACAGTATCGAAGTACAGGAAGGTGCACATCCCACAGGACGACCACTATTACGAGCAGGACTACTTCGCCTCAGGGGAGAAATATGCGGTAGCCCGGACCAGCCACGGCACCCTGGGGACCCTCATCTGCTTCGACCAGTGGTACCCCGAAGCGGCCCGCATCGAAAGGCTGATGGGGGCGGACATCCTGTTCTATCCAACGGCCATCGGGTGGGTCAAGGGCATAGAGCCCGTCGAGGGAGACTGGAAGCAGGCCTGGGAGTCCGTCCAGGTGGGCCACGCCGTAGCGAACAGCGTCGTCGTCTGCACGGTCAACAGGGTCGGGAGGGAGGGGGACACGACCTTCTGGGGAGGCTCCTTTGTCAGCGACCAGTTCGGAAAAGTCCTCTTCAGGGCAGGGGATGAAGAGGGGGTCTTCACGGTCGATTGCGACCTTCAACTGGGCAGGGTGGTGGAAGAAGGGTGGGGTTTCATGAGGAACAGGAAGCCTGGGTCCTACTCGCGGATAGGCAGGTAGCCCAGGTTGAGCGACGACACCCCGTTTTCGATGGGGTACAAGATGCCCGCCGAATGGGAGCCTCACAGGGGGACCTGGCTCTCGTGGCCGAAGGACCCCAACACCTTCCCGTCTGGCATCCTCCCAAAGGTCGAAGCCGCCTATGCGAAGATGGCGGGAGCCCTCGGGAAGGGAGAGGAAGTGAACATACTCGTCGATGACGAGAAGGCTGAGACCAGAGCGAAGTCCATGGTCAAAGGGGGAGGGCGGGTCGCATTCCGAAGGATCAGAACTTTGGATGTGTGGGTCAGGGACTACGGCCCGATCTACGTCAAGGGGAAAGACCTGGCGCTCACCAAGTGGGTCTTCAACGCCTGGGGGAACAAGTACGACGACCTGAAGCCAGACAACGAGTCGGGAGAAGCGATCGCAAGGTCTACCCGGCTCAGGACCTTCAGGCCCGGGCTGGTCCTGGAGGGGGGGTCGGTGGACGTAAACGGAAGGGGGACCCTTCTCACCACCGAGCAGTGCCTGCTCAACCGGAACAGGAACCCGACCCTCGATAGTGCTGGACTTTCGAAAGCTGTCAGGGACTACCTAGGGGCGTCCCACATCCTCTGGCTGGGCCGTGGGATAGAAGGGGACGACACAGACGGGCATGTGGACGACATCGCAAGGTTCGTGGGCCCGCGCAGGGTGGTCGCGGCCGTGGAGCCGAAGGAATCGGACCCCAACCATACCCCTCTAGAAGAAAACCTGAGGGTGCTGAGGGAATCTAAGGACCAAGACGGGAAATCCCTCGACGTCGTTGAGATCCCGATGCCAAGGACGCTCAGGGCGGAGGACGGGCGCCTTCCCGCGAGCCACTTGAATTTCTACATAGGGAACAGGGTCGTGCTCGTCCCTACTTTCGGGGGAGACAGTGGCAGGGTGGCGCTGAGGGCACTAGAGTCTGAGTTCCCCAAGAGGGAGGTTTTGGGGGTCGACTGCCGGGCTCTGGTTTACGGCCTTGGGACCATCCACTGCGTCACGCAGCAGATTCCAGAAGGGTAGCGTCTACCTGTAGGCGGAGACATCGCCATTGACCCGGGCGATGAAGTCGCCTGTCTTGACACCGAAGGTCTGCTCTCCGGTCCGGGTCCGGACCGCGACCGTACCTGAATCCTCCTCCTTCTTCCCGACCACGAGCATGTAGGGTATCTTCTGGAGCTGGGCCTCCCTGATCTTGGCGCCCATGGTCCCGCTCGCAAAGTCTCCTTCCGCCCGGACTCCCCCCGCGGTGAGGGAGGTGAGCACCCCTCTCCCATATTCAACGTGCTCGTCGGATAGGGGGATCACCCGAGCCTGCACGGGAGACAACCACACCGGGAGCATCCCCTTGTAGTGCTCGAGCATCACCCCCATGAACCTCTCCAGCGACCCCAGTATGGTCCTATGGAGGACTATCGGGGTGTGCTCCTTGCCGTCGGAGCCCGTGTAGACGAGCTTGAAGCGCTTCGGCATCTGAAGGTCTAGCTGGAAGGTACCGCACTGCCATTCGCGGCCCAGGGAGTCTCTGATGTCGACGTCTATCTTGGGAGAGTAGAAGTTCCCCTCCTTGTCCTTGATTTCGTAGGTCCAACCCCGCAACTTCACAGTGCGGACCAGGGTGTCGGTGGCCCTCTTCCACTCCTCGTCGCTCCCCATTGAGTCGTCGGGCCTGGTGGAGATCTTCACCTTGTACTCTAGACCGAAGACCTTGTACACCCTATCCATGAGGTCGAGCATCTTGGAGAGCTCTGCCTCTGCCTGATCTTCGGTGGCTATGATGTGGGCGTCGTCCTGGGTGAGGACTTTGACCCTGAACAACCCGCTCGCCACGCCGCTGAGTTCGTTCCTGTAAAGCGGGTCGAAGGTGGCATACCTGACAGGGAGATCGCGAAAACTCCATTTTCGGGACTTGTAAACAAGGAAGGTCGAGGGACAGTTCATGGGTTTCAGCCCCATCTCCTCGTCCCCGAGGGCCGTGAGGAACATGTTGTTCTTGTAGTGCTCGTTGTGGCCGCTCACCTGCCAGAGGGCGGTGTTAGCCAGGGTCGGGGTGCTCACTTCCTGGTACTCTCCCTTGTTGAGCTCGGACCTGAGGAACCCGATGAGGAGGTTCCTCACCCGGAGGCCTTTATCGTGCCAGTAGACCATCCCTGGCGAGACTTCCTGGAAGCTGAACAAGTCCAGCCTCTCTCCGATGACCCTGTGGTCCGTGTCCGGAAGGTTCACGAAATCGCTCCGCCTGAGACGGGCCATGGCGGCCTCTGCTGTCAGCTCCCTCTTCGGCTTGGGCGGGGGGACGGGTTCGGCCCCTCCCTTCGAATAGCTCCTCGACATCTCAGCGAGCGGGTGCCCCTTCACCTTGATCTGCAGTGCCTTGGTCCATCCGAATGGCGCCCTCTTGACCTCCAGGCCTGCCAACGAAGCGCTCTTCTCCATCTCAAGTAGGAGGGCGAGGGCCTCCGAGGGCGGCGCGAGGTTCTGGCTCAAGTGAGCGAACGGATATAGCATCACCCGGTTCGTCCCCAGCTTCCCTAGGAACTCTTTGGACTCGGCCACTGCTTTTTCGATGAGGGATTTGTCGTCCCCCTGCTCGAAGGCAGTAAAGAGGACCACGATGTCGTCCTCCCGGACGGTCTTGGGCTCGATCTCCTCGGCCCCTCTGATTTCCTTTTTCACCGGGGTATACTCGACGAAGTCGGCGTGCATCTGAAGTATCTTCATCCTAGGTCCACCCTACCAACGGGACCTTTCCAGGGACCTCGACTTCTTGGTCGCCTTCTTCCACGCCTTGTAATGATCTCTACAGAGATAGACGCGCCTTCCATCCCCGCCCAGGCTGAGCCCGCTGCCACTGGTCTCAGACCGGCTGATCGACCTCTCGGCCGGGTTGCGGCACCCGGTGACGGTGCACCCTACCCCCTTGTTCACCTTCCCCAAAGTATCCGCACGTCTCCCTCTCACTGTATATAAAAACGGCCGAGCATGGGTTCGCGTGCTCGACAGGCTCAGAGGGCGGCTTGAGTCGAACCTAGTGTCAGTGGGGAACCTGTTCGCCCACCTGGAGGTGTCCCCGACAACTTGGACGATTGTCGGGCTTGTGATATCCTTCCTCGCCGCGGCTGCTTACTCCACTTCGGGGTACCGGGGAGAGGCGCTTGGCGGGGTTCTCGTCCTCGTCGCGGGGTGGTTCGACATTGTGGACGGTGCCGTGGCGCGCGTCACCGGGAGGACCTCCAAGAGGGGCGCATTCATCGACTCGACCCTGGACAGGGTGGCTGAGGTGGCTGTCTTCGGCGGGATACTTGTTGGTGGCTATTCGGCCCCGCTGCTGGTACTATTGGCGATGGCCATGAGCCTCCTCGTAAGCTACACGAGGGCGAAGGGGGACGCCTTGGGGGTGAAGCTGTCAGGGGTCGGCATAGGCGAGAGGAGCGAGCGCCTCCTAATCCTCTCCGTGCTTTCAATTGCAGGGCTGGCTTACTGGGGAGTGGTGTTGGTGCTTGTCGTTGCAACATACACCTTCCTAGAAAGGACCTACAAGGCGGTAACGACGCTAGAATAACAGAGGGCCCTAGGGAACTTTCAGCGCATCGTAGCGCGTACTGTAGCGGGGGCGGTCCTCATGCGCTCAAAGAGCGCTGACGATATCGCCCAAGGTGCCTGTGTCATCTGAACAAACGCCGGGGACGCGAACTGACGCCCGCTAGGCCTCTTCCATCTGCTCGTGTAGTATCTTGTCAGGTTCATTGACTTCAGCGTGAAGAGACCGAATCCGAACATCGAGAGCGCAAGGAACCAGACGCCATGTATGAAGACGAACCAGGCGAAGATGATACCCGCGAGCCCCAGAACCGCCTCGACGATCGAGTTGCGGTCGTTCCTGAGGTGCTTGAAGTAGGTCGTCTTCGTCATCTCCTTGATGGCGCCGGACTTCGGGGTCCTATAGAGGAAGAATCCCATACGGTCGAAGACCCCATAGAAGAAGCCGATGGACCCCAGGACCAGCATGCCTCCGGAGGCGTAGCCGAGCCACGGTATCAGCGCGACGTTCTTCCAGGTCATGAGGCCCTGGACTTTGAGCGCCCACGCTCCGGACGCGAGCGAGACGGCGAACGGGACAGCAACGATGCCGACGTAGACCGGGTTGTTGAATATCGAAGTGGCGGGTGGGATGAGGTTGAAAACGACCGCAATTGTGGATAGGAAGGTGACAAGGATCCAGCTGAGGCTTGAGAACGGGGACATCAACATGAGCAAGAGGCCCGCCTTCGTCCTCAACGAGACGCCCCGGGCTGTGATTATCGCAGTCCAGTAGTTCGCGATGCACCTCCACCACCCCTGAGAGGTCCTCCCGACCTGCTTCTTCCAGGCCTCCAGGGTGGACGGGTCTTCGCTCATTATCTTCACGTTGCTGAGGTAGATACCCCTCTTCCCGCCAAGGTACAGCTTGATCGAAATGTCCGTGTCGTCCGCAATCCTCTGGTTCGTCCATCCGCCGACCTCGAGGAGGTCCTTTGTCCTCACAAGCGTCTGACCCCCCTGGGCGGAGAAGGGGGCGTCGATTTGGTAGGACCCCATCTTCGAGATGGTGTCTCCGATGTCCTGGGTCATGGCAAAAAGCTTGGTCACCATATTGTAGTCCCTGTTGTAATGCCCATAGCGGTAGGAGACGAAAGCGGCTCTCGGGTGGCTCTCGATGGTGTCAATCCCTTTCGTCAGGACGTCGGGGGAGACCATCGAGTCAGCGTCGAGGAGGAGCACATACTCTCCGTCGGCCAGCTGAAGGGCCTTGTTGAGGGCTCCGCACTTGAAGAACTCTCTCGAGGGCCTTCTTGAAACAAGCGTCCGTATTCCCGACCGGTTCAGGTCCTGGACCTTCGCATCTATGATTGTGGTCGTCTGATCGTTGGAGTCGTCGGCGACGACGACCTGTATCCTGTCTTTCGGGTAGTCGAGGTTCCTTACTGCGTCTAGAGACCTTTCAATGACGAATTTCTCATTGAACGTCGCGATTAGGATCGAGACGAGCGGATAGGTCTTCAGCTTGACCTCCTGCTTGGCGAGGTTCCTGGGGTACTTCATCGACGACACCAGAAGGATCACCCAGTAGTATTCGAGGGCGAGGACCGGGATTCCAATCCCCAGCGTGACAACTTCGAGAAGGAGCCAGATCGGGATAACCATTACGACCTACCCTCTCCCCTAGGGACCCCTGAAAGGCACCTCGATATGTATATTTCGAAGTCAAACCCCCTCCACCCCGGTGCGACGGCGCGACTGTTTCCCAGCCAGGCCAAGACACTAATAGTGTTGAGAAGGGCTGCCGATGTCCCGCCTGATGAAAGGGGAGGGACAGGCACAAATTTGGCTTCGAAAGGGGTATACTTCGCAGTCTTCGGATCGGGACTGGGGCACGTCACCAGGATCCTGGAGGTCTCGAAAAGGTTCCCGGAGGCCGATTACAAGTTCAGGTATTCCTCGTCTGGACAGGGGTACTCGTTCCTTGAGGCCATGGGGATGAAAGGGCTCACAGAACGATGCCCCGCCCTCGACGTGGAATGGGCGGTGGGCGGGGGGTTCTCCTCCCACAAGATCCTCCCCAGCTTCCCGTTCATGCTCAACAAGTTCATGCAGCAGGTAGCCTTCGAGAGGGAGGCAATCAGAAGGTTCAATCCGGAGGTCGTGGTGAGCGACTCGAGGCTGTCCGCCATCCTCGCAGGGAAGTCGGAGTCATACCCGGTGGTGACCATGTTGAACCAGTTCAAAGTGCTGTTTCCCCCTAGGTTCCGCAACTCGATGGGGAAGTATTACGAGAGGATTGCGGCGGACTCCCTCGGGCTGATGTGGTCCCTGAGCGATCGGGTACTGGTCACCGACCTCCCTCCTCCGTATACGATCGCCGAGGAAAACGTCGTGGACTCGGAGGTCTCCAGAGTAGTCGAGTTCGTGGGTTTCACCGCACCAAAGATCAGGACCAGCCAAGAAGGCCTTCAGAAAGTCAAGCGTACCCTTGCACTGGACGACAGGCCCCTGGTCTTCTGTCAGGTCAGTGGGCCCGAGGCCACAAAGGGGAGGTTCGTGGAGACTGTCCTCGCATCGGCGGAAGAGATCTGCAAGGCGTACAACCTGGTCGTCTCACTGGGACGTTCGGGAGGCTCCGCCACGCCGAGAAGGCTAGCCAGCGGGGGGTGGCTCTTCGATTGGTGCCCTGTCAAGGACGAGCTTTTCGAACTATCCTCGGTCCTCGTCGCCAGGGCGGGCCACAGCACCATAGGCCAGTGCATCGACAATGCGAAGCCGGCTGTGCTCGTGCCGATCCACAACCACCCCGAGCAGATAAGCAACGCCGAGAAGTTCAGCCGACTCGGGCTGGGGGTCGACATCAGGTCAGAGAAGCTCACCCCTCAGAATCTTTTCCAAGCGATAGAATCATGCTTCACCGACTCGTCATACAAGATGAAGGTCGAGGCTGTCCGGACGATTTCGAACCGCTTCGATGGTGTGGCTAGGTGCGCCGAAGTCATAAACTCCTACGCCTGAAGCGCAAACCTACTCTGAGATGAAACGTTCGAACTCGGCCAAAGAGCCGGGGGTCCCAATCTCGTAGAAGCGGTCGTACACAGGGAAGGCTTTCAGCTGCCTGTCTTTGATCAGGGCACCATAGAACTCCTCCTCGCCGCAGACCTTGCGTTCAGGGATTGCCCCGAGAGCCTCTTTCCGAAGGGCCGACACCCCGAAGTTGATCCAATGCATGCCGCTTAGGCTCCTCTTCTTGTCGTAACGGACAACCATCCCCGACTCGACGGTCAGGTCGCTCCTCCCATACCTTCCGTCGTTCCTGAACGCGACCATGAGCCCGAGCCTATCCGACTTCAGGAGTGTCTCCATAATCCGGCCATATGGCGCTCTGAGGTAGGCGTCTCCGTAGGTGACGAAAAAGGAGCCCCCAAGCAGTTTCTCGGCTCGCTTCAGGGCCCCGGCCGGGCCCAGGAGTTCTGGACCGTCTCGGCTGTATTCGACCTTGACCCCGAATCTGCTGCCGTCTCCGAGGTGATCCTCTATCTTCTCCCCGCGGTACCCGATGCACAGCACTAAGTCTCTGACCCCTGACTTTTTCAGGAGTTCCACCTGATAGTCTATGAACGGCTTTCCAAGGACGGGGGTGAGGGCCTTCGGGAGCGAGTCAGTTATCGGTTTGAGCCTGGTGCCGAGCCCGCCGGCGAGGATTACCGCTTGCAACTAGAACCATTCCGACATGCCTAGATGTTGTAGATTACCTTGCTCCCTTCGAAGTCGAACCTGAACTTCATTTCGACGAGGCCTTCCTTGGCCAGGACCGACCTTAGTTGGCTCCTCCCCTCCTCACAGTAGAGCATGAGGAAGCCCCCGCCCCCGGCGCCCACCAGCTTGCCCCCAAGCGCCCCGCTCTTCTTGGCGAGCGAGTACAATCGATCTACGCCTTCGGTAGTCATGGATTCTGTCACCCCTCGCTTCACATTCCAGTGCTCATCCAGCAGCTCCCCGAACTTTCTCAGGTCTCCCGATTCAAGGGCCCTGCTGCTCTCCATGCCGATGGACTTTATGGCATGCATTTTCTCGGCCGCCCCGTCGGTCCCCGAAACGAGCTTTTCCTGCTGGCTGCCGAGGATTTCGTTGGCGCTGCGTTTTATCCCGGTGTAGAACATCATTATCCCGTGCTCCAGTTCGTCGAGGACCTCCGGGCTTATGCTCAGCTCTCTGGGGGTGACCTTCCCGCTCCGGTCTACCTCGTAGGACCTTATCCCCCCAAGGCTCGCCGCGTACTCGTCCTGCTTCCCCGACGGCTCGTGTAGCCGCGTCATGGCGATATGGCATGCCTCTTCTGCTATCTGCTCGGGGGTCTTGAACACCTTCTGGTGAGCATATAGAACGTTAAGCAGCCCCACGCAGAAGCTCCCAGACGAACCTAGGCCCGTCGCTGCCGGGACATCCGCCAGTGAAACGATCTCAATCTTGTCCTTCCATCCGAGTTGCTTCAAGGTCTCCCTGACTATCGGGTGGCGGACAGAGTCTGCCGAATCGACAATCTCAGTCTGCGAATAGCTGACCCTGATTCCCGGCTCGAACCTGTCGTTAACGACGATGTGCATGTACTTGTCCACTGCCCCAGAGACGAAGTAGCCGCCGTGCTTTGAGTAGTAAGCCGGCAGGTCGGTCCCCCCTCCTCCGAGGGAGAGCCTGAAGGGGGTCCTCGAGACTATCAATGAAGAGTTGGTCGCCCGTTTCCTGCCCGATTCTGCCAGGATATAACCCCGAGGCGCTGCTATGTAACGACAAGGATAATAGTCGAAATCTGGCCACGCCTTGACGGATTGGGCCGCACCGACGAGTATCTAGGCGAAGTGGCGAAGATCGCGGACGGGTTAGACAGGTCGGCGATAGACCGGGCCATCGGGATCCTGTACTCCGCGTGGAAAGAGGACAAGCAGGTCTTTGTCATAGGTAACGGAGGGAGCGCGTCGACGAGCACTCACTTCGCCTGCGACCTGAACAAATGGGTTTCGGACAAGGCGGACAGGAAGTTCAGGGCCTTCGCCCTGGTGGACAACATCCCGTTCGTGAGCGCCCTCACGAACGACAACGGGTGGGGGGACGTCTACGTCGAGCAGCTCCGGAACTTCTTTAGGAAAGGGGACGTGCTTGTCGCCATAAGCGTCCACGGTGGCTCAGGGAGCGACAAGGCAGGTCCCTGGTCGCAGAATCTCCTTAGGGCAGTGAAGTACGTCAAGGACAACGGAGGGAAGGTGGTCGGTCTTTCGGGATTCGATGGTGGGGTGTTGAAGACGGCGGCGGACGCGTGCGTGGTGGTACCGGCGGAGTCAACCCCGCACGTCGAGGGGATGCATCTGGTGCTCACTCACCTTATGAGCGAGCAGCTCCGCGGGATGATTTCCGCCGGGGGGCCCCGGAAGGCTGCCGAGAAGTACTGATCGTCTCCTTCGAAACCTTCTCCACGAGCGCCGGGACTTCCTTCAGGGAGGGCACTAGGTAGTCCGGTCTGCCGTCCTGCTTTTCCATCATCTTCGTCAGCAGGGTAGTCATGTGGGCGACGAGGACCGTCATGCACCCCGCACTTCTCCCGGCCTTTACATCGACGAAGCCGTCCCCGACCATGAACGAATCTGCAAGGTCAAGATTGAAGTCCTCGGCGGCCCTGAAGAGCAGGCCCGGCTTCGGTTTCCGGCAGTCGCAGACGACCCTGTACCGCTTGACAAGGGCCTCCGGGTGGTGCAGGCAGTAGTATTCCCCGTCGAAATTGACCCCGCGGTCGGACAAAGCCTTTCGAAGCTTGGCGTTCATCCGGTTAAGCTCAGCGAGGCTGAACTGCCTCTTGGCCACTCCGGGCTGGTTTGAAATCACAATCACCTTGTAACCCAACCCCTGGAGTGCCTTCACAGATTCAGCGACGAAAGGGAAGACTCTCATCTGGCGTGCCGACGACGGGCTCGAGATCTGGCCCTCTTCATCGTTGTAGACGAGGTCGTTCAGGACCCCGTCCCGGTCCAGGAAGACGGCCTTGGCTGCTCCCATTAGATCGTTCGAGGAACCGCGACGGGGGCGACCCTTAACTCCTTCCCCACAGGCGGTGGCTTTCCTTATATCCGCCCCGGCCTAAGGTTCCGCCGTAAAGTTCCCCGGAGATATGAGAATGCCAGACATATTCCTTGACACTGCGTCCCTCGACGAATGCGTGGAGCTTACGAAGTGGGGAATTGCGGACGGAGTGACGACGAACCAGAAGATCTTTTTGTCAGAGGGAGGGGTCGACTTCAAGAAGCGGGTCATCGACATCTGCAGGGTCGTCAACGGCCCTGTAAGCGTGGAGACCACCACGAACACGGAGGCTGAGTTACTGTCCGAGGCCAGGGAGTACGCATCCTGGCACAAGAGGGTGGTCGTGAAGGTGGCCATGACGGCCGACGGAAGGGGGCTTAAGGTCGTCCATCAGCTCGCCAAGGAAGGCATCCGGACGAACATGACCCTCATGATGACCTTCAACCAGCTGATCATGGCGGCGAAGGCGGGCGCAACCTATGTTTCGCTGTTCTACAACAGGTCGAAGGAGGCGGGGGAGGACCCTGTGCATATCATCAAGGACTACGTTTCCACCGCCAAGGAGTCGAAGCTGAAGGCTCGCCTGATAGTAGGGAGCATCCGGACTCCAGAGGACGTCGCCACGGCGTTCGCTGCGGGAGCACACATTGTGACCATCCCGACGAAGATCATCAGGCAGATGCCATTCAATCAGAGGACCGAGGAGACCCGTGAAGAATTCGACAAGGCCTGGCAGGAGTTCCTCGCGATTCATGGCGGTGGGGCGTCCGTGAAGGTAGCTCCACGGCAGAGAAGAAGCGGTCGAAAGTAGGCACTCCCGATCTGCGGCAATCCGTCTGCCTTGGGAGACGCTTTTAATCACACCCGGGCGGCGCTTGATTGAATGAAGAAAGCCCTGGTCACCGGAGGCCTGGGGTTCATCGGGAGCCACCTCACTGATAGGCTGCTAGACGACGGGTGGAAGGTATTAGTCCTCGACAACCTTTTGACCGGTCGGCGCTCGAATTTGGCCCACCGCAAGGTAGACAAGGCCTTGGAGGTGGTTGAGGGGGACATCAGAGACACGAAGACCCTGGTGAAGGAATCAAAGGGTTGCGACGCAGTCTTCCACTTCGCGGCCCACGCCCTCATGCGCGTGAGCCAGGATGACCCTGCGGCCGACCTTGAATACAACCTCGGCGGAACGGTCAACGTCCTGGAAGCCGTCGCAAAAAACGAGGTACCCGATCTTGTGTTCGCTTCAACGTCGGCGCTCTACGGCGAGGCAAAGGTCACTCCGACCCCCGAGTCATATTCGGGCACACAGACGTCGTTTTACGGCGCGGCGAAGCTTGCCGGGGAGGCGTTCGCATCAGCCTTCGTCCAGTTCCATCCCACCAAGTTCTGGGCATTCAGGTTCGGGACCGTCCTGGGGGAGAGGTGCAGGAGGGGAGCCATCTGGGATTTTGAGCACAAGCTGGAGAAGAACCCAAGGAAGCTGGAGATCCTAGGAGATGGGAAGCAGATCAAAGACTACCTATATGTGAAGGACTGCGTGGACGGCGTGATGTTAGGATACCGGAAGAGCTCCAGGCCCGTGAACACATTCAACCTCGGGCTCACGGAGAAGACGACCGTGGACGACGTAGCCGACATAGTAATTGACTCCCTGGGTCTGAAGAACGTCAGAAGGAAGTACACCGGAGGGCCTAGGGGGTGGAAGGGAGACAACCCTGTCGTCCAGCTCTCTTCGGAGAAGCTCACACGACTCGGATGGGAGCCGAAAGTGTCTCCGCGGGACGCCATCAAGACCACGGCCCTGTGGACGGCCAAGGAGATCGGCTGGAAGGCGCAAGATTAGCATGGCGAAGTTCGCTGTGACGGGGGGAGCGGGGTTCCTGGGGAGCCACATCGCAGCCAGGCTGATCGGGGAGGGGAACGAGGTGGCGATTATCGACGACTTTTCGGCTGGGACCCTTCAGAACCTGAAGGACGTGGGCGTCACCCAGAAAGCGGTCACGGGTGACCTGAAGGAATACGACTTCGCGAAGCGATCCATGAAAGGCGCAGACACAGTATTCCACTTCGCCGCCGAGGTGGGGAGCGTCGACTATCTTCACAGGACGAAGGGGAGGGAGCTCGCGGCCATGCAGGCGAACGTGGTCATAGACGCCAACGTGTTCAGGGCCTGCCTGGAGGCAGGGGTCAGCACCCTGATTTACGCTTCGAGTGTTTCGGTGTACCCATTCGACAGGCAGCAGGGAGGTCAAACGAAGTTCAGGGAGGAGGACTCGGAGGTGAAGGTGAACCCCGACGGCGGCTATGGGTGGTCCAAGCTACTGGCCGAGAAGCAGCTCTCGTACATGCCCGACGTCGCATCTGGGGTGGCTAGGATTTTCCACGCCTATGGGAAGAACATCTACCTCCGGCCAGAAAGGAGCCAGGTGATAGCCTCCCTGATGCGAAAGGCCATCCGCTACCCGAGGGAGGACTTCGTGGTGTGGGGGGACGGGAACCAGAGGCGCTGCTTCGTCTACATCGACGACGTACTCGACGCGTTGTGGGCCCTCATGGGGCATGTCCGGAAGAAGGGGAATCTCACGGTGAACATAGGCTCGACTGAGGAGTACACCGTCCTCGAGCTGGCGAAGAGCATCATAGAATTGACCGGGAAGAAGATACCGATGAAGTTCGACGTGTCGAAGCCTTCGGGGGCCTTGAACAGGATGCCCGACCTGACGTTCGTAGGGGAGACCTTGGGGTGGGGGCCGAAGACGCCTTTCTCAGAAGGGCTCCCAAAGACATTCGACTGGGTTTCGAGCAGAGTCTGAGGCGCGCCTGCCCCCGGCTCGGCGTCGCCCCTGAACCGAAGCATATTTCTACGGAACTCAAAGAGCATGGAAGCTCAAAGTGGTGGACAAGCCGGGCCGAAGGAAGAGGAGGACCATCCCATGGAAGAAGATCGCTTCATGGGCCGTGGTGGCTATACTGGTTGTAGCAGCTGGGTGGTACATCTATTCCAACTACATCTACAAGGCGCCGCCCAAATATGCCCGGATAGATACTAGCGACGGGACAATCTACGTCGTCCTCTACCCTCAGTGCGCCCCTCAGACCGTTGCCAATTTCGTAAACCTCGCGAATTCGGGGTTTTACAACGACCTCGCCTGGCACCGAATCGTTCAGGGATTCGTAATACAGACGGGCGACCCCCACTCTAGGGGAGGGCTCAACAGCACGAGATCGAGCTGGGGGGAGGGGTTCACGAACGCGACGGGTTTGGCTACATCTGACCTTGCCGCCAACATGACCGTCCCCCTTGAGGTGAGTCGATGCCCGAATCTCGGGACCTACGAGGGTTATCTGGGGGTGGCCAGGGAGGGTAACTTCACGACCGGTCTGAACACGGGTAGCACCCAGTTCTTCATCAACCTGTCCAACAGCACGACAAACCTCCAGATAAGCGGACACTACACCGTCTTCGGGAAGGTCATATCAGGTTGGAGCGTCGTCCAGGCGCTTGCCAAAGCCCCCATCTGCCAGGCCCCGACGTGCCCGAAAAGCTGGCCTGCGGACGAACCTCTCCCGGCGGTATTCATCAGTGATGTCGTGATACTGAACGGACCGCCTAACGTCACGACAGCTTAGCAATCTACCACATGCGTCTTTCGTTCTTGGCTCGGACCTTGACTATGCCGTAGTGGACGCTGCAACTAATGCAATAGTAGCGAACCTGGGTGGGAGCCGCGATATACGCTCCCGCTGCCCTAAGCTCTCGTGCGAGGGTCGGTTCCACGAGGCTCAGGCGCGTGGTGACTTTCTTCGCCTTGTCTCTCGGCACGCTTGCCCCGCAGTTGCTACAGTAGATGGTGTCGCTCCGTCCCTTCCCTCCCTTGGAACGACCGCGACTCTTTCTCTTCTTAGTCAAACTTTGAAACTGTCATTTTCTCTTCCCCTTTAAACCTATACGAGGTCCAGGGTCATTCTTTCTTGTAAGGTACTGCGAGGGCGGCAGGAGGCCTGAGACGCTTCGAAGCTATCCCAAGGGTCGCCACCGTCGCAAGGTATGGAAGCATCAGGACGAGAAATATGTACGACGTCGCTAGGTGCCCTTGGACGACATATTGGACCCCCACGGTCATGCCGAAGAGTATGCTCATGCCAAGTACATAGGCCGGTTTCCACCCGCCTGCGATTACAGCCGCCAGCGCGATGAAAGCTGGAATCACGGATCCCGTTGGGTCGGGGACGAAACTCGAGTTGAAATCTACCGTGAAATAGGCGCCTCCGAGCCCAAGGAAGGCTCCTCCAATGGCCGTGGCGATAATCCTCGTCCTTGCCACGTCGAGGCCTGCGGCTTCTGCAGCCTTCGGGTTCTCACCTACGGCTCTTATATGAAGACCAAGCTTCGTCCTCCCGAGGAAGATGAATACGAGGATGGGGAGAATGAACATCACTGCCATCAGGGGGCTGACTGTGAGCGTCAGTCCGTTGGACAGGCCGCTGATGGTGGCGATGGGGAGAACGGTGAACCTGGGAAGAGGCGTTCCGTCGATTTGGAAGTATTTTTGGAGGAGGACGTAGGTGAAACCCACCGCGAAAATGTTGATTCCTATCCCGGCGATGACCTGATCGACATGGACCTTTGTCGCAAAGACCGCCAGTATCAGGTTCAACAGCACTCCTACGGCCATTGCCGCGACAAGCGCGATGTACGGAGAGCTCTGGCCTGCAGACGGGCCCAGGGTGTAGTTCACCGCCGCTGCGGTGAAGGCGCCGATGAGCATCACCCCGTATATTCCGATGTTCAGGATGCCGGACTTCTCTGTAATGAGCTCCCCGTCGGCGGCTATCGCTATGGGGATCGCTTTCTGCAGCCCGAAGACGACCAGGAGCACAACGAATGTTAGATCCATTTCTTCCTCCCCAGAAGCCTAAGGATGCGCCTGCTGAGGTAGGGCGCTGACATGAAGAGAACGATGATTCCTTGCATGGCCCAGACTATGTAGATGTTCTGAAAGACAGCGGCGGTCCCGGCGGCAAGAATCGACACGAATATTCCCGTGAAGATCGACCCTACCGGATTGTTCGCGGCCATCAGAGCGACTGCTATGCCTGCGAACCCCTCCCCACCGAACCAGCCGAAAATGAAACCGTCTTGGTAGCATGCAGTCAGGTAGCACCCCCTCCCCACGCTGAGGATGTCCCCCGCACCGGCGAGGCCAGCCAGCGCCCCGCCTATCACCATTGCGATGACCTTCGTTTTTCTCGGGTTGATGCCCTTGGATTCGGCCTGTGTCGCACCCAGCCCTGTGGCTCTTATGCTATAGCCCAAGGTCGTCCTCCTCAGGAAGAAGGCGATCCCGATTGCAAGAGCGATGGCGACGACTACCATGATAGACGTCGTGAAGTAAGGGAGCGTAGGCAGAGTGGCAGCAGCGCTGATGTCCACCCTGTCGTAGATGGCAACATCTGGCACCCTGGGTACGATGGCGACGAGGAGGAGAAAGGTGGCAAAGGACGCGGCGACGAAGTTCATCATGATTGTCGAGACTATGGCCGACGCGTTCCTGTATGCTTCGAGGAGTCCTGAAATCGACGCCCAGAGCCCTCCCACCGCGCATGCGGCGATTACGGCCACCAACGCCCAAAGGCCCGGAGGAAGGGGCACGAAGACTACGATGAGCGCGACTACGATCCCCCCGAGGGTCGCCTGTCCCTGCCCTCCCACGTTCCAGATGCCCGCCTTCCCGGGTATCAGGAAAGCCAGTGCGAGTAGTATGTAGGAGCTCATGTAGCTCAATACGGTGGACTGGCCATACTGGGTCCCGAGAGCGCCTGTGAAGATCTCCTGGAATATGGTCAGAGGATTGAGCCCGAAGATTAACATCAAGACCGAGCCGGCTACTAATCCGAGCCCAAGGGCGATGAGAGACGGGAGCGCCGACTTGAAGGCTCCAGTAATGGCCGCGCTTCTACCGCTCACGAAGTCGCTACGCCTCCGAGCAGTTTCCCAAGCTCTCCGATTCCCACCCCCCGTTTCAATTCACCTATTATCTTGCCCTCGTAGAGGACCATGATCCTATCACTGAGGTCCAGGATCTCGTCGAAGTCTGCGCTCACCAACAGGACACCCCGCCCGGCGTTCCTGGCCTGGACCAGGAGGGTCTGGATGTATTCCGTACTTGAGACATCCAACCCACGGGTAGGCTGATGCGCTATGAGCAGATGCGGTTCCCCTGCAAGTTCCCTTCCTACGATCACCTTCTGCTGGTTCCCGCCGGATAAGTTGCGTGCCTTGACGTCGATGCTCGAAGTCGAGACACTGAAGGCTTGGACAATCTTCCGTGCGAAGTCCTTGATGCTCCTTGGGGCTATGAGTCCGTGGCTGGAGAATTCGGCCCTTTCGGTGGACCCCAGGACCACGTTCTCGGCGATCGAGAAATCGAGGATTAGCCCGTTCAAGGCCCTGTCCTCGGGGACGTGCCCGACTGAGAGCTTCAGGATCTCGGAAGTCGACAGTTCGTTCGTCAGCTTCCCGCTCAGTCGTATCGTTCCACCTGTAGGCTTGTTGAGCCCCATTATGCATTCGACGAGCTCCGTCTGGCCGTTCCCCTCTACCCCTGCGACCCCGACTATCTCTCCGGTCTTCACGTAGAGAGAACATCCGTCTAGGACCTTCGCCTTGTGCTTTGACGGGGCCACAAGATTGGTGATCTCAAGGAGGGTATCCCCCGGTTCGTAGGGATTGAAGGCGAACTTCCTCTCAATCTGCCTCCCCACCATGGCGTTGGCCAGTATGTCGAAATTGGCGTCTTTTGTGGTCAATGTCGCTGTCACCTTCCCATGGCGCATTATCGTTATCCGGTTGGTGATTGCCATTACCTCCTTCAGTTTGTGGGTGATGAATATCACCGTCGACCCCCCATCGGTCAGCCGCCTGATCGACCTGAAGAGCTCCTCAGCCTCCAGGGGGGTGAGCACCGCCGTGGGCTCGTCGAGGATGAGCACCTTGGCGCCTCTGAACAACGCCTTCAGGATCTCCACCCTCTGCTTGAAGCCGGTGGGAAGGTCTTCGGCCAACGAGTTGAGGTCCACCTCGAGGCCGACCTGCTTAACCATCTCCTCTACCTGGCTCCTAGCCATGGCCCTGTCGATTATCCCGGTCTTGGACGGCTCTGACCCCAGTATGATGTTCTCCATGACGCTCAGGTTTGGCACCAACGTGAACGCCTGATGGACCATCCCCAGGCCGTGGGAGATGGCGTCCGCGGAGCTTCTAATGTTCAACTTCTTCCCTTCTATCTCAATGGTCCCCGCGTCCATGGAATACATCCCGTAGAGTATGTTCATCAGAGTGCTCTTTCCGGCCCCATTTTCACCAAGAACCCCCATGACCTCGCCCGGCTCGGCCGAGAAGTCGACACCGTCAACCGCCATAACGCCTGGGAATGATTTCCTGATCCCAGACATCTTAACCATAGAAGCCGTTTTGCTCATACTCCCCACAAAAAGAAAGGGTAGGTGAGGAGCCCTCACCTATCGCTAGATGCCAGTGTCCGTGTAGACTTCAGGTACTGTGATGGAGCCGTTGAGGATGCCGTTCGTAATCTGCTTCATCACGTTGATCGCTGTGGGAGTAAGGAACTGCATTGTGTATTGGAAGTTGGTCGGACCGACTGCCCCTTGCTTGAGCCCAAGCAGGTAGACACCCCTCACGTTGCATGGGGCGTCCCCGTTGGGACCGCAGAGCTGGGTCTGTCCGTTGAAGAATGATGGAGCGAATGTGTTCGGGTTGTTCCAGAGGCTGCTGTAGTTGCCGTCCACCACCCAGCTCATCACCTTGAACACTCCGAAATCGACTTTCTTGATCTCGGAGGTGAGGATGAAGGAAGGCGGCGTTATGGTGGTTGCCGAC
This sequence comes from uncultured Nitrososphaerales archaeon, assembly GCA_963706445.1. Taxonomy (GTDB): domain Archaea; phylum Thermoproteota; class Nitrososphaeria; order Nitrososphaerales; family Gagatemarchaeaceae; genus UBA183. Next base: position 920,482 of record OY970160.1, read on the forward strand.
TGGTTGTTCTGGGCTGCCGTGAAGAACTGCTGTGTTCCATAGTAGTCCTGGTTGGCGTCGACCCCTATCGCCCATACCGGTGGCGCGGTCGAGTTGGACCAGTTCCAGCCCTGTTGCTGGTCATACTTGCCTATGGCATTGAAGGTCCCGATGCCGGTCCCACCTGCGGCCGTGAAGATGATCTTATCCCCTGCTGCGATCATTGCCTGGCCGTTGGTGTAACCCCCGCTTGGGTCAGCGAACCCGTTGAACCCGGTCGAGTCGTAGCGCTCGTCGAGCGTGTTGTTGTAGGTAGTACCTGTAGTCTTGGTGAGATACTGGTCGGCCCACTGTATCCCGAACTTCCACCCGTTCCAGAACTTGTAGATGATGCCTACGGTAACTCCCCCAAGGAAGCCCAGCTTCGCACCGTTGCCGGCCTCTGCGGCTGCAAGGGCGCCGACGACCGCGCTTCCAATGTGTTCCTGGAACTTGATTGCGACTACGTTGGTGAAGTTGTATTCATCACCGTCCACCTGGGCGAACTTCTGGTTCGGGTATTGTGCCGCGTACTGTGCGATGGCTGAGTCGTCGTCGAAGCCGACGCCGACTATGAGTGAAAGGTGGTCATTGATTAGTTGGTTGAAGAGCGCCGGGATCCCGTTGACCGAAGTGGCGACTTCGTATTGATAGTCGACACCCAGCGTCTGGTTGGCCTGGATCATGCCGGAGTGGGCCAGGTCGTTGAAGCCTCTGTCTCCGAGACCGCCGACGTCGAACACGACACCGATCGACAGGCCCTTGCCGGGCAGCGGCCCGGTGGTCGTCGTGGATATCGTGCTGCTCGTTGACGAGGTGGAGGTGGTCGATGATGTAGATGGCGCGTAGGCGATGAAGTAGTAGGCCGCCGCGGCCACCACGATTATGATGATGACGATGGCTGCATATGCACCTGTGCTGATGCCTTTTCTAGACTGTACGTTCAAAATGCTTTCTCGCGCCGTCGTTTGGCCATTGGTTATTTAAACGCCAACCGAACAAAATCTTGGAATTCTCACGTCCGCAAAAAAACCGGGGAAGCCTTCTTAAGACCTCGAAGTTTTCTGCCGGGTGCTTGAAGGTTCTGGTGGCCGGGTTCCTCACAATCGACTCGATCCAGCTCCAGATGCGCCAGATCACTTCGGTGGGAGGGCCGCCGGCCTACGCAGGTCTTGTCTGCTCGAGGTTCGGCCATGAGGTTCAGCCTCTGACGAAGGTAGGAAATGACTTTCCCGACGAGCAGGCCGTCTGGCTGGCTAGGAACGGCATCATGCTCCGGTCGGCGGACAGGAGCCTGTCGAAGCCGACTACGAGGTTCACCATCTCGAACACTTCTGGGAGCAGGACCCTCACCCTGGCCAGCAGGTGCGAAGACCTCTCGGCGTCACAGATCCCCCCTGACACGAGGTTCTCAGCGTCCCTCGTCAGCCCCCTGGCCGGAGAGGTGTCGACTTCGTTGCTTACCGAGATATCCGCCCGTTCAGATTTCACCTTCCTTGACCCGCAGGGGTTCGTCAGGTCCTTCGACTCCAAGGGGCGGGTGTCATTCGGCCCCCTCAGGGACAAGAGCATTCTGTCAAAGGTGGACGCCGTCAAAATGGACAGGACTGAGGCCGAGATGATGACGGGCAAGAGCGACCCCCGTGAGGCGCTCGAGAAGGTGGCTTCCATCGGGCTGAGGAAGGCGATAGTGACTCAGGGGGCGGAGGCGTGTCATGTGCTGGACGGGGCGAGGATCTACCAGGTGGAGGTGCCGCAGGTCCCCGTGGTCGACTCCACTGGGGCAGGGGATATCTTGAGCGGAGCCACAGTCTCCTGGTATCTGAAGACGAGGGACTTCCTGAGGAGCGCCTGCTTCGGGATAGCGGCGTCCTCCCTTTCTCTCCACATGATTGCCCTCGCCAAGATAGACCTGCCAATGAGTGTAGACGACAGCGCCATGAGACTCTATTCGATGGCTAACCCTGTGGCCGCAGTCTGACCTTGAGCCAGGCTTTCATTTTCGATTCGAGCTGGGCCCTAGTAGGGCTCCCCCTGGTCTGGGTGCTTGAAGCCTTTAGCGCGCCAGCAAGATTCCCCCAAAGAGCCGACTCCTCCGGAGAATCCCCTTCGACAAGACGGCAAACATAGGCGGCGAGGAAGGCGTCTCCCGAGCCGGTGCTGTTCAGAGCCCTCGACCCGAGGGCAGAAAGATCCACGGGCGGGACCAGAGTATAAGAATTGCCATGAGCGACCACACATCCTTCCGAGCCCAGAGTGACCACTGCGGTCAAGCGAGGGAACCGTTCGAGGACCTTCCGGAGGCCATCTGTAGGTGAATCGGAGCCGGTGAGTTTGGCTAGCTCGCTCCTGTTGACGACCAAGTAGTCGGCGAGGGCGAGGACCCTGGCAAGTCGGTCGAAGCTTTCGGTGGCCCTCACGCCTGGGCTGTAGACGATTAGGGCGCCGGCAGCCTTTGCGGCCTTCGCCGCGGCAATAGCGACGGTCGTAGGGGTGTCCATCAACACTTCTGCTGACGAGCTACCTAGTACGAGCGCAGATCCTTCAAGCTTGAGATGACGAGGGAGGATTCCATCATTCGCACCGAACCTAGTGTGGATGATCTTTGCTCCTGACGAGTCGACCACTACGAACGCCCTGCCAGTGGGGTAGCCATTCAATGTCAGCAGACCACCGGACAGGACCCCCTCCTTGAGGAGGCTCCGTCGTAGGAGTGGTTCGAGTTTGTCTTCGCCGATTCCGCCTACGAAAGCCACCCTCCCTTTCCCCAATATCCTGCCGGCGGCGACTGCAGCATTGGCCCCCTTTCCCCCTGGGCCTTCTTCAACTGAAAGGAGGGGAACCTCCTCACCCGGGTGGGCAAAAGACCTCACGAAGACAGTGGTGTCCAAGTTAATCGCTCCCAGGAACGTGACAAGGCCCCCACGACCTGTCGGGGTTCGGGATGGACCTGACCTAGTACGACTTCCCAAAGTTGACGACAAACTCGGCGCCTAGACCGCAGGCCGGGCACTTGGCCTTGGGAGGCTCCTGGTCGATGGGGATGTTGAGGATCTTCCCTCCCGTGGCCTCCTTCATCTTGGCCTCGCACTCCGGCTTCCCGCACCAGGGCACCCTGACGATACCCCTCTTTTCTTCGAGGGTCTTCTTCAGCTCGGCCAGAGTAATCGCCTCATGTGTGTTCTTGGCGAGAGCGTCCTTGGCCTTTTGGAACAGATTAGCTTGGATGGCGCCCAATTCTACCGATACCTCCTTGGACAGGTCGGCAACGCCCACCACTCTTTTCGCTCCAGTGTCGCGCCTGACGAGCACGGCATGCTTTTCTTTCATGTCCCTGGGCCCGAATTCGACCCTCAGCGGCACACCTTTGAGCTCCCATTCGTTGAACTTCTTCCCAGGGGTCAGATGGTCCCTGTCGTCAAGGACTGCCCTGAACTCCTTCAGCTCGGCCATGAGCTTGCGCACCTCAGCCAAGATGGCCGCCTTGCTTTCGTCGTTCACTATGGGGACCACGACGACCTGCGTCCCAGCCAAGCGTGGTGGAATCACCGCCCCCTTGTCGTCGCCGTGCACCGCGAGCATGGTGCCAATCTCTCTCGTGCTTATGGCCCAGGTGTTCTGCCAGGCGTACTGCCTTTCCCCGTTCTGATCGATGAACCCGATGTCGAAGGCTTTGGCGAAGTTCTGGCCGTCAGAGTGCCAGTCTGGCCCTTGGATGGCCTTCCCGTCGGGGAGAAGATGCTCTACGCTGTATGTCGCTTCGGCCCCTGCGAATGTCTCCGTCCTCGTCTTCCTCCCATAGTATCCCGGGAGCGCTAGGAACTCCTCGGTGATCTTCCTATAGATGCCCATGATCTCGTCCCGCTCGGCGTCGGCCTCCTTCCTGGTCGCGTACAGGGTGTGGCCCTCGTTCCAGAGGAACTCGCGCGTCCTGAGAAAGGGCGTAGGATGCTTGAATTCCCAGCGGACCACGTTGTTCCACTGGTTGAGCCGCATGGGGAGGTCCCGCCAGGACCTTATCCACTTCGACACCACCTCGTAAATGAGGGTCTCGGAAGTAGGGCGGATTGCAAGCCTTTCTTCGAGGTCCGAGTTCCCTGCCTGGGTCACCCAGGCGACCTCGGGGGCGAACCCCTTAACGTGCTCAGCCTCCTTCTTCAGGAGCCTTTCAGGTATGAAAAGAGGGAAGTAAGTGTTCATGATACCAACCCGCTTGAATTCCGCGTCGGTGTACCTCTGGATGTTCTCCCAGATCGCGTAGCTGGACGGCCTCAGGACCATGCAGCCGGACACAGGGCTGTAATCGGCCAACTCTGCCTTCAGAATCATCTGGGTGTACCATTCGTCGAAGTTGGAATCCTTCTTCGCCGTGATGCCCTCCTGGTTGGCCTTCGACATCGGGAGTTTGGGCACCATGAGCTGCGCTTAATGAACGTGCCCCTGAAAAAGGATACTACAAGTAGCCGAAGAAAACGATCAAGGACCCCAAGCCAACGAAGACCACCGCCGAACCGATTCTCAGACGCCTCGGGGTCAGGAGCCTTCCCAGCCTCGAACCGAGGGTCGTCTCGACGGCCGTGGCGGCCAGCAAACCCGTGCAAACGCTGGAAAACACGAAGATCGGGTCCCTGTAGTTCGCGACCATGACTATTGTCAAAACCTCTGTGGCGTCCCCGGCAAGGTCGAGGACTGCGAGCGTCACTACGAGGGCCACGAACACCCTGACGAGTGAACCCGCCTTTGGGATCTTCGATTCCTCTTCATTCACGGCCCTCTGACTGACCAGACCTCTTGCTTGCCACAGGCCGTACCCGATCATTACGAGACCACCCCCTACCCGGACCCAATCGACCGGGACTGCGGCGATCAGGACGGCACCCAGGGTGATGATGATTGTAGTCGTGATTACGAACGCGGTGGCACCCGCCAGGAATGTGATCCATACCCTGACCTTCGTCGAAACAGCAATCAGAAGTAGCGAGTCCTTGTCGGTGAGCTCGGTCACGAAGAGCGCAGCGGCCACGGCGACGAAGGAGGCTGCGGTTGTCTCGTACAACGGCCCACCCGAGGGTGGTCGGTGCCCCTACTATTCCGCCTTTGCAGGCGCCGGCTTCCTTTCAGGGAACAGGTACAGAGCGAACCCCGCTACTAGGAAAACGAATGCTACGGCCAGCCCGAGTCCGGTGGAACGCTTCCCTATCTCGTAGAGAGAGGCTGGGACCAGGAGCAACATGACTATGGCCAAGAGCTTGCGATTGCCTCCGAATGCTGAGATTCTGAACTGTGCAGTTATCAGATAGCTTAGAAGGACGAGCATCGCCGGGAACACGAGCCCGTACCTCCCGATGATGAAGTCAGTCGCCGCCCCTCCCACGTCTGTGAAGCCGTTGGCATAGAGCGCGCAGATGAAGACCAGAATAAGACTCGCTGTTGCAATGGACTGCAAGGTGCTCCCAAGGGAAACCAGCTTCGCGGGTCGGACTTTCGGATCCGTGCTGTTCACCTCGAGCATCAGCCCGAGCATTACCGCCAGGGATCCTATGATGAAGACGTAGGGGTCTCTTGTCACTGTCAGGTACACTGAAGCCGGGAGAAGCGCGGAGATTCCGTTCTGAATCCAGAGTGCTAGCCCGTAGATTCCGCTCACAAGGAAGGGGACCAGGTAGAGGAGGGTCGAGTAGTCTTCGTAACGTCCCCTAGAACTCATTATTCGACTGCACGACCGACTTGGGCTTAAAACCGTTATGGGCGCGGGATATGTCGTCGTTCCACAGGCCCACCCGCTGCTGAGCAGCGACGCTCGTCCATGACGTGGCCCTCCAAGTCCACTGAGCACTCCACTTTCTAACCTTTTAGTTCTCGTGAAACCCTTGGGGCCAGGCGGCCAGCCGGTTCCTGACGAAGTGCTAGACGACCAACCTGTCCAAACTCAGAACGCGGAGGAACACTATAGCCGGCAGACGAAGCTTGATTCGCCCCCCGTCAAAGAAGTGAAGTCTCCCCTCCCTAAGTCTCAAGGTATAGGAACAACCTCAATCGTATCCAAGCCCAAGAAGTCGAAGCGAAGCGGGGGGGTTACCTAGAGTTTGGGCATGGTTGAACCAAGAACGGGGAAGGTCAACTCACGGTGCGTGGAACGCACGCTAGAAGTTATCGGGGACGATACAGGGTCTGACGGAAGTACTCTACGGAGCAAGGACGGCGAAAGAGGTGAAGCGCGCCTCGGATATCTGGGACGCCTGCGAAATCGAAGTCACCCAGGGCCTAGTCTCAGTTGCTAACCCCGAAAAGCTTCTGTTCTGCCAGCTGCATCCTAGCGAATCGTATACAGCACCAACGCGGCCAACGCGAATGGGATTATCGATATCAGGAACGGCACCACAGGAGAGGTGGCGCTGTAGAGAAAACCGGCGAGCACCTGGGAAGGCAAAGACACCAAGGTCGGGAGGATGCTGAACATGGCAAGGACCTTTCCCCTGTTCCTCTGTTCGATGGCCTCCGCCTGCAACGTGGAGAGGGATGGCGACTGGAGGGCGGTGGACACCGCACCGGTCACGCCCCACTCGAAGAGCTCATCCATGGTCTTGGCCTGTGTGAACATGATGTTGCTCACGGGGGCGGCCACGGACGCCAGGAGTATGCTCTTCTTCGACCCTAGCCTTCTGATCAGGAAGACGACCATCAAGAGGAGGATCACCGTGGTGGCCCCTGCAAGATCTACCACGACGCTGTAGCCGAGGGCGTCTATCCCGAGATAGTTGACGACGTAGATCGAGATGAATGGGGAGGTGAGCCCGGTCCCTATCCCCGCCAGGGTGACATAGAGCAGCAGCCGCTTCACCACTGGGCTGGACTCTCTGATGGCCCCTATCCCGTTGACGAACGAGTCTCTGAAGTGGGAGGAGAGCGACTTCTTTGTCACCAGGGTGTCTCCCGTGTAGGTCTCCTTGAGCTTGAGCGAACGTATGGCCACGCCCAGAATCCCAAATAGGCCGCTCCCCAGATAGCAGAGCCTCAGACCTGGGGTCACGCCGAACTGGCTGACTAGCAGCCCCCCGATAGTGGGGGCGAAGATGGACGGAATGGTGTTGATGGCGCTGAAAACTGCGAAGCCCCTGATCCTGTCGTCCGGTGCGATGGAGTCCATCATAATCGAGTTGAAGGCAGGCGTGTAGAAACTGGCGACCGACGCGAGGCTCAGTGGAAGCAAGATCAGGACCGGGGAGCCGATTACACAGTAGACGAAGGCGCTGGCGACCGAGACCCAGCTGAACAGGATGACGACCTTCCTCCTCCCCCAGACGTCGGCTATGTACCCGCCCATGAGTAGGGCAACGACGGTCACCCCGGTCCCGTAGGCGACCAGGAGCCCTATCACGAACGGGGGAGCCCCAAGTGACGCCCAGTATACCGACTGGTACGGGCTCGCCATGGCAGAGCCGATGGACCACAGGGCCGAGGTCGAGGTGAGTATCCATGCGTTCTGGGGTAGGAAGAAAAACCTCCTCAACCCAAAGTTCTGGCTGCCCACGGCCCGGTCTGCGCAGAGGTCGTGCCTTATGCTTTGGCGGTGTAGTGGAATTCAGTTCCCTGCCTAGGGGAGTCCGCATCCCACAGAGAATCTCTATTTGACATGTCGGCGCTTAAACATACAAAGCAGTCGACTATGATAATTGCAAACTAGGGAAAGGAGGGGCCTGGCCACTCCCATCCCTTCGCGATTTCCATTTTAACGAAGGTCTATATCGCAATAATACCGTTACGATGACTCGGCTCGGGCGATGGTCTTTCGGCCGAAGGTGAGGTAAGCCGTGTGCCCCACCATGATGTTGGAGGGCCGCGTCATCCCGACCCTGGCTTCGAGGTGGCGGAGGAGTATCTCCACCGTCTCCAAGGCGACGAACCCTTCTTCTTTCATCTTGGCCACGAGCCTTTCGGCCTGATTGGTCGTCGGGGTGATGGCAGCCATGGGCGCCGAAGGCTTGAGGCTCGCCTTCATGCTTGGTATGACCTCCCAAGGGTCTCCGACGTCGAGGATCCCCGCGTCCATGTCAGCCTCCGCAAAGCCCAGCTTGGAGTCCCCCTCTTTGAACGTGACATAATTCGACAGCCCCAGCCTTTCGATGTTCTTCTTCGCGACGGCCTGGAATTCGGGGTTCAGATCGTAGGTGAAGACCATGCCTTCGGGCTGGACAAGATGGGCCAATAGTGCGGTGGTGGCTCCGCTCCCGGTCCCCGTCTCGATTACTCGCGATCCGGAGTGGAAACCGAGCTTCACAACGATCAGGCCCAGGTCCTTGGGGTAGATGACCTGGGTCTTGCGGGCGAACTTCATCACAAGGTCCTCGATGGTGGGCTTCAGGATCGTCAGCTCGTCCCCCAGGGTGGTGGTCGCGGTTACCCCGTACTCGCCCCCGACTAGTGCAGATACGTCAAGGATTCCTAGGTGGGTGTGCAACTTGGGAGTCTCTCGGGGCCTGACGAGCCAACGTCGCCTCCTGTCGCGATATACCAGGACGAATGAGTCTGCCTCTATCCTTTCTGCCAACGGCTAGGCCTCCGTCCAGGTAACATCACCGCCGCTGAGCTTGACCCTGCCAGCCGGCATGTGGCCCGAGAAGATCAGGGCCGACTCCATCGAAGCACGTTCAAGGAACTCCTTCCGTACCCTCAACAGTTGCGGCGCGTCGGTCCAAACAGCGGCCATCTCTGGTCTTACGACTTCCTCCCTCATGTGAAACAGGTCTCCGACGATGTACCCCCTGTCGTCCTTGGGGCCGATGGAGACGATCTGATGCCCGGGACTCTCACCGGGGGCAGGCTCCACGACGACGTCCCTCGCGACATCGACTCTGCCATCCACAAGTTCCATCAGACCTGCCTTGTAAACGAGACCGAGTGTCTCCGCGAAGTCTTTGTCCCCTTTCGCCCTCGCCTCCGCGATGTCAGCCATTTCCCAATCCTTTGCTGGGATTAGGTGTCTAGCGTTCGGGAAGGTGGGGACCATTTTGCCTCCGTCGGAAAGGGTCACCCCGATGAAGTGGTCGTAGTGGAGGTGGGTCACCACCACATGCGTCACCTCTTCGCGCTTGATCCCAGCCTCCGCCAGCTGTGTGGGCAGGGGCACCGGATTCGGCATGGCACCCTTCTCTTCCCCGGAGGAGGCTGTCAGCCTCGCATGGTCCCCGGGGTCTACTAGGATCTTTGCCTTCCCCGAAGTCACGAAGAACGAATTGCTTGCGTAATAGACTGGCGCCGCAAGCGCGTCCTGCTTGAAATAGTCAGAGGTCTTGTCTCCGAAGATCTCAATCAGCTTGATGGGGAAGTCCCCGTTGTTGAAGACTGAGACTTCGGCGCTTCCGAACCTGAGGGTCAGCTAGGCCCGCCACCAGTCGTACCTGAGGAAGTCTATGGACCTGTTCTCTTTGTCTGATATCGCAATAATGAACTGCTTCCTCACGGTGGTGGCCAGGCGCCCCGACCTTACCATTGAAGTGGCGGTCATCTTGGACTCCGGGGAGACCACCTGGACGATGTAGGGGGCGTGGTCGATCCCCGGCCCATGCTCGTATACCGCGAAGTCCGAGCCGAACTTTATCCCAGGCGTGACCACAAAGCCGTCCTCCCTGAGCTTCCTATAGACGAGGAACTTCTCCTCGAAGTCGTTGTAGGAAGACTTGCATATCTCGTGTAACTGCTTCAGGGAAAGTTCCCTGCCATCCTGGTCCTCAACGTCCACCACCTTCTTGGTGACCAGGTAGTACCCCTCCATCAGGTCAAGGATCAGGGGGGCGTCGAACTCGAAATCTCTCGGCTTCGGGATGCCGAGGGGCTTGCCGTAGTACCCCTCCTTGAAAAGCCGCCGGGAGGCTTCCTTGTCCCAGACAACTATTCGGTTCTCGAAGAGCTTTCCCTTGGCCTTGTGCTTCGGCATGACTACATGCCCAGGGCGAGGATGGTACCTGCATCGGACGCGTCGAGCATCGCATCTGCGCAGTCTTCGATGGACTCGACTACTTCCTTAACGGTGATGAGCTCCTTCACGTTGGTCGCCGTCTTCATCACCATGGCCACGGCCTCGCGATAATTATTGTCAATGGAACTTTCGATACGCTGAACCTGGGCCGCCATCTGGATCGACTGGTCGGGGTTGATGGAAAGGGCGCGGATGCTTTCGTTCAGCTTCGAGATCCCGTCAATGAGCAGACCCAGTAGCGATGTGATGGCGTCCTTGTACTTCCTATTCCTGACTGAAGACTTTGTCAGCTGAGACATCTTGAAGGCGACCCCGTTGATGTGCCCGAAGATGTCCTCGACGGCGAACGCCGCCCTTAGAAGGTCTTCCCTGTTGACCAGTAGCGTCCCGACCTGACCTAATTCGCGTATGAGCGCGGTCCTTAGGGTCATGACGTCCTCCTCGGCACGCTTGACCCTCTCGAGGGCAGCCCCCACCTCGTTCTTATCTCCCTTGTTGAGCCCATTGAACTCGTCGAGCAGGACCCTCGTAGCATCTAGGACCCTCCGCATTTCGTCCTGGAGGACTACAATCGTACGCCTTCTTGCCTGCGTTTCCCCTTCTTGTCCCGACACTCTGAGCGCTCGCTCCAACCCATGAAATGGATTGGATTTAAAACAGTGGGACTAATCGGCGAAGTTCATGGAAGAAGTGGGGGCTTTCGACCCCGTTCTTCTATTTCTTCTCGCTTTCCTTGGCGTAGTCTCTCAGTGGGGCGAGGAGGTTGGTGAACTCCATCGGGAAGATGTACTTCGTCGATGGGGAAGCGCCCAGCGCCTTCAGGGTGTCCAGATACTGGAGCGTCATGGTCTTGGAGTCGATCCCCTTGGCCGCGGAGAATATCTGGTTGAGCGCGCCCGCATATCCTTCAGCCCTGAGCACCGCTGCCTGCTTGTCTCCTTCGGCTCTCAGGATGTTGGACTTCTTCTCTCCTTCAGCCACGAGAATCGAGGCCTCTCTCTTGCCGTCCGCCTCGGTGACCGTCGCCCTTCTGGTCCTCTCCGCCGACATCTGGCGGACCATCGCCTCCTGAACGTCCTGAGGCGGCCTGATCTCCCTGATCTCGACGTTCGTCACCTTGATGCCCCACCGCTCCGTAACTTCGTCGAGCTTCGTCCTGAGCACCTGGTTGATCTGTTCCCTCTTCGCGAGAAGTTCGTCGAGGGGGATGTCACCCACGACTGCCCTGAGGGTCGTTGTGGCGATTCCTATGGACGCACCCTCGAAGTTCTGTACCTGGACGATGCTCTGCGTCGCTTCGGTCACCTTGTAATAGATCAAGAAGTCGATGTCGGTCGGAGCGTTGTCCTTTGTGATGCAGGTCTGGTGAGGGACCTCAAGGTACCGCTCTCTGAGGTCGACCTTGTTGATACGGTTGACGAGGGGTATGATGAATACGACGCCTGGACCGGCGGCTCCCTTCAGGCGTCCGAGTCTGAATACCACGAGCCTTTCGTATTCCCTGATTATCTTGATCGTCGCCGCGATGAAGCCGATGACGATGATCGCCACAATCCCGTATATGGCATAGCTGATTAGATCTGCCGTGGTTTGGAGGGCGATCGGACCTAGGAGGCTCATTTCTCTAGCTTCTCTACCGCGAGTGTCTGCCCGTGTACTTCTTTAACTATTACCGGGTCCCCGCGCTGAAGATTTTGGGAAGAAGTCACGGTCCATTCCTCCGAGGATATCATGGCTACGCCTTTGCCCCCTGGGGTAAGGTCGGATTCCATGCGGCCTTCTCGGCCGATTAGCACCGCAGGGTCGTTGACCTTCGGTATCTTCTTCAGGGCCTCGCGGATGGACCTGAGGTACACGCTGCCTATGATAATGGTGGCGCCTAGCGCGACGAGGAGGGCGTAGGTGATGTCGGGGATGCCCGAGAAGCTCGCGGGCTGCTGCGGGATGGGGTTGGTCGGGGAGGGAGCAGATGAGGTGGCTGGCGGGAACTGGAAGATTAGCAGGAACCCCACCACAAAGATGACCACGCCGACTGTGGCGCTTATGCCGTGGGCTGTTTTCACCTCCAGGAAGATGAAAGCGACTCCTATGATCATGAGTATCACCGCGAGAGGAGAAGCGCCGAAGGCCCCGAGGCCGAAGAGAGCCGCCGCGATTACGGCCACCCCTACCACCGACAGGATGATTGTGGGGTGGAATATGTCAGCAAAGACGAAGAAAATCCCCAAAAGGAACAGGAGGCTGGAGACGTTGGGGTTGCTCAGGATCGAGATAAGTGAAGACCCAATGCCCGGGGCGTTGATCGGAGTGTTCGCCGGGACCCCCAGATAGATCAACGCGCCCTGAACGGATGACGAATTGATGATTCCGTTGATGACGTGATACTTCAACGCAACGTCAGAAGTATAGGATACTCCGCCGGTCACCATGAGTCCGGTGGCAGTGAAGTTCCTACCGTTCGACTGGGTCAAGGACATCATGTACTGCGAGAAGGCGTTGATGTCCTTCGTCATCGTGGAATTCTCCTCTCCGGTGGGGATGCCTGACACTATGGGGGTGGCGGACCCTATGGTCGTGCCGGGCTCCATGTAGATCTGGTTGGACGACTCGGCGATGTATGACCCTGCGGAGAATGCGTAGGACCCCGTCGGCGCCACGACCGTCGAGAAGTTCCCTCCCCACTGCTGGTAGCTCGTGATGGAGGAGATCATCGACTCCATGCTCGCGCCATCTCCGCCGTTTGTTACGAGGATGAATACGATGTTGGTGGCACAGACTGACTCTGCGTTGCTGACTGTGGTAGCCATGAAGTCGGCGGTGCCCGGGTCGATGTCGGCGTTCAGCGAAGCCACATAGAAGCCCCCTTTCGTCGCACAGCTTGTAGACTGGGCATGGGCGGGGGCGAGCTGGGCAGCGAAGACGAGCAGCAGGGCAACTGCGAGGACCAGCCTGAGACTCTTCAAGAGGTTGCTGAGAACCTACCACCGTATCATAAATACTATCTCCCTGACCAATGGAACCGTAATCTCAAACCGTCGCCAGTTCGTTTTTCATGACTGCCTAATACCCTTACATACTTACCGAGAGCGCCCCAATCCAAGCAGGCAAGATGAAGCCCAAGGTCCTTGTGATGAACCATCCGATGGTGATGGAACAGCTCGCTCTGGTCAGAGACAAGCGCACCAACCAGGTGGCTTTCAGGAAGGCGATCTACAGGCTCGGGAGGTTCATGGCATACGAATTCCTTAGGACCATGGACACCCAGATGTTCGAGGTTGAGACCCCGCTAGGCCCCTCCAAGGGGTGGCGCATAAAGGGGAACGACAAGATAGTGATAATCCTCGTCCTAAGGGCTGCGATACCATTTGTCGAGGGGATGTACAAGAACTTCCCCATGGCCAGGACAGGGGTCATCAGCGCCTGGCGGGGGAAGGCGCCAGACTTCCCAATAGAGGTAAACTACACGAAGATACCCAAGATTGGCAGCGACGACGTGGTCGTAATAGCTGATCCCATGCTTGCGACGGGTCACACGCTCCGCGAGGTCGCCAAGAAGGTGGTCAAGGAAGGCAGGCCCAAACGCCTAGCCTTTTTCTCGGTCATCTCGACGAAGCAGGGGATTGAGTACGTGGCTAAGAGCTTCCCCCGTGCCGAATTCTATACCTGCGCCATAGACCCGATTCTCAATGACCATGGGTACATCGTGCCTGGGCTCGGAGACGCGGGAGACAGGTCTTTCGGCGCCCCTAACTGAGAGAGCCCCGACATCTTCGTCTTTCGGCGCAGTCCGCTTCGAGAGGATAAACCCTGTCTATTGTGGTTACACGGACAGTAAGGAAGTTTTGAAGCGGTTAGGCGACGGTCATCGACACGAGCTGGAAGGTGTCTTCGAAACTGCCCGAGCTGTCTGTGCCCGCGATGTGCAGATACGTAATGAATTGGAGGGTGGTGCCCGGAGGAGTCCCGACTCCAAGTGTGTACGCATTGAGGGTGGTACTCACGCCACATTCGTTGATTGTCTCAGGAATGGTGTTCGCTTCGTATGTCGTGACTGAGAAGGTGGTCGTCCCAAACGTCGCGGGGGCAGTCCCCGTAGCGTGGAAGAAGCTTGAGCTTGTGTACAGATTGAGTGCGCCCCCGTACGTGTATTCTAGTCCGAACAACGCGAAGATGTCGTCGAATTCAGTTTTTGCCTGGCTTCCGGTGATTGTGTATCCAGTGATGGTGGCGGACAGGACAGTGTCGTTGTTGGTGTCAACCTGGAAGGAAAAGCTGACGCTCTGACTTGCCGACCCACTGGTGATGCTGACATTGTATATTCCGCCGGCCGTGCTTGTAACCATATAACTAAACGACTCGCTGGAAGCGGTTCCGTTATATGATCCAGTGATATTGAAATTCATCGCACTGAACTGCTGGATTGTCGCGATGTACTGAGGAGTGTAATCTACAGCGACCCCGGTGGTCGTTGTGGAGGTCGAGGAGCACGAAAAGGTCGTCTGTGTTGTTCCAGTGCTTGATTGACTGCTCGTTGTAGTACCGGTCGGAGAACTCGTGGTCGTTGGAATCGAGCTGGTTGTCTGTTCAGTTGTGGGCGTGGTAGTCGGCGTGGTGGTCGAACTGGATAGTGTTGAAGTTTGCGAAGATGTAGGGGACGACTGCTGCGTTGAAGTCGAAGTCTGGCTCGAGGCTGACGAGCCTGAGGAGCCGCTGGTAGCGACGTAATAGACCCCGACGCCGGCCACTACGATTATGATAACAATTACGGCGAGAATGACAGGAGCTACTGCGGTCCTGCTCTGAAGCTTCATAAGAAACCCAACCTGTTAGGCTACTTAAGCGTTGAAGGAGACAGGCCCGTTGCCCTTACCGTCTGGGTGATCATGTGGCCGTCAGCTGGTGGCTTCGACCTTCTTCAGCTGCCTGTTGTACATGCTCACAATCTCCTCGACAGCGGTTGAGTCCTCGGGCCCTTTGTCGTCCCTTATCTTGCCCGTGAACTTTGGGAACCTAAGCGAGATCCCTGCGCCAGGTCTGATTATCCCCATGGCTGCGGTGTGGATGGGGGAAAGGGTAAGCTCCGCCGCTATGGTCTCGATCACCATGTGCGGCCTAAACCAGACGTCGGGGACCATGTTCGACTCGACCCCTGGCGGCTTGACGTGGCTCTCGAAGGGTTTCAGGAGCCTAGGGATCTTCTGGAGGTCCTCGTCTGAGAAGCCCGTCCCTATCTTTGCGATGCTCGTGAAGACGTTCCTCTTGTTGTCGTAGGTCGCAAGGAGATACGTCCCATAGGTCCCGGCCCTGCGGCCCTTGCCGTGGAAGGCACCGATGATGACGAAGTCTATGGTGTCGGTCAGCTCGCTCCTGTATTCGCGCTTGAGCTTGATCCAAGCGAACTCCCTCGCGCCTGCGCGGTATGTCGAGGCCGGGTCCTTGACGACGAGCCCTTCGCACCCGTTCCCTATCGCCTCTTCCATGAACTTCTCGATCTCGCCGGGGTCAGAGGTGGAGAGCGCAGGGACGAGCTTGGTCCTCTCCGTCGCCTCGACCGTATCAATGAGTTTTTTCCGCCTAGCGGTGTACGGCTTCTCCGTCAGGTCTGTGGTCCCCGTCCGAAGGATTTCGAAGAAGTTCAGTGCCACGGGATAGTCGACCATGGCCTGCTCGACACCGTGCTTCCTCCTCCGATGCATCAGCTCCTGGAAGGGGAGATACTCCCCGGTGTCCTCGTTGATGGCGACAACCTCAGCTTCCAGGATGGCCACCTTTGTCTTGACATTTTTCCTGACCAGGTCAAGCACATCCGGATAGTGGCCGGTGATGACCTCGAGCCTCCTCGAAAACAGCTTGACGTCGTTTCCGTTCTTATGGATCTGCAGGCGCTCCCCGTCGAGCTTGTACTCCGCCGTGACTACCTTGTCCCCCATCTTCTTCACGATGGCCTCTGCCGAGTTCAACCGCTCAGCGAGCATAGGGCGGATCGGCACGCCCACTTCCGCCCCGACCTTCTCAATCCCCTTCATACCCTTTGCCGCAACACTGCTTACGATGAAGCCAAGGTCTGGGTGGACGTTGTACGCCCTTTCTATTGTGGACCTGGCCTCCTTCCCGCCGAGGAACGCCGTCGCCGCGGCATCGAGGACGGTATAATCGGCCACACCAAGGCGCAGCTCTCCTGTCACGCTCCGCATGATGAACTTGGCCTCCAGAGGGGTCGCGTCGTTGAGTAGCGACGCCAGCTCCTTCAGCTTCAATTCGATGGACCCCGACCCGCTCTGCCGTGCGATCTTGAGGAGCGTGTCGTACACCCTCTTGACCGTGAGACCCTCGCTGAACAAGGCCCCCTGGCTTTTCGTCTTCAGCAGCTCTTCAGCCACTGTCCCGATGTCGCCCAACTTGACGTAGGTCGAGTAGACCTTGTCCGCGTTGGCGCCCGTCGCCGTCGAGACGGCTCGCAGGGCGAGCTTCTCGGCGAGGCCCAACTCCACCCCTTCATAGTCGGGCCTGAGCTTGCCCTGGGTCATGTAGACGAGGAGAGGAAGGTCAGCCTTCGGAGTGTCCCTAAGGAGTTCCGCCAGGACCTTCGTAATTTCGTTGCGCCCTGAGATGCGCTCGAGTTGGGCATATTTCTCGGCGACCACCGAATAATCCAACGGCCGAAGGTCGAGCCTCCAGTTAATCTCCTTTTGCGGGAGTGGGTCCCTACGCCCCAAGATTTTTTAGCTTAGGGCGCCCCACGCAGGCCAGAGTTCTTGTCCGAACGGCATCCAAGTTATTCCGTTTGCATGACCACGAAGAATGACCGGTCTACGGTGAGGGCCGCCCTAGATGCGCTCCTGGCCAATACTAGCAGGAGCGACACCGAAATCGTTATCGTCGACGCTGAGAGCACGGACGGACAGCTTCCAATCCTAAAGGAGTACGCGGACAATGGTCTCGTGAAGCTGATTGTCAAGCAGTGCAACAGGGGGGAAGGGAGGCAAATCGCTTTTCTCGAGTCATCGGGGGACTACGTCATCTCCGGGGTCGACACGGACGACGTCATAGGTCCGGAGCTTGGGAAGCTCCTTGAACTATACCATAGGGAATATGAAGGCTCGGTCCTCAAAGCCGCTGGAGTCACAATCGCTCCAAGGAAGGCGGTCGATTCTCTTGGAGGTTGGAGACCCCTTTGGGGTGGAGAGGACTTCGACTTCTGGAAGAGGGCAGAAGCAGCGGGGCTACTTCGCGAGTCGTCCATTAACCCGTATTCGTCCAGAGTGAGGCGCCGCCACAGCGTCACGCATACTCTGCGGCTGCTTTGGAGATACGCCGACCAGGGGAGGGCCCCCAAACTCTCCTGGAAGTGGGAGCCGGCCTGGGCCCTTATCCGAGCCGCGCACTTCGTCGCCGCTCTTGGGAGGCAGAAACGGAGCACAACCAGAGAATCCCCGAGAAACCCTTAATTGCGCCGCCCGATGGGACAAGTTGGAAACGCATGGGCGGAGTCAAGAAGAAATCGATGGCGTCGATGGAGAAGTCACAGGATTCTCAGGATACAGCTCAGGAGCAGGCGGGACCTACAAAGGGCAAGAAGACGAAAGAGAAGGCGGCTCCTCAGCAGAAGAGGCAGCTGGCCTTTCTACTACCGAAGCTGAGCGACGCCGACCTCCTGAAGAGCCTCGCCCCATTGAAGGCGATAACAGTCACCGCCGCTTCCAGGGCTCTCGGCGTGAATGCTTCCATCGCTTCGGGGGTTTTGAATGACCTCGAAGGAAAATCCATGCTGGTTCGCGCTGGGGGCTTCAGCGGCCACGGCGTCTGGACAGTAAGGTCGTAGTCCTAGACAGACGGCATCTCGTTAGCTGTCAACTTTACGACGTCTCCTCTGGTTATCGAGTCGAACGCATCCATCCCCGACTCCACCTTGCCTACCGGGTTGAGCGGGCGGTCGCTTTTCGCATCTCCAAGGAACACACACAACAGACTCCCCGACGGGAGGAAAGCGACGTCCCCCCTTGCGAACAGGGTCCTGGGTTTTTCCACACCCACCCTGAGTTCAGTGAGGAGGCAGACCATGGCCGGCTGGAGGTTCACACGGCTGTTGAACGGGAGGCTCCTGAGGATCGCGCTTACCGTCAGAGGTGCGAGATGGCGGTAGAGGGAGACGACTCCTTGGCCTTTGCCGCCCACCGTTGCCGTGCAGTCCACCTTGGAGACTGAGCCTGCCGAAGGGGCGGCCTGGGTTGACATCTGCGTCCCCTCCGACGGCGACCCTTAATCTGCTTTGGGGCTTGGAATCCGACGGAGAGGCCCCTCCGGGCGACGCGAGGCTGAAAAAATCCCGTCCTAGACAAAATCACCCTCCGGCGGTTCCTAAAATGGCCTGATTCGAGGAAAAAGACTTAACTCCCGAGACCCGTGGGCGAAGCATCTCCGAGGCCCTTTGATGTCCCCTGCAAAGACAGTGAGAAAAGCGAAGCTTCCGTCCCTGTCCGACTTCGTGATCAAGATAGGTCCTCCGAAGCTCACCCGCTTCGAAAGGGCGCGCATCGTAGGCGCGAGGTCGCTTCAGATTGCCATGGGCGCACCTGCCTTCATCCCCATGGAAGGGCCGTACCGGGGACCCATTGAGACAGCAATGCTCGAGATGGAGGCCGACGCGCTTCCCATATCCATCAGAAGGTCCCTCCCGAACGGGATAACCCAGGACATCCCCATCAAGGCACTCTCAAAATAGCAGCGTCTAGGTCTTGGCCCGCGTCAGGGTGTTTGTGACAGATTCCCTCCCCCCGGAGGCGACGTCCGTCTTGGCCGGCTACGATGTAATCGAGAAAGAAGCGGACGATGCTACCCTCTCCGCTTGCGACGCTCTGATCTGTTGGCCGAGAAGGGCTGACGCCTACCTGCTCAAGAAAATGAAAGGGCTCCGTATGGTGCAGACTATGTCAGCCGGGGTGGACGCCCTCGATTTCAGAGTGGTTCCTCCAGGGGTGCCGGTCTTCTCGAACGCGGGAGCGTATACCCCCGCGGTGGCAGAGCACGCCTGGGGGTTGCTCCTCGGAGCGGCGAAGGGCATCCATCTCAGGAACCAAAAGTCGACCCCGCGGGCCTTTAGGGGAAAGACGCTCTTGATCGTCGGAGGAGGGTCAATCGGCTCCGAAGTGGCGAGGCTGTCGAAGTCCCTCGAGATGAAGACCATCGGGCTGTCGAGGACATTCAGATCCCCGGAGTTCTACGACGAGATGCACCCGCTGTCAGCGTTGCCGGGATACATGGCGAGGGCTGACGCGGTCGTGATTGCGCTCCCCTTGACAAAGGCCACGAATGGCATCGTCGCCTATGATGCGCTGTCGAAAGCAAGAGAGAAGGTGGTTATTGCCAACGTCGGGAGGGGAGAGACAGTGAACGAAGAGGACCTGATCAGGTGGCTGAAGGAAAGGCCCGAGAGCCGCTTCGCCACCGATGTCTTCTGGAAAGTGGACGGGAAGGAGTCGTTTTCGACGAAGGCATGGGATCTCCCGAACTTCACAGGGACCCTTCACATCTCCGGGGTCCCGGTCGGGGAAGAGCTTGTGGGAGCCAAGGTGGCCGCGGCCTGGAATGTCAAGAGGTACTTCGAGTCGGGCGCTGCACTCAACAGGGTCGACGTCGCAGAGTACGTCTGAGACACCTGCCTCGATAGAACTCGCATCTCCCCCACAGCGGTTAAATACGCGTCTAAGCGGCGATGCCGAATAAGGTCAGACATATGCCAAGAACAAAGAAATCCGACACAAACGCATCAGAGGAGCCAAAGGCTGCAGAACAGGCCACAGCACCAGCACCACAGAGCCAGCCTCAGCAGAGGTCAGCGCCTTACAACCACATCTTCGTCGGCCAGAAGCCAGTGATGAACTACGCGATGAGCGCACTCATCCAGCTTACCCAGGCCGGTGAAGTGACCGTGAAGGCGAGAGGGATGGCAATCAGCAGAGCTGTCGACGTCGCAGAAATCGTCACAAAGCGGCTGGGCAACGGCGTGTTCAAGGTCAAGGACATCGGCATAAGCACCGAGGTCGTTGGCGAAGGCTCAGAGCAAAGGAACATCTCCTCGATCGAAATAGTCGTCGGGAAATAGAACAAACCCACCTATAGAAATCAGTTGGTTGCACGAGGCTAGCGAGAGCTGAGCCTCGCTCTCAGCGGAGAGGCCGAGCAGAGAAGGAGCTTCTGGCTCCTGCTCATCTTTTTGATCTCCCACTCGCGTCGCAGGGCGCTCCCTCGGTCATGCGCCTTTTCGGCGAATTTCAGTTCGACAGGAAGCCTCGAACGTGTGTATTTCGATCCCTTCCCTGCGTTATGTTCGGACAGCCTGCGGATCAGATTGTCGGTCGCGCCCGTGTACAGGGAACCGTCGGAACATTTCAGGATGTATACCAGGTAGCCGCCCACGTCGGACCATCGGTCGTCGCTGCTTAGAATGATTCCGCAAGAAGGCGACAGACTCTTGATGATCGATGGGGCGGACACATTCACATTTTTGTCCAAGAATTTTTTTCTCTCGGGGATAATCTTATAAGAGAAATTCCTCGGCGTTCAATTAACAAAAAGTTGGTCGACACTCGCACACAGCCCGCATCAAGAGCGGGTGTTGTGGCGCCGAGGTTTTCAGAAGCAGATCTATACAGCCTAGCAGAAAAGTACGGCACGCCGTACTTCCTGGTAGATGAAGCGACGCTGAGGAGGAAGGTCACGGACATGGAGCAGGCCTTCTCCGAATTCAAGGGCGTCTACAGGGTTGCATATTCAGTCAAAGCGAATTTCAACCCGTCTGTCATCAGGACCTTCGCCACCGAAGGGATACTGTTCGACCTTACCGCTCCGAGCGAGCTCTACTTCATACTGAAATCGGGGGGCTCGGCCGAGAACGTGATGTACACCAGCATCACAGAGACGACCTCCGAATACGAAGAGATCCTGAAGATGGGGGTCCGGAAGGTAGTGGTGGCAAGTTACAACGGGCTCCTCAACCTGGCAGAAGCAGCGGGACGAGCCAACGTCATGGTGGAGACGATGATCAGGGTGAACCCCGAGGTCCATGTACACGCGGAGCTGCGTGGGTCCATGGGGCACGGCAAGTTCGGGCTTCAGTTCAATGGTGGAAGCCAGGACAGCGCCTTCTACGTGCTCAAGAAGCTCCTCGGCACCCCCGGCCTGAAGTTCGAAGGGTTCCACTTCCATCTGGGGAGCCAGATCGAGGACCCATCCTGCTACGGCGAGGCGATCGAGAAGTTGGAAGCATTCATCCTAGACGCCAGGAGGCAGCTCGGGGACTTCCCTGTCAGGACCCTTGACATGGGGGGCGGACTGCCGGCACCCTATGGCCGGAAGGTGCCGACGCCCAAGGACCTGGCATCGAAGATCGTCGGGCAGCTGAACAGCCTGGTAGAAAGCATCGGAGAGAAGTTCACACTGGTTTCCGAGAGCGGGAGGTATCTTACGGCGGAGTCGACTGTCCTGGTCTGCAGGGTGGTGAACACGAAGAGCTTCGGGGAGAGCAAGTATGTCTACGTGGACGCGGGGTATCACGTGCTCCTCGACTCGGCTCTTCTGCGTCACGAGTACCCGGTAGAAGTTGTCCCCGGAGGGAAGCAGTCTCCCCAGAAGGTGGTCCTCGTCGGGAGGCTCTGCGACCCCTTGGACGTCTTTCCCACCTCAAGCAGGTCGAAGCTCGGAGGCGCGGAGTCCGGCAAGCTGGTCATGTTCAGAGATGTGGGCGCTTACTCGATCGTCATGAACATGCCATTCCACAGCCAGCCCAAGCCGTACGTTATCATGAGGAACGGCCAAGGGAACTACTCGGTGGCCCGCAAGGGGCAGACAGTCGACCGCCTATTCATGGATGAGGGCGGGGACTCGCTGGCAGCCTAGAAAACGTTCAAAGGAGGTTTAGCCATGGGAACGACCGTTGAAGCCTGGTGCTACGATGGGCGAGTTCAGGGCCAAAGACGGTAGGCGCTTTACTCTACGGTCGATGAGGACATCCGACCTGGACCCGATGCTGTCATTCGCCAACACCCTAGTCAAGGAGAAAAGGCACAACCGGGAGCTGGGGGTGTCGTCATTCGACAAGAGAATTTCCCGGCAGTTCGAACAGGACTTCGTCCGAAAGATGATCCATGCAATGCGGAAAAGGGAGTCGATGGCTCTGCTGGTATGGTCCGACGGAGATCTAATCGGGCTCTGCTCGATTTCCAGGGGCAAGCAGTCTGATCTTCATCACACGGGCACTTTGGGGATAGTCATCAGCGAGGGGTTTAGGGGAGTCGGCGTGGGCGAGCGACTCATGTCCGAGGTCCTTCGGGAAGCAAAACGCATGGGGATCTGGCTTGTGGAGCTGGAGGTGCTCGCCATCAACGATAGGGCGAAGCGGCTCTACGAAAAGGTCGGCTTCAAGACGGTCGGGGTTGTGCCCAACAAGATACTGAGGGATGGGAAGAGCATTGACATCGTCGCGATGTACGCTGACCTCAGGGGAACCGATAAATCCGGCCCGCCACGGCGCCGGCGAAGTTGACCCTCGAAGTCATCATCGGACCGATGTTCTCCGGCAAGACTTCTGAGCTTATCCGCCTCGTGGAGAGGGAAGTATATGCGAAGAGGAAGGGCGCCATCTTCAAGATAGCGTTCGACAAGCGGTACAGCGCACGTCAGGTGGTGACGCACAACGGTCTGCATTACGACGCATACACAGTCGCATCGTCAGCGGAAGGCCTCAGGAAGATCGAGGAACTGGCTTCGAAGGGAGGACTGGACGCCATTGGGATCGACGAAGTCAATTTCTTCCCGGATGAACTGGTGGGCGTGCTCGACAGGCTCGCCGACACGAAGAAGGTGATCGCTTGCGGGCTCAATCTCAACTTCAGAGCGGAGCCCTTCAAGACGACAATGGAACTGGCTGCCCGGGCGGACCGAGTCCAGTACCTCAGTGCCGTCTGTGTCGTCTGCGGCCGGGAGGCGACGAGGACCCAGCGTCTCATCGGAGGGAAGCCTGCGCCGAAGGACTCCCCGACCATCGTTGTCGGTGGCAAGGAAATGTACGAGCCGAGGTGCAGAAACTGCTATGCTCCCCCCGAATAGCGGGCCATGGGAATTATTGATATCCGCCAGAGTAGGGCGTGGGTGGAGGGGAGTCATCAAGTTGGCCCTTGAACCGAAGGACGAGTCAGGCAGGCCGTATCATATCCGGCTTTCGAAGAGAGACGTGGGCAGGGTAGCGTTCCTACCTGGAGACCCGGGGAGGGTCCCCAGGATTGCCGAGAGGTTCCAGGGAGCGAAGGACTTGGGTTCGCACCGGGAGTACAGGGCGTTCGGAGGTAGGATAGGGTCTGAGAAGGTGGTCGCTGTCAGCACGGGGATTGGGGGCCCTGCGGCTGCCATCGCCATCGAAGAGCTGGCGAGGCTGGGCGTGGAGGTGATGATCCGGGTCGGGACATGCGGGGCCATAACCCCCTCAGTAGGGGTGGGCTCGATAATAATCGCCGACGCAGCGGTTAGGATGGATGGGACGAGCACCCAGTACGTGCCTTTGGGGTACCCGGCGGCGGCAACCCCCGGAGTTGTCATGGCCCTCAGCGAGTCGGCGAAGTCTCTTCGCGTGAAGTCCGCCATCGGGATCACCGCGTCCACGGACGCGTTCTACGTCGGCCAGGGGCGGAAGTCTTTCGGCGGGTTCCTCCCTTCCGACAAGGCGCACCTTGTGGACGAGATGCTCGCGGCGAAGGTCCTATGCTTCGAGATGGAGTCTGCGACACTCTTTACCCTCGGCAGGGTCTTCGGGCTGAAGACGGGAGCAGTCTTCGCAGTCGTGGGGAACAGGGCGACGGACAAGTTCAAGCTCGAGGCGGGAGTGGACGACGCCATTGACGTCGCAGTGGAAGCCGTCAGGCGCCTGAAGAAGCATTCCGTCTGAGAGGGCCCCGGATGACCGTTCCGAGGACGTCCCTTCCCTTGAGATGCCCAAGCGATCCTCGCAGGGAGTTCGCCTCGCTAAACCTCATCCCATCCCCCTTCGATTCAGATGATATCAACAGCGGCACCGGGTCGGCCGAGTGCCTCTTCAAAGTGCAGGGTGTGGCATGGTCGCACGAGACCCCGAGCCGAACCTCCCCTATCCTAGGGGCCACGGTCGAGAAGAACTCCTTGTCGATTGCCTCGATGTTCTTCCTCTTTCCCTTCGCGTCCCCGTCGTGCCCGAACTCGTCGGGACCTTTGATGTGCACATAGACCACCGTCCCCTCCTTGAGTTCGGATGAAAAGAGGGACGCCTTCTCTCTGTTGTCCTTCCTGTCCTTGATCTTGACCATCTTCATCTTCAGAAGCTTCGCGATTCCCACCTCCGCGGGCATCTCCACAAGGGCAGTCCCCGGCATCCCGTACTTCTCCTCGAAAGACGGGAGCTTTGGCAGGTGGTCCCCGGCGTCCCGGAGGAGGACGAGGTTGGCGGGGAGCTTCCCAGCCCTCACACGCTCCTCGTTGACCTCGCTCGAACTCAGTGCCCTCTGCGCCTTGGCCGTGAATTCGTTCACCAACCTGGCGGCTCTTTTGGCGGATTCTTCCTGCGATTCTGGCACAGATTTCATCACCTTCTCTGGGCCCTCGGATTCCTTGGCTGCACCGAATCCTCCGACGCGGGCATAGGCTGGGTCGGTGTTGGTGATGGCGGCAGAAAGAGGGGAATCGGCCCTGATGAGGAGGACCCCCCTGTAGGAAATCGTTGCCTTGAATTCGAACTCGGCGCCGGTCAACTCTACCTTGTTCAGATCCTCGGCTAGCTCTTCTGCCTCCTCCTGGGTGAGGTTCCTCCCTGCGCGTCTATCGACTATCCTGTCCCCCGCCCCGGAAGCCAGGTTCGCCCTCAGTGCAAGGTCCCCGTCGCGGACCTGGAACCCGGCGCCCACAGCCTCGACAACCCCTCTACCGGGGTAGCCCTTCTCGAAGGCGTACCCCAGCATGTTAAAGACGGCGATGTCGGATTCGGGCGCGACTCCCTCTCCCACCGTCGTGACGTTCCCTAGGACCGACTTTGCGGCTATCCTGTCAAGACACGGGGTGTAAGCTGACTCGAGAGGGGTGGTGTAGTTCAGAGAAGGGACAGGCCTGTCCCCGCACCCGTCAAGCAGAACGTACCCGATCTTCATTTTCCGCGCAGGTGTCGAAGGACGACTGCATTTCTCCCTTTCGCGGCCTCCAAGTTGCAAAGCTAATATCCTGACCCAGTCTCGATGGCGCGCCCATGGTCGAGATGCGGAAGGACTACTTCACCGAGAAGATCTCGATCATATTACCGGACCGAGGCCTGAAGCCGGGCCAGGTGCTACCGCAAAAGCAGGAGAAGTGCAACTACTGCGCTGGGAACGAAGAGCTCACACCCCCCGCCGACCTTGTGCTCGTAAAGCGCGGAGACACATTGCTGAAGCAGACCGACTCGGAGGGGGACATCGTCAAGAACTGGTCTGTGAGGATATTCCCTGCCAAGAACCCGGTGGTCACCCCGAACGCCCCTCCATCATACGGGGATTCCCCCCACTTCAGCGAGCCTGCGGTCGGCTATCATTACGTCCTCGTCGCCACCCCCAAGCACGACCAGCCTTTCTCGAAGATAGATGTGGAGCAGTGGACGAACATCCTCGCCTCGCTCCAGGACAAGGTGAGGTGGCTCTACTCACAGAAAGGAGTGAGCTACGTTCTGGTCTATGTGAACAGCGAAAGGGAAGGGACCCCGACGGCCGTCCACCCCAACATCCAGATGGTGACCACCCCCAGGGTCCCCCCCGCCGTCGAGGAAGAGGCGGATACAGTGCAGACCTCGCTCAACGACCTGGGGGTCTGTCCGATGTGCCAGGTCGTCGGGACGGAGACTGGGGGACCGAGGCAGATTCTTGCTACGGACTTCTTCCTTGCCTTCGCGCCCTGGGTGTCGACGCACCCGTTCGAGTTCTGGGTCTACCCGAAGAGGCACATGACCAGCATACTCAAGCTCTCGCAGAAGGAGATGATGGACCTAGCTCTCATGCTGAGGTCGACCCTAGGTGGGATGGCCAAGGCCCTCGACTCCCCCAGCTTCACATTGGTCTTCCACAGCTCTTCGGAGAAGAAGACGACGAAGCAGATACACTGGCACATCGAGGTGTACCCGAAGCGGAAACAGTGGACCGGGCTGGAGCTAGGTGGAGGGATCTATGTCAGCGAGGTTTCCCCGGAGGGTGCCGCCCAAGTATTGGGCGCGAGCTCGAGGAAGGAGCTGGCCCAGCTCGTGGGCATACGATAGTCAGCTTCCTTTCTTCAGGGTGTCTATCAGCTTGGTCGGGAAGGGGTCCCTTCCCAGGCCGATTGCTGTGTAGTATGACGTGACGTCCAGGCGGTAGGCCATCGTAGCGAGCCTGGCTAGACTCGTGCCTCCCCGGCCGCTCACCTGAATGGGTCTCTTTCCTCCCTTACGCAGTATGCTGACCATCTTGTCAGCTCGAGTCCTGTCCCGGTCGCTCTCCGAGGGGTGCCTGAGGAAAATCGGGAGGAACGCGACGCTCGGGTCCTCCCACGATTCTATTTCGTTGTGGAAGGCGTCGGGTATCCCGTCGAAGTGCGCGTGCTTCTTGGAATTCTCGTTAAGGACATTCTTGAACCTGATACCGACCCCCCGGGTCACCCTGGCCCCATAGATGCTCGGCGTCTTGTGCAGGAGCGCGAGGGCGAGGCGCTTGGAGCCGTTCCTCGAGAGCGGGACGGACCTTACTATCTTCTTCCTCTCGACCTCCATGGCGGAGAAAGCGTCCTCTGCCTCATCCTCGCACCCCAGCCCGAGCCCCCTGTTGATCACAGCGAGAGTCGAGAAGGCAATGAACGGGAGCATGTACCTTGGGGCGACGACCTTCGGCATGTCGATGTGGGGGACCCCCAGTTTCGCCGCCTCCTCCTTCACCATCCCCCCTCCGGAGATTGCGAGTACCCTGGCCCCGCGCTGGACCGCCGCCCTGAGCATTTCGATGGTCTCCATGGTCTGCCCGGAAGCGCTACAAGCGACGGCCACGGAATCGTGCATGTCAGCAACGAGTATCTTTCCCTTGAACACGGCGATCTCAATCCCTGACCTGTCCGAGGCCCACCCGGCGATGATATCCCCACCCGACGCCGACCCGCCCATGCCGAGGACGAACGCTTTCTTCGCCGCGCCCGCTGGGAGCTCTACTTTTGCCTCGAAGCCTTCCCTCGCTAGTGATGGCCACCCATCGTAGATCTCATAGACACTGGAACGGTCAATCCTATCAACTCGGGAGTCTGAGAATGGGTCATTCAATTGATGCTACGGCCGCGTTATGGATCCCCTCAGCCGTTCTGCTTTAAGTTCGACGCTAGGGACGCGCCAGGCTGCACCACCGGAACTTCACTGGATGCGGCCCTTCTTGACCCCGGCCTTCCGCCGCTCCTTCGAGGTCGATGCGAAGGTCCGCCTTATGAGCCCTTCCTCGTTGCGTCCTAGGGTCATCCCCCGCCTCTCCATCATTCTACGCTGGGTCTCGATCACAGATTCCAGCAGGAGCTCGACCGATTTTCTTCGACCGGTGTCAATGAACGCGTAGCTGGGGACGTCGGCTACCGCGAGACCTGAGAGATGAGACCCTGCGCCAACCGTCTTCCCCGCGTAGACCATCGAGCCGATGGATAGCTTGGCCATGTCCCCCACTGCCGGGCCGAGCTTCAGCATCCCAGTGTCGACCTTCTTGTCCCCTGCTTTCACCCTGACGTTCCCGTAGGTGTTCTTGAGGTTGCTGAAGGTGCACCCGGCGCCAAGATTCACCCACGACCCGACGTACGAGTCCCCCACGTACCCGTGGTGGGCCTTGTTGGCGTATGGGAGAATGACCGAGTTCTCGACCTGCCCTCCTATCTTGCAACCTTCGAAGATCGACGTCCCTCCCCCGATAAGGGCGGAGTAGACCTTCGTCTTTGAACCGATATAGCATGGCCCCATGATCCTGCTGAAGCTCTCGACCGAGGCACCTCTGCCGATGATTATCGGTCCTAGCCTCGCGTCCAGCGTTACGTGCCCCTCCACCTCGGCCCCACCCTCGACCATGATGTTCGAGGCGGGCCCTCTTACTTCGACCGACCCAAGCATCGGGAGAGAGTCTTCGAAGTGCCTGGCCTGCTCCGCAATTGCCAGGCCATTTGTTGCCACCAGGTCCCAGTATCCCCTGAACAGGGAGTCCGGCGGGGGGTTGACCCTCTTCACCTTCTTTGCGATACCGGCTGCCTCCCGCCTGGTGATGACCCCTGGCTTCAACTGCACGGACTCAATCCGTGCCGCCACCAATTCGCCGTCGGAGACTGCGGCGAACGGCTCAGAGCGAGACGCTGGCAAGAGGAGGCTTTCGTTCGGCCGTGCCCTGGCGTTGACGAGGAAGGCCGGGCCGTAGACCTTCTGGTTGTAGCCACACTGGGTCTGTTCATTCGTCACCCCCAACAGCTCTGGGCGCCCCCAGAGTTCCACGTCTGTCGCGTCTGGGATGGCTTCGACCAGCGAATCGAGGAGCCGCTTGGTCCCCCATCGTAGGAGGCTGGTGTGCCTGAGGAGGGTGAGGGGGCCGAACCCAGCCAATCCATCGTCTTCGAATACGATGATTTTCATCCCGGCCGCGTCATCTCCTTCCGTGGTTCACTTGCTGCTGGCCTGAGCCTACCACCAGGCTTGGATAGAAACCTGCCAACCTAGAGCAGCCTGCCCATCTTCTTGGTGAATTCCTCGTTTGCCTCCCGGTAGGACTTCGTGTCTCCGATGTCGGTGAAGTGTCCTGCCATCCGCACGCCATAGACCCTGCCGCACTTGATGGCTTTATCGAACGCCTCTCTCATTCCATACATCTGATTCCCAGGGATATTGCGGAGGAACTCCTTCTCCATCACGTAACATCCCACATTGATGTATCCGGAGATGGGGGGTTTTTCCTTCCATGCGGTGATGACCCCGGCCTTGTCAGTCTCCAGAAAGCCGTACTTCAGGTTGGTGCTGTATTTCATGAGGGCGATGGTCGCGAGCGCCTCATGGCTGTCGTGGAACTTGATCAGCTTCTTCAGGTCCATCTCCAAAATGGCGTCTCCGTAGACGCAGACGAAACTCCCCCTTAGCTTGCTTTCGGCTGTTTTCAGCTGCCCGGCGATGCCCAGCGGATGAGGGGACTTCGCATACTGTATCTTCACTCCCCAGTCCTTCCCAACCCCGAAGTATTCCTGAATCGTCTTGCCGAGGTACCCCGTCGATATTATGATGTCGGTGACTCCGTTCTCCTTCAGCCAGTCGATGATGTGCTCGAGTATGGGCCTTGGACCGACAGGGAGCATGGGCTTCGGGAGGAGGAGCGTGTAGGGGCGGAGACGGGTGCCGAGGCCCCCCGCGAGAATGACGGCCTGTATCCTATGATTCTTCTTCAAGCCCCGCCAGCGGGCTAAAGGATGTTATTTCTTCTTTATACGCCTCATCTGTTCCGGATAGTACGCACGGGTCGACGATCAGGCCCTTTACCCCGAGCTGGAGGATGCTGGCTATGTCCCCCCTTGTGAGCTTCTTTTGGGTCCTGAGGAGCACCGGCTTTGCGGAAAGCTTGGCGATCACCCCTAGCGTGGCGTAATCCAGGACGCTGAAGGGCGCCCCCCTGTGCTGGTGCGGGACTGTCGCGACGTCTACGGCCTCGACACCATCCATCTCTGAAAGCTGCTTGACCTGCTCAAGGATGTACCCCGAGGCTATGGCGGACACCTTCTTGATGCGCCTGTCGGAGAGGATGAACGTGGGCATCTGGTGGGCGTACATCTCGACGAAGCTGAAGGCGCTTGACATTATCCGCTCCCAATAGTCTTCGGTCACGAGCCTTGCCCCGCCGATGAACAGCCCGCAGGGGATCGACACCGTGGATATGACGTCGTTGATGTAGGCGTCGTGGAGGTCGTAGCTCCCGAAGTGGCTCGGGGAAGAGCTCTCGTCTCCGTCTACGTTGAGCATTACCGCGTCGGCGCCCCCCTCGACTGCCTGGACCGCCAGAGAGGTGCTGTTCTTCGGCAAGCTCGCTATGACTGTGTATTTCCTCCCGTCCGACATGACTTCCAGTGGCCGTCGCAGCTGACTTGCGGACTCCATTCTCCCTTTTTTGATAGAGCCTCGAAGACCTTAGAAAAGAACGGCTCAATTGTGGTTAATGATGTGATAAACTCGTTTACATCTTTGGTGTCAGGCAGTGACCCAGACGGTCAGGCCCAGTACCAAGAAGATGATCGTTAGGTAGGGGCTGGTCAGCTTGAAGAGGGTCCAGGCGGTCTTGTTGCTCTGGGTCAGGGCGAGCTTTGCGCTGTAGGCGAGGACGATGCCTCCGAGGACTACGGCCGTCAGCACGTAGAAGATGCTGACCACCGGGGTGAAGAGGAAGATGGCGACCGAGAAAACTGTAAGGAGTGCGCTGGTCCCTGCCACACATATTGATGCGACCCTATCACCGAAAACTATCGGGAGCATGGGGACCTTGGCCGCTTCGTAGTCGCTCCTGTTGAATATGGCTAGGCTCCAGATATGGGTGGGTATCCATACTATGACGAGTGCAGACATGTAGATCGCGATGGGAGTTACAGTGTCGGCGACGGCCGTGTATCCCACCAGGACAGGCATGCCGCCGGAGATTCCTCCAAGGATAATGTTGAGCCAGCTCCTGCGCTTCAGGAGGAGCGAATAGATCACGATGTTGTCGATGAGGCCAATGATCATGAATGACGCGGAAATCGCGTTAATCAGGAAGAGCGGGACGAGGATGGAGAGGGCCGCCATGGCTAGGCCGAAGGCGAGGGCTGATCGGGGGTTGACCCTCCCCGAAGGGAGCGCGCGCTTCATTGTGCGCTTCATCATTCCGTCGATGTCCCTGTCGTGGTAGTTCGTCAACACCTCAGCCGAGGCGCTCCCGATGATCAGTGCGATGACACCGGTTGCGAACAGCCCCAGAGACAGAGACGCACCAGGCGTCTCTTTGAAAGCGACGAGCATGGCGATGGCCCCAGTGAAGACCAGGAGGCCCCAGATCCTCGGCTTGGTGAGACGCCAATAATCCTCGATGGTCTGTCTCATAGGCATTTGATTCGACGCCTCCTCTCCGCAGTTAAAACGTTAGCGGACTCTGGAGGACTAGGGCCCTACCACTTCGAGCGGATGGTCCTCCGCCATCTCTTCTTCTGACACGACTCCAGTGAACAGGGTCAGATCGGCGGGAAACTGGCGCGGGGTGAAGTGCACCTGATAGAAGTGGAAGACCCCGAGGAACAGAACGGCCAGGAGAGCCTCCTTGACATGGAAAATGAATGCCAGTCCTCCCTCAGCGTTGAGGCCTCCGGACCAGATGAGAAGCCCCGGGAGCCCGAGGATGACCATCCCCCAGTAAATCCCCCAGTAGTCGAACTTCTGGGCGTAGGAGTATTTCCCGAACTTCGGCTTCGGACCCCTTCCCAAATAGAACTTTAGGCTCGCGAAGAGGTCTGAGATGTCCTTCCTGTGGAAGTTGATGTCGAACCTAGCCGGCTGCTTGAGGAGCCTGTTCGTGAGGTACTTCGCAGAGTAATAGCCGAAATGATAGGCGACGAGGACCCCCATGACTATGGCGGACCCGTAGTGTATGTCCAACGTCTGGGAAAGGCCGCCGAGGTAGCCCGCCACAGAGCTCCCCCATGACAAATAGAACATCAGCGTGAAGCCCGTAAGGGCGGATATCCCTGTCGAAGCGATAAGGGTCAGGTGCTGGAAGGTCTCGTTCAGAGAGAACCTCTTCACCTTTGGGACCGACTTGTCCATCTTCGGTTTCTTGACTCTGTAGGCCGCGGTGGTCATCAAGTCGAGGGAATTGTGGACCAAGGCTATGAGGATCAGGATGGTGATGAGCAGGTCGAAGCCGAAACCTATGACTCCGTTCGCAGTGAACTGCACTGTGGTCGTGACCATGGGCTCGATGACCAGCGTCACAAGCCAGATTAGGCAGATCGAGGAAATCAGAGAAAATGTCACGATGCTTCCAATGACGCGGCCGGTGAACAGCCTGTCCCCTGGGGAGACGGAGGAGTTGGGACCCGAGTTAACTTGGCCTGATTTCATTTGCGAACGACCAGCTTCCTTGCCCTCAGGGCGACGCCGATGCCGAGCAGGATTCCGATCGCGAGCGCCACCCCCGCGAATATGTAGAGGGTGACCAGATTCAGCCCTGGGAATCCGGCCAGCAGGTCACTCCCGCTTCCGCTCTGAGTGTTGGTGTTGCTGGGTTGCGACGTTGTGGTCACCCCTGTAGTGGGATTGCTGGACTGTGTGGTCGTGGTGGTGCTTGAAGCCCCCGAGTAAGTCTGGTTCGACAGAATGAGGCTGTACGTGGCCATGTCGGTCGCCAGATGTTGACCAGGCGAAGAGAACTCCCCCACGGCAAATGCGATTTCCAGTGGTGTCCCGGAGGCAAAGGCTGTGAACGGGTCGTTCGCCGATGCGTTCGTCAGGTGGAACGGCCGGTAGCATTCCCCGGTGTAGGTCCCGTTGGAGACCACCAAGGAGCAGACCGATTGGGTGGCGTATCCGCTCTGTTCAACTGATGCGGGGGTGGTGTCCCCCGTCGAGATGAACTCGTCGTAGCCGCTCTGGAACGCAGTACTTAGGAGGATCATGATCGTCGGGGTGGAGGCGCTTCCCATCTCGCCGTAGTTGCTCGAATTCGCTATCTCGATCCCTCCGAAGCACCACTTGTCGTAGCAGTAGGACGAGGATTGCTGCCACTCCAGCAGGAAGAGCAGACCCGTACCGTTCTGTTTGAAGGCTACGTTCATCCCTGAAGTGCTTTCGGCTATCAGAGGTGTGTCGCTCCATTCGCCTTGCGACACGACTCCGTCAATGGAAACAGGCGTCTGTGCTTTGTAGGCGGTGATGGTGGTCAAAGCGCTGACGGGTTGTGCCGCTCCTAGCGACACCGCGAGCAGGCCTGACAGAAGAGCCGCGAGCAGGATCAGACGCCGCTTCTGAGACATGTTAATTTCGTTCCTCTAGGCGTTTCGGAAGGGCGGGATTATACAGCCATCCGGGCAAATGTGAGCAAATGCACGGATTGGCCTTTAACCGACATGTGCCCTCTTTCACACCCGAAGAAGATATGTCGAAAGAAAAGGAAGAAAAAAAGACACAACCAACAAAAGGCATCTCTAGACG
The DNA here is from genome assembly GCA_963706445.1 of uncultured Nitrososphaerales archaeon. Taxonomy (GTDB): domain Archaea; phylum Thermoproteota; class Nitrososphaeria; order Nitrososphaerales; family Gagatemarchaeaceae; genus UBA183. The sequence continues at coordinate 953,706 of OY970160.1, forward strand.
TCAATTCCTCATAGGCACAGTAGGCGGCCTTGCGATTGGTGCGGCAGCGGGAGCTGCGGCCGGTTCGCTTGGGTTCCCGAAAACTCTCACTGCACAGCCCTGGATACCCGCGAGTTGGGACGAGACCGCTGACGTCGTGGTCGTCGGGTTCGGATTCGCCGGTCAGGCGGCAGCCATCACGGCCCACGACGCGGGCGCAAAGGTCATCGTTCTGGAGAAAACGAGCGAAGCACTCTCCGGTGGGAACAGCAGGGTCTGCGGCCAGTGCACCTGGGTGCCTGGTACGAAGAACGATGGGTCCGTGGACACCTCTCTAGTGGGCGGGCAGCTCGACTACTTCAAGGCAATGAGCGACGGCCAAGGCTTCCCAGTCCCAGACGACTATCTCGAGATGGCGGTGAACGAAAGCTCCAAGAACAAGACGTGGCTCGAAGGACTCGGCGCCACGACCACCTGGAGCATGTTCCCTCAACCATTCTACCCACAGCTCAATGGAGCGGCGGCAGTCAACGGCCCCAATGGAGGGTCATGGAGCGTCAAGGGGACCGAACCCTACGGGAACAACTGGTTCTTCCTCAAGCAACAGGTCGTGAACAGGGGAATCAACGTGATGTACGGGACCCCGGCAAAGCAACTCATTCAGAACCCCCAAACCAAGGAAATACTCGGAGTAGTGGCGACAACGAATGGCGGAGACATCAACGTGAAGGCAAGCAAGGGAGTGATTCTTGCCACAGGAGGCTACGAATATGCGCCTCAAATGGTAAGGGACTTCCTCAACATCCCCGAAATACATTCGCTTGGCTCTCCTTCAAACACGGGAGACGGTCAGATGATGGCCATAGGCGCTGGAGCCGATCTCTGGCACATGGACGTGTTCGCCGCTCCGACGGGATGGGCAATCAACCCACCCAACTACCAGTCAGCAATCAACGTATCCACCCCGACAAAGGGAGGCTTCATCTTCGTGGGCGCCGACAGCATGAGGTTCGATGACGAGCTATACCCCGTAAGCCCCAATGCGACCCCCGGACTATCCCTGGTGGCCGGCAAGTATTACAAACATGGAGTCTACGTCACTCCACCATACCCGCTCCCGGTCCACATGGTATTCGACCAAACCGCCATGTCAAGTACGGCCCTGTTCGCTGGAATGGCAGGCCTCGGTTGGGCCCTGAACGTGGAAGGCTTCAAGGCAAGCCAGGACAACAGCACAGAGCTGGCCAACGGATGGATCGTCAAGGCGGACACAATTCAAGAATTAGCAACATCAATAGGCAAAGACCCCACCATCATGTCCAACGAAGTGACCAACTGGAACGCTATGGTTGCGGCGGGCAAAGACAACGAATATGGAAGGACAGCTCAACTCGTCCCAATCTCCACACCTCCGTACTACGCCATCGAAATCAAGCCGATGATCCTCAATACCCAAGGCGGTCCAGTCCGCAACTCCAAGGGTCAGATTCTAGACACCAACGGGAATGTCATCCCCAGGCTCTACGCGGCGGGTGAGAACGGGGAGATATTCAGCTACCTCTACCAGTGTTGCAGGAACGTCTCCCTGTGCTACTCCGTAGGTCGCCTAGCGGCTACTGACGCTGCTGGGCTCACTGCTTGGCAGTAGGCCACAGGAAGACTCCCCCTTTTTTAATCTGAACCAGTGGAATTCCTAGAAGAGCGCTCTGCGGCGTCGCACTCTCTTGGTCGTTTGTCGGCCGCCGCTAGGTGGAATCTGGGCAATACTTGCACGGGGAAGGGACAAGCTCGACGCTCTGCTCTACATCATTATCCACATTCACTGTCGTTCGAAACATCTTGTGGTCCCGCTTCCACACCACCAGCTCTTGGCTGCCCTTCGGCACAGATACGACCGACCTGCCTGAGCCATCGGTGAACTGGGTCTTGCCTCCGATCCTGACGTAGGCGTTCGGGAGCAAGGCCTTGGTCGCACCCTCGGCGACTGCCACTGAGAACCGGCAAGAGGTCTTGATTATGACCTGAGTTCCGAACTTGTACCTGGCTTCTAGGTGAGCGTGCTGGCCAGCAAGCTCGGGAAAGTGTGCTGTCCATTCGTGATATCCGAGGCTTTCGAGGATTCTAAGCTCGAGTTGAGCCCAGTATAGCGCCTTCGTGCCTTCGGCCGGAATCTCGCCGACTACTCCACTAGAGACTTGCCTCCCATCAGAGTCCAGGACCTCGATAAGAGCACCCGCGAGATTGCAATCCTCTTTGCACTTGACCCCGACCTTGACATGGACACCGGCGCCTTCCTCGATGGGGGTGGGCACATCCCAGACAGCTAAGCTGGTCTGGTGGAACTTGGCAACCGCGGTAGCTGTCGGCTCATGGTCCATCATTTTCGCCTGTCCTCCCCTTGAAAGCAAGATGCCTCAACTGTACTGCCTACCTCGGAGATTCTTTAATCGCATCTTCGATTCTCTGTTTTGAGAACGAGTTTGTCGAAGGCCCTTACTGTGCTTCTGCCGATTGAAAAAAGGGAAAAGAGCGGATAGATTCAGTATCCGCTCACGAGCTTGCTGCTGCTTTGCCGGCTATCCAACCGAAGACGGTTCCTTGACCTACCGTAGCGCCGCCGCCGGGGTAGGCGGCACCGGATGGCGCCGCAATGTCGTTCCCTGCCCCGTATAGCCCTGGGATGGGATTGCCGCTCTGGTCGAGAACCTGGCCCGAGGTGTTTATCCTCGGCCCGCCAGATGTTCCGCAGGTTCCCGGAGAAATAGCCGCTGCGTAGAATGGTGGACTGGTCAAAGGTGCGAGGCAGTCGTTCTTCAAGTCTTTGCGTGTAGGATCTCCGGCTGTGACCGTGTCGAAGCTGAAAACCCCGCGGTTGAAGTCCGGGTCGACTCCGTTGATGGCATTGGCGTTGAACGCGGTTATGGTTGCCTGCAGCGCGACTGGGTCTATGTTAAGAGCAGACGCGAGGTCTTGAATCGAGTTCGCCTTGGTGACGTACGACGGTAATGCCGTAGCAGCCGCGGCTCCCGCCAAGCCGTACTTGTTGAAGGCCGTCGAATCCATGATGGTGTATGCCGGAATGTTCGGGTATCCGTAAATCTTTGTGTCCCACGACAAGAATGCCCTATTGGAGACTGGGTAGGACGAAGACTCGTTGACGAATCTCTTGCCGGCGGAGTTCACTATGATTGCGCCTGGCTTCGTCCTCCATATGGCCCAGTCGAGGACCGGACCGTTAGGAGTCACGTACAGGGGGACACCCCAATTGTTGTTCATGTTTCCGAGGCTGGCTCCGACTGCCATTGCCATCTTGATCCCGTCGCCGGTGTTGGTTTTTGCTGCGCCTGACCCGCCCAACGGGCCTCTCGGGTAGTTCAAGAACATGTCTGGGTCAAAGTCATATCCACCGGCGGCTAGGATGACTCCTTTGTTTGCGCCTATGTTGACGTTGGTCCCGTTGGATGTCGCCAGAAGTCCCACAATTTTCTTCGTCGAATCTTGGTACAGACTAACCGCCGCCGTGCTGAGCATCGTCGTGCCTCCCAGCTTGTCGACGTAGGCTTTCATTGCCTTAATGAGGCCTGGACCCGCCTCCTTGTACTCGACGAGGTGCCCGAAGCTCCTAGTAGCCCCGAGGTTGTAGTAGTCGTTGTACTGTGGGGAAAGATATGGCGTGAGGGCTCCGTTTGTCACATTGACGAGATGGTCAATCCATGTCGGCCCCACGGTCAAGTATGTGTTGAGGAGGTCAGTGTCCTCCTGGCCGCCGCCCACCGCATGCAGATAAGTCATGAGCGTGTCTGTCGAGTCGGTCAGTCCCTGTGCGACTGCCAGGCTGCTGTTTGGAACCCACATTCCGCCTCCGGATACCCCCGTGGTGCCTCCGACGCTCGCCGCCTTCTCGAGCACTATCACGGATGCCCCCGATTCGAGGGCTCCCATGGCCGCAGCTAGGCCGGATCCTCCGGACCCAACGACGACTACGTCCGCCTGATGGTCCCATGATGAAGGTATGTTGATGATGTCTGACTGCGAAGTCTTGGGGGACAGCAGATATCCTCCCGCAACGCCAGCCGCAGCCCCAACGGCAAGGCCTCCGACTGTCCCAATGAGGAATTGTCTTCGAGAGATGCCTTTCTTAGTTTCTTTCTTTTCTTCAGCCATTTGCTTCTTCGTTATGAGATGTTGCCTACAGGCGTTAAAACGGCATCCATGGAAGTGCATGCATTTGCGAACATCCCTCCGCAAGCTGTCATCGCGTTGCGGAGCCGGTTTGACACGATTCCCCTAAGTTTGAATGGTATCGCCGGCTAGACCTTATATACACACCCAGACGTTTCTCAGATTCGAGAATAACTCGAAGGGCTCACTCTCTTCCATAAGCTTCCTCGTCTGTTCGGCGCTGTGGATTTCCGATGGGCTGACTTCGATAATCGGTCTTTCCGAGGGCTTGCAGGAAACAGAAGCGTTCGCAGGATTCCTGCTTGCCAACTTCGGGGAGCCGGGGTTCCTCGTCTTCAAGTTCTCGATTGCCCTGCTGATTACAGCGACGGCGATCCTATATGGCGAGAGGCTTGAGAAGCACAGCGAGTTCTCTCGCCTGTTCTACTTCTGCGTATCGGTGTCCCTGCTTTTTGCCGCCGCGCTTCCTGTTATCAACAACATGATACTGCTAGGTTGGTTGTAGTCCTCAAAACGGCCTGACTCTCATTGCCGATAATGAGAATTGTCCCAAGTCTTAAATAAAGTGCGGTGAGCGCTGGCTTCGAGGAAAAATGGCATTCGGAGACCCACTCCAGTGGATAATCATCGGCGTAATCGTCGTCGTGATATTCCTATGGGGTCCGCAGAAGATTCCTGAACTAGCGAGGGGCCTCGGAAGGGCCAAGGGTGAATTCGAGAAAGCGTCGAAGGAATTCGACGCGGCGTCGAAGCAGGTCACCGCCGGCGTCCTTACCGCGGGCACCACTGCTGCCACAGGGACTGCTCCCCAGGCGGCACCGGCGTTCGTGGAAAAGTCGGGTGACCAGATTCTCGTGGAGACTGCAAAGGCCCTTGGTGTGACTACCGAAGGCAAGTCCAGGGAGCAGATCTCACAGGAAATCATCGCGAGAACGAAGTCTCAACCGTAGCCTCGGCAAGGGGCCTGACGAAGACGGTTGTCTGAGCTACTCGCCTCCATATATGTTCACCTGAACGAGCTGAGGTCCCGGCTCAAGGTCGTCTTCCTCAGCTTCCTTATCATACTGATAATCCTCGTCTTCTTCCCCTCAAACCCTGTCTACTCCTTCCAGCACCTCGATCAGTACTTTACTCTCGCGTTCCTGGAGCATACGGTAATTTCGACTTTCCTCCAGAACATTGTTGCCTACATTCTGCCCTCGAACTGGACCCTCATCGGAGCCACAGGCATCGGGGAGGGAATGGAGATCTACTTCGTAGCCGCTCTGCTTCTCGCCGTTGTCCTTGACATGCCTGTAATTGCCTACGAGACATACAAGTTTGTCGACCCGGCCCTGAAAGAAAACGAAAGGGGAATGATTTACCCCTTCATTGCCGCGACGTCGATTCTGTTCGCGGTCGGAATCCTATTCGGATTCTTCATCCTTGCCAAATTCCTCGTAATCGCCCTGTCTCCGTTCTACGTAGCCACTGGTATCTCGTTCCAAGTCGATGCAGCCGCATTCTACTATGTAGTACTTCTAATCATTGGTGCCACGGGGGTGTCATTCACGGCGCCAGTTTTCATCTACTCGTTGATTCGGCTGAGAGTGATCAACGCAGACTTCTTCTCGAAGAACAGGGTCATGGTTTGGTTCGTCCTTTGGATTATCACCGGGCTGTTTCTGACTCCTGACGGCGGGCCACTGCTTGACATGGTGCTTTTCGTCCCCATAGTCACCATGGTGGAAATCGCAGTGTGGCTTGGCAGGAGAAGCGTCAGAGGAAAGGGACCGCCATCCCCTCCTCCTGAGAAACCGAAATGGGACGTGAAGTGCCCATCATGCGGAAGGCAACAGAAGAGGCCGACTCTGTTCTGCGAGTACTGCGGCAAAGGGATAGCTTGACGGAGTCTAGCCCTTGGACATCTTGTCTTTGGCTTTCCTGATCGTCACTTCGCCCTCCGACACGTAGAGGATTATTTCGTCCCCCTCCTTCCACTCGAAACCTTCGACTATGGGCCGCGGGAGAGTTATCCTGAGGCTGTTTCCCGTCTTCCCGAGGATCACGCGGAAGACTACTGGCACTGGGCCGGCCAGTTATTACGCAGATTTAAGCCTAGGTTTGTCAACTTTCGAGACAGCCCAAGTCAACTTGCTTCTTGCGCTGTCGATATATCTTCTAGGTAATTACATAGGTGATAACGTGGCTTCCCAAGCTCAAATCGAACCGCCGAGGACGCGGCCGTTCCGGTGGGCGGAGCTTGGAATCGATCTTTTGGACCTCGAAGCGCTAGCCGAACGGGAGACCTGAATCCGGGCAACGTATCTTCAGCGTGATTTAATTACAGGTCGGGCAGCATCGATCGCGTGACACTTACAGACAACAAACGAGCGCTGTCCTCGGCCGAGGGCTTCGATTCGATATTTGAGATGGTGAAGGTGGCTGCGGAGAAGACCCTCGGGAGGCACCGGGCCGGGCTGACCCTCGTCCTCGGGGACATCCCCAACAACGTAGGGGCCTACCATGAGATGGGTTCCAACGCAATCGTGATGAACAGAAACCTCTTGAGGATAGTGGAGAAGCTCGCAAAATCCAGGCCCAAGCGCAACTCATACGTGTTCATGATCCTCCTGCACGAGTACCTTCACAGCCTGGGGTACACAAGCGACCGGCAGGTCAGGGCCCTCGGGAGACAGATTTCCGACGAGTTCCTCGGTCAGAAGCACTTGGCCGGTGAGATGGCGGTCCGGCCCCTGGACCAGTTCTTCCCAGACCTCGAGAAGTTCTTCGCCTTCAGAGACAAGGGGGAGTACCAGACGGTCAGAAGATTCGACTCGTCGAGTACCCCTTACATCGGCTGAGCCGACAGTTGTAAATACGCCAGACAGTCGCACCGACCTTTGACGTCCTAGTGCTTCAGTTCGGCCTTGTGGCCCTAGACATCATATCATCCTGGATAAGGATGATTCTTGCCCTCGGGCTGAGCATTGTTTTCGCCCTGGCGATAGGGATCTGGGCCGCCCGGAGCCGGAGGGCAGAGGGGGTGTTGCTCCCGCTCCTCGACATATTCCAGTCCATCCCTATACTCGGATTCTTCCCCTTCGTGATCGCGGGAATCTACGGGGCCATTCCGAACTTCGTCGGGGCCAACCTCGCCGTGATAGTCCTGATTTTCACCAGCATGTCTTGGAACATCGCCTTCGGGGTATACGAGGCGGTGAAGGCGATACCGCAGGACTACCTCGACCTGCTCAGTGTGAGCCAGGCGACCCCGTGGCAGAGGATCAGAACACTCTACATCCCAGCCTCGATGAGTAGGATCGCTTACAACACGCAGATTTCATGGGCTGTAGGCCTTTTCTTCCTGGTGGCCAGCGAGATCATATCAATCGGGCAAGGGAACTCACACCAAATCCCTATTCCTTACGGCATCGGCGTCGGTGCCACAAACTTTCCAGCCACCGGCGACTACGCGGACTACGCACTCCTGATCGTAGGAATAGTCGTCGCCGTAGTGATCTGGCGATACCTCTTCCTCAGGGCCTTCGCCCTGTGGTCTGAAAGGTTCAAGATGATGGAAGAGCCAAGGGAGAAGCACAGCGATCCCATCACCAGGTTCTACTCCTACGTGAACCATAGGGCGATCTCGAAGCTCTTCCTGATAGGCCACGACGTGGGGGTCAGCAAGTTCACCTCGACCATCTCCAGGTTCGGGAAAGGGCTGAAGTATGCAGTTCTAATCTTCCTTGCACTGTTCGGGCTGCTGCTTTTCAGCTCAGTATTGCATTCTGGGGGGCTTAACCTAGGGAGCATGCCTTCCTTGTCTACAATAGGTTCGGACGAAGCGGGGGTGCTTTATGCGCTGGGGGTTTCCTTCATCAGAGTCTGGTACGTGTATGCGATCTGCGTCGCAATCGGCCTTCCAATGGGAATCATCATTTCGCTGAACTTCAAGTTGTACGACACCGTCTCGCCCATCCTCGAGGTGATATCCTCCATCCCTGCTCCGATCCTCTTGCCGGCAATAGTCCTCATCCCGATAATCGGGGGGCAGTCCGAGGCAGTGGCGGCCATAGTGATCATACTGGCAATCATCTGGTACATCATCTTCAACGTCATGGCCGGCGTTAGGACACTTCCCGCGGACCTCAAGGACCTACCTCACGTATACAACACTGGAAGGTGGGCGGCGTGGCGGAACGTCTACCTCCCAGGAGCCCTCACAGGATTCGTCACCGGCTCAATCACGGCCATCGGAGGAGCCTGGAACGCCTTGATCATAGCCGAGTACTTCACCGAAACCACCTCCAAAGGAAACACCATACTCCTCACCCAGGTGGGGAGCGGCATTGGGAAGACCATCGTCATAGCGACGAACAACGCTGACTACCTCACCCTTACCTTGGCGGTCTTATCGATGACGGTGCTCATCGTCTCATTCAACCTTATTGTCTGGAGGAGGTTGTACCATCATGTTACGAAGCGTTATACGTATAATCGATAGGAGTCGCGGGGCATTAAATTGTCGCAGAACCAGGTCCAGATCACCTCGGGGGCAATTGTCACGGTTGACCATGTCAGCCTGGACTACCACCAGGAGAAGGAGCCTTTTCCTGTGCTCGTGGACATCTCTCTCACGGCGTCTAAGAATGAACTCCTTGCGGTGACTGGACCTTCAGGTTGCGGAAAGTCGACCTTGCTCCGGATAATCTCCGGCCTCATCAAACCAACCACTGGGAGCGTGAAGGTCCTTGACTCGGAGGTCAAAGGCCCAAGAGACGACATATCGATTGTCTTCCAGAATTTTGTCCTGCTCCCCTGGCGGACGGCGCTGGAAAACGTCCTTTTTGGTCTAAGTTCCAGGAAGGACCTGAACGAAGCCCAGAAGAAGGCGAAGGCCGAGAGCGCCCTTGAGGTATCAGGACTGGCGGGGTTCGAGAGCGTCTATCCTGGAGAGTTATCAGGCGGAATGAAACAACGAGTGGGGGTCGCCCGGGCGCTGGCGACGGACCCGAGAGTGATGCTGCTGGATGAGCCCTTCAGCTCTCTTGACGATCTGACTGCGGAGAGGCTCCGGAAGGAGATGCATGCCCTGCTCATTAACCCGCAGACTTCAGTCCAGTCAGTAATCCTAGTCAGCCACAATGTCGAGGAGATAATAGAACTAGCGGACAAAGTCGTCGTCCTGTCAGCCAGACCGGGGCATGTCGTCGGGGAGCTGAAGGTGGACTTGCCGAGGCCCAGGAACAAAAAGTCCGAGGAGTTCTTCCAATGGGTGGACAAGGTGTATTCCCTGCTATCTTGACTCCCCAGAGCTTGCTTAAATCAGCAAAGAAATCCGGCCCGAGGGAGAGCTAGTTGGCTGAACCTCGAAGGGCGCTTCCCACCGCACTCATGATGCCCGCCAATGTCCGCGGAGGCCAGGTCATCAGCCTAGTCGAAGTCACTGGGAGCATCGGGGGAAAGGTGGACGTATCGAAACTAGCCGACGAGCTGGGGGATGACATAGCCGTCCTCTTGCCTATTCTGGACGCGGCGGAAATGCTCGGGCTCGTCCGGAGCGAAAAAGGGGACGTGCGCCTCACTGAGCTCGGGTTGAAGTTTCAGAAAACTTCGAAGCAGAAGCTCCACATCCTCAAAGACAGGATAGCCACCATCGAGCCCTTCCGGACCGCCCTCGAGATAGCCTCGAAGGGGAAGCCGGTCACCGCAGCCCAGGTCTCCGACGCCCTGGCCGAAATGGGGCTGAAATGGCATTACAAGCCGGACATCAACGAGCCTCTCATCAAGGCACTCCTGATCCACTGGGGGATATACGCCGGGCTTCTGAACTACGACGGAAAGTCCGGGAAGTTCACAAGGGCTTAGCTCTCGCCGTAGGAGTGGACAGCCGCACCCTCTACCACTGTCGCTAGCACCCCTACCTTCCTGAAGAGAGCCGGGTGCATCCCTTCGACGTCAGAATCCAACACAGTCAGGTTCGCCGGGTGCCCGACCTCCAGTGTGCCTGACAGGTCGTCGAATCCGTTCGAAGCCGCGTTCGCCGTGTAAAGTGAAAGGGCCTGGTTAAGGTTCAGGCACTCGTCGGGGTTCATCCCTCCCCTCGTCATCGCAGCCCACATTCCCAGCACTGGGCTCAGGGATTCCACCGGGGAGTCTGAGCTCCCAGATGCGACGATGCCGTCCTCAAGCATCGACGCGAGCGGATAGAGGTCGTTCGCCCTCTCCTCGCCTAGGCGGTCGACGGCCCATGTGTCGGACGTTATGAAAAGCGGCTGGACAGTAGCGCGGATCCCGCACTTTGCCATCTTGCTCCTCAAATCCTTCGGGAGGAGGCTGGCGTGCTCTATCCTGTGCCTCTTTGGGTTCCCGGAACCCGTTACCTTCGACAGGGCTCCGATTGCCTGCTCGACGGCTCGGTCCCCGATTGCGTGGATTAACGCCTGGTACCCAATAGAATCCACCTTCTCCACGAGCTCCTCCAGTTCGGAGTCCTTGCGTCTGAGCATTCCGCTATTGGTCGGGTCGTCAGAGTACGGCTCCCGGAGGGCGGCGGTCCGCGCACCCAGAGAGCCGTCCGCGTATATCTTCACCCCATTGATTCGAGCCAGGTCGTCGTTGAGCTTGTCGCTGATGCCTTCCTTGAGATAGGGGATGGCCTCAGGGGGGACATAGACCCTGTACCTTAGCGAGAGCGCACCGAAGGCATGCAGGGAAGCCAGTGCCTGGAGCTCCTCGCGGTAGCCTTCGGGGGAAACGATGCAGTGGAGGGCGGTCAGCCCGAGCCTCCCCGCCTCAGCCTCGACAGATTGTATGTCGGCGGCGGATCTTTCGACGCTCCGGGGGATCCAGCTGTAGACCTCGGCGAGGGCCTCTTCCTTCACGATGCCTGTGAGGCTCCCGTCGGCGCCCCTCTCGTATTCTGGCCCATTCTTCCCCTCGAGCGCCAGCTGCTGTATCGCGACGCTGTTCAGCAAGGCGATATGGCCGCAGACTCTGCTCAGGGCGACGGGGTTGGTCCGCGACAGGTCGTCTATGTCCTCCCTCGTCGGCATGCCCCTGCCTGGGAAAGCTTCCTGGTCCCAACCCATACCGGTCACCCACTCCCCTGGGCGGGCCCTCTGCATCCCAGCGGACAGCCTAAGTCGGACACCGGTGATGTTTGACGTACCTCTCAGGTCCACGCTCCGCTTCAACCACCCGAATTCGAACGGGTGGCAGTGGGTGTCGATGAATCCTGGGACCATGGTCCCGCCGTTGGCCTCAATTGCATTGCCTTCGAAAGAGGAAATGGACCCGTCGAGGGCGATCCTTGCGATCCTTCCACCCTCGCAGAGGACCGAGGTCCCTGATTCCCCGTTCACCTTCGCGTTGCGGATTAGCAGGCCGCTCATTTCAGCACCCTTCTTGCAAAAGCGGCCGATTGCCTCCCGAAGCGGGTCCTCGCCAGTTTCTTGAAGTCCTCGGGCGAATCGACGTCGAACATGATACCCAACTCTGAGGCCACACCGACAGAAAGACCTTTTCTGCCGCAGGACTCGATGTGGTTCCAAAAGCTGTCGTCGTCGTAGCTGAGGTCGGGGCTACGCTTGGTGGAGAAGGCGAGGGCGTTTGTGCCGTCGAAACCCATGGAGGGTGCGATGGAGACATCGAGTCCCGATTTCAATCGCAGCATCCGTCTGACCTCCGCTCCTTGGAGCAAAGGAAGGTCTGAGGGGAGGACGAGGACAGTGCCGGGGTTGAGCTTCCGGATTCCCAGCAGGACGGCGGCATTGACCCCCTTGTCTGCGTCTTCTTTGATTGCCCCGACTCCCTCCTCGGCCGCCAGTTCCAGGGCTCTGACATCCGATGACACGATGTATGTCCGTCTCAACAGCCCGGCTGATCGGAGTGCCCCCAGCACTTCTGCGATCAGTATTTCGGAGAACTCTCTACGTTCCCGCTTTGTCAGGACCCCCGCCAACCTAGATTTCGTCCCAAGAGATTTGACAGGAATAAGCACTGCAAGCGGGATCAAACCTTGAGCAGCTCCTTGGCAAGCCGGAGCTGTGCTTTTGGACCGTCGAGCTGGATGTCAGTTGCCGTGAAATCGACTCCGAGCGACCTGATGTCTGGCCCCAATTCTCTGTCCTCTTCGGAAATAAAGATGCAATCGAGGAACTTCGAGTAGAGCTCAGCGACCCCGAACGAATCGACCCTCGACCCCCGGGCTCGCAGGAACTCGCCCGCTGGGCCGCTGAAGGGGGCCTTCCCAACAATAGGCGACACGGCCACGACCTTCGCATAGGAGTCCGCAAGGAGCTTGGTGAATCCCGGGATCGCGAGAATGGGTCCGATGCTGGTGATCGGGTTCGCCGGGCAGACGACTATCCTGTCGGCTCTGGAAACTGCGTCCGAAACTTCTTTGGTCACCCTTGCCTTCCTCCCGCCCTTGTAGCGGATTCCCGTGACTTTGGGGAGACCGCGCTCCCTGACCCAGAACTCCTGGAGGTGGAGGTCACCCTCCTGTGTGAGGATTCTTGTTTCGACGGGGTCGTCGGTCGCAGGGAGTATCCTGCACCTGATTCCAAGCTTTTTGCGGACCCGTTCTGTCGCCTCGGTCAGGCTTGCCCCATGCTGCAGCATCGAAGTCCGGACCAGGCAGTGTGCCAGGTCCCTGTCCCCGAGCCTGAACCAGGTCTCTTCCCCCAAAGCTGAGAGTTGGGAGAGAACAGAATAGGTGTCCCCGGAGATTCCCCAACCATGCGACTCGTCTGCGATCCCTGCCAGAGTGTAGGTGGCGACGTCCACGTCGGGGCAGACGTAGACACCGTAGGCCCAGAAGTTGTCACCGACATTTGTAACGACGGTGAGGTCCACGGGGAGTCTGTACAGGCCCCGGAGCAGCTTCGCTGACCCCGTCCCCCCGGCGAGAGCGACGACCCGCGTACTCTCACCTGAATAGGTCCCGCTCGGGGGGCATGATCATCGACCCCACCCCCTCCTCTCCCCGGACGTATTCTGCACCCCGCACTACGGCCGCCGGAATCCCCTTCAGTTTCCCGATGGCGAGCTCCGCCGCTCCAGCGATCTCGTCGACCACCGAAGGCTCCGTCACCCTAAGCTCGTAACCGAACCTGTCCATCTTGCCCGCGTACTTGACTAATGGTACGACCCCCGAGCACCCTATCGCCACGTCTGTCTGGCCCATCCTCCATGGCCTTCCGAAGGTGTCCGTCACGACCACGGCGACATTCCTGCGGGTCGCTTCCTCAAGCTTCTTCCTGATCTTCCGTGCGCTCCCGTCTGGGTCTATGGGGAGCAGGGCCACGTTCCCTCCGCCCACGTTTGACTGGTCGATGCCGGCATTCGCGCAGACGAAGCCGTGCCTGGTCTGGGTGATGATCACCCCGTTCCGTGCACGCACTACCCTCACAGACTCCTTCAGCATCAGTTCGACGAGCCTTGGGTCCTTGCCCTCCTTCTTGCCGAGGCTCTTTGCCCTACGCCCGGGGACGACTTCCTCGAGCCTGACTATACGCCCCTCCGCCTTCGACACGACCTTCTGCTTGACCACCACGACGTCCCCTTCCTGCAGCCGGAGTCCCCCGCGAACCAGTGATGCCAGGATCAAGCCTGCGAGGTCGTCCCCTCCTCTTACCTCTGGAATCCCCCTGAGCGGGATGACCTCGATTCGACCCACGTTGCTCGGCGCCTCACGGTTGAAGTCCGATAAAGACTCTGCTCGTCGGGGCTACCGTTTTAAGGGCCTGAGGGAGGCTTCGTTTCATCATTGCCCACAGAGAAAGAAGTCCTGAACGCCCTGGCCTCGGTAAAGGACCCTGAGCTTGGAAAGGACGTCGTGACTCTCAACATGATCGATGGTGTAAAGGTCGAGGGAGAAAAGGTGACGTTCACGCTCAACTTGACGACACCCGCCTGTCCGCTGAGGACACGGCTGGAGCAGTCGGCCAAGGAGGCGGTCGCTGCGGTCCCGGGGGTCAGGGAGGTCGAGATGAAGACGGGAGCGACAGTCGCCGCCACCAGGGATTACGCGAGCGCAGAGATGCTCAAGGGGGTCAGAAACATCATCGCCGTCGCCAGCGGGAAGGGAGGAGTGGGCAAGTCGACGGTGGCCGTGAACCTGGCGGTGGCCCTCGCCGCTTCCGGTGCCAAGGTTGGCATCCTGGACGCAGATGTCTATGGGCCGAACATCCCCCTGATGATGGGGGTGAGTAAGGCCCCCGAAGTGAAGGACGGCTTGATAATCCCGCCGAGAGCGCACGGGGTCAAGATCGCTTCTCTGGGTTTCTTCTATGACGAGAGGACCCCTGTGATCTGGAGGGGCCCTCTGGTTGCGGGCGCGGTCCGTCAACTGCTCACTCAGGTGGATTGGGGGGACCTCGACTACCTCGTGTGCGATCTCCCGCCAGGGACAGGGGACGCGTCACTGACTCTCGCTCAGACTGTGCCACTGGGAGGGGTCATCATCGTCACGACCCCCCAAGAAGCGGCCCTCAACATTGCGGCCAAGGCTCTGGCCATGTTCAAGCGCCTGAACGTCCCAATCCTCGGCGTGGCAGAGAACATGAGTTACTTCATTTGCCCCCACTGTGGAGAAAGGGCTGACATCTTTTCCAGCGGGGGAGGGAAGAGAATCGCGGCCCAGCGTGGAGTTGAATTCCTTGGGGAAATCCCGCTTGCCCTGGCAGTCAGGGAGGGGTCGGACACTGGAGTGCCCGTTGTCTCGGCCAAGCCCAACGCCCCCGAGTCCGTCGTCTACAAGGAGCTGGCCTTCAGGGTCGCGGGGATGGTGAGCATCGTGGCGTTCAGCAAGACAGGGAAATGAGCGAAGACAAACTGCTCAAGAAGGCGGAACGAAAAAAGAAGGCTAGAAAGCGGACGAGAGGTCCGTATAGGAAGGCCTGGTCACCGAATTAGGGTCAGCGGACCGCCACGGCGTCGATCTCTACCTTCGCCCCCCTCGGCAGAGCGGCAACCTGGACGGTAGACCGGGCAGGAAACGGAACCGCGAAATGCTTGGCATACTCTTCGTTCATGACTGGGAATTCCGAGAGATCGGTCATGAACACCGTGGACTTCACCACGTCCTTCAGGCCAAGCCCGGCCGCACCGAGGACCGCCTCTAGATTCGCTAGTGCACGCGCCGTCTGGGCAACTATCCCCTCGACTATGTTCCCGGTCTCGGGGTCGATTCCTATCTGGCCGGAGCAGTACACCGACCCCGCGTCTATCCCTTGAGAGTAGGGCCCTATGGGTGATGGGGCTGAATCTGTCCTGACGGCCTTCTTCATGGATGGTCTGGAGCCCTCCGACTACCACTATTTCGGTTTGGCCTCGAACGCGTGAGGATTATTCCTGGCCTCGAGGAGCTGCCTGAGCTTCCGATAGACGTCGTCATCTGTCTCATATTCGATGGTCTCCTTTTTGTCCATGTGCTGAAGCATCCTGGAGGTGACGTTTCCCTTCCTGACGAGGAGAATTATTCGCCGTCCCGCCTTGTAGGCAGCCATGATCTCCATGCCGACGCCGATGCTCGGCTCGCTGATGTCTGCCACGAGGATGTCGCAGTCCTCAGAGCTGGCCATGTCCCGTCGGAAGACGTTCACCATGGAATCTGACCTCTCTATGAGACCGAGTACCCATGGGGACGTCACTTCATGCCCGGAGTCCTCGATCGCTTTCGCCATCAAATGCGCCCTGGATAGAGCCCTGTTGGTTATCATAGGCACCGAGAGGTAGACCTTCAAGCTTGTCGGGACTCCGATAAGGGCGGTTTATGCTTATCTTACGAGAGGAGCTTTCTGACCAGAACTTCTTGCCTTGGTGTGAGGGCATTTCTGGGGACTATGGGCGTAGCAGTAGCTTGCCCCACAAACGTGGCATGAGTAGTAGAACCCTACACCGAGCCGTCGGCCGCAAACACCGCAGGTCCGGGCCATCGCCTGCTCAGTGCTGGTGTACATGTTTGATTCCACCGAATAGGTAGATAGTGGCCTTGCTTTTAAGAGAACGGATTGTCAATCCATAGAATATGAGGGGGTATTGTAAAAGTGTTATTCACGTTTCCCCATTGGTCAAGTGAATGCTCTAGGGCTCGAATTCACAGGTCGGCTAGCGCTTGTATCCTATTTTTCGGAGGAAAGCCCGCCTTTCTTCTTTGTCCTTGTAGCTCTCTACCTCCCTGGGAGAGACCCCGTCTATCACCCCCAGGACCCCCCTCCCTTTCCCTGAGTCAGCTACCACCACTGTTACGGGGTTCGAAGTGGCGCAGAACACCTCGGTGACTTCGTCCACCACCTTGATCCTGTTGAGGACGTTGATCGGGAACGCCCCCTTGAGAACGATGACGAAGCAGTGACCTGCACCTAGCTTCAGTGCGAAGTCCTCGGCGAGTTCGGTTGAGCCCTTGTCAGTGCCGTCCGACCTCACCAGGGCCTTCCCGGAAGCTTCGCAGAAGGCGACCCCGAACTTGATGCCGGGCATCGAAGTTACAAGTGTCTCGTACAGATCTTCAACAGATTTGATGAAGTGAGCCTGGCCGATTATCAACTGGGACCCTTCGGGTACTTCAAGGGGAACCTCGTCCGTATTCATGCGCAAGTACCAAATCCGCGGGAATGTTATCTTTTCCGTCCATAATCGACCGTGCCGCGAACAGCTTGACTCCTAGAGGAGGAGGTGTATCCTATCACAGTTGTCTTTAGGTCCCTAGCTGGACCCCTAGCCAGCATTTACCGTGTTCGTGATCACCCCGTCTAGCCTGGGGCTGGGTACTAGCCTCGGATTCTTGGCTCTAGGGTTTCTTCGAAGAACCTTCGCGTCATCCCGCTAGCAGGCGAGTCAAACGGATCAATGCTCACCACGACGGGGAGGTTCCTAACCGCGTACCCGAGCAGGAGGCACATTCGGGGAGGAAGGGTCCTCACGATGGCCTTGACGGTGTCCGTGTCCGCCATCGAGGCCTGCGACACCAGCCCGAGGTCCGAGTCGCTGCTGAAGTTGTAGAGGAATATGTTGTCCACCTGGCGGTAGATCTTCTGGTCGATGGCGTCGGGCTGGTTTGTGACGAACACGGTGAAGACCCCGAAGTGCCTCATCCTCGTGATAAGGTCCTCCCAGTAGGTGTCGCGCAGGTACAGGTGGGCCTCCTCGGCGAAGAGGAAGACAGGCGGAATCTTGCGCCGCTCGAGGAGCTCCACCAGCTTGGAAAGCATGAGCTCGACGACCATCTTCCTGTTGAGGGGGGAGACCCCGCTCAGGGACACCACCAGGGCCCCCCCGTCCCGGTTCATAGAGAAGAAGTCCTGCAGGTCGAACTGCTGTCGGGGGGAGTCGGTGAAGAGGCCGCATGACGCCAAGGTGTGGTACCTGGCGAAGAGAGCGTCCCTCACGAACTCGTTGCACCTCCACTGCTGGATGCCAGATTCGAGGGTGGCCAGGGTCAGCTCGTCCCTGTTGTCGAGCTGCTCCCAAATCTTGACGAACTCCCTGAGCGACGTCCCGGGCATGTCGAGGGAGTGCGAAAGGAGGTTGGTGATCGCCCTGAGCCCCACCGACGCAAGTGAAAACTTCAGGTCCCGCCCTGGGCGGAGCACCTGCACCTTCCGGCTTTCAGAGGTCTCTGTGCCGTCCTTGCGCTGGCCCACGGAGCCGTATTCGTCGTTGAGGTCGAATACCACGGCGTAGGCGCCATTCTCGAGGAGGCCCCTGAGCAGGATTTTCGCTAGGTGAGACTTCCCCGACTCCTTCCTCCCAGTAATGACCGTGATCCTGCCGTCAAGGGTCTCCGCCGGGATGCTGAACGCCGACTCGGAGTCGACGGTCCCGAGTCGGATGTCCCTGACCCCCAACGGCTCGACCGCCCCTGCCAGCTCTTCAACCATCAGACGGGTCACCGCGGAACTCGTCCTCGAGGGCATCCAGTTCGCGCGAGGGGTGAGCCGCCCGTCCGAAATCGTCCCCCGGGCCTTGCATAACAGTATCCGCATGTCCCTAATGAGGGTGGAGATAGTAGAAAGCCCCGTGGGGTCCGATGTCGTCCCCGGGGCGGATGCAGAGAGTATCTCCTCCCTGGCTATCTCTTCTTCTATCCCTTCGACGTCCAGGTACCTTTCGTCGTAGACCTGCATTACCAGGCTCCTCTGGGGCTCAGAAGCGACCAGGTAGTCCCCGACGCGGACCCGCTCCCTGGGGGAGGCGATGACGAGTATGTCGTCCGACTCTTTCTTGAGTATCTTCAGGCGCTAGGCACTCCCTTTGAATCCGCCCAGGGCGATCTTCCTCAGAGGGAACGTGTGTAGCTGGCGGACGCGAAACTTCTTTGTGACGAAGGCCTTCAGCGCCTGGTCATCCGCCTTTGAAAAGATCGAGAGATGGTGTGCGACCTTCAGTGAATCGGGGTAGCCTGACGCGAAGGCGTCGTTCCAGAGCACCCTGCCCAAGGTGGTTTCCATCGGTTCGGGACCCGAAAGGTCAAGCCTGAACACCAGCCCGTCGTGGGTGAACTTCGCGAGGACCGTGCCGACGGCCCCCCGATCGATGACATAGTAGGAGGGCCCGGGGGTCCGCGACAAAGCACCGGCCATCTGTTCACTAAGTATCAGATTGCTCGACTTTGAGAACCCGACGAAGCACCTGCCGGCCCCAGGTCTGAGAAGGAAGCTGTTGGCAAGCTGGCCCATGGGGTGCTTGAGGGAACCGTCTGCCATGATTATGGTGTCGCCGTCTGAACCCGAGAGCGCCTCGATCACCCGCCTCTCCACATTGTTTCTGATGTATCTCTCAGCAACCGCGTGGTCAGATAGAAGCAGGTCCATCTCCGAGGAGGGGAGGCGTGGAGTCAGCCCCGACAGCCCGGACGAATTAGCAAAGACAAGTATCGGCCCGAGCCTGAAGAACCTGCGCAGGGAGCCTTCGAAGGAGATGCCTACGGCGGTCCGGGCAGCGTATAGCGCGCCCTCCGCAGTCTCCCCCACGAGGACGCACGTCGAATCGACGGACGCGACCGGCCGCCCTTCTTTGATAGGAATTATGCACCCAGGGGCCAGTTGCGCGTCTGTCGACTCGAAGTACGGATAGAGCTCCTTCCCGTAGCTGCTGAAGACGAACGTCCTCCCAGCGAGCTGTCTCTCGGCGCTCTCCGAGAGCTCAACGAATGCCTCTTCGAACTCCCTGGCGAGAGAGTCCAAGACGGAGAGGCGCTCGTCTTCGGTATCTTGGAAGGTCTCGATGGCCATTTTGCGCGCATTATGGGCATGTTGCGCACTATAAAACTATTGCGCATGAGCAACATGCACAATAGATATAAACATCTGATGGCTGATACCTTGCAGGCATGGAAGAAGCGGTTATACTTCAACGAACGACGGAAGTCTCCAGTTCAAATAATGGCATCTTGGACAACAGGCGCAACAAGATACAGTTGTCGGAAAACGAGAAACCTCCGAGCGTCACGGTCAGGCTTAAGCGGGGAGCATGGGAGATCGAGATAACCTCGCAGGAGGACCGGGTGCAGCAGGCGGTAGAGAGCGTTCTGGCAGGGATGGCGTCGAAGGAGCCGATGCTAGTGGAATCTCAAGAGGCTCTTCCTGGTGACAGGAAGGGCGAGACCTCCAGAGGGGTCATCACGACGATGTGGAAGGAGGGTTGGTTTGTTACACCCAAGGCATTGTCCGAAGTCCACGAGGAGATGAGTAGGCGGGGGTATCATTATGACAGGACAGCTGTGTCCCACACCCTTGTAGACCTCGTCAGGGAGGGGTCCTTGTTCAGAGACGGGAGCATGAGGAACTATCGGTACGTCCAGAAGTACCCCTTCAAGAGCCAGAACGGAGCTTCTTAGAGAGCTGCTCGCCGAGCCTGTTCGTCCCTACCGTTGTTATCCTGTACTTGCCCCCTTGGTCAGACTCGACCCTCTCGACATTGGCAGCCTTTGTCAACTCGCTGAGCCTCGAGCTTATCGTCTTCGGGTAGAGCCCCGTGGCCGACTCAATTTCGGCCACCCCCATGGCATCCATCGTCGTCTTCCCGCTCAGGCTTGCAATCCTGGCGGCGACCAGCTGGAGCATGATAACGTCCCTGTCACTTAGCTTCTTGTCCTGGGTCCAGACCCTTGGCCCTTCGGGGGTGACACGGACGTATTCCTTGAACATCTGGACGAGGTCGTTCAAGGAGTAGTTGACGCTGATCACCCTCGCTAGATCCATGTTGGGTATCATCTTCGAAACGAATTCGTGCAACGAGCGCATGACTACTTCTGGTGAGCCCGAGAATTCGACCTTAGAGTCGCCGTAGCTTACCGATATTGAAAGGTCTCTTTCGCTTGACAGTTCCCCACGAGCTCCGCGGCGGTCAAGATTCTGATTCGCTTAAATTAGTATCGCGGGGATCCGCGACTTGGAAGGTCTCAATCGGGCTGGGGCGCCGTCAGTTCCCCGAAGACGCGGTCATCTGGAGCCTGCGGAATATTTGACATGGTAAGAGCTGAGGTATACACATACTCTCCGTCCTCCGCCTTGAATCTCCTTAGCTTCGTGGTCTTGGCGAGCCTCAAGAGCGCGACCGCCACTGACTGCTTCGGATAATTCAGGCCGTATGATTGGAGTGCCTCCCTGACGTCGGAGAGCTTGCGTTTCTCCCTTCCCCAGGGGCCTGAGAAGAACTTCCCAATCACGTCCGCAAGAGAATCCCCCTTCTCAAGGGAGATGACCGGGGTCTGGGACGACAATGACTGATCAGGTGCCTCCTTCGAGGGGCCAAGGACGGTCTCCCCCCTTTCGGTCGCGGATTCCCTTGCCGGGACCCGGATCTTCGCGACAAGCTCTGGGATGAGATCTATTGCCTCCCTGAGGTGTTCGGGTTCCGCCTCCACCTCTGCTTCAGCCTGCCCGAGTCTGACCCTGATCTTGGTCAAGAATGAACTGGGGGCCTCGAGAGTTCTTTGCGCATTTAAGCGTAGACATTAGCTTGTCAAATATCCGATATAGCAAAAACAGACTCAACCTGTAATGGGAAAGTCTTCCACAATCATGTGGTTTGTCTTAATAGTTTGGGTATGAGAGGCCTGCGGTTGGTACTCAAGATCACAGAAGACGGCAAGTTCGTGAAGAGGACCTTCACCCCTTCCCAGGCACTCGACCTGCTTGACAAGGACGCAGTCAAATTCGTCGACCTTCAGTTCACCGACGTCCCAGGGAGGCTGAGGCATGTGACCATGCCCACGGAGATGATGAACGAGGAGATGTTCTCAGAAGGGGTCGCGAAACTCGACGGGTCTTCGGTCAGGGGGTTCGTTGACATCAACGAGTCAGATATGCTCCTGGTCCCCGACGCGTCGACCTACGGAGTGGTCCCCTGGATCGAAGACAGCGTCAAGACGGCGAGGCTGATCTGCGACGTCAGGGGGGGCTACGGCCGAGGAAGGTTCAGCAGGGACCCGAGATACGTCGCTCAGACGGCCGAGGCGGCGATTCGCCAAGCCGGTTTCACGGACTCGCTCTGGGGCCCCGAGGTGGAATTCTTCGTCTTCGACAGCGTGACCTGGGAGGCGAACAACCCGTTCGCATCGGGGTTCAGCATCAAGTCGAAGGAGTCGGCCAACGAAGCCCGGGGGACTAACTTCCCCATCAGGTTCAAAGACGGCTACTACCCCGCTCAGCCCGTCGATACCCTGAGCGACTTTCGGGGGTACTGCGTGAACTACATGCGGGACGGGTTCGGGATCCTTTCCAACGCGCACCACCATGAGGTCGCGACGGCTGGGCAGTGCGAGATTGACGTCTACAGGGACGAGCTTGTCACCATGGCAGACAGCACCATGACGTATAAGTTCGTCACCAAGAACGTCGCGACAAAGATGGGGATGATAGCCACCACCATGCCGAAGCCTATCTTCGGGGACAATGCGGTGGGGATGCACGTGCACTCGAGCCTCTGGAAGAGCGGGAAGAACGCGTTCTTTGACACAACGGACTCCTATGCCGAGCTCAGCCAGGCCGCCCGCTATTACATCGGTGGGATAATGAGCCACAGCAGGGCGCTTTGCGCCATAGTCGACCCGACCACAAACTCCTACCACAGGCTTGTCCCAGGCTACGAGGCGCCGGTGTACATCGCCTGGAGCAAGATGAACAGGTCGGCCAACGTAAGGATACCAGCCTACGAGAAGGGCTCGGAGGGGGCGAAGAGGGTGGAGTTCAGGACTCCGGACCCTTCATGCAACCCATACCTCGCCTTCGCCGCCATCACGGCCGCCGGACTCGATGGCATGAAGAGGAACCTGGACCCCGGAAATCCAGTCGACCAGGACATCTACAAGCTGACCCCTGAGAAGAGGAAGGAGCTCAGGGTGGGAGAGCTCCCAGGGAGCCTCAAGGAGGCGGTGGAGAGCCTCCAGAGCGATTCGACGTTCCTGGAGGGGATATTCCCCAAGGACCTTGTTGAAGTGATGATGGAGCTCGAGATGGACGCCTACAGATCGGTGGCTGCAAGGCCCCACCCTTACGAGTTCTACCTGTACTTCGATTTGTAACGACAGCACCATTTCTTGGTTAGACTGCTTGCCAGTAGTCCAAAAGGGGGTACGGGCCCTGAGGGGCCCAATGCAGATGGTGTTTAGACCTGCTTTAGAAGGGCACCTAACACTTCGTGGGCACTGTTGTAGTTACCCTCTGGGAGGTTCTTCGCGAACCATTCTGCGTTCCCAGGGAGCTGGTCAGACATGTTGTTGCATGCTGCAACGACTTGTGCCCTGTTCGCTGGGTACTTCACGTGGTTCTTCAGGTGTCCCAGCTCGACCGCGAGGGATGGATTTTCCATGTTTTAGAGTGAAGCCATCGCCAATTTAAGGCTGTCTGGCCCCACATCTGTCAGCATCTCAATGCCATTGCTACAAACTCTTCGACGCGTAACTCTAAGCCTGCCCGAACTTACATCACATACAGGTATATCGAATGAGGCTCCTTCCAACCCGCGGGTGTGACCTCTGTTCGACTCGCAGGCGTCCAATCTGGAATCTCATAGTGAAAATTCACGATTCTGGCGCCAGGTCTCAGTTCTTTCGCGAACTTCGGCGCCAGTAGGTTAAGGGTGTAGTCCGAGAGATACATGGCAAGGACATCGGCCTTGCGCAAGCTTACCTCCTTGAAGTTGGAACACCTTATCGTGACCCGATGGGAAAGCCCCATCTCCCTCACCTTTCTGCGGCACTCCGTCACGAGGCGCCTCCGAATCTCCACCCCGACCACCCTGGCATGGAAGTCTCTTGCCGCTGTTATCACCGTCCTGCCGTCGCCTGAGCCGAGGTCGAACAGCGTCTCGTTTGGTTTTACGGAAGCCAAGGTGAGCATTCTGGGTATGATGTCTTCCGGCGTCGGGATGTATGGTTCCGAGTAATTCATGCGTTCCAAGCGGCTTCTCGCCTTAGATAAGCATCGAGACGGCAGAGGTCGCGGCGACCCAGTTCCCAACTACTGATTTGTCAGAAACATTCATCGCCCCTCAAAGTGCTACTACAAACACTTCGATATCTAGCGATGGAGGGCCCCACACTTGTCATAGGGAACCTGACTCGACTGACTTCTACAGGCTGTAGACGCCGCTACCTTTCCCCGCATCTAAGTTCGCAAAATGGGTCGCCAGCCGAGACGCACTTTGTCTCCTGGCATACAACGGCCTTTTCCAGAAGCGCCTGGCCGAGTCCTTCCACATGCCCCCGGATGAATTCGCTTTTGGGGGCCCCAGTCCTTGGCCCCGTGCATTCAAAGCTGTCGTACAGAAACAGCCTTCCCCTGAACGGCTTGAGGGAGAAATCGGTCAGTTCCACTCTCCCCCAGCCCATGGCGGCATAAAGAGAGAGAGCTTCAGGGAACCTCTTCTCAAGTCCTTCCCGTCCGAGGATTCGGAGAAGATTCCTAGAGGTCTCCTTTCCGCTGGCGACTCCCATCTGGTGAATCATGACCCTCCCTCCTGACCCGAAGACGGTCAACAGATTCTGGAACATCTCTGCGAAGGTGTTCCTGTTCACCACCATCGCTGGCTCGCCTGTGTTCAGGCGGAGAGGGTAGTGGAGGGTGTCCACCACCATTCCTTCCCTCCCTTCCCTGAAGGCGCAACTGACGACATGAGGGGCACTTCCAACAGCCTGTTCTATTCGATCTATCCCTTTCCATTCTGCGCCCGCTTCAGCGAAGAATCCCCACTCTGCGAGACCGGTGCTATTGATGTTCCAGGACGCTGTCGCCACAAGGTTGACCCCTGACCGGGCCAGCTCTGCCGAGACTCCAGCCAGAGCGCCTGGGACATTCTTCAGTTCCACGGAACCTTGGAAGACTTGCCGATCGGTCGCGTGATAATAGACCATGATCTCCTTCGCTCGGATCAAATCATCGGATTTCGACTTCTCCCAGATGTCGTTCAACCTCTTCCAACTTCCGTCAGGATTGGATTTCCGGCCTCCACCGCTACTCATGATTCTCATTCGCCCTTGAAATAGATGAGCAGGGGGGTGCCCTAATGTATACTACGTTTACAAGTGAACATTTGGGGCCAATTCGAACACAGACGAAACTTATTATCAAACCTCCTTGCACAGCGTCATGAGCGGCGTGAGTGTCACCAGGACGTTGCGCCTCGACAAGGAACTTGACGAGGTTCTCCAGAAGATAGCGTTGTAAGAGAAGGTCTCGGTCAACACATTGGTCAACCGGCTGCTGAGGAAGTTTACGGACTGGGATGTCCACGCACGGAGGTTTGGGATGGTAGCGTTGACACCGGCGATGATGGTAAAGCTGATGGAGCGGCAGTTGGACGATGAAGCACGGGAGCTGGGAAGGACGACCGTCCGAGACTCCGCGAGAGGAGCGGTGGAATCAATCTTTGTCGATTTCACTCCCAGCTACGCCATGGAGTTTCTGCGAAGGTTCGGGCAATATGCGGGCCGATTCGAGTTTGAGCACAGCGAGGAGGGAAGGAAGCATGTAATCTTGATCAGGCATGGGACAGGCATGAAGTGGTCCATGTACTACGAGGGCGTCATCAGGGGGATCTTCGAAGATGGTCTAGCCATGAAGGTCCAGGTACGGGCGACACCGGACGCATGCATAGCGAGATTGGAGCTGTAGTCCAGCTGAGGGTCGGTGGCCCGCCAGCTATCAGATTGTGAATCTGAGGAAGTTGGAGAAGGCGAACGCGGGGACTGCTAGGTAGATCAGCTCGTGGTGGATGAAGCCCCACCCGCCGCTGTCCTTGGCGCGGTCCACCGCGAGGTCGAGCAGAAGGCACGCGGTTGCTATGGCGATTGTGCTGACCATTCCCGTCCAGAAGTCGTTCCAGACTATCTGGATGTACCCAAGGAGTATCAGGAAGGACAGCGCGACGTAGCCCAAGGGGAGGAAGATGAAGAGGAAACTCCGGTGGTGCAGGCGATGCTTCCCGAAGAAGAACGGCCTGGCCACACCCCTCTTGAACATCTCATCCCCGAACTCGTTGAGAGCGGAAGCTATCGCAAGGGTGGCTACGAACCCTACCAGCAGACCGAAGTGCAGGTTCCCTACAAATGGCAAAGTCATTGTGTTCGCTTCTATGGACTATCTCCCCCTACTCCAGGGTCAGATAAAAAGGCATGACAACGATGTACTCTCACGGAGGATGACACTGCGGGATAGCTCGACTTCGTCGAGATCTTGGGACATCCTCGGAATGCTGCCGCGGAATTCAACGAAGATGTTAGATGTTGATTCACGTCAGAATTATCGGGGGGACCTTTTCGCCTCTATGTGAGCCTGCTTCGGATGGCATCCCTCAGAACCCGCGCCACGACGGCTCCGTCCGCCTTTCCACGCAGTTCCTTCATCACTTCTCCCATCATCGGAGAGAACGCAGATTCCCCCTTCTCCGCCAAAAGCCCCCTGTTCTTCTCGACCAACGACTCGACCACCTCCCTAATCCGCGACTCCCCCGCAGTCTCGAGACCCAGCGACATCACAGCTGCCTCCAGGGAGACGCCACTAGTCCCAGCGAACTTCAAGATGTCCGGGATCGCCTCCTTGGCCGCTTTTCCAACTGATACAAGCCGGAGAGCATCCGAAAGAATCGGGAGGGTTAGCGCCTCTTCCGGGACCCCTTCCCTACTCAGCCTGGCAGGCACGTCCACCAGGACCGAAGCGATTATCGACGGTTCGACCTTGAGCCGTTTCGTCAGCTCCTCGAAGTCCTCGTCGAGTTCGGCGTCGTAGATCTTCAGAGCCAGGTCTCTGCTCAGAGAATGGGACTCGGCGAGCCGAGAGACCCTCGCCTCCCAGTTTTCAGGGACCGACTTCGAGGCCGCTTCCAGCCTTACGCTCGTAATAGGAATGTTAGGGATGTCGGTCTCCGGATACATCCTCTGCGAGCCGGGCCTCGGCCGCATGTATCTCGTCTCGCCTGACTCCGTCGCGGCCCGGGTCTCAGCCGGGACCCCGAGAGGGGCGAGCTCGAGCCTTGCGATAAGTTTAGGGACACACCCGTCTACCAAAGATTGAGGCCCGGTCAAAAGCAGGATGGCATCCTGGTCCCCGGCGCCCGTCAACTCTCGGATCTTCGACCCTTCTTCTCTTGTGATCCCCTGCTTCTCGAATTCGTCTGAGTGCATGATCCCTCCCAACGAGCCCGCTCTCGCGACCTCCGCGAGCTCTTTCCCGAGCCTGACCCCGGGGAAAGGTTCCCACCCCAGCATGCCATGCATGCCTGTGGCAACGATGGCCACAAGCTTTCCGCCTGCGGCTACTTTTTGCCTGATCAGTTTGGAGGACGTGCCAGGCATCGCCTTCGTCAGATCCATCCTACGGCACCGAACCTTCCGGATGCCCCTCTCACGAAGGCGGGAGGCCACCGCGCTGAGCGCCATCTGTCGGGCGCGCTCATACTCCACGACCCTTGGAAGGAGGTTCAGCTTTTGGACTCCCTTCACTTCCACAACGGCTCCACCGTCCAGCGAGACGTTGAGGTCCTGACGAATCGTACCCAGCCCTCGGGCGACGCGTCCCGTCGAACGCAGGACCCGTCCGAGGTAAAGGGCCACCCTTCCGACAACCTCGGGGTCCCCTTTCACAGGCTCAAGGGCGACCTCCACGAGTGCGACTCCCAGCCTGTCTAGTGCGAAGCGGCGGGAGCCGCCGTCTTCTCCGAGGATCCTTGCGGCGTCCTCCTCCAAGGTGACAGACTGAACACCAACCTTTGTCCCCCCCACGTTAATCTGCCCTCCGAGGCCAACCACGGTGGTCCTCTGGAAGCCCGCGGTGTTGGACCCGTCGATGACAATCTTCCTCATCACGTGCACTTCGTCGACGAGGTTGGACCCGAGGGTCTTGGCCACAAGGATCGCCGAATCGAGTTCCTCTTCGCTCAGTGGGTGGGGGGGTTCCTCGTCAGCTTCCACTAGACAGGACGACTCGGGACTCCAATAGTAGCTGTTCGACTTCCCCTTCGAGTATTCGAAAATCGCCGCAGGGTCGACGCCCCCTGTCTCGCTCTGGGCGGGCCTCAGTCGTCTCTCGAACCGGTACGGGAGCTCCTCGGACTTCAAAGGAGGGCAGGAGCAGAAGAGCTTGGTGCTACAAGAGAGCTGCTGGTGGACTTCGAGGCCTACAAGCAGCCCGTCCCTGGAGCCGGAGGGCTTGCTCATTTCTTCTCTGGAAACGTCCTGGTCGTCGTCTCCCCGGTTATGTCGCTAATGATGAGCTCCTTCGCCTTGTCGATGCTCGTGCTGTTGCCGAGGGCCCACATCGCCTTCACCAACGCCGTTTCGCTAAGCATGTCCTCGAGTGGGATCACTCCCGCTTCCAAGAGGTCTCTCCCCGTCGCGTACACGTTGAGGTCCACCCTCCCCTCGATGCATTGGGAGGTCATGAAGACAAGCCGCCCTCCCTTGACGAACGCCCTGAGTTCCTGCATCACTTCCTTGTCCACATGGCCAAGGCCGGTGCCCTCTACTATGAGCGCTTTGGCACCCCCCTTTTTGGCCGCCGCCACCAGAGAACCCGCCATCGATGGATAGAACTTGAGCAGCGCGACCCCTTCGTCGAACCTGACACGGGGCTTGAAAGGTCCTCCCCTCTTCGGGAGGCCTTCCCCGACGAACTCCAAACCTGACCTTCCCCATACGGCGGCGAAGGGGACTCCGACGGAGACGAAGGCATCCCGCCTGCTTGTGTGGTTCTTCCTGACCCTATTTCCCCGGTGGAATACCACCTTGTCGTCGTCCTCCCCCAGGTGCATCGCCACGTAGACCCCGGAAAACTCAGCCCGTCCGGCGACATAGGTCGAAGCCAGCAGGTTCAGGGGGGCGTCTGAGGACGGCCGGTCGGACGACCTCTGGGCCCCGACAAGGATCACGGGGATCGGAACACCGGCGAGGGCGAAGCTGAGGGCGGCCGCTGTATATCCGAGGGTGTCGGTGCCGTGGGTTATGACCACCCCATCGACTCCGTCGTCGACCGCCTTCTTGACCCGCTGGGCGAGCTTAGTCCAGTGCTTCGGGGTGATGTTCTCGCTCAATATGTCGAACATTATCTCCGGCTCGACCCTTGCGATTTCGGACAGCTCCGGCACGAGAGAGTGGAGCTCTGCCGAGGACACCGCAGGGTGGACCGCCCCAGTCTTGTAGTCGATCCTGCTCGCGATGGTCCCACCTGTGCCAAGTATGAGGACTCGGGGGAGTCCCTTGGCGGGCTTTGGAGGCAGTGGGGCGGTGAAGGAAGGCTTCTCCCCTTTCTCCTTCACCTTCGCGCTTTTCAGTCCGGAGAGGCTGAGTCCGACGTTGTATCCCGACTTTAATTTCAGTACGATGTAGTCCCCGACACCATACGCGTAGCGTGGCACAAGGGTCCCCGTGACCGTACCCCAGTCAGTTTGGACCTCAAGGACGTCCCCGATGGACGCCCCTGCCTGATTGAGGAAACGCACGGCGTCCTCCCTGTAACCCGAGAGGTCCCCCATGCGAAGGGAGCCGACCCGGTTCTGTCTTAAAGTATTGTTGGGGAATGCGGCTCTAGTCCAGTGGTCTGGCCATGTACGGTCCTTCCCGTTCGTACCCCCGCCTTCGGTAGTAGTTCCGGGTCCCGACAGCGCTGGTGACGAGGAGCTTCTTCGCGCCGAATGTTTCCCTGGCCTGTTTCTCCATTTTTTCCATAAGAGATGTCCCGAGCCCTCTGTGCTGCCACGCGGCCTCCTCCCTTTCCCCGAGCTTGACGACTTGGCCGTAGACCCTCAGCTCTCTTATGATTGCCGCGTTGTCCACCTCACGCCTGTGGGCCGATGGGGAGGGGACCCGCATCCGCACGAAGGCGGAGATTACCCCCGAGTCCCTGAACTCGAAAGACCCAAAAACTTCCTCTCCCTCCGACGCCCTGTACCTCGTTTCCTTGTACTGCAGGGTGTCTTCCCCGGCGAACGAATCTGGAGCTCTGAGGGCGACTTCCCGGCATCTGATGCATCTGCAGTCAATCCCTTTCTGCCTGGCCCTTTCTAGGACGAGCTGCCGCAGGTTGCCGCAGGGGACTCCTCCCTGTATCTCGCTGGCAGGGATCTCCCTCTGGATCCTCATTATCCTGTGCCAGGGCGGGACGAACCTCTTCATCTCGCTCAACAGCTCCACCACGGTCTCCACGGGGTATGGCTCGAAGAGCCCCACTTCGAACTGGCGAGCCAGGGAGGTTCCAGGGATTACCAGGGTGGGATAGAGCTTCGACATGTCGGGCCTGAAGGCTACGTCTTCGAATAGCCGCTTGAGGTCCTCGAGGTCTTCCTGCGGAGTGGCGCTAGGGAGCCCGGGCATCATGTGGGCCGTGACCTTCAGGCCGGCGTCTCTGGCGACCTTGAAGGCCTGCGCGGTGTCGTCCACGCTGTGCCCTCGGTTGCTCCTCGTGAGCACGTTGTCACGGAGGCTTTGGACACCTATCTCCAAACGAGTTATCCCGTAGGCGAGCATCAGATCGATATCCTGGGGCCGGCACCAGTCGGGCTTCGACTCGAGGGTGAGCCCCACGCAGCGGCTGGCGGCTGACTCGTTGAACACCTGTGCCTCCTCGAGCGAAGATGACTTCACGCCGTTGAGGCCTTCGTAGACTCCCTTGACGAAGTCAGTCTGGTAGTCCTTGGGGACGGCGATGAACGTCCCGCCCTCTATTATCGTCTCCACTTTGGAGATTTCGTGGCCGTTAGCGGTGTATTTGGCGAGAGATCGCTTGACCTGGAGGCAGGGGTCGAACTTGGCGTCGAGGGCGGTTTTCATTCCGGGGCTCTGCGGGAGGTACGACTGCGGCGTTCCCACTGAGGGCCCGCCGGGACAGAAGACGCAGGTACCGTGGGGGCAGAGGAAAGGGGCGGAGAAGGCTGTCACGACCACGATTCCGGAGGCGCTCCGCCGGGGGTGAACCCTGAGGATTTCGACAAACTCTGGCTTGGCTCCAGGTCCAAGGTGGACGAGGATTTCGGAATTGGAGGGATACCGGTCCAGCGAATAATCCGAAGCGGCCTTCTTCTTCAGCTTCTCGAGCTGAAGGCGGGAGCCTATCTTGCCCTGGGAGACCTGTTCGGCGATGTAAGCGGCGGCTGCTTTCAGTTCTTCAGAGGCCTGTTCGGTCACCGGCGCATCCAGTTCTGACCTGGCTTGCGCTTCAGAGTAAAGCGTTTCTCGTAGGTCCGCTTGTTCCGGACCTTGGGGATTTTACTCGCCTTGGGCTTTCCTTCTAGCTTGGGAGTCTGACTCCGAACTTTTCCAGCCTTTGTAAGGGATCCGTGAGTTGGAACGGCTTTCTACCTCTTTTATCTCCAACCGCCGAAGTTGGTATTTATCTGTAGCCCTCGCATTGTTGGGTCATCTCGGCGTTGATACGCATCGAAAAGTCCGTTTACTCTCCTATCAATCCTTCCGACGGCAGACGAGTCCTCGTCATGACCCTCTGGCCAAGAGGGGTATCGAAGGCCAAGGTCGACGCCTGGATGAAGAGCTCGGGACCCCGAGGGATCTGATCAAGCGGTACAAGGCGGGGAAGGTAACGTGGAGGGAGTTTACCGCCGAGTACAAGCGGTCACTGAAGGGAAAGGAGGAACTACTGAAGGGCATAGCCCGAGAGTCAAAGCGTGGGACGATAACGCTCCTGTGCGTCGAAAAAGACAGTGCCCGATGCCACAGGTCCATCCTCAAGGAACAAATCGAAAAGTACCTCTGAAACCCTTTAATGGTAAGTGGCGGGAGCGGAGCTGAACTCTGTTGGATGAAAGCACGCCCGGAAGCGCTGATTTTGAGGCCCTGAGGCAGAAGAGCATAGCAGCCGCCGAGGCGACAATTCGCGAGGCCTCGTCCAGGCCCGACCTGCATCTCGTCCAGGCGATTCAGGCGCTGGATGACACAGACAAGTACCTGAACATCACCGCAACGAGGGCATCCGAGTGGTACGGGCTCCACTTCCCGGAGCTCACTCAGATGATTCAGGACAACAACGCACTTTGCAAGATCATTTCTGAAATCGGAGGCAGAGATGGGTTCTCCAAGGAGAAGCTGGCGGGGAGGGGTTTCACCGACAAGAAGATGGAGGCGATCATTGAAGCGAGGGACAGGTCGAAGGGCGGGACCATCTCCGATGGTGACCTGGGTAGGGTCAAGGCATTGGCAACCCTGGCAATCCAGCTCGGGTCCATTAGGGACGGTCTGAACGGCTATATTGAGAATCAGATGAAGAAGGTCGCCCCCAACGTCTCCGAGGTGGCAGGCTCCACCATCGGGGCGAGGCTCATGGCGAAGGCGGGGGGCCTTGACAGGCTCGCGGTCCTCCCGGCCAGCACCATCCAGATACTGGGAGCTGAAAAGGCGCTCTTCCGCTCTCTGAGGACAGGGGCGAGGCCCCCGAAGCACGGCATCCTATTCCAGCACCAGGCGGTCCACATGGCCCCGAAGTGGCAGAGGGGGAAGATCGCGAGGACACTGGCCAACAAGATAGCAATAGCGGCCCGGGTCGACTATTATCGTGGGTCCGAAGAAGCTTCGATTAAGGTGGCCTTGGACAAGAGATTGGAGAGCATCAAGGAGAGGTACAAGGAGCCGCCTCAGCGCAAGCCCGATGGGAAAGGGGCGCCTCGCCGAGAACGGAGGCCCTTCAGGCGCGACAAGCCGCGCCGAAGATGACATTCCTGCTGCGGGAAGAAAAAAGGGGGAGGACTGCCCTCCTGACGAAGAATCTCACTCCAGGTAAGAGAGTCTACAACGAGGACCTGGTGATCCGGGACGGCCAGGAGTTTAGGACCTGGGACCCCTTCAGGAGCAAGCTCGCGTCAGCGATCATCAAGGGACTCCCGGCCGATGTTGTCCGAGAGGGTGCAAATGTGCTCTATCTTGGGGCGTCGACGGGGACAACGGCTTCCCACGTCTCTGACCTCGTCGGGCCAACAGGTTTGGTGATAGGAGTGGAATTCGCCCCAAGGGTTGCGAGGGAGTTCGTGGAGCACGTGGCTAGAGAGAGGAAGAACGTCATCCCCTTCGTCTCCGACGCAAGGGACCCTTCCAAGTATGCCATAGCCAAGGTGGACGTGGTGTACTGCGATATCGCACAACCAGACCAGACTGAAATCGCCGTAGAGAACTGCACTAAGATGCTGAAGCCCGGCGGTGCCCTCCTCCTGGTGGTGAAGGCGAGAAGCATCGACGTCCTGAAAGACCCAGGGAGGGTCTATACGGAGGAGAAGGCCAAGCTCGAAGGCGCGGGGTTCAAAGTGCTGAAGGTCGTCGAGCTCAGCCCCTTCGAGAAAGACCACGCACTAATCCATGCTTCACGCTAGAACGAATCGAGAAGGCTCTGTTCGAGGTTCAGCCAGGTCTTCCAGCTCTTCCTCACATAGCTCGGGAGCGTCTCACCGACCTTCATCCTGTTCACAAAGAAGGCCCTGGTCTGGGGGTCGGACGGGTACCCCGAGCCGAAGTCTCCGTGTTCGTCCCTGAGCATCTCCACGGCCCTGTCCCTCTGGACTTTGGCTACGATGGAGGCCGCAGATACCGCGGGGTAATCCCTGTCCGCTTTGTGATGGGCGGCGACCCTGCACCCCCTTCCTAGATTGGCCAGTATATCGTCCCGGAACCGCTTCGGCAGAATGTCAGAGGCGTCAACCGTCACCTTCTGGGCCCCCAGGTTGTCTATAACCCTGGCGAAATAGACCGCCTCGAGGTAGTTGAGCTTACGGAGCCTC
The DNA here is from genome assembly GCA_963706445.1 of uncultured Nitrososphaerales archaeon. Taxonomy (GTDB): domain Archaea; phylum Thermoproteota; class Nitrososphaeria; order Nitrososphaerales; family Gagatemarchaeaceae; genus UBA183. The sequence continues at coordinate 987,066 of OY970160.1, forward strand.
CGCCCCTTGGTGACCACTTCGTCTATCTCCTGCGGTGGTATCCCCTCCCAGTGGACTTGTTTGGAGATTCGAAGAATCTCTGGGTGCATCGCCTCCCGCTGTGAGGGGGTGAGCTTCTTGGAGTCCCTTACTCCAATTTCCTTCAGCTCCTTGAGCCCGGCTGAATCGACCGACACTCCTGCGACGACCAACGGCCCCAGGAGGCAACCCCTACCGGCTTCGTCGACCCCACCGATAATCAGGCCGCCGCGGTTCAGACCTTGGGCCCCCCGACTGCCTTGAGGAGCAGCTCACCGACCTGTTCGGCGACCTCTTCCCTCGTCTCTACGGTCAGAGGGAAGGTAGTGTCAGCTTTGGCCCAGAGCTCGTTCAGAAGGTCGTCGTCCAGGCGCTCGTGGACCACGGCGAGGAGCGGCTTTCCCGAGTCGATGCATTTCCTGATCCCCCTCCTGAACTCTGGGCTGATGAGCTCCATGGGCCCGACCTCGTCGATGACGATGAGCTCCGATGAATTGGCAGCCGCTTCAAGGCCCGCCGCCCCTATGCCTGCGAGGTCGGTGAGGTTGACCCTGTACCTCCCCACCCTCGGTCCGACCCTGTTCGCGGCTGACGCGAGCTCTCCGGTCCTCCCAGACGTGAGGTCGCGTATCACGAACCCGACCCTGGCCCCGCCCTCCTTCTTTTCCGAAGTGGTGCACCCCCCTACTATTACCCCGGCGCTCTTCAGCTTCATCACGACCCTCGAAACGGCAGTCGACTTCCCTACCCCCGGCGGGCCGGTGACGAGCCAGATTGCAGTCAAGTCGGGGCCCGCTCGGCTCGCCGAGTAGATGAAGGTAGCACCGGGGGAGAATCGTTTAACAGCGGAACCCCTGCGCCGCGAACTGACCGTGGTACCAGCCAAGCACATGGAGGGAATGACGCGCCTCCTCGTCCCAAGGGTGAGCCTGACGAAGGACCCCCCTCCGACCTCTCCTGTTTTCTTCAATCCAGCTGCCTCACTGAACAGGGATGTCAGCGTCGCCATGGCGTCTGCCCTGGGGACGAAGACCTTCTGCGACTCGATGGCAGGGGTAGGGGCCAGAGGACTCCGCCTGGCCAACGAGGTGGAGAAAGTGGAGAGGGTGAGCCTGGTGGATTTCAACTCGGCCGCCATGAAGCTCGGCCGGAAGGCCGCCTCTCTGAACCACGTCGTCCGAAAATGCGAGTTTGCAGTCTCTGAAACCTCCTCCTACCTCTACTCCAGGTTCGGCAGGGACGCCAGGTTCGCCGGAGTGGATGTGGACCCGTTCGGGAGCCCGGTCCGTCAGATCCCGGGGGCGCTGTGCGCAACCGCGGACGGAGGGGTGTTGTCTATCACCGCTACCGACTCCGCTGTCCTCTGCGGCTTGTACCCGAAGGTGTCTGTCCGCAGGTACGGCGGGATGCCGCTGAACAACCACTTCCGCCACGAAACCGCGATAAGGGTCCTAGCCGGCTCGGTGGCAAGAAGCGCGGGGGCAAACGACATCGGAGTTGAGCCCATCGCGTCCCATTCAACCAGGCACTACCTGAGGCTCTACTTCAGGGTCAGAGCGGGGGCGAGCAAGGCGGACGAATCCCTCGGGAAACTTGGGTACCTGTTGTGGTGCCCGGCCTGCGGACACACTTCGACTGCGCTCGGCGCGGTCCCTGTGTGTGCCAGCTGCGGGAAGAAGGCAAAGTTTGCCGGCCCTCTTTGGACAGGCCCACTGACGGACTCGATGGTCCTGGGGGCGGCGCGGAAGGCGGCGGTCGGACGGGGTCTGATGAATGCTGCTGATATCTTCGGTGGACTGGAGGGCTTCGATAATTATCCTCCATGGAGCTACAGTATCGAAGGGATCTGCTCCGCCTTGGGGATGGCCACCGTCCCCGAATCGTCCGTCTACAGAAGCCTCAGGGAAGCGGGTTTCTCGGCGATGCGGACCCCGTTTGAGAAGACAGGGCTCAAGACAGTTGCCAGTCAGGAGGAAGTGGTATCCGCTGTGAAAGACAGCGTTGGGCGGAAGGACGAGGCGGAGACTGCACTCCCTAGGGCACGGGCTGCACCTTGATGCCCTCACAGTAGTAATACAACTCGGAGCTTGCGTTCCTGCTGGCCGCCGGCTTCACTGTCCTGACTGATGCGAACGTGTTCCTGAAACGGTCCCTCACCTCCTGAGACCGATCCCCCTCGAAGAGTTTGCAGAAGACCCCCCCGGTGGGCTTCAAGAGCTCTGGGGCCAGGTCGAGGACGTGCAGAGTGAGCTCGACCTGTCTTGTCTGGTCGAGTTCCCAGACCCCCGAAACCGTGGGGGATAGGTCGGACAAGATGACGTCAGCCTCTCCACCCATCACCTTCCTGAGCATGACGGGGAGACCTGAATCGTAGACGTCGAGCTTCAACGCCACCACATTTGGGAGCTTGAGCCTAATGGGGCTGAGGTCGACCCCTACCACGATACCACTCGGACCGGCCAACTCCGACGCGACCTGGAGCCACCCCCCGGGAGCCGCACCCAGGTCGATGACCCTGTCCCCATCCTTTACGATGTGGTATCGCTCGTCGGCTTCTATGAGCTTGAAGGCAGCCCTGCTCTTGTAACCCTGTTCCCTCGCCAGGCGCCTGTAGAGGTCGTGCCTCGCCTCATTGAGCCTCATCTCTTCGCGAGCCCGGGGGGGTTGAAGTGCTCGGGGAGCAGAGATGAAGCAGTCCCGTCTTCGGAGAACCCGTCCAGACCCCGCCTCAGGACCTTCATATTCGGATTGAACTCCACCATGACCTGCCTGCAGGCGCCGCAGGGCTTCGTGAAGTCCTCTGACTTGCCTACCACGGCGATCGCGAGTATCCTCTTCGCACCCTCGGAGACGGCCTTGAAGATGGCTGTCCGCTCGGCGCAGCATGCCAGCCCATAGGAGGCGTTCTCGATGTTGGCCCCGGTGTAGATTGAGCCGTCAGCAGTGAGGACGGCGGCTCCTATCTTGACGCGCGAGTATGGCGAGTACGCCCTAAGCCTTGCCGCCTTGGCTGCCTCCACTAGGGAATCGAGCTTCTTCGGGGCCAATGGCTACGACCTTAGCGGACAGAAACCGGGGCTGCCTGGGGGACCTGGGTCCTGTCCGCCCTCATCTCTTCGATGACCCACGGGCCGATCCACGGACAGACGTAGGGGCTCACCTCGCCGTCAATCGAGCACTTCGACTCGTACTGGCAGATTATGCACGGAGCCTTTTCGATGGAGGCCATGTTGGTGGGGAAGCGCAACGGTGTCAGTTTGTAGGTCCACCTGCCCTCCTCCAGAACCTTCACCCTGCCGATCAGGCCCCTGCGTTCGAGCCTTATGGCGAGCCGGGAGCCGTCCCTGCTTGTCAACCCCAGCTCCTTCCAGATCTCGCTCTGCAGGACCCCGTCCCGACCCCGCTCTACAACGAGCTTGTAAACGCGCGAGGTAAGGTCGACGAGCTCCTCTTCTGTCCGCTCAACGGGTTCCTGAGGAACCTCCTTCTTCGGGGCCCTAGGCTTCGACTGCTTCGGCTGCGTCTTGGCTGGCTTCGGATTCTGCTTGGACCCCTTCGGTTTCTGCTTCATTTGGTTGGCAGGAACTCCTGTCGGATGACGAAATTGTCGAGTATTTCACGACATCTGTTCCTGACGGTGACTTCCGTCACTTCGGCGACCTCGGCCACCTCCCTCTGAGGCAGGTGCTCTCCCACCATGACCGATGAGAGGTAGACGTAAGCAGCTGCAAGTCCTGCCGGCGCCTTGCCGCTGGAGATCTTCGAGTCGCTCGTCTTGCGCGACAGGTTGAGGGCGAGGTGCTCGACCCTCGGATCGATCTTCGCCATGTTGATCAGCTTGGAGATGTACTTCTCCACCGACGGGGGAGGGATGTACTCCTTTTCCACTTCCTTCAGCACGAGCCTGAAGTATCGGGCGACGCTCCCCTTCTCCATCCCCGCTGCCCTGGCGACTTCCTTGAGCGTCCGGGACACGCCGCACTTCCTGCAGGCGAGGTAGACCGTTGCCGCCGTCATCCCGATGATGGACTTGCTCTTGGCGACCTTCATCTTGGCCGAGGTTCGGTAGATCTGAGCCGCAGTCTCCGCGACATTGTCGGGGAGGTTCAGCGCCTCGCAGAGCTCGCTTATTTTCGAGAGGACGTTTGATAGCCCCCTTTCTTCGCTGTTGATGGTCCTCGTCCTGCTCTGCCACTTCCGCATCTTCTCCACGGTTGCCCGCATTGCAGGGTCGAGGTACTTCCCATGGGAGTCCCTCATGGTCCGGCTTATCTCTGTAGAGAGACCGAAGTCGTGAAGCGCAAGCGTCGTCGGTGAGCCGACCCTCACCCTCTTGTTCTTCTCCTCGAGGTCCATCGCCTTCCATTCTGGGCCCGAGTCGGCCGGGGCCGAGGATACGTAACCGCAGGTAGGGCAGACCTGTTCTCCTTTCTCAGAGTCCCCGATCAGCCTATTGCCGCAGACCGGGCAGGAGGTCCTGAAGCCGTCGTCCCTGCTGGTGTTCCAAAGGCTCAAGGCACTACCCCTCCAGGAACGCCGGGTCCCCCGGCTTCCCGAACCTGCTGCTTACAACCGCGACAGAAGCATAGGGGGCCCTCACTGGTCCTATCAGTTCCACGACCCGGCCCAGCTTCCTTTTTTCTCCGTCGTAGAGGAACACCCCGGGTCTGATTTCCTTCGAAAGCTTGATGATGAGTCGGCCACTCTTGGCCTGGTGAGTGAGGATGCCGACTTGAAACAAGAGAGTCGAAGGCGGCCTACGTTGGCTTTAAACCTTCTCGGAATTCTGTCATCTTTTCCGTCCCGGCTGGGCCTGGGGCTGCCGCTTCTGCGCCATCCCCCGGACAACGGAAAGCTCTCGAGCGATTTTCATCAGGAGAATCTGTTTCGGGCTCGCTTTGATCACCGAGACGTAGCCTGACTCCCTGCTGGTCTTCGACGGGAACCGGGCGGGCTGAGGCTGCGGCTGGAGGTTCAGCTTCCTGCACGCCTCTCCAAGCTCCGGCAGGGTCGGGGCACGGGTGGCCGAATTCAGGGGGACGCGCCTCCCCTCGCTCCGCTTCAGCTCGGAGTCGAAATAGTCTAGCCAGAAAATCTGTCTGTCGTAGTCCTTCATTTCTTGGACGTCAGCGTGGCGTTGACGACCCCGTCTGCCGTCGGGCGGGACGTCACCAGCGCCTCCCCTGCCTCCGTCTCAATGACCGAGCCCTTGGTGATGACCCCTCTCCTCTCATAGTCGCGGTTCGCCGGGCTCTTTTTGACCCTGAGGATCTTGGACTTGCTCGTCTTTCCTGAGGCGTCCGAGACGTTGGCGAAGTCGGCGAATATGACCCCAGCGGTTACCCGCCCTCCGCGCCTGCGGAGGGGCCTGCGGGAGACCGGACCGACTAATGGTTCGATGGCGTAGCCGTCCTTCTCGTACGCCCTCCTTCCTCTATGGGGCTTCGACCTGCCACCGGTAGGCTTGCGCTTTACGAGGTTCTCGATGGGCCGTGTCAAGTTTGAAGACCTTTCGGGGTCGCCCTCCGCGGCTCCATGTTAAGTATTTTGATTATCTGAGCGTCAGGGTCCTGTTTTCGAGTTGCCTCTTCATGGTAGCTGTGTCGGTGCTCAGCCCGAAGTACTCTGCGAACCTCGGGGTCGTCTTGTAGGCCTTGCTCCTCCCCTGCCGCTCCCCCACAACAAAGCCGACCTCCTCGAGCTCCTTCAGGTGCTGATAGACTGTGGAACTCCTCCGGAGAACCAGATCAGCCCCGGATATCGGCTGGAAGAACGCGATGAACGAAAGCGTGCGCATGGCCGCACGTGACAGGAGCGGACGCGTCGCGAACTTCCGAGCTGTCTGGGTGTACTGGGCCTTCAGCTGCATCGCGAACCTCGGACCCGAATACTCGACCACCTCCACCGCCTGCATCGACCCGTTGACCGTCCTCGCGACTTCGCGGGCCATGGCCGTGGCCTTCCTCTCGGAGGCGGTCCCTACGACGTGCGCTAGCTCCTCCACAGACAGGGGACGGCCTGAAGCGTAAAGCGCAGCTTCGACCTTCGCCAACAGCTCCTTGGGGAGGATTTCCTTGACAGTCTCACTCAAACTGCCCCACCGACACTACCAGCGCGTCTTCGTCAGACTCTTCCTGGTTTATCACGACCTCGCCGCTGTTGGCCGCGAACAGGAGGCAGATGAAGATGCGGGCGGCATCGACGGGCCGGAATCCTTTGAGGAGCTCCGACAGCAGGGCCTTCCCCGTCGCCGTGAGCCTTTGTACTAGGATCTTACGGTACTCCGAAAGCATTGCCTGGAGGGAGATGACGTAGTCGCCGAACACCGGAGGCGGCAGATCCTCCACGAGGAGGTCCTTTGCCCCTCCTCCCCTTTCCTCCTCCACGACTATCTCCTGTAATATGTGCCCCAGCTCGTCGAAGAGCTCCTCGATATTCGTCGAGTAGATCTCGTACCTGAACGGCATGACTATGATCTGTGGAGGCTCCGACGCGTCGAACAGCCTGTGCTGCAGCCTCAGCCTCTCAAACAGGAAAAGGCTCTCCACCTTGAGGCGGTAGATTGTGGCCGAAGAAAGGGCGGCGGTCCCTGCGGCGCGCATGTCGATGAACTCCTTCTTCGAGATTGCCTTCAGGAAAAGGTCGAGGAGCTGGGTCAGGTTGATCTCCCAGGGGCTCTTCCTTTTCGCAAGCGATGGGTCGATCAGTACGTTAAGCGGCGGACGCCCGAGGTCGTTGCTAAGCACGACGCGGCACCTCGGCGGGCTTGTAGTGGACCACCCTTGACATCCCTCCGGCCGAGTACACTCCGTAGGTCATGTCGCTTTCGGATATGAAGACGTCTCTCAGAGTTATGGAGATGATCTGGGCCTCGGCAGACTTCTCCTTCAGGAATCGGGCTAGACTGTTGGAGTTTACAGCGTCCAGGGCCGCGTCAATCTCGTCAAAGAGGTAGAAGGGGTGCTTCTGGACTGCCTGCATGGCAAGGATCATGGAGACCCCTGTCACCGCCTTCTGGCCTCCGCTGTGCTGGGCAGATTCGCGCAGGCCATTGCCGAAATCCGCTCGCATGATTATGCCACCGCTGAAGACCTCGTCCGGGTTCTCCAGCTCCAGCAGGGCCTGTCCGCCGGTGAGCCTCCGGAAAATCGCCCCGAATTCCGAGCCCACCTTCTCGAAGGCAGACATGAAGACCTTCCTCTTCTCGCCCTCCACGCTTTCGATGAAGGAGATTATCGAGTTCCTCTCGGCTTCGAGCTCGTTGTGCCTTACTGACAGGCTCTTGTAGCTGACGTACATCTCCGTGTACTGCCTGTCCGCACCCCGGTTGACCGAAACGATGAGCTGGTTGAACTCGATCTGCAGCTCGCCCAGCAGAGGTTGGCTCGACTCGAAGTACTCCTGCTCCTCGGTGTACCCGAGCATCCTCAGGCCTCCGAGGGTCTCCTCCACCCTGTCCTCGGTGGCGGATGCCTGGCCAGAGAGCGAGAACAGGTCCTTCTGGTTGGCGTTGACAGACCGCTGGACGGAGTCCCTCTCCTCCTTCAGGCGCTTGACCTTGGAGTCGAATTCGTCGAGGACGGGCTGGCTCCTCTTGGACGACTCCATGAGTTTCGAAATCTGTCCCTCTAGGGAACCCTTCTGCTCTCCCAGCTGCCTGATCTGTCGGGGCGCCTCTCTTGCAGTCACCTTGAACGTCTGGAGGTCGTCCGAAGCAGCTTGGAGGTCGAGCTGGTTGTTCTCGAGAGCGCCGAGCAGCACGTTCTCGAGGTTCGCACGTTCCCTGGATCGCACAAGTTCGAGGTCGGATAACCTGTTTCGCATCGTCGAAATGTCCCCCGACAGAGAAGTGTTGTAGGCGTCGAGCTCAGCCAGCATCGCGTCCAGCCCGAGTGCCTGCGTGTCGGCCAGGACGTGGTTGAGGGAGGCGATCCCCTTCGCGATCGAGTCTTTCTTTTCATGGCTCACCCTGAGCCGTTCTTCGAGCCTCGCGACCGTGGCAGCCTGCTTCTGGTAGTCGGCGCTCATGTTCTTGAATAGGTTCCTGTTGCGCTTGAGTATCCCCGATATCGTGTCAGCTTCAGCCTTCAGGCTGGTGGTGGTGACAATCTTCCTCACCCGCTCCCTCATGATTGTGCGGGAGTCAGACTCCATGGACTCCAGCTGGGACCTGCGCCTTTGTATTGCGCTCTTCAGGGCGCCGACGGCGTCCTCGACCTCGCTGATCCCCTCGAGGTTCTCCAGCCCCTCCATGAGGTTGACCATGAGCTCCTGGTATCCGTAGCTGAAGGCGCGGCCCCCGGGCTCGAAGGTCTCCCCGGCCTCCGTGACCGCCCTCACCCCTTCCGAGGCAAGGATGTATCCAATCGCTTCGGTCTCCACCAGGACAGAGTCCCCTGCCAGGAAGTTCACGAGGCCTTCGAACTCCTCCTCTCTCTTGATTACCTCGGAAAGGGGTCCCACGACCCCTGCGGAGTTGTCGACGTCGACTGCTTTCACCGATTCGACCTCGCTCAGAGGTATCACCGAAAAGCTGCGCGCCTTCAGGGACTTCGCGGCCTTGATCAGCTGGGTCATCGATTTCAGGTCCTGAACTATGAACGCCCCCATCCATCGTCCCATCACAGAGTTGACCGCCCTCGAATACTGCTGAGGATACTTGATGAGCTGACCGAGTCGTCCCACGTATCCGGGGACCCCGCCCTCGTCGCAGAACTCTTGCAGCTTGAGCTGTCCGCTCCTCTCCCCGGACAGGCTCTCAGACATGTGTTTGAACGCCTCCTCCCTGGTGACCTCGGCAGACGCCTTCTCGAGTATCTTCGAAGCGCTCTGGATGGAGGATACAAGCTTCTCCCTGTTCTTCTCGACCCCGGAGAGGTTGTCTTCGACGCTGTTGAGCTCCTTGGTCGAGCTCTCGTAGAGCCCGAACAGCTCCTTGGTCTGGGACTCGATCTTGGAAAGTATCCCCGAGTAGCTGTCAACCCTGAGCTTCAGCTCCTCCAGGCGCTTCTTCTCGACGCTCAAGCTCGCATTCGTCGCGTTGATGGTAAGGTCTGCCTGGGTCATCTTCTGGGCCAGGTCCACGAGCTTTACCTGCACCCTGGCGTTCTGCTTCGATTTCTTCTCCATGGTGGCTCTCAGCTCCTCCGCGGCCCGGAAGAATTCCTTCAGCCTCTGAGAGTGCTCCACGTATTTAGCGTCAAGTTTCTCGATCTCTCCGGTCAACTGCTTAACCGTCGACTGGACCCCGTTGACCTCCTTTTGCTTCTCCGAGACAATCTGCTTCAAGCGGGGAATTGTGTCTCCCTCAAGGTCGACAACGTTCGATTCTGCCTCCTTGAGCTCCCCTTCAAGGGAAGCGAGCTCGTTCCTTACGTGCTCGAGCTGGAACTGAAGCTCCACGTGGCTTGCGCCCCCTCCCTGGATGACCTCCATTATGAACCGGGTCTTCTCGTTGTCCACAGCCCCGATCCTGTTTTCCAGCTCCACCAGCCTTGCGCTGAGGTCTGCGATCCGGCTCGTGAGATCCTGCTCCTGCGAACGCTGTATGGCCAGCTTGTCCTTGAGGTCGGCGATCCTTTTGGACGTCATGACGGCGTTGAGCCAGTTGATCTGGGACTCCAAGGTGTTGAACCTGACCATCTCCGTCCTCTGCGAGTCGAGCTGTTCGAGGGTGCTCCGCATCTCCCCGATCCTTGCCATCGCAACCTCCAGCCTCTGGTCGGCCTGGCCGAGCTGCCTCTGAGCCTCTGCCTTCCTCTCGTCGAACTTCGAAATCCCGACGATGCTCTCGATGACTTTCCTCTTGTCTTCGGGGGTCAGGTCCGCCATCTTCGACGCTGCTCCCTGGGCCACGATGTTGAACCCACCCGAAGACAAGCCTGCGATGTCTATGATGTCGGTGAGGGCGCCCCTCGATGTCTTCCTCCCGTTGATGTAGTAGGTGTTGTCTCCGTCCTCCCTGAGTTCTCTCGTTACCGTGACGAGGTCTGAATCGACGGGGATGGCCCTGTCGGAGTTGTCGAACTGCAACGTCACTTTGCAAGACGTTAGCTTTGGCGTGGTGGACGCGTCTCCTTCCTTGGGCGTGTAGATCAGGCCCGAGAGTCTGTTGTTGCCGGTCCTCAGCGCCCTGACTGAGTTCTCCCCGATCGCGAATGATATCGCATCGCCGAGGTTAGATTTTCCGCTCCCGTTGGGGCCGGTGATGACCGTGAACCCTTTTTCGAAGTTTACGACGACTGTCCGGGGGCCCGCAGACTTGAATCCGCGCATCTCCAGCCTTCGAATATACGTCACAGGATGATTTGCCCCGTATGAGGACACGGCAGGGAATGGATATAAGCGCTTGGTTTTCCAAGGCAGGAAGATGACAGTTTACGCCCAAAGGCGCAAAAGACTGCTTTCCCTCGCCAAGGGGAAGCAGGTAGCCGCTTTTACCACCCCCAACCTCTTCTATCTGACCTCCTTCTTTGGCGGGGGTGCCGCCATAGTCCATCCGGACAAAACGGTCGTGGTAACGTCCCCTCTAGAGGCAGACAGGGCGGGGGAAGTGTGCAAGGAGGCTGAAATCGTGGTAGTGAAGAAGTGGAAGGAGGTGGCCAAGGAAATCGACAGGCAGCTTGAGAAGGGGAAGGTCCTCGTGGACGAGGAACCGGCCTTCGTGAACTCAAAACGTTTCAAGGCCAGGCCGAGCGTCTTCCTGGACGCGAGGCGCTACAAGGACGAGGCAGAGCTTGAGCTCATCGGAAAGGCGTGCGCCGGGACTGACAAGGCCTACGAGGCCCTCGAGAAGGCGATGAAGCCAGGCAAGACGGAGTGGGAGCTGGCTGCCGAGGTGATGAAGGTGGCAATCGAACAGGGGATGACACCTTCGAATTCTGACTCCTCCCTCGGACCAGTGATAATCGCGTCGGGACCACACGGTGCCTACGGGCACTCTGAACTTTCGAGCAGGCGGCTCAAGGAGGGTGACTTCGTCGTGGCGGACCTCTTCTTCAGGTACCAGGGGTACAACTCCGACGAAACCAGGACATTCGCCATCGGAACGGTGAGCTTGGAGATGAAGAAGCACTATGCCATCGTTAAGGAGGCCCAGCAGGCCGCCCTAGACGCGGCCAAAGAAGGCGTCCGGTGCGGGGTCGTCAACGATGCGGCGGTCGATGTCCTAAGGAAGAACAAGATGGACAAGCTGTTGAACCACAGCGTCGGCCACGGAGTTGGGATAGACATCCACGAAATGCCTGGGATATTCAAAGGGAACAAGGTCCGGCTGGCGAAGAACGATGTAATCACGGACGAGCCCGGTGTTTACCTTGTGGGAAAGTACGGCATCAGGATCGAAGACACGCTAGTCGTCGGGAAGAAGGCGACAGTGCTGACAAGGTTCACGAAGGACCTCGTCACCTGCGGCTAGACGAGACCCGCTTTCCTCGTACCTACTTCGAATTCGTCCACCCTGACCTCGCGGCTGTACCTCCTTAGGGCACTGGCCACCTTTCCCGCTCTTTCCCCTTCGGCGAGGCTGTGAATGGAGTAGCCAATCATGTTCTGACTGGCGTGGGTAGCGCCCGCTGCCTTCGCTAGTTTGATGAGCTTCTTCACCTCGTTGGACTCGAGGCCAAGACCTGCCGAGAACCTCTCGCCTTCGTCGGCCAAGGTTTGCAAGTTGGGGTCTGACAGGAAGGTCCTTAGCGCCGCCTCGCCCAACCTATTGATTCTTTCACTGACAGATTTCGAAGAAAGAGCGTCCTTCTTGTCGTAGGGCCCGATGAACGCCGTCACGATCTTCAGGTCACTTGGAATGTCGAAAGTGACGAATCGGGACTTGCCCGGCTCCCCGGGGACTGTTATGGCGCCTGCTCCAAGGGCATCGAAAATCACCGACACGGTGCCAAGGCCAGTCTGCTCTATAATCTCTGCTCTGTGGGCGAAAAGGGCGAGCTCCGATTTGGGTCTCTCGATTCCCACCACTGCTGCGGCCGCTAAGACGGCGGATGTGGCCGAAGCCGCGCTCGCGCCAAATCCTCCTCCGATCGGGGTCTCGACCTTCTGTTCCAGTGTCAACTTTCCCCGTGCAACCTTGTTCTCCGAAAGCAGGAGGTCGACGGCTCTCCTCGTCGTCCTGGCGTTGTAGTTCATGTCGCCATTTACCACCGTATCTAGCTCGTATCTCTCTGCGGAAGCGAAAGATGCCTCGGTGACCGCCCCCCTTGACAGGATGTAACCACCCCCAGTGGCGCCCAATGGCCGAAAGGAAGAATCGTAGTCTATGGCGAAGAAGTTTGTGATAGCGGCGGGCGCGAAGGCCTTGAAAAGCCTAGTTGGCAGCAGGTTTCGCCTGTTGGCCCGTACCAGCGATTACGCTGACCAGAGGGGCGAATACCAGTACGAGCAATGCTGTCACGGGTACATAGAAGTCTAGCCCCGACCAGATAGCCGAGACCGAGGCGTAGTAACCGTAGAGGAATATCGCACCCAGCCCAAGGAATATGATGGCGAAGGCCAGAGAGATTGCCGACTGCCTCCTCGACGAAGTGGCCGACCAATGTGGATCAAACCTCACTATCTGCGACCGACCTTGAAGAGGCCGGGTCGCCCGTATAAGGACCGGAACGGCTATGATGATGGCGGGGATGGCAGTCATGTTCCAGAAGACAGTGTAGCCTAGGATTAGGTTGAGAGATGGGAAGGCAGCAAGTCCGGCCGCTGGCGCAAATACGAGAGAAGCGAATCTCACGACCATTATGGCGGCTATTAGGTTTCCCAGCGTGACGAAAGCGATGGTCGCGGCCACGAATCCTGACCATGTCCTATACTTTTTGACGAACCATCCGAAGAGCAGGAAAGCAACGAAATTCGCCGGGACGCCTGCTATTAGACTGAGCGGCGCGTTCGTTACTCCGGCGGGGGCCACAAAGAGAACGTCACCAACAAAGGTGCCTACGCCCGCGCCGACAGCGACTGGGACAGTGTCTGACACGACTGCCAGGAACGCGGGAAGGAAAATTCCAACAAGTACCTGACCGACCAGCCACGGTGTGGGGATATACGCGGTGAGGCCCTTTCCGATGGTATACAGAACGACCGTCACTGCGATAATCGAAACATTTGCGGAAGCAGTAGGAGCGAACCAGCCGCTATCAGTCTTCACGAATTATGACAGTCTCTGCCCATTATTTCAATATCCCCTATAAAATCTATATGTCTCTATATAATCTTAAATCCCCAGTTTGTAATTTTGACAAGGACAGCGGTGGCACATTTCCCGATCTCCAAGACTACGAGGTCTGAGCTAGTGTAAGGTGCGACCGTCCGCGCCATAACCAGACGGTTCATCTTACCCACTCTTTTTCATCAACGGTTTGAGCCTTGCTTAAGTAGGGTTGCATGAACCGGCCGAACCCCTTGGGACGCTGGCTGAATCGAAGGAACCTATTCTCCACGGAGTTCCTTGGGATCCTACTATTCGTCTTCTCGGCGGGCTTTCCGCCCTTCGATGACGCCACAGAAGTGGACCTGACCCTCCACATGCTGCAACACGTGCTAATCATATTCTCCGGGGTAATGATCGCATACCCGCACCTCGGGAGGAACCTGATGAACTCGAGACGAGGCGGCCTTCTCCCGGTGCTCGCCCTGTTTGTTTCCGCCCTGATCTTGGTCTTCTGGCACCTTCCGGGTCCGTGGGACGCCGCAGTCCTGAACCCCGGGGTCCACTTTCTGGAGCACTTCTCCTTCCTCGCGGTGGGGCTCCTCAGCGGCTCGTGGATACTACTACTGTCCGACTCCGGAAAGATAGGCGCGCTCATGGGGGTCTTCTTCGGGCACATGGGATACGCCGTCGTCCTGATCGCGCCGACGGGGGCCCAGGTGTACTCTCTCTACCCACTTTCCAACCAAATCACTCTTGGCTGGGTCCTCCTTCTCACCGGGCCCTCGATAATCATCGGAGTGGCATACGTCATAGCGAGAAACCCCTCCTGGCTTGGCGGGTTTTCGAGCTCCAAGGCGGGCCCTGTCGGCAAACGGATTACCTTCGTCAACAGAGCGAAGATCCCCAGGTGGGTCGTGCCCACGTTCAGCCTGGTGCTCGTGGTGGCACTAGTCGGGTACTTCGGGTACACGGCGTATGCCCTGGGGACCGCGGCGCCGGTGCACGCCGGCGGGCCGGTCGTTTACATCTCGGAGACGCCGATCTCCTGGCAGTACTCACCGCAGCAGATCAATGTGGTGCTGGCGGTGAACGCCACGGTAACCTGGGTGAGCAGATCGATCTCCTTCGACACGGTTACGGCGAGGGGAGGTGAGTTCGGGTCTCCTGCCATCCCCCCTGGAGGGACATACTCCTACACGTTTACCGCCCCCGGGACCTTCGATTACTACTGCCAGTACCACCCTTGGATGACCGGGACGGTCACCGTTCTTCCTTAGATTCGAGCCGGAGCAACCTTTATGCTCCAAACATCGGTCCGGGTTCGAGTTTGTTGACTTCGGCTCCGCGTCGCCCGGCGAATTCCGTCCGGGTTTTTGGGAAGGCCATGGGATGAAGTTCAGTAGGACCCTGGTCATCCTTGTCGTAGTCATAATAATCGCCGCGGCCGGCTTGATCGCCTACTCTCTGCTGCAGCAGCCTGCAAGTCCCTGCACGGTAACCTGGAAGTGCGGTGCGTCCTACCCCGTCCAAGTTGGGGGGACCTTCGGAATAGCGGGGGAGCAGTGTGTGGTCAACTCTTCCAACGTCTACTGCATCGGGGGCGTGGACCCCAACGGCGGGCCGCGGAGCGACGTCTACGCCGGGTCAATCTCGGCCTCGGGCAACATAACCGGCTGGACCCAGGAAGCAGCCAGCTACCCACAGGATGTCAGCGGTGCGTCCTGCGTGGGGTCGGGCGCGTATGTCTACTGTGTCGGAGGCATACATGACGACGCTGGTGACGACATCGCCTCAAGCTACTATGCCCAGGTAACGGCGAGCGGGTTGGCGGCGTGGCAATCTACGACCCCGTACCCCATACCGGTGGACTCGGAGTCCTGCGTCGCTTCGGAGTCGCACATCTTCTGCATTGCTGGCAACAACCAGACGGGCGGAACCAACGCGAACTCGGTCCAGAGCAACTCTGTCTGGTTCGCAGGCCTTTATCCTGCTGGAATCGGGAACTGGAGTAAAACTACCCCCTACCCGTCGAGCATATTCGACCCTACTTGCGTCGCAGCTGGCGCAGACGCATACTGCCTTGGAGGCTCGGACTCCAACGGGAACCCCTTGGGGACGACGTACTACGCGGCGTTGACGGTAGCGGGCGTCGGAGAGTGGATTCAGACCACGGCGTACCCCCTCTCCATAGTGGGCGCAGCGTGCTCTGCCTCGAGCGGGTACATCTACTGCGTCGGCGGCGAGACGTCGGGAGGACAGCCTCCGTCTTTTGCGAGTGGGGTCTACTACGCTCAGGCTTCGGCCGGGGGCTTAGGGAGCTGGAAGGAAGGGCCAGCCTTTCCTAACACGGTCGGGACGAGCTGCGTAGCGACATCGGGCTACGTCTACTGCGTCGGTGGGTTCGATGAAAGCTCAGTGGGCGTAAACGACGTAGTGAACTACGCGAGCCTCGCGTCGTTGGGCCAATCGCAGGACCCGACCCAACTTCATTAATCATCTTGGGCAAGGGAAGGGTTAATGTCTGATTCAGGGGGCATCTTCAGCCTCTCTCGGAAGCTCCTCCTGAATCGGAACATCAGGGTAATCGCAATCACCGGTCTGATTTCTGGGATATACATCGGCATGCTCAACGGCATCCTCCAACTCTTCCCCGGGAGCCTCGGCTTCGGGTTCGTCGCCCTTGGGATTCTACAGGCGGCAGGGAGCAGGTTCTCTGGGATAGCGGCGTCGGTGGCGCAGCCCATCGCAGGGCGCTACTCCGACATTTTCGGGAGAAAGGTCGTCATAATCATTGGCAGCATAGCGACAATACTATCCATGATCTGCTTCGTCGGCGCCGCCTTCAACGCCAATTGGATACTACTCTTCGTGGCTTTCCTCTCTTTCGGAGTGTCGGCCCTAGGGAGCCCCGCATCCCAGGCGATGGTCGCGGAGTCGGTGGAGATGGACTTAAAGAAGATGAATGTCGCATACAGCGTCGTCTTCTTCTTCGGTTCCATCCCGGGAGCGATTACCCCTTACATAGCGGGAGCGACAGTCGATGCATACGGATACGCTGTCATCTTCGCGGCAGCCGCGCTGCTGGAGTTGGGAGACCTGTTCCTTTACGTCAGGGAACTGACCGAGACCATTCACGTAGTCCACCCCAGGGACGCAGTCGCCGGGGCGGGGTTCTCGCTGAGGGAGTCGTTCAGGATCCCGAAGGGCTCCGTGCGCTACTTCAGCGCCCTTGCCATGGACGCCTTCGCTTTCGGGATAACGTCGTCCATAATCTATGCTATGATCACCGACAAGTTCGGGTACGACCCTGCCCAGATTGGGATTATCGTGGCGGTATTTTCTCTGGCCATCACTGTCTCCCAGTATCCTGCGACGCGCCTCCTGATGGTCCTCGGGGGGAGGAAGACCATTGCATTCTCCGAGGCGCTTGGGACGGTCCTTATGATAGGCTGGGGGTTGGCGAACTCGTTCCTGGACTTCGTACTCCTCTCCGTGGTCTTCGGGGTCTCGGTCACCACATGGGTCCCTGGTGTCTCTTCCATCTTGATGGCCAATTCGCCTGCCAAGGAAAGAGGAGGGATAGGGGGCAAGGTGGCGGCCGTCCGCGGGTTGGTAGCATTTCCGGCCCCCATACTCGGCGGATTCCTGTATCAGACCCTCGGCTATGAGGCTCCCATTGTCGCGAGCGTGGTGGGCACGGTCATTGCAGTGGTGATGATACTGAGGTTCGTCCCCGACGCGGAAATCAAAGCGGCGGTGCCCCTGAATCTGGAAGGGGCAGGTATGGAGCCCTCGTCTTCAGGGTTGCCTTGATTATGCACCTCTGCCTGATTAAATTACCACGAGCCCATTGGCAGACAGGGGAGACAACGACAGACCGGCGCGCGTAGATTCATAAACTCAGGCTGCGAAGGGGCTACTCTGACTCTTTTCGGCATCCTGCTGTGGCTTCACATATTCAGCGCTGCGACATGGTTCGGGGCAGTCATGCTCTTCGCCATGGTCGTAGGGCCGACAATCGGCGACTTCACACCGGCGACCAGCGGGGAGGTCGTGGTGAAGCTACTGCCGAAGTACCTCAGATTCATCCTGATCTGCACTTTCCTGACGCCCATTCTCGGATTAATCACCGCTCTTTATTCCTCGAATTGGAGTTTTAGTTTCTTCTCCCCTAGCACTAACTATGGTATTTACATCTCTGCTGGAGCATTCCTTTCGCTGATAGCCTTGGTGGTCACCTTCGCCGTGGTCTATCCGACAGGGAAGAAGATAATCAACATCACAAAGGCGATGATGAAGAACCAGTCCCCTCAACCGCCTATGCTCCCGAAGCTCGCCATGAGGCTCAAGATATCCACAGGCCTAGGGCTGGCTCTGCTTGTAGGTATCATCGTCTGCATGGTGGCGGCTTCCCTCTAGAAGCGCCTATGACGACTGATGGCTTGCGTCAAGGGGATTGCCTCAAAACCCTTAGCACAAGAGCGGATAAGAAGGGGAGGGGCATTCGACCCTTGCAAAAGGCGGGCCTAGAGGGAGCCAACCGGTCTAGTGTGCAAATCCGTCTAAGTGGTGTTCCGAGTTCGTGATCCGTCCCCTCCCGCCATGGGTGGGGCGCTCGGCTTCGACCCGGCCTTCTGGTTAAGTATCCGTTGTCGCGAAGGGTTCCAGGGCCTTGGCAATTAAGCCCAGGGTCCTTTGGACTGCGAGGAGTATCTTGGGGCTGTTAGTCTTCCGAGAAAGCTCTGACGCATTCCCCACTAGCTCTAGCAGGCGCTCGTGAAGGACTACCCACGCGGCCTTTCCCCTGGGGAGCAGGTAGTTCATTTGGTACATTTCGAAAGTGGGCCCCGTCGTCAGCCCGGGCCTGTGAGGCCCGACGGGCATGGCTGTAATCGTTTTTCCGAGAGGCCTGATCACGGTAACCATCATCTTGATGGAGGCTTCGCTTAGCACACTAAGTCCCTCGTTCGAGGTGTCTGCCTGGAGGAAGAACCTGTTGAGTAGCTGTAACAATACCTCGTATGACGCGTTGAACAGATCTGCAATACCAGCAGTAAGTTCGTCGTCGATTAGCTCGGGAGACTCCACGTCGCTGGGAGGGCGGACGAATGCCGCCAGAGTCGGCCGGGAGGGGTCGAAGTCGGGATACTTGCCCTTGATCTCCTTGTATTCGTTGAGAATCCCTAGGAACTTGCCGAAGTGGGCTGCCTTCCAGTCCCCCCTCGCTCCTTCCCCCTCGGTGATTATGGTCTCGATTGCCTTCAACGCCGACGCCAGGTCAGTCACGGCTGTCAGCTCCTTCCACCCGAAGTATTTCTCGGTCGCCTGGTCGTGGGCATTCCCTATGAAGAGCTGCTTCTCGCCATAGTTTTCGGACAGGTATCTGAATCCTTGTTCTATCCCACGGTAGAGCTGGCCCACAGTCGCGAACTCTTGTCCCTCGGGGACAATCTTACCTCCCACGGGCTCCCCCATGACGTTCTGAAAGCCAGGAACATCCTCTATCGCCAGGGCCTCTGGGCGCTCAAGGAATAGGAAGTACCGCAAGGAAGTCTCGTTCAAAGGAAGGAGGGCCAGGCGCACGTTCGATGGGAAGTATCTCGACCTGAAAGGGAAGTTCGGCCGCCCGAAATACGGCGAGCCGCCTACAGAGGTGAGAAGGTTGTTCGCAAGCGAGAGATGCAGCATCTCCTGTTCGGCGACCGCGGAAACGACTCTGTCCCACCTCCTAATCGCTTCCAACTGCTCTGCGATAATCCCCTCCGAGACGTTCTGCTTCAGGCTGAAGGAAGCGAACAGATATTCGCACATGATCATGTGCTCGAGGGTGGCGGCCTCGCACAGCATGAACATGAGCTGCTCTCTGCTCTTGATTACTACGTTATTCTCCAAGAGCCCTCACCTACGGGATAGGTGCTGGGACATGGCGACTGTCACGTCTAATTCACCGCACGACAAGTACATCGCACTTCGCATTTACAATGATGCCCTCTGAGACGCTACCAAGCATCAGTTTAGTGACGTCCCTCGCCGACCTTGTCCCTACCACCAGAAGATCGATCCGGTCAGTCGCAGCCGCTTCGCAGATGGTGGTGACCACGGAGCCCGTGGTCTCCAAGGACTTCGTCTCGATTTCGACGCCGGCTTCAATTGCAAAACTGCGAGCTGATTCGAAGACGCCGTCTGCCCTCGCTGCTAAATCATGGCTCATCTTCTTCTGGACTTCGACTGCTACATATTCTGGGAGCTGAATCACATGGATAACGACCACCGAGCCGCCAAAGAGTTTGGCGTATTCTATGGCTCGTCGTGTCGTCCTTACGGACCGCTCAGAACCGTCGACAGCCACCATTATTCGACGGGCCTGTGCTGAGATGATCTCATGCCTCCTAGTCCCCCGACTTCGAATCGGGATATTTATTCGCATGTCGACGACTATTGAAGGAAGCCCTTCGCGCTTCGTTCCTGGCCTCGAACCCTTTATATCGAGAACAACTGCCGTTGACCGCTAATGGAAAGGATGCCGGAAGATTCGAACTTTATTCCCGGCACCCACCATGAGAAGGTGAGTAAGCTCCTCGCCAGATACGTTGAGTTTTCAGAGTTCAAGGACGCAGACACGAAGAAGGGATACTTCTGCGCCAGCTGCGTTTACTTCTTCAGAGGCAAGGACGAGTGCGCGGTAGTCCAAAGTAAGGGAGAGAGTGCTGACGGGGAGAGTTCTGACAGAATCGCTCCCTACGGGATGTGCGCGCTTTGGAAGAACCTCTCGATGATGAGGAAACATAGTGGGTAGCATTGGCATCTAGAATCAAGCATCTAATCGACATCGCGAAGGAAGCGAGGATTCCCAAGAAGCGGGCAGGGTACCTTGAGCTGGACACCTTCGAGAATTCTGACCTCAGGAAGGGTTACTTCTGCGCAGCCTGCGTGTATTTCGTCAACGTTCAGGGGGGCAAGTGCACCATTGTCAAGAGCCAGGGGGAGGACTGCAACGGGAAGTTCTCCAAGGTCATCGCCCCTTACGGATACTGTGCTCTCTGGGCTCCGAACAAATCAATTGTAGGACACTGAACCGCCATCCACCGGAAGCGAGCCAAGTCTGTTCGGTGGTTAGACTGAACTCGGTCAAGCCCGATGAGACGGCTTGTGGCCCAGGAGAGGATTCGATACTAGGATGAGGTTGGAAGCACCAACATGTTGCGCGAGTAAGCGCTAGCCCGACGGGACTAGATGCCACACAGGTTCAATTCTAGCTAGGATTTTGCCTCGGCCGGGCGTGGGACCACTTAGTTAGTTGCCCTGCCGTCGATGTCACTGATGTTAACTTGGCGCCCCACCGCGCGTAGAAAGGTAGCCATTCCAAGTCGAATCTTGGCTACACTTTCAAACGGGAGAATGTTAGAGCGTCCTTTTCCGTGAAGCGTTCAACAGATGGGTAGATCTTTGCCTTCAAGAGGACCTTGCCATCCGACTGGATCCTTGCCTCAAGAATATCCCCAAACTTCCAGCCCTGAGTAGCCCAGACGGAATGGCCGATTAAGCACAGCGGACACGATAAGAGTGCGCTGCCTTCCTTCCGGATGCGCCTGAAGACTGTTGTGTAGTAACGTGCCGACTCATATCTGCTCACAAAAGTATCTGGTGGGGCTCCTTCCAGTTCGAACCGAAAGCTCTTCGCGTACCCTGCCTTGACAAAGTAATCCACCGCGTTCTGAACGAGTTTGTTCGGGTCGTCAGATCGGTTAATCGCTCCCAGCTCGAGCAGATAGTCGAGCATTCCCGTCCCAATCCGGTCCAAGATGAGCTGACCCTGCACCCCAAGCTGGTCATCCAGAGCTTTGGTCATGCCATATAGAACCATCTCGTACAGGACCCAGTCCACTTTCTCTTTTCCCCGAGAAACGCTACTCTTGGGAAAGTTTCCTCCGCCGGTGCGTCGGCCCTTCGGCGACAGAATTTCGACGAGATTCGGAGAGGAGAGGGCCCCGGACACCGCTTTGGACCGGAGCGGTACCCATGGACCGTATCCGTTCTTGATGAGGATTCTTCTCAATGACCGGGCAAACTCTCCCGGTCTGTCAGGGGAGGGGACGGTTCCGGTCTCGACCAGATATTGGAGCATCAACGACCCCATCCTGTCAAGAATAACACGTCTTTGCTCTCCCATGTAATCCAAGCTCTTGAGTAGGGCATAGAGGAGGGCGTCCATCGCGGTCCGATCGATTCTTTTGTATGTCAAGCCTAGCGCTCCTCTACTCGCTTCAACTCATCTGCCTTCACATAGGCATCGCAGAACTGAGAAAGCTGGGCGACGACGTCTTTTCCCTCTTCCATTTCTACCAAGACCAAAGCTGCAGGCAGGCTCAGACTCCTGAGCTTCTCAACAACAGAATGGCAGAATCTAGCGACAGACTTCGAGTCATTGTAAATCAGGAGAGTCGAAACCGAATCAACAAAGACGAATTTGACCCCCCTTTCTTCAGATATCATCTTCGCCAAGGCTATGCAGAGGTCGGTAAGCTCGCGCATTCTCCCCAGATAGTGACATGACTCAGTTCTTCGTTCGGGTGTATTGGTGATGGAATCGAGGTACAGGAGGCTTCCAGGGGCCAGTCCATCCTTCTCGAACGCTCCCTGAAGGACGGTACAGGGCTTATTCAGGGTAATGTACAGACCCATCCCAAATCTTTCGGAGAAGTACTTTATTGCACCCATAACTCCCTCTTGGTACACCATGGGATTCACACTTAGCAGCACGACAGGATTCTCTATGCTTGACGCCTGCTTGTCGATCAGTTCCCTTACGTTCAAAGGCCCGTGGCTCTGTTCAGTTCCTTGTGTATTTCAGCCCTCCTAATCTCGATCGCATGTCCCACAGCCAGCGGATGCTCTCACCGCTCCCAGCAGTCCCCAAAGAGATCAACCGTCCTATGCTAAAGACCCGTCCCTGCCAGAATCCTGACCGTGCTCGGCTAGAATGACCTGCGAATAGGCTTGAGATGGCCTCAGTTTACCAAACAAAGTTTATTCTGGGATTGTTTACCGCGGGCCCGGAGGGATTTGAACCCTCGACCCTCAGCTAACTGCTCGTCGCAACCGCAGGCTGATGCCCTGATCCGTGCTAGGCTACGGGCCCGAGGGGCCGTCGATGTGGCCCGCTTATATGCTCGCTCGGCCCCAAGTCTCGTTTTATCCTGGCCAGAACCTCAAGCAGCATCGTCTGCGTGAGCTTCCCTGTGTTCGTATTGCGAGGGCTTGGGTGATAGCTGCTGTAGAGCGTTGGGCACTCGGGGAATCTGTGAATCCCACCGTGGGAGAATACGGGTCGGCCTACTGACACCCCTTTCCCCTTCAGGTGTACCACGTAGGCTCTGAACGCCATCGAACCGAGCGCCAGGACAGCCGTGAGGTTTCTCATGAGAGTGATCTCAGCATCAAGGTATGAGGAACAATTGGCGAACTCATCCCCGGTGGGCTTGTCTCCCGGTGGGGCACATTTCACTGCAGCGGTAAGATAGCAATCAGTGTACAATAGCCCATCCTCGACTGATTCGGATTTCGGTTGGTTGGCGAAGCCTGCCGAGTGGAGGGCCGCGACCAGGAACCTGCTCGACGCATCACCGGTGAAGATACGCCCTGTGCGGGCACCACCCTGAGTAGCCGGGGCGAGCCCAAGGAGGAGGACCCTGCCATCCAAGTCTCCGAACCCTGGCACGGGCTTCCGCCAGTAGGTCTGGCCAGCGTAGGAGGCCCTAGGTTTGATGCCTTCTCTGTATTCTACCAGTCGAGGACAGCGCCTGCAGTTGGTGATCTTCTCCCGGAGTTCGACGGCCGATGCGGATTGGCGCACTCGGCGGTTCATTTCCCGATGGCTTCGAGCAAAGCTTTACTGACGGCGGCATTCCCTGCATCGATGATATAGGGTCCCAATCTCGGCCCCTTGTTCGAACCAAGCAGAATAGAGTAGATAATCGGAAAGAACTCCGCGGGCTTGAGCCCGTTCCCCTTCGCAACGTCAAAGGCGGCGTTCTGAATGGCGTCCGCGTCCTTGGCACCCTGCAGGGCGTTAGCAAAGTCTTCGACTGCCTTTCTGGCCAAGGGGTCAACCTCCGGTCTTTCCACCGGGGCTGCTCCTTCCCTCCTTGCCCACTTTGCCGCCCACGCTATGCGCGTCGACAGCTCAGGTACCAGTCCCGTGACCATGCCGTAGATTGCCAGCCTCTTGACGACGAACTCTTCCACGGCGCCAGGAGGTGCGACCTGTGCGAGCTGGGCGAGGAGTCGGTAAGGGACATGAACCCCTTTGGCCTTGGGAGTCTTGAGCAGCATTGCGTACTCGTAGAGCCCCTTGAGTCTGGCGTCCTTCAGCTGATTAGGGGCTTTCTTCTTAGAGAAGTAGTACTCCTCGAGGTCGTTGAACTCGTCCATGTAGAAGGAGACGTCTGCTATCGAGACGTTCCTAGCGCCGATTATCCGCTTGTACATCAGCAGCCGTAGGCTCTCCGGAGAGGCGTATTCCAGCCACTCGACGGGGGTAACGAGGTTGCCCGTCGACTTTGACATCTTCCTTCCCGACTTGTCTTGGAACAGCTCGTATCTCGCATGGTAGGGGGGAGGGTAGTCCAGGATGTTCTCAGCGATCCAGTCGTTGATCTTGACCGAGTCTGTGAGCTCCTTGCCGTAGGCCTCGAACCTGATGTCGAAGGCGGACCACCTGGCCGCGAACTCGACTTTCCACATGAGCTTCCCTTCGCCGTCGGTTATCTTCACGTCCCCTTCGTGGCCGCACCCCTCGACGACCTTCCCTCCAAGGTTAGTTCCGGAGCACTTGTAGTGCACGGCGTCTTTCTTCGGGTCAAAGGAAACAGCTTGCGTCACGTAGATCCTTTTGCAGTTCTTGCAGACGGGGGTGTAGGGAAGCGCAGCCTCGTACTTGTCCTGGCCGACCAGCTCGTTGATCTTCTTGCCGATGGCTTTTGATTCTGTAAGGATCTTGCGGATCTGGTCATTGAGCCTCCCGGACTTGTATGCCTCGCTCCCGCTCTGGAAGGTGTAGACGATGCCCAGCTTGTCCAGGGATTCGCGCAGTAATGAGCCGACGTGCTCGGCGTAGGAGGAATGGCATTCGAAGGGGTCGGGGACCCTGGAGACCGGGTGCGAGATATAGTCCTTGAGCCAGGCCGGGAATCCAGCGGGGACCTTCCTCAGGCCGTCGAAGTCGTCAGAATAAGCGATGAGTTCAGACTTGTAGCCCAACGTCTCCAGAGCCATCTTGACCCCGTAGCTCCTGATCGCATCCCCCACGCTCCCGATGTGTGGAAGGCCGGAGGCGCCGAGACCGCTCTCGACCCTAACGAGAGAAAGCTTTCGGCCCAGCTTATTCTCCCGCTCTACAGTTTCTTGAGCGACCTTGTCAAGCCAGGTGCCCCTGCCTATGATGCTGACCTGCTCCAATCCTTCTGAGAGGCTGCCGTTCTGCGGTAATTAGCCTTCCCCTAGCGATAGTAGGGGACGGCGACCTTCTCCAAGGGCTTGCCCTCCCTGGACGACCTTACCTTCTTGATGGCGTCCGCGAAATGCTCCATTAGGACGATGGCCTCGTCCACGTGCTTCTTCGCGTCTTCGGGCTTCGGGTACTTTGTGATGAATCCCTGGAGGACGATGGACACAGCGGTGTTTGTCAGCGAAGCCATGTCCGCGCCGCTGAAGCCTTCGGTCATATCGACCACCCGGTCGAGGTCCACGTCCTTAGCGATGGGGACTCCCTTGGTGTGTATCTTCAGGATCTCCTTCCTCGCTGGCTTGTCGGGGAGCGGAATCTGGATGAGTTTGTCGAACCTCCCCGCCCTAAGGAGAGCGGCGTCGACGATGTCTATCCTGTTGGTGGCCGCCAACACTACGACCCCGGTCAGGTTCTGGACTCCGTCGAGCTCCGTAAGGAGTTGGCTCACGACACGTTCAGTTACCATGCTGTCTCCGCCCAGCCCTCTGGTGGGTGCTAGTGCGTCGACTTCGTCGAAGAATATCACGCAGGGCGAGGCCTGCCTGGCTCGTCTGAACACTTCCCTGATTCCACGCTCTGACTCTCCGACCCACTTGCTGAGGAGCTCCGGACCTCTGACGCTGATGAAGTTAGCCTCGCTCTCAGTGGCGACAGCCTTCGCTAGCAGGGTCTTGCCGGTGCCCGAGGGACCGTAGAGCATTATCCCCTTTGGCATGCTGTAGCCTATCTTGTCGTAAAGGTCAGGGTACTTCAGCGGCCACTCGACAGCCTCCTGAAG
Organism: uncultured Nitrososphaerales archaeon; assembly: GCA_963706445.1. Lineage (GTDB taxonomy): Archaea > Thermoproteota > Nitrososphaeria > Nitrososphaerales > Gagatemarchaeaceae > UBA183. The sequence continues at coordinate 1,012,524 of OY970160.1, forward strand.
CTCCTTCTTCACGCCTTCCAGGCCTCCGATTTCGGACCACTTCACATCGGGGGTCTCGAGGTATACTTCGCGCATTGCTGATGGCATTACGTCCTTGAGGGCGCCCTCAAAGTCCTCCATGGTCACGATCAGCTTGTCCAGGGTCTCAGGGCTTAGCCTGTCCTCTTCCAGCTTGATGTCTGGGAGGTTCCTCCTCAAGGTCTTCATGGCTGCCTCCTTGCATAGGTATTCCAGGTCTGCCCCGACGAAGCCGTGGGTAACTGCCGCAAGCTTCTCCAGGTCGACTACCTTGGCTCCCGTCCCGTGCTTGTCGTCACCTGCCTCAAGAGGCATGTGCCTGGTGTGGATCTGAAGGATCTCCAGCCTTCCGCGCTTGTCTGGGACCTTTATCTCAATCTCCCTGTCGAACCTACCGGGCCTTCTGAGGGCGGGGTCGATGGCGTTGGGGCGGTTCGTCGCCGCTATGACTATGACCTTCCCTCTCGCCTCCAGCCCGTCCATCAGAGATAGGAGCTGGCTTACGACTCTCCTCTCGACCTCGCCGGTGACCTCTTCTCTCTTGGGGGCGATAGAGTCGATCTCGTCGATAAATATGATAGTCGGAGCCTTCTCCTTCGCTTCCTTGAATATCTCCCTGAGCCTGGCCTCGGACTCTCCGTAGAACTTGCTCATTATCTCCGGGCCGCTGATTGGAATGAAGTGTGCGTTGCTCTCCGTGGCAACTGCCTTCGCCAAAAGCGTCTTCCCAGTTCCAGGCGGGCCGTAAAGTAGAATCCCCTTCGGCGCCTCGACTCCAAGTTTCTCGAATATCTCAGGGTGCCTGAGCGGGAGTTCGATCATCTCCCTTACTTTCTGGATCTCGTCCTTTAGACCGCCGATGTCCTCGTAGGTGACCTGGGGGACTCCTCGGAGTGCTTCTCCCTTCTCGGAGATTACAAAGACTGTCCTCTGAGTGATCAGTGCGGCGTCGGCGACCGGGCTGACTCCCACGACCTGGAAGGTCAGCCTACCACCGAAGTATGGGATCATGATGTTGTCTCCCTTCGTCACCGGGACGCTCTCAAGTGCGTCGGCGAGATATCGTTCGTCTATGGGCGGGACCGCCTCCAACGGCGCGACGACAACCTTCTCGGCCGGTGGCGCCTTCACTTTCTTTACCACGACTACGTCCCCGATGGCGACCCCCGCGTTGTTGCGGATGAGCCCGTCGATCCTTACTATCCCCCGTCCTTCGTCTGATGGGTAGAGAGGCAGACACTTTGCGACTGTCCTCCTCTTTCCTTTGATCTCTATGACATCGCCAGTAGAAGCGTCTAGGGCGTCCATGGCGTCGTAGTCGATCCTCGCAACACCGCGTCCAACGTCGCGTGTGTATGCCTCTAGAACCTTAAGCTGGACTTGCTGCTGACTCACGCCCGACCCACTCTCAGACAACGTTTACTCTCTTGAAGCCCTTATTAGCCTTGTCCTTCAATGAGAACGAAATTTCAAGCATTCCATTTTTGTATTCAGCCTTACCGCTTTCTGGACGGATAGGAGCCTTCAGTTCGATCTCCGACCTGTACTTCCTGTCTTCCCTTTCCGCCGTAATGACTGCACTTGCCTCGGTCGCTTCGACCTTGATGTTCTGCTTCTCGACCCCTGGCATTTCCAATAAGAGTCGGACGATTCCGTTCTTTTCGTCAACGACCTGTTCGCTGATGGGGGACCTGAATCCGTCACCCCGTATCGGATTGTTCCCGAAGACCTGCACAGATGGCTTTCCTTCCGGCCCGAGATTGAAGGAGAAACCCGCCACGAAGGGCTTTGTCGGTGAGCCGTCCCCGTAGATGCTTTTCTTCACTGCATCTTCCATATCCTTCTGGAATCCGTCGAAGTAGCGCTCCATCTCATCGATGACATCTCTCAGATCTCGTCTCTTGTCTTCGCTCATCTAGTTCACGACGTGTTAATTACCCTTGTATTAAACCCTTTAATAAATCATTCTCTGGGATAGTAGTCGTTGAGACCCGCGGCACTTGGCGAAGTCCTATCTTCTCGGGTGAGATTGAGGATTATGGACGCGCTTTCGCTCCGACCCCGTACCCTGAACGAACTCTCAACAGTCGCAGAGATATCGGTGCAGGGGGTGATACGCCATCTGAACCGACTTGAGAAGGAAGGGCTCGTCGAGGAGCGGAAGGTTACGGCGAACTCCCCGAGGGCCCGCATAGTCTACGCGGCCAAAGACTACCTGATTGGGGACTATTCCATTGGGGACCTGACCATCGTGAAGGCGAGCGAAAGGAATGAGGCAGGATCAGAGAAGAGCGGCGTTTCAGACTACGAAGGGCTTGCTGGGGAGATTCTCATACAGCGTAGGCGCATTGCGGATCAGGCGAGGAGGCTCGGAAGGTCCATCGACGACCTCGTCGCCGACACGCAGGCCCTGATCAAGGCACCCCAAGGCATGCCTCTGAGCGAAGACGAGCGGCTAATCCTGACAGTGGTGCTGACCGAAGAAACAGTGGAAGAGGGGGAACGGGTCCTAGCGCGTTACTACGGGATTGAAGGGAGAAGGTCTATAGACGAAGCCCTGGCGAAGGCGAAGCATAGTGTCCGCAAGTAAGAAGCTCGTGATGGTGACGAACGACGACAGCGTCCAGAGCAACGGCATACTCGAGCTCGCGAGGGCTGCAGGAAGGCACGCCGAGGCAATCATAGTCGCGCCGGAGCAGCCTCAGAGCGCCACGGCTCTCAGCATGACATTCCATAAGCCTCTGAGGGTCAACAAGGTCAGGCGGGAGCAGTTCGAATGCTACGCCGTGTCTGGATCCCCCGGGGACTGCGTGATGATTGGGGTAAACAAGCTCCTTCCAAGACGTCCGGACCTCGTGGTTTCAGGGATAAACATCGGGGACAACAACTCGTTCCAAGACATACTCGCGTCGGGGACGGTCGCCGCAGCCCTGGAGTCGGCGATCAGCGGGATCCCGGCCATCGCATTTTCGATGGAGGTGAGCGGGGAGTCGCTCTTCGCCCTCGAGTACGACCAGCCAGACTTCACAGGTGCAGGCATCATAGCGGGAGAAATCATACGCGACGTCCTGGAGAACGGGATGCCGCAGGATGCGGAGATACTCAACGTCAACTTCCCCCCGCACGTCAAACCAGCGACCCCCATCATGCTGACCGAAGTCGCGCGCCGGAAGTACACCGACAAGGTGATCGTCAGGCGCGACCCCAGGGGAAGGGCATACTACTGGCTCTTCGGGGAAAAGCTTTCGCACTTCCCGCCAAACACAGATGCGGACGCGGTCCTCGTCAAGAGCAGCGTTTCCATTACCCCTATGGTACTGAGCATGTCAGGGCCGATCACAGACTCACTGGAGGAACTGCGTGAGAGGGTCCGAAAGAGATTGGATACGGCTCGCAGGCCGAGGCAAGCCAGGGGCCGGAGAGAAGGGTGAGGCAGCAGACGGCGGTCGGCGCGTCCTTGACGTGGAGCGCCATCGAATCCAAGATGAAGGTCGTACGTCTGACGCTGCCCTTGCAAATTCTGGTCCCTATGCTTCTGGTCCCATCCCTCCCGAAGAACACCCGTGGGCTGACCCTATTCCCCGGGCGGATGGGGCTGGTTATCGGCTCGTTGATGATAACGGCGAGCATTCTCGTGGGCGGGCTACTTGTCCGTTCGACCGGACCTTGGGGAGCCGTGCTTTCGTTTTGGGTCCTCGGGACCGGGGGAGCCGTGATGGTGTTCGTCTCCCAGAGTCCGACCGCATTCGTCAAACCGATATGCGTGGGATGCAGGCTACTCCCTGTAATCAAGGAGCACGAAGCGATTCATCTGTCCGGGGTAGCCAGCGAGAAGGCCGTGTGGGATTCCATGAAGACCAGGCACAGCGTGGAGAGTCTTTCGCTCCGGGGAGACCCTGCCATCTGTTCCTTCTGCCCCATCCCCAAGCGGCTCTCAGAGCACTAAGGCTTTCGCCATGACGCATAGAATCGCTGTAGTAGATGATGACTTGTGCCAAAGCAAGAAGTGCGGCCTGGAGTGCATCAAGGAGTGCCCCGTGAACATCAACGGCCAGGAGTGCATCGTCCTCGACGAGAAGAAGGTCAGCCTGATCTCAGAGGAGCTCTGCATCGGGTGCGGGATCTGCGTCAAGGTCTGTCCCTTCGACGCCATCGACATCCTGAACCTGAGCGAGGAGCTGAAGAGCGAGAAGATCCATCAGTACGGGGTAAATTCCTTCCGTCTGTTCCGTATCCCTACAGTGAGGAGGGGACAGGTCGTAGGCCTCGTCGGGAGGAACGGCATCGGCAAGTCTACTGCACTGAAAATACTCGCCGGACAGCTTGTCCCCAACCTTGGTGACTACGAAGGGAAGGCGACCTGGGACAGGTTCCTGAAGTATCTGAGTGGGAGGGAGATGAAGGAGCACTTCGAGAGGATTGCGGCCGGGGAACTCCGGGTTTCTCTCAAGCCGCAGGCGGTCTACAAGCTCCCCGAGGCTTGGAAGAAGGAGACAGAACTCCTGCTAAAGCAGATGGACGAAAGGAGAAAGATGGAAGAAGTGGTCGAGACCCTGAACCTGAAGGAGACCCTGAAGAAGAAGGTCCCAGACCTCAGCGGTGGGGAGCTCCAGAGAGTGGCGGTGGCAGCGGCCGCGCTCAAGGACGCGGACCTCTACCTCTTCGACGAGCCCTCCTCCTACAACGACGTGTACCAGAGGCTCGCGGTCTCGAGGCTCATCACCCAGATTGCCGAGTCCGGCAAATCGGTCCTCGTGGTGGAGCACGACATTACGTTCCTCGATTACGTGACCAACTACGTCCAGATAATCTACGGAGAGCCCGGAGCCTACGGGATAGTGTCGGGGCTATACGCATCCCGGACGGGAATCAACGCCCTGCTGGACGGGTACCTCCCCCAGGAGAACATCAGGTTCCGCGACCACGCCGTCTCTTTTGGCCAGAGGGCGGCCGGCGAAACCGTGGAGAGCGAAGAGGTGGTCGCGAAGTACACCAAGCTGCAGAAGTCCTTCCCGTCGTTCAAGCTGACGGTCGAGTCGGGGTCGATCAACCGGGGGACGATCCTCGGGGTGGTCGGGGCGAACGCCCTCGGGAAGACGACGTTCATCAAGATGCTCGCCGGCGAGGAGAGGCCTGCCAAGGGGACGGTCCACATCGACGCCAAAGTTGCTTACAAGCCGCAGTACCTTAGCTCGGAGTTCGACGGCACGGTCGACGAGTTCTTCACGTCCACCCTCGGGACGAAGTACACAGACCCAGTCCTCCAGGACAGCCTAGTCGTCCCCCTGAGAATGGAGAAGCTCCTCGCGAGGCGGATGGGGGAGTTGAGCGGCGGCGAGCTGCAGAAGGTGGCCATCGTCGCGACCATGGCCCAGGAGACAGACGTGTATGCCCTCGACGAGCCGTCGGCGTTCCTCGACGTCGAGGACAGGTTCGTGGTGGCTAGGGCGATCAACAGGATGGTGAAAGCGAGGGGGAAGGCGTCCGTCATCATAGACCACGACCTCCAGGTGGTAGACATCGTCTCCGACAGGCTGCTCGTGTTCTCCGGGGAGCAGGGGGTCTCTGGAGATGCGACCCCGCCCCTGACCAAGAAGGAAGGGATGAACGAGTTCCTAAAGGAGGTGGGCCTCACCTACCGGAGGGACATCAACACCGGCAGGCCGCGGGTCAACAAGCCGGGGAGCAAGCTGGACAGGGAGCAGAAGGAGCGGGGGACATACTACTATGTCTCCGCCCAGAGGGAAGAAAGTGCCCCGGCTGATTAGGAGCGCGCTCGATTCCGCCGGGGTCGAGGATGCAGGTCGGGCGTCGACGGGGGTCGACGTGATAGGGGACATTGCAATCGTACGGTTGGAGGGGTTCTCGCCGAAAGAAAAGAAGAAGGTCGCCCAGGCCCTCCTCGAGGAGATGAAGAACGTCAAGGTCGTGATGGAACAGGAGGGTGGGGTCGAGGGGGAGTTCAGGCTCAGGAAGCTGAGGCACGCCGCCGGCGAAAGGAGAACCCTGACGGAGCACAGAGAGAACGGCTGCAGGTTTAAAGTGGACGTGGCGAAGTGTTATTTCTCCCCGAGGCTATCGACCGAGAGGCTCAGGATCGCGAAGCTGGTCAAGCCTAAGGAGAAGGTCCTGAACATGTTCGCTGGTGTGGGACCATTCTCGATCCCAATCGCTAAGCTTGCCCGGGCGAAAGTCACCAGCTGCGAGCTGAACTCATACGCTGCGGAGCTGCACGTGGAAAACAATCTGATCAACAAGGTCGGCGGTCTCGTCACGGTCATCAACGCCGATGCGATGGACCTGCCTAAGGTAGTGAAGTCGAAGTTCGACAGGGTGCTGCTTCCCCTCCCCGAGAGTGCGGACGAATTCCTCCCCACGGCACTGAAGATGTCGAAGAGGGGCTCAATGATTCATTACTATCGCCATGTCCTCGGCAGAGACGAGATCGAAGCGTCCGATTCGATTCGCGCGGAGCTTGTGGGCCTCCTACCCGCAGGGACGAAGTATGGGGTCAGAAAAGTGAGGGAAGTGGGGCCGAGGTGGGTCGAGTTGGCCGCCGATATCCATGTGCGAGCCTAGAAGGGAAGGCTCTGCCCGTAACGATAGAGGTGTGCTATCACCCCGAAGGTGACCAGGATCGAGCCGACGTCGAACAGGGTCATGGCGTTCAGGCTCGACTCGGCCGCGGTCCAAGCGAAGAAATTCAGAGCGAGCTGGGCCCCTATCAGCATGAGGAATATGATGAACACCCACTTCTTCGTGAGGAGCGGGGACATAGGCGCCACAGCCCTCCTGACTCGCTCCTTCGCCTTGAGGTACCTGAGGAAGGCGTAGGTGAAGACGAACGAGAGCACCGTCACCCCTAGCATCGAGGAGAAGTACATCACCGGGTCGACGAAGAGCCTTTGAAGGGTCGGAAGGCTCGTGTCGGGGTTGACGTAGAACCCCCAAGCCGTGGTGATTAGGATTTGGGCGATGGTAGTGATCCCCAAGGCGGTGAAGAAAGGTCTGTCCTTCCAGTTGAGCTTCTTGGACGTGTCGACGAATGGGATGACCAATGCCATGATGAAGAGCAGGGCAGGCATGACCCCGCCCATGACGAACTTGTCGAACTCGGTTCTTAGCAGGGCGTAGATTCCCGTTAGGTACCACTCAGGTATGGTGAGCTGCGGGTTGCTCGGGTTGTAGGCGACACCATAGGACACGGGGAAGATGGCGGCGACGAGGAAGAGCCCCCCGACGACGGTCGCGATGACCGGGAGGTCGAAAACGAGATACCTAGGGAAGTGTATGAAAACCAGTATCAGCATGAACATGGGCAAGACAAAGGTGTGGTAGGCGTAGAGTCGTAGCACGAAGTCGGAGAATCCGGCTCCAAAGACAGAGAGACGAAGAGCCCCCCCTATGAGCGGGGAGGCGTTTGCAAGGGACGAGCCGATCTCGATGGCGAGCCCCGCCCTCTGGTTGAAGAGGAGGTCGTACCCGCTGAAAGCTTCCAGCCCTGTGATGATGCCGAAGATTATGCCCGTCACCCAGAGGATTTCGTTCTTGATCTTGAACCTCCCGCTGAAGTACTGATAGTACATGTGTAGTATCGCTAGGAGGACCATCGCATTGGACGCGGTGTAGTGGATGTTCCTGAGAAGCCAGCCGAAGGGGACGGAGTTGTTGATCCTTTCGATGCTGGCGAAGGCGCAGGTCAAGCTCCCGCACCCCGAGAGGGTAGGCTGATAGTAGATCATCAGGAGTCCTCCTGTGATGCCGAGGACCAGGAAGGTGATCCCCGTCAGGACGCCGAGGTACCCGAGGGGGCTGACGAAGCGCTTGGGGTAAGTGTACTGCACCCCCATGTAGATGGTCCTATCAAGCCCGTCCTTGACCCACTTGTAGAGCCGCGATACGACGTTGCCCTTCTCTTGCGGTTGGATCAACCTACTATCTCCTCTGTCTCTCCGATGGGGACCGCAGGGGTCTCGCCGATGGGCTTGATGAAGTTCTGATAGCTAGCGTAGTCTCTCCCGTACCCTATGGTCCCGTTGGCCTCGATGGCGTCGACTCCGTCGTCGGAGAATGTCTGACGCGGATCCCGGTTGGGATAGACGACCCAGAGCTGGCCCGCGGAGTCAGCTTGCAGGGTCAGCATCGGGATAGCGTTCGTGGGAAAAGCCTGAAGTGAAGCCGGTCCCTCGACTGCTTTGCCGTCGGGAATCTCGTAGATGCTTCCGTGGCAGGGGCACTCGTAGTCCTGGTGGCCGGCCTGAGGCTTGAAGCTGGGGCTACACCAAAGGTGAACGCAGACCTTGCTGAAGGCTACGAAATCGGTTGCCTTCTTACTCGTGCCACCGAGAGAAGCAGGGAGCCGGATGAGCTCCCACTTCACGAACGTATCCGGATTGGCGGCGTCGATGCTCTCGTCCCCTGACGAAGGGAAGGTGAAGAGCCAGTGGCCATTCCCTGGTGCGGTTGCTTTCGCAGGGTCGGGGTCGGGAGCGGGGAAGTTTGTAAGGTCGTTGACATTCACCGCAAGGCCCGCGGCGGGGCCGTTGACGGTGGGGTTGTCATCGACGACCAATTTGTTGAGCAGGTAGGTCTTCCCGGTGCCTTGTTCCACCGAGGATGTCAGGAAGCTTTCCCACGGCACGAATGGGATGATCGAAAGGACTGCGGCGATGGCGACGAGGGCCCTGAGGAATGTCCTTCTCGAAGAGCTCTTTGGCTGCTGGGCGGGCGCGGCTTGAGGCGGAGCAGGCGCTGCTGGTCTCGGAGGCACAACCGCGGGCCTAGGGGGGGCTGGAGCGGCGGCCACAGGTGTAGGCGGCGTCGCGGGGGCCGTGGGGGGGACGGCGGGCTTCTTCTCCGCTTCAGTCGAATTTTCCTGGGAGGTCTTAGTGTCTTTGGAATCCTCCGCCATCAATTACCCGCTTTCGAGGGTGACGGAAGCAGTTTTTTAGGGTTCGGTTTCATCTTATGAAAAAGAGTTCGGCCCGAAAACGCTTAAAGGCGGTAGGAGGCGGGCGGGATTAGGACGTCCTTGAGCAGCCAGACTCAGACCTCTTCGACCCTAGTCGGGGTCGTCGTTGCGATTCTTATCGTTGGCGCCGTGGCCACACTCGGCTACTACCAGTTTGAGGTCGCCCCCGGCCTGAATGCGACTACCACGACCACGACGTCGTCAGTTCCAACTGTCAACTGTGAGTCTACGCCGTCGCAGTGTGTCAACTTGACGATAATCTCTGGAGCCGCAAGCCCCTACAGCGGCTACACTTCAGGGAGCACGACGCTTTACGGGTACGACCCTACAACCATCACGGTTGTCATAGGAGTGAACAATACCGTTGTCTGGACAAACATGGACTCGGCGTTCCACTCCGCGACGGCGGCGAGCACCGACCCGGTGTCCTTCGACAGCGGCTGTCTCGACGGCATCGGAGCTGCCTGCCCCACGGGGGGAGGGTCTAGCACGTTCCAGTTCACCTTCACCACTCCCGGGACTTACACCTACCACTGCATCTACCACCCGTGGATGCAGGGCAAAGTCATAGTGGTAGCAGGGTCTGCGTCGGGAACCTCCTCGACTTCGACCTCATAGTTCGGGCTGGTCCAGCACAACCTCAACATAGGCGCGCTTTTCACGCCTCTGTGATGAAGAAGACGTCCGACAGGGGAGCACTCGAGGAGTTCTCCAGGGACGCAGGGATAATCACAATAAGACCGAAGGTCGCGTATTTCGCCGAAAGCGAGGAAGACGTCGCGCAGGCCCTGCGCGAAGCTTCGGATGAGGGCATCCCCGTGACCGCGAGGGGAGGAGGGACGTCGATTCCAAGCCAATCTGTCGGGCATGGAGCGATCCTCCTCCAGGCGAGGACACTGGTCGAATTGAGAGCAGACGGCACTGCTGTGTGCCAACCGGGGGTTGTCAAAGCGGAATTCAATCGCATGATCGGCGCCGGCGGGCGCTGGATGCCTGTGGACCCCTCGAGCTACGCGAGTTGCACGCTTGGAGGGATGTTGGCGAACAATTCTTCGGGGGTGAGGACGCTCAAGTATGGTTCGACGGTCGACTACGTGAAAGGGCTCAGGATCGTCACCCCGGGGAAGGGCCCAGTGGCTGTCGCACCGATGTCCGTGGAACAGGCGCTTTCAGCCGAGCCAAGGACAAGAAGGGTCGCATCGCTCATCGTAGAGAACCGGGATTCGATCGAAGAGGACCGTCCTCACACCACCAAAAACTCCTCCGGATACCGGATCGAAGGAATCTTGCACGACGGGGTCTTCGACTTGCCGAAGCTGTTCGTGGGATCTGAAGGAACGCTATGCGTGATCACCGAGGGGACGCTCTCGACAAGGATCCCGCCGAAGTGGAGGGTGCTCCTCATAGTCGAGTCTTCATTGGATGAGCTGGATGGGGTGGCGGGGTTGCTCCGGGAGCACGCCCCTTCTGCTTTGGAGCTGGTTGACAAGTCGGTGTTCAGGACGATGAACAGGTGGGACAGGATTGCGAAGTATTCGAGGTCCGAAAGGACATACATGGTCTTCTGCGAGTTCGATGGAGAAGTCGGAGAATCGAGCAAGAAGGTTGAGGAACTCGCTTCATCAAAGGCGGCCGGGCTTGAACCGTTGGTGCTTTCGAGCGCCTCAGAGATATCGGAAGCCTGGGAGGCAAGGAATGAGACGCTTAGCATTGCTCAGGATATGAAGAAGGGGACCAAAGTCCTCGTCCCGGGGGTGGAGGACCTCACTGTGCCACCCGAGAGACTCGGTGACGTGGTCAAGCTCCTCGTGAATCAGTTCGAAGGAAGAGGACTCGATTACATTTCGTACGGCCACGCAGGCGATGCAAACCTGCACGCCCGGCCACTCCTAGACCTGAACGAGTCTGGAGACAGATCCACGCATGAGGGGCTGATGGAGGACTGCTTCGAAGCAGTGTGGCGGATGAAGGGCTCAATCACCGGGGAGCATGGAGACGGGATGCTGAGGGCGAAGTACGTCGAAAGGCAGTACCCCAACAGCTACTGGATCATGCGGGAGGTCAAGAGCCTCTATGACCCGAAGGGGCTGCTGAACCCTGGGGTCAAGATCTCTTAGCAAGGGTCGCCCGTGCGAGGAGCTTGGCGACGCGGACAGGCTCGGGTATGGACCCCTGGAGGGTGAACATGTCGATGATGGATTTGGCGGAGTCGTCGTCCATCCCCGCAGTCCTTACGAAGACTCTGTGCCCCGTGCGAAGCCTTAGCCCCAATCTTCTCCCGAGCTTTTGATAGGCGGCGAGTTTCTTGTCGGCCCCATCGGGGAAGTGGCGCCGTATCGAGTCCTCGATCCCAGAGGTCTCTTTGTAGGTCAAGCAAAGCACGGGGAGACCAGTCCGTTTCGAAAGGAGGTCCGCGTCGACGATATTGTAGAGGCTCAGAATCGCCCCTGACACCATGATCAAGTTCACGTCGTTTCTCTTGAATCTCCTGAAGAGGGAGGCGATCGAGTAGGTTGCGTCGTCCCCGCCGACGGCAGTCCTCCCGAAGGCGATGCCGTCAACAATGAAGTCGCTCCTCATTACGACCCCAGCAAGGACAGACCTCTTCTCCCCCTGCCTGAAGCTCTCCGCGACCCCGAGGGCCCTGATGCCGGGCTTGTTCAGGTGGAGTCTCATGGCTTTGGTCCCCGGCGAGATTTCTTACAAACTTTTAACCTGTCCAGGTAGCAGTTTTCCCGGTTGGCCAAGATCTACAGCCTAAAGGCAGGTCAGAAGATTCCTGAATCGATAATCGCGATAGCGACGAAAGAAAAGATCAAGACGGCGCGGGTAGAGGCGATCGGCGGGGTCAGGGAGCTCCGGCTGGCCTACTTCGACCATGAGCGGAAGAAGTACGAAGAGCACGGCTTCAAAGAGTTCCTCGAAGTGACAGGCATACTAGGGAACATTACCCTAAAGGACGGGAGGCCCTTCTTGCACGCCCACGGAAACTTCGGGCGGAGAAATCTCAGTGTCATTGCCGGGCACATAATGTCAGCGACCATTTTCCCCCTTCTGGAGGTCGTGATCACGCCAACAAAGAACAGCGCCGTTCGACGATTCGACGAAACCCTCGGCCTGCACGTAATCCAGTCCTGACGGGTAATTGCGCCACAAGATGTTCGGTCCCGTCCAGAGCGATACGGAAACTGAAAATGAAGCTCAGTCTAATGCCTTCCGGTCATCTTGACCTAACCGTAACTCTGTTACATCACTGCTTCGAAGTCGAAGCGTTCGCGTCGCGATATAAGTCGTTGTAGGACAACTCACATACCGGAGAGGGGCAGATCTAGGACAGTAATCAGGCCCGCCTTCGCCCTCCCGACCCGCTCAGCCGCATGGACGGTCAGCGCCACGGTCGCCGAGTCCCCGAAGACCCCCTTCTCGAACCTGAGCTTGAGCTCCGGGTCTCCCTTCACCTCGACGACGTCAAAGTCAGCCGAAGTCATCGTCATCTCGAGGTCGAGCCTTATGGCGCAGTCTCCCGCCTTCCCCTCCGCGAACTGGCGTACCCCCATCACATAGTCCTCGGAGCCTACCACCGGGAATACCCCGTGCTTTAGGTCATCCAATGGCTTGCCGAGCGAAAGCGCAATCAGGTGGGCTGACTCCACAAGTCCCACGTGCCCGATCTTCCCCTCCGTCATCTCCTTCTCGAACTTGGCCCTTGTGTGCCCGACCCCGGTCTTCGCTTGGAGCTGGCGCCGTCGCCTGCTGACGTCGACGGAACGGACGACGTGGATGCTGGTGGGGTTCTTCGAAGCCGACATGACAAGTGCGGGGATCCAGTCCATGACGAACCCTGGGTTGACCCCCACCCCGACTATCGTCACTTCGTGCTCCTTGGCAAGCTGGTCGAGCTTTGGCACGACGTTGGCCCCTGCGTAGGAGGGGAAGGCCATCTCTTCCGAAGTGGTGACCACGTCCAGGCCGTTCGACGCCGCGTAGGAGATGTCATCGACCAGGTTAGGGATCCGGGACAGGGTTGAGAAGATCGCGACCTCTGCTGTATCAAGCTGAACGTCCTTCAGGCTGGCTGACACCCTTATCGCGAGTGGGAACCCGGTCAGCTCGGCTACTGACCTGCCGACCTTCTGCGGGTCGACGTCGACGACTCCTACCACTTCATGTCCTCGTTTGATCAGGTAGGCAAGAATCTCCGTCCCGATGGCCCCCATACCGCAGAGAACTACCTTGGCCAATGTCTCGTGACCCCAAACGTGGGTCTAATAATCGATTGGCCTAATACTCTTCGAACCTTCCGGTCCGCCTTGAGAGTGTCTCGAAGCCTGAGAAAAGGGCGTATCCTACGATCATTACGAGAACACCGTCCAATGCCTCCCAGCCGAGGGTGGGCAAGAGCGCAGTGAGAGAACTCCCTGCTATGGCCATCCTTAGGGCCGTGGTCCCATAGGTGAGCGGGATAGTCCATGAGAACGGCTGGAGCCACCCGGGTAGGCTCGAAACTGGGAAGTTCACCCCACTGAGGAAGAGGGTGACGAATAAGAAGACGTTCGCTACGATTAACGCGGTCCTCATGTAGAGGCCGACTGCGCTGATGAGGAGCCCGAAGCTGATCATCGCAGCGCTCGTAAGGAAGATGACGACCGCTATTCCCACGAAGTTTGCTGACGCGAAGCTGACCCCGAAGAGGGCCCCTGCATACACAAGCCCGGCCGTCGCTATCAGGGCGGAAAGAAGGACCTGGAACCACGCCCTTCCGATGAACAGTGCGACCCTGTTGGCCGGGGTGACCATCGTACTCGGGAGGGTCCCCTGCCACTTGTCCTGGGACGTTATGTTGGCGACGGCGAAGACCGCAGAGAAGGACATCGACTGGAGGGCGTTGCCTATCACTATGTACTGCGTGACTGAGACCGGATACTTCAGGTAGATGGAGAGGAATGCGAAGAAGCCGATCTGGGCAATTGGTGTGATGGCAATCTGCATGACCCACATCTCCCAGGAGTCCCAGATGATCAACCCCTTGCGTCCGAAGAAGAATGCGCCCTTGAATACTCTGAGGGCGGTAAGGAAGCGCTCTGGGAAGCCGAGCCTTTCAGTATTCTTCAAGTGTCCCGTTCCTCTTGGCGTACGCCTCGACCTTCTTGTATAACAGGAACGCGATGCCCAGGTAGCCTGCGGTCTCAAGGGCCAGGACCCCGAGGTCCGTCCAGTAACCGGTCCCTATGCCGACGTACCCCTGAATTGCCGAGAGTCGTATGGCCTCAATCCCCCAGGTAGGCGCCAGGAAGTATGCGAACGGGAGCGCCAGCCAGGGGAGGATGCTTATCGGGAACATCGTCCCCGTCGCCACGTACACAGGTATCTCCATGGCATTGGTGATGAACCCCCCCTTCCTGGACAAGACGACGACGGCGGATAGCACTAATCCAAAGGCGGCTAGCGAAATGAATGTGCAGACGGCGGCGAGGAAGAACAGGGGCGGGTTGACGAGCCCGAACCCCACCTGGAACCAAGTCAGTCCGATGACCAGTATCAGGACGGCGTTGAGCAGTCCCTGAAGCGTGTTGAATACGATCCTGCCGATCACGATCCAAGAAAGCGGTATCGGGGCCGCCAGAGTGGATTCGAGGGTCCCGTTGAATCTGTCGAACGAGATCGAGAACCCCGACCCGTAGATTGTGGTCCCCCACATCCCCATGAGCCCTGCCCCGAGGACGAGGTAGAGCAGGAAGGAGCTCGAGGTCGCCTGCCCCCCGAAGAGGAAGAAGGCCACCAGCGTGAATATGAACGGGGCGATGATGTTAGGGATGACCCACTGGGGGTCCGCAAAGAACAGCCTCGCCTGAAGCTTCATGACAGCTTTGAGGACCTGGGCCCTGCGGCTGACGTAGCCGTCGACCCTCTTCCCCGTGGCGAGCCCGCTAAATTTGCTCAATTCACTCCTCCACCAGCCTCAGATACGCATCCTCGAGGGTCGGCTCCTTGATGGTCCGGTCTATTATTCTAGCGCCGTTCGGGAGCTTGGCCGCCATCTGCGGGAGGAGGTTCGCCCCCTGCGGGGTCTGCACCCTGATCAACTGCATCTCCGAATCGAGGTCGGCGACGACGCGGACGACGTCGGGGAGGCGCTTGAGCTCCTCCACATACTCCTGGGTCGCCCCGTAGGTCCTAAGCTCGACCACCGAGATGTCCTTGACGGACCCCTTCAGCGCCGAGGGAGTGTCGAGTGCGACTATCTTCCCCTTCGAGATGACCCCCACCCTTTCGCACAGCTCCTCGGCCTCGAACATATAGTGAGTCGTGAGCAGGATCGTCTTCCCCTGGCTCTTCATCTCCCTGATCATCCCGCGGATGTCCCTCGCGCCTCCCGGGTCCAGCCCTATGGTCGGCTCGTCGAGGAAGAGAAGCTCAGGGTCGTGGACCAGGGCCTTCGCGATGTGGAGTCTCTGCTTCATCCCTCTGGAGTACTTCTCGACCTTCTCCTCGGCGCGGTCTTCCAGCCCGACCACCTTCAGCAACTGGGGTATCCTCTCCCTGGCCACAGCAGGGTCGACCCCGTAGAGGTCGGAGAAATACTTCAGGTTGTCGATGGCGGAGACCCTGTTGTAGAGCCCCCTTTCACCTCCGAAGACTATCCCGATGCGCCTCCTGATCTCGTAGAGCTCCTTCCTCACGTCCAGGCCGAGGATGAACGCGTCCCCCTGGGTCTGGGTAAGGAGCGTGGTCAGGATCTTGATAGTGGTCGTCTTGCCCGCCCCATTTGGGCCGATGAGCCCGAAGAGCTCCCCCCTCTTCACGGCGAAGTCGACCCCGTCCAGGGCCTTCGTGACCTTGCTTACGCTCCCGAAGAACGACCTCGTCGTGTACTCTCTCGTGAGCCCCCTGACCTCGACTGCGTAGGCGGGGTTGGGACCCTGCTTGCTCAACGTCTATAGAGTCACCTGGGATTATCGCTCTCCCCTCGAAGGATTATGGTATGAAAGATTTCCGGTGATGTGAGTGAGAAGGAGAGGGACGCCCGTGAAAGTGAACCGCTACGTGCCCTGGCCGAAGGGGCTGAGCTTCGAGGTGACGAGCTCCATGACCTCATTGGGGTTGCGGACGTCCTCGAGCTTCTCGGCGCTCCCGCCATATAGGACTCGGACGCTCCCCCGGCCCTGCTTCAAGACGATGAACACGGTCCCGCAGTTGAACCGCTTGGCCAGCGTCCCCTGAGACACGGAGATGTCCACGATGTTGGAGTATCTGACGAGGTTCGGCTTCTGGAACAGCCGCTTGACGTGGATCCCGTCGTCGTCTATCTTGAAGGTTGTCTGGCGCTTGATTATGCAGAGAGCCGCAGCCGAGCCGAGGGTGATCGCGAGGAAGATGAGGTAGTTCCCATAGGTCTTTGGATTGATCTCGAGGAACGGGGAAAGCGCAGCCACTGCCAGCGCCCCCTTTAGAAACGTCTTCAGGACGACGGGTCTGTACGGCCCGCCTTCGAGTTCCTCACTTGAAGAGCCAGCAGGAAACATCCTCATCCTCCGCCTTCCTCATGCCGGGGTCGGTGGTGCGGCAGACGTCCATGACGTATGGACACCTCGGATTGTACCTGCATCCTTCGGGGAGGTTCACCAGGCTCGGGACCTCTCCGGTCGGGGCTGCGACCTCCTTGTTGTCCAGAGTTGGGACCGACTTCAGCAGCGCCTGAGTGTAGGGGTGCTTTGGAGACCCCATTACCTTCTCCGTGGGGCCGAGCTCGACTATCTGGCCCGCGTACATGGTCGCGACCCGGTCTGAGATGTACCTTGCAGTAGCAATGTTGTGGGTGATATAGAGGTAAGAGAAGTCCAATTGGTTGCGAAGCTCCACAAGCAGGTTCAGGACCTGCGATTGGACAGACGCGTCGAGGGCGGAGGTGGGCTCGTCCAGTACGATCAGCTTCGGACTACTAATAATCGCCCTCGCGACCGCTACCCTTTGGCGCTGTCCCCCGGACAAGTCCCTCGGGTGCCTCTCCGCAAAACCTGACTCGAGGCCCACAGAAGAGAGTACTGACCCGAACCTCGAACTGACGTCGGACCGGCTAAGATGGCGCCGCATCAAAGGCTCGGTCACGATGGACCTTACTGTCCCTCTCGGGTCGAGGCTCTCGTATGGGTTCTGGAAGACCATCTGGATGTCTTTTCGGATGTCCTTCTTGTTCTTCTTGTCCACCACCTTCCCATCGAACACCACTTGCCCGTCGGTGGGCAACTCGAGGGTGGCGATGAGCCTACCGAGTGTCGTCTTGCCGGAGCCACTTTCGCCCACAAGGGCGAGCACTTCCCCCGGGGCAACCGTCAGGTTCACGTTGTCTACAGCCTTGACGTATGGGATCTTCCTCCTGAAAATCGATTCTAGTAGTCCGGACTTTGTGGCCTTGAAGTACTTCTTCAGGCCACGGGTCTCAACTATCGGTTCCGCCATGTAAGAAGCACCTGACCACAGCGCCGCCCTCCATCTTCACGGGCGGGGGGGATTTCACCTTGCATATGTCCATTACGTACGGGCAGCGGGGGTGGAAGCGGCACCCAGCGGGGGGGTGCAGCATGTTAGGCGGGGATCCAGCGATTGCCGTTAGCCTTCCCTCCTTCTTTGTCGTGCGCGGGACGCTCTTGATCAGAGCTTGGGCATACGGGTGGAGGGCGTTCCTCACCAATTGTTCAGATGGATTCGACTCGACTACCTCCCCCGCGTACATTACGATCATCCTGTCGGAAACAGCGTAGGCGACGTTGATGTCGTGAGTGATGAAGATAATCGACATTCTGTAGGTCCTCTGAAGCTCGCGGAGGAGCATGAGAACCTGCGCCTGGATTGTGACGTCGAGGGCCGAGGTCGGCTCGTCGGCGATGAGCAGCTTGGGCCTCATGAGGAGCCCCATGGAGATGACGACCCTCTGGATCTGGCCCCCCGAGAGCTGGTGTGGGTAGCGGGTCATGATTTTCTCCGGGTCAGGCATCCTCACGTCGGTGAGTTTGTCTTCAGCTTCCTTGTACGCCTCTTCTTCGACGAAGGGCTTCCCTTCCATCTTGTAGCGCGTCCTAAGCGCCTCCAAGAGTTGGATGTCCACCCTCTTTACTGGGTTCAGGCTGTTGAGCGGGTCCTGGAATATCATGAACGCATCTAACCCCCTCATTCGTGAAAGCTCATGGCCCTTCATTTTGATTACGTCCTTCCCTTCAAGTTCTATCTTCCCACTGTCATATTTTGCGTTTGGGGCGAGGAGCCTGACGATTGAGTGGCCCAGGGTCGACTTGCCGCAGCCGCTTTCTCCGACGATGGAGATGCTCTCCCCTCTCTGAATGTCAAGGCTTACTGAATTGAGTGCCCTCACCCGGCCGTAGACGGTGCTGTAGGAGACGGTAAGATCCTGTATACTAACTGAGGGTATCGTGCTCTGCTGGGTTGCCATCTAGTAGGTCAGTCTTCCTACAATCAAATCTTGCAGCCTGTCTCCAACTAGCGTAAACGCTACCACCACAGCAGCGATGATGACTCCGGGGATTATGGTTGGCCACCACTGGTACGGGAAGTAGGAGAGCCCGACGGACGCCTCGGCCCCCCACTCCGGGTATCCTATGGTCAAGCCGATGCCGAGGAATGCCAGGACGGAATAGGTGAGGATCACGGTCCCCAGGTCCAGGGTGGCGTAGGCCACGATGGGATCGATCGAGTTGGGGAATATGTGCTTGAGGAGTATCCTACCGGAGCCGGCTCCACTGAGCTTGGAAGCTTCGACGTAGGCCTTGTCTCTAAGGCTTAGGGCCTGGCCCCTGAAGAAGCGGGCGTAGGTCGGCCACCATACTACCATGAGCGCGTAGAGCAGTGAGGTGAAGCCCCCTCCCACTAGGGTCGCTATGGCGATGGCGAGGACTATACCGGGAATCGAAAGGAAGGCGTCGGTGAGCCTCATCAGACCCTCATCCAACCACCCGCCGAAGTAGCCTGCGGTGGTCCCAAGGAGCATGCCGATGAGTATGGCGCTCCCCACCACCACAAGGGACGCCAGGGCATCATGTGGTGCCGCGTACATCATGCGGGCGAGGATGCTCTGGCCGAGGTAGTTGGTTCCGAACAGATAGGCTGGGAAGTTGTTCAGGGTCGGAGCTACGAGTACGTGGTTGAAATCCAGTGTGTTGGGATTGGCCGGGACCAGCATGAGCTCGTAGAATTTATTGCCTGTTAGCGCGGTAACCTGCTGGAGAATCCCCTCTATGAGCGCCCAGCCTAGGAAGACCGTAATCATCGCGACACCCACCAAGGCGGCCCTGTCCTTCCTCAAGTACAGGAAGTAGAAGCGGAGCCCCGCGCTCACTTCCCCAGCCTGTCCTCCTTCGAGGGTCGTCGCTGAGGCTCCCAGATCGACCGCTGTCCCCGACTTCGCGGCCCTAATCGGCTTCCTCCTCATGTTATCGAAAATGGAACCCAGCCCCAACCTAGGTCAGCCTCACTCTTGGATCTGCGGCCGCATAAAGCAGGTCGGCGGCAAGATTCGCCGCTATCACAGAGAGCCCGACGAGTATCGTGAAGGCGACTATGGCCGGGTAGTCCAGGTTGTATATCGCTTGGACGGTGAACCAACCCATGCCGTGGTAGTCGAAGACGTCCTCGATCACGACAGCCCCTCCCACCGAGAAGGCGAATATCAGTGCGATTAGGGTGATGATTGGTATCAGTGCGTTGCGGAATGCTGTCCCCCAGACGACCTTCCGCTTGCTGAGTCCCTTCATGAACGCCAGCTTGACGTAGTCCTTGTCCAAGGCGTCTATCATGCTGGCCCTCGTGAGCCTGGTCACCAGGCCAAAGCCGACGATGCCTATGGTGGCCGCAGGTAGGAGTATGTGCTGGATGGAGCTGTACATGTAAGCCCAATTCCCCGCTATTAGGCCGTCGATGATAGGCGCCCCAGTAACGAAGGCGGGAATGGGCAAAGTCGGGTCGACCACTAGAGATGATGGAAGGAGATTAAGCCAGTAGGCGAAGATCAGCTGGAAGATGACTGCCACCAGGAATGGTGGGGCCCCCCAGGTCGAAAGATAAATCGCCTTCACCCCGTAGTCAGGGGCACGGTTGCGGTTCGACGCCGCGATGCCCCCAGTATAGAGCCCTACCAAGACTCCCGCAACCTGGCCTATGATGACTAGCTCAAGTGTCACCGGGAGGTAGTTGATTAGAACAGTCGAAACTGGATTCCCCGTGATCGTGTCAGTCCCGAGGTTCCCGTGAAGTAGCTGTACTACGTAGTTATAGAACTGGGTCCAGATCGGGGCCGCAAGGCCGTAGCGATTGATGACCTGCTGGATATATTCAGGGGTCGCGTGCGGATTGTTGGCATAAAGCCTCGCCAGTGCGATGGGGCTTGGCAGGATGATGTGAACCAGGATGAAGATGATCAGAACAAGGAAGAGGATGGTGATGACCGCGTTAATGGCGCGCCTTGCCAGGAAGAAGCCGATATTTGATACCAAATAGCCCTCTTTCTTCCTCTAACCTTTCAAATCTGGGCTTTTTGTGACATTTAACCATTGTTAACAGCGAATCTATGGCAGTTCTGTGTCCCGACGATCTTGGCCGATGTCGAACCTAGAAGACGCAGAGTTCCCACTGGGTTGTTTACAAAACGGGGAATTCCTAGGTCAGTAGGCCTAGGAATTATCTTACGTGTATGATATCTGGTTGTAGAAGATTGCGAACTGGAAAGCTGAGTACACTAGACCCTGCACGTATGGCTGGGTGAAGAAGTACACATTCGAGTTCGGAACCTGTAGGATGGTCGCTAGCTGGGTGAATATCTTGTATGCCTGGATCGTATCAGTGAGTGCCTGAGCAGGGGACTCGAACGGGATCTTCTGCAGCAGCGCCGTCAGAGTGGCGTTTTCGACATGGTTAGGCTCGTTGGCCACATTGGTGCCCATGTCGTAGAACTGCTGGTAGATCGGGTCGGCCCAGTCCGCGCACCATCCGACTCCCACGATTGCCGGGGCAGTCAGCGGGTTGGACTCGAGCTGATCGTAGTATGCGGTGGTGATTCCCTGTGGTGCGATGTTGATCCCGACCTGTGCCAGGTCACTCTCGACGATCGAAATCAGGCCTAATGTCAGTGAGTTCGCCGGGACGATGTAGAAGTACGACAGGTCAGGCAACGGGCCGTGCGGGGCGCTCGTGCTGCCCAGGACGGTACCGTTCTCCATGACTGTGTAGTACCCCATCTGATTCATGGCGGTAGTCAGATAACCGGCCGCGGCATTGACGTCATAGGTGTAGAGTGGGGTGTTCTGTGGGTTGTCGAGTGGTCCCCATCCAGGAGGCACCGGAGGCAGGAATAGCGCAGCCAGAGGAATACCGTTGTAGGTGTACAACTGGTCCAGGATCTGGGTGTAGTTCACGCTGCGAACCATCGCGTTCCTGAAAGCGGTGTTGTTGGTCGGGAACACTTGGGTGTTCAGTCCCTGTGCGAGGTCGCACAGCGGGGTTACGACGCTGTGGAAGAGCTGGTTGAATGTGTACTGCGCCTTGTCCGCGTAACCCGCATACATCTGTCCTAACAGGTTGGCGCTCTCGAATGATATCTGGGCCTTGTTGGTCCCGAAGTCACCGATGAGAGTACTGTCAGACGAACCGTATCTGATGATAATTGTCGGGATGATGGCAGGCTGGATCCAGTTGCTGATGTCGGTCGCAGGCGTGCTAGCGCCAGCGTTCTGCACGACAGTCAGGCCGTCCGCCCAGTAGTTGGGGTTGGCGTTAAGGACGATGGTCGAGTACGGGGTGACTGAGGCGTACTCATAGGGGCCTGAGCCCACCATGAGGACCTTGTTGTTGTCACCCGTGTTGAAGTTCGCCACTGCAGTGTTGTTTGTGACTCCACCGTTGGCGTCAATGAACGCTGGGTCCACGATGGCACCCCACTGAGGTGGGAGCGCCAGGAGGAACAGCGAATAAGGCTGTATCAGGTTGATCTGGAATGTCGTCGCGCTCGAGGCAACTAGTGCCTGGTGCGGGTACGACATGATCGCGGCCTGAGTCGCGTTGGATGGGTTGAAGTTGCTGAGCATCTGGTTCAGAGCCGCAACCTGAGTGTTTTCAGTCGTCAACGCCGGGTTGACAGACTCGATCGCATTCAGAAGGCCCCACGGAATGACGTTCGGTCCGGTGAAACCGTTGTACAGCAACAGGTTGTAGTTGGAGAACCCTACGGTCGTCGGGGCGTTCATGTAGTTCACCCTTACGAAGCTGAACCACGCGTCAAACGCAGTTATTGGGTCCTTGTTGGAGAACCACGTGTTGGCCCTCATCTGGAAGGTGTAGTTCTCGTTGTTCGCTGAGACGGTCCAGCTCGAAGCGAGCGAAGGCACCACGTGGAGCCCGTCGCTGCCGTTATACTGGACTAGTCCCTGGAACACCTGGGCGAATTGCGTGTCTACAGTGAAGAACCCGTATTGCGGGTCAATCGAGTCGAAGGGTCCGGTTGGGGACTCGTCGGTCAATTGGCTCTTGTTAGTGGGTTGAAGCCCGGCAGGTCCCGTGGTTGTCGTCGTTGGAGGCGAAGTGGTTGTCGTCGTTGGAGGCGAAGTGGTTGTCGTCGTTGGAGGCGAAGTGGTTGTCGTCGTTGGAGGCGAAGTGGTTGTCGTCGTTGGAGGAGTGGTAGAAGTGGTCGAGGAGGAAGAAGCTGTTGAATAATAGTAGATGCCCACCGCTGCTGCGATTACAAGAATCACAACAATTCCGATGGATGCACCTCTGCTGATAGCTGATCTAGACAAAGAGGTTGATATTTTCATTCTTCAAAATGAAGCGCTTGTCAGATTTTATATAAGGATTGTTAACAGTGAAATATGGTTTAGAATTTCTAGGCGAGCCCGGCTTCGGCTCCATTCAACGAATGGAGGTGAAATAGAACCCTATCATCTGAGCGATCTGCGTAGCAGGACGTACCCCTGCTCGGTCGGCCGGTAGTACCTCTCCCTAGAACCGGTTTCGGTGTACTCGACCAGCCCGCTGTTGCGCATGCCCCTCAGGGTCCGGCTAACCTCACTGAGGTGCTTCTTCTCCAGGTTCGCGAGCTCGGTCGGAGTCTTAGGGGATACGACCAGGTAGTAGAGGAGCCTCAGCCACCCTGGCGCGGATACTCCTAGTCCATCGACTGTTGCCATCGACACTCAACGAAATATTGGGCATATGTAAGATATAGCCGTTTCGGACTGTACAAGAACGGACATCCAGAGCCTCACGGCTGGGCTTCGCAACTCCTAAATCGAATCCGAGCACCGCACTGCCGACATGACCTATTCCATTGTAGCTAGGGACAAGAAGACCGGAGAGCTCGGCGTCGCCGTCCAGTCCCACTTCTTCTCCGTAGGGTCGATTGTGACTTGGGCGAGGGCAGGGGTTGGGGCGGTCGCCACTCAGGCCATGGTGGACATCAAGTATGGCCCCCTCGGGTTGGAGCTGATGTCTGGGGGAAGGAGCGCCCCAGAGGCCCTCGAAGCTTTGCTGAAGGCGGACTCGAGCAGAGATTCCCGCCAGGTTGCCATGGTGGACTCCAAAGGGAGGGTCGCTGCCCACACCGGTTCGAAGTGCCTCCCACACGCAGGTCATGCGACGGGCGACGGTTTCTCATGCCAGGGGAACATCATGAGGACAGGGAAGGTATGGGGCGCAATGAAGAAGTCCTTCGAAACCAACAAGACCCTTCCTCTGGCGGAGAGGATGGTGGAAGCATTGGCTGCGGCTGAAAAGGCGGGAGGAGACATCAGAGGCAAGCAGTCTTCGGCAATCCTCGTCGTTTCCCCGGACCTGAAGCCAACCTACTGGGAGGGGAAGTTGGTAGAGCTGAGGGTCGAGGACCACCCGACCCCGGTTCCAGAGCTCAAGAGGCTGCTCAGGTATCAGCGAGGCTATGAATGGGCCAACAAGGGAGACGATTTCCTGACTGCCAAGGACTACCCGAAGGCGCTCGAAGCCTACACCAAGGCCCTGGAGCTCGTCCCCGAAATCGACGAGCTGAAGTTTTGGGCAGGCATCGGACTGCTGAGCGGCGGAAACCCCGAAAAGGGGGAGGCGATGCTTAAGGAGGTGATTGCGAAGGACAGGAATTGGGCGGAGGTCATCAAGGGGATAGCGAAGGTGAGGTCCCCGCCTATTGCCTCCGAAGTCCTGACCAGGCTAACTGGAAAGACGACGAAAGTCAGGCCCGCGCGAGCCTAGCCTTCAGACAAGGTCCAGCTCGTCCCGAAAGGAGTCGACGTTATCAAGGAAGTCCCCGAGCGCGAACACAGGCACTATAGCGCCGCCGTCGACGAACCTGGCCCCTTCTTCGATGAGGACGAGGATGACAGATGCGATGGAACCGATTCTGTCTAGAGACTCATGAAGGCGCTTCGCCCTCGACTTCTGGGCGGCAACGAGCCTGGAGAGGTCGGAATAGCCAGCGGACCTGGACCAATGCTTGCAATCGACTGCCAGCGATATCCTTGGGGACTTCGCGAAGACATCAATTTGGGCTCGGGGTTTCATCAGATAGATGTTCTGCCTTACCGAGTACCCGCGTGCCTGTAGGATGCCAGAGCAGAACCTTTCGAAGTCCCTCCAGGTGAGGTACCTCGAGACCTTCACGATCTCCTCCCCCCACGCGCACAGTGCCAGGCCTGCGAGTTGCTCATCCATCGATGCGACCCCCGGAGTCCCCATCCTGAACGCTACGTCGGAGATCGCGGACATGGCTCCCTCTTTCGAGCCAGTCTTCTTCGCCAGGAGCTGGAACAGCGGACCTGCCACGACGAGATGCCATCGACCAGGGCTATTGAACCTGAGCGGTCGGAAACGAGCACCTTGGGGAGGGGTCGCCGATACTGTTCATCGGACAGTCGGAGGGGCCGTCGCGGGCGCGCCCACTGCCCTATCGTCCCTTCGTTTCTTCAGGGTGGAGTAGGCGAACCAACCGTTGATCACGATGAGGACCAGAGTAATCACCTGAACCCAGTCTAAGGTGATCGGACTCGTGAGGTTCACCCCGTTCCCTGACATAGTGAAGTACTGGGTCAGGACGTTGTAGGAGAATGACGGGGTGTAGCGACAGGCTTGCGGGCACACATCCCGGACCGTGGCTGCGTAGGCGGTCCTCCACTGTAGGTCCATGATCACGTAGAACTCTGCCACGAGGAGCAAGGCATCGACCACGAGGAGGCTGATGGCTGTCCTGTTCATCTTTCTCCAGCCGAGGCTTGGCCCCGATAAAAAGGAATCATGCGCCCAACGTTTAACCGCATGTCGCCCAGGAGGCACCGCTGGATTTGGTCTCGAAGGGGACCGTCATCTATGTCACGGCGTTCGCCCTGCTGCTGTTCTGGGCGTTCTTCGTCCAGGCCGATACTAGGAGAGTCGACGGCTACAGCATGCTCCCTACGCTGGAGGGAGGAGACCTCGTTGTAATCCAGAACGTCCCAATCAATCAGATTCACGTGGGCGACATCATCGTCTACAACGGGCTCTGTTCAGCCGAGGGGGAGTCGGTGGTGCACAGGGTCGTGAACATCACCACCCAGGGGCTCATAACCAAGGGTGATAACAACCAGTACAGCGACCAGCAGTATGGCATCGCGATTTCGCCCATAACCCAGCAGTGTCTCGAGGGGAAGGTGGTGTTCGTAGTTCCCTACGTCGAGCTGCTTGCGTACTACATCGACCAAAACGGGCTCCCACAATGGTTCAACTACATACCGTCGATCCTAATCCTGGTCATAGTCGTCATCTCCGTCCTTAGGGAGGAAGAAACTGAGGATGACAGGAGGGCGGAGGGAAAAGCGGCTCCCCCAGTCGAACCTTCTGGATAAGCCGAACCCGTTCCGCTTTATATACCCTTTATATACTAAGAGAAATCGCCGGGCCTGAATGCCTCAGACAAAGGCAATAGTCAGCATTGAGAACGTCGTCGCTTCCGCATCCATCAATCAGACGGTCGACCTCAACCTAATCACCAAGAACTTCGTCACCGTAGAGTACCACCCCGACCAGTTCCCAGGGCTGGTCTTCAGGCTGAGGAACCCCAAGACGGCAACTTTGATCTTCAGCTCAGGGAAGATGGTCTGCACCGGCGCAAAGTCGGAAGAGCAGGCAAGGAAAGCCGTCGAGGAGGTGGTAAGGCAGCTCAAGAAGGGGAAGATACCAATCAAGAACGAAGCCGTGGTCGAGATCCAAAACATCGTCGCTTCCGCGAGCCTCGGTGGCAAGGTCCACCTCGAGGAGGCGGCCAGAGTCCTGCCGAAGTCGATGTACGAGCCGGAGCAGTTCCCGGGCCTCATCCACAGGATGGCCGACCCGAAGACGGTTATCCTCCTCTTCGCGTCAGGGAAGCTCGTCTGCACGGGTGCCAAGAAGGAGAGCGAAGTCTACAGAGCCGTGAACAACCTTCACGTTACCTTGGAAGAAAAGAACCTGATGGTCTACTAGCGGCTCTTCCCTACCGATTTTGTTATTGCCTTCAGATTGTCCTTGCTGATCAGTTCCATCGCGTATAGTGTGTCTGCTAGTTCTACCATGTCAGTGACGGCGTGTAGGGCGATGCCCCTCTTGCTCAGTTTCTCCCTGGCGCCCTCGAGCCTGTCGATGAGGACCACGGCTGCGGTGACCTCACCACCTTCCTCTTCAATGGCCGATGCCGCAGAGAGAATCGTCTTCCCCGAAGTCGCCAGGTCCCCCAGTATCACCACGTTTCGACCCGGCCTTACCTCCCCCTCGACCAGCCTCTCGTTCTCCTGCCTGTCTATCTTTGTGTAGACCAGAGACTTCTTCAGCGCGACAGCAACAGGGGATGCCAGAAGTAGCCCCGCAATGGGGACCGCGCAGATTGCTTCGGCCTTGGGCACCTTCTTTGATACCAGGTCCGAAAGCGATTCGACGACCAGCCCGTAGACGCTAGGATAGCTCGGGAGCCCCCCTAGGTTCACGTAGTATGGGCTGTCCTTCCCGTCCGGGAGTGTGAAGGTCCCGAACTGCAGCGCGCCTACCTTGATCAGCCCCTCGGCTATTTCGTTTAGGAGGCTCTGCCTCTTCTTCCAGGCCATGGTCACCGACCCCAACTTGTGCTTATAAAATGAGTTTGCAGGGAACCTGATGTTTGCCTGAGATCTGGATCCCCTATGGAGGCGTGGAGACTCTGGTTACGATACAAGCGGAGAACCTCGGAGCCGTCGTTGAGGCCTCGTCAGAAGCCGGGTCGGTCGAAACGGAGAGGGTCGCCGAGCTTGTCAAGGCGGCGAGCCAGCTCTTCATCTGCGACTCGGCCCCGGCGACACTAGAGCTCCTTCGCAGCCAGGCGGCGGTAATTGGAGAATCAACGGACCTGCGCCTGGTCGCGCCGGCTCCGAAGCACATAGAGGTCGGCGTCCCTGAGCTCAAAGGGAAAATAACGACTCTCCCACCCCCAGTGCCTCCAGCAGAAGGCACGGACCCTGTCTTCGCCCCCCAGCTTTCCGAGGGTGGAATGAAGCTCTTCGTCGGGACAGCGAGGCCCGACCCGCTATTTGGAATCATAGACACGAAGGTCGAGGCGTCCTTGAACTGGGTCACACATTCGAGGGCCATCGCGGCTTCCTCGCGGCAAGGGATGGAACCGGAGCCGTTCCAGAAGACCGAGGCGTACGACGCCATCCTGGGATTGATTGAACACCTAGGCGACGCGAAGTTCCTCACCGCCGTGCCCCGTGGCGGGAAGCTCTGGGCTTCGATGGAGGACGCACCCTTCGACGCCATCAAGAACGGATTCCGGAAGGTCCAGCTGGCCCAGACCAAGGGAATAGTCCTTGGAGCAGGAGGGAGAGGTTATGACGATTCGCTGTCGACGGCCATCAGAGGGATCTGGAGCGCCCTCGAGGGGGTGAGGCGGACCGGGTCGGTGCTGCTTGTCGCTGAATGCGCAGAGGGAGTGGGCTCGACAGCCCTGGAAATGCTGGTCACTGGGCGGATGGCGGAAGGAGGCGGAAGGAAAGAGAAGTACGTGGATGGGATCGAAGAGGTCTTCTATCTTAACAAGCTGAAGGATGAATACGACGTCCTCTTGCTTTCAGGGCTGCCTGAAACCTACGCGAGGTCCAAACTCGGGCTCACCACCGCGAAGGGAGCTGGAGAGGCCGTGGGGAGGATTCTGAACAAGATGGGAAGGTCCGGGAAGATGAACGTCATCCCCAGGGCCCCCGAGTGCGTAGTGCAATCAGGGTAGCGGGAAGGTCCCGATGTTATGCGGCACGGGGACGCATAGGAAAGCAAGGACCAAGGTCCCGACGAAGATCCAATGCCGCGAAGTCGAGAGGCCCGACACCTCGTCGAGGAGCCTCAGGTTGTAGGGCCGTGTGAGCAGGAGCACGACTATGGCCAGCGCCCAGTAGGTCGGCGTGTCCAGCACGAGCAGGGCCAGGACACTCAGGTAGGTCACCACCCTTGCAGTCCGTTCTCCCCAGGCGATGTTGGTCAGCAGACCCCCGTCGAATATCGCCATGGGGAGCAAGCCTATGAAAGCTATGATGAAACCCACAGTAGCACCGTCGGCGATCGGAGAGACCTGCACGAACCCGGCCGGAGCGGTAGGGAGTAGGGGCCCCAATAACTTGTCAATCCCCATCTGAATGGCGTTTCCGTTGATCGAGACTGTGGTGTTCGCCAGGGAGGTGCTCTGGTACGCCACCGTGGAATGGACCGAAGTGAGGTCTCCGACCATGTAGGCCGCAATCGCCAACGCGACCAGGGCCAGGGGCCCCGCAACGACGACGTCGAAGAGGTGGTCCTTGTTCAATGCCGGCTGCCTTTGGGTCGAAGCGAATCCAAGCGACGGGAGGAACGGAGGGAGGAACGGGATTCCCGGGATGAGATAGATATTGGAGTGCCCGGATATGCGCCTTCTGGCCACAAGCCTCTGACCGAGCTCGTGAGCTCCAATCAAGATGACTATTGTCGCGCCGAACCTCAAGACGACGGCGTAGCTCGAAAGCGTGGGGATGAGCTGGGAATAGACCGAACTCTGAAGCAGGGAGAAGATCACTACGGAGGCGAGCGTGAGTAAAGCGAGGATGACCGGTATCCTCGAATTGCTCCTGGCGGGGGGCTCGTCTTTCCTCATTATCAGTATGCAGTCTTCCTTCGTCCCGGACAACTCGGGCCTGTACCCTCCAGCCATGGCTTCAGGGTAGAGCTGTTCGAACCTGGCCTTGGTCTTCTCGTCATAGGCGACCCGGAACTCGAGCTCGCCGTCTGGAAGGGCGAAGAATTCCTTGACCGAGAACCTCGACCGCACGAGCTTCTCAACGTCGGCCGGCTGGCTCGACAATACATGGCGGGTATAATTTTCCGATAATAAGCTGTTTCAGATTCCAGAAGCATTAACTACAGGCGGGGGACGAGATTCGAGGGATTTGCAGAAGGAAGTCGTCGCGAAGGTGGGCGACTATCAGATAAGGCGCTGCGAAAGGGAGGACATCCAGAGTGTAATCAACATCAACATGGAGACTCTCCCTGAGCACTACTCGGACTACTTCTATTATGAGATCCTATCAGAGTTCCCCGAGACGTTCCTTGTGGCAGAGTTAGACGGCGCGCTCATCGGTTACGTCATGTGCAGGATAGAGTACGGATTCTCTCACCTGAGGAGGCTTGGGTTGGCCAGGAAGGGGCACATCGTTTCGATCGCAGTCAGGGAAGCGCACAGGGGGCGGGGGGTCGGGACCCTTCTCATGCGGGCATCCCAGGACTCCATGTTCGAGAAGGCGGCGGCGGAGTGTTACCTCGAGGTGCGCGTGACCAACGACGAAGCCATCGCCTTGTATCAGAGGCTGGGGTACTCGGTCGCCAGCAGGCTGGAGGCGTACTACAAAGATGGTGAAGCTGCCCTCGTCATGGCGACCAAACTGGGCCAATGAAGCCCAGCGCGCTTTTCCTCGTGCTGGCTGAGACCCTGGAGAAGGTCAGGGGGACGAGCAGCAAAATCGAGAAGGTCAAGCTTCTTGCCGAGTTTCTGAAGGGGCTGGAGCCTGGGGATGCGAGGGTGGCGGCGAGGATCTCGTCGGGAAGGTCGTCAGAGAGGGGGAGCAAGGACGAGGCCCAAGTCGGGTACGCGGCGCTACTTGATGTGTTGAGGGAGGTCACCGGCGCTACCGAGGAGGACGTCTCGAGGATCTACCTTCGGCACGGCGATCTGGGAGAGGTGGCTGAGGAACTGTTGAATCAGAAGAAGGAGCAGCCGCTGTTCGCTGAGCCGCTCACCCTTGCCGACCTTGATTCGACCTTCGCCAAGCTGAGGTCACTCAAGGGCCAGGGGTCGGCGTCCTCGAAACGGGCCAACGTGAAGTCCCTGATTCTACGAGCCAGCCCTTTGGAGGGGAAATACGTAGTCAAGGTGCTGACCGGGGAGATGAGAACAGGGCTAGTGTCTGGACTGCTCGAGGAGGCCATCGCCTCGGCGTACGGCCTTTCGAAGGAGGAGTCAGCGAGGGCGCACATGGTCCTCGGGGACGTCGGGGTCCTAGCGGAGGAAGCGGCCAGGGGGCGGATCGACGAGGTGAAGATCCAACCGTTCCGGCCGGTCAACTTCATGCTAGCCGAGCCCAAGGCCACGGCCGGCGAGATAGCCGGGCACTACGGAAAGCTGGTCTACGCTGAATGCAAGTATGACGGGGTCCGGGCCCAAGTCCACAAGTCAAAGGGAGTGGTGAGGATATACTCCCGCAGGCTGGAGGAGGTAACGTCCAGCTTCCCAGAGGTCGTCAAGGGTCTCGAGAAGGCGAAGGGGGAGTTCATCCTAGACGGCGAGATCGTCCCCTTCTCTGAAGGCCGTCCTCTCCCCTTTCAGCTCCTTCAGAGGAGGCTCAGGAGGATGGAGAGGTTCGAGGAGGCGGCGGAGAAAGCTCCAGTCACATACTTCGCGTTCGACCTGCTCTACCACGACGGGAAGGAGATCGAGGACCTTCCCCTGTCCCGCAGGCGGAAGCAGCTCTCCAGAATCATCGCCGGGACCCCGGCTCGCCTTGCCGAATCCATCGATGTGACCACTGAGGGACAGATCCAAGCAGCGTTCAGGAACAGTCGGGACAAGGGGTACGAGGGCCTCGTGGTGAAGGACCCCGACGGACCCTATGCCATGGGAAAGCGGGGTTCTGGGTGGGTCAAGCTCAAGGAGGAGCTGGACACCCTCGACGTCGTCATAGTGGGGGCTGAGTATGGCCACGGAAAGAGGGCGGGTGTGATCTCAGACTACACCTTTGCAGTCAGGGACGGGGACGAGCTCAAAACCATCGGCAAGGCGTACAGCGGCCTCACCGACGCGGAGATCGACGAGATGACAAGGAAACTGAAGGAGATCACCGTAAGGGACCATGGGTATCGGCGGGAGGTTAGACCGGAGATTGTGGTCGAGGTCGCCTTCGATAGCATCCAGAGGAGCGACAGGCACAACGGGGGATATGCATTGAGGTTCCCCAGAATCAAGAGGATCAGGACGGACAAGTCAGTGAACGACATTGACACCATCGAGAAGGTCGGGGCCATATTCTCCGAACAGAAGCTCAAGGTTGACGAAGCGCAGGTTTGAGGGCCTAGGACACTTCGGTTCTTATATGCTCAAGTCATGGATGGATGGCGGTTGTACGCTCAGTTTCTAATCGCGGCATCCTTCGCCGTCGCCGCCTATCAGGACGTGAGGGAGCGGGCGGTCAATGACCTTGTCTGGATTCCGGCGCTCGTCGGGACAGGGTACGTGTTCTTCTTCGTCCATGTGAACGACTCGACCCAGGATTTCGAATTCCTCGTCGTGAAGGTGGTCCTTGTGGGAGGGATCGCCCTCGCTTTCACCTATATGGGGGGGATAGGCGAAGCCGACGCCATCGCCCTGGCTTTCGTAGCCGCGGACCCCTACGTCCTCTCGCCGCTCGCGCCCCTATTCGCGACGGCTGTGGCGGCCATCGTCCACATCGGGTACGAATTCGCCGTCGGGAATGCTCGCGGGCCGAAGACCATCCCCATGGCGCAGTTCCTCAGAGAGCAGCGTTGGATCCCGAAGGCGATTGTGTCTGATGGGACGAGGACCGAGGTGGACAGCGACGTCAACGTCGCCAGAGAGGAGGTGGAGAAGGCGGGGAAGCCCGATGGGACGGTGGAGGTGAGGTACGGCGTCCCCACGGTGGCCTACCTTGGGGTCGGATACGTCGCGTATCTCGTCTATCTCCTCTTGTTCAACTACTCGGCTTTCCTGAGCCTACCCTAGGGGGTTTCCGCTGGACAGGTTATATCCGGAGCCCAGGGAGCACTAGGAGCATTTGGTGTTCGTAGTCCTCGAGGGATTCTCAGCGACAGGAAAAACTTCGCTGGCCATGGGCCTGGAGAAGATGGGATGGCTCAGGCTGCAGGAGTCGGCCCACGCGGTCCCCAAGGAGGTTCCCGTCGCCGAAAGGGCGGACACGGCCGCGGACTTCAGCCTCCTCGGCGCGACCATGATGTATAGTTCCCTGATCACAAAGCTGAGGGGGAAGAGGGACATTGTCTCGGAGGGCTACCTTCTTGGGGACCTCGCCTACGCGAAAATCAGGTTCGAACTGAAGAAGAGCGACGCATATCCGTCGATGCTCTCCATGTGCAGGCGCATCCTCGAAGAGCCCGCCATGAGGCCTGACCTGTACCTCCTCCTGAAGGCAGGGCCCCAGACCATAGACTTGAGGCAGAAATACAAGGACGAGAGGGAGCGGAACATCGACGAGTTCTTCAGGACACGTTACTACACCGCACTGGCCGAGATACACGCAGAGCTAGGCGAAGGGAGCTCTGAGGTGGTGGAGACGGACACTGACCTCGAAGTAACTCTCCAAAAGATAGTCGAAATACTCGGCAGCCACAAAGTGATGACGGCGTGACCCCCGAGGGGTGGGAGGAGCTCCTGCTCAGGGCAACGGAGAAGGTCTGGAGGGACACCCTCGAGCTCGCGGCCGGAGCGGACCGGGGCCGCCTTGTCGGGGTAGGAGCCTCGGGGGACAAAACGATTCTCGCAGACAAGCGCGCTGAAGACATCCTCCTAGGAGAGCTCAAAGAGGTGGGGCAATTTAGGGTCCTGAGCGAAGAGGCGGGGTTCGTCGGGGGAAAGTCAGGGACCCTGGCCGTCGTCGACCCACTGGATGGCTCTTCGAACTTCGAGCATGGCATCCCATTCTACTGCACATCTGTCGCCATCGCCGAAGGTCCGTCCATTGGTGATGTCGTAGCCGGCGTCGTCCGTGACCTCGTAAGCGGAGATGCATATTCAGCGACCATGGGCGGGGGAGCCAGGAAGAACGGGCGGCGGATAGGGTCCAGCCCCGTGTCTGAAATGTCCGAAGCTGTACTCGGGGTCGACCTGAGCAGGGGGACCGAGGCGCTGGTCTCGGGACTTTCACCGCTGATCAGCGGAGCGAAGAGGCAGGTCCACCTCGGCGCCAACGCACTAGAATTGTGCTATGTAGCAGACGGCAGGATCGACGGCTTCGTCGACATCCGAGGAAGGATCAGGGTGACGGACTTCGCGGCGGCCTATCTCATAGCCGCCGAAGCGGGTGCGGAGATCACAGATGTGGAAGGAAGCGAGCTCCAGGCCACCTTCGACCTCGAGCGCAGGTACAGCTTCGTCGCGTCGGGGAACCTAAGACTGCACAAAGAGATATTGGGTCTGTGCCGCGCCTGGGCGGGCAGGAAGGAATGAACCCCTGAAAGTATCGATAATCCTTGGTACCAGGCCCCAGATAATCAAGAGCGCCCCAGTCTATGAGGCGCTCGCCAAGGCCGGGGTCGAGTGCGGGATAGTCAACACGGGCCAGCACTACGACTACGAGATGAACAGGCAGTTCTTCTCTGAGCTGGACCTCCCTGCGCCCGAAGCGGACCTGAACGTGGGTGCGGGGACGGCAATCGAGCAGGTGTCGGCCATCATCGGAAGGCTGGGGACGCTGTTCGAGGAAGGGAAGCCTGACCTCGCAATCGTCCCAGGGGACACGAACTCGGCCCTTGCGGCGGGGGTGGCGTGTTCAAAGTCAGGCGTCCCCATCGCTCACCTGGAGTCAGGGTGCAGGTCCGGAGACTTCCGGATGGCCGAAGAGGTGAACAGGAGGCTCCTCGACCACATGTCGCAGGTCCTTCTGTGCCCCACGACCCGGTGCGTCAGAAACGTACGTTTGGAGCGGGTCCTGGCCGGAACGGTGGAGGACGTGGGGGACACCATGTACGATTCCCTGCTCAGGTTCCTGCCGAAAGTGGAGAAGATTGACGCGCCAGGTAAGTTCGGGTTTGAAGATGGAGGATTTGCGTTCATGACCATTCATAGGGCGGAGACAGTCGACGACAGGGAAGCGCTTGGGAGGGTTCTTGGCGCCGTCGCGGGATTCCCCTTTCCGGTAGCTTTCGCTGTCCATCCGAGGACGAAAGCACGCCTGAGGGAGTTCCAAATCTCGACGGGGTCGAATCTGAAGCTCCTCGACCCCCTCACATACAAAGAGACGCTCTCCATGGTCAGAGGTTCGAAGTTCGTGGTGACAGATTCAGGAGGCTTGCAGAAGGAAGCTTACTGGCTGGGAAGGCCTTCTCTGATCGTCCGCGACGTGACGGAGTGGGGGGAGATAGTCGATGCGGGAGCCGCATTCCTGGTCGGGACCGACCCGGCGAAGATTAGAGCGGGGTACAAACGGACGGCCAAAGTCGGCAGAGGACCGTTCTCAAAGTCGAAGAGGATTTTCGGAAGGGGAGACGCGTCGGCCAAGGTCGCACGTGTCGCCTCGAAGTTCCTCCGGTCCCTCGGGCGCGGTAGGGTTTGACGCCCCCAACGGGACGGGCGGGGAAGAAGGTAGTCATGCTGCTGTCCAACCCGGCGACCTTCGACCAAAGGCCATTGAAAGAAGGGCACGCCCTGGCTGCGGCCGGCTACGCCGTCACAATCCTGGCCTGGGACAGAGAGGGCGAGGCGCCGTCAGACTCTGTGTTCGCGGACGGCCTTGTCATCAAGAGGATGAGGGTCCGCGCTGGTCACGGGACCCCTTTCCTGACAGTCCCGAAGCTGATGCTGTTCTACCTTTGGTGCTTGGCACACCTCCTGGGGGAGGGGGCGGACGCAGTTCACTGTCACGACGTGGACACCCTGCCAGTGGGGTTCGCAGCAAAAGGGTCCGTTCGCAGGCCTCGGCTTGTTTACGACATGCACGACCTCCCGGAGGCGTTCCTCCGTTTCTTTCCGCTGACTAAGGTGACCCAGAAAATCCTCCTTTCGGCGGCAAGGAGGGTGGCCGACTCCACGGTCGTCGTGAACGAGAAGTTCGTCGAGTATCTCGGGAAGCTGGGTTTCGACAAGGGCAGGCTCGTAGTGGTCATGAACGCCCCTCCGAAGGACATGGGGCGAAGGGGGAAGGAAAGGGGCGGGAGGTTCAACGTCGTGTACTATGGGTGGCTCGGAGAGGAAAGGGGGGTAAAGCTCGTGATCGATGCCGTTCGTGGTATGGAAGGAGTGACTCTCACCTTGGCGGGGAGGGGGGAGCTGGAGCCTGTGGTCCGCGAGGCGGCAGGAAAGGACGAGTCCATCAGGTTCCTCGGCTGGCTCAATATGAAGGACCTCAAACCAGTCATAGCCGATGCCGACCTCATCCCGTCCCTGTACGAACCGAAGACTAGGAATGCTGTCCTGGCTACACCGGGCAAACTGCTCACAGCCATGTCGATCTCGGTGCCGTCTCTCGTCCCCATGGGGACCTACCAGGCGGAGATCGTCGAACGGTATGGATGCGGCCTCGTCGTCGACTGGAGGAACGTAGGCGACGTGAGTGGAGCCATCTCCAAGCTGGCGAACGACGATGAACTATACTCCCGGCTTTCGGAAGCGTCATACGACGCTTTCCTTTCGGCGTTCAGCTGGGAGGTGATGGCTTCAAGACTTGTCAGCGCCTACGACAGGCTGCTCAAGGTGGCCTAACAGCCGCGAATAGACTTCGTTCCACTTCGCAGCGACATTCGTTGGATTGTTTTCACTGGGCAGGTTGTCGATGACTTGGCCCTCCCAATCGACGACCTGGCAGCCGCAGGCCAGGGCCTCCAGGGCGGCTTTGCCCACAGAGCGCGCTACGATATGCTGCGGTGGTTTCCTCATGTCGATGTAGTAACCATACTTCGACAGGACCGAAGGCATCTTGTCGTGGGGGACGCTCCACCGCTCCAGCCAGGTCAGGCTCAGACCTCGGTCCTTGGAAGCGGCGTCGGTCTCGGGGTCCATCCCGTAATGGAAGGAGACGGCCGACTTCGGATCCCTTGCCTCACCTGTGGGCCGGAAGGTGTCAGTATCGACGGGGTTGGGGAAGTACGACGCGCCCTTGGGTGCGCCTTCGAGGAGGTTGGGGGTCGAGACTGCGATCAAGTCAGCCTTCGCCCACCGCTGTTTCTTCTCCTCCCATCTCCCTTCGATGTCGGTCCCGTGGTAGTGCATCACGACAGGCTTCGAATAGAATCTCTTGACCCATGGGACAATCCTGTCAAGAGAATGGACGTGGACCAGGTCGGCTTGCCCGGCCATCGATAGAGCCCTGAGGATGAACCTGGCTGCACCGTCGTCGTATGCCTTCCCGTATGTGGTCAGCCCGACCCTGTCGGCGGCCCTCCGGGTGATTACCGTGCTGTTGGAACCGAAGCTTCGGTCCATGAATTTCGCGATGACGCTCGCGACGCCCGCCGTGTTCCAGACGTGAAGTACCTTTGCCCCCAAGGCATCCGTTCGCGCCGGACCAGAGTGGAAAAAAGGTTCCGCAGGCATTCACCCTGAGAGGTAAAATACGCCGAGCCGAGGAGCGCATAAGCGGTCAGAGCTTGAGAGGAGCCGGGATCACGGTCAAAGTTGACGTCTAGTTTCGGACTCAGGTCTACGG
Source organism: uncultured Nitrososphaerales archaeon (assembly GCA_963706445.1). Classification (GTDB taxonomy): domain Archaea; phylum Thermoproteota; class Nitrososphaeria; order Nitrososphaerales; family Gagatemarchaeaceae; genus UBA183. The sequence goes on from OY970160.1 coordinate 1,049,445, forward strand.
GCCTGGTGATATTCTCCGGACGAATTGTGAGCGCATTCACCGGGTATCTCTTCGCCCTGATGGCAACCAGGACCCTGCTCGCCGGTGGATACGGGACTCTGGAGGTCATCGTCACCATACTCACATTCTCTTCATACCCGATAGGGGTAGTGGCCTACTGGGCTACACGGGACGTCGCGAGAGGAAGGATGGTCGGCAGGACAGCCCTTGTTACCGGTGCACTCCTGAGCAGCCTAGGGCTCTTCATCTACTTCGGGTTCTCACTCCCGGCCTATTCGCGAATAGGCTCTTCGGTGATGCCGTTTCTTCTTGGGGCGCTGCTCGTGCCGCTGGCGTACTGGAGCGCCACAGCCAATTCCATCGTCACCGGATATCGTCCGTCGGTCTACGGGTATTCCTTGGTGATTTCGGAATTCGCCAAGCTGGGGGTCGCCTATGAGGCCCTCTATGTCTTCCGCCTTGGAATCGAAGGAGCCATCCTCGCGCTCATGGTCGCGTACCTCGTCCAGTCGCTCGTGAGCACCTTTATGGTGAGGCCGACCGTGTCGGAGAGGTTCGAGCCAGTCCAGGTCAGACGCTGGTCCAAGCTTGCCTGGCTCCCCCTGCTGAACTATCTACCTGCTCAGCTGGCGGTCGCCGACTCGCTCCTGATAGCCCTAACCCATGGGACCTCGGTGGTGGGGATATACCAGGGGGCCTTCATGGTCGCATCGATAGTGACCTATGCGACGAGTCTCGTGGCTGCCATGTACCCGCTCCTCCTGAAAGGGGGTGACAGCCGGCTCCCGTCTTTGGGTTTGGAGTTCTCGATGCTGTTCGCCATCCCAATGGCGGCAGGGTGCATCGCTCTTGCAGGTCCAATCCTCTATCTCTTTGGACCAGAATTCGTCCTGGGGGCTCTCTGTCTCGAAATCCTTTCAGTGATGTTCGTCTTCAACAATCTCTCGCTACTCTTGGATCAGACCCTGATGGGGACTGAGAAGGTTGACGCCGGTGAGACCCCGAGCTTCCGGAGGGTGGTGAGAAGCAACCTGATGTTCGTTACAATTGTGAACATCGCGTATGGGATCACGTACCTTGTTGCGTTGTTCATCGCTGTGTCCTACGCGACGTCGGCCGGGTTCAGCGACTCGAGTGTTGTCGCAATCTGGGCTTCGGTGCAACTGGCCGCGACGGTCGTTTTCATGCTGGTGAAGCTTAGGAGGTCAAGGGGGGTCGCACAACTCGCTCCGAGCCTTAGCATGGCATACTATTTGGTGGCGGCGGCGGTCATGGGGGTAGTGGTGTACCTTGTCGCGCCTGCTTTCGCCGTCCAGACTGTGGGCATAGTTTCGGGCGGACTGAGATTGTTGGCCCTGGTCCTCCTCGGATCGGTTGTGTATTTCGGTCTGGTCTATTTTCTAGACAAGAAATTCAGGGATCTGGCACAATCGTTTTTGCATCGGCTCTGATCGACTTTACTTCTTCTCTGCCGTGGTGTCGGAACCTGAGGCCGGCTTTTCAGGGGCCATTTCAGGAATGTCGGTTATGGGTTCCGGGGGCGGTGTGGTCGCCATGGTGTAGCCTATCCAGGCCAGAATGGCCAGGAGTACCAGGACCGCGACGAAAGCCGTTATCTCAAGCACCTGCAGGGGCCAGTAGTAGATCAAGAGGCCGTAGACGATTATCCCCAGGATGCTCCCGAGTAGGATGCCCCCGCCTATCGCCCTGTCGTTGGCCATGAAATACATCGGCGCTCCATACCGCAAATATAACGGTTAGGGCTGAAGGCGTCAGGAAAGCAACGTTCCAGCAATGCCGGGACTGCCTCTCGTGTTCAGGTAGATTCCGGGAAGCTTCTCCTCTTTCATCCTGCCGACGATCTGCCTCTCGATCTGGATAAGCTCCGACTCTCCGTTCTGGGCGTCCTTATGGAGCCTCTTCGGGAGTCGCCACCCGAAATATTTCTCGCAATCCCAGATGTCCCTGGCTCCTCTAAACGGGAAGACGTTCAGGAACACCCTGCTCCTCAACCCAGCAGAATCCAATGCTTCCTTGTGCCGGTCGAAGGTGTCCTCAGGGTCGGTCGTCGGCGGCTGGGCCAGGAGGTAGTCGGCTCCGGCCCTCAGCCTTCCCTTCGCCATCGATGTGCCCTCAGGAGTGCCCAGATTTCTCAGGTCTACGGGAGCGAAAATCAGGATGGGCGACCGAGACTTCCTGCGAATCTCCGCGGCCTCTGAAATGGCGCCAGCCAGAGTAGCGTAGTCGCGGACGTTGGAGGAATTCGCGCTCCGCGGGTGGTCGTCCCCCCAGGCGAGCATGATCGCTTTCAGCTCGAGTGAAACGCCAGTCAGGACGGCGGAAATCAGCTTCTGGCGGCTCATGCCCCGAAGGACGATCACAGGAGCCGCTTCGACCCTCGTGCGGTCGCGGAGAAGCAGGGCAGCCTCTAGCGTGGAGAGCTCCAGATACTTTGGGTTCTTGACGTCTGCTATGAGGACGGTGTCCGAAAAGTCCCTGACGCTCCGAGCCTCCTCCACGAACCGCTCTAGCTTCTCTTCGACGTCATGGCGGGGCGAAGACTTCAGGAAAAGCGGTGGAAAGATCTCGACGACGCGGTGAAACTGCAATGTCCCAGAGGCCTGGATACGGCTAGAAAAACGGTTGCTGTGGCCAAAGCGAACGCTAGGGTGCTAAAAATCAGTAAGCGGTAGAATGACTCTACGCCTTGGCCGCGACTTTTTCGACTGCGCCCTTCTGAGTGATTTCCTGGACGATGCCAGCTGCTACCGTGGACCCACTGTCTCTCAGCGCAAAGCGCCCAAGCTCGCTGTACTCCTTGAACGTCTCCATGACGATGGGCCTAAGGGGCGTGATCTTGACGATCGCCGAGTCGCCTGTCTTCAGGGTCTTCGGCTTCTCCTCAGTCGCCTGACCTGTCCTTGGGTCTATCTTGGCGATGAGCTCGGAAATGGTTGCTGCCACCTGCGCCGTGTGAGCGTGCAGGACGGGTGTGTAGCCCGCAGCGATAGCAGTCGGGTGGAAGACAACGATGATCTGAGCCTTGAACTCCTTCGCGATGGTCGGCGGGCTGCTCGCCGGGCCGAGAACCGAGCCCCTTCGGAAGTCGCCCTTCGCGACTCCTCTCAGGTTGAACCCGATATTGTCCCCTGCCATTGCCTCGGTCATCTGAGTGTGATGGGTCTCGATGGACTTCACTTCGGCTGTCAGACCCTCCGGCATGATGGACACGGAGTCACCGACCTTGATCTTGCCAGTCTCTACTCTTCCCACCGGGACCGTGCCGACCCCCGTGATGGTGTAGACATCCTGGACTGGAAGTCTGAGCGGCTTTTCAATCGGCTTTGGCGGCTCTACGAACTCGTCCAGAGCCTGCATTAGAGTCGGGCCCTTGTACCAGGGCATGTTGGCAGATGCCTTGATCAGGTTCTCGCCTGTCCAACCAGAAACAGGGATGAAACGTATCTTCGTGACGTTGTATCCTACGGTCTTCAGAAGGTTCTCGATGTCCTGCTTCGCCTCGTTGTACCTCTGCTCCGAATACTTCACTGTCTGATCGTCCATCTTGTTTACACAGACTACCATCTGGGTGACTCCGAGAGTTCTCAGGAGGAAAGCGTGCTCCCTGGCCTGACCGCCTGCTGCGAGGGCCGCGTCGCCTTCGCCCTTCTTGGCTGATACCACGAGGACCGCAGCGTCTGCCTCAGACGCACCAGTGATCATGTTCTTGATGAAGTCCTTGTGGCCCGGTGCGTCGATTAGTGTGTAGAAGTACTTCGGAGTCTCAAACCTCTGGAAGGCGAGGTCAATGGTGACTCCCCTCTCCCTCTCGTCCTTCAACTGGTCGAGGACCCATGCATACTTGAAAGAGTCGCCCGCCCCGGTCTTCTCCGACTCCTTCGCGAACTCTTCGATCATCCTCTGGTCGACTACGCCCAAGTCAAAGAGGAAGTGCCCCATGGTGGTTGACTTCCCGTTGTCCACGTGGCCGGTCACTATCAGGTTCAGGTGAGGCTTATTCGCCATACTACGTCACTCGTTACAATGAAACGACCCCCTCTTAGCGTATTTAAGGTTAGCGACCTTCAAGCACAAATTCCGGCTGATAGATTCTTCGACGTCGCTCCAATGGCCGTATTTCAGGTCCAAGGAGCGCCCGGATTTCGTTGGACCAAAACTGAATAGATTTTGAAGAGCGCTTAAGTTCCTGCGGAAGCCACTTAGAATTGTGAGCTGCCGCTTCATAGGTTTCCAGGGGACACGAACAAGTTGAGTCTGAGCCTAGACCTCGGGACCTTCGACGCTGATGATCCTAGGGGTCTCCATCCCTGCGTTCTTCGTCGCAATGTTCATCGAGAACCCGAAGCTGAGGACCCTTGCCTTCCTCCTGGTCGGGTTCTTGCTGTTGCACGGCCTCTACCATGCCACCGCCGTGCTCAGTTCATACTATGACATTGATTTCCTCGAGTTCCTGTCACTCAGCGTAGCACAGCCGCTCAGCTATCTGGTCCTGGCGCTCTTCGCATACAAGCTGTACAAGCTGGGGGACACGTCGCATGAGCGGTTACGTCTACAACTCCACTAGCAGCGTCTACGGCTCCGCCAACAATCTGGGGGACTGGTTATCACTGGCGCGGATCTTTGGCACCCTGATGGTCCTTGCCGTGGCGGCTTCGAGGACCAAGACATTTGGGAGCCTCCAGACGGAGATGCTGGCATTCGTGATCATTCTGTTCACAGCAGAGATCCCCGAGATACTCAACACTCTGGGGTACGCGAGCATCGCTCCCATCCAGGATTTCGGGTCGGAGCTCCACGCCGTGTCCATGGTCGTCCTCACCGGGTTCGTTGGATACCGTGTCTACGGGTTCAGTGTAAGGCATGAGCAGCTGGAACCTGGAAGTACGGGGGACCAAAGGATAGTAGAAGCGATACGAGGATTGCTAGCATCGAACTTCGGGACGATGGGGGCCAAGGCCATCGACTTCTACGCAGACGCCAACATAGCGATATCGAACCCCGAAGAGTACACAAAGACGCTGACCAACGTATTCGGGAAAGGGACCGGTCACGTTCTGACCGCCATAACCCAGGGACTGGCAAAGCAATTCGGGATATCAATTACCGATGGGGCCCCCCTCGATGAATGCATCAACCTGCTTGGGCCCAAAGCGCAGACGCATCAGAATCCGGCTTAATATCGGCCCTTATCCGGGCCAAGGCATGGCAAGCTCGACAGCCACATCATACTACGTCTTCATTCTCGTCATAGTCTTCATCCTGGCGCGTGTTTCTTGGAGGACCTTCGCAAACTACAGAGGGACAAGGTTCAGCCTTCGAAGGACCTACGCCTACACAGGCGTGTACGTGGTCCTGGGGGTCGGCTTCTCTGGCCTCTCCTTCACCGAGGGGGTGTCCCCGGTGTTGGCCGTCCCCGAAATCGTACTTGCGGCAGCGGCCGGACTGCTCTCATACAGATACACGGACAGACGTGTGAGCTTCTGGAGGGGTGAGGACGGGTCTCTTTACCTCCGCGGTGGTATCGTAATCTACCTTGTCTATCTCGTCGCGCTCATCGTGCGCCTTGGGTTGGACGTAGCCGTCGTAGGGCCTGCGGCGTTCTCCTTCGGGTCAGGGGTCTTGCTTACCGGGGCAGCGCTCTATGCGACCATGGCCACGGACCTTCTTCTCACCTTCGGGGTCGGGCTCCTGATAGGGAGGGGAGTCAGAGTGGCAAAGCGCCATTCGCTGATCCAGCGAGGGGTTGAGTCTGTGCCGAGCGCCCCACCGCCACGCTAGGAAATAATCAAGAAATGCGGGAGCGCGAGCTGGGTCGAGCTTCCCGCTCTACGCTCTTGCTGCCTTGCCTTCTAGCTCGAATTGGACATGTAGCTCCACATGATCACGCCCACGAGCATCACCAGCGAACCGGCGAAGCCTGTGATGAGGGCACCGGCGGCGTCTGAGCTGAGGCCGATGTTCTCAAGGGCGCTGATCACTGGGACTCTTACTAGCCAGGCGAAGAAGCCCAGGAAGTATCCCAGGAGCCAGAATCCGACCAGGATGAGTTTTCTTCCCATGTTGGATCGATGACCAATATCAGTCCCAAAGTTGGTAAATGCGGGGAAGATAGTATTCCTTTACGGCTTAGTTGAATTGTTTAGACGAACACGCCGGCCAGGGACAGGAGGTAGGTCGTCAGGACGCTGCTGCAGGCGCCTAGGAGGAAGAGTAGGACCCCTTCGGCCAGCACCTTCTTGTCTTCCTTGATGTATTCGTCACTGATGCACGCCATAATCAAGCCACCGAACAGCGTACCAGGGTCCTGAGGCAAATCTGACGGCTAAAAATCACCTCCAGACGATAATTAACGGTTGTGGACACCGGGTCCATTGCCCGCGGTGAGCGTAAAGCTTCTCAATTGCTATGGGGCCAACGCGACGAGGTCGTCCGCGAGCTCCCCGGGCTTTGTTATCATGGGCCAGTGCCCCGTCTCAATGATCCGGTGCGGCCCCTCGAGCTTCCCCCACTTCCCTGCCACTATCTCATCGACCGGGTCGCCAGAAAGGGTGCAGAATATGTAGGCGGCCTTCACCGAGTCGAGGTTCCCCGACAGGGTGATCGGGTCGGCCGCGAGCTTCACCGGCCAGGGGGTCGCCTTGGAAAGCATCCATTCACGGTCGGCTCCCACCACGTCCTTCCCGATGGCATCCACCGTCTTCTCTGTGAGAGGGACCCCGATGCTCCCCTCGGGGAGGGGGCCGAATTCCTTGGTAGGGTCGAACCCTCCTTGCGGAGTCCTCACCTTCTCAGGGCGGAACGAGTCCAGGTATACGACCTGTCTTACCTTCTCAGGTGCGCGGTCCGCGACCGCTGCGGCGACCTTGCCCGCGAAGCTGTGGCCGACGAGAACGAAGTCGTCCAAGTCGTTGTATTCGATGATTTTCAGGACATCCTGGGTCGCCGTCTCCATGCCGACGTCCTTCGTGGCGAGGTGGACCCTTTCGCCCATCCCGGTCAAGGTGACCGGGTATGCAACGTGACCTTCCTTCTCAAGGTGCGGGACTACCCTCTTCCAAGCCCATGCTCCCAGCCAGGCACCCGGTACAAGTACGAATTCAGTCATGGAGATTTCGTGCAGGCGTCCTTGTATTAAACGTCAGCCAGTCTGACGTGGAGGTGCAGATAGGTTCCGTGAAACTGTTCGCGGATGAAAGCTTCCTGCCCCAATACCATGTCGGTGGAGGCCGAGCAGACTGGTCAACTTATCGAGACGCGGGCTAGTCTTGATATACCCGAGAGGAATTCCTATTTCGGCAAGGCGTCTCCTTGCCAAGCAGCTTCCTCAAGAAACTTGATTCGGCTCAAAGCGTGTTCACGTTCAGAGATTACATCCTCCTGCCGGGGAGGAGCGATGTCGAGCCAAATGAGATCGACCTGACCTCGAAAGTCACGAAGGGGATCAAGATCAAGGTTCCCCTTGTTTCGTCCCCCATGGACACAGTCACTGAATGGAGGCTCGCCCTGGAGATGGCCAGGCTCGGAGGGGCGGGAGCCATTCACCGTAACATGCCCATCGAGGAACAGGTCAGGCAGGCGAAGAAAGTGAAGTCAGCCAAGGTCGAGGCTGCCAGTTCCGACGATAGGGGGAGGCCATTGGTCGGCGCCTCCGTATCCCCTTTGGACAGGGAAAGGTGCCTTGCTCTTGACCCCGTGGTCGACTTTCTGGTCGCAGATGTCGCACACTTCCACACGTCGAAGGTCATGGGGGCCGCAAAGAAGATCCTTCCTGACTTGAGCGCAGATTTCATAGCAGGCAACGTCGGGACGAGGGCAGCGGCCTTCGACATCATAGACGAGCTCCCTAGGGTCGACGGATTCAGGGCAGGAATAGGTTCAGGTTCCATCTGCATTACGTCCGAGGTGACCCGAGTGGGCGCTCCGACCCTGTTCGCCGTCGCCGAAGTCGCCAGCGCCCTTGAAGAGAGGAAGATGGAGATTCCCATCGTCGCGGACGGGGGGATCAGGGGCCCCGGAGACGCGGCGCTGGCTTTCGCTGCAGGAGCCTCGACGGCGATGCTAGGCTCGATGCTGGCGGGGACCGAAGAGGCGCCCACCAAGGCTGTCTTCAGGGGAGGGAGGAAATACAAGACTCACAGGGGGATGGCGAGCGCCGCCGCCCGAAGGGTGAGATTCGCGATAGACAGGTACAGCGTCCCTGCCAAAGGCCTCGACGAGGGGGTGGAGGCATACGTCCCCTACGTCGGAGAGGCGGGTAGCGTGGTGGCCATGATGGAGAACGGGCTCCGGGCAGCATTTGGCTACGCGGGAGCGGGGAGCATTAGAGAGATGTGGTCGAAGGCAGCTTTCGGGTCAATGAGCTCCGTCGGCGCCGCGGAGCTCGGTGCGCATTCTCTAAAGGTCAAGAAGTAATGGGGCCGGACCTCGAGGGAGGGATAGCAGTCCTTGACTTCGGGGGTCAGTACGCACACCTGATCTGCCGCAGGATCAGGGCCATGGGGGTCTATGCCGCACTGCTCCCCCACGACACCCCCCTCGCCCGGCTAGAGTCGATGAAGGTCGCAGGCGTAATACTCTCCGGCGGGCCGGCCAGCGTGTACTCGGAGGGTGCACCGAGCGCCGATCCTGCTCTGTTCGGGGGGAAGCTCCCCCTCTTGGGAATCTGCTACGGCTACCAGCTCCTCGTCAGAGCGGGAGGGGGCGAGGTCGGGAAGGTCGAGAGGAGGGAGTACGGGAGGACGGAGGTACAGGTGGTGAATGCACGAGACCTGTTCGAGGGGTTGGAGGGGGACAGGCTCGTCTGCTGGATGAGCCACAGCGACTCGGCGACGAGTATCCCTGCCTCGATGCAGGTCCTCGCGTCCACTGAAGGTTCCCCCTTCGCGGCCGTAAAGCTCGCGGACACGCCGCAGTTCGGAGTCCAATTCCACCCGGAGGTCTCCCACACAGAACGCGGACAGACCATCCTCTCCAACTTTGTGATCGGGGTCTGTGGAGCAGATAAGAAGTGGGACATGTCAGAGTTCCTCAGGCAGTCGGTGGAGAAGCTTTCGACCCTACAGGGCCGGGTCCTCTGTGCAGTCTCTGGAGGGGTCGACTCCTCCGTGACGGCAGTCCTCCTGGACAGGGCTCTGGGCAAGAACCTGACCTGCGTCTTCATCGACACGGGGCTACTCAGGAAGGGAGAGGCGGACAGGGTAAGGAGACTGCTTGGCGAAGAGTTGGGGGTCCGGATATCCTTCGTCGACGCGTCGAAGTCGTTCTTGGCGGCGCTCAGGGGGGTGAAAGACCCCGAGGAGAAGAGGAAGGTCGTCGGGAAGACGTTTGCTAACGTTTTCGAAGTTTTTGCACGCGCCCAGGGGCCGTTTGTGCATCTTGCCCAGGGGACCCTCTACCCTGACGTGATTGAAAGCGGGAGGTCCACAGGCCCTGCCTCGGTCATAAAGACACACCACAACGTGGGCGGACTCCCTTCCAGCATTTCGATGTCCGTAGTCGAGCCCCTCAGGGAGCTGTACAAGGACGAAGTCAGGGAGCTGGGGACCCTCCTTGGGCTGCCGATGGAGGTGGTCAGAAGGCACCCCTTCCCGGGCCCGGGACTCGCCGTCCGCGTCGTCGGGGAGGTCACCGAGGAGAAGCTCCGGATCTGCAGGGAAGCGAGCAGCATAGTCGAGGAGGTGCTCGATGCGGAAGGGCTCTACCCGAAAGCCTGGCAGGCGTTCGCCTACGTCGGGGACGACGAGGTGACGGGGGTCCTGGGGGACGAGAGGAAGACAGGCCGTCAGGTCACGGTGAAAGTGGTGGAGTCGGTCGACGCCATGACGGCGGACTGGAGCAGACTCGACCCGGAGGTCCTTGAGCGGATGTCGACCAGGATAACCAACGAAGTCCCAGGGGTCGTGGCTGTAGCCTACTCGATCTCTTCCAAGCCCCCCGCCACCATCGAGCCCCAATGAGCCCAATGGCAAGACTAGGCTCCTTTGTCAGACAACCGGAGAGGGAAAGCTTTGAAAAGCGATTCGGAGGGCTTTGCCTAGTTGGAAGCTGTCGAGAAGGAAATCGCCGTCGGGGAGTATAACGTCAACTATGCCACAGCCGGGAACGGCGCCCCTCTGCTCCTGCTCCATGGGAGCGAGCCGCAGGAGAACTGGAGGGTGTGGGAACCGCTCATGTCCCTGGCGGACACCCACAGGGTCATAGCCCCCGACCTTTTGGGCCATGGCAAGTCTTCGAAGCCTGAGGAGACCCCCGACTTCCGGGCCCAGGCGAGGATGCTCAGGGACCTGGCAGACAAGATCCAAACGAGGACGATGGGCCTGATGGGGAGCGGCTGGGGAGGGCAGGTGGCGCTGGAGTTCGCGCTCCAGTGGCCCGACAGTGTGAACGCGATTGTCCTCGTCGCCATCGCCTACGACAAGGGACAGCTCCCAAGACTGCAGAAGCTCAGGAAGCCGACCCTGATAATCTACGCAGAGGACGACATGGTAACACAGCTCAAGGCGGGGTACCTCCTCCGGGATGCCATAGGGACCTCCCGCCTCGAGGTCCTGGACCCCGTGGCGCGTGACCCCAGGTACGACTTTCGGATGTCCCACAGGCTCCAGAATTTCAGGGCGCCCCAGGTTCTCCAGCTTGCCCGGACCTTCCTTTCGAACCCACAGTCGATGATAGCCGAGCCTCCGGAGTTGGAGAACCAGCTGAAAGGGATGGCGCTGAGAAAGGAAGACGAAAAGGACCCGGCTATCTGGAAGCCATAGCGACGCGTTCCTGCTCGTTCTTCTTCTTGACGGCGTAGCTGTTCGCGTCGGCTGCAGCCGCCTGGATGATCTCGTCGGCTAGCACCTCGTCCACTCTGCGCGGGGAGTTGAAGGCGGCTTCCCTCACCCCCTCGGAGATGAACCTCAGGGCAAGGTCGACCCTGCGCACGGGCGAGATGTCCACTGACTGGTGGTACACGACCCCTCCGTAGCTGAGCCTGGTGGTGTCCTCGTTGGGCGAAGCGTTCTCGATGGCCTTCACGAGCTGCTGGACCGGGTTCTGGCCGGTCTTCAGCTCTATGATGGTGAAAGCCGTTTTGACAACGTTCAGGGATTTCTGCTTCTTCCCTCCCATCCTTCCGGTGTTCTTCGCATACTTCTTTCCAGAGTGCATTATCGAGTTCGCGAGCCTCTCCACGATGTTGACCTTGGTCTTCCCGAACTTCTTGTGCTCGTGCCTCCCACCGGAGTGGGGTATGAGCATGGGCTTGACGTTGATCACGGTCTGAAGTCCGGGGTCCTCAATCTTGACGCCAGTGAGGTCCCACCTGTCCCAGAGCTTGAGATTTGGATACTCCAATGACTGTCTGCTCATGGCTATCTCCTGGGCTTCTCCTTGCGGCCGTAGACTAACTCGTTGAGCGAAACGCCGTTGACCTTGAACACCGTCCAGCGGACCCCTGGGATGTCTCCCATGGCCCTCTTCATCGAGCCGCCTATCCCCTGCAGGATGACCTCGTCGTGCTCGTCCACGAAGTTCAGGGCACCGTCTCCCGGGAGAAAGGCCGTGACCTGCTTTCCGTTCTTGACTATCTGGCACCGGACACACTTGCGGATGGCCGAGTTGGGCTGCTTGGACTCGATCCCCACCTTCTCAAGCACTATGCCCCTGGCCTGGGGGGCGCCCTCGAGCGGGTCAGCCTTGTAGTCGAGGCCGAGCTTGCGCCTCTTGTACCACTTGTTGGACCAGCGGAATCTCTGGCGCTTGTTCGCCATCTGTCTCGCTGCGAACTCTCCGCGTGGTGAGCCTGACATGCTTCAGACGCTGCCCTTTCTCATTGTATATAACCCCTTACAGCTCGCTGGTGATTTGGACGTTGTTGATGTCGAAGTAGCGCTTCGCGAGGAGCCTCACCTTCTCGGCGTTCTTCCCTCCCAACCCCAGGACCACCCCCTTCTTTCGCGGGTCTACGATGACCACGACCCCCTTGGTGCCGTCGAGCCTGTCGCTTACCCTGACCTCCTGGACGAACTTCGCCCCCAGTGAATTCTTGACGAGCCCCTCCACGTCGTCTGCCCACTCGACTACCTCCACCGGCCGGCGGACTGCCCTTTCGATCTTCTTCACCGAGGCGCCATCCTTGCCGATGGCGAGTCCCATCTGCCCCTGGGCTATCACGAATATCACCCTGTTCCGCTTCTCGTCGACCACGCAGTCACGGGCCGTCGCCCCCGTCATCCCCTGGAACATGGAAAGCAGGGAGAGCTGGTCTGAGCTTAGCTTGATCTCGGGCATTGGATCCTACCTTGTCAGGAGCTTGATGTCGGAGTCGCTTACGTTTCGTACAGCGATGGCCGAGACCTTGTAGGGCTTTCCTATCATCCTGCCGAGCTCGACAGAAGACTGCGTCAGCTCGACCACGGGGACTCCGTGCTTATTCGCCTCCTCCCTGAGCTTCGAACCCAGGCCCGAAGGGATGGACTTCGTGCAAAGCACTGCCTTGCTCCCCTTCACTGCGGCGATGCTCTCTTTCGCCCCCAGGGTGGACTTTCCACCCTTCATGGCCTCCTTGAGTACTTTGGAGAGCTGTGCGTTGTCTACCATCGGGATCAGCTCATGTACAGGTCGATCATTCCGGTCCCGACGGGTATCGGGAGGCCGACGATGACGTTCTCGGTGACCCCCTTCAGGTCCTCCACTTCACCTTTGACGGCTGCTTCGGCGAGGGTCGGGACTGTGATCTCGAAGGCGGCCCTGGCCAGGACGCTGCTCTTCGTCCCTGCGATCCCGTGCCTGCCTATCTGCTGGATGTATCCCTTGGATGTCATCAGGTCTGCGACCAGGAAGATGTGGCGGATGTCCACCTCGAGGCCCTGCTCGTCGAGTGTGCTCATCAGCTCCCTGACCAGGGTGGCCCGCGCTGCCTCGATCCCAAGGACCTGGGCGACCTCGTGGACGTTGTTGGTGTAGACCTTCGTAGGGTCGACGCCGACGACCTGCACGACCTTGCCGAGGTTGGAACCGGAAGTCTGGACAAGCCACTCATCCCCTTCCTTCACCACGGTGACGCGGGTTATCCCCGGGATCCCCTTCAGTTTCATGTTGAGGATCTTGTTCCTTAGAGTGAAGAGGGCCGCGAGGTCGGCCTCGGGCATGCTCACGTGGACTACGTTGGGGTTCCGCTTATCCGGTTGGACCTTCCTCTTCCCCGTCTCGATGACCTTCTGAATTTCTTCGGGGTTGGTGTCGCGGTCTTTCATCATGTCTGGGTCGAGGTGCAGCCTGATTCCCTCCGTCATGTCGACTTCGCTGGACTTCACGACGTCTCTTACCTTAGTGAACAGGATCTCCTTCGCCACCTTCAGGGCCTTTTCGTTGTCTAACGAGTAGTCGTCTTTCAGGTGGATGTCCATGGACGGCGTGGCTGGAATCTTCCTTGCGTCGACGAGCTCCATCAGCCTTGGCAGACCCAGTGTCACGTCCCTTTCCCTTACTCCTGCGAAGTGGAAGGTCCTGAGCGTCATCTGGGTGCCGGGCTCCCCTATGGACTGGGCCGCCACAATGCCTGAAGCCTCTCCGGGCTCAACCCGCGAGTAGTCGAGTGCCTCGGCCACCTTCTCCATTGTCTCCTTCAGCCCCTCCTCCGTTAGGTGTGAGGCGCCCAGCTTCTCTGTCAGCTCCCTTGTGAGCCTGTCGTTGAGAGTGGGCTGGTACTTCTTGATCAGCTTGTCGAGGGCGTCGGTGTCGACCTTCGCCTTGGACTTGTGGGAGAGCTCCTCGGTCTCGATGAGCCTGTCGAGGTTGCTCGGGCGACCGTGGTCGCTCTTAGCGGGGTCTACTCCGTCCTCCCCGTAGAGGAACTGTATGATGTGGCCGTGGGGGTCCCTGACCGTGAGGTCGTATTCGACCTTAAGGTGCTCCAGAGCGTTGACGAGGCGCCTCTGCATGTAACCGCTCTGCTGCGTCCTGACGGCTGTGTCCACCAGGCCCTCGCGGCCGCCCATGGCGTGGAAGAAGAATTCGGTAGGCGTAAGACCGTCCCTGTAGTTGTTCTTGACGAACCCCTGGGACTCGGGGGACGGATCGTCCCATGGGAAGTGGCTCAGCGCCCTCCCCTTCATGCCGTGGCTGATCCTCTTGCCTCTGACCGACTGCTGTCCCAGTGCGGCGGTCATCTGCCCTACGTTCAGGCTCGAGCCTCTCGCTCCGATGCGGGCCATTATCATTCCAGAGTTCTCTGCCGGGAAGGACCTGTCAGCTATCCTGCCAGCCTTGTCCCTCGCCCGCGAGAGCTCGTTGATGATCGAAGCCTCCAGCAGCTCTTCGGCGGAAAGTCCCTTCGCCAGAGTCAAAGAGCCGGACTTGTACTTCTTCTGCAGGTCGGTGATGTTTGAGTAGGCCTCCTCCAAGGCGTCTGCGATCCCCTTCTTTGCCTCGGCCGGGAGCTCTAGCTCGTTGAAACCGTAGGTGAACCCTCTCCTGGTAAGGAAGGTCTTCAGGACCCTGAGTATCGAGTTCAGAAAGTTGCGGGCCTCCTCATTCCCGTAGTCCTTGGCGATGCGATGAAGGAGCGAGTCTGGTTCCTCGGCGCCGATGGCCGCCTTGTCCACTACCCCGGATATCAGCTGGCCGTTTCTGATCACAACGTCGTTCGTGGTCCCGGTCCTCTGAGCCTTCGCCCACTTCGAGGTGAGCACGTAGTTCATGTCTTTCGGGATGAAGAGTGAGAAGAGCTGCTTGCCTGTGTACATCGGGTGGGCACCTTTACGCTCGGGCTCCGGCAGGTCCCCGTCGAAGTCTCCGGCCAGAGCAAGATTCGAGAACTCTCCCGGCGTGAGGAGGGTCTCGTCCCTGGTGAGCATGAACGCGCCCGTGATGAAATCCCTGATCCCCCCGATGATCGGGCCCCCGTACCTGGGAGAAAGTATCTGGTCCTGGACCCGCATGAGCATCAGCGCCTCGGACCTTGACTCCTCGCTCTGGGGGACGTGGAGGTTCATCTCGTCCCCGTCGAAGTCCGCGTTGTACGGCGGACAGACGGAGGGGTGGAGTCTGAAGGTCCTGAACGGGAGAACCCTGACGAAGTGGGCCATCACAGACATCCTGTGGAGGGATGGCTGCCTGTTGAAGAGGACGACGTCCCCGTCCATCAGGTGCCTCTCAACGATGTAACCCGGGGCGAGGGAGTCGGCCAGGGCCTTTCTGTCGCTGGCGAAGTCAAGCCTGATCTTTACGCCGTCTGGGCGGATGACGTAGTTGGCGCCGGGATGGTCGAAGGGTCCCTTGTTGACGAGGTCTTTCAGGTGGTCTATGTTAAACGGAGACACCTTCTCCGGGATGGTGAGCTTCTTCGCCACCTCGAAGGGGACGCCGACCTCCCCGATGTCGAGGCTCGGGTCCGGGCTGATTACCGTGCGGCTGGAGAAGTCTACCCTCTTTCCTGACAGCGACCCTCTGAACCTCCCCTCCTTCCCCTTGAGCCTCTGGCTCAGGGTCTTCAGGGGCCTGCCGGAGCGGTGGTGAGCCTGAGGGATCCCGGACACTTCGTTGTCGAAGTAGGTGGTGACGTGGTAGTGGAGGAGATCCACCAGGTCCTGCACGATAAGATGCGGGGTCCCTGATTCCTTGGACTCGCGGACTCTCTGGTTGACCCTGAGGATGTCCACGACCTTGTGGGTGAGGTCGTCTTCAGAGCGGATCCCGGACTCCAGGGTAATGGATGGCCTCACGGTTAGAGGCGGCACAGGGAGGACCTGCAGGACGAACCATTCAGGCCTGGCTGCCTTCGCATTGAACCCGAGGAGTTGGAGGTCCTCGTTGTTTATCCTCTCGAGTCTCTCGCGGATGGCCACTGGGAGGAGGCGAGTGGCGCCGCCTTCCTCGGTTATCTCGTGGAATATGGTCGGCTTTGTGAACTCGATTTGATACTGCTGCTTGCCGCAGTGCGGGCAGAGCTTGACCTTCTTCGCCTTGGTGGCGATCTCCTTTGCTACGGTCTCCAGTAGGGATGGGGTGAAGTCGGTCTGGCTTGATATCTTCACGCGGTAGGCGTCCAACTCCTGCTGTGGAAGCAGGATCCTTCCACAGGACCTGCAGGTGGTCTGGACCAGCCTGTTGATTTCGTCGACGAAGGCGATGTGGAGGACCGGCTCGGCGAGCTCGATGTGCCCGAAGTGCCCGGGGCACCTCCCTGCGGTGCTCCCGCAGGTGCCGCACTTCTGTCCCGGCTCAAGTGTTCCTAGTCTGCTGTCCATGAGGCCTCCCTGGACCGGCATGCCGTCTTCGTCGTAGGTCTCTGGCTGGGTTATCTCGGCGACAGAATACTTCCTGACCTCGCTGGGGGAGAAGACTGCGAAGTTGATTCCGCCTATGGTCTTGAGGGCCTGTTCCATCGACATTTCTCTACACCTTGTCCTTCAGTTGGAGCCTCGGGGCTATGTTCAGGCTCATCATTTCCTGGAGGAGGAGCTTGAAGGCGTAGGCGACGACCACGGTGGATATCTTGGCCTGGTCGCCGTCAATCTTGCAGGTGTACTTCCTCTGCTTGGCGTCGTAGTAGGCGATAAGTCCGCACTTCTCGCAGACGTATATCTCCGTCTTGTCCGCCTCGTCTAGGAGCCTGTCTTTCAGGACCATCGAAGCACCATAGGCGATCAGGCAGTCCCTCTCCATCTCTCCGAACCTCAGGCCTCCACCCCTGGCTCTCCCCTCGGTCGGCTGCTTGGTGAGCATCTGGACCTGGCCCCTCGCCCTTGCGTGGATCTTGTCGGCGACCATGTGGTGAAGCTTCTGATAGTATACAACTCCGACGAATACGTCGGCCGCGAACTTCTTCCCGGTCTTTCCGTCGTACATCACCTCTCTCCCGGTAGGCTCGAACCCCTTCGACCGGAGGACCCTCTCCATTTCCTCGATGGACTCCCCTGCGAAGGCTGACCCGTCGACCGCGGATCCACGGAACGCCGCGGCCTTGCCTGCGATCGACTCGATGAACTGGCCCACGGTCATCCTCGACGGGAACGCGTGTGGGTTGATTATCACGTCTGGGACGATACCTTCGGCGGTGTATGGCATGTCCTCCTGGGGGACCAACAGGCCGATGACCCCCTTCTGGCCGTGCCTTGACGCGAACTTGTCCCCGATCTCAGGGATCCTCATGTCGCGGACCCTTACTTTGAACATCTTGCCTCCTTCGACGTTCTCTGTCATGAAGATGGAGTCGACGACTCCGGCCTCGGAGGGCCTCACGGCCACGGACGTGTCCCTGCGGTAGGGGCCCTTGATCTCGAATTCCTTGTATTCCTCCATGAACCTCGGAGGGCTTGTCCTTCCGATGACGACGTCGCCTCCGGTCACCAGAGACTCGTGGGCGACCACCCCGTCCCCTTCGAGGAGGCGGTAGAACTTCTCCCCACGGTACCCTCTGATGTTCGACTCGGCTGCAGGCACCTCGAAGGTGTCGCGCATCCCGCCGAGATACTGCTTCGCCTCGCCTTCGTAGAGCCTGTAGAAGAACGACCTCGCCATCCCCCTCTCGACGCTCGACTTGTTCATGATGATGGCGTCTTCGATGTTGTAACCTTCGAAGGAGAGGACCGCGACGACACAGTTGGTCCCCAGAGGGCGCTCGTCTATCTTGAGGAGGTCCAGGGTCCTGGTGCGGACGACGGGGGCCTGGGGGCTGACGAGCAGATGCTGCCTGACGTGCGGAGAAATGGGATAGGTCGGGGAGCTGAAGCCGAGGCTCTGCTTGGCCATGGCCGACTCGTAGGTGTTCCTCGGAGACTGGTTGTGCTCGGGATACGGGATGATCGACGCTGCGATACCGAACATCGCCGCCGGGAATAGCTCCATGTGGGTGTTCTTCGTGGTGACGTCCTCGGGGCTCATTGCAACGAGGGAGTTCTCCTCCTCGTTGGCGTCGATGAGCTCTACGACCCCTCCGTCGACGAGGTCCCTCCACGACTTTTGGCCGGTACGAACCAGATCGATCATTTCAGGGTTGAGCAGCGGTCGCCCTGACTCGACCACGACAAGGGGCCTGAGTACCCTTCCGGAGCTGAGGCTGATGTAGATGCGGGGGTAGGCTTTGTCGTTGACCGGGGGGACGTAGAGGACGCTGGCGCTCGGGTTGATCTGGCCGTCCCTCCTGAGCTTCCTGAAGGCCTTCGAAAGGCGCTCTCCGTCGTCGACGTACCCGAGGAACCTTCCGTCCATGAAAACCCTGCACCCGTCGACCTGGAGCTTCTGGTCGGAGTCCCTGATCTGCTTTGCACCGAGTTCCCAGAGCTTCTCCTCGACTTCTTGGGACGGGACGCTGACCGAAATAATGGCCGAAAGCGCGAGGTTCTTGACCAGCCCGCAGTTCACTCCTTCAGGTGTCTCGGACGGACAGATCCGGCCGAAGTGGGTTGCGTGGAGGTCTCTGGCCTCGAAGTTCGGCTGGCTCCTGCTCAGCGGGGACTGGACTCGTCTGAGGTGGCTCAGGGTGCTGAGGTAGTTTGTCCTGTCGAGGAGCTGGGTGACCCCGACCTTCCCCCTCCCCCAGTTGCCCGTGGCGATGGCGTTGTTGAGCTTGTCAGTGATTATCCCCGTTCTGATGGCTGCGCCGACGACGTTCCCTCCGCGTTTCTGGCCGGTCCTCTCCAACTGGTACTTCATGTCCCTGACCAGGTTGCGGAAGGCGGTCCTGAACAGGTCCGCGAGCATCTGGCCTGCGAACTTTATCACCTTGTTGCCGTAGTGGTCCTTGTCGTCGGCACCTATCCAGTTTAGCCTGAGCTCGAGGAGCTTGCACGCGGCCTCGCCCATGAACATCGACTTGTCGAAGCGCCTGTCCTCCGTCTTGCCGAGGTGCGGGAGGAGGCCCCAGTCGAGCATGGATTGCGCCCGTTTGACTCTGAACTCTTCGAGCATTCCGTGGGCGACCCTGTTGCCGATGAACACGAGAGCGTCCTTCTCGGTTGGAGCTTCGCTCGCCTTGTCGAACGAAACCTCCAGGAGGTCCTGGATCTCGGACTTCGGCGATACGGCGTCGGCGATGTCCTTGTCGGACTTTATTCCGAGGGCCCGCATCACTATGACGTAGGGAAGGTCCACCGGGCAGCTAGGGACCTTGACGTTGATCGCTCCGTCCTGCTTCAGGATGAGCTCAAGCTTAGACCTGTAGCCGACCACGGAGGAGTAGACCCTTGACTTGTATGTGGTGGCCCCTGAGAGCTTCTCCGAGTCGACGAGGATCTTGTTGGGGGACAGATCCTCGAGCCCGACGATGACTCTTTCCGCTCCGTGGATGATGAAATAGCCTCCGGGGTCGTTGGGGTCCTCCCCAGATTCGATGAGCTGCTCCTTGGAGCGGTTCGAGAGCTGGCAGAGCTCGGACTTTACCATGACAGGCAGGTCCCCGATGTGCTGTCTGGTCGTATCCCGGGGGAGCCCTTCCTCCTCGATAGTCATTTCGAGCAGGATCGGGGCAGAGTAGGTCAGGTTCCTGAGGCGGGACTCCATGGGGAGGATGCTGCTGACAGAGCCATCGATCTCCACGACCCTCGGGGAGCCGAGGGTGAGCCTCCCGAACTTGATCTTGTACGGGGTGCTGACAGTTTCAATCTCCACCTCTCCGATTTCATCGACGATGTTCTGCAATCCTCTCGTGACGAACTCGTTGTAGCTGCTCAGGTGCTGCCTGGCGACCCCTTCCCTCTGGAGAAGGTCGCTGAGTATCACCCAGGAATTCGATGTTGCGATCTGTCTGCTCATGGTCTAGCCTCCACCACATACCTGTAGTATATGCTGGTCCCAGCCGTCTCGCTGTTCCTGGTTATCCTGACGAAGTCTCCCGGCTTCGCCCCGACTTCTTTGGCGAGGGGGTCCGTCGACTGGATGTACGGGAACTGAGAAGGATTAGTGTTGAGCCTCGCCTTCACCTGGTCGGCCTCCTCCCTGGTGAGCAGTTCATGCTTCGGAATAAGAAAATGCGTGCTGACCTTGAACGAAGGTACTTCGTCCTCTACCTTCTTGCGTCTTATTGGAGTCTTCCTCGGAGCTACTATGCCGTCTTACCCCCATTGATAATACCGACTAGGTGGCACAAAGAATACACGTAACAGGGCCCGAGGTTAGCCGATTTTGAACGCGTATTTAGATTTTGCTAAGCGCGAAGGTGGCGTTCCGACCCCATGTTCCGACTTGGGTTCCTATGAACGATGGAAGACAGTCGCCGTGGGGACGGCTTACGGATTCCCTTCGGAGAGACGTCAAACGGCGAAAACAGCCTGAAATCGACCCCGAATGATGCCATGGGACGGAGATTCTGCGCGACGGTAAGCTGCGCTTCAGAAATGTGGTCTATCCACTTTTGACGTCAAGGCAACATGAGTGACTATTCTAGAAGCTCACTGATTCTGCTTCGTACACAGGGGTCCCTTCTTCGGCCCGCTGGACGACCTTGGTGAACTCCTGGTAGAGCCGCTTGGTCAGAGGGCCTACGCTCCCGTTCCCTATCTTCACCCCGCTGACCGATCCCACAGCAGTTATCTCGGCTTTCGTCCCAACAAGGAAGACTTCGTCCGCCGTGGTGAGCTCGAACGGGGTGATGTCCCTCTGCTCCACCTCGTGTCCAAGGTCCGAACAGAGCCTGATGATCCTATCTCTGGTGATCCCGTGGAGGATGCCGGCACTGGTGGTCGGGGTCGCGAACTTCCCGTCCTTCACAATGAATATGTTGGTGACAGTCGCCTCTGAGACGAAACCCCGGTGGTCGAGCAGGATAGCGTCGTCGACATCTGCGGCGTTCGCCTCGATCTTGGCTAGGATGCTGTTCATGTAGTTCAGTGACTTTATCTCGTGAGAGGTGGCGTCGACGGAGTCCCTGCGGTAGGACGACACTATGACCCTGAGGACTTTCGGCTCCCTTGGGCCCAGCGCGCTGCCCATGGGCTCGGCTATGATGAAGACGGTAGGATTCTTGCAGAGGGTCGGATCGACGCCGAGGTCCCCGGTGCCCCTCGTGACGACAAGGCGGATGTAAGCATCCCTCAGCTGGTTCTTCCTCATCGCCTCGAGCACAGCCTCCGTCATTTCGTGCTTCGTCATCGGTATCTTGAGGCGTATGCTCTTCGCAGAATCGTAGAGCCTGTCCATGTGGTCGGTCAGGCGGAAAACGCTCCCGTTGTAGGCCCTGATGCCCTCGAATATCCCGTCCCCATAGAGCAGCCCGTGGTCGAAGACGGAGACGACCGCCTTCGATTTTTCCGTGAATTTCCCGTCGATGTAGACGAGCAGCTCCTTATCCATTGGGAACGAGCGATTTTCTGCTCGTTAAAACGGTTGCGTCAGTGCCCAGATGTGTGCAGCCTAGCGAAGACGTAGGGGAGGACTCCCCCCGCTTGGAGGTACTCCATCTCCGTCGCGTTGTCCACCCGGACCAGGGCCTTGAACCTCTTTTCCCCTGATTTCCCGCGGGCGGTGACGTCGACCCATTGTTTCGGGGTCGACATGCTTTCAATGCCCTGTATGTCGATGGTCTCTTCGCCGGTGAGGCCCAACTGCTTGACCCCTTCGCCTTCCTTGAATTGCAGTGGGATCACCCCCATGGCGACAAGGTTGCTCCTGTGGATTCTCTCGAAGTTCTCTGCGATGACTGCCCGTACCCCGAGGAGCTTGGGGGACTTGGCCGCCCAGTCCCTGGAGCTCCCTGCTCCGTACTGCCTGCCCGCAAGGATCACCAGGGGGACCTTCTCCGAAGCATATTTCATGGCCGCGTCGTAGATACTCATCACCGTCCCGTCTGGGAGGTGCGAGGTGTACCCCCCTTCCTTCCCTTTGGCCAAGGAGTTCCTCAGCCTGGTGTTGCTGAACCCGCCCCGGACCATGACCTCATGGTTCCCCCTCCTGCTCCCGTAGGTCGACATGTCAAGGAGCCCCACGCCGTGCTCTTTGAGATAGGCCCCCGCAGGGCTATCGAGTAGTATCGTCCCGGCTGGAGAGATGTGGTCAGTTGTGATCTTGTCCTCGAGCACCGCCAATACTCTGGCATCCCGGACGTCCTTCTTCGAGGATTCTGCATTGGCCGAGTCGAACCACGGCGGATTCCTGATGTAGGTCGACGCTTTGTCCCAATGATAGACCTCGTCCTCGAATGAAGTCAGCTTCTCCCAGCGGTCATCCCCCTTCATAGCGTCCGCGTAACGCCTGGCGTACAGGTCCGGGTTGAGAGACGCCTGCACCGTTCGCTTGACTTCGGCAAGATTGGGCCATAGGTCTTTGAGGAAGACCAACTTCCCGTCCTTCCCCATTCCAAGAGGAGTTGACGCGAAGTCGAAGTCGACCCGGCCCGCCAATGCGTAGGCGACAACGAGCATTGGGGACATAAGGAAGGACCCTTTAACCAACGGATGGATTCTGCCATCGAAGTTCCTGTTGCCTGAAAGAACTGCGACCGCGTAGATGTCCTTCTCCTTGATCGTCTTCTCGATTTCAGGGGCAAGAGGTCCGCTGTTGCCGATGCAGGTGGTGCACCCGTAGCCGACGAGGTCGAAGCCGAGCTTGTCAAGATACGGGAGGAGGCCCGAGTTCTGCAGATAGTCAGTCACCACGGTGGATCCGGGAGCGAGGCTGGGTTTTACCCACGGCTTCACCGCAAGGCCTGCTTCGACCGCCCTCTTGGCTATCAGGCCGGCGCCCACCATCACCGTCGGGTTTGAGGTGTTGGTGCAGCTTGTGATGGCCGCGATGACCACCGCCCCGTCGGAGAGACCTTTGTGGATGGGCCCATCCTCCTCGAGCATAAGCTGTGCGCGCTGGGCCGTCGAAGATGCAGAGGAGGATGACTGAGCCCTGCGCTGGTCTAGAAGTGCTCGGGTGAAAGCTGGCACGGAGACTAGGGCGTGTCTTTCCTCCGGATTCCGTGGCCCTGCTATCGAAGGCTCGATTTTGTCCAGGTCTACGTGTACGATCTCGGTGTAGGTGGGCTCGATATCCCCGACGAAGAAGCCGTATTGCCTGGCGTATCTAGATACGAAGTCGACGTGGGCCCGCGGCCTGGCTGTGCCCGTCAAATATGCGAGGGTCGCCTCGTCCACCGGGAAGAAGCCTGCCGTCGCCCCATACTCCGGGGACATGTTGCCCATGGTCGCCCTATCAGGGACCGAGAGCTGGCTGTAGCCTTCGCCGAAGTACTCCACGAAGGCCCCGACGACGTTCTTCTCCCTCAGCCGTTCGGTAACGGTGAGAACCAGGTCGGTCGGCGTCACCCCCTCGCGGAGTGTCCCCTTGAACTTGACCCCGAAGACCTTGGGTATCGGCATGTGATAGGGCTCCCCCAACATGACTGCCTCCGCCTCGATCCCCCCGACCCCCCAGCCGAGGCACCCGAGCCCGTTGACCATTGTGGTATGGGAGTCTGTCCCCACAAGAGTGTCAGGGAACGCCTCCAGCGAGCCACCCGCATGTCCGACGGCCACTACCTGGGAGAGGTATTCGAGGTTGAACTGATGGCAAATCCCTTTGCCGGGAGGGAATACGCGCATCCCCTTGAAGGAGGACTGGGCCCACTTCAGGAGGGCGTACCTTTCAGAGTTCCTTTCGTATTCTCTTTGAAGGTTGATGGAGAAGGCCATGTCGTTCCCCCAGGCGTCAACCTGTATCGAATGGTCAATCACCAGGTCGACGGGGACCTTCGAGTTTATCGTGCTCGTCTTCATCCCGGCTGATCTCGCCGCGTCCCTCATGGCTGCAAGGTCGACGACCAGCGGGACACCGGTGTAGTCCTGGAGCAGGACCCTGTAGGGCATGAACGGGGTCTCGGAATCTATCGATTTCGGCCACTGGGCGAGGGAGTGGGCGGCCTCGAGGGCTCCATGCACCCGCCCCGAGTGACGCATGGCGTTCTCCAGCAGGACCCTGATGGAGTAGGGAAGCTTCTCCGGGTCGTAGCCCAAATCCTTGGTCTTCAGGATGTTGTAGGCGACGGCCGACCCTGAAGGAGAATCGATCTTCTCTCTTACCCTATCAAAATTTTCGAGAGGCAAATCAGATGGAAATGCACCGTCTTTGCCGATATTTGAAGATAGGTTCTATTCCGGCTCTCTGAACTCGCCCGGGAGTCGGGGCTCGGCATCAACCCTCCGCCCCCTTAGCAGGGAGGGGACGATAGCCACCGTGTTGATCCCTGCGAGGATGACGAAGACGTTGTCCAAGGCGTTTGAGAACCTGGTCGCATCGGTCTGAATGCTGGTAAGGACGCCCTGAGAAGCAATGATCTGGGATATCAGCGCGTAGGGGAGGTAGAAGGTCAGCACAAGGATAACGATGTTGAAGCTGAGGACGAAGCCGATGTTGAAGAAGGTGGCCCTCAGCCCCGATGCCACCCCCCTGCGGTGCGAAGGCACAGATCCCATGACAGAGCTCATGTTCGGCGAAACGAAAAGCCCCATTCCAGCTCCTCCGATAAGGAGATACACGAGAAGCGTCAGGTACGGAGTGCTCGGCGTCAGGGTGGACATTAGCAAGAGGGAGACGCTGATGACGGCGAGTCCCGCGGTGGCGAACGGCCGGGTCCCGTACTTGTCAGAGAGCCGACCGCTCAATGGACCCACGAACAAGAGGGTCACGTCGAAGGGGACGATGGCGATGCCTGCCTGCAGCGGGGAAAGCCCTTTCACGAGCTGGAGATACAGGCTGATCAGAAGTATGAAGGCCCCCCAGGCCATCGCGTTGATGAGCTGGGCTACGACTCCTCCAGTGAACTCTCGGATCCGGAGCATGCTCATGTCGAGGAGGGGGTTGGGCCGCCTCTCCTCCACGCGCAGGAAGACGACGAAGCTAACCGCGGCAAGCACCCCGAATGACACTATGAACGATGAGTCAGCCTCCCCGTAGGCGGCGAAGGTGAGCGTGAGCAGCAGGAACGTGATGAACGAAGAGAAGGTCACGAATCCTGGCCAGTCCATGCCCGTAGCACTCTCCGGCTGGCTCTGCTCCTTCAACCGGCGACGGGCCCAGAGGGTGCCGAAGATCCCCACGGGTATGTTGACATAGAACAGGTAGCGCCAGTCGAAGAACGCGAGGATCAGCCCACTCAGGGTGAGACCCGCCATGGACCCCGCCCTGAACGCCACCGAGTTGATGCCTAGCGCGTTGCCGAGTTCGTTCCGCGGGAATGCGTCAGTTATGATGGCAGCGCTGTTAGAGAAGAGGGCGGCCGATCCGAGACCTTGGAATATCCTGGCCGCGATGAAGACGTCGGGGGACGGGGAAAGCGAGGTGAAGAGGGAACCAACGGTGAATATGGCGAAGCCAATGTTGTAGATCCTCACCCTCCCGTACATGTCGCTGACCCTCCCGAGGAATAGGAGCGCGACGGTGCTCCCTATCACGTAGGCCTGGGTGAACCAGATTGCCTGTTCGGCATCGGCATGGAGTGCGGCCGCGACGGTCGGGAGACCTATGACCACTATCCTGCTGTCGATGCCTGCCATCAGCACCCCCACGGTCGTCACAGAGAGGACAGTCCACTTGTACTGCAAATCGAGATGCTCCGGGATGAACTCTTGGAACGCCCAGGCAGAGCGGTGTTAAGGATTACCCGAACGGGGAAAATTCAATTACGCGGGAAATCACCGAACAGGAAGAATGCCGGAAAGGACGCCGAACGAGCTGATCAAGGAGAAGAGCCCCTATCTCCTCAAACATGCCTACAACCCCGTCCAATGGTACAGTTGGGGGAGGGAGCCCCTGGAGAAAGCAAAGAACGACAACAAGCCTATCTTCCTGAGCATCGGTTACTCCACATGCCATTGGTGCACGGTGATGGAAAGGGAGTCCTTCGAAGATGAAAAGACTGCGACGTTCATCAACAAAAACTTCATCCCGATAAAGGTCGACCGAGAAGAGCGCCCAGAGATAGACGCGTACTACATGAGCGCCGTCCAGGCAATGACGGGAGGCGGAGGGTGGCCGCTGAGTGTCTTCCTCACCCCGGACCTCAAGGCGTTCTATGGCGGGACGTACTTCCCGCCTGAGCCCAGATATGGGATGCCGAGCTTCATGCAAGTCCTCGAGTTCGTTTCAAACCTCTGGAAGGACAAGAGGGAGGAGGTCATGGCCAACACCCGGCAGGTCCTGGAGGCCATCGCACCTCCCTCAGGGGATGCGAAAGCAGAGATAGGCAAGCCCTTGCTGGAAGAGGCCTATTCGACCCTGGTCTCAAACTTCGACTCGGCTCACGGCGGGTTTGGTGGAGCGCCGAAGTTCCCGCTGCCCGGGACGCTCTCGTTCTTGCTCCGATACCACTTCAGATCCAAGAGCGAGCTAGCCCTCAAAGCGGTGACCAAGACGCTCGACGAGATGATGGCCGGAGGGATCCGCGACCATGTCGGGGGAGGCTTCCACCGCTATTCTACGGACAGGGTCTGGCTCGTCCCCCATTTCGAGAAGATGCTGTATGACAACGCCCAGTTAGCGAAGGTGTACGCCGAGGCGTATCAGGTTACTCGAAAAGAGCACTACGCCTCTGTCGCAAGAGAAACGCTGGATTGGATTATTCGAGAGATGCAGGACAGGACGGGAGGTATCTATTCCGCCCAAGACGCGGACACGACCGAAGGGGAAGGGACCTACTACACCTGGACCCCCGACGAGGTCATGGCAGCGGCTGGAGCCGAGGGAGAGATTGTCAACAGTCACTTCGGTGTGACTAGGACAGGCAATTTCGAAGGGAGGACGATTCTACACCTCGAGGCCGGGAGAGATAATCGCGACTTGGTCGACATGACCAGGGCCAAGGAAGCGATGTACAAGGCCAGGCTGAGGCGCCCGAGGCCAAAGACCGACGAAAAGATCCTGACGTCCTGGAACGGTCTGGCCGTCTCTGGGCTGTCTTTTTGCGGTGTCGTGTTTGGGGAAGGTGCCTACGTGAAGGCGGCAGAGAAGGCCGCAGGGTTCATACTTGAGAAGAACTCGAGGGACGGGAAGCTACTGAGGAGATACGCTGGAGGCGAGGCGGCACTGGACGGGACGCTTGAGGACTACGCGTTCTTCGTACAGGGACTCCTTGACCTGTTTGAGGCGACCTCGGAGCCTCGGTGGCTCGAAGAGGCAATCAGGCTCGGGCGGGTGATGGTGGACAACTATGAGGACAAGGAGGGGGGAGGGTTCTACCTGACCCTGACGGCGGAGCCTGCCAGGCTGAAGGAGACATACGACGGGCCGACACCGTCGGGCAACTCAGTCGCCGTCGTCGACCTTCTGAGACTCGCAGAATTAACCGGGGAAGAAACATTCCGCAAGGAGGCTGAAAGGGCGATCGAGACGTTCGGAAGGGAGCTCGAGCTGCAGCCCACCGGACATACTGTCATGCTCGCAGGGGCCGACCTGCTCTTGAACGGGACCAGGGAGGTAGTCATCAGCGCTCCTTCATCGGAAGCAGGAGAGGGCATGAAGTCCGAAGCGTTCCGGACGTACATCCCGGACAAGGTCGTCCTCACGGCGACAACTGAGACGTTCGACAGGCTGTCCAGGATTTCCTCGCTGCCTGAGGGGAGGAAGCCGACGCGGAAGGCAAGGGCCTTCGTGTGCAAGAACTTCGCATGCTTGCTCCCAGCCGACTCCGTGGAAGCGCTCCGGAGCCAGTTAGCCTCGGGATAGGGCTATTGTTTTAACGCCCCGCCGGCGGACGGCCCAGCGACGGTCAACATGTGGGAGATCCGCGGGCTCTTCGGAAACGAATACGCCATGGAACAGGCGATTGAGGAACTGAAGAAGCACAAGGGGTTCGAATGGGAGGTCCTGGACAGGAGGAATCTGTCGGTCAGGTTCGCCAAGCGTGACGCCGGCACGGAAGAGGTCGTCAAGCGGACCTTAGAGATGTACCATGGGTTCGCCGAGCACGAGGGCCCCATGGGCGAGTACGACCGCCAGAAAGCCGAGATGAAGGCGAAGAAGCTGAAGAAGGACGAAGAGAAAAGGAAACGCGAGAGAAAGTAGGATTCAGAAGCTGCCTCAGCCGTAGGCCGAGTAGATGGCAGGATATTCCGAGATTAGAGCAAGGTTGAGTTCGAGCACATTGACATAGGCGTCCCCGGTGAAAATCAGGGTCCGCTCAATGTGCGACATGACCAAGGCGGTCAGTGAGCTCGCAGGGATTCCGGTGGCGGCCGCTATCCGGGGGATCTGGGACGTAGCGTTCTCCAAGGGGATGTCGGGGTCGACCCCCGACGCGGAAGCGGTCAAGGGGTTGCTTTCGTTCCTCGCATGGAAGAATATCGGAAGGGTGAAACCGTTGTCGATTAGCTGTGAGCCGACTGTCCGGTTTCCAAGTTGGACGAGGCTTCCGTTCGCCTGAGAGGGAAAGACCGCCTGTCCAATCCCTGTTATGACGAGGGGGAACGCGAACCCGCAGATCAGGAGTGAGATAATCGCCATTGCAGCGATTGGCCTCAGGATCCCTACGCCAGTTTGCTTGTTCATGCCATGACCACCTAGAGGGCTCCTATCAGGAGGTCGATTAGTTTGATGCCTACGAACGGCACGATGACCCCTCCGACACCATAGACGAGGACATTCTTGAGGAAAAGCGTCATCGTGTCCGTCGGCTTGAAGGCGACCCCCTTCATAGCCAAGGGGATAAGCAGTGGGATGATGATTGCGTTGAAGATCAGGGCTGAAAGCACAGCGGTCTGAAGCCCTAGCCCTAGGATGTTCAGGGACTGGAGAGAGGGTATCGTGGCGGCGAACATGACGGGGAGGATGGCGAAGTACTTCGCCACGTCGTTCGATATGCTGAACGCGGTGACCGCCCCTCTGGTCATCAGGAGCTGCTTCCCCAGAAGAACGACGTCGATTATCTTCGACGGGTTGGATTCGAGGTCGACCATGTTCGCTGCCTCCTTGGCGGCCTCTGTGCCTGAGTTCATGGCCAGCCCTACGTCCGCCACGGCGAGGGCCGGGGCGTCGTTGGTCCCGTCGCCTATCATGGAGACTATGCGGGACTGCGCCTGCTCCTTCTGGACGATGGTGTACTTGTCTTCGGGCTTGGCCTGCGGGACATATTCATCGATGCCCACTTCGCTCGCTATGCTCTTTGCGGTGAGCGGCTGGTCCCCCGTTATCATGACAGGACGGATCCCCATGGCTTTCACTGCCTGGATCTTCTCCTTGATCCCCGTCTTGAGGACGTCCTTCAACCTGATGACTCCGATGACCCTGTGGTCCTGTGACACCGCCAGCGGTGTGTCTCCCTGAGATGAAATCTCCTCCACGGTCTGGACGAAGGCGGCTGGAACATAGAACCCGGCCTTGGTCATCGAGTCAGGGGCGCCTTTGATTATCTCCGTCTCCTCCTCAGAGAGGTGCATCCCGTGCTCGGATTCCTCCACGAAGAACTTCCTGCGGATCCTACCCCCTTGCCCCTTCGGGAGGGCGAAAGTGGAACCGTGGACGAGTTTCACCCCGCTCGTACGCGTGTTGGCAGAGAACTCGTACACCTCCGAGAGCGTCAACGCATTGAGCTCCCTTGGGACGTACCCTTTCTCGTAGGCAAGCCTGATCAAGCTCCTCCCCTCGGGGGTGTCGTCGTACCAGGATGAGAGGAAGGCTGCTTCCCCCACCTCCCGTGCGGTGTGCCCGTCGAAGGGGATCAGCTCCACCGCCTGCCTGTTCCCCACGGTTATCGTTCCCGTCTTGTCTAGCAGGATGACGTCCGTGTCTCCCGCAGTCTCGATTGCCTTCCCTGATTTTGCCACGACCTTCCTCTCGTAGAGGCGGGTGATGCCCGAAAGCCCGATGGCCGGAAGGAGGGCGCCGATGGTCGTGGGGAGGAGGCAGACGTAGAGCGCGATGAGAACTGAAAGGTCCGCCCCAAGTCCGAGGGTGACCGACAGCCCGAGCATCGTAAGGATGAGTATGGTGAAGATGGCGGAAAGGCCGAATAGGACCATGGTGATGGCAACCTCGTTGGGGGTCTTCGGGCGCTTAGAGGCTTCGACCATCCTGACCATCTGGTCGAGGTAGCTTTCGCCTGGATTCACCACAACCCTTGCGGTTAACGTGTCGCTTACGACCTTCGAGCCGCCGATCAGGCTGTCGCCCGGCGCCTTGCGGACCGGCGCAGACTCGCCTGTAACTAAGGACTCGTCCACCATTGCGATACCCTCTAGGACCTCGGCGTCCATGGGAACCACGTCGTTCCTGTCCAGAAGGATCAGGTCCCCCTTTGCCAGGCCAGTCGACGTTGTGGGTATGACCCGCCTCTCCCACCCCTCGGTCACAATCTTCTTCGAGGGCACTTCGGTCTCGAGCTGCTTGAGACTGTTCGCTGTGTTCTTCGCCTGCTGCTCGGCGAGGGAGTCTGAAAGTGTGCTGAACCAGACGGTAATCAGGAGGATGGCCGCCACCTCGACATAGAATACGCGCTCGGACGGGCTCGCGACCCCCGCGAAGACCCAGGGGTCGATGGCCATGGCGGCCACTATGAAGAAGGTAATCTCCACGATGAGCATCACCGGATTTGCAAAGAGAGATACCGGGCTGAGCCTGACAAGGGAGTCGACCAGCGTTTTGCGCGTAAGGAGAGAGGGGCGCCTGGGGAGCCTGACCCTTTCCAATACGTTGCCCAACGCATGAGCTTGGCTAGCCAAGGAAGTTCACCATGCCCTGAAAGAGGGCGAGCAGAGGCCCGAGGATGAGGAACGGGAAGAAGGTGAGCACCACAAGCAGCAGGATGCTCCCGATGAGCACGGCCGAGAAAACGAAACTGTCCGTCTTCAGACTGACGGCTGTTGTCTGTTTCCTGCCTATCATCGAGCCCGAAAGCGCGAGCAAGACGAAAATGGGAGCATAGCGCCCGACGAATATTACCACGGCTGTTGCCACGTTGAAGAATGGAGTGTTTGCTGACGCGCCGAGGAAGTCAGACCCGTTGTTGGCGGCAGAGGTGGTGAACTCGTACAGGATCTGCGTGAACCCGACAGAGGTCGGAAGTGAGCTGAACCCAGGGATCGCATCAACGGCCTTGGTTGCGTAGGCCAAGACGGTGGGGACGAGTATGATGATCGGGTGAATGAGGAAAGCAACCATGACAAGTTTAATGTCCCGTGCGTTGATCTTCATCCCAAGATATTCAGGAGTTCTGCCGGTCATCAGGCCGACAACGAATACAGTAATGATGATGTACATGATCATGTACATCACCCCAACCCCCTTTCCGCCGGGAGTGGCCTGGATTAGCATCCCCATGAAAGCCGACAGGATGGTCAAGGGGTGGTTTCCTGCGAGGGACGAGTTGACAGAGCCGGTGGTTACGGCAGTGGTGACCACGGTCCAGAAAGACGAGAAGAAGCCTCCGAACCTGGTCTCAAGGCCGGGACCGATTGTGGGCAGGTTGGGCGTTAGCCCGATGATCAAATCGATGGCAAAGAGCCCATAGGTCCCTATCAGGATCGGTCTGGCCTCCCTCTTCTTTCCTATTAGCTCCCCGAAGACGAAGATAAGTGCAGTGGGGATGAGTAGCATCAGGTAGATCTCGATTATGTCCGTGGCGGGGTTCGGGTTCATGAAGGGATAGGCAGAGTTGGCCCCGTAGTACCCTCCTCCGTTGGTCCCAAGCTGCATGATTGAAACGAGGGAGGCGACGGGCCCTACCAGTATCTGCTGGCTGGCCCCTTCGACGGTCTGCACTGTGACGTAGCCCCCTATGGTCTGAGGGACTCCAAGGGCGACCAAGACGACCGCAGCTACAAGGCATAGAGGGATCATGATCCTGGTTAACGTGCGGACAAAGTCGACGTAGAAGTTCCCCATGTTGGTCGAGCCAGCCCGCATCCCCCTCACCATGGCCGCCATGACGCAGACGCCTGTCGCAGCTGACGTGAACTGGAGGAACTGGATAGCGCCGAGCTGGGAGAAATAGGAAAGGGTCGACTCGCCGCTGTAGTGTTGAAGGTTAGTGTTCGTCGCGAATGATACGACTGTGTTGAAGGCGAGGTCCCAGCTGAGCCCGGGGAACCCCTGCGGGTTGAGCGGGAGGCTCCCCTGAGCCATCAGGATGATGAACGCGATGACCATCTGGGCGATGTTTAGGGAGAGCGCTGCGAAAAAGTACTGCTTCCACCCCATCCCCACCGTGGGGTCTGTCCCCGCGAGACGGTACAGCCTCTTCTCTAGTGGTTCGAGATATCCGTCGAGGAAGGTAGGAGCTCCGGTGAGGACGCGGACGATGTAGGGCGCTAGCAGACTACCTGAAACGAGGGCGGCGCCGACAATCGCGACGACCGCGACTGCCTGGGTGGCATCTATCATCTATTCCAAGTTCCATTGTGGCTCCAGTACCTCTGAAGTTTGCGTTCCGCCGTCAGGCCTAGCGCGCCTTCGAATCCCCGTTGAAACGAGGCCCTTTGTGGGTGTGCAGGACTATGGCGCTGACGGTGCTCTTGACCCCCCGTATCTTCAGGATCTTGTTCTTCAGGATGTCCCTGAACTCCTCGATGTCGGAAGCGGACACAAGCGTCACTATGTCGAACTCGCCCGTGACCTCGTACAGTTCTTCTATGTTTGGGATCTTATTGAGGGCCAGTACCACGTCGTCCATGGCTGGCGAATCGACGAAAATGTCGACGAAAGCAAGCATGCGAGACAAGCTGATTCACGGTCCGATTTTTGTGCGCCCTCTCATGACGATATATACGTTGCTAATGATTATGCGACGTTTCATGCCTTTTGCCTTGCCACGGATAAATAACGACTGTTTCCTGCGACTCTCAATTGTACCAGCTGTTGTGGGTCTCCGTCTTCGTTTTCGTGGTATCCTTCCTATCTAACGTCTCTCCCTTTGTCGGCGCGTCGTATACTATCCTGGCGGCGATCCAGCTGACCCTCCTCGGGCCTACCCCGCTGAACTTCGGGGTCATCGTCCTTGCGTCTGCGGTGGGCGCTACCGTAGCCAAGGTGGTGATCTACTACGGGGCCTTGGGGTTCAAGGAACAGCTCGCTAGGAACAAGAATGTCAGACTGATTGGAAAATACTCCACCCACCAGAGTTTCTACGTCGTACTGTTTGTCGCCTCTCTCCTCCCTGTATTTCCATTCGACGACTTCATCTACATCGGGGCGGGGGCCACGTCGGCTTCCCTTAGTCTGATGTCTCTGGTGACTTTGGGTTCGAAACTCATGAAGAGCACCGTGGAGATCGCCCTCGAGGTCACGATTCTGAGGGCACTTTCACGCATACTTGATCTGCACAGGCTCGATCTCAGCCTTCTGCTTACGGCCGTCTTCGTCGTGATTGGGATAGTCGTGTACAAGGTTGACTGGGAGGCTGCTTACCACAGGGTTAGGGGAACCCGCAGCCAACCACAGCCATTCTCCACTTCCGTGGTAGCATCCAAACCATAATAGTTTCAGGTCCGGGCCGTCACTTGCTGCGGGGGTCGCCCAGCCTGGTCAACGGCGCGAGGCTTAGGACCTCGTCCCTTAGGGGTTCGTGGGTTCGAATCCCACCCCCCGCACTACTGGTTAGGCGGGGACTCCGTTTCGGGCCCAACATGTAAGGCGGGAATCGACTTTGCAAAACGACCTTGGTTTAACACTAAAGCATGTTGAACTACCGCTTCGACGCCTGGGACCGCAGCACGCAAGCGGTCGTGAGAACAGATTCCATCATTACCTGCGGTCAATAAATAGCTCACGATTATCCCGAAGGGTGAACGTGTCCGAACAGGAAATCAGGAAGGCAGTCAAGGAAAGATACGCCAAGATGGCAGTCTCCACCGACTTGAGTTGCAACGAAGATTGTTGCTGCAGCGACTCTAACTTGATTACATTGGGCGTGCCTGTCCCAATCGAGGCTTCATCGGTCAACGCGGGATGTGGCTCTCCCCTACTCCTGATAAGCCCGAAAGAAGGCGATGTGGTCCTCGACCTCGGGAGCGGCGGCGGAATAGACATCTTCAGAGCTTCTCAGCTCGTCGGCGAGAAGGGGAAAGCAATAGGTGTGGATGCCACGCCCGAGATGATCTGGAGAGCAAGAGAGACGAAGTCGAAGTATGGAAACAAGTACGCGAACACGGAGTTCAGACTTGGTGAGATCGAACACTTGCCAATGGAGTCGAATAGTGTGGACTACATTATATCGAACTGCGTGATCAATCTCTCCCCCGACAAGGTTGCCGTCTTCAGGGAGTCATACCGCGTGCTGAAAGAAGACGGAGTCTTCGCGGTCGCTGACGTCACCCTCCAAAAAGAGATCCCGGATGCAGCACGGCACGACATGGACTCCTGGTCTGCCTGCATCGCAGGAGCCCTCACCGATCCAGAATACGAGAAGCTGCTTGATAGCGCCGGATTTCAAGACATAAGCATCGAGCATGTGTCGGACTCGAACATCGGGAAATATCCGTTCAGTTACTTCAGCTCGCACATCAAAGCAAGGAAGCACCCTGTCGATTCATTGAAGGCTCCATAACTCGCTTTTCGATTTCCTCCCTAGTGTGCCTCACGTGTGAGATTGGCAGCATTGTCAATTTGAGGGAAGTATTTCTTCCTCAACCAGAGAGCGACGTTCACGAGGCTGATCATCACAGGCACTTCCACGAGTGGGCCTATTACTGTCGCAAAGGCTTCTTGAGAGGCGAGACCGAAGACCGATATTGCGACAGCTATGGCCAGCTCGAAGTTGTTGCTCGCCGCTGTGAACGCCAGAGTCACCGTTCTCCCGTAGCCCATCTTCGAATACAGACCTAGTCCAAAGGACGTGAAGAACATGATTACGAAATATACGAGCAGTGGGATCGCCACCCGGAGGACGTCCAAGGGGAGGCTGACGATGTATTGCCCCTTCAGCGAGAACATCAAGACTATTGTGAACAGGAGCGCGACCAGGGAGGTCGGAGCCAACTTGGGTATCAGGACGCCTTCATACCAGGATTTCCCCTTCGTTCTCAGGAAGTAGAACCTCGTTGCCATCCCCCCGAAGAAAGGAATACCGAGGTAGATTGCCACCGACTGGGCGACTTGGAGAAGTGAGATGTTGACGACTGTTTCCTGTCCCGAGATCCAGGAGCTGGCGAGTGTCACGTAGAAGTAGGCCAACACGCTGTAGAAGATGATCTGAAAGACCGAGTTGAGGGCAACGAGAATCGCCGCCCACTCGCTGTCCCCATCTGCAAGGTTGTTCCAGACTATCACCATGGCAATGCACCTTGCCAGCCCTATCACGATCAGCCCGTTCCTCAAGTCTGGATAGTTCGCCAGGAACACCCAGGCCAGAGCGAACATGAGGAGGGGCCCGACCAGCCAGTTCAGGACCAACGAGGCGGAAAGCATCGTCTTCGCACCTTTTGCGCTGACTATCTTCCCAAGGTCCTCGTAGCGGACGCGTGCCAGAGGAGGATACATCATCCAGATCAGGCCCAAGGCTATCGGAATCGAAGTGGTGCCAACGCTGAACGAGTTTATGAGACTGGAGAGGTTGGGATAGGCATAGCCAGCGACTACCCCAATAGCCATCGCAGAGAATATCCAGACGGTCAGGAATCTGTTAAGAAACGAGAGGCGGCCCTTCGGTCTTACAACCAAGGCGATTGTCCTTCTTTAACAACATCAAGGCAAAGAAGTCGACTGTTGGTTCTTCGCAAGCTCTTCGACCCTCCTCTCGATCTCATTCCTAATCTTCCTCACCTCGGGGAGCGGCTTTCCCTTCGGGTCGTCGAGTCCCCAGTCGATTACCTTCTTCTGCATCCTGTCGAGCATGGGCCTTGGGCAGACCTTCTCGATGGAACAGCCCATGGTGATGACAAGGTCGGCTTGGTCGATCATCTCGACGGTGAGCATCTTCGGCTTCTTCATGGAGAAGACGAATGCCTTTTCAGACATGGCCTCCACCAAAGCCGGATTGACTGACTCGGCAGGCTGGGTCCCCGCGCTTGAGGCTTGGAGCCCTTTCCTCCTTGCGAATGCCTCGGCCATCTGGCTCCGCCCTGCGTTCTCCACGCAGACGAACAATATGTTGCGACTAGGTTGAGACAAGCCAAACACCTACGAAACCAGTCCCTTGACCAGGTCCAAGACTGGTGAATCGCGTACCTTGTAGAACACCCACCTTGCCTTCTTACTCCTCTCGAGCAAGTCTGCCTGTTCCAGGAGTCCAAGGTGGTGAGACACGGTCGGTTGGGGTAATTCAAGGGCAGACTCGAGTTCGCAGACGCACATCTCCCGTTTGGAGAGGAGCAACAGGATCTTGATTCTGTTGGAATCGCCGATTGTTCCGAGGAGCCTTTCGGTCCGTCTCAACTTTGCTGCGTATTCTGGAGTTGCTAGTTTCTCCGCCTCCCCTTCCGCTTGTCTAATGTCCGAGGGCTGGCAAATCTTGAGCTCAATCAGGCGCTGAATTGAGGCGCTATGTTGTTTCATTTCATCTACAGGGATACATTGACATATATTAATGCATTCTAGGCTGTTCTCAGGTTTGAAAATCGTCTTCTTGTCATAAATAATCCAACTAGACAGCAGCATTCCAAGGCGTAAGACAATGAAATGCTTCTATTGCGAAGAGGAGGCTCGAGCTATCTGTAAAGATTGCGGCCGTGCCAGTTGCAAAGAACACGGCACAACTACGGTTCATCATGCCCACGTTACTGCTGGCTTCGAATTCGTCTGCAAGGACTGCCAGAGGGCATCGCACGATCCAGCGATCGAGGTTCCGACCCCCTAGCCTTTCACAAAAGCCGAACAGAATTGGCTGGTAGCGGGCGGTATCATGCTTGAGTGGACCTAGGAGTTCCACGGCCACCGCTGGCCGTTCATGCTCCTCGGCGATTCTATGGTTTCAGGCCGTTTGATACGCGTCTGCCGAGTTCGCGCTCTGCCTTGCCGAGGTTTTCCACCATTCGTTTCTGGATGCTCCTATTGGCGTAGCTCAGGGAATCTGTGATGTTGTCTACAGGGTGTGCCTGCTCTGTCTCGCAGAGCGAGAAGGTCTCATCTCGACAGGATAGCCAAACCAGATATTCCCGAGCTCCGTTCATGGACGGAGTGTTGGAATGTCAATTGCACAAAACTAATATCGTTGGACAATGGCTTCGTCTAGTAAAGAGGGGCATGTTTCTTGGATAAGAAAGTCAGCACAACGAACCGAGACTGGTGGCCGAACCAGTTGAGGCTAGACATCTTACACCAGCATTCTACGAAGTCCAATCCGATGGGCGAGGGTTTCAACTACGCTAGAGAGTTCAAGAGTCTCGACCTACAGGCCGTGAAGAAGGACCTTCGTGAACTGATGACGAAGTCGCAGGACTGGTGGCCGGCGGACTTCGGCCACTATGGACCGCTCTTCATCCGAATGGCTTGGCACAGCGCGGGCACATACCGCATAGGCGATGGCCGCGGGGGCGCAGGGTCCGGCAGCCAGCGCTTTCCGCCCCTTAACAGCTGGCCCGACAATGTGAATCTCGACAAGGCGCGCCGGCTGCTCTGGCCAATCAAACAGAAGTACGGCTCGAAGATTTCTTGGGCCGACCTGATGATCCTCGCCGGCAACGTCGCCTTGGAGTCGATGGGCTTCAAGACCTTCGGTTTCGGCGGAGGGCGCGAAGACGCCTGGGAGCCCGAACAGGACATTTACTGGGGGAACGAGAAGGAGTGGCTCGGCGACAAGCGCTACTCCGGCGACCGGGAACTGGAAAACCCTCTCGCCGCTGTGCAGATGGGCTTGATCTATGTGAACCCGGAAGGGCCGAACCGCAATCCGGACCCGCTTGCCGCTGCCAAGGACATTCGCGAGACGTTCGCGCGCATGGCGATGAACGACGAGGAAACCGTCGCGCTGATTGCTGGCGGTCACGCCTTCGGCAAAGCCCATGGCGCCGGCGATGCGTCACTCGTGGGCCCCGCGCCTGAAGCCGCCCCCATCGAGGAACAAGGTCTCGGCTGGAAGAGCAAGTTTGGCACAGGCAAAGGCGATGATACAATCACCACCGGCCTTGAAGTCATCTGGACTCGGACGCCGACGAAGTGGAGCAACAACTTCCTCCAGAACCTGTTCGGCTACGAGTGGGAACTAACGAAGAGCCCGGCCGGCGCCTACCAGTGGAAGCCGAAGGGTGACGCAGGCGCAGGTACCGTGCCGGATCCGCACGACCCGTCAAAGCATCGCGAGCCGTCCATGCTGACCACGGACCTCTCTTTGCGGTTCGACCCTGTCTACGAGAAGATTTCACGGCGCTACATGGAGAATCCGGATCAGCTTGCGGACGCGTTCGCCCGGGCGTGGTTCAAGCTGACGCACCGCGACATGGGGCCCCGTACGCGCTATCTCGGACCGGAGGTTCCAGCAGAAGAGCTCATCTGGCAAGACCCCATCCCTGCCGTCAATCACAAACTGATTGATGTATTGGACATCGCCTCCCTCAAGGGTAAGATCCTTGCCTCCGGCCTGTCAGTGTCGGAGCTGATTTCGACTTCCTGGGCGTCAGCGTCCACCTTTCGTGGGTCCGACAAGCGCGGTGGTGCCAACGGTGCCCGCATTCGTCTTGCACCGCAGAAGGATTGGGAAGTCAACCAGCCTGCCCATCTAGCGAAGATGCTCAAGACCTTGGAGGGCATCCAGAGCGCGTTCAACAGCGCGCAGTCCGGCGGCAAGAAGGTATCACTGGCCGACCTGATCGTTCTGGCCGGCTGCGCCGGCGTCGAGCAGGCTGCGAAGAGTGCCGGTCACGAGGTGACGGTTCCCTTCACGCCGGGACGCATGGACGCCTCGCAGGAGCAGACCGATGCGGCCTCCTTCGCCGTGCTTGAGCCGATAGCGGATGGGTTTCGCAACTACCTCAAGGCCAAATTCTCTGTATCGGCCGAAGAACTGCTGGTCGACCGGGCGCAATTGCTGACGCTGACGGCGCCTGAGATGACGGTTCTCATTGGCGGGCTGCGAGTCCTGAATAGCAATTTCGGGCAGTCCCAGCACGGCGTCTTCACCAAGCACCCCGGGACGCTGACGAACGACTTCTTCGTGAATCTGCTCGACATGAGCACGACCTGGAGTGCAAGTTCGGAAGACAAAGACGTGTTCGAGGGTAGTGATCGCGCAACGAGCAAACTCAAGTGGACCGGCACCCGTGTCGATCTCATCTTCGGTTCGAACTCCCAACTCCGGGCCTTGTCAGAAGTCTACGCATGTGAGGACTCCATGGAGAAGTTCTTACTCGACTTTGTAGCGGCGTGGAACAAAGTAATGACCCTCGACCGGCTCGACCTCGCAACACCGCAATCTACTCAAATTATGCCCAATTAACTAATCAGGTTCCACTCTGAGCTAATTGCTTACCGGGCCGGAACCCACGATTCAAAGGAGGCAGATTTGCAGATTATGGTGGTCAAATCTCGACGGGCCCGCTTGACACTATGTGCAAGTAGTTGAATCCCCACCCCACATGTTGGGTGAGAGTCCCACCCCCCGCATATCGATTTCGTCAGACCTTTGCTTAGGAATCTCAGTCGAGTTTTCCTTTGAAATCAGTTCGTGGAAATGGCCGGAGGCGGGGTCTTGGCTGTTTCCTCATCCTCAGGTCCCTCGTCGTCGTTCCAAAGGGAATTCTTTCCAAAGAAAAGGAGGTAGCTTATCACGACGAAGTCGACCAGAATGGCCGCATGCATTATCGTGCAATACACGCAGATGGCGTGCAGCAGGAAGAGCTCTACAAATATGAGGTACGGGACTATGGCCACCCCAAGGAAGCGCCAAGCGAACAGGACGTTGGTCGTGGTCCTGGCTGCCCTTTCAGGACCGAAGGCAATTATGAACACCATGGAGACGTTGACGAGGAAGTAGACCAGTGCGAGAACCTCCAGCGGGATGCCGAACACCTTGCTGTAGGAGCTCGACAGGACCTCTCCGCAGTCAAGCCGGATGTTGAATCCAAAGATGTTATAATTTCCCGTAGGGCAAAGCGGCAATTGCTGGCCAAGCGTGTAGAAGATGACCAGGACCGTCGAAGACGCCCATATACCGACGGCGGACATCGCCAGCAGAATGATGAGCTTCAGCTTCGAGATTCTCAACTAGCTCGCCTTT
The DNA here is from genome assembly GCA_963706445.1 of uncultured Nitrososphaerales archaeon. Taxonomy (GTDB): domain Archaea; phylum Thermoproteota; class Nitrososphaeria; order Nitrososphaerales; family Gagatemarchaeaceae; genus UBA183. Next base: position 1,089,502 of record OY970160.1, read on the forward strand.
GGTTCCACGATGATCGCCACGCCCCGGAGGCAGGTCATGTTAGACGTCCGCTCAACCAAACCGCTTCGCGGAAGGGGGCCCGGACGGGGTCTGCACCAGAATGGGAGAGGTGGCCTGAGAAAGCACAGACAATGCACCATAGGTCGGTCCGGCAATGGCCGAAGTGGCTGAGCCTATGGGGGGCGCAGAGCAGACGGCGGCCGGCGAACCAGACGTTGCTTTGCAAATGACGGCCGTAATCATGTTTGCCGCTTGACGGATCTGTAGCCCTGTGCTGTCTGATGTCGATATTTCATTCAGGATGCTTGTCCAGTTCCCTCCCGTCAATATGTCGGGGAAGGCGAGAAGGGAGACCTTGATGACGTACGTGTTACCCATGTTCACAAAAGGAAAGCCGTTCCCAAATGTCGTCCATACCGAAGAGTAGTTGGCTGGGACCGTCTGGAGAGCGTTTCCCGCCCTGTCCTCAGCCTCGAAGGCCTTGAAGACGATGTAGTTGCTGGAATAGCTGCTCCCGACGAAGGTGAAAGTCGCGTAGTCCCCCTCGTCGTTGGCTGCAGTCATATAATGGAGGTTCGTAAAGTTGCCGAAGCGGTTCAACGCCATTATGAGAGCCCACCGCTCGACGGCGCAGTACGGGCAGAATTCGCCGCCCACGAACACCAACTCTGGCTTCCCGTTGGAGACGTAGGGCGACTGAGCATAATTGTCGACGTCACTCTGCATGGTGGAGGACGGAGCCGGCCCGTACGGCTGACGGCTCACGCTCTGCAGCCCGGCCATTACGGTCGAAGAAATGGGTACGTTGTCGTACTTGTCCAGGACAGAACCCCCGGAGGCCGTTGAGACGAAGTAGACCCCGACGGCTATGGAGGCGGCGATTATCGCGACTGTCACGTAGATGGTAATCCTGCGGGTCCTGTCCTTCTTCTTCTGGCGTGCACGCATCTTACGGACACCTTCCCGACGACCTATGTTTAAGCAACTCGGACGCTTTGGGAGGCAAGGCTTTTAGTCGAATCGCACGCCAGAGCCTCGTTTTGCTTTCTTCGGACTTCCAAGCGAGGGAATACCAGAAAAGAATCGCTGACATCGCGGCGTCAACCAACACCCTGGTGGTGCTCCCCACAGGCCTTGGGAAGACAATCGTCGCCATAATGGTCGCCGCTGAGATGCTCCGCAGGTACCCCGAATCGAAAGTGTTGGTCCTCGCCCCCACGAGACCGCTGGTGCTACAGCACCTAAGAGCGTTCGGCGCAGAATTGAAGGGACAGGAGGGTCTGATGGCGGCCCTGACGGGGACGATAGACCCTGGGGAGAGGGAACTGCTCTGGGTGAAATCGAGGTTCATCTTCGCGACCCCGCAGACGGTCTACAACGACGTCCGGTATGGGAGGGTGTCATTGCGCGATGTGGTGCTGGCCGTGTTCGACGAGGCCCACAGGAGCGTGAAGGACTACACCTACACGAAGTTGGCCACAGCCTACCGCGAAAGCGCAGAGAACCCGCGCATTCTGGGGCTGACAGCGTCCCCGGGGGCGTCCAAGGAGAAGATCAATGAGATCAAGCGGAACCTGTTCATCGAAGCAGTCGAGGCCAGGAGCGAGGAGAGCGAGGACGTCAAAGGCTACGTCGAAAAGACAAGTGTCGAGACCATAAGGGTCAAGGTCCCTGACGAATACTACGAGACAACCCTGAGAATTAGAGAACTCTACAACGACAAGGTCAAGAAGCTGCTCAACGGCGGTTTCCTGAGGAGCAATAGGGTCTCGAAGAAGGCGCTCCTCGAAGCCAGGATCGCGATCTCCGCACGATTGAGGTCGGCCCAGGCAAGCGGGGGCCAGAGGGGGTACATCTTCGGGGCGATAATGAACCAGGCCCAGGCGGTAGCGATACTCCATGCTCTGGAGATGATAGAGACCCAGGGAGCGCCTCCTCTTCTCAGATATCTGGAGAAGATGCGCGAGAGGCCTGACAAGGGCAAAGCAATCACTTCGTTGATCCGGGACCCGAAGTGGCTCAATGTACAGGAGGAGGCTGAGAAGCTCGCGTCCATCCCTCACCCCAAGGTCGCGGTTGCCCTCGACATCGTGAAGAAGCAGTTACAAAAGAAGCCTGGCTCCAAAACCATCGTGTTCACCCAGTACAGGGACACCATAGAAGACATCGTGAGGGCGTTCGACAAGGAAGGGATCAGCGTACAGCGATTCGTCGGGCAGTCGGACAGGGAGGGGAGCAAGGGGATGGACCAGCAGTTGCAGACGAAGACCCTGGACCTGTTCCGAAAGGGGGAGTTCGCGGTCCTCGTGAGCAGTAGTATCGGGGAGGAGGGGCTCCACGTCCCCGACGTCGACCTTGTGATATTCTACGAAGCCGTCCCTTCGGAGATCCGCTACATCCAGCGGCGGGGGAGGACAGGAAGGACGACAGAAGGGAGGGTGGTCATACTCCTTGCCGAAGGGACGGTCGACGAGGCATACTACTACAGCACCCTGATGAAGGAAAGCAGGATGAAGGAATTGGTTAGGGAGACCAACCAGAAACCGACGAAGAGAAGGAGTAGGAACCCGACGCTGATGGATTTCGTGCCGGAATCCTAGGCTCTGCTGCCGACGACCGAGACCTTGATCAGGTTGGTCGTGCCCTTCATTCCGGGGGTCCCGGAGGTGACGACGATGCGCTCCCCTTTCTTCGCCAGCCCGAGTTGCTCTGCCGCCAGGTCCGCCCGTTCGAATAGCCAGTCCAAGGTCTTTGCCTGTCTGGAGACTAGGGGGACTACTCCGCGGAATAGTATCAGCCTCCTGGCGACTGCGTAGTCGGTGCAGATGGCAACGATGGGTTGCCGGGGCCTGTACATCGACACCCTTCTGGCTGTGGAACCGGTCTGCGTTGGGGCTACTATCGCCTTGGCACCGACGTAATCGGCGAGCCTGCACGAGGCGCGTGCGATGGCCGAAGCGGTATCGCTGGTTTCCGGTTCGACCAGGGTCCTCGCGTAGGACTGCATCGACCTCTCCGTAGACCGGGATATCTTGTCGAGCATCCTGACAGCCTCCACTGGATACTTTCCGACCGTTGTCTCATCGGAGAGCATGACAGCATCAGTCCCGTCCAGGATCGCGGTAGAAACGTCAGTGACCTCTGCCCTGCTCGGGACCGGGAAGTTCACCATGCTGAGGAGCATCTGGGTGGCTACGATCACAGGCTTGCCGGCCCCGTTGCATTTCGCTATGATCTCCTTCTGGATAGCTGGAACCGCCTCGATGGGCACCTCGATCCCCAGGTCTCCCCTGGCGACCATGATCCCGTCTGCCTCCGAGAGGATTGAGTCGAAGTTGCGGACTGCTTCCTTCTTCTCAATCTTCGCGATCAGCAATGGACCGCCCGCAGGGAGAAGCTTCCTCACCGCCTTGACATCTGACGGACTCCTGACGAATGACAGTGCAAGGTAGTCGACTCCGTGTCGCACGCCGAACCGGATGTGGCCGAGGTCTTTGCTAGTGGGGTACTCGATCTTCAGCTTGACGCCGGGAGCATTTACCCCCTTCCCTGAGCTTAGGACCCCGCCAGCCAGCACCGTGCAGATGGCCCCTTCCTTGGTTGTCTCCTCCACTCTGATCCTGATGGTCCCGTCGGCTAGGTGAAGTAGGTCTCCCTTCTCCACAGACTTTAGCAGCTCCGGGTTGTTGATCGGGATGCGGGAGGCGTCTCCCTCCACATCAGACGAGGTCAGAAGGACCTGTGAGCCGCGGACGAGGTCGACGGCTCCGTTGACCATCTTCCCCACACGGATTTTCGGGCCGGGGAGGTCCTGCAGTAACGCAACGGTCATTGCTGCACGCCTAGCCTCCTGCCTGATGGTCCTGATCTCTTCCAGGTGGCTCGGGTGGTCGCCATGGGAGAAGTTTATCCTGAACAGGTCGACCTTGGTAACTAGCCTGCGGACGATGCGCGGGTCCCTGCTCGACGGACCGATGGTTGCGATGATCTTTGTCTTTCTCATGTCTGGAGGCCTCTACCTGTCTCAGGGTCGGAATAAAGCTAGACCTATGGGGTGTGCTTGGGCCCCTTGGGCGACCGTTGGGCGGGGCCAGCCTCGGAGAGCTGGGAATCGATCCATTCCAACTGGTTTCCGAGCGCCAGCCGCAGCTCGCGGAGCATGGGCGTCCTCTCTTCCTCTGGCAATTCGGCCACCTTCTGCTTGAAGACCTCGCCGCCATCCTTAATGCGCCTCAACATCATTGGGACGAAGACGCTCCCCGGGAGCAATTCTGCGAAAAGCCTCCCCATCACGGGCTCCTTCCTCCCAAGCCCGGCGATCATCCGCCGCGCTTCGTCGAGGCTCCTTTTCCCCTTCGCTGTCAGCGCGTAAGTCTTGCTTACGCCCCCGCCGGACCCACCCGACAGCTTCACAAGGCCCTCCTTGAGCAGGCCCTTCAGAAGCGGGTACAAGGTCCCCGCCCCAGGCTTCCACGCACCCTCAGTCTTCTCGTCGATGGTCTGGATGATAGAGTAACCGGTCTGCGGGCTCCGCGAAAGAAGTGTCATGATGTAGAGCCTCAGGAACCCGCGGGGGACTGTCTGCGGGTGTAGCCAATGGCGGGGGCTTACCATCTGCCATCACACTCGAACAGGTGTTATTTAAGTAGCATTAGATATCGTATTAGATAATACTTATATTCCCAATTCCTAAGGGATTAGGGAGACTTGCCTGACGTCATTAACGTAGAAGACCTCGTCCTTGTCTATTCAGACGGTACGAAGGCCGTGGACGGGATTTCGTTCCAGGTCAACGAAGGGGAGTTCTTCGGGTTCCTCGGTCCGAATGGTGCAGGCAAGAGCACGACGATCAAGGTTGTCACCACGCTCCTCAAGAAGACCGCGGGGAAGGTCTCGGTCGAAGGCTTCAACATCGAGAAGGACGCGGAAAAGATCAGGAGGCTGATCGGAGTCCAAAGCCAGGAGACCGTGCTCGATCCGGACCTCACCGCCAAGGAGAACATGATGCTTCAGGGCCACCTCCACCAGATGAGCGGGGAGGAGCTCAGGAAGCGGGTGGACGAACTCCTGGGACTCGTGGAATTGACCGACGTCGCTGACAAGAGGGCAGGTCGCTTTTCCGGGGGGATGAAGAAGCGGCTGGATCTCGCTTCAGCATTGGTTCACAAGCCAAAGCTGCTCTTCCTTGACGAGCCTACGACTGGGCTAGACCCCCAGTCAAGGGCCACCATCTGGGAGTACCTCACCAAGCTCAACAAAGACGAGGGGATTACGATTTTCCTGACCACGCAATACATGGAAGAGGCTGACAAGCTGTGCAAGAGGCTGTTCATCATAGATCAGGGGAAGATAGTCGCCAACGGGACGCCAGAATCGCTGAAACGCGAGGTGGGGGCCGACTCGATCACAATGAAGCTCGAAGATGGAGGATCGTCACCTGAGACCAAGGAGAAAGCGAAACTGGTGCTCGCAGGGATTGAGGGCGTCAGCAAAATCATCGACTCAGAAGAGGGGATCACTGTCTACGCAAAGAACGCCGGGGCCACTATCGCCAGCATAGTGAGGGCCCTTGACTCGAGCAACATCCACTTGTCGTCTGTGAACTTCGCATCGCCGACCCTCGACGACGTATTTCTCCAGCACACAGGGAGGAGGATAAGGGCAGAGGAGCTGAACTCCAAGAAGACAACGTTCGCAAGGTTCGGTGCGGCAAGGAGGCCCATCAGGCAATGAGCCTAGCTTCCGACACCTGGCACCTGTTCGTCCGAGCGCTCAAGAAGGTCCTCCGCAACCCGATTCTGCTCTTCTTCTCCCTGCTCCAGCCCATCATATTCCTGGTCCTTTTCACACAACTCTTCTCAAGGTTCTCTCAGGTGCCGGGTCTCTTTCCACCGGGTATCACCTACCTCGAATACGCGACTCCCGGTATCCTGCTGCAGAACGGATTCAGCAGCGCGCTTCAGTCAGGGACATCAATCGTCGACGAGCTCAACTCCGGGATGCTCGAGAAGATGCTTGTCACGCCGGTAAATCGGTCGGCGATCCTGCTTGGAAGGCTCCTGTCGGACGCTTTCAGAGTGGTGGTCCAGTCCGTAATCATCCTCGTCCTCGCGTACATCCTAGGGTTCAAAGTGGCGGCAGGGGCCGGGGGATCCTCTCGATGCTTGTAGTGATCGCCTTCTTCGGACTTGCCTGGTCCGGCATATCACTGGCGATAGGGCTGAGGACACGAAGTGCAGAGACCGTGTTCGGCATAGGCGGGTTCCTGACTTTTCCGCTTCTGTTCATGAGCGACGCCCTGGTTCCCACGTCGGCCATGCCGTCTTGGATGGCGACGGTCTCAGGGTTCAATCCGATCAGCTACGCGGTCGACGCGGTCAGGAGCGTATCGTTGCCGTCCACCTCCCTCTCCGTCCTGAGCCTCTCCTTGCCTGGAAACGTAGTCACCGCGTTGGTGTACATCGCCGGGATAGCAGTGGTAACACTCGGAGCGACTTTATACCTGTTCAGGAAGGTCGTGAAATAGATGGCACCGTCGCTGGAAGCGGTCAATGTCACGAAGAAGTTTGGAAGTTTCACAGCCGTCAATGACCTCAACCTGAAAATCACGGGCGCGAAGTGCGTAGGGTTCCTTGGGCCGAACGGGGCCGGTAAGACCACCACCATGAAGATGTTCACGGGCCTCATAACAGCCACGAAGGGAAATACCCTGATCAACGGGGTGGATGTCAGGAAGGACAAGAAGGCGGCCCTCGCTTCCTGCGCCACACTCATCGAGACGCCCGAGATCTACCCGTCCCTCACTCCGCGGGAAGCCCTTACGATGCTCTGTGAAATCAGAGGGGTGTCCAAGGAGGACAGGAACAAGAGAATCGACGAGGCGCTCGCTCAGGTGAAGATGCAGGACTGGGAGGACAAGAAGACTGGAAGCTTCTCCAAGGGGATGAAGCAGAGGGTAAATGTCGCGTCTACCTTGCTGAGCGACCCGGAGGTCATCATACTCGACGAACCCTCGACCGGGTTGGACCCCAGGGGGATGAGTGAGGTCAGGGATATTGTCAAATCACTTGGCAACAGGCTAGTGTTCATGAGCTCCCATCTGCTGGCCGAGGTGACTGAGGTGTGCCAAGAGGTTGCGCTCATAGACCACGGGAAACTGCTGGTCTACGACACGATAGACAACATCACGTCGAAGTTCGCGAGAGGGAGCGGGGAGGTCAGGATTGGTTTCGCCAGGCCCGTAGACCTTCAGACCGGGACGAAGATTTCCAACCTTGCGGGGGTCACCTCGTACAGCAGAGTCAGCGACAGGCAGATGGTCGTCAAGTTCGACCCCACAATAATCCCACAGGAGAAGCTCTTCGAGACGATAGCCGGACTAAAGGCCGGGGCCCAGACCATCGAGTCGAGCTCAGGGCTCGAAGACGCTTACCTTAGCCTGGTAAAGGAGACGCTCTAAGCCATGGAAGCGAGCGACACGCTCCACGCCCGAGTGGGGACCCTCACCCAAATCGGGACCATCACGAAATACAACTTCCTGAACTACTTCAGGGCTCGCAGGTTCTACGTCATGCTGGCGATCATCGTCATAATCTCGGGGCTCCTGACCGGGCTTGTGGCGTATTATCAACCAGCAGCTTTTATCGGAGGAGGCCCCCTGGGATTCTACGGTGCGGGGTGGGGAAGCTTTGCTACGTTCGTTGTGGTACTCTCTGCGGCTTTCTTCGGCGGCGACGCCATATCAGGGGAGTTCCAGAACAGGACTGGATACTTTCTAGTCCCCAACCCAATCCGGAGGTCTGCCATCTACGTCGGCAAGTACCTGGCTGCCCTCGCCGCCTCTTCGATAATCCTGGGAGTATTCGCCCTCATAATGATCGGCAACGGACTGTACTACTTCCCGGGACAATTGCCATGGGAGTTCGTCCAATCGATAATGTACGCCTGGGTCTACCTTATAGCCGCACTTTCGCTCACGTTTGCCTTCAGCTCGCTCTTCAAGAGCAGCTCAATTTCGATCCTGATGAGCGTGATTCTGCTATTGTTTGTGTTCAATGTGGTTGATGAGGTGGCAACTATCGTGGCAGGCATCGAACCCTGGTTCTCGATCACCTACGGAGCGGGGATAGTCGCCGACATCCTCAACATCCCCTATCCTATGCACTTCAGCTCTGCGCCCATCTCGGCAGGCGGACCGGGATCGAGGTTCAATATATCGACATACCACGCGGGGGTTCCCGAGGGATTGGTGATTCTCGCCATCTACTTTGTGGTTATGGCCATCTTAGGCCTGTGGCTTTTCGAGAAGAAAGAGTTCACATCCTAGCCAGAGCTCGCTTCTATAGCATTCGTGATTCCCGAGAAGATATCGGCGACTTTCTTCGTAGCGAACCCCTTCAGCAGGGTGGAACCGATTCCCGCCATGACACCGGTGATTTCTGCGTCAGCCGTCCAAGTCATCGTGGTCGGGTTGTCCCCGGAAAGGTCGAACCTGCTTTCTATCTTCATGTTGCTCCCGCTGCCGGCGCCTTCGGCATTCATGGTGGCCTTGGATTGAGGGTCGGTCTTGCTCACTGTCATTTTCATCTTAATGGCGGCCGAGACCACGGCTATTCTCAGCTTGATCTTCGCCTCGAGGCTAGAGCCGTCTAGGACGTGGACGTCCTCTGCGTCGGGGAGCGTCTTCGCCAGGAAGTTCGGGTCTGTGAGGAGAGAGTAAACCTTCTCCCTTGGAGAGTTGATGGAGGTTGATCCTTCAAGGTGGAGTTGCATGTTTTCTCAATTCCCTCTGGTCGAGATAAGCTCACCGATAGGCTTCGAACTGCCTTCCCAGTACGGAATATGCGATCTTGAGCTCCATTATCTCGTCCGTCCCTTCGTAGATTCTTGCGACCCGCGTGTCAAGGAAGTGCTTGGCCACGGGCGAAAGGAGGGAGTACCCGAACCCTCCAAAGCACTGGATGGCCCTGTCGGCTGATTCGAATGCGTATCTGGAGGACATGTACTTCGCCACTGCCGAAAGTCTGTCAGCTTCGAGCCTTAGTCCGAGGTTCTTCGGGTCCTTTTCGTATTCGTCCTTTTTCAGTGCGGCACGGTAAATTAGCCACCTGCAGGCCTCAAGGCTCGATTCGATGTAGGCGACGTGTTTCTGGATGAGCTGGTGCTTCCCTATCTGCTTGCCGTGTTGGACCCTCGCGGTCACCCTCTCTTTGACCTGATTGAGACAGTCCTCCATGACCCCGACGCACCCCGATCCTATGCCGATCCTCCCGTTCAGGAGCGCGGAGTAGGCCACCGACAGTCCCTTTCCCTCTGCCCCAAGGACGTCTTCTTTGGAGACATGGGCATCCTCGAGCGCAAGCATAGAGGTGTCGGACGTGAACAGTCCTATCTTCTCCTCCAGTCTCATGTCGACGCTGAACCCCCTGTCCTTCGTGTCGAGGATGAAAGCTGTGACCCCGCCCTCGCCCTCCTGCGGACGGGCGAAAGCGATCAGATGTGACGCGATGGAACCGTTGGAAATCAGATACTTAGAGCCCGTCAGGCGGAATCCGTCGCCGTCCTTGGTGTACGTGGTCTTCAGTGAGGCGGGGTCAGAACCTGCTTCGGGCTCCGTGAGTCCATAGGCAAAGACGATGTCCCCCTTCGCAGCCGCCGGAAGGTACCTCGACTTCTGCTCTTCGCTCCCCCAATCCTGGACCGCCAGACTCCCGAGGCACTGGTGGACGTCTGAGAAAGTGATGACTCCCATCCCAGTCTGCCCCATCCTCTCCATGAACAGGGCCTCCACAAGCTGCCGGCCCCCACGGCCACCGTACCGTTCGTGGATGGGGACCCCCATGAGGTTGTGGCGTTTGAGGACCTCCTTGATCTCGGGGTTGTACTTGCGTTCGACGTATCTCTCAAACTCAGACACAACGAGCTCGTTAGCCGCGTCGTCGGCATCTTCCAGTATGGCCAGCTCCTTCTTTTCCAGCCCGACGAGATTCGACACCTCGTCCACAGATGATTGAAAGAGCGCCTCCAAACCTGACCACCCGAGGTGGGTGGGCCGAGCCTTTAATCCTCTCGCAAAAGCACCCCTTTAGTACAAGAGCTGTTTTCTTCAACTCGGTGGATGAATTGAGGCGACAAGCTTGAAGACGAAGGTCTCCCCTATGTTCCTGACTTACTTCATGGTGCAGTGGGACGGCGTGAAGCAAAAGCCTAGCGACCAGAAGTGCACTCTGTGCGGCAAGCCCCTGTCACGGACGGAGTTTTTCACCGATGAGAAGGGGGTCAACTACGAGGGTTACGTCTGCCACCCTGACAAGCAGGTGACCTGGTTGAGGTCGGCCTAGGGACCCGTTGCCTTCTTCGGCCTGAAACCTTCCCCATATTGGAATGATCGGCCCATGTTCTTCGACCACTTCTTCTCGAAGACGAGGTCCAGGTCGGCGTTCGGGTCAATCAGCCTCGAAGCGTCTAGGACGTAGAATATCACGTCGATGAGCTCCTCGATAGTCTCCTCGGTCGGCTTTCCCTTCTTCCAGGAGTCGCCTGCCTCCCCGAGCTCGATGAAAGCGAAGAGCAGCTTGTTGGCGATCTCGTCAGGAGTATTTCCGAATCCCTTCGCCAGAACGAGTTCTTCGACCTTCTTCTTGGACTGTTCTAGAGTCGGCACGGGCCCGGGCGTCGGTTGAAGTCCTAAGAAGCTTTACGCTTCGGAGCGACCACCGTTCGATAATACTCGCATGTACCTGTCAGGGTGCAGGAGTCGCAGCGCGGGCCTATGGGTTTGCAGGTGGTCTGTCCGAACCTCACAAACAGATCGTTCAGTTCGAGCCAATATCGCTTCGGGACCGACTTCACAAGCGCCGCCTCGGTATCCTCGGGTTTCTTTGTCTTGACCAAACCGAGCCTGTTCGAAATCCTGTGGACGTGGGTGTCCACGGGGATCGCAGGCTTGTTGAAAGCGTACACGAGGACGCAGTTCGCCGTCTTCCGGCCCACCGCCCTCAGCTTCAGCAGGTCCTCCTCGTTGTCCGGGACCACCCCTCCGAACTGTTCGACGAGCTGGCGGGAGGCTATCATTATGTTCTTGGTCTTCATATTGTAAAACCCCGAGGGGCGTATGAGCTTCCTCACAATCGCAGGGCTGGCCGACGCCAGCTCCTCGGGTGTCTTGTATTTTGAAAACAGATTTTCAGTCGCTTTCGTCGTGTTTTCATCCTTCGTCCTGTGAGAAAGGATTGTCCCGATGAGTATGCGGAAGGGGTCCCCTCCCTCGGCGTCCTGGAGCTGGGCAAGGGCGGTGGCCCTCTTGTCCGTGGAGTCGTACACCATCTTCCGCATCTCTCCCAGAATCTGAGAGATCCCTAAGCGCCTTCTGCTACCCAAGGTTCCTTCTTGTACCAGTTCGCGATTTCATCGGAGGTGCTCTTCAGGGTGTATGCGGGGGAGTAACCGAGACCCTTCCAGCTATCCTGATCGCCCATTCGCGGGCAAGCCTTCAGCTGATTCGAAGTGTACTTGGACAGAGACGACGAAGAGAACATCCCCTGGCCCTTGATTTCCGCCTCCTTTCCCGTGGAGGCAATGATTGCGCGGGCAAGGTCTCCCGGGGTCGCGTCGAACGACTTCACCAGGTAGCTGCTTCCGGTAGGTGCTTGGCCCGTGGCTGCCTTGTACATGGCCTGTCCGATGTCTTTTGGATGTGAAAATGACATCGCGTCACTGGGGGGCAGGACGACCTTTCCGTCTCCTATCATGCGCAGAATTGGGATGACCAAAGACTCGTCCCTCGAGCCCACTGCTTTGGCTGACCTAATCACCGCAACCCTGGGGGTCGCATTCCTTTTCGAAAACTCAGCCAGAAGCCGCTCTGCTTCTGCCTTTGACCTTTGGTATTCGTCTGACGGGTTGATTGGCGTCGTTGCGTCGATGACCTTCGCCCCGAACCCGTAGATGTCAATCGTGCTCAGATGGACGAAAGCCTTCACCTTGGACTCTGTCGCGACCTCCAAGAGGTTCAGGAGCCCTTCTGTGTTTGATTTCTGGAAGTCTGAATCAGAGTCAGGCATCGGGGACGCCATGTTGTAGACGACCTCTATGTCCTCCATCGCTTCATGGAGTGAATGATGGTCAAGCAGGTCCGCTTCCAGACCCTGGACGCCGTTGGCATCCATTATCTTGAGGTGTGAGCCCTTCCGGAACACTCCCTTCGAAATCTCCCCCTGCTGGAAGAGGTACTCTACGACATGCCCGCCTACAAAGCCGGTGGCGCCTACCAGGAGGTTCAATGCTGCCCCCCTTCCTCACCGAGGTGTAGATGGTGGTGGTGCTCGTCTTTTCCTGGCTTGGCTTCGAAATCACCTCTTACTAGCTTGAGCTGAAGGTCCTCTTCGAACTTCGGGAAATCTCCCGTTAGGGTCGTGAGAGTGCCCTTTGCCGCCCGGCTGAACTGCGGGGAGAAATTCTGTCCCCCGAACCTGCCGTAGGCGACCCCGGAGAATCGGACTTTCTCCCCCTTGATTTCGATGTAGCCTCGTATCAGGTTCGCAATCTCACCCTCGCTCACATAATCAATGGTGACCTGATATGGTGGCAGGCTCAATGATAGTTTGACCCCTTCTTTTCCCGCTTAAAGCCAGTTACTGACCCTGAAGCTCTGTCACATCTCAAAGTCAGGCGGACGGTAGCGTGCCTGGACCATCTCCTTCAGGGAGGTGACCAGCGCGAAGCTCGAGTTGACGATGTCGGTTTGGGTGATTATTCCGACTAGCCTACCTTCGTCCATCACAGGGAGCTTCTTCACTCCGGCGTCAGCCATGGTCTTGGCCGCCACTTCGAGCCGTTCTTCTGGGGACACTGTGATGAGCTTCTTGCGCCCTACTGTGACCGTGGTCGAGTCTGGGTCCATTCCCTTCGCCACGAACCTCGAGATGTCCCCTTCTGTGAGGATTCCAACGGGGTTCGGACCCTTCAAGACGACCAGCGCTCCGATCCTCCACTTGGCCATTGCTCTTGCAGCCTCACTGACGGTTGCACCCGCTTCGGTCGTCCTCACTTTTGTCGTCATGACGTCCTTGACGTAGATCATGACGTCATCTCGCAATCAGAACTGCGCATGGTGAGTGGTTCACCAAACCGGACGAGACGCTTCCGAGAATCAACTTCCTGAATCCGGTCATCCCCCTCGTCCCCGCGATTATCAGGTCTGCCTTCTCAGCGGCAGCGAGCTCGACCAGCGCCTGGACGACGGATGGTGCTTCGATCAGTTCACCCTTGGCTCTGATCCCCTGCTCATTTGCCAGCTGCACTCCTCTTGCGAGTACTCCCTTGGCTGATTCCCTCTTCGCCTCCTCGAGCTCGGTGTAGTCAGGGACTGGTATCCCCGAACCTCCGGTGAACCCGATGGTAGGGGAGGAGAACACGTGCACTAGAATCACATCCGACCCGAACTTCGAAGAGATCGACCCGGCGAGCCTGACTGCATTCTCAGAGTCCTTCGAACCGTCGAAGGCCACGAGCACCTTGGCGAACTCATTGTTGCTGACCATGTTCTCGGTTGCTCGGAGTGCATGTCATTATTTAATGCGGGGGGGCTATTCCCAGGATTGAGAAACGGCGGCACGATACCGCTTGGTGTGTGGATTGCTCACTGTTTGGGGCAAACTCTGACCTAAGCAATGAGGGAGACTCGCATCGTGGGATTCGTCGAATGAAACGATTCTCTTCCTCCAGCGGTTCCCCAAAACTGATTATCAGATACGAAAATCGTCTCAGGACGTTATATGCCCGCCAATGTCGGCACGGTCTATGGAAAACGTAACTGCAACACGAACCACCAATGGCAAGTGGGCCGGGAGATTCATCTGGGCCTCTGTCATTCAGGGACTCATCGCAGTCATAGCCACCATCCTCATTATCGAGCCTTGGAGCTTCTTTGGCATCAACTCCTACTTCTCGCCATCAAAGGTCATCGCAGCAAATGGAGCCGGGACCTGGATGTTCACCGGTTACATCGCGTTCTTGGTCGTAGGCGTAGTCGCGACAGCAGTAACCGCTATCTTCTACTTCTACATTGAAGGCATCCAAGGCAAAGTGTACAAAGGATTCTCGAACCTGCTAGCTTGGGGCCACCTACTCTTCATGAACGTCGGAGTCGCCGGGGCCATGATCATAATGATGTATCAAGGCTACCTGGCCGGCGTTGCCGCGACCCCAATTGCAAGCGGCGGCCTGGGATACAACGCAGGGCAGATTCACGTCAATATTCTAAGCTGGACGGTCGACCCAATCGGGGGGCTCATCCTCCTCGCGTGCGTCGGATCCATACTTGGTGGTCTCGGGTACTTTCTGAGAAGCGCGTCCAAGTAGGACACGCTTCCTCCCTGTTTTTCAGTATCGGCAGCGCCTGAATAAACTCAAATACGCTGAGACTCCGCTTTCAACCGTTTGGAGATTACCGACCAGTCTAGAGTCCAGGCGCTAGTCCAGGGACTCGCAGATGAATACTCGAGGAAGATACTGCTCTCCGCCATACCGAAGGCGAAGTCAGTGGAGGACATGAGCAGGGAGAACGACATCCCGCTCAGCACCTGCTACAGGAGGGTGCACGAGCTGCTGGACGGGCAGATACTTGTCGTCGAGAAGATAATCGTGACCCCCGATGGGAAGAAGTACGAGCTCCTCAGGAGCGCATTCAGGTCAGTCAGCGTGTCATTCGACGGCGGGGTTATGAAGGTCGACGCGACCATCAATGAGGATGTCGCAGAGAAACTCAGAAGGATGTGGCTGTCCATGAGGGAGACGGCGTGATTGCCACCCATGGGAATCGGCTCCAAGGTTTTAAGGGGATGCGGAGGTGAGTTCGCATAGTGTTAGATCCAATCTATCTTGACGTAGCGCAAGCGCTAATCCTCATATTCGGTGGCGTCGTAGTCTTCTACGCACTCCGCTCGTACCGGAGGACGAAGAGCCAATCGATGCTGCTCTTGGCGCTGGGGTTCGCCTGCGTCGCCATCGGGGCGGTAGTGGCGGGAATCATCTACAACCTGAATACAGCAGACCTCAGCACACCGGTGACCGTGCAGGCGTACAGCCAGGCACTCGGCTTCCTCATCATCCTGTTTTCGCTGGCCAGAGCCAAGAGCTGAAGATCTCAGGGCCGGGTGAGTCCCAGTTCCAATCCTGGGAACTGTGAGGTCGACTTTTAACCCGGCCGGGCGGCAGGACACAGATCGCGATGATTGAAAAGTTCGAGGGGGACGTCGTCCTCAAGGACGGGTCCCTGGTCCATGTGAGAAGAGCCGCAGAGGAAGACAGAGTGCTCCTTGGAGATTTCCTCGACGGCCTTGCGGCGGGAACGATCGCCTCGAGGTTCCCAGGAAAGGCAGCCAGGGGGAGGGAGCTCCTGCCAGAGATATTTTCGCCCGACTCCAAGCTGAGCCTGATAGCCCTCAGAGACCAAAAGGTGGTGGCAGAGGCCGACTACAGGAAGACTGCGGCGAAGTCGGCGGTCGCAGGGGTCGCAGTATCAGAGGCATACCAGAGGAAAGGACTGGGCACGATTCTCCTCGCACAGCTGTCACAGGCAGCTGCGGCTGCGGGGATCACAGACTTCACCATAATCGTCCCGGCCGACGCGCACTACAAACTGAATTTCGTACAGGAGATGGGATATCCTGTCCACGTCGGCGCCCCCAGGGGGTTCGTCCAGGTCACGTTTCCCACCTCGATCAAGCCGGAAGGGCTGGAGGCCTTCGAGAAGAGCGAGGCGTACTACGCCTCGACGGCCGTCGGATATTTTCTAAAGCCTGAGAGCATCGCCGTCATCGGTGCTTCGAGGGAAAAGAACTCCATAGGCGGAGCGCTCTTCGCGAACATCATCGAAGGGGGATTCAAAGGGCCGGTCTATCCGGTGAACAGGGAAGCAGGCTACGTGCAGTCGGTGGCCGCCTTCAAGTCAGTGAGCGACTGTCCAGGCCCAGTCGGCCTGGCGTTCGTTGTGGTGCCCGCAAGGTTCGTCCCGTCGGTGGTCAGGGAGTGCGCCCAGAAGGGGGTCAGGGCGATAGTCGTGATTTCCTCAGGGTTCGCCGAAGTGGGCGGGGATGGCAAGAAGCTGCAGGAGGAGCTGGTCGGGGTCTGCAGAGAGACGGGCATCCGAATGATAGGCCCCAACTGCATGGGGATAATCAACACGGAGGGCAACGTCATGCTCAACGGGCAGTTCTCCCCTGTTAAGCCCACCCAGGGTGACGTTGGGTTCCTTTCGCAGTCCGGGGCGCTCGGCTACGCGATAATCGACCAGATGGGGCGCCTTGGGCTTGGGATGTCGAGCTTTGTCTCGGTGGGGAACAAGGCGGACATCTCTGGGAACGACTTGATACAGTACTGGGAGAACGACGAGAAGACTGGGGTAATCCTCCTTCATCTGGAGTCCTTCGGGCACCCGAGGAAGTTCGCCAGGTTGGCGAAGAGGATTGCGAGGAAGAAGCCCATGGTTATCGTGAAGAGCGGGAGGTCTGCCGCGGGGTTCAGGGGGACCCAATCCCACACGGGCGCCATCGTCGCCTCCTCGGACATCACCGTGGACGCCCTCTTCAGGCAGTCCGGGGTGTCTCGGACCGACACCCTGGAAGAGATGTTCGACCTGGCGGCGTTCTATTCGACTCAGCCCCTCCCCAGGGGGGACAGGGTCGCGATCATCACGAACGCCGGGGGGCCGGGCATCCTCGCTGCGGACGCATGCGAGAGCCTTGGGCTGAAGGTCCCCGTGCTCTCCGAGAAGACAAAGGCCGAACTCAGGAAGTTCCTCCTCCCCATCGCAGGGACCAGCAATCCGGTCGACATGACCTCCGTGGCATCGGGGGATGACTACTCCAGCGCAATCCGCGTCATCTCCAAGGATCAGAACGTTGACGCTCTAATCGTGATATTCATACCTCCAATCGCAGTACGAACAGAAGACGTAGCAAGGGGGATCGTCGGCGCGGTCGGGGACCTGAAGGGGGAGATGCCCGTGATCGCGACGTTCATGGCCGCCAAGGGGATATCGGGTCAGCTATCCGGCGGGTCGGTGAAGGTCCCAGCCTACCAATTCCCCGAGTCGGCTGCCCGGGTCCTCGCCCATGCGACCAACAGGAGGAGATGGCTCGACGCACCAAGGGGGAAGGTGATCGAGTATCCCGAGGCCAGAAGGCTCGAAGCGGCGGCGCTCGTCTCGAGGGCCCTTGAGGAAGGGAGAGGATGGCTAACTCCGGCGGAGAACCATGAGCTGCTGTCGTGCTACGGCATAAGGGAGGCGAGGAGTGCCACCGTGGACACCCCCGAGGCAGCCTCCAATGCGGCTAGGGAGATCGGCGGGAGAGTGGCGCTGAAGGCGGCGGCCCCCGGACTGGTCCACAAATCGGAGGTTGGAGGGGTAAGGACAGGGCTGGCACCAGGCGAAGTGGAGGCGGCCGCGGTGGAGATGGAACAGAGGCTCGAAGGTCAGGGGATCAAGGACGCTCGGTTCGTGGTCCAGGAAATGGTCGAGGAAGGCGTTGAGATGTTCGTCGGCATGACGAACGACCCCAGCTTCGGGCCGCTCTTGGCCTGCGGGGCTGGAGGGAAGCTGGTCGAACTCATCAAGGACGTCTCAGTCAAGCTGACACCGCTGAATGACGTCGATGCTGCGGAGATGGTACGGTCCCTGAAGACATTCCCGGTCCTGGACGGGTACAGGGGGGACCCAAAGCGAGACGTCGGTGCGTTGGAAGACACGATTCTCAGGCTGGGAGCCCTCGTCGAGGACATCCCAGAGCTCGCTGAGCTGGACCTCAACCCGGTGTTTGTCCTGAACAAAGGGAAAGGAGCCGTCGTCGCCGACGCCAGGATAAGGGTCGCCGAGGGGGACCTTCCCCTCCCTCTGGGCGCCAAGAAAAGATAGTATCTGCCGAAGCGCTTCGGGAGAACCCGTATATTCGCAACGAATATCTGAAGCCCATGGAGCCATCGGAAGCCAAACAGTCCCAGATAGACGTCCACTGGAAGGAGGAGGCCCTCGTTGAGCCTCCGACGAAGTTCGTCAGGCAGGCAAACGCGCCAGACAAGAGCATCTACGACAGATTCTCTGAACGGAACTTCCCTGGCTGTTTCGACGAGTACGCGGAAATGCTGTCATGGGACACGAAGTGGCACACGACCCTTGACACGAGCAAGCCCCCCTTTTGGAAGTGGTTCGTCGGAGGGAAGCTGAACGTTTCGTACAACTGCGTCGACAGGCACATTGACAAGAACGGGGACAAGGCGGCCATCATATTCGTCCCTGAGCCCGAGACAGAGGCGCACCAGAAGATAACCTACAGGGAGCTCTATGAGAAGGTGAACGAGTTCGCGCTTGTCCTGAAGGAGTTCGCGGGACTGAAAGCAGGGGACAGAGTGACGTTCCACCTCCCCATGATCGCTGAGCTCCCCATCTCCATGCTCGCATGCGCTAGGCTGGGCATCATCCACAACGAGGTCTTCGGCGGGTTCAGCGCCAAGGCGTGTGCTGATAGAGTCATCGACTCGAAAAGCAACATTCTGGTGACATGCGACGGCTACTACCGCAACGGCCAGTTGATCGACAAGAAGAAGGACGCCGACGGGGCAGTCGAAGAGGCCGCAAAGATGGGAGTCAAGATAGACAAGGTGCTCGTCTGGAGAAGATATCCGGGCAAGTACGTCTCCGCCACTCCGATGGTGGAGGGCCGGGACTACTTCGTGGACGACCTGATGCAGAAGTACGCCGGGAAGTCCGTCGCTCCGGTTTCGATGGACGCCGAGGATCCGCTGTTCCTCATGTACACCAGCGGATCGACGGGCAAGCCGAAGGGGGTGCAGCACAGGACCGCAGGATACCTTGCCTACGTCACGGGGACAGCAAAGTACGTCCTCGACATACACCCCGATGACATCTACTGGTGCCTCGCTGACATCGGTTGGATCACAGGCCACTCGTACATCGTCTACGGCCCACTTTCGCTTGGGACGACCACCGTGATATACGAAGGGGTCCCCACGTATCCCGACTCGGCCAGGTGCTGGAGGATCGCCGAGAAGCTGGGGGTCAACATATTCCACACCGCCCCGACCACGATCAGGATGCTGAGAAAGGCGGCGCCAGACGCCCCGGCCAAGTACAACTATCACTTCAAGAGCATGACGACCGTCGGGGAGCCCATAGAGCCCGAGTCTTGGAAGTGGTACTACGAGGCCGTAGGAAAAGGGGAGGCGGTAATCACCGACACCTGGTGGCAGACAGAGACCGGGGGGTTCCTCTGCAGCACTGTGCCTGGGGCTATCCCCATGAAGCCCGGGAGCGCGGGTCCTGGGGTCCCTGGGATCTACCCGGTGGTCTATGACGACGACGGGAAGGAAGTGAAGGGCGGGGAAGGTGCGGCGGGGAACATATGCATCAGAAACCCCTGGCCTGGGATAATGCAGACAATCTGGGGGGACCCGGAGAGGTTCGTCAAAAGCTACTACGACAAGTACTGCAAGGACAAGAGCAGCACCGATTGGAGGGACTGGCCATACCTTTCGGGGGACGGGGCCGTCGAGAGCACCGACGGCTACTTCAGGATCCTCGGGAGGATAGATGACGTCATCAAGGTCGCAGGGCATAGGCTTGGGACCAAGGAGCTGGAAAACGCGGCTCTGACGACCCCTGAGGTTGGGGAGGCTGCGGCTGTGGCCGTGGTGGACGAGCTGAGAGGGCACATGCCCCTCATCTTCGTCTCGCTGAAGCCAGGGTTCGAGGCGACCAAGGAGCTCGCAGATAGGGTCAGGAACAACGTGGCCAAGGAACTGGGACCCATTGCCAGACCGAAGGCGGTCTACATCGTGTCCGACCTTCCGAAGACGAGGTCAGGCAAGATAATGCGAAGGATACTCGTCTCCATTTCCGAAGGGAAGGACTACGGGGACGCTTCGACGCTGGCCAACCCTGAGGTCGTCGAGAAGATCAAGCAGCAGGTCCAGGGACCTGCGAACTGAGGATATCGGACTCTCTCTACGTCCGGGGGAAGACGGGGAGGACTATCCTGCCGTACATTTCATTCAGAAGGGTCGCGATGGAGGTATACATGGCACTAAGGCCGCAGACGACCCCTTCGTATCCCGCGAACTGCAGGACGTTCGAATTGCTCCAGGCGTTCCCCGCGGCGAGCAGGAAGAACAGGATGAACAGTGAGCCGAAAACGAACATCAGTGCTCCGCTGAGCTTCAGGGTGCCGAAGAACATCAGGAGCGTGAAGAGCCCCCAGATGAAAAGGTAGGCCGCGATGGAAGCGGGTGTGAACGTGGCGAGCCCCATCCCTGCGAAGAGGACTATGAAGGCGAAAGACTCCCAGAATAGCCCGTAAGAGAGGAACGCCATCATCCCGAAGGTGTTCCCTTTCCTGAACTCGAGGACCCCCGCTAGGATCTGAGCGAGGCCCCCGTAGAAAAGCCCCATCGTTATGATCGGTGAGCCGAGAGGGTAGAGGTTGGCATTGGCGAGGTTCAGCAGGACGGTGGTGGTGCCGAACGCCATCAGGCCGAGTGAGGCGGGGTTCGCGAGCAGGACGTCGGTCCTCGCGGGACTTGAAGCCATCAGCGAGAAATGGCCATGCGGCCATATTAAGGCGAGTCCCGAATGGGTTCGGACGCTGTCCCTAGGGAGCACTTAAGAGACGAACAGGCTGCACGCGCCTCACAGTTGCGATTCAAGAAAAGGGGCGCCATGAGCTCGGCCGGCACCGTCGTATTCCTCCTGCTCCTGGCGCTCGTGGCAGTCTCCATCGAGTACATCTCGTCGACCCAATCGACGTCCGACCAGCTTAGCACCCAGAACCAGCAGATCTCCTCCCTGCAGACTGAACTGCAGAGGCTGACGTCGGAGTTCCCGTTCGGCCAGGGGGTTGTGGGAGCCAACTTCACTCTTCCAGTGATGAACCAGGCACCCACCATCAGGACCGTCCGGGAGACCTGGTACCTTTCGCCTTCGGCCCACCAGGACAGGTTCGACCCGGCATACATCATAGCAAACCAGGGGGACACGATCAGGTTGACGCTGATTGACAACGATACAGTCGCCCACGACTTCGTCATCGGACCTCCATACAACATTATCGTGAACGCGACGGTCCCGGGCCTTGTCAACGACCTGACTGGTCAGGAGTTCACCACCCCGTCCCGCAGCAACTCACCCGGCGTCACGGTCACGGGCACCCCCGGAAACGTTACGGCGTCCTACACTTTCACAGCAGCCTATTCGGGGATCTACGAATTCGTATGCACTTACCATGCCCAGGTGGGCATGATAGGATACCTTGTGGTCCTGCCGAACGCCGCTTACAGTCAGGTTACTTCTAGCACTACAGCCACAGCGTCGGCTACTGGCGCCGTGTCGGTGAGCATCGCGTCGGGACAGACGTCCTATCCAAACAAGGGCTTCGCACCTGACAATGTAACGGTCGTGATGGGCATCAACAACACGGTCACCTGGACAAACAACGACGCGAACATCCACACCGTGACGTCGACTACAATACCTACTGGTGTGGCGCCCTTCACATCAGGCTACCTAAATCAAGGCCAGTCGTTCACATACACATTTACGAAACCCGGCGTATACGAGTATCACTGCACCATCCATCCGTGGATGGTCGGATTCGTCATTGTGAAAGCGGGCTAGCGAAGGGCTTCGGCCTGGATAAGCTCTAAGAGCTTCTGGAAATACAGCCGCGTAGCCATTGGCATCTCGTCAAGGTTCCTGTCGATGGCCTCGACGACGTACTTGATTGCCCGCCTGGACGTCTTGAACTCGAACTTCATCGGGAGGATTGGGTCCTGGATGACGTCGATGGAATCGGTAAGGTGTCTCGGGGCCTCGGCTTTCGCGTCGTTTGCTACCTTCTGATACCAGCCCCAGAGGACCTCAGGGTCAAGCCCAAGCTTGAGGTCCTCTATCTCTTGCAGGAGCTTGTTGAGGAACAGCATCTCTTCGTTTGCCAATGGAGCCGCAAGGATGTAACTCGGGTGGCGGGTTTAAGGGAAAGAGTGTGAAAAGATATTGAGTCCCAAATCGGAAACAGGTTCGAGGACGGTCCTAACTACAGCGCATCTGGAAGATCTCGGTCTTCTCGTACTCGGCTTCCCACACGTGTGTGCTGTTCCTTCCTCGGCGGACCGCAAGTAGCGTGTAGCCTTCGGGAGCTTCGGTGTAGGCCCGCCCGAGAATGGACATGGCCGGCTCGTCGTATTCGTCGAAGCTCTGGACGATGTGCTGCCGGAACTTCTCTACCTCCTTCATGTAGTCGTTCAGGCAGAGCGTCTTTCCCTGGAGCCGCGAGGATGTCAGGAGCTTCACCTCGTTCCCGCAGACTTCGCACTTGACCCTTGTCATCCCGTCGCTGAGGCAGACCCTGCCTACTCCGATGACCATCAGGAAGGTGCCCGGCTGAGTCTCCATGGCCCCGCAGATGGCGCACTTCGCAAGGCCCTTGGATGAAGCGTGCTGCAATTCGGGCACGAAGGACGCGTCAACCAATTTAAGGTTGCCTCGGCGGCGATGAGATTCATGAGGCTAGAGTCGGTTGAGGCGTTCTCGATCAGCCTCAAGATGGGCGAGACCCTCAAGGGAGGTACCTTCGCCTATACGCACTACCAGACCGTACTTGTAAGGGCCGTTGTCGACGGGGTAGAAGGGTGGGGGGAGGCCATGACGAGATTCGACCCCGACGCCACCGCATTGTTAGTCAGATTCCTCGGGAAATCCCTGGTCGGCCAGGAGTTCGAGACTGTGAAGGGGGCCTGGGATAGGGCCTGGAGGGAGCTCAGGGTCCGGGGCCACACGCGGGGCACAGACGTCGAAGCGCTCAGCGGGATCGAGATAGCTCTGTATGACTGCCTAGGGCGCATCGAAAGGAAGCCGCTCGGCAAGTTGTTTTCTCGTTCGCCTTCGGCCGACGTGCCAGTCTTCGCCGGCTCGCTGTTCGCTTCAAGGAGGCCGTTGGATGATCAAGTGGAGAAGGCGAAGAGCGAGGGGCTAGCAGGGGCGAAGGTGAAGATCGGTTTCGGAGTTGAAGAAGACAGAAGGATCCTGACTTCGGTCCGGAAGCTGTGGCCTGAGGGGATGCTTGTGGCAGATGCGAACGGGGCATACGAATCGTCGGCTGCTTCCAAGGCGTGCAAGGCGTTCGAGGACCTGGACCTGGCATGGTTCGAGGAGCCTGTCCTTTCAGATGATTTCTCTGGTTACGCAGAACTGAGAAAGTCGAAGGTGAGGATAGGCGCCGGTGAGAGCTGGTTCGTCGGAGACTTCGATGGCGCCATAGCAAAGAAGCTGATAGGGGTCTTGGAGCCCAGCGTCAGCAGGTGCGGCGGGGTCAGCGTGCTGATGGACGTAGCCGAGAGGGCGGGGAGCAGAGGGATAGCGTTCTCTCCAATGACTGGGATGAATTCTGTGGTTTCGCTTGCTGCTTCACTTCATGCCGCATCGGCGCGGCCGTCCCTGGGAGTCGAGTTCAATCCGTTCACGAACCCGCTGCAGTCCGAGCTGGCTTCGGGGATAGGGGAGCCAAAGAAGGGGAAAATCGAAGTCCCCCGGGGGTACGGCCTGGGGATAGAGGTAGACTCAGTATACGTCAAGGCTCATTCCAGGTGAGCCAGAGACTAAAGTAGCCCGACTATCTCGTCGACGTTCGACAGTTTAGCCAGCAGGTCGAGCTTTCCTGCGTCCTGGTCAATCCCGCTCGTGACAAGGATGGCGTCTATGCCGGCCCTGTGGGCGCCGGCTATGTCTGTGTCAGCCTGATCTCCTATCATTACCGCTTGATTCTTGTTACTGCCTGCGCGCTCGAGTGCGATTTTGAACATCAGTGGAGAAGGCTTCCCTATGACGGTCGCACGCTTGCTGCTCCCGTACTCGATGGCCTTGACGAGGGGACCCGTCGCCATGGCAGGCCCAGTCTTGTACATGTAGAGCCGCGAAGAGTGGGTGGCGATTATGCCCGCTCCGTTCCTCGCTAGCCTGGCTGCCCTGTCGAGCTTCTCATAGGTTATCTCCCTGTCCAGTCCGACGACGACGAAGTCCGCCTTCTCTCCAAGTACCCTCCGGTGCCCGAATCTCTTCATTTCTGCCTGTAGGCCCTCTTCCCCCACGAGGAAGTAGTCGACCTTGCCGTGTTTCTCCCTAAGATACTCCGCTGTGAGAAGACCGCTGGTCAGGACCTCTTCTCTTCTGACAGGTATCCCGAACTCCTCGAGGCGGGAGAAGATGGTCTCCGAGGAATCGGTGGAGTTGTTTGTCAGGATGAAGAGCTTCCTCCCCGAGGCTCTTACGGCCTCGATGGCCTTGGTGCCGCCGATCTTGACCCTGGTTTCCTTTCCCTTGTAGAAGACACCGTCGAGGTCGAACAGGAAGAGCTTCTTGTCCTTCAGGAGCCTCTTCATTACTTCCCCCTCACCTCGCCTTTCGTCGCGTCGAGGACGACATCTTCGCCGTTCACGATGCCGGAGTAGACGGTCCTGGGGATGCCGGATACGACTGGGATGCTCTTCTTGTATATCAGTTGGGCCATGGTCGACCCTATCACCGCGGAAAGGTCGACCCCCTCGGTCACGATGCCGGCGGGGTGGTTCCCGAGCCGGACTGTTTCGAGGAACCAGGAAGACGCGGTGGTCGACCCTTTTCCGAAGGGATAGAACAGGATCCTACCTTTGACGTTCATCCCCCTTATGTCGCTGCGGACGTCTGTGACACTCCCCGTCTGGGGATCGACCCCGTGGGCGAAGGTGAACGCCTTCTTCGAGACCAGTGCCCTCCCTTCGGCAGACCCCTTCACGAGGCCCCTGCCCCTCATTGGTCCCATCTTCAGCGGGTGACCTCCGCCATGATGTCTTTTTGGGATGAATAGCGCATCTTGATCTCTCCTTCTGAGGAAACGATCTCGGCAAGCTTAGCCGAATTGGTCATGACGGTCTTGAACCCGAGCTTTCTGAGCGGGGATATCTCGGCGTCGGTGCTGTGGGTTATCCTTGCTCCCGACCTCTCGATGGTCGAGGCGATCCCCGTCCTTTGTGCCATGTCATAGGCCTGGGATGAGGTGTAGGCGTACATCTTCACTCCGGCCTTCAGCTTCCTCCCCTCGAGCATCTTCGCCAGCTCCCCGAGTTCCCCGGCTGATAGGTGTGGGACCCCGAAAGCGACGAGGTCGGGGGGCTCTGAGGTCTGGTTGAGGTCTGACTTGATGTCGTCCAGGCCAGACCTTGTCACCTCGATTTCTTCGAGTTCCTCGCCCGCGGCGGCGTCCGAGGCGGTCGAAGTCCCCGGAGTGATGCCGGGGAGATGAATCATGGTCACGGGGCCAGCAGCGGCGGCTCCGGCGCCAAGGTGCTTGATCTGGTCGGAGGAGATTGACCCCGGTAGGCCAAGGAGGACTGGGACCCGGGCTCCGGCATTCCTTCCGATGAAAAAGCCTATCGACCTGTAGTCAAGGTCGTCCAGATCTCTGATCCCAAGTTTGAAGGAGACTTTGGCTACCCTGTTCTCGTTTTCCAGCATGCCGAACTTGGGGGTCAGGCCGAGGACGGCGCAGGCCAAGTCCATGCCTGCAGTGATCTTGTTGGACCTACACCCCAGGACTGAGTTGGCGAAGACCACGGCGCTGGACTCGGCCCAGGCCACGGTCTCCCCCTGCTTTGGGAAGTTGCACACCTGATACTGGACGCAGGTCCAGCACTTCATCCCCCCCATTTTGGCGTAGGCATCGCAGAGCCTGAACTGCTGGTGGGCGTACTCCTCGGGGATGCCGAAGCTCTTCCAGTTCTGAAGGTCGATGCTCGCGGGGTCTACAGAGGTGGGGACGGCGAACTTCCCCCCGGAGTCGGCGAACCGTTCTAAGACCTCCACCCCGGCGTCGTGTAGGCTGCTGTAATGCGCTAGGACGTGGGCCGATTTGATCGGGACGAGGCTGTCCGCTCCGACCGCGTCGCCAACCTTGGTGACTATCTCCATGGCAAACTGCTTAGCTTCTCCGCCTTCACCGTGCAGCAGCTTCTCCTGAGAGGAGTCGAGGTGCAACTATCCGCTTCGCCCCGGGAATTGGTTAAAAAGCCATTTCACAATCAACGCCCGTTGAAGTTCTCCTATTTTCTTCCGACCAGACTTTCCTTCGGGTTCGGGGCCATCGAAGGGCTGGGCGCCGAGGCAAAGGGGCTCGGAGGGACAAAGGTTCTCATTGTGACCGACAAGGTCATGATGAAGACAGGGATCGTGCAGAAGGTCACCAATCGGATGGGTGGATTGACGTTGGACGTGTTCGATGAAGTCGAGGCCGAGCCTAGGATCGAGGTTGCACAGGCCGTGGCGGACAAGGTGAGATCGGCCGCCTACGATCTTGTCGTCGGGGTGGGAGGGGGGAGCTCCATGGACATGGCGAAGGTCGCTTCCGGATTTGCCACCAACGAAGGCCTCGCGCAGTCTTTCGTAGGGAACAACCTGTTCTCGAAGAAGCCGCTGACTTCCATCATGGTCCCCACAACGGCGGGTACAGGGGCGGAGCTCACTGTCACTTCGATGGTCACCGTGGGAGGGCACAAGCAATGGGTCAACAGTCCGCTCCTGCTCCCGTCGGTGGCGGTGGTCGACCCGGAGCTGACCATGAGCATGCCCCCTGGGGTCACGGCGGCTACTGGGATGGACGCACTGTGCCACAACACGGAGGCATATCTGTCGGGGCTCGCCAGCCCCATAACAGACTCCGCCGCCCTAGAGGGGATTAGTATGATCGTACAGAACCTGGAAAAGGCGTACAGCTCCGGCAATGATAGGATGGCGAGGGAGGCAATGAGCCTCGGTGCACTTATGGGAGGGATAGCGCTCCAGGCAAAGATGGTCTACGGTCACTCGATCGGCTACACGATCGCGACAAGGTTCAAGCTCCCGCACGGGGTCTCCTGCGGGCTTCCTCTCCCGTACGTCATATCGAACTACGCCGTAGCCTGCGGGCGAAAGATGAAGAAGCTCGCAGCGGCATACGGCGTTGCCAACGACGGTGAGCCTTCGGCACTTGGGATGGCGGTTGCTGGAAAGGCTAGGGCCTTGGCCGCGAGCGTCAAGATCCCGGCATCACTGAAGGAAATCGGGGTGCAAGAGGCGGACCTTGGTGCACTTGCTGAAGAGTGCATGACGATGTACCCCAGGCCCAACAGCACCCTGGTCTTCGACGGGAAGAGCATGGCAGCCCTCTACAGACGCATGTGGGAAGGAAGCCTCGAGGCCTAGCGAGAAATTTATACGGATGGGCAAAGGGTCGGACACCGATTCATCATGAAGATGTTCATACAGGGCCAGCCTGCCGATGCTGAAAGTGCGGCCACCTTCAATGTGTCCAATCCAGCGACAGGAGAGATAGTCGATTCCGTCCCCAAAGGGGCGAGGGAGGACGCCAAGCGGGCCATAGACTCGGCCCTGGACGCGTTCAAGGTCTGGTCCGAAAAGCCGTCGATCGAGCGATCGAGGACATTGCTGAAGATTGCCGAGGTCATGAGAGCCAACGTCGAGGAACTTGCGACAAGCCTGACCTTGGAGCAGGGGAAGCCGATGGGGGAGTCAAGGAGCGAAATCAATTCGTTCGCAAACACATGTGAGTATTACGCTGGTGTCATCGGGAGGCAGAGGGGAGCTCATACTCCGTTCTCGACGGGCGAGGGTTTCTTCATCGTCACAAAGCGTCCGATCGGAGTTGTGGGTGCGATCCTGCCATGGAACTTCCCTGTGTCTCTGATGGGGTGGAAGGTCGCTCCGGGGCTCGCGGCAGGGAACACTTTCGTCGTCAAGCCTGCCAGCACGACCCCCATCACTGACATCAAGGCTGCAAGCCTGATGGTCAAGGCAGGCCTGCCGCCGGGGGCCGTCAATGTGGTCACAGGCCCAGGTGGGGTAGTCGGGGAGGAGTTGCTGGACAACCCGAAGGTATCTAAAATCGCCTTCACTGGGGAGACCGCCACAGGCAGAAGGATCATGGCGGGGGCTTCGAAGTACATCAAGAGGCTGACCCTGGAACTCGGAGGCTCTGACCCCATGATAGTCTGCGACGATGCGGACCTTCAACTGGCCGTAGAGGGCGCCGCTTGGGGCAGGTTCAGGAACTGCGGGCAGTCGTGCACATCGGTCAAGCGGCTGTTCCTGTTCGATTCGATTGCAGACGAGTTCGTCAAAGCTTTCGCTGACAAGGTGAAGACGATAAGGGTAGGCAACGGGATGGACAAGGCGACCCACATGGGGCCCATCCATACCGAGGAGCAGAGGGAGAAGGTCGAGTCGATGGTCGAGGACGCTGAGAACCGGGGGGCCAAGGACCTGGTCAAGGGGGGGAGGCCGACAGAAAAGGACCTGGCCCGCGGGAACTTCTACACCCCCACGGTGCTCACCGATGTGAACTATGACGCTCAAATAGCGAAGGAGGAGTGCTTCGGTCCTGCATTGCCGATCTTCGTCGTGAAGGACCTTGAGGAGGCCATTGAGCGGGCCAACGACACACCCTATGGTCTGGGGTCATCGGTCTGGACCAAGAACGTGGAAAGGGCCTACCACGCGGCCGAACGGATACAGGCAGGGACCACCTGGGTCAACTCGCCCCCCATCGCGAGGGCGGAGGTTCCCTTCGGAGGGTTCAAGCAGAGCGGGTTCGGAAGGGAGCTCGGCATCGAAGGGCTGGACCACTATTACGAAACCAAGAGCATCCAGGTCCTAGAATACGGCAAAGGGAAGAAGTGGGCCTTCCCCATCGGCTAGGTCGCAGACGTCAGGGCCACTTGGACAGACTGTAGCATAAGCATTCCAAATTCTCCCCTGAGCCCCAAATGTTTTTGTCGGGCATGCACCCGCTGTGGAACAATTGAGTTCAGCCGTAGCCATGAATTTCGTAGGAAGAATCAACGCCCACGACCTGGATGGCTTGGTCTCTCTAATGGCCAAAGACCATATTTTCATCGACTCTCTCGGAAATCAATCAGCCCGACCCGGCATCGAGACAGGTTGGAGGCAGTACTTCGAGATGGTCCCCGACTACTGGATCAGAATCGACAGGATGAACGTGCAGGGCAAAGGAACCGTGCTGATAGGTGCTGCCGGAGGCACCTACGTCTCAAAAGGCGGAAAGCCCCTTGCCGAGAACAGATGGGAGACGCCGGCCGTTTGGACGGCCGTGATTGTAAACAAGAAGGTGGCGGTGTGGCGGATATATTCAGACGACGAGCCAATCAGGGCAAGGATGAGAGAATCCGGGCCGCCGGACTGAAGGAGGGGTCCCCTAGGTTTGCGGCTTCGAGGTGATGTTGACCATCCAATGGATACCGAACTTGTCGGTCAGCTGCCCGTAGGTGTCGCCCCAGAACTGCTTTGCCAGAGGCATGTCGACCTTCCCGCCTTGTGCGAGCCCGTTGAAGATCTTGGTAAGCTTCTCAGCGTCGTCTCCGCCTAGGCTCATGTGCATATTGTCTCCGAACTTCGCCTGTCGGCTAGGCATAGAATCGCTGGCCATGAAGATCAGCCCTTCGTTCTTCAGTGTCGCATGTATGATCAGGTCGTTCTCCTCAGGCCTCTGGGCCATCTTCGACTCGGCGAACGTCTGCATCGTCAGCTCTCCTCCGAGGATTGAGTGGTAGAATTTCATCGCTTCGGCAGCCTTCCCGTTGAAAGTCAGGTAAGGAGTGAGAACTGTGTCCATGGAACCAAAGGCCCGTCGTTCATATTTAAGTGGTGACAGGTGCCACAAGATAGGAAGAGAGGTAGTGGGCCACCTCCTCCTCTCATGTCACATTGGGCGGCAAGTTTCCGGGCAACGTCTAAATACGTTCACCCGACGCGGTCGTAAAGAAGATGCCACAGTTCGCCAGGATAAAGCTCACAAGCACCAACCTCCCTGAATTGGAGAAAGTAGCCAACGATATCAGAGAGATCGCGGACAAGACAGGGGTCAAGGTCCGAGGGCCTCAGCCCCTCCCGACGAAGAAGCTCAAGATTACGACTCGCAGGGCCCCGACGGGCGAGGGGAGCCACACATTCGACCACTGGCAACTAAGAGTGCATAGACGGATCCTAGACGTCCAACCTGACGACAGGACCATGAGGCAGATCACAAAGCTCAGGATCCCCGAAGATGTAAAGGTAGAACTGATACTTACTTCCTAGGTCTGCTTCTTCACCCAGTCGATGGTCCGCTGGAGTCCCTGCTCCAAGGTCAGCTCGTGGACGTACTCGAGCTCGTTCCTGACGCGGTCCAGGGACGGGTAGCTTATCTGGGGCTCCGCTTCTAGCTGGGTTCTCGGAGGAGCCAAGTTCAGCGTGGATTTGGAACCTGTCAGCTGTTTGACCGTCTCGGCCAATTCTCTAATGGTCACGGGCCGCTCGCCGCCGAAGTTGTAGGCCCTGCCCGCTGACTTGTCTTCCTTCAGAATGGTCAGTGCCAGCTTGGCGAAGTTGGAAGCGTGAGTTGGAGATGTGGTGTCCTTGCCGCCGTTGAAGAGCGTGAGCGGCTCGTCCTTGAGGCAGGCCCGGATGAACCTGATGGTGGCGCGGCTCGGTTGGTCGTATTCACCGAAGAGGAGCCAGCTCCGGGTCAGCGACACTGGGAGCCCCTTGGACTTGTAGAAGCTCATCGCCATGTTCTCCAGGACGACCTTGGAGTAGTCGTAGGGGACCCGGGGGTCGAAGGGAGCATCCTCTGAGACGGGGTTTGTCTTCGGGGCGCCGTAGACGTTGGCGCTGCTCGTGCACAGGATTCTCCTGACCTTCTTCCGGTGGGCTAGCTCCAGCATGTTGAGGGAGCCGACGCAGTTGACTTCGAAGCAGAGCTTGGGGTCCTCGACGGTCTTCTTGATCTCCGTGATTGCGGCCATGTGGATGATGGCGTCGAACTCCAGAGAGGCCAGCTTTCCGAAGACAAAGTCCTTGTCAAGGAGGTTTCCTGAGACTTCCCACCCTGAGAGGTCCGTAGGGATCGTCTCGACCCCCTTCTGCTGAAAGTAGGCGAGAAGGTTCCTTCCGACCATGCCGGACGCGCCAGTGATTAGGACTCTCATCCTGTCGCCCCGCCCGACTCACATTCTATTTAAGCAGAGGAAGGGATTCCAGACTTCTTAGAGAGCTCGGCGACCAACTCAGGCTCTATCACCCCGTACCCCATCTCCTCCTTTCCGTCGGGCATTGAAATTGGAATCCTTGAGACGTAGTAGGGGACCTCGTACTCTCCTAGTTTCCCCTCTTCCGCCTCGAAAATCCGTGCCCAGGACCCTCCCTTCTGTTCATAACAGCGGACCACGATCACCTTTCTTTCTCCGAAGCCGCCGCCCCTTCCACCTCCGGCCAGAGACCCTTCCCCTATCTTCAGAAGGAAGAGTCTGTTGTCAGGCGACTGGGGCCTTAGGTCAACGTCCCTTGATGCGATTATCACGGCCCTGGACGTACCAGTAAGATTAGAGACGAGTTCTTCGAGCCCGCACAACTTTGTGAGCTCGGGTCGTGTCCGTATAAAACCCAGCGGCCAGCTACTTCGGTGCGCTTTGCCTCTTGAGGTAATCGGTAAGCAGTATAACAGCGTCCGGGGTCATCGTGTCCCCGCCCATCATCCTCCGGAGCTGAGGCTCGGTGACCTCCTTGACTGCCTCCACCTCCTCTGGGTCGGATCGCCAGGGGAGGTCGCTGCGGGCGACATAGAAGGAGACCCACTCCTTTTCGGTGAGGTTCCCGGATTGAATCGGGGGGAGGAGGCACTTCCTGACTTGAACCAGCTTTGCGCTGAGCCCAAGTTCCTCCAGGAGCTCCCTGGCTGCCGCCGCTTCATAGCTCTCCCCTGCCTTCACATGGCCGGTGCTCGAGATGGTCCAGAGCCCAGGATGCCAGACGTCGCTCTTGCTCCTTTGCTGGAGGAGATACTGCCCGTTGCTCCGCATCACGAGGACGGCGACTGCCCTGTGCAGGAGACCCTTTTCCAGGCACTCTTTGACCGTGGCCTGGCCGCTCACCCTGTCGTGCTCGTTGACGATGCTCACCAGTTCATCTCCAGTCATCTGATGCTCGCTTTCAACCGAACGCTTGATTGATGAGGCAAAAAGCTCTTCGAAAATCAGACGACCCTGCGGCGGTGCTCGAATGCTTATATCGCCAACAGAAAAAAGCGCGAGGGCGGTTCAAGATCCTGGTTTCTCGTCTGGTTGAACTGCATAGGAAACGGGCGGTCATCTTCAACCCCTTCGGGTTCTTGTTCAGGGGAGCGATTTGTTGATGGGAAGCTCTGGGTTCACAGGAAGGGACGTCATCAGCGCAAGGGACTTTAGTAGAGTGGATTTCGAACGCATTTTCAAACTAGTCGACGGACTTGAGGCGGCCCCTGGGTCCATGGATGGAGTCCTCGGAGGCAAGCTTGCAGCCCTGCTCTTCTTCGAGCCTTCCACGCGGACCTATTCATCGTTCCAGATCGCGGCGGAGAGACTAGGAATGAAAGTCACAGGCTTCGCGGGTCCGACGGGCTCCTCGGTGACAAAGGGAGAAACACTCCACGACACCGTAAGGATGTTCGAGGGGTACGGAGCGGATGTGTTCATCATAAGGCACCCCAAGATGGGAGCCGCAAGGTTCGCTGCGGAGATCACAGACACCCCGGTGGTCAGCGCAGGGGACGGCAGCAGGGAGCACCCTACCCAGGCGATGCTGGACCTCCACGCCATCAGGAAGGCTTTCGGAAAGGTCGACGGGTTGAAGGTGGGGATGCTGGGGGACCTTCGGTACGGAAGGACATCATCCTCCCTCGCATATGCGCTCTCGAACTTCGACGTCGAGATGACGTTCATCGCTCCCGACTCGCTCCAGATGAGGTCTGAGGTGTCCCATTTCCTGAGCCGCCGTGGCGTCAAGCCGAAGGTCGAGACTGCACTGAAGAACGTAGTTGGGTCGCTGGACGTGCTCTACGTGACCAGGATCCAGAAGGAGCGGATCCCCGACCCGACAGAGTTCGAGAAAGTAAAGGGGTTGTACGAAGTCAACCTCGAAACGCTGAGGGACGCCAAGCCGACCCTGAAGGTGATGCACCCCCTCCCGAGGGTGGATGAGCTCTCTACTGAGGTGGACGAGACAGACCATGCACACTACTTCGTCCAGGCGGCGGGCGGACTCCCCCTCAGGATGGTCATCCTCAACCTGGTCCTTGGAGGAGCCTCATGACCGAGGAGAGGGAGGGCGAACACCTCCTCGTCAGCAGGATAGAGGATGGGACGGTTATCGACCACATCCCCGACTGGAAGGCCGAGACAGTGACGAGGGTGCTCGGGCTCGACAGGAAGGCGATGATGAAGGCGAACGCTTCGGTCGCCATGCTTCAGAATGTGGCGAGCAGGCAGCTTGGGAGGAAGGACATCGTGAAGGTAGACAGGTGGCACGTGAAAGAAGGAGACGCGGACATCCTGTGCCTGGTCTTCCCGAGCATCACCGTGAACTACATTACGAATGGGAGCGTCGCAAAGTACTCACCCAGCGTCCCCGACCTGATACATGGAAGAATTAGGTGCCCGGAACTATCTTGCATATCCAACGCCGAGAGGGAGCCGGTGACCTCCGAGTTCGTCACCCTGAAGGCTGACCGCATGCTGCAGTGCGCCTACTGCGACACCCTGCTGGGTTTCGACAGCGTCCCCGAGCACGTAAGGACCTGAAGCAGGATGGAGCACGACCTTGTCCTCGAAGGGAGGGTCGTGACCGACGAAGGAATCGTTGAGGAAGAGATTGGGGTATCCGATGGAAAGATTGCGGACATTGGCCATGGGCTCAAGGGCTCCAGGAGGACAAGGACCGGGAGGAGCCTTATCTTTCCGGGATTCATCGACATGCATGTCCACCTCAGAGAGCCCGGATGGGAGCACAAGGAAGATTTCAGGACCGGAACCGCGGCCGCGGTACATGGAGGGGTCACGACCGTGGTCGACATGCCAAACAATCCGGACCCGGCGGTCTCCAATTCGACTCTCGATGTCAAGAGACGGCTTGCCGGAGAGAAGGCGCTTGTTGACGTCCTGCTCTATGGAGGGGTAGACCCGCAGAACCTCCAGCTCGTTCCTACAATATCGGGGGCAGTGGTTGGGTACAAGATCTACCTCTCTGAGACCACGGGATCCCATGGGTTTCCGGAAGATAGGCTGGAGGAGGCCGTCCGCATGATCGCAGAGACAGGGCGTCCGGCGAGCTTCCACTGCGAAGATCAGAGGACCATCGATGAGGCGAAGAGGCGGCTCGGAGACATGAGGAGGCAGGTTCCTTACGCCGACCTCAGACTTCCTGAGTCGGAACTTGCGGCCGTCAGTACCGTCGCGGCGGCCCTGACGAAGCAGCACGTTTCGGCGAACGTCTGCCATGCCTCGCTCGGTGAGACGCTTTCGATGGTAGGTCGGGCAAGGTCGGGGGGACTGGATCTCAATTGCGAGGCAACCCTCCACCACCTTTACTTCAGCAGGAGGGATCTAGACCGGAACCCGATGCTGAAGACGAACCCGCCACTTAGGTCGGAAGAGGACCGGGAGGCCCTGATCCAAGGGGTCAGACTGGGGAATGTTTCGTTCGTTGTAACCGACCACGCACCTCACACGATGGCGGAAAAGATGGAGAAGGGAGCGGCCGGAGTCCCAGGCCTGGACGACTTCAGCCATGTCGTTTCCTGGTTGATCAGGGATCAGGGGGTGGATCCGACTGCAATTTCAAAGGCCGCTTCCACCCGTCCAGCGCGATTCCTCGGGATGAAGGACAGGGGAGGCCTTGCAGTGGGGATGAGAGGAGACTTCTCGGTACTCGATTTGCACTCTCCAGAGAAGGTCGAAGGAGAGTCGTTGCGGACGAAATGTGGATGGTCTCCCTACGAAGGAAGAGAATTCCCCGGAAGGGCCAGATGGACCCTGGTGGCTGGTGAAGCGCTTCTGGACGACTTCGAGTTCGTCAGATAGCGGACGCCGCTGGCGTGCCTCCGCCTGAGGGTTGCGGCGTCGTGGCGGCCGCGTACATCCTCGGTGTCCTCCCCAGATAGACGTTCACAATGATCAGGGCCACTATCGCAAGCAGGATCAGGGCGACGGTATAGGCGAGGGGGATGAAGTAGGAAAGAGACAGTATCGCGGCTACGACACCCCAGCCCAGGTAGTAGTTCCTCTCCTTTCGCTCAACGATCGCGAAGGCAGCGATTGCCGTCCACAGGCCGCCAAGCAGAAGGGCCATCGATAACAAGCCGGAGAAGCTTATGATGCCAAACAGGTAGACGGCTACTGAGACCAGGACAGAGACGATTATCCCGATACCCCAACCTGGTTTCATTCGGTTCGCCTATCTCGGCGGGTTTTCAGGCTCGTATTAAGTAATCCCCGGCTACTCTTCTGGAATCGGGGGCGTAGGGAAGAGGCCGAATCGCGCCTCGTAGGCTTGGGCGAGCTCCAGGACACCTGCCTCATCGAAGAGCTTCCCCACGACTTGGACCCCCACGGGGACCCCCCTCACCAACCCAGAAGGCATCGAGACGGCGGGGAACCCGATGTAGTTGAACGGCAGCGTAAGGCTGTTAAGGGCAGAATAGACCGCGATCTTCTTGCCCCTAATCTCTGCTTCGGTTTGCCCGATCTTCGGAGCAGCAATGCGGGTGCAAGGGACAGCGACAAAGTCCACCTTTCCCATTGCCTGGGAAAACCTCTCGATAATTGACGGACGGGAGTTCAGGGCGTTGACGTAGTCGATGGCGAGGACCCTCTTGCCCAGCTCGAGGTTCTTTCTCACATCGTCCCCGTATAGCTCTGGTGAAGTCTCGAGCCACCTCCGGTGGAAGGCGGTGGCCTCGGCCCTCCTGATGGTGAGCCACTTGTCGTATACGTCCTTGACGTCGCCGAGGTCCACTTCTTGGGTCGTGCACCCGATCTCCCGGATTCTGGTGAGAAACGCCGAGAAATCCTCTTCAACGTCTACATCGATATTGTCATGGAAGTAGCCTGCAGGCACCCCCACCCGTGCGCCAGCGAAGGGCTTGGCGAGGGCTCGTAGGAAATCGGGTACGGGTGTGTCAGAGGTGGTGATGTCACCCACACCGGGCCCTGCCATCGCCTGTAGCATCGCCGCGGCGTCCCAGGCGCTCTGAGTCAGGGTCCCTATGGTGTCGAGGGAGGAAGCCAGGGGGATTACCCCCAGCCTGCTTATCCTGCCATAGGTCGGCTTCAGGCCGAGGACACCGCAGTATGCCGCAGGTATCCTCACTGAGCCGGCCGTGTCCGTCCCGATGGCACCTTCGGCCATCCCCGAGGCGACTGCCACGGCGGACCCTCCGCTCGAGCCTCCGGCGACGCATGAAACGTCCCAGGGGTTCCTGACGGCGCCGTAGTGCGGGTTGACGCTCGTCACTCCGGCGGCGAACTCGTGCATGTTGGTTGTCCCCACGATCACTGCGCCGGCAGCCTTCAGCCTCTTGACTGCCGAGGAGTCGTATCCCGCGATATTGTCCGCCAGG
This sequence comes from uncultured Nitrososphaerales archaeon, assembly GCA_963706445.1. GTDB lineage: Archaea > Thermoproteota > Nitrososphaeria > Nitrososphaerales > Gagatemarchaeaceae > UBA183. The sequence continues at coordinate 1,126,020 of OY970160.1, forward strand.
ATTTTTGACCCTGCTGTGCACTTCACTCCTTCGATGTAGAATACGTCCTTGACAGCGATGGGGACCCCGTCAAGAGGGCCGATGGGGCTACCCTCCTTGAGCCTCTTCTCAGATTCTTCTGCTGCACGGATGGCTGAATCGCCCAGGATGGTAATGAAACTTTTCAGACGCGGGTTCAGAGAGGCTATCCTCTCCAGACATTCGCGGGTGGTCGCGACAGGGTAGGCGGTACTTGTCCTGTAAGCCTCCGAGAGTTCCTTGATCGTCCTAGGCATGAGAAAGCCCGGCTGCGTTCATTCCGCCATAAGCTTAGTGCCGGGGGTAGAATGCCGGATAGGACTGCTTGACAGCGACGAAGAGCCCGTCCATGGATGCTGTCACGACTCCTGGTCACAATTCCGTAAGGATATTATCGAGGGCTGATTCGCCAAGAAGTGCATGTCCGACCTCGCCGAGAGGGAACTCTCCAAGCTTCAGATAGGAACCAGCGCCAACGGTCCGTTCACGGTCGATGCGAACCTCATTGTCACGGGGAGGAACTGCGTACTTGGAAGCAGCGGGAGTGGGAAGAGCTACGCTGTCGGGGTGCTCTGCGAGGAACTCTGCAGGAACGAGGTCCCGTTTGCCATAGTGGACACCGAGGGGGAGCACACCGGCCTCAAGGAGAAGTTTGAGGCCATCTGGGTGGGAGAAGAGAGGGATAGCGATCTCTCGTGGGGGAGCCTCGACCTAAAAGACCTGGCCAGCCAGGCGCCCGACATCTCACCGCTGATACTCGACGTGTCTGACCTCACGGACCCGAAAGAGAAGGTCTCGACCTTCATTACAGCTTTGTACGAGACGCTCACTGAGAGGCGGACCCCATACCTGGTGGTGGTTGAGGAGGCGGACAAGTTCATCCCCCAGTACGGACAGAGGGTCCCCATCTTCGCCGAAGTGGCCAGGAGAGGGAGGAAAAGGGGGATGGGGCTGATGATATGCTCTCAGAGGCCTTCGCTGGTCGACAAGAACGTCCTCAGCCAGTGCGGGAACCAGCTGATTGGAAAACTGATCATACAGAATGACCTTCAGTCTGTGGCCCAATTCTTCCCGGGGAAGGGGCTGCCGAAGGAGCTCACGGGGCTCAGGGCCGGCCAGTTCTTCGCCATGGGAGGGTTCTCGCCGACCCCCGTCGATGGTGTCCATCAAGAAGCGGGTGACAAGACCGGGAGGGGTGACCCCATCCCTCGACAAGAGGGTCGTGAAGAAATACGTGGGACCCATGAATGTCAGGGCCGTGGAAGGGGCGGATGACGAACAGGAGCCCAAGGGCAAGGTCAAGGGGAAGTCTGGAATCGGGCTGGCGCCATCGGTGAGGGCGGACGACGTTCCAACAATAGTCCGGAGAGAGCGGAGCTTCGGAATCTTTGGTCCAAGGGAGACTGTGACTGAGGTCACCCCCCAATACAGGACCCTGATACAGCTGGGGGTCAGGAAGAGGCGGGGACTCTTCAAGAGAAGGTTCGAGACCGTCTACGCCTATCTGGACGGGGGCTCAGGGAAGGGGGGCTCAGGGAAGGGGGTCTCAGTCAACAGGGGGTTAGAGGTGGTGAAGGGGTTCGAGAAGTTCCTCGGACTGACGACCTTGCAGGTCGAGGTGCTTAGGGAGGTCAAGCCTGACAGCGACACCAGCGCCCTGGACATAGCCAGTGCTCTGGGGGAGTCAAAGTCGACGGTCTCCAGGGTACTCGGCTTCCTCAACGACAAGAGACTCGTCAGGACCATTGAGGTCAGGAACCGGATGCTGTACAGGCGGCTTGCCGAACTCCCGGGTGAGCCTTCCGAATCTGTCCCGCTCGAGCTGACTGAAGTGGACGTGAGTAAAGTGAGTGTCCTCCCTCCGAAGATACAGGAGTCCGACGTGAGGGACGCGGTGAAAGGCATGTGGGAGGGGGCGGACGTCGAAAGCTTCGAGGCCTTCCTGTATCCTGTGTTCAAGGTAGAATTGGTGGTCAGGAGGAAGCACCGGCAGGTCCTGATAGACGGTCGGAGCGGTAAGGAACTCTCGTTCTAGCACGGCCTGGACGTGCACAGGTGCCGGGGGGATTGGGGATCAGAGGATCTAGAGAGGAAGTTCCTCGATGATCTTCGCACCGGAGCTTGTGCCTATTCTGTCAGCTCCTGCCCTGACCATCTCCAGGGCCTTGGCGAGTGTCCCAATTCCCCCGGCCGCCTTCACTCCTGTCCCCTTCCTGAGCGTCATTCGGATTAGGGCGACGTCCGCCGCGGTCGCGCCTCCTGTCCCGAATCCGGTCGAGGTCTTGACATAATTCGCACCTGCCCGCTCGGCGATCCGCGCCCCTCTTACCTTCTCTTCGTCCGTCAGGAAGCAGCACTCAAGTATCACCTTGAGAATCACTCCAGAGCGCCCGCAGCAGGCCGCAAGTTGGTTGACGTCGGCGAAGAAGGCGGTGTCGTCCCCAGATTTTAACGCGCCGATGTTCGAGACCATATCTATCTCACTGGCCCCGTCTGCGATGGCTCTCCGTGCTTCCATCAGCTTTACCTCCGTTGCGCTCGTGCCTTGGGGGAAACTGACGACGGAGCAGACCCTGGTGGCAGTGCCCGCTAGTCGGTCGGCTGCTAGCCTCACGTGGAGTGGGTTGACGCACACGCTCCAGAGGTCGTAGCTCGTCGCCTCGTCGCAGAGGCTTTCTATCTCCGCCGGTGTGGCAAATGGTTTGAGCAGGGTGTGGTCGATCATCCTGGCGAGGTCGGATCTCCTCGTGAGATGGATTGGCGGGACCAGCTCTCCCATAGTCTTCAAACCGGGCCCACCAGATGGCCTTCATAAACCGCCAACACAATTCTCAAGGCTGAAAAACGGCTGGCCAACGCGGAAGGGGCCTCTCGGGACTTCTCAATCTTGGGAATTGTGTCCGTTGTTTATAATGAAGAGCGGTCGTTTTTCTTTTCTCGGCGATAGAATGCAGAGGCATGCAGATCCGATGGCGAGGGAGTTCATGAGCAAGGGAGTAGTATCAATCAATCAGGATTCGACCGTCAAGAAGGCGATCGTGACCATGGACGAACACAACATCGGGAGCGTCGTGCTCACCGACAGCCTAGGCCCCTGCGGCGTCTTCACCGAAAGGGATCTAGTGAGCAGGGTCCTCGCCAGAGGAAAGGACCCCGAGGAGACGTCTCTGTCCGAGGTCGCGTCCCCGAAGTTCCCGTCAATCGTCCCCACTTTGACACTGGAGGAGACCGCGAGGGCGATGATTGACAGGAAGAGCAGGCTGATGGTCTTCGAAGGAGCTGACCTGGCGGGGATGGTCACCCCCACGGACATCGTTAGGGTGCTCAAAGGAGTGGAGTATGATTTCTCAATCCTTCGGGTGATATCCACCCGGATGGTGACCGTGGACCCTGATTCCCATCTCGACGAAGTCGTCAAGCTGATGGACGAGCGCAAGACAGGTAGCGTACTACTAACCGAAGACGGGAGATGGACGGGGATTTTCACCGAAAGGGACCTGGTCAAGCGGGTCCTCGCAGCTGGCAGGAGGCTCGACGTGAAGGTGAAGGAGGTCGCGACGACACCACTCGTGACGGCGCCACCAGGGATCTTCGGCAGGGAAGTCGCGGGCATCATGTCTCTTCACGGGTTCAAGCGCCTGCCACTCGCCATTGAAGGGGAGGGGGTAGGAATCGTGACAGCCAGGGACCTCGTCGAAGCCTACGCCCTCGCCAAGAAGCTGCGCCCTCCGCGGGTCGACTGGGTCCAGTGGAACTGAGATACCTCGCGTCTAGGCTAATTTCTGGAGACGCTTATTGCGGCGGATGAGACTCTCCAGCTTGCGCCCGCCGATTTCAGAGGCCTCGAACCTGACGCGGGCTACGGGTCTCTTGATGTGGAACATCCGTGTGAGGTCAGATGGGGTCCCGAGGACCACAGCGTCCGCTGCCACGCCGTTGATGCTCCTTTCAAGCTCCTTCAGCTGTCCCTTGCTGTAGCCGAGCGCGGGGATTACCTTGCCAAGCTTTGGGAAGCGCTCGTAGGCCCTCTTGATCGAACCCACCGCTTTGCTCCTCGGGTCGACCATGGTGCCCTTCGCAGCCTTCACCGCCACCGCACCTGCTGCCTCTGATAGCCCGCCGTGAGTCACGGTCGGACCGTCCTCCACGACGACCACCCTCTTCCCCTTCACTAGCTCTGGCTTGTCCAGGGTAGCCAAAGAGTTGGTCCTGACTATCACCGCCCTGGGATTCAGGGCACGGCAAGCCTTCTCCACCTTCAGGACTGCCTGCCGAGAGGCGACATTCACCTTGTTCACCACGATGGCGTCGGCCAGGCGCACGTTCGTCTCGCCGGGGTAGTATCTCGACTCGTCTCCCGGCCTCATGGGGTCGACGACAGTTATTGTGAGGTCGGGGAGGTAGAAGCTGAAGTCGTTGTTCCCCCCGTCCCAGATGACGACGTCCCCTTCCTTCTCGGCTTGGGCGAGGATGGCTCCATAGTCGACTCCTGCGTAGACGACGATGCCGTTGTCGATGTGCCCCTCATACTCCTCCCTCTCCTCGATGGTCGCGTGGAATCGGTCGAGGTCGTCGTGGGTGGCGAACCTCTGTACCGCGATGCTCAGGTCCACGTACGGCATCGGGTGCCTCACCACCACGGGCTTCAGGCCCATCTTCAACAGTATCCTGACGACCATCCGACTGATGGTGCTCTTGCCGGCTCCTGTCCTGTCGGCGACCACAGCCACCACGGGCTTGGACGACTTCAACATCGTGTCCCTGGGTCCGAGGAGATGGAAGCTCGCCCCCTTTGACTGGGCGATGGCGGCCAAACTCATGACGTACGCCCCGGAGACGTCGCTGTAGGCGAAGTAGACATTCTGCACCCCGTGCTTCTCGATCAGCCCTGCCAGTTCCTCCTCGGGATGGATCGGTATCCCTTCGGGGTAGAGGCGCCCGGCCACCGAGGCAGGGTAGGTCCGGTTCGAAATGTAGGGGATCTGGGTGGCGGTGAAGGCGACGACCTTGTATTCGGGGTTGTCCCGGAAGAAGACATTGAAATCATGGAAGTCGCGGCCGGCAGCACCCATTATGATCACGTTTCTTGTCATCCTGCAAGACACCTGAATGGCCTCCCTCCCGTGGCGTATATAATTGGAGAGCCGATTCCTATCCTTGAGAACGCCGGGGTGTCTGAGCAGCGAGCTTCTCAAACGGTCTTGTGATTCAATCTAGGCCTTGGGTGTGACCTTAGGGCCAAATCGGCTCCGAGGAGGACTCCGACCAGGGAATCTGTCCCCGAAGTCTCGCCGATCGAGATCACGTCAACCGTAGACCGCCTGACTTCGGACGCTCCTCCGGTGTAGATCGCCTCGACAAGTCTGACTATCTTTTCGTTTGCCCTTCCTGACGCTGCCTGTTGGAGGAATTCGAAGCTCAGTTCTGAGGTTCTCCCCTTCGACGAGCCTACGATCGCGTTCGCAAGTCCGCTGGCTTCAATGCCTCGCAATCCGTTCCGGTCGCCCAGGACGAGACAGACCATCAGCCCAGAGAGCAGGTCATCGGCCGACGGGGTCAGTCCGATGCCAAGGCCGGCAAGCTTCGAGGCCGCTTTCTTGACTCCGGCACGGTCGTGCCTTCGAATGGCCACGACAAGGGAGTCCACGGCGGGAGCTGCAGAGGCGGTGAAAGGATTCGTGTCCCGCAGTCCCCTTGCGGGACCGGTTCCGATGACTTCGAGCAGCGCACCGAGCCCTTCAAGGTGACCGGCGAGAAGACCGACCGTCCTTGACTCTGTCACGTTCCTTGCCAGCTGTTTTGGGGACAGCGGTTTAGAAGCGAACAGGCCGTCAGGGGCGTAGCGCTGGGCGTTCCTTAGCGAAATCCTTTGGCCCTCCTCGAACGCAAGCTCCTCCATCCCCAGCTTTACTCGGCCGCCGGACCTTGGGAAGGGGGCACCGAGGGCTTTGAAATCCACGTTGACGTTCAGGGGGCCCCTCCCTGTCTCCCTTGGGACGACGCTCACGAGCCCGAGGCTTGTTCGCACGTTTATCGCGCCTCTGTAGGAAGAATGGACTAGCCCCTGAGGGTCGGCATGGGCGACCCTGTCGAATGCCTCAGTGCCGATTGAATACGCCTCTACGGCGATCGTATTGTCGACGGCTTTGTTGGACTTGATGACGCTATCCCACCATGAAAGTCGTGGTTCTCCGCTTACATCCCGACCGGTGTGCGCACCCTTTGGGGATAAGAAAGCTCTGCTCCTCGCCTACTCCGAAGGAGGGCTGCTCTGCGAAGTCGATCCTAGCGGCAGATCTCCTTCCTCTCAAGTGAGAGTGACACTCGGGGCGTGGATTTAGCGGTTGCCTAGGTCATTTCACCGACCCAGAGACAGCAATAATTGGGACCCCAGACGGACAGGGTGTCGAGTCGTCAAATGAAAGCGTTGCAGGCGGATAAGCTCACCAAGGTCTACAAGAAGTCAAAGCAGCCTGCGTTAGACTCCCTTGACCTCGACGTAGAGTCGGGGCAGATATTCACCATGCTCGGGAGGAACGGGGCCGGGAAGACGACATTCCTTAGGATTGCGAGCACCCAACTCATGCCGACTTCTGGGACCATAACGGTCTTGGGCCTTGACGCCGTGAAAGAGGCGAAGACCCTCAGGGAGAGGATCGCCATCACCCCTCAGGAAGCTGAGACCATCTACCCGTTGACCCCCCGGGACCATATCCTCCTCAACCTCCGGATGAGGGGGATCCCGAAGGAGGAGGCGAAGAGGAGGGCGCAGGAGGCCCTCGATGACCTGGAGCTTACGGAAGTCGCCGACACCAACTCCGACTGGCTCTCCGGAGGGCTCAAACAAAGAGTCATAGTAGCCATGGCGCTCAAGACCGATGCCGACCTGATATTCCTCGACGAGCCCACCATCGGGCTTGACCCGCTCAACCGAAGGAAAGTGTGGGACCAGTTGACGAAGCTCAAAAAGGAAGGAAAGACCATAATCCTCACCACCCATTACATGGACGAGGCCGAGGCGCTCTCTGACAATCTGGTAATCATGAGCAAGGGTAAGGTCGTGGCGTCCGGGACCCCCCAGAGCGTCAAGGCGGCAGTCACCGACAGTAGCACACGTGTCGACGTATACGACAAGTTCACTCAATCTGAGCTAGGAAGGTACGGGCACGTCACCCCCATCGCTGGGAGGTTCAGGGTGCTGACAGATGAGACGGGGGCCAGGGGCCTGGGGGAAGATGCGCTTTCCCGGGGGGCAAGAATCGCGCTGAGTCCCGTGACCCTGGACGACGTGTTCGTCGACGTCGTAGGGGAGGCGGAGAAGGAGGACGAGAATGAGCGCGAGTAAGAGGCTCCGCTCACTGTGGGCGATAATGTACTACCTCGGTTTCATCCCGATGCTTAGGAACCCGCTGTTCATCGCGTTCGTTTTTTCCACCCCGTTCACCCTACTCTTCATCCTGTTCGTGGCCAGCAACGGGGCCGCCCTGCCATACGGCCTTGCAGGGGCCCTGACCATGATAACCACCGAGCTCGGCCTGTTTGTAGGGACTGACCTTGCCTCGTATAAAATCCAAAACAGGTTTCAGGATATCGTGGTGGCGTCCCCGGTCAATCCGCTCACCTACATGTTTGGGGTCGCACTTTCGGAGCTGATATTCGGCTCCCCTGCAATCATAATACTGTTCGCGCTGATAGCAAGTCAAGGCGCCTCAGCCCTTTCGCTGGCGGCGTGCCTGGGTGTTGTCATCCTGCTCTGGGTGACGTCAACGAGCCTGGGGTTCTTCTTCTCGGCCTTCGCCCCCAACACTCAGAACGCGTTTATCATAAACGGCTTCATCACGACGCTCCTTTCCGTGCTTCCGCCTGTCTATTACTCGATCAACGTGCTTCCAAAGTTCTTGGTCCCGGTCGCTGAAATCTTGCCTACAACCGAAGCCTCGGCGCTCTTTCAGGGGACCATAGGTCTGGGGTACTCGATCCCCCCGGCGTCGGGGTTCATCGTCCTTCTCGCGGCGACAGTTATCACGCTCTCTCTGGTCGCGTTCAGGATGAGATGGCGCGAGCCCTGAGAGGGACTCGATTTTGAGCGCCGGGAGTAGGATTCGAACCCACGCGACCCGAAGGTCACGGGCTTTCTTTTGGTGGACTCAAGGCCCGCGCATTAACCACTCTGCCACCCCGGCGCAACTGCAGACCCGAGGGATTCCTTCTTATTCTTTGGTCGACGACCCGGGCCCAGTTGGAACCGAAGGTTAGGCCCGCCCGCAAGGTGGATAAGCCTCCACTCATGTCATTCATCAAGGACGTTTGGGGAGGACATGACTACATCCCCGAGGTCTGGGACGAATGGCTCAAAGACAAGGAAGGGAAGATGTTCGTGGTCGTGGTGGGCGGAGTCCCGGTTGGCATGAACAGGCTGACCTTCCTTGATGACGGGTCGGCTTGGTTCCAGGGGGTAAGGGTTCACCCGGATTACCGAGGGAGGGGCCTGGCCACGATGCTCGGTGAGAACTCAATGAGGATCGCCAGAGAAAACGGCATCAGGTTGTTCAGGCTGACCACGGCCTCCCGGAACTATGCTTCTCGGAGGCAGAGCGCAAGGATGGAATTCAAGGAGGTCGCAAGGTTCAGCATCTACGAGCCACCGAACAGGAAGTTTGAGGACTTCGGAGCCGAGAAGGTTTCCTCAAAGGATTTGGATGCAACCATGCAGCTCATCAGGGCGTCAAAGGAGTTCAAACTAGGCTCAGGGGTCTACTGGCACAATTTCGGCGCCTCGTCGTTGACCCGGGGGGTGGTGGGGAGTCTAGTCAGCGAGGGATCAGTGAGGAGACTGGGAGAGGCAGTCGCCGTCGTGAAGCCCGGAGGGGAGGGCAAGGAGGTTTGGGAACAGGTCTGTTTCGTCGGCGGACCGGTCAAAGAAGCTGTGCAGCTGGTGAAGTCTTCAGTCCGACGAGTGAAGCGGGCGGAAGCAAGGTGGGTATTCGTTCCAAAATGGTCTCCCATCATCCCTGGACTGCGGAATGAGGGCTTCCGAAGGGAGTTCTCGCAGATCCTGTTCGAACGCAAGGCGACGAACGGTTAAAACGAGCACATCGGTCTGGCGGGATATGGCCAACAGTTCAGGAAAGATCACCGTTCTTGGGGCAGGACTGATGGGTCACGGCATAGCCCAGGTCGCTTCTCAGATAGGAGGGTACGAGGTTTCGATTTTGGACGTCGAACAGAGATTCCTGGACAACGGCATGAAGATGATCACAGGTAGCGTCGACAAGTTCGTCGAGAAGGGGAAGCTAACGAAGGAACAGGGAGACGAAGTTTTGGGCCGGATCAGCCCGACGCTCGATCTGGCCGAGGCTATCAAAGGGAGCTTCTTGGTGATCGAGGCGGCCACAGAAGACCCGAAGCTCAAGATGGACCTGTACCGACGGGTCTCTGAGCTCGTTTCTCCAGACACCATTGTGGCGTCGAACACATCGTCAATCAGCATCACACTCTTGGCTTCAGCCTTGAAGAATCCAGAGAATGTTTGCGGCATGCACTTCTTCAACCCGCCGCAGCTCATGCCCCTGATTGAGATAATCAAGGGGAAGAAGACTTCGGACGAGACCGTCCAGAAAGTCAGGGAGGTATCTGCCAAGTTGGGTAAGGAGACGGTGCTCTGCAAGAAGGATTCCCCAGGCTTCATAGTCAACAGGATCCTCGTCCCAGCGCTGAACGAGGCCACGTTCCTTGTCCAGGAAGGCGTCGCAGACCCAGAAGATATCGACAAGGCGGTCAAACTCGGGCTGAACTGGCCCATGGGTCCTCTGACACTACTGGATTACGTGGGCCTCGACACAACCTTCAACATAACTCAGGTCTTCATGTCGGAATTCCAGGACTCGAAATTTAGGCCCAGCCCCTTACTCAGAGAGATGGTCAGGGCGGGGATGCTCGGACGGAAAAGCGGGAAGGGATTCTACGAATGGGGCTCTGCCGGCTCTACTAAGACGAAGTGAGTCTTTCTCGCAGTTCTGGGGAGAAGGGTACCGTACTTCCATGCTTGTTCATCAGAGCATGTACGGTATGCCCTGTGGCCAGGAGCTTCATCTCGGGGAGCTTGTAGACCTCGTTCTCGAAGCGGATGCTCTTATTGCCTATGGACGCGATCTTCGTCTTCACAAGAATCACGTCGTCGAAGCGGGCTGACGCCTTGTAATCGGCGTGGGCCTGTACTACGGGGAACTGGATCTCGCGCTTAACCCATTCAGAATAGCCGAAACCGATGTCCCGCAGAAGTCCGACTCTACCCACCTCCAGCCAAACCAGGAATTTCGCGTAGTACACGACCCCCATGGTGTCGGTCTCCTCGTAGCGGACACGGAGCCTCTGCTCATGCCAGCTTCCCATGGCTGACCGGAGGTTTCTAGCTTCTTTAACGTGACGAGCGCAGTAGAGTTATTACAATCACGAGTTGGCCTTCGACTCATGGGGTATGAAACGATACTGACCTCAAAACTGGGCAACGTTGGCATTATCACCCTTAACAGACCCCAGGCAATGAACGCTCTGAGCACCAAGCTGGTCGCAGAGATGATCTCTGCCCTGTCGGAATTCGAGAAGGACGACGAGGTGCGGTGCCTCGTGATAACAGGGAGCGAGCGCGCGTTTTCTGCGGGAGCTGACATCAAGGAGATGGCCGACATGACGGCGGTCCAGATGACGATGACAGGGCACTTCTTCCCGCTCTGGGACAAGGTGGGGAGGTTTCCGAAGCCCATCGTCGGGGCGCTGAGCGGTTTCGTACTCGGAGGAGGGCTTGAGCTGGCGATGAGCCTAGACGTCCTTGTCGCTTCAGAAACGACCCAGCTCGGGCAGCCGGAGATCGACATCGGTGTCATGCCGGGGGGTGGGGGGACGCAGAGGCTCACCAGGGCGGTCGGGAAGTACAAGGCGATGGAGATGATTCTGACTGGGAAAAGGATCGGAGCGGAGGAAGCGAAGACCCTGGGGCTTGTGAGCAGGGTAGTCCCGAAGGAGGCGTACCTCCTGGAGGCGATGAAGGTCGCCTATGAGATAGCTTCGAAATCGCCGGTCGCCATCAGGCTCGCGAAAATGGCGGTGAACAAGGCCTTCGAAATGGGTCTGACCCAGGGAATCGACTTCGAAAGGGAGCTGTTCTACCTCCTCTTCGCGTCCGAGGACAAGGAGGAGGGCATGAAGGCCTTCATGGAAAAGAGGAAGCCGGAATTCAAGGGAAAGTAGGATGGAGCACGAGACAGTCAAGGCAGAGCTCAATAACGGGGTGGAATGGATCTGGCTCAACAGGCCGGACAAGCTCAACGCCTTCAACGAACAGATGGGAGACGACCTTCAGGAGGTCCTGAAGGAATCCGAAAGGAGACCCGACGTGAGATGCCTGGTGCTCACCGGGGAGGGAAGAGCGTTTTCGGTAGGCGAGGACCTGAGCACGAACAGGGCGACCTACGACAGCGGAAAGCCGATGTTACTGGGCGAGGTCATCAAGAAAAAGTACAACCCCATAGTGGGCAGGATCAGGAGGATGGAGAAGCCGGTCATCGCGGCGGTTAATGGGGTGACAGCCGGCGCGGGGCTGGGGCTAGCTCTCGCCTGTGACCTAAGGGCCGCGTCAGACAAGGCGACGTTTCATGAAGCGTTCATCAAGGTGGGACTCGCGCCAGACTCGGGGACGAGCTTCTGGCTGACGAGGATCCTAGGGCTGGGCAAGGCGTTGGAGATCGGAATGCTCGGAGAGCCCATTGACGCTACGAGGGCGTTTAACCTGGGGTTGGTCAACTGGGTCTTCCCGGAGGGCGAGCTAATGATGCAGGTCACCAAAATAGCCGAGAAGCTTGCGAAGGGACCGACGAAGGCCATCGGCTTGACCAAGCGGGCCATGAACAGGGCGGTGGTCGTCGACATGGACTCCTCGTTAGAGTACGAGATGTATCTTCAGGACATAGCCGGGAGGACGAAGGACCACATCGAAGGGGTCAAGGCGTTCTTCGACAAACGAGACCCGAACTTCATAGGCGAGTAGGAACCCAGCCCCAGCAAAGAAGATAAGCGGCAGGCAGCCGTGGCATCCCATGAAAGCGGAGGTCGTCGTCATCGACGCAGTAAGGACCCCCATAGGAAAGTATGGCGGGATCCTGAAGTCGGTGCGTCCAGACGACTTGGGTGCGCTCGTCCTGAGGTCCGTGTTGGCAAGGTCGAAGGTCGATGCGTCATCGATAGACGACGTGTATTTCGGCTGCTCCAATCAGGCCGGAGAGGACAACAGGAACGTGGCAAGGATGGCGACCCTGTTGGCGGGGATGCCCTACTCCGTGCCCGCAGCCACAGTGAACAGGCTGTGCGGTTCGGGATTGGAGGCGGTGAACTCCGCGGCCAGAGTCATAATGTCTGGGGAGGGGGAGGTCTTGGTGGCTGGCGGTGTGGAGAGCATGACCAGGGCGCCTTTGGTCATGCTGAAACCAGAGACCGGCTACAAGAGGGGGACCGAGACCCTGGTCGACTCCACCATAGGATGGCGCTTCGTGAACCCGGCTTTCCCCCGGGACTACCCTTCCATCTCGATGGGCGAAACGGCCGAGAACCTGGCCGAAAAATACAAGATTGACAGAAGGGCACAGGACGAGTTCGCATTAGAGAGCCACCGAAAAGCGGTGGATGCCAGGAAAAAGGGGAGGTTCGACGATGAGTTGGTCCAAGTGAAGACCCCCGAGAATCCCGAGGGGGTCGGTGCGGATGAGGGGCCCAGGGAAGATACTTCGATGGAGAAGCTTGGGGAACTCAGGCCTGCATTCCGGAAGGACGGGACAGTTACCGCAGGGAACTCATCGGGGATCAACGACGGAGCTGCGGCACTTGTGCTCATGAGCTCCGAAAGGGCGGATAAGTTGGGGTTGAAACCAATTGCCAGGTGCATCGGGTCTGCGACCGCTGGTGTCCATCCGAGCTACATGGGCATTGGACCGGTTTTTTCGACAAGAAAGCTCATTGCGGGGATAGGAATAAGCTTGGACGAATTCGGAGTCGTAGAGCTGAACGAAGCGTTCGCGGCCCAGGTCTTGGCCTGCGTGAAAGAGGAACCAGGATTCGACCTGAAGAAGATGAACCCCAACGGGGGCGCGATCGCTCTGGGTCACCCTCTCGGTTGCAGCGGCGCCAGGCTCGCCACAACTCTAGTCCACCAGATGAAGCGGACCGGGACGAGATACGGCCTGGCCACCATGTGTATCGGGGTTGGGCAGGGAATCTCGGCGGCCTTCGAGCTCGTGAAGTAAGGGTTATGACCGACCCGGAAGCAGGTGAGCGGAGCCTTGCAAGCTGAGACTGTACCGAACTACGAGATGTTCATCGACGGCGCCTGGGTCCCGTCTCATTCAGGGAGGCACTACCCTGTGTTCAACCCGGCCAAGGGGCAGGTGCTGGCTCATGTCCCGAAGGGGGACTCGGAGGACGTGATGATGGCGGTAGACGCAGCACGAGAGGCTTTCGAAGACCCGGCGTGGAGGGGGATGGACCCGAGCAAGAGGGGGAGGCTCCTGAATAAAGTCTCACAGCTCCTAAGAGAAAGGCTGGCTGATTTCGCGAAGCTCGAGACCCTGAACAACGGCAAGCCGCTGGGACAGGCGAAGGGGGACATCGCGATGTCAGCGAGACATTTCGAGTATTTCGCAGGGTTGGCCGACAAGATTCAGGGGAGCACCATCCCCGTCCCGGGGAACCGGCTCGACTACACCGTCAAGGAGCCATTGGGGGTCACAGCCCACGTCGTCCCGTGGAACTACCCTCTGGTGATGGCAGCCAGGAGCATAGCCCCAGCGCTTGCTGCCGGAAACACCGTCGTCGCTAAGCCTGCCTCATTCACCCCATTGACTCTGCTGAAGCTCGCCGAGCTCTGCAAGGAGGCGGGTTTCCCGGACGGAGTGGTCAACGTCGTTACCGGCGGAGGGGACGACGTAGGAGGCACCCTGATCAAGCACCCAGACGTGAGGCTGACCACTCTCACAGGCTCCGTGGAAACGGGAAGGAAGGTCATGGAGCTCGCATCCAGCAACCTGTCCAAGGTCGTGCTTGAGCTGGGAGGAAAGAACCCCCACATCGTGTTCTCCGGCGCTGATATTGAAAAGGCGGCCAAGGCAGTGCTGAACGGGATCTTCACGAATGCCGGGCAGATGTGCTGGGCAGGGTCGCGGCTCCTCGTGGAGGCTAGCGTGAAGGACGTCCTCCTGGAGAAGCTTGTCAACGGTGCGAACGCGATGAAGCTTGGAGACGGCCTCCAGCCCGACACCACCATGGGGCCCTTGGTGGCGGATTCGCAGAGGAAGAAGGTCGCAGGATACGTCGAGATAGGTAAGGGCGAAGGTGCAAAAATAGCCGCGGGGGGCGAGGCTCCACAGGCTGATGAGCTGAAGGCCGGCTACTTCTATCGGCCTACGATACTCGACGGGGTGACTCAGGACATGAAGGTCGCTAGGGAGGAGATATTCGGCCCCGTGCTTACGGTGACGACATTCGACGGACAGGATGACGCGGTAGCGAAGGCGAACGACGCGGACTACGGGCTTTGGGCGGGCGTCTGGACGAAGGACCTCCGTAGGGCTCACACAGTCGCGGCGAAGATCGAGGCGGGCATCGTCGCGGTCAATGAGGAGCCGACAACGTTCCCGCAGACGCCCTTCGGGGGCTTCAAGATGAGCGGCAACGCATCAGAGCAGGGGATGGACGCAGTGAACACCTACGTGCGCGTGAAGAACGTCTCAGTGAACCTGGACTAGCCTCTCCAGATGTCTTCTTTGGACCCTGCCTGCTTGTTCGCCCATCGGGAGAGGTTGAACAAGTACGAAGAAAGCCGGTTGAAGAAGGGTAGAAGCTCCGAGTTCATCTCGTAAGACTTCGAGGCTGCCACGATCCTTCTTTCGGCCCGCCTGCAGACGGACCTTGCGACCTGAAGCGCAGCCCCGGTCTGGGAGCCTCCTGGAAGGATGAAGTTGCTCAAAGAGGGGAGCTTGCCGAGCAGCTCGTCGGTCATCCTCTCCACCTTGGAGGTGTCCCCTGGCCCTATCCTGGGGACCTTTTGAAGCCCTTCCAGGTCTGCGGCGGCGTCCGCCCCCGCGACGAATAGCAACTTCTGGATTTCTCTCAATGACCCCCTGAGGGATTTCGACTTCGATTCTGAGATTACGAATCCTAGCACGCTGTTGAGCTCGTCGATGGTGCCGTAGGCCTCGACCCTCAGGTCGTCCTTGGGGACGCGTTTCGACCCGTACAGCCCAGTCTCCCCTTTGTCTCCCCTCCGCGTGTACAACGTAGGTCCGCCGGGAGGGCGAATTATTAACGATGACAGGAGTCAGGAGGACCATAGCCCCATAGATTCTCTATGGGGATTCTTTGGGTCAACCGATTTGGTATCCCTTGCCAATTCTTTTCCAGTTGGAACTTTCTTATGCTAAGGAACTAGCAAGGCGGAGGCGAGTTATATAACGACGTTCGAGCCAGAAGAAGTCCATTTGTTCACACCGCAGGAGGCGTCAAGACTTCTTCCGGACATCAAGCCGAAGGTAAAGGAACTCATCGAGCGCAAGAAGGCAGTGGCGAAGCTTCACGACGAGATCGAGAAGTACAACCTGTTCGGCTTCAGGACCGCCGAGGTGGCTGAGAAGGCGGCACAGCTAGACGCCCTCGTAGAGGACATGACAAGGAAGATCTCCGAGCTGGAAGACCTCGGGGTCGAGGTGAAGGACCTGGAATACGGCCTCGTCGACTTCCCAGCTGAAAGGTACGGAGAGAGCGTGATGCTCTGCTGGCGCTATGGGGAGCCCGAAGTGGCGTTCTGGCACAAGCCGGACGACGGCTACAGCGGCAGGAAATCTCTGAAGCTGCAGCTGATCCAGCCCTAGCCAGCGAGGAGCCTCTTCGCGTTGGCCGTGAGGAGTTTGTCTCCAACACCCGGTTTCAGCTTCGGGGCCAGGCTAGTCCTGTAATCGTCCATCCACTCCATGTGCCTCAGCATTGGGTAGTCGGTGCCGAACAAGAACCTGTCCTGCAGAATGCCGTTCAGGTACGGCAATACCGACGGAGGGATGTACTTTGGTTTCCAACCGGAAACGTCGATGAAAACGTTGGGGTTCCTGAGCGCGATCGCTATCGCCACCTCGGGCCAAGGCCAGCCGAAGTGAGCCATGACCACCTTCAGGTCGGGGAAACTCTGGCACACCTCGTCCACCAGCTCTGTCTTGCTGTACTTGATCTCGCAGTCCCCCAGGCCGGTCGTTCCAGTGTGGAAGAGGATCGGCAGGCCCTCTTCTTGACAGAACTCGTAGATTGGGAACATAAGCTTCCTGTCGTTGATATAGACGGAGTTGGCGCTACTGTGGACCTTCAGACCCCTCATCCCGAGCGTTTTGACAGCCCGCTTGAGTTCGGCGAGCGCCTGTCTCCCTGAGTTAGGGTCCACTCCAGCAAAGGCGACCAGCCTCCCTTTGGACTTCGACGCGATCCTTGCCACCTCGTCGTTTCTGAGCGTGTAGCTCTTGAAGGCGGGGTTCCTTGTCGCGTGGGTATCCTGGCCGAGGATCACGGCCCCTGCCACGCCTGCCTCGTCCATCTCATCCAAGATCTGGTCAGAGGTGGCGGGGAGCTTTGAGACGTCTAGCTTGAAGAAATCACACGCTTTCATTATCGGTCCGTTCTTCTTCATGAAAGCCTTGGTCCACGGGTGGACATGGACGTCGAACGACATTCGAGACCGCCTCATGGGCAACAATCATTAACTTTTTTTGGTGGTCCTTTGGGCGCAGACCCATGAAATCGACCACAAAGGAACTCGCCGTGGGGGACCGAGCGCCGGACTTCGAGATCTCTTCCACCGCCGGGAAGCCGATCAAACTGAGCTCATTGAAAGGGAAGAAAGTTGTGTTGTACTTCTATCCAAAAGACGACACCACTGGGTGCACAATAGAAGCGTGCGCATTCAGAGACAACCTGTCGAAGTTCGACGGAATGGACGCCGTCATCCTCGGAGTTAGCAAGGACTCCCTCGACTCGCATGCCAAGTTCATCGGCAAGTATTCTCTCAACTTCACTCTTCTCAGCGACGGGGACGGGGTGGCCCACAAGTTGTACGACACCTGGAAGCTGAAGAACAACTACGGCCGGAAGTACTGGGGGACCGAGAGGTCGACCTTCGTTATCGGGACGGATGGGAAGATCAAGAAGATCTTCAGAAAAGTGAACCCCCAGGGGCATGAGGCCGAAGTCCTTGCGGCCCTAGAGGCCTAGGATCATAGCAACTTGGGCTCGTTTTTCGCGGGAGTAAAAGCAGGGACGCTGGGAGGCATAGTGTACGTTGGAGGCATGGCCATCTTCAACGTCATACTCCTCTATGCTCTCGAGCCCCAAGTCAACGCCCTGATAACGAACCAGTACTACAGCGTCTGCACCAGCGGTTCAACCATCGCGCAGTGCTTCGGCTCGGTGATCTCCGTCGACGTCCCCTACGTTGCTTTCGTAGCTTTCTTCATCGCCCTGATCTACTCCGGGGTCTTCGGCATGTTCTACGACTCCTTGCCTGGCAGGACGTACCTTTGGAAAGGGGAGTTCTTCGCAGCCATCATAGGCGCGAATCTAGCCATCTTCGGGTTCTCGGGGTTCTACTTCTCCACAGAGTCGACCATCGCCACCAGCGCGTTCGTCATAGGATGGACCGTTGTGTTCGGCTATTTTCTGGGAGTCCTCTACAGGAAGTACACGAGGGTCATTCAGATCTCCAGCGAGAACCCCGCCCTCCTGAAGGTCTTCGTAGACCAGAGGGACGTCACGGGGAAGACGAGGACGTTCGCCGCGACTTCTAGCCACAAGATCAGGGGGGAGGTGGCGAGCGATGCGTCTTTCAAAGAGTGGGCGGCAAACGGTGGGATCACACTGGAAGACCCGAGGTCCTTCGACACCACATTCGAAGTAACCGGAGATGGGACCTTGAGAGGAAAGGTCGGCACTAAGTATTAGCCAAATGCCGTATTGTTGAATCTATGGGTGATTCTCCTTGACCGTTGCATCGCGGTTGATTGCCTCTTCAAGCATCGCTAACCACTTGTTCTGACCCTGAATCCCGACTCCCGCGACCTGTGCGGGAGTCTGCCCATCCAAAGCCTGATGAGGCTTGACGAAATTGTAGTGAATCCTCGCTCCTTCCGCGAGAGGGGTCTTCATGGTCTTCCACCCTCTCTGAACCTTGACCCGTTCCCTCAGAGTCCCGTTGAGCCGTTCTATGCGGTTGTTGTTCGAGTCCTTTTTCCTGACCCCTGCCTTTGCTATGTGATTGATTCCTTCCCTGAAAGCCTGTCTGACCGCTTCGGGATAGCCCCTCAGAGCGTCCGTGTAGATTCGTTCAGGTTCCGAACCCTTCGAGGCCTTCGTTCAGCCAACCACGCCTCGTGGTCGGCTCTCTCGTCAGCGTCCAATTCGTAGCGGAGTTGTTCTGTGCTCATACCTGACGGTATATTACTGCCAGTATATACGAGTTTACTTGACGGTAATATCCCATCAGGGAAGGAGTTTATATACTGTTAATATGATACCGATGGGTATGGAAATCACGCTCAAAGGATGGAAGTGCGAGAGGTGCGGTCATGCGTGGGTTCCCGTGTCCACGGAGAAGCCCCGTGTCTGCCCCAAGTGCAAGTCCCCATACTGGGATACACCGAGACGTTCCGAGGTTGGAGCGAAGTCGGTCAGGGAGCAAAAAGTCAGGGAAGGGAAGGTCAGATGAACGGGAAACCCAAGCGAGCCTTCACCAAGTCGGACGACTACGCCACCGTCCACGCGGACGGGGTGATAGTGCAGAACACGGTCTCTGACTCCCGTCTCGTCTTCTACCAACGGGAGTTGGAGCCTGACGATTCCAAGGAGAAGTTCACGACCGACCCAGAGCGCATCACCTTGAAGTTCGAAGTCAGAGTTCCGCGCTTCATCCTCTATGGCCTTGCGAAGAACATCGAAGCCGACACTACATTCAGGGGCGAAGTCGGGAACCTATCGCGGGACGCTGATGAAGACCGCGAAGTGCTCGAATCGTGGAACGCCCTGACGGACAAATTGGACAGGGTGGTGCTCGACGATGAAGGCAAGGACATCGGCGACATCCACCGCGCGGACTTGAAGGCAGAATACGACAGGCTCGCAGGCCACAAACGAAACAGGGCGCAGTAAGATGCAGAACACAGAGAGATGCCCTAAGTGCAACGGTCGGCTCATCGCCGAGGAACTTCCCGAACATGTCTGCATGGGGTCGGTCAAGGAGACGCTCCTGTTCCCGTGGGGAGAGGCATATGCCTCGGACGGCCTGAGGTGGTATCGCTGGTTCCCATCACCTGACGCGCAACATCCGCAGAAATCACCCAGAGATTCAACACTACGCCAAATGCCGAAGCCCTGCAAAGTGTTTGCCGTATTTTAAATACCAGAGAGCGAACCGTCGTCCAAGTTGCTCCTTACCGCTGCCCCAGAGGAGGAATACTGCATCAAGTCGCAAAAGCATTCCTTGGCGAAGCAGGCGAAGTACGTCATCTGCTACAGGTGTATGTTGATGGTAGGGAGAGCCAAAGAGCTTCACCTCGGAAGCTTGCTTGACTACTAAGGACTCTTTCCCAACAGATTCGTCAGCGCCCTGAACCCTCGCTTCGCGTAGAAGCGGTTCGCGATTTCGTTCTGAGCCGGGACGTCGGCGACGATGATCTGTGCCCCCATCTTCTTCAGCTCGCCAGATGCCTGCTGGACCATATCGTTCCCCAGGGCCTTCCTCCTATACTCAGGGAGGATGTAGAAGTCGGTGATGAGCCCCTCCTGGTGCGGCTCGTAGAAGAGCCTCGTGTGCATCTCGGCTCTTATCACCCCGACGACCTTCTGCCCTTCGACGGCGACCAGAAGTAGTTTGTCTGGTGCGTCGATTGACGCTGTGACGTGCTTTTCCGCCCTGGCCTTGGCGTCGGAGACCACGGCGAAGAGAGGGTCGAACTCGTTGTTCAGCTTCTTTGTCCGGACTATCAGGTCCGCAACCGAGCCGAGGTCTTCCTTCTTGGCGCGACGAATCTGCATCGCAGACCTACTCCCCAGGGGAGCAGATTTACGCTTATTCTGGAGGGTCAAGGATTATCCCGTTCCGCCTAAGCGCATTCATAACCTTGCGCGAGTGTTCGATCATCTCCATGGCCACGCGGAGCGACTCCTTCTTCGAGAGCTTCTTCCGGGCGACCCCTTCTTTGACTGCGGCCTGGCCCACGGTCGCAGCGACCCTTGGGTACACCTCCCATTGAAGCATGGTCGGGATGATGTAGTTCTTGTTTATCCCCTTCTCCCGGGCGAAGGCGGACAGCTGCTTGGCAGCCTCGATTACCATGGTGTCGGTGATCGTCCTGGCCCTGACGTCGAGGGCGCCTCGGAATATCGCCGGGAAGAGAAGGCTGTTGTTTACCTGGTTCGGGTAATCTGACCGTCCTGTAGCTATTATCTCAGCCCCGGCGGCATGGGCCGCAGGCGGGAGCATCTCGGGGACCGGATTCGCAAGGAAGAAGGCGATCGCTCTCTTGTTCATCACCGCAATCTCATCCTTTCTGATCATGTCTGGCCCCTGGCCGGCGGCCGCGACGAGGGCGTCCGCACCCTTCAAGGCGTCCTTCAGTCCTCCGGAGATTCTGTCCCCATTCGTACGCATGGCGATGTCGTGCTTCCACTTGTTTCGGAGGAGGAGCTTGTCCATGTCCTCCCGTTCAGGGTGCAGTATGCCTTTGGAATCTAGCACTATCAGGTCCCTGGGGTCGGCTCCGGCCTTCACGAGGAGGCGTTCGGCCGCTATGTTGGCTGCCCCCGCCCCGAAGAGGACGATTCTGGCTCCCCTCAGCTTGCGGCCCGTCAGCTCCAGGGCGTTGAAGAGCGCCGCGAGTGTGACGCCCGCGGTTCCCTGCTGGTCGTCGTGCCAGACAGGAATCTTCATCTCCGACCTGAGGCGTTCGAGGACGTTGAAGCACTTTGGGGACTCGATGTCTTCGAGGTTGACCCCGCCGATGGAAGGCTCCAGCGCCTTCACGAATTCGATGATGCCCTCCTCGTCCTTGACCCTTATTGGAAGTGGGATGGCGTTGACTCCGCCGAGGTAGTTGTAGATCAGGGCCTTCCCCTCCATGACCGGGAGGGCGCCCTCGGGGCCTATGTTCCCTAGACCCAGGACCCGGCTTCCGTCAGTCACCACAGCGACTGTGTTCCATCTACCGGTGTACTCGAAGGAGAGTTCCGGGTCTGATTCGATGATCTTCGAGACCGCGGCGACCCCGGGAGTATACCAGATGGAGAAGTCATCAAGGGACCTGACAGGCACATTCGGGGCCACGGTCACCTTGCCGCCGTAGAACTTGGAATAGTCGAGCGCCTTCTTGGAGGAGTCGTCCTTGTGTTCGAGCAATCGGGAAGGCGGACCGCCTCGGGTATTTGTGCTCTCTCGGTAAACGGTTAGGGGCTTTCAGGTGCGGCGTACCTGTGGGGGTCCCCATCGAAGGTGCTTTTGCACCCGGTCGAGCAGAAGTAGAAGGTCCTGCCGTCGTGCTCGGACTTCAACTGGGCCTTCCTCTCGTCGACCATCATGCCGCAGATGGGGTCTTTCTGCATGGAAGGACGAAGACCGCGCCCAGATTTAGAACTTTGCCGAGAATCGGACTGGTTTCTAGGGAATGATTTAACCTCAAGCCGTAACGGCGGGTTTCGAAGCAACTTGGCCAAGGACCCAGTCTGCGGAATGGCAGTCAACGAGGGACCTGGCGCCCTCAAAGCGACAGTGAGAGGGACCACGTTCTACTTCTGCAGCGAAGCCTGCATGCTCGAGTACACCATGCCTCAGAAGGAGCTTGCCAGGCTGAGGCTCCTCGTGGTTCTTGGTGCGGTCCTGACGGTTCCAATCCTGGCATTCACCTACCTGCCTCTCCTACCTGGTCAGCCCTCGGCATACCTGCTGTTTCTGCTCGCCATACCAGTACAGTTCGTGGTCGGAGGGAGGTTCTACCGCGGGGCGTACCACGCGCTCCGGGCGAAGACCAGCAACATGGATGTCCTTGTTGCAGTTGGGACAACTGCTGCCTTCGGCTACAGCGCCGTGGCCACCCTTGTCCCCTCTGCCATCGGGGTCCAGGGGGTCTACTTCGACGCAGCCGCCGTCATAATCACTCTGATTCTTGCCGGGAGGCTCCTCGAACACCTGACAAAGGAAAGGGCGTCGGAGTCTGTCAGGAGCCTGCTCAAGCTCAAGCCCATGTTGGCTCATGTCACAAGAAACGGGAAGGAATCTGAAGTCCCTGTGGACGAGCTTGTCGAAGGGGACCTCGCGGTAGTCAGACCAGGCGAGAGGATCCCGACCGACGGCATTGTTATCGAAGGCTCTTCGGAGGCGGATGAATCGCTTCTGACAGGCGAGAGCGCCCCTGTGAAGAAGCTGAAGGGGAGCGAGGTCATCGGCGGGTCTCTCAACTCGGGGGGACGGTTGACGGTCAAATGCACGGCAGTAGGTCAGGACACAGTCCTTGGACAGATCACCAAGACTGTCGAGGAGGCGAAGGCTGGGAAGGCACCCATCCAGCGTCTTGCAGACAGGATAGCCCAGTATTTCGTGCCACTGATCCTCGCCATAGCTCTCATTGCGGCCCTTGGCTGGAGGCTCCTCGGAGGGGTTTCCGTCTCTACCTCAGTGCTGATCTTCGTCTCAGTAGTCATAATCGCGTGCCCCTGTGCTCTCGGCATCGCGACGCCCGCCGCGCTCCTCGTCGGGACTGGGAACGCCGCTAAGAGAGGGATCTTGGTGAAAGGAGGGGACGCGGTCGAGGCCGCGGCGAAGGTCGACACAGTCCTACTGGACAAGACAGGCACCATAACCGAGGGCAGGCAGCGTGTGGTCGAGGTCATCGGTGACAGCAAGGAGGAGATCCTGAGGCTGACCGCATCGCTCGAATCCGCTTCGGAGCATTCCATCGGCCGCGCCATAGTCAACGAGGCGGCCTCCATGGGATTGAAAATGGTGGAGGTGAAGGACTTCCATTCGAGTCCCGGGGAGGGAGTCGCGGGGAGCGTGGAAGGGCATGTCGCGAGAGCAGGGAGACGAGATTTTGTGGGGCTCCAGGGCGCCTGGCCTGGGGACGAAACCGTAGCCAGGCTCCGGTCTGAAGGAAACACGGCGGTCTACGTTTCAATTGGAGGGCGGTTCGGAGCCATCTTGGTCGGGGACGCCGTGAAGCCCGACGCCGCAGGGGCGATTCGCGAGCTTTCCTCCATGGGGCTGAGAGTCATGATGCTCACAGGGGACGACCTGACCACCGCCGAAGCAGTCGCCAAGAAAGTCGGCATATCCGATGTTCGGGCTGGGTTGACTCCCCTGGGGAAGGAGAAGGAGGTGGAGAGCCTCCAGGCCCAGGGCAGGGTCGTTGCGATGGTAGGGGACGGAGTGAACGACGCTCCGGCCCTGGCCAGGGCCGACCTTGGCCTCGCCATAGGGAGCGGTACGGATGTGGCAAAAGAGACCGGGGGGATCGTTCTGATAAAAGACAGGTTGTCCGATGTGGTGGACGCCTTGAAGATTGGGAGGGCCACACTGAGAAAGATAAGGCAGAACCTCATCTGGGCGTTCGGGTACAACATCATCCTTGTCCCCGTCGCGGCCGGCTTGTTGATTCCGTTCTATGGGGTGGGGGTCTACTCGTTCCTGCCATTCCTTTCGGGGGCGGCGATGGCCCTCAGCTCGGTGTCGGTTGTGGGCAACTCCCTGCTTCTCATGCGGTTCAATCCCAGGCCATCGTCTAACGTTTAATTCCCGTCAGAAAGTGCCTCGAAATCAGAAGCCCGCATGGTCAGCCAGAAATACGAGAAATACGTCGCCGACAACCTGGACGGTTTCGCGAAGGAAGTAATCAGGCTCGCTTCGCAACCAAGCGTGTCGGCAAGGAAGGAAGGGATTGAGGAGTGCGCCGGACTCGTGGAGCAGATGCTAGGCGGCATAGGAGCGACCACCAAGGTCCTCAGGATTGAGGGGGTAGCGCCTTTGGTCTACGGCGAGCTGAAGTCAAGCAGGTCATCCAAGACCCTCCTGTTCTACAACCACTATGACGTCCAGCCCGAAGAGCCTCTGGAGCTCTGGAAGTCGCCGCCGTTCAAGCCGGAGATACGTGACGGCGTCCTCTACGGGAGGGGGGTTTCAGATGACAAAGGGGAGCTGGTCTCGAGGCTGAAGATCGTGGAGTCGTACCTGAAAACCGAGGGGGAGCCACCGTGCAACGTGAAGTTCTGCTTTGAGGGAGAGGAGGAGACCGGGAGCGTACATCTCGGGGATTACATTTCGAAGTACAGCGACCTGTTCAAGGCGGACGCCGTCATCTGGGAGTATGGGACGGTGGACACCAAGGGGACCCCCATGGTCTCGCTAGGAGTGAAGGGGATGATCTATGTGGAGTTCGTCCTGAAGTCGCTTTCCCAGGACGCCCACAGCAGCTACGCGGCCATACTTCCGAGCGCGCCTTGGAGGATGGTGAGGCTCCTCAACCTGCTCAAGGACGAGAACGAAATGATCAAGGTGCCGGGGTGGTACGACGCGGTGACGAACCTGGCGGAGGACGAGTTGGAGGTTCTGAAGTCGAACCAGTTCGACGGGGCGGAGTTCAAGCAGACCTATGGGGCAAAGCAGTTCCTCGGGGACATCGGGGACGAGCAGGCGAAGAAAGCCCTGGTCCAGCGGCCCACGGGGAACATCGCGGGCATCTATGCGGGATACGAAGGGCCCGGTTCGAAGACAGTCCTCCCAAAGGAGATACACGTCAAGATGGACTTCCGGCTGGTCCCCGAGCAGGACGAGCAGGACCTATGGAAGAAACTCAGAAAGTACCTCGACGACAATGGGTTCGCAGATGTGGAGATGCAACTCGAAAGCATGGAGCCTGCTGCACGCACCTCGTACAAGGACCCCTTCGCCCAGGCAGCCATCAAGGCAGGGGAGAAGGTGTATGGGAAGAAGCCGATCGTCGAGCTTGGTTCGCCGGGGACAGGGCCCCTCTATCTGTTCACGAGGAGGTACAACATGCCTTCGGTGGACATTGGGGTGTCGGCCGTGGACGGAGGGATACACGCCCCCAACGAGAACCTCAAGCTGGAGAACATGCGCAAAGGGATGCTCTGGATAGCTAACACGATGGAACTGTTCGCTGCTTCCTAGTTACCACTTCGAGAAGTCGCCCTGCAGCAGCCCGAGGCCTCCCATGTGGGTCTGGTCGATGTGCTTCGACAGCTCCTCTCTTGTCTTCACGATGGCATTGCAGTAGGGGCAGGCGAAGGCGCTAGGCGGGGCGAGCTCTGGGAGGGGTATGCTCGTCTCTACGTTCCCGGTAACCATGGCCTTCTGAGTTATCATTCCGATTATCTTACCGCCCCTTGTGACTGCGAGCCTCCTCATGCCGAGCTTCGACATCCTTGCGATGGCCTCGCCCACCTTCGAGCCTTCATCGATTGTCTGCACAGGGGTGCTCATGATGTCCCGGACCTTGACAAGCGAAGGGTTCTCGCCCGCCGCCACGACCTTGTAGAGGATGTCCCTCTCGGTGACTATCCCTTCGGGTACAGACTCAATGGCGACGATGGCCTCGGTCGCCCCAGCTTCCTGCATGATCCTCGCCGCGCGTGCCACAGAGTCGGAGGCGGACACCTTCGCGAACGAGGCAGATGCATACTTGGAGACCGGGTCGTCGAGGGATTCCCGAAGACTCACAGTTCGAAGGCGGGGCACATCCCTACTTAAGATGTGCAGACCGCCAACTCATAAGCGGGGTTGGCGAGGCCGACGCCGTGAAGGCGGCAGTTCTTGGTTCTGGGCTCATGGGCTCGGTTATCGGTTGGGACCTTGCGCGTTCCGAAGGTGTGGACGAGGTCGTCGTTGCAGACATTGACGCCAACAGACTGAAGGAACTCAAGAGGCGCGCCCCTGGCAAGAAACTGTCGGTGGAGCTGCTTGACATCAAGGAGAGGAAGCGCGTGGTCTCGTTCCTCAAGAGGTTCGATGTCACAGCTTCGGCGCTACCCCATGGGATAGTTCATCACTCTGATTTGGCGGCCGTGGAGGCAGGGGCGAGGATGGTAAACATCGCGTTCGAAGACGAGCAGATGGGTCTGGATGCGGCCGCGAAGAAGTCCGGCGCAATCCTGATTCCAGGCTGCGGGGTCGCCCCGGGGCTCGGGGGGATACTCCTTACCCATGCGCTCAAGGAGATAGGAGGAGGGGATGAGGGCCACATTCTGGTCGGCGGCCTTCCTCAGCACCCTCGCCCGCCTTTCGACTACAAGCTCGTCTTCTCAATCGTGGGGCTCCTGAGAGAGTACATCGAGGAGGCGAGGGTGGTGAGGGACGGGAAAATGGTGAAGGTGATGCCGTTCTCAGCGGTTGAAACGTATGAGTTCCCTGCGCCGGTTGGACTCCTTGAAGGGTTCCCCACGGACGGGCTGGCCAGCCTGGTCTACACCATGAAGGGGATGAAGACGCTGGACGAGATAACGCTCAGATGGCCGGGGCACGCGGAGAAGATGAGCCTCCTTTTGCAATCAGGATACTTCAGTAGAGACAAGGTCAAGGCGGGCGGGTCAGAAATCTCACCGCTGGAGGTCTCCTGGGCGGTCCTAGGCAAGAAGCTCTCGGAAGGGGACCCCCATGATCTGACGGTGATGCGAGTAATCGCCAAGGGGAAGAAGGGACAGAAGGTCTACGACATGGTCGACAGGTTCGACGAGAAGGCGGGAGTGACTTCCATGGGGAAGACGACTGGCTACACTGCGTCCATTGTGACCCAGATGCTCGGGGGAGGGAAGATCAAGGGCAGAGGAGTGATCCCTCCGGAAGTCGCGGTGAAGGGGAAGGCTGTTCAAGCGCTCCTAACAGAACTGGGCCGCAGGGGAGTCAAAATAGCAGCCAGATGATGGCTGCTTATGCAAGCAGACGCCTATCTGCGGGCGCGCTCGAACGAGTCTGTCAGCTGAAGGCTGATGTGCTTGGTCTGGAGGAACTCCATCAACCCTTCCATCCCCGTCTCTCTCCCCAGCCCGCTCTGCTTGTACCCCCCGAAGGGGACCTCGGGCCCCGGGTTCAGATGGCGGTTGACCCAGACCGTCCCAGTCCTGACGCCCTGTGAGACCTTCATGATTCTCGTCAGGTTCTTCGACCAGAGGTCACCGGCCAGGCCGAACCTCGTGTCGTTGGCGATGGCGATGGCGTCGTCCTCGTCCCCGAAGGGGAGGACGCAGAGCACCGGGCCGAAAATCTCCTCCTGGAATATTCGCATGTCTCTTTCGACCCCTTCGAACACAGTAGGCTGCACGAAGAAGCCCTTGGCGTAGCCCCCTTCGACCACCCGCTTCCCCCCGAGGGTGAGCCTCGCCCCGTCCTCCCCCCCGGACTTGATGTACCCTAAGACGCGGTTGAGCTGTGACTCCGACACCACGGGCCCCATCTCAGTCGCGGGATCGAGGCCGTTTCCTATCTTGATCGCTGCGGCCAGCTCCTTGAATTTCTTCATGAACGAATCGTAGATGGTGTCCTGTACAAGCAGCCGCGAGCCGGCGTTGCACGACTGGCCTGCGCTCCTGAATATCGACCAGACGGCGCCTGAGAGGGCTGAATCGAGGTTCGCGTCGTCGAAGACGATGTCTGCTGACTTGCCCCCGCATTCGAGGTTCATCTTCTTCAGGTTGGCCGACGCCATCTCCATTATCCTACGTCCGGTCTCCGTGGACCCTGTGAACGAGATCTTGTCCACCTTCGCGCTCTTCACGAGTTCGGCGCCTATGGTCTCACCCGGCCCGGATATCGCGTTGACAACCCCGGGTGGCAGGCCCTCGATGGAGGCAATGAGTTTCACGAACTCCATGGTGACCCCGGAGGTGTAGCCCGCGGGCTTGATCACGACGGTGCACCCGGCAGCCAGAGCCGGGCCGAGCTTCCATGAGAGAAGGGAGATGGGCGAGTTCCAAGGGACTATCAGCCCGCAGACTCCGATGGGCTCGTGGACGACAAGGCTGACGTCTGTCCCCGCGTACCTCGGGACATTCCCCACGATGTGCCTGGCCGCAGACGCATAGTATTCCAGGACGTTCGCAGCGTTGAGTAGCTCACCCTTGGAGTCCGTGAGAGGCTTGCCAGTCTCGAGGGTCAGAAGGTAAGATAGGGGCTCGATATTGGTCCTCAGCGCTTCGGAGATCTCTCTGAGGACCTTCGCTCTGTCCGGAGGGCGCTTGGACGACCAGGCGCCTGAATCGAAAGCCAGTCTCGCCTGCTCGACGGCATGGGTCACGTCTTCGGGTCTTGAATTCGCGGACCTAGACACCAGCTCCCCGGTCGCAGGGTTCCGGCTCTCTATGGTGCCGCCAGAGGTCTCGACCCACTTTCCACCGATGTAGTTAGTGAAAGTCTTGACTTGGTGCTTCGTCGGCAAACTGGGCCGAGACACTCGTCTTTCGATATAAATGCGGTGCTCCTAACGGAGTACCTTCGAGCCTGATATCGTGAAGCCGCTCCGGTAGACCGACCCAGAAAGAACCCTGGCGCTCCCTATGTCGAGGGTCGTGTCCATCGAGCCCTTCCCCAACCAGACGTCGGACACCCGCGAGTTCGATTTTAGGATTTCCACGGGCTCGTCCACGGACGCCTGGGAACTGTCGGTTTTGGGGAATTTCCTCATTCCGAACGTCGCCCCGAATTTGTGGATGTCGTCGGGGGTCCCTTCCTTCTCGACGTTCGCCTTCAGTGAGAGGGTGGTTTCAGGCCCCTTCACGCAGAATCCCCCGAAGCTTGACCCCTTCGAGATTGGCTTCAGCCCCGGGTTCAGCGGATGGAGTTTGGTGAGGGAGATCCTGTCGGCCAGGCGCTTCTGATAGCCGTTCAGGATTCCTCTCAGAAGGGACCACTCGGTCGTGACCCACATCACAGGGTAGAACACTCCCTTCCTGTCTCCGAACCTGCAGCTGATCCCGACCGCCGCTTCCTGGTATAGTGTCCTGTCAGGACGCTCCGACACCATTTCAGGGGCAGAATCTCCGACAGAGATGATTTCGCAGACGTAGGCGACGCACGGCCCGACAACCAGCTCGAATGGTTTGGGCAGAAGTTTCTCCAGCTTCGACCCGTTGGCTTCGAAGTACACTGCCACGTAGTCTGCACCGTAATGCCACGGTCCCTTCTCGACGGCTGAACCTGGACCGGGCGTCAGCGGGTGGTCGAGCATCGCCTCGCGGGTGTGTCAAAGGTAAAAAAGGGTTGGTCGAGCTGGAGGCATCCGATGCTTCTCTGTACTTTCTCGACCAAGGGAGACAAGAATGGCAGAGAGCGAGTCGGGTTAGTGAAAGGGGATGAGGTCGAAGAACTTACGGAAGTCGCGAGCCTTGTCGACCTAATCCGCGGACGAGGGCGTGTCGGGAAACCCAAGAAGGGGCGATACCCGCTCCAAGAGGTGGTCCTCCGCGCCCCGGTCCCCAGACCAGGGAAGATCGTCGCGACCATTGTGAACACCCAGGGGATGCTTGGTGGAAGGGACGTCAGGCTCGACAGGCCAAGGCTGGACATGAAAGCGCCCAGCACCGTGGTGGGGCCCGGAGTGGGGGTTATTGGGCCAGCCAGCGGGATTAGGCCCGAAGTGGAGCTGGCGGCCATCGTGGGCAAAAGGATCACTAGGGCGACCAGGGCAGCGGCTGAAGCAGGGATATTCGGATACACTGTGCTGAACGATGTGACTGCGCCGGCTGACTCTCGCAACGACGCCTACGAAGCCTACAGGCGCGACAAGGTGACCGGGGAGATCAGAAAGGCGACCCTGAGGGGGCCGCTCTTCCGGTCGAAGAACCATGACACGTTCTGTCCGATGGGCCCGTGGATAGCCACGCCAGACGAAGTCGAAGACTGGTCGGATCTCAGGATGACGACGAAGTTCAAAGGTGAACTCGTTCAGGATGGGTCCACATCGGAGTACATCTTCGAGCCTGGCGAAATAGCGGCCTACGTCTCACAGTTCCTGACCCTCGAGCCTGGTGACGTTGTCTCCTGCGGGAGCGTGGGGTGGACCCCCCAAGCGCTGGGGAATCTCGATCCAACGGAGTTCATCCTTCCGTCAACGAAAGGAACCCTGGAGCTCGAAATCGAGGGCATAGGCAAGCTTCAGAACCCAGTGACCCTCCGCTAGGTCGTCGCAAAGCTTCATTTACGGAAGCTCCTAGACGAGGTCGGTAGTTAGATGGGGGCAGTTAGCGGCAGGGAATTCCTCCAGAGACTAGACTCGACACCCCGCGAGATTTGGCACGGCGACAAGAAGATCACAGGAGGTGTCTCTTCTCACCCGGCGTTCAGGGGGGTCGCGAAGTCGATAGCAGCCCTATGCGATATGCAGACTCACCAGTCTACGCGAGATTTGATGACATACCAGTCGCCGACGAGCGGGGAACGGGTTGGGATGAGCTTCCTTCAGCCCCGGAGCAAAGAGGACCTGTCGAGGCGGACGGCCATGATGAGGGCGTGGGCGAACTATTCCGGAGGCGTCATGGGGAGGACCGCCGATTACCTCAACAGCTCGATCATGGCGATGGCCGGGGCCAACGAGTTCTTCGGAAAAGGGGAGAAAGACTACGCTTCGAACATCCAGAAGTACTACGAGCTTGTCCGTGAGAAGGACCTGGTCCTGACGCACACCCTGATCAACCCGCAGGCCAACAGGAGCGTGGGCCCATCGAAGCAGGCCGACCCCTTCATAGCGGCGAGGGTGGTCGAGAAGCAGTCTGACGGAGTGGTGGTCCGCGGCGCAAGGATGCTTGCGACTCTGCCGATAGCAGACGAAATCATGGTATTCCCATCGACGGTCATCAGGTCCGGGCAGGACGATGTGCCCTATTCCATCGCATTCGCCCTCCCCGTGAGCACCAAGGGGCTGAAGTTCATCTGCAGAGAGTCCTTCGCATCGGACTCGACCTACGACCACCCTCTGGCTTCGAGGTTCGACGAACAGGACGCCGTGGTGGTCTTCGACGACGTCCTCGTCCCCTGGGAGAGGGTCTTCATCCTCGAAGACCCGGAAAAGGCGAACAAGGCGAACGAAGCGACCGACGCAATAGTGTTCATGGCCCACCAGGCGACAGTGAGGGAGGCAGCCAAGGCCGAGTTCATAGCCGGGCTCGTGACACTGGTGGCCGAGACAATAGGCGTCGACCAGTTCCCCCAGGTGCAGGAAAGGATCGCTGAGATTCTCATGAATGTCGAGACCATGAAGGCGTTCATCGCTGCGAGCGAGGCGGGCGCAAGGGTCAACAGGTGGGGGTTGATGACCCCCGACTACGTCCCCATCAACACGGCACGGAACATTTGGCCGAGGATAGCCCCCGCCCTTGGCATGGTCCTGAAACAGACAGCCGCGAGCGGGCTGATGGCGATCCCGCCCGAGGAGATCCTTCGTTCCGACGCCAGGGGTGACGTGGACAGGTACTATCAGGCAAAGGGTGCCGACGCAGAGGAAAGGATCGGACTCTTCAAGCTCGCCTGGGATGCGGCCGGGAGCTCGTTCGGAGGGAGGCAGGACCTGTACGAGAGGTTCTTCTTCGGGGACCCGGTGAGGATGTCCAGCGCCTACTACGCATGGTACAACAAGGAACCGTACAAGGAGCGTGTGAGGGAGCTCCTTCACAGGAGGGACTGACGACGGCAGCGGACAGAGGGTTCGAGATAGTCAAGGCAGGGCACATCGAGTTCCTGGTCACCGACCTCAAGGAGGCCAAGAGGTTCTACGTCGACACACTTGGTTTCGTCGTGACCGAGTCCAACAGGTCACACATATACCTCCGCGGACTCGAGGACAGGCAGCACCACTGCCTCACCCTCACCGAGGCCGGCTCCCCGGGCGTCGGGCACTTCGCGTTCAGGGTGTCCTCGGAATCGGGGCTCAAAGCCATCGAGAAGTTGCTTAAGGAGGACGGGGCTTACGTCAGGTGGGAAGAGCCAGAAGGCGAAAAGGGGCTGGGGAGGGCACTAGTGGCAGAAGACAAGTTCGGCTTTCCCGTGGAATTCTACACCAATATGGCCTCCGAGGACTGGATGCTCCAGAAGTTCCAGAACTACAGAGGAGCGAAGGTGATGAGGCTAGACCACTTCAACATAATGCTCCCGGACGCCGCTTCGGCGTACAAGTGGTACGTCGAAGGACTTGGGTTCGGGTGCACCGAGATCACGGAGACGGAGGGGTCGAAGCCGGAGTTATGGGCTGCCTGGCTGAGGAGGAAGCACACCTGCCATGACATCGCTCTCACCACGGGGAAGGGGCCGAGGGTACACCATGCGGGCTTTACAGTCTCCGACAGAGGGTCGATTATGGACGCGGCCGACCTGCTTGCGTCGAGCGGATACCTGGAGAGCATGGAGCGGGGGCCTGGCCGCCACGGAGTGTCCAACGCCTTCTTCCTATACCTGCGCGACCCCGACGGAAACAGGATTGAGCTGTACACGGGAGACTACATCAGCGCCGACCCAGACTGGGTCCCCATCAGATGGAAGCTCAACGACCCCCAGAGGCAGACTTTCTGGGGCGCGCCGACCCCGGCGAGCTGGTTCAATGAGGCGATGCTGGTGCGGTCTCCCAAGACCGGGGAGTTCGCAGGGCTGAAGTCCCCGAAGATAAAGGACAGGCCGGACTACCTCCTTTCAGTCCGCTAGGGCTCACCAGACTATGTCGGAGGGAGGAGCCGGATACTCCATCGCCTCGGTGGTCGTGTACTGCTGCGAATAGTAGACGAGGGGACGCTTTGAGTTGAACGTCTTCGCGGCCACGACTTCTCCGATGAGGAGCGAGTGGTCTCCTCCGTCATACACCTTCCAGGCCTTGCATTCGACTACCGCCCTTGCGCCCGAAATGACAGGAGACCCCGTCGTCCCCTTTGTCACCTTGATACCTGCGAACCGGTCCTTCTCCCGGGTACGGCCGGCGAACCTGTCCGAAACAGTCTTCTGGTCATCTGAGAGGAAGTTAACGGCGTATGCTTGGGCATCTCGGAAGACCTCGTGTAGACCCGAGCTCTTGGCGATCGATATTAGCACGAGTGGTGGCGAGAGGGAGACGCTGGTGAAGGAACTCACCGTTATCCCGGCGGGGCCGCCCGCCCCCTGGGTGGTGGCAACCGTCACCCCCTGAGGAAAGACACGCATCGCCTGCTTTAGTCCGGTCTGAAGGTCAGATTCCAAGCGATTTCAGTTCCCTCTGGAACAAGATCTGGCGCGGGCCTCTGCTCGTTTAAAGAGTTGCCGAGGAATGCTCCGACATTCAACCTGCGGGTGTTCCATTCGCGCCGCGAGCTACGGCCCCCCGTATCCATCGGACCAGTCTAGCGAGGAATCTGTCCTGTTTCGCCAGGTTGACGCGCAGAATTTCCTCCTCGGAGACTAGCTTTGCCTCGACGGCGCCGACCGATGTCTTCGAGAAATAGAGGTACACGGGGATGCCGAGCAGGACCGCGACTGTTCCGATGAGGATGTCGGTCAGGGATGTGGAATATACGAGGTAGAGGCTGACCGCGACCCCGAGCCACGGTATGATCCGTTCCCCGCGCAGCCCGCCGTCGCCGTCTTTCCTCAAGACCGGTAGTGACAGACAGACGAATAGATAGCAGATGGCCAGGTTGAAGACGGCGAATGAGATGAGCTGAGTGATCCCGGAAAAGACGGATAGGCCGAGGGCGATCGCACCTTCGATGAGTATGGCGACGTAGGGGGTCTGGAAGCGCGGATGGACCTTGCGTATCGCGCCGGGGAGGAGTCCGTCGGCGGACATGGCATACATGAGCCGAGCTGTCCCGAGGACTTCGGTTTCGTCCGTGCCTGAGACCGAGGCTAAGGCCCCCACCCCTGTGATGACCGCTCCTGCGGTCCCAAGCAAGGCCGTGCTGACCAGGACCAGTGGGACTGCAGTCGTTGATAGTGTCGCAGAGCTCGTCAGGCCGAAGACGGCGACATTGGTCATCACGTAGAAGAAGATCACGATGGCCATCCCTGTGATAAGTGCCCGGGGGACATTCTTCTTGGGGTCGACCACCTCGCTGGCTGGAAGCGAGCCCAGCTCGAATCCCGCGTAGGCCCAGAAGATGAGCACCATCACAGTCCCGAAGTTGTTCAAGCCGGACGGGATGAACGGGCTGTAATTGCCCGCCAGGCTGGGCTTCAGGAGGATGGAGCCGAGTCCGAAGACGATTATCATCAATAAGGGAGCGAGCTTGGCCAGGGTCAGGACGTCGTTGATCCGCCCGGCGGCCTTGACCCCCTGGATGTTGATGGCGACGAAGACCACGACGAAGACGACCCTCACCAGCATCGTGGCCGCGTTGTCAAGCGGGATGAAATACTGCAGGTAGTTTGTGAACACGATGGCGAACACAGGAAGGGCGATTATCTCTGCGATGCACATGCTCCACCCGGCGATGAAGCCATAGAACTTGTTGAACGCCTTGGACACGTAGGCGTAGGACCCCCCGACGTTCGGCACGTAGTAGGCACAGTATCCGAACACCATCGCGAGGACCATCGCCATGGCGCCTCCGATGATCCACTCGACGATGGCGAACGGGCCGATCAACCCTGCAGTGAGGCCCGGGATGATGTAGATGTCACTCCCAACTATTGCACCGATGACTATGTTCATCAGGTCAAAGTAGGACAGCCCCCGCTTGAGTTCCACGGCGCGGTGTGCGGGTGCGTTTGCCATTTATTTTGGATTGGGGCTAAGCCCCACCAGCACGCCGCGTACGGCCGCCAGTCGATACCATGTCAGTCCCCCTATTCCTTCTGGTCTTCGGCAGGGCCGGCGACCTCCCTAAGCCTCTTCGCGAGTTCCTTGAGCTTGCCTCTGTGGGGGTCCAACTGTTCGTTCTTGGAGCCCTTGAGGTCCTCAAAGTAGGAGACGAATCCTTCCATCTGGTTCACCATGTCTCCGGCGGATTGGGGCCCGCGTCGCCCGGAATCGAAGTGGCCTTGCGACTGTGACCTCCCCTTCTGAGTGAGCTCGTACCTGCCGTCATCCTTCTTGACCACCAACCCTTGTTTGGTCATTTCGCTCAACAGAGGGTAGATGGACCCTGGGGTGGGGCGCCACCAGCCGCGCGTAATGGACTGTACTCCGTCCATCAGCTCCACGCCGTTCTTCGGGGAGGACGACAAAAGGTAGAGGACCATGTGCGGAAGGCCCCGCTTGTTCCGCATCGCGAACTTGAAGGGCCACATGGCGTCTCATGCCCGCCTCCGCTCTTATAGGAATTTTGATATAGGAATTCCAATATGCTTAAGAACCACCGGCAGGAGGGAGGAGAAGAGGCGAAAAGCAACGCAGACTACATACGGAGATCAGCGCCCTCACCGTGGCAATCCGTTTGCCTGGGCAATCCTCGCGATAGTTGTAATCGCGGTCATCGCGTTCTTCGCAGTCCTAGCATTCCACGGGTACCCCACGGGTCCCGGACCATACTCCTACGGCTACCCCGGATTTGGGTGGTTCTTCTTCCCATTCGGATTCATCTTCTTCATCTTCATCATCTTCCTTGTGAGCCGTCTAATCTTCGGGCCTTGGGGTGGCGTAGGGGGATGGAGACGACGCTATGGGTACGGCTACGGCTATGGGGACGCGCGAGAGATACTTCGCCAGAGATACGCGAGGGGCGAGATCACGAAGGAGCAATACGACCAGATGAACAGAGACCTGGACCAGCACCCATAGGTCCCAGGCCTCTCCCTCCATTCTTCAGAAGCCAACCGATTTATCCAGCACCAAGGCTCCCTCCTAGCATGAGTAAGGTGAGGATACGCCGAGCAAGGGCGTCCGATTCGAAGCAGTTCATTAGGCTCGTGTTGGCACTGGCGAAGTTCGAGCATCTGAAACCCCCATCGGTGGAAGGGAGAGGGAGGTTGGCCGAAGACGTTTTCGAGAAGAAGAGGATCAACATGTTCGTGGCGGAGGAGGGGGAGAAGCTCGTCGGATATGCGCTGCACTTCTTCACCTATTCGTCGTTCCTGGCCAGGCCCACGCTGTACCTGGAAGACCTCTTCGTGCTGGAGGAGTACAGGGCGAAAGGAGTCGGCTTCGGCCTCTTCAAGCGCTGTGTGGATGAGGCGATATCAAAGGGGTGCGGGAGGATGGAGTGGGCCGTCCTCACTTGGAACAAGAAGGCCCTTGATTTCTACGAGCAAATCGGGGCGCGTAGGCTCTCTGACTGGTACTTCTACAGGCTAGACCAGGAAGGGCTTGGGCGGGTTCCGAAGTCGCCACAACGGGCATAGGACCCCTAATCTGGCGCCGCCGTAGAGTAATTCTCCAGCCCCTACAAATATATCCTCCGCGATTTCGGCTCGTTTTGAGGTCGACCTTGTTGGACAGAGTTTTGCTTTTCCAAGAGGCGAAGGGCGGGGACAAGTTCCTGCTGGGTGGAAAGGGGTACGGCCTCGTAGAAATGACGTCGCTTGGGCTCCCTGTCCCGTCTGGCTTTGTGATAACCACCGAGGTCTGCAAACAATACTACGGTCAGGGAGGTAAAATCCCAGAGGGGCTCTTCGACCAGATTCGGGAGAAGATCGCAGAAGTGGAGGGCGAAACGGGAAAGAGATTCGGGGGGGAAGATAGGCCCCTTCTCTTCTCCGTCAGGTCAGGCGCCCCCTTCTCTATGCCCGGCATGATGGACTCGATACTGAACCTCGGGCTCAACGACAGAACTGCAGAACGGATGGCCGCGATCTCGAAGAATGAGCGTTTCGCCTACGATTCGTACCGGCGCCTGATCCAGATGTTCGGGAAGGTGGCCATGGGGGCGGACGCAGAAGAGTTCGAGAAGATACTGGAGGACCGCAGGAACAGGCTCGGGGTCAAGATGGACATCGAGCTTCCGGCCGCGGAACTCAGGAGTGTCGCGGAAGAGTTCAAGGCGACCGTCAGGCGGCAGACAGGGAAGGAGTTCCCCCAGGACCCGTTCGTCCAACTCGAGATGGCGGTTGAGGCGGTGCTGAAGTCCTGGAACAACGACAGGGCGAAGGAGTACAGGAAGTTCTACAAGATCAGCGACTCGCTGGGGACAGCGGTGAATATCCAGACCATGGTGTTCGGCAACTTCGGCGAGACCTCTGGGTCAGGGGTCGGGTTCACCAGAAATCCCAAGACGGGGGAGAATAAGATGTTCGGGGAGTACCTATCGGATTCGCAGGGGGAGGACGTCGTTGCCGGGATAAGGACCCCCGTTGGCATGGACAACGTAGACCCTAGGATACTTGCCCAGCTTAGTGACGTGGCGAAGAAGCTCGAAGCGCGCTTCAGGGACATGCAGGACTTCGAGTTCACCGTCGAGGATGGGAAGCTCTACACCCTGCAGACAAGAAATGGAAAAAGGACGGCACAGGCCGCGGTGAGGATAGCGGTGGACATGGCTAAAGAGGGACTCATCTCCCCCGAGCAGTCGGTGGCCAGGGTAGAGCCCGACATGCTCGAGTCCCTGCTGCACAGGAGGCTGGACCCCAAGGCGGCTGACACACCACTGGCAAAGGGGCTGGACGCATCGCCGGGAGCGGCATCGGGTGAGGTGGTTTTCGAAACTGAAGAGGCGGCCAGGGAGGGCGCGTCGAGGAAGGTGATACTCGTGAGGCATGAGACAACTCCCGAAGACATCAAAGGCATGATCGCTTCTCAGGGAGTGCTTACCATGCGGGGAGGGATGACGTCGCATGCAGCGGTGGTCGCTAGAGGCATGGGCAAGCCTGCAGTGGTTGGTTGTAGCGAAATCGAGATCTCCCGGGACAGGAGCCACTTCATCACGAAGTCCGGTGAGAAGGTCCTGAAAGGAGAGACAATAACCATCGACGGCACGACGGGCTCGATCTACCGCGGCCAGGTGAAGATGGTGGACCCGGAGCCTTCAGCTGAGCTGACGGAGCTCCTGAAGACGGCCGACAGAGTCCGGAGGCTAGGGGTCTGGGCGAACGCCGATACTCCCGAGGCGGCCCGGAAGGCGAGGGACTTCGGTGCCGAAGGGATAGGCCTCTGCAGGACGGAGAGGATGTTCAACGCGCCGGACAGACTCCCCATAGTTAGGGAGATGATAATGAGCATCGGCTCGGATTCTAGGTCCAAGCATCTATACAGGCTCTACCCGTTCCAGCTTTCCGACTTCAAGGAGATATTCGCGGCGATGGGTGGGAAGCCCGTAGTGGTCCGTCTCCTCGACCTCCCGCTCCATGAGTTCCTCCCTCCCCTGGAAGACCTGATCCTTGACATCCAGTCCATGCGGGAGAAAGGGGCGCCCACCGAGGAGTTGGACAGGGCAGAGAAACTCCTTGATCGAGTCAGACAGCTGTCGGAACACAACCCCATGATAGGACACAGGGGGTGCAGACTTGCTGTGACATACCCCGAGATCTATGAGATGCAGTCCAAGGCGATACTGCAGGCGGCCATCGAGCTGAGAAGGGAAGGGAAGGAAGGAGCCCAGGTCAAGATAATGATCCCGCTGGTGGCCCTTGCGGGGGAATTCAAGTTCCTCCGCGGGGTGGTCGAATCGGCCGCCGAGAGCCTGTTCAAGGAGCTAGGGGAGAGGGTGGACTACAAGGTGGGCACCATGATCGAGACTCCCAGGGCCGCACTCACGGCCGGGGAGATCGCGGAGCTGTCTGACTTCTTCTCATTCGGGACCAACGACCTGACTCAGACGACCTTCGGCTTCAGCAGGGACGACGTGGAAGCGAAGTTCATCCCCAAGTACAAGGAGATGGGAATCCTCCCCCAGAGCCCCTTCGACTCCGTGGATACTAAGGGGGTCGGCAGGCTAGTCAGGATGGCAGTGGCGGACGGCCGGCGGGTCAAACCCGACCTGGAGATAGGGATTTGCGGAGAGCACGGCGGGGACCCGAAGAGCATAGCGTTCTTCGCCGAGGCGGGGCTCAACTACGTCAGCTGCTCGGCGTTCAGAGTGCCCGTCGCGAGGCTGGCGGCGGCCCAAGCGGCCATGGCGACGGAGACCACAGCCGTCACGGCCTGAATTCCATTTTCGGAGCGTCGTCCGTTTTCAGTATTGAGAATCGTGGTCGCTCTTTAATTGCCGTAACCCATGCGAGCCACCCTAAGGCGTTAGGTCATGATACGAGTGCGCTTCCACGGTCGCGGGGGACAGGGTGCGAAGACTGCAAGCAGGATACTCGGGAACGCCGCCTTCAACGACGGGCTCTACACCCAGGACTTCCCGATCTACGGTGCAGAAAGGAGGGGGGCGCCGGTGGCCGCATTCACACGGTTCTCCGACAGGGCGGTGACGGAAAGAGGGTTCGTCTTCTCTCCGGACATCGTCGCAGTCATGGACGATTCCCTGATTACCGACCCGATCGCCAACCCGTTTGTCGGGCTGAGGAAAGGGGGGGTCGCGATTGTCAACACGACCAAATCGAGGGAATCTGTGCTCCCCGGAAGGGACGACGTCACAGTCCTCACAGTCGATCTGACAGGCGAGGCCCTGAAGATCCTAGGAAGGCCTGTGCTTAGCGCAGGGATAGCCGCGGCGGTCGCGAGGGTCTCGGGGATCAAGGAGGAGGCCTTTCTGACCGGATTGGTCGAAGAGCTTCACGACATAGGAATCTCCAATGAGATGACTGAGAAGAACAAGGTCCTTTCCGCCGGCATCTACAAGGAGGTCCGACCGATGGAACTTAGGACAGAGGAGCTGTCCCCAATGGAAAAGCTTGTCCCGCTGGCGGCGGTCGTGGTCGGAGGGGGGATCGAGGTCGTCACCCATACCGGGAACTCGACCCGGAGGCACACGGGGAACTGGAGGACCTACAGGCCGACCATCGACTACGCCAAGTGCACCAACTGCATGATCTGCTATGCGTACTGCCCGGAGTCGGCGATGTCGCTCCAGGTGAATGGGAAGGTCGTCATCGACTACGACAACTGCAAGGGGTGCATGATATGCTTGACAGAGTGCCCGCTCAGGGCGATCGGGCAGGTCAGGGAGGGGGACCTCAGATGAACGGGAAGCTCCTCACCGGGAACGCGGCGGCGGCCACGGCCGCAAGGCTCGCGAGGGTGGACTACATCCCAGCTTACCCCATAACTCCACAGACGGAGATAATCGAGACCATAGCCAACTGGGTGAGGGAGGGGACCATGGACTCGAAGTTCGTCCAGCTGGAGTCGGAGCATTCGATGATGACGGCCGCCGGGGCGGCCTCGCTGGCCGGAGCCCGGGTGTTCACAGCCACGTCCAGCCAGGGGCTGCTGTACGCGATGGAGATGCTCTACAACGTCTCCGGTTGGAGGGCGCCGATGTTGCTTGTCAACGTGTCCAGGGCGCTGGCCGCGCCCATAGTCCTTGAGCCTGACCACAACGACGTCCTTGCGGCAAGGGACAGCGGCTTCCTGCAGTTTCATTCAGAGACATGCCAGGAGGTGGCTGACCTCGTCCTGATGGCATACAGGGTAGCCGAGGACCACA
Source organism: uncultured Nitrososphaerales archaeon (assembly GCA_963706445.1). Taxonomy (GTDB): domain Archaea; phylum Thermoproteota; class Nitrososphaeria; order Nitrososphaerales; family Gagatemarchaeaceae; genus UBA183. The sequence continues at coordinate 1,166,583 of OY970160.1, forward strand.
GGGTCATGCTCCCCGCCATCGTCAACCTGGACGGGTTCTATCTGTCGTTCACGAGGGAGCCGGTGGTCCTGCCAAGCCAGGAGAGCGTGGACAAGTTCCTCCCTCCGTACGAGCCGGTGGGCCCCATGAGGGCGAGCAAACCTGTGACGAGGGGTTCGGCCGTAATGGAAGGGTACCTCTACAGCTATTTCCGCTACAACATGCACGCTGCCGCCCTGAAGTCGAAGGAGGTCTTCTACGAAGCCGCCTCGGAGTTCGAGGAACTGTTCGGGAGGAGCTACGGGCCGGTCGAGGGGTACATGCTCGACGACGCCGAGTACGTCCTCGTCATTTCCAACTCGTTCACGGCGTTGGGGAGGCAGGCGGTAAACCGCATGAGGGACCAGGGGGTGGCGGCGGGGCTTTTGAAGCTCAGGATGGTCAGGCCGTTCCCATCGGAGGAGATCTCGGCGGCCCTCAGAGGGAGGAAGGTGGCGGGGGTCTTCGACCAGAACCTCTCTCCGGGGTTGGGCGGGATATTCTATCCGGAGATCGCGGCGTCCTTGTATCACACCAAGGGGAGGCCCGAGGCCATCCTCCCGGTGGTCGGAGGGCTGGGAGGGAAGCAGATCACTGCCAAGGAGATGGGGATGATATTCGAAGAGATGCAGGCGATAGACAGAGGGGAGAAGGCGCCCTCGCCGATGTTCCTGATGCGGGACGACGAGCTCGCGAGGGTGAAGAAGACTGTGGCCATCGCGGAGGGGGAGAGCTGATGGAGACGGCGACCCGGTTCAAGACCCTCAAGGACATGCCGAAGGACGACTACATGACTCCGGGCAACACGCTCTGCGCTGGGTGCGGAGGAGCCCTCGCCGTGCGGATATTCCACAAGGTCCTAGGGCCCAACGTGGCGTGGGTCAACGCCGCAGGGTGCATAACCATCACTATGTCATATCCCCTCAGCCCGATAAAGTCCAACTGGCTCTACACGGCGTTCGCCAGTGCCCCGGCGGGTGCCCAGGGAGTGAGGGACGCCCTTGACGTGCTGATGGCGAAGGGGAAGCTCTCTCGATCTGAAGACATGAAAGTAGTGGTCGTCACTGGAGACGGCTCGGCATACGACATCGGGCTGCAGTCTACGGCCGGGGCCCTGGACAGGCGCCTGGACTTCTACTACCTGTGCTACGACAACGAGGCCTACGGGAACACCGGGTTCCAGATGTCCTCGTCCACTCCATTTGGCTCGTCGACCAAGACGACCCCACCGACACCGGCCTTCCCGCTCGGGAACACCAATACGAAGAAGGACCTCTTCGAAGTCTGGAGGACCATGAGGGCGCCCTATGTGGCTACACTCGCCAACTCCCACGGGGTAGACTTCCTGAGGAAGGTGGAGAAGGGAGAGAGCGTGAAGGGCCCGAAGATGTACATCGCCTTCGCCGCCTGCCCGACGGGGTGGGGATATGACCCCAAGGACTCCGTCGAGCTGGAGAAGATGGCGGTGCAGTGCGGGGTGTGGCCCCTGAAGGAGTCTGTGGACGGGGTCGTCCGGCATACTGTCATCCCGAGGTCGCTGACCCCTGTCAGGGAATATCTGAAGGCCCAGGACAGGTTCGAGCATCTCTTCAAACCCACCGAAAGGACCGAGGCGATCCAGAAGATACAGGCGGCCGTGAACTCGTACTGGGAGAAGGTCACCGCGTCCGAAGGGGCCCAGGTCAAGCTAGCCCAGACAGCCTAGCCCCGGCACCGACCGCTCAGGCTTATCCAGACCAAAGTAGGCACCCCCGAGGTTTGGGCTTGTGGAAGCGGAGCGGGTTTTCGTCCGAAGGCGCACTCCTGCTCGCCCTCCTTTTCCTAGGGTACGCGGTCTACGCCGCTGACAGGCTCGTCCTGTCCTCGGTACTCAAACCCATGGCGGCCTCCCTCGGCCTTTCCAACCTTCAGACGGGACTCCTTAGCTCGGCTCAGTACATCGGGGTTGGAGCCGTGGTGTTCCTCGCGGGGAGCCTCTCTGACCGGTACGGCGCCAGGAGGATCATCGTGATCGGGGTCGTCCTTTTCACAGCTTTCACCTGGCTCGTGGCGTTCTCCACAGACTTCGCCCAGGCTTTCGCGTTCCGTTTCGTGAGCGGGCTGGGGGAGGGGCTCTTCTGGCCCGTCGCCATGGCGTTCATCGCCGGGTACTTCGGGGCGAGGAAGGGGTTCGCCCTCGGGGTCTTCTACGTAGGGTTCGATGTCGGCCAGACTGTAGGACTCTTCATCGGCGGGACGACCTTTGCGTACACCGGGGACTGGAGGACCGCGTTCCTGGTAGCCCCTGTTCTGGGTGTGGCAGTCGTTGCGGGGCTGATGCTCACCAGGTCTGCGTTCGCGTCGGCGGACAAAGCCGTGGGAAGGATAGGCCTCGGCAGGGAGGCCCTGCGGCTGGTGAAGAAGAGGCGGACGGTCCTGATAATGATGTTCGCGCTCTTGGCGACCTGGGCATCGGTGTGGCAGGTCGTGTTCCTCCCCTACTACTACGCCACGGTCCTTGGCGCAAGCGTCCCCACGGCCGCGTTCTTGGCGGCGGGGGTGGCAGTATCGGGCGCCGTGGGCAAGTTTACCCTGGGGAGTCTTTCGGATGTGGTACGGAGGGACAGGCTCCTGGCCATCGTCTCAGGAGGGGTCGTTGTGCTGTACGCTGTGTTCTTCTCGGAGCACGAACTCTTGTTCGCCGCCATTGCGGCCCTGGCCATGGGGTTCGTCTCTTCGGCTGTCTTCCCCGTACTGCAGTCGTTGATGGCAGATTCGAGCGACGGGATGACTGGGACGGGCCTGGGGCTCACTACCACTGCTCAGTCCGTGGCGACGATATTCGCCCCAACGATAACGGCCTCCATCTTCTACCTTGGGGTAGGGAACGCAGTCGCCCTGGACGCGATGATACCCGCCGTACTGATGTTGGCAGTCGCGCTCTTCCTTGGGGAACCAAGGCGCAGAGCCTGAAGAGCACTTCCCATTGCTAAATACAAGGAGTGGGAGGCGACTGCCATGTGCATCGCCAGGGTCGGGCGGGTCCTCGGGGCTTCTGGTGGAAGGGCGACCGTGGAGTTCTTCGACGGGAGGTCGCTGGAGAGTGTGGACGTTTCTATGATAGGCGCCAAGAAGGGCGCCTTCGTCGAGGTCTTCGGCAACCTCGCTCTCTCTGAGTTGACGGCAGCAGACGCGAGGAGCAGAAAGAAGGCATGGAGGGAAGTCCAAAAGGCTGTTGTCGTGGCTCGAGCCGAGGCCATCCGCCGATGAAGGACGGAGTGATACTTCATGCGAAGCACGCCTTTATGCCCAACATGCTTGGGTACTGCGGTCCGGACGAGAGGGGGAAAATCCAGCAGGGGATTGAAGGCGGAAAGCCCGGGGACGACCTGATCAATATCCTCCAGGAATTCGAGGCCGCCTATCCTTTTCTGAAGCTGATAGCCCGATCCACCGGGAAGGACGTCTTCGATTATTCGGTCCCCGAAGCATACTGGATCGGGAACGGGCTCCTCGATAGAGTTCCCGTCCCTGACTTCTACGCCTTCTCTCACCGCGACCTGCAGGGGAGGGACCCGGATGCGGCCCACGAGATGTTCAGGGCTCTGAACGGTCGCGCTCCGCCCCACCACACGTTCTACGTGATGAACACCTTCGCAGCATCGGGGATGAAGGGTGGACCCACCATCAGAGACGGGGCGGAAAAGAAGATCTCTGAGCAGATTGACAACTGCAGAATCTCATGGGGCAAAGTGACGAAGGTCATGCCAAGGGAGCTAGAGGTCGAGGAACGTCCGGTCGTCCTGAAGGATGGGAGTCTGAATTTGGCCCTCAGGAAATTGAAGAGGGTCGCGTACAATCCAGATGTGAAACCGTTCGGTTCAATCAAGCGCGGGGCGACAGTGTCTGTGCATTGGAACTACGCCTGCGACGTCCTCACAACCAAGCAGGTTCAGAACCTCGAAAGGTACACGCTGACCGACATCGAACTGACCAACGCGCTCTTGGCGAAGCGGAAGGTCTGACGGTCTCAGCTCTGTAGTTTCTTCAACAGATCTATCCGCTTCACTCGGTCTGCGTCCAGCCCCTCGATGACATCCCTGGCGGCGGAGAGGGCGGTCACATTCTTCCTGGATTCCGCGGCAAGTCGGGCGAAGAGTTCCCTGGAGGAAGCGTATTCAGGCTTCCTGGCGAGCGCCTCATAGCTGCTAGCCAGGTCCTCTTCAACCCCCATCCAGTTGAGGAGAGACTCGGCCAGTGGCTCGGCATATCCCGTCTTGACGGTCTCCTCGACCTTCCGGGCGTCTTCGATGTTGTCGACCTCGGAGATTATCCTTTGCTTAGCCACACCACATCGCGGTCAGCGCGAGGCTGGAGTCTATTAAATTGGATTGGGGTCAGAGGATGCCGATGATGTAGGCAGCCGCAAGGCCGGTGGCGACACTCAACGCCATCAGAGCGATGGAAGGCAAGGTCTCCAAGAGCCCCCGCTTCGGAGGGGGGGTCCCTGACGGCGTGAGCACCACCCTGTTTACAACTCGGTAATAGTACCCGATCGAGACGACGACATTCAGGAGGACCACGACCGCGAGCCAGGAGAATACTCCCGAAGCGGACAGCAAGGCTTGGATTATCAGGATCTCACTCCAGAACGTCCCGAAGGGGGGGGACCCGAGCATCGCTAGAGAGGACGCGGTGTAAAGCACCCCGAGAGTCCGGTCTTCGTGGCCGGCGCCCTCGAGCCTGTCGAGGTCGGCATCCTCGAACCCCTTGCGGCCGCCGACTCCGCTTAGAAGGAAGAAGTTCGATTTGACGAGCCCATGATTCCAGATGTGGAAGGAGACGGCAATGAAGCCGAGGACGGTGAAGGTCGAGAGCGCCGCGAGCATGTACCCCATCTGAGCGATGGAGCTGAAGGCAAGCATGCGCCTGAGGTTCCCCTGGCCGAAGGCGCCGAGGTTACCTACGATCATGGTCATGACCGCCACCGCGACAAGAGCCAGCTGGACAACTTGGAAGCTCTGAGTGCCTGAGCCGACCAGAGGCTGGACCACCTTGAGCATCGCGAAGAGCAGGGTCTCATTCACCACCCTGCCGTGGAGCCCGCCGGTGAAGGCCGGGGCCGACCCGTATGCGTCAGGGAGCCAGGTGTGGACGGGGAAGAGCGCGACCTCGACCCCCAGACCAAGAAGGATCATCAGCATGCCGAGCAAACCCACTGGGCCGCCGGACTGGAGGACAGCCCCGAGGTCGGAGAGCCTTATGCTCCCCGTCGTCGTGTAGACGAGGCCCACCCCGTAGAGGTAGACCAGGCTCCCGGTGGCTGCCAGGAAGAAGTATTTCATCGCGGCCTCGAGTGATATGTCCCTCCGCTCGAAAGAGATGAGCCCATAGGCGGCTACGCTGAGGCCTTCCCAGAAGAGGAACAGGGTCAGGAGGTCCCCGGAAGAGATGACCCCCACCGAGGAGGCGACTAGGAGCATGAGCAGGGCGTAGAATGGACCGATGTTCTCCTTCGGGTCGAACGTCACCGCAGTGTAGACGGCGACGGCCGTCCCCGCGGCGAGGACCGCCAGTATAACCAGATTGCCGAGGCTCGTCACGACATAGACGCTGGCGAATATCGACGAGATCGGCTGGATGATTAGGGCGCCTCCGCCCAGGATCTCCCCCCACCCTGTCAGCAGTTCGGCTGCGGAGAAGGCGAGGAGGGCCGCTGCCATCGCGCCTATGATATGAGCCCTGTGTTTCCCGAACCTCCTTCCGGCCAGGTCTGCTATCATGGAGAGCATTGCTCCGGCGAAAAGCGCTTCCATGATGGTGAGCAGCCATGTCATCTAGAGTGCCACCAAGACGGAGAGCAGGAGGATCGCTACTAAGGCTACGAGCAGGAGCAGCACGTTCCGCCCGAGGTCACCGGTCTGAATCTTGAGCGCGGAGCGGGCGAGGGGGTAGAACCCCCTTTGGACCAGGGCGGAGTAGGCGGCGTCGAAGCCGAGCCCTGCTTTCAGGGAGTTGGTCAGTCTGCCCATGGCCGAACCGCCTGAGACGAGCCTCTGCTCCAAGGTCGACCTGGAGACGAAGAAGAAGAACGCCAGTACAAGCGCCAGGGAGATCGCAGCGACAGACACGGCTGCGGCGGCCAACGACATCGTGGTCCCGAGCGGGGGAGCGAAGACCCCCTCCGAGGTCAGCAGGAGCCACCCCGCCACTGCCCCCAACGAAAGGAGGACCATGGGGGCAAGCGTGAGTCTGCCCGACTCCGCGCCCTCGGTTCCCACCTTCCCATGGAACACCCTGAACAGAGCCCTGAACATGTAGAACGACGTCAGGGCGGAACCGAGGACAAGGGTGAGAAAGGCCCAGGTCCCGTAGGAAAGGGCTGATGCTGCGATGAACTCCTTGGTCCAGAACCCGAAAAATGGAGGGAACCCAGCCATTGCGACGCTGGACGCCAGGAACGCCACGTAGGTGATCTTCATCCTTCCTGCCAGCCCACCGAGCATCGGCATCTCCCTGGTCCCTGTTGCCTCGACGACGGACCCTGCAGACATGAAGGCGAGCGCTTTGAAGACCCCTTGTCCGATCAGCTGGTACAACGCACCCGCCGGCGATCCTAGCCCCACGGCCGCGAACATGAGGCCGAGTTGGCTGATGGTGGAATAGGCTAGGACGCGCTTGATGTCGGTCGCGGCCGCGGCGCAGGCTCCGCCGACAAAGAGGCTCACCAGCCCGACCCCCAAGACCGGGCCGGAGAGGGTCGCAGGGGCCGCGAAGAGCGGGCTGAGCCTGACGAGGAGGTAGACTCCGGCGTTGACCATGGTCGCGGCGTGTATCAGGGCGCTGACGGGGGTGGGGCCTTCCATGGCGTCTGGGAGCCAGACGTGGAGGGGGACCTGGGCCGACTTCCCCATCGAGCCGATGAGCAAGAGGACCCCGACCAGGGTCCAGTTCACCCCTGAGCCGGGAGAATTGATCGAGGAAAGGACAGATGAAATGTCCGTAGTGTGGAGGCCGGTGTAGATCACGATGACTGCAATCAGGAGGGCTACGTCTCCTATCCTAGTCACCAGGAACGCCTTCAGCCCTGCCTTGCGCGCGGGCTCCCTGTCCCACCAGAATGCTATCAGCAGGGCCGAGCAGATGCCGAGCACCTCCCAGAGCAGATAGAACTGGAGCAGGTTCCCTGCCATGACTAGACCCATCATCGCTCCGATGAAGACCAGCATGAGGGCGTAGAAGCGCGCCTGTCCCTGCTCCCTCTCCATGTTTCCGGCCGCGTAGACCAGGATCACTAGAGAGAGGACTGAGACGAAGACCGCAAGTAGGACAGAGAGCCCGTCGACGTACACCTCAGCTTGGACGCCCTGGTAGAGCGACCACCCCCATAGGGTCCCCACGTAGGGCGCTGAGAAGGTGGCGGCCTGGTGTATGCTGAACAAGGCGGAAGCGGCGCTGACGACGATCGCGTACCATCTGCACCAGGAGCGCCTGAGCCTCTCCACCATCGGAACGAACAACGCTCCGACCAGTGGGATGACCCAGACCAGCCAGGCGTCGGCGCTCAATGCCGGAGCTTCCTGACCTTCGACGGGTCAAGGGTGCCGTACTTCCTCTGGACTCCCAAGACGATTGCCAGGCCCACCGCCTCCACTGCGGCGCCGACGGTGATCGATAGGAGGACAAAAGAATCGGTGGTGAGGCGGGAGCCAATGCCGAGCCCAGAAGCGAAGAGGGCGAGGTTCGCGCCGAAGAGGACCACCTGGAATGACATTATTGTCTTGACCAGGTTCTTCGACATGACGATCGAGGCGATCCCCATGAACACCAGGATGGTGCCTGTAGAGAGCAGGGTCAGTGCGTCTGCCTGCATTAGCTCTCCCTCGAGAACAGGTTAGTGATCGTGACCATGGCCGAGGCGAAGGCCATGACAAGGATGAGAAGGTCCCAGGGCCGCTGCTGCCAGATGAACAGGAGGACCCCGCTCGATATGTCCTGGTAGGGGTTCGGGTTCTCCGGCCCTCCAAGCCCCGTGACCAGGAGCAGGCCGACGGCGACGAAGACGAGGAGGGGAACTGCGAGCACAAGGACGCTCTTCCGCGCGCCTAGGTGCAGGGTCGACTCCCCGGTGAGGAGAATCACAGTCAGCATCAGGACGGACACGGCGCCGGCGAACGTCGCCATCTGCAGGAGCCCGAGGAGCGAATCACCGAAAAGAACGAAGATCAGACCGAGGGAGAAGGAACCGTAGAAGAGCGCTATCAGGGAGCCGGAGACCTTCGGGGAGAAGAGGGCATACGCGCAGGCGCTAATCAGGGCTCCAGAAAGGAGGAGCGCCTGGAGTTCGTTAAACACCTTCGAGCGCCTTATCCATTCTGAGGGATTCTTTCCTGAAGACAGCCAGCTCGAATTCGTGAGTCAGAGTAAGGGCTCCGAACCGACAGTCGTCGACGCACTGCCCGCAGGAAATGCAGGAGTAGAGCTCGAACTTCGGGCGCTTGACGTCAAGGGTCCTGGTCCCCACTGTCTTCTTTCCGACCGTCACCATGGTGATGACCTCGGCGGGGCAGACTATCTCGCAGATGCTGCACCCAGTGCACTTCAAAGGGTCGATGTCGAGCTTCCCCCTGAACCTCTCGGTCACCACCTTCTTCCCGAAGGGGTACTCCTCGGTGACCGGTGTCTCCAGGGCCGTCCTGAACATCTCCCCGAGGGCTTCGCCTATCTTGTTTCTTGCCATGGTCTCACCGTATCACGATGGCCACGGCCAGCTGGGCGAGGCTGATCGGGGTAATCACCGTCCAGAAGAGCTTGGCTGCCTGGTCGATCCTTACCCTGGCGAGGGCCGTCCTGATGGCGAAGATGAGGAATCCGACCGCAAATAGCTTGACGAGAAAATAGACTCCGTAGATCGCGGCCTGGGCGCTCGAGTTGCCGAAGATGACTGGGCCCGAGGGGCCTCCAAGGAAGAGGCTGACAGCCAAGGCGGAGAGGAAGACGTAGCTCAAGTTCTTTGTAAGCTTGACGTAGGCGAGGGTGTTCCCAGAGAACTCGGTCATCCACCCACCGACTATCTCGGTCTTCGCGCTCGGGATGTCGAAGGGGGGCTTCTCAAGTTCGGCCAATGCCGAGACTATGAAGACAGCGAACGCCGCCGGAGCCAGGAAGATGTACCAGAGGCTCCCCTGGGCCGCGACTACTCCCTGGATGGAGATGTCTCCCGCCAGTACGGCAGGGGTGATCATGGAGAGAAGCAATGGGACCTCATAGCTGCTGTACTGGACGACGAGCCGACCAACGGCGATGGTCGAGTAGCGCCCCGCGGACGCGTAGCCGAGCATGGCCGCCATGAGAGTCGAAAAGGAGAGGAGGAAGAACATCACCAGGAGGTCGAGGGGCTGATAGAGGATAGACTGAAATCCAAGGACGGGGATGAAAGCGACACCGACTGCCGGGGCAGCGAAGTAGAGCGCCGGCCCCCACCTCAGCACGAAGGTGTCGGCGTACTCGGGGATTATCTCCTCCTTGGATGCGAGCTTGAAGAAGTCCGCGACGGGCTGCAGCAGGCCGAATGGACCAGTCACCACGGGACCGAGCCTCCCCTGCATCCGCGCAGCTGTCTTGCGTTCGAGCCACTCGAAGACGAAGGCCAGCCAGACGAAGAAGGTCAGCCCAGGAAAGACGAGGAGCTCGAAGACCTCGAGGGCGTTCAAAGGAGCCTCCTGTAGTACTCGATGCCATACTCGCGGAGCTGCTCTCCCGTGAAGGCCCACTGCTTGGACTTGTCCAGATCGATGACGGAGACCCTGTCCATGCACCCGAAGCACGGGTCCATGCCTGTGAGGACGATGGGGACGTCGGCAAGGGGGCGCCCCTTGAGCATCTCGGTGGCCGTGAGAAGGTTCGCCATGGTGGGGGTCCTGATCTTGACGCGAGCCGGAGAGCTGAGCCCCTCGGACTTTGAGTAGTAGAACAGCTCACCCCTGGGCGCTTCGACGTGGAAGGCGGAGTCCCCGGCCGGGACAGATCGGGGCACCGGGGTCCTGAACGGACCCGACGGGAGTTTCTCCATGGCCACCCTGATCATTCTGCAGGAATCTAGGACCTCCCCCATCCTCAGGGAGAGCAGCGATGCGATGTCTCCGTCGGTGCGGAATTGGACTTCAGGGGGCACCTCGTCGTAGGCGGCGTAGGGGTCCTCTGCCCTCACGTCCCGGGCTATGCCCGTTGAACGGAGGAGCGGCCCGACCGGGCAGAGCCTCCTCGCGGCGTCCTGGGTGATCGTCCCGACCCCCTTCGTCCTCACTGAAAGGGTCCGCTCTGAGCTGACGAGTTCGTCGTAATACTTCACCCTCTTTTCGATGAAGCTCATTTCGGCGAGTAACTTGTCCTTGATGTCGTCGGGGAGGTCCTTCCTCACCCCGCCGAAGGTGGCGTAGGACTTGTGTATCCTGTTCCCCGTGATAGCTTCGGAGAGGTCGAGGACGTGCTCCCTGTCTTTCCACACCCACATGAACAGGGTGTCGAATCCCGCCCAGTGGCCCACCAGCCCGAGCCAGAGCAGGTGCGAGTGAATCCGCTCGAGCTCCGCCACCACGAGGCGGATGTACTTCGCGCGCCGGGGGACCTCGAACTTCGAAAGCGCCTCCACTCCCTGGGTGAAGCAAATACTATGGGCGAAGCTGCAGATGCCGCAGATCCTTTCGAACAGGTAGATGTCCTTCACCCATGTCCTCTCCTGGGCGGCCCGCTCGATCCCTCGGTGGACGTAGCCTATCCTGGGGATGACCTCCTTGATTTTCTCCCCTTCCAGCACGAGCCGGAAATACTCTGGTTCCTTTAGCGAAGGATGGACGGGCCCGAAGGGCATCATGCTCTCCGGGGAGTACTGCATCAGCCCGGCTCCGGCTTCGCTCTTTTCCTCGGAGGGCTTTCCGCTACTCAAGCTTCATCCTCTTCCTTATGGTTTCGGGGTCGGCTTCAGCTCGCAATGGGGGCGGCAGGTCATCGGGGTAGTCGTCAGGGAGGAGGAGCCTCTTCCCGGTGTAGGGGTTCCCTACGAAGGTGACGCCGAAGAGGTCGCGTATCTCCGCCTCGTACAAGACGGCCGACGGGAGAGACGCTGCGATCGACTGGATTTCGGGTTTCTTCTTGGAGACCTTGGTCCTCACGGAGACGAAAGACCGACCCTTCCAGAAGTGGTAGGTTAGCTCGATGTCCTCCCAGATGTCGACGGCCGTGATGGTGGTCAGATGGTAGAATCCCTCGAACGAGGCCACACTCAGACATGCGTCAAGCACCCTGGCCGGATCAACCAAGATCACGGTGGAGTTCATGGACTTCGACGTCTTTCCCTTGAGCTTCCTGGCCAAGGATTCGATTTCTTCACTGGACAATGGGCTCACCTGCCACAGGGTCCCTGGGCTCTCCTGTGACCAGCTTGAGAATGCCGAATATGATTGCCTCCGGCCTGGGGGGACAGCCGGGGATGTAGAGGTCCACTGGGATGACGGTGTCGATGCCGTGGCCGACGTTGTAGCACCCCTTCATCACGCCTCCGCCGAGGGCGCAGGCGCCCACGGCTACGACCCGCCGAGGGTTGGGCATCTGCTCGTACACCTCCCTCAACCGGTCTCTCATCAGCGGGTTGGTGGTCCCGGTCACCAGGAGGACGTCGGCATGTCTGGGGCTAGGGACCAGTTCCACCCCTAACCGCTCTGCGTCATACCTCGGGGTCAGCGACGCGAGTATCTCGATGTCGCACCCGTTGCAGGAGGCGGCGTTCACGTGGAAGACCCAGATCGACCGTTTCCTCGCCCACTGGGTCAGTCCGGTCCTAAAGCTCGCCACCCCCCACGTACAGGAACCACCACACGGTTATGGTCAGGACCGCGCCTCCTCCGATGAGGAAAAGCAGGGGGTAGAACGTCCCATACGAGAGGTATGAGCCCGCAAGGAGGAGGGCGAACGCCTCCACCACCAGGAAAAGGGCGGCGAAGACGAAGAGGCTTGACTTGTAGGTCCCCCTGACTGGGACCGACTCCTCTCCGCCTGTGAACGGCTGGTATCTGAGTCCTTTCCCGGACGACCGAGATCCAAGCCTCCCGACCAGAGAGAGGACGACTATGTCCGCGACTATGATTATGACAGGCCCGAGCAGAGCGTCATAGACGTCAGACATCTGTTGTCCTCACCAGGCTGACGACTTCGGCGACGAGCATCTCCACTGACCTTCTTACTCGGTCGGTCAGGCCCTCCCCGACCTCAAGGGATTCAGGTTCTATCCCAATGACGGAGATTTCCCTCTCACGTCCCGTTGCTCCGGGGATCAGCCTGAGGGGCACGTTGTGTGTCCCGAAGAAACTGTATTTTACGTCGTCGAGCGACGCGCAGAAGATCCTGCCGGCGGTCTTGCCCGCCTCGACAGCGTCGAAGATGACCACGCCTTCGGGTCTTGGTATTTTCGAAAGGGTGCGCTCAGGCGCGCCTGGAGAGTGGACCTTCACTCCAGGGTGGGAAGTGCCGCGGAGTGCCCTCTGAAGGGAGTTTACGGCTTCTATCCCCGCCCCGTCGTCTCTCCTGAGGGTGTTGCCCACTCCGACGAAGTTCAGCGGCCTGGGCGAAGCTGAAATCCGCCTCCTTACTTCTTCCTGCCAGCCAACCGGCTCAGGTTTGTTCATCGGGGCCACCCTCCCATCTGATCACCTTGAGCTCTACCTCCATCCCTGATTTCACCTTCAGTGGGGCCCCGCACTCCGGGCAAGCGAAGACAGGGTCCACGTGGTGGTGGCCTTTCGTGGCGAAGTGGCCCTCGAAGTTGCAGCTCGAGCACGAGACCACCCCTCTGGCGAACACAACCTTGAGGGTTGACCCTTCCGCCTTCGTCCCCTTCGAGAGGACGGAATATGCAGAACTCAGAGAATCTCTTGTCAGCCCCAGCAGTTCCCCGACCTCGACCTCCACTGCCCGAGGCTTCTTTCCTCGGCCCGACTGGTCTAGGACGGTCTGAAGTATCCTGTCGGCGTAGACGTACTCGTGCATCGGCCAACGAGGGCTGCGGATGGATATTTATCGTAAGCACCGACGGAGACTCCCGAATCGTTGGCATTGGTCAACCCGGAATCGACCGCCGATGGTCATCCAAGATAAGGAATCACACGATTCCCAACAGTGGGAACCTCTGGCTATGAGGCGAGTTCAGCCAAGAACTTCTTGTGCATGCGAACGGCCGCCTTCACTACGCCGTCCCACCCCTTCCGTTCCGCCTTCCCCTTCGTCGTCAGGCCGTGCATGACCCCATAGAGGTCGTCTAGGTCGGCGGCGGCGATCCCGACCCTGTCGACGGTGGCGACCAGTTCTGGGTTCTCGACGTTCAGCTGGTAGCCGTTCTTCAGGAGAAAGGCGAGCCCTGCGACCAGGGCCGTCCTCTTGTTGCCGGCGCGGAAGTACTGCCCCCTTGCGATGTCGTAGACGAGGAGCGCAGCTTTGGCGGAGACCGCCTCCTTGAACTCCTGGTTATCGGCCCTCTGCTCGACCTCCTTGACCAGGGCCTCGAGCTTCTTGCCGTCGGCTTCCGAATAGCTGTGCGTCTCCCCCGAAAGGCCCACGACCTCCCTGTTCACCCCTACCAGGGTGTCGAGGTCCATGTGGTGGACGCTCTTCTTCGCCACGGGCGTTCGCGCAAACGCCTCCGATATAACCGATTGAAAATGGGTGCCCGCCCTTCCGTTAGGGCAGCGGAAGTCTCCTTCGATCTGGAATATTCTACTTTGTCTATCTCAGACTATGCGGCGCCGCATGGGATGGGGATCCGAGAAGTCATGGGACGTAATCGGACGCCTTGATGAGGCAGATGAGACGGGACAAGGCTTTTATATTTTTGAAGGGTTCAGACGTACCTTGACAGGCGACCTCGCCGTAGGCAAGCCGGTCTCCCCTGAAGACACGGTCAGGAAAGTGACCGGGACGGCTCTGTACACCTACGACTGGGACCTGCCTGGGACTCTGCACGCGAAGCTCGTCACCAGCATCGTGCCTCACGCCAAGATTGTAGGCATCACCCTGGACAGGGCGAAGGAGATCCCCGGCGTCGTGGTCATCCTGACCGGGAAGGACATGCCCTTCAGGGTCGGGATGTATGCCGGTGACAGGGACCTCCTGGCGGTCGAGAAGGTGAGATGGGCCGGGCACCCGGTGGCTATTGTCGTTGCGGAGACCCTTGAGGCCGCAGAACGCGCCTCGGAGCTGGTCGACGTGGAATATGAGAACCTCCCAGCTGTCTTCGACCCCGTCCAGGCACTTGGCCCTGACGCCCCCGTCCTGCACGAAAGGATGGAGGAGTACAAACACGCACCTGTATTTTATCCGGTGCCGGGGACGAACATCGCAAACAAATTCCGCCTCGTCCACGGAGACATCGAGAAGGGTTTCGAGGAGTCGGACGAAATCCTGGAGGACGAGTTCAAGATCTCGCATGTCAGCCACGCATACATGGAGACGCAGGGGGTCGTAGCTCAGGCGTTCAGGGACGGCACCTATGAAATCTGGACAGGCTGCCAGTCTCCGTTCGTCGTCAGGCAGATCATCTCGGAATCGCTGAAGGTCCCGTACAACAAGGTGACGGTAAGGGTGCCATTCGTCGGAGGAGGGTTCGGAGGTAAGGCCGGGCTCGGATGGGAGGCACTCGTAGCTCTGGCATCGAAGGCCGCCGGATACAGGCCGGTGAAGCTCGTCCTCTCCCGGAAGGAGAATTTCGCCTCGGCCGCCTCAAGGGAAGGGGTAGTGGCGAACGTAAAGGCGGGTTTCACCCGGGAAGGCAAGTGCGTGGCCTACAAGGTCAGGTTCGTCCTCGACGCCGGGGCATACGCGGACTACACGGTCAATGTCTCGAGAGCCATGGGGTACTCGGCCGAAGGGGTCTACGAGATACCGAACGTTTACTGTGAGTCCCTCGCGGTCTACACGAACAAGATCCCGACCACGGCCATGAGGGGGTTCGGCTATTCGGAGAGCAACTGGGTGCTCGAGCAGGTGTTCGAAAGGGCGGCGAAGAAGCTCGGCATGGACTCGGCCAAGATCAGGAGGATCAACCTGCTTAGGCCCGGGGAGTCCCACACCGCCACTGGGGAGAGGGTGAGGGAGGACGTCGGCGACCCAAGGAAGGTCCTCCAGACGCTGACGGAGGCCATCGACTGGGAAGGAAAGGTCACGCCCCCATCGGAGCCATGGAAAGTGCGGGCCAGAGGCTTCGCGCTCTGCGTCAAGGGGCCGTCACAGCCTCCTAACGCTTCCTCCTCGGCCATCGTGAAATTTAACGAAGACTCTACCATGGACCTCATCGTCGGCACGGGGAACTTCGGCCAGGGGACTACCACGGCGCTTTCGCAGATGGTAGCAGACCAGTTCGGGGTGGCAGTCGGCATGGTCCGAGTGGACCCCCTCAGGGACACGGGAAAGTCCGCCTACACATGGCAGACCGTTGGGAGCAGGGGACTGTTCACGGACGGGGTCGCGACACTAAGAGCGTGCGAGGACGCGAAGAAACAGATCCTCGACCTTGCCTCACAGGTACTGAGGCTCCCAGCTTCAGAGCTGGAGATATCAGAAGGTACGGTGAAGGCACAGGGGAGGCCCTGGGTCTCGCTCCCACTCAAGGACCTAGTCTTCGGCTACGTCTACTCCAACGGGAACACCGTGGGCGGACCAGTCATAGGAAGGGGGCATTACACGTCCAGCCTCAACAGCTACCTTGATCCACAGACGGGCCAGGGGGTCCCGACGATATTCCACACGTTCGGCGGGACGGCCGTCGAGGTAGAGCTCGACCTCATCACAGGCGCCATCGAAGTGGCGAAGGCCGCGCAGGTCTTCGACGTGGGGAAGGTGATCAACCCCCTCCTGCTGAAGATGCAGCTGGACGGCGGGTTCGTCATGGGGATGAGCATCGCCCTATTCGAGAAGATCAAGTTTGACGAGCAAGGGTGGGTCACGAACCCGAACTTCACCAGCTATTACATCGCGAGGATGAAAGACGCGCCAAAGGAGTTCGTGACAAGGTATGTCGAGACGCCGCAGTTCGACGGGCCCATGGGAGCCCGCGGCATAGGAGAGCTGAGCATGATCTCCGTCGCGTCCGCGA
The DNA here is from genome assembly GCA_963706445.1 of uncultured Nitrososphaerales archaeon. Classification (GTDB taxonomy): domain Archaea; phylum Thermoproteota; class Nitrososphaeria; order Nitrososphaerales; family Gagatemarchaeaceae; genus UBA183. The sequence continues at coordinate 1,182,718 of OY970160.1, forward strand.
TCTCCAACGCTATCTACAGGAGCATCGGGGTCAGGCTGAACAACCTGCCCATGAGCCCAGAGGAAGTGTGGTCGGCGGTTTCAGCCCAAAAACCTGAGCTGATGGAGAAGGCAATGGAAGCCTACGGGAGGGTGGAGACCACCATGAAGGTGCGACCTTGAGCTTCGGTTCCCCCTACACGACGCTCCCCGACTTCGCATACCACAGGCCGAAGAGCCTCGAAGAGGCGCTGGCGCTGCTGAAGGAGCATGGAGACGAGGCGAAGGTGATGGGAGGAGGAGTGGGGCTTATCGCGTTCATGAAGGAGAGGCTCATGTCCCCTACCCACGTGATCGACGTCAAGGACATCGCCGAGCTAATGCAGGTCGAAGAAGTGCCGGGCAAGGGGCTGAGGGTCGGGGCCGCAGTCTCCATCGCCGAGCTCCTGGAAAGCGGGGTACTACGCAAGCATCACTCAGTTCTGCACGAAGCCCTCTCCAGGGTAGCTGACCCGATGATAAGGAGGAGGGCGACTCTCGTGGGGAACCTATGCGAGGCGATCCCCTGGGTCGACAGCCCCCCCGCGCTTATCGCACTTGGAGCCAGCGTCGAGGTCGCCGCGCCTGGAGGGGCAAGGACGATACCGGTGTCTGGGTTCATCAGGGGTCCAGTCGACATCGACCTCGGCCCGACGGAGATGGTGACTGCCGTGGACATCCCCGTGGTCAACGGGACCAGGAGCGCATTCGAGAAGTTCACCGGAGGCTCGGAGTTCTCCCTCGCTAGTGTGGCCGTGGTAATGACGGGTGATGGGAGGAAGCGCCAACCTGTGGTCGTATACGGGGCGGTGAATTCGATTCCCGTGCGGTCGCCTGAGGTGGAGGATGCGATTAGGGATGGGATAACCCCCGGGAGCGTCCGCAAGGCGTCAGCCGTCGCCGGCGAGAAGGTCGAATGCGTCGATGACGTCCTCGCTTCGGCCGTATACCGGAGGCATCTGCTCAAGGTGATCACTGCGCAGGTTCTCAGGAGGATGATGGTATGATAGAGATAACGGTAAACGTCAACGGCAGGACTAGGAGGAGGACGATCAAGGATAACGAGCTCCTTCTAGACTTCCTCAGAGAGAGGCTCGAAGTCAGGAGCGTGAAGGCGGCGTGCTGGAGGGGAGAGTGTGGCCTCTGTACCGTGATGCTGGACGGCGCCCTGGTGAAGTCTTGCCTGGTACTGGCGGTCGAGGCTGACGGGAAGGATGTCAAGACGGTCGAGGGCATCACCCCCGAAGGAGGACTCACCCCGATTCAGGAGGCGTTCGTGAACCATGGAGCGGCACAGTGCGGATTCTGCACCCCCGCCTGGGTCCTTGCGACCCACGAGTTACTAAGGAAGAACCCGCACCCCAGCGAAGCCGACCTCACCGAAGCCACCAGCGGGCTCGTGTGCAGGTGCGGGACCTACAATCAGATTCGCGAAGCCGTCGCCGAGGTGTCCGCTTCGACCGCGAAGACTCGAAAGCGCGTGGAAGAAAGGCTTCCGCGAAGATAAGTGCAGTAAACTGAACATCTTCGGGACAACGATTAAAACGCCCGCTGGAAACATGAGTCTCAATGGTAAAGCCAGCAGTTCCGATTTCGTTCGACTCCTTCAACTTCTCAGTTGAAGAGATAGAGGGGTACCTGGGCGGCATACCGGACAACCCCGCGTTTCAGAAGGCGTTCGCGCCGAAGACGTACACCATGAAGAGCGGGGAACAGCTCGTCATCCGCGCCGCTGAGAAGAGCGAGGCGCCTGCGATACAGAAGTCCCTGAAGCCCCTCATCGACAACAAGTACGACAAAGACTTCTATCATCTGGTGGGAGTCAGGACTTATGCCGAGATACTCGCCTGGCAGCAGAACAGACTGAAGGACACCTACGTCATAGTCGCGACGAAGAAAGACGGGGAGTTGGTTGGTTTGGTCGACCATAGGTTCTGGGACAAGAACGTCGCCATCAGCCTTCACACACTCGTCCTCAAGAGGGCAGAGAGGGTGGGAGTGCTGCTCTATGTGTCGAAGATGGAGCACGCCTTCGACGTCGTGGGTGTGAACGAGTGGTGGGCGACCTTCGAGAGCCCCTTCGGGTTCAGGCTCGGATTCAGGTTCAACCACGTGACGAAGGCCTGGCCTGAAATGCAGCATGAGCTCGGCGGCGCGAGGATCTTCTACATCAACAGGCAGCAGTGGGAGGAGTACGTGAAGCCCTTCGCCAAGGGGAAGAACTGGCTCGGTTCGAGGCCCGTGGACAAGAGAACCCTGGCCAAGACGAAGCCGTTGAAGCCCACGTCGTCCATCGAGATCGAGTTCTAGGAGACGATCTTTGCAGGTTTAGAGGAGCCTGTCTAGGGCGTCGGCTAGCTTCTTGTCTAGCTTAGGTGCCTGGGTCAGGTCGACCTGGACGCACCTAACGTTCTGGCTTTCAAGAGCCTGCCTGAAAATGTCCAGCCCCAGGTTAAGGACGACGAGTTCCGACCCGAGAAGCTTTGGCGTCTTCTTGGTCCTAGCCAAGGAGGTCCCCCCACCGTCGTTTCAGGCGTGACGAGGCCTGGTCTCCACCGACGACCAGGGCAGCCTCGGCGGAGAGCAGGGCGTTGCTCGCGAAGAGGGTCGCGCCGGCCGATGTGAGCTTATGGCTCTGCTCACCAAGGGACTGCGGGTCTGAATCGGTCCCGCAGACGTGTGCCATGACCGCCAACCCGCCGCGCATCGCGACCTCGATTTCGTTCGTGAGGGCTCCTCCGGGGTCCGAAGATGACCCATAGCCCAGGACCACGTCGAGCATTATTGCAGCCGCGCTTGGGTCTTTGGCCTCTTGGGCGATGCGGAGCCTCCGCAATGTGGGGTCTATCATCGGGTGGGCCCGACCAGCTGTGAAGAATTCGTCCCCGAGGTCAACTACGCTGTTGTTCTTACTCTTGTTGGGGTCCGGGAGAAGGAACCTGTCTGAAAGAGGTGTGTTGCTGTACGCCTCTCCCGTCAGCTCCCTGAAGATCAGAAGCGTTTCGTGGGCCAGGGTGCCGCCACTGTAGAGCCCCCTGACGAACTTCCGCCTTTTCCCGAGGGTTAAGGCGGAAGCTTTGGAGGCCTTCAATATTTCTTCGAACTCCATCGAGATCCTTCCCTCGAACGCGTCCTCGACCTCTTTCCCCGATGCCCGGGCGGCCCTGAAGACCGCCGAATGTAGGGTCTTGGCATATGTCATGCGGCCAGGCTTAGCGCTCGGAGCGTCCAGTCCAAGGAAGCACGCGATGACGGGTTTCGTCGTCTCCTTCTCGACGTGGCTCATCACCTCGTGGATGACCCTCTCCTTGGGGGTCTTTGCGATTATCATCAGCATCTTCGTCCCTTCGTCCTTCTCGAGAACGTCCAGGCACTCCTTCATCATCAGCCCTCCAACCTTTTCGCTGACGTCGGTCCCCCCGACCCCGAGGGCCGCCGAAACTCCGAGCCCTATCCTGTCGAGCATTATGGAGACCTCCTGGATCCCGGTGCCTGCCGATGCCACGATCCCAATGTCTCCCTTCTTCACAGAGTTGGCGAAACCGAGGCCGATGCCGTTGATTATCGAAGTCCCCGCCCCCGGTCCCATCAGCAGGAGCCCCTTCGACCGAGCGAACTCCTTCAGTTTCAGTTCCTGGTCAGGCGGGACGTGGTCGCTGAAGAGGTGGACGTTGATACCGTTCCGGAGCAGTTCCATGGACGGCTCGAAGGCCTGGCCCCCAGGGACCGATACTATGGCGAGGTTAGCCCCGCCGAGCCGTTCGATGGCCGAGCTCACGCTGTGAAGGACAGTGGTCCTTTGGCCCCCTGAGGCTGCGGGAGGGGCCATGACAAGCTTCTCGACATTCTGCATCACATCGGCGCCGTCGAAGCCCTGGCGGACCCTGACGGCCATAATCAGGTCCCCGTCCCCGGCAGCGGCCGTTTCCTTCGAAATGAGCCCCAGGTCCTGCAACAGACGCCGGTTGGTGTCAGTGCCCATGGCGACAACTGCGTCGTCGACTCCGTCTAGCTTCTTCACGTCTTCCGTCAGGCGCATGAGCTGGATGGAGTCGCGGAACAGATTCCGCTTGACTACGTTTAGTACTGGCAATTGAAAAACCGATGAGCTGAATCGTGTTAAGCGTTTCCGTCTCGTAAACGTTTAACAGGTATCCGAGGAAAAAACGGATCCTTGGCTGTTTCAAGGGAAGAGGTCGAGGCGGCGAACCAGAAGGCGGTCGAGAGGATGATGGACTCCGAGCCCACCTGGGTGGACATCGCGCCCGCCCGGAACAAGCTTGGACTGAAGGGGAAGACCCTCCTACACGCGGGGCCCCCGATGCGGTGGAAGGACGCCAGCGGGCCCATGAGAGGGGCAATCATCGGGGCGGCGATCTATGAGGGGTGGGCTGAGACCGAGAAGAAGGCCATGGCCCTCGTCGAGGAAAGGGAGGTGACACTCGACTGCGACCACCACCACAACGCGGTGGGGCCCATGGCCGGGATAATCTCACCGAGCATGCCGGTCTTCGAGCTGGAGGACAAGAAATTCGGAACGAAGACCTACTCGAACATGAACGAGGGGATTGGGAAGGTCCTCAGGTATGGGGCCTACAGCAGGGAGGTTCTGGATAGGCTGGAATGGATGTCTGATACGGCGGCTCCGGTGCTGCAGGCGACGGTCAAGGCGATGGTGAGGGCAGGAGGAGGGCTCCCATTGAAGCCGATGATCGCCCAGGCACTTACCATGGGGGACGACTGCCACAACAGGTACGTGGCTACGACGTCCCTGTTCGCAAAACAGATAGCGCAGTTCTATGTCAAGACAGGGTTCGACCCCAAGACACTCTCCGATGTGAGCAGGTTCATCGATGGGAACAATTTCACGATGCTCAACATGGGGATGGCGGCCGGCAAGGCCATGACATTGGCAGGGCACAACATCAGGTACAGCACCCTGGTGACAGTGATGTCGAGGAACGGGACCGACGCGGGGATCTGGGTCAGCTCGTTGGGTAACAGGTGGTTCACGACGAAAGCCCCTATCCCGAAGGGGCTCTGGTTCCCCGGATTCACGGAAGCCGACGCCAACCCAGACCTCGGGGACAGCTCAATTACTGAGACGGCGGGGTACGGCGGGTTCGCCATGGCGGCCGCCCCGGCGATTGTGTCATGGGTCGGGGGGAGCGTCCAGGCGGCCCTCGAAGTGACCGAGAGGATGTACGAGATCACCCAGGCCCAGCACAGGCACTTCCTCATCCCCTTCCTCGACTTCAAGGGGACCCCGGTGGGCATCGACATCCGCAAGGTGCTCAAGACTGGGGTGGCTCCGACCATCAACACCGGGATCGCGCACAGGAAGGCGGGGGTAGGCCAGGTAGGGGCCGGGACAGTGACCTTCCCCATGCAGGTCTTCAAGGACGCCTTCAGCGCCTACGTAGACAAGTTCGGGGCGTAGGCCAGGGCCCCTGGGCTAGGAAGGCGCAATCTGCAATCATTGAGGGAGAACGCTTTATACCGTCTGGGACTCCCTTTGGGACGAACCTGAAAGCGATGCAAGAAGAGGGCCTCGTGCTGCAGACGAAGGGACTGATGAAGAGGTTCGGGAGCCTGCTGGCGGTCAACAACGTCGACTTCGGGCTGAAGAAAGGGGAGATCCACGCACTCCTAGGTGAGAACGGGGCAGGGAAGTCGACCCTCTGCAACGTCGTCTACGGGTACTACAAGCCTGATGGCGGAGAGGTCATTGTCAAGGGGAAGGAGGTGAAGATCGCCTCCCCCCGCGACGGGATGCGGGCTGGGATAGGTATGGTGCACCAGGAGCTCATGCTGATACCCAACCTCACCGTACTTCAGAACCTCAGCCTAACAACCGACGTCAAGCTGACCAAACCGATGCTCGAGCTCGGCGGGATCAAGAGTCAGCTGCTCAAGATGGAAGAGACCTATGGCCTCGCGGTCGACCCCGATGCGCTGATCGAGGACCTTTCCGTCGGGGAGAGGCAGCGGGTCGAGATCTTGAAGTGCCTTTTCATCGGGGCCGACATCCTCCTCTTCGACGAGCCCACGAGCTTCCTCTCCGAGATAGAGACCGAGAAGTTGTTCGTCAGCCTGAAGAAGATGGCGTCGGAGGGCAGGTCCATAGTCTTCGTCACCCACCACATCGACGAAGTGATGGCCATCGCCGACAGGATCACCGTGATGAAGCTCGGGAAGGTGGTCGCCACGAAGATGCGTAGCGAGGTGACTCCAGACCAGCTCGCCATGCTCATAGTCGGGCGCGAGGTGTTGTACAATGTCAAGAAGGTGGCCACGGAGATAGGGAAGACGGTCCTCAAGGTCGACGGGGTGTCCGTCGACAACGACCTCGGGACCCCAGCCCTGAGAGACGTCTCCTTTGAGCTGAAGGCCGGGGAGATACTCGGCGTGGCGGGCGTGTCCGGCAACGGGCAGCGGGAACTCGACGAAGTCGTTACCGGGATGAGACAACCCAAGTCTGGGAAGGTCTACCTGGACGGCCAGGACATTACGCGCCACCGCCCCGACGAGGTCCGAAGGGCAGGAGTCGCGCACGTCTGCGAGGAGCACAAGACGGGGTTCATCTTCGACTTCTCTTTGAAGGAGAACCTAGTGTTGGCGCCTTTCATAGCGGACAGTTTCAAGAAAGGATTCCTGCTCGACGACAAGATGCTGAGGGACAAGACGAAGGAGCTGCTGAAGGAGTACAACGTAATGGCACCGTCGGAAGATGCCCCTCTGAGGACATTGAGCGGAGGCAACAAGCAAAAGTTCCTGCTGGCGAGGGAGCTGTTCTGGGGCCCCAAGGTCATAGTTGCGAACAACCCCACGAAGGGGCTCGACGTCGGATCGGCCGAGTACATCAGGAACGTCATCATGAGACAGAAGGAGCAAGGAAGGGCAATACTCATGATTTCAGCCGACTTGGACGAGATCCTGGACATGAGCGATAGGATAGCGGTGATGAATCAAGGGAGGATCGCCAAGATCGTCGATGCCAAGGGAGCAGACATCCGCGAACTTGCTACCCTGATGACTACGTCGGGCGCGAAGGCGTAGAGTCGGCTACCCCTTCCGGTACGGCTTCAACAGGAACTTTGGCGCCCTCGCTTTCCTCCCAAAGACGGGGATCAGGACTAGGAGGAAGATGTAGGGGAGCATGTTGTAGAGTGTGGAGACCGATGCGACGCTGGAGCCGGATATCGAGATGTATTCGTTCTGGAGAGCGTATACTATGTTGAAGGACAGGGCGGCGAATAGGACCCGATAGGGTTTCCAGTTTGCGAAATATATCATGGCCAGCACGATGAAGCCTCTTCCCGCGATTATGTTTGTCTCGAACCCGGGGACGAAGTTGCCTGCGAAGTACGAGCCCGCGACGCCGAACATTACGGCTCCGAACATTATCGCCAGGAACCTGACCTTGTTGACGCTCACCCCCATATTGTCCGCCGCCTTGGGATTCTCCCCGACGGCTCGCACCCTGAGTCCCAGCGAAGTCCGATTTAGGAACAGGGCGGTCAGGACGACGAGAACAATGGAAAGATAGACCAGAATGTTCTGCTTGAGCAGGATTATCCCGATGACGGGGACGGTCCCCCAGCCTGAGAAGATTGGCGGCAGGCTGACGTAGTTCGGCGCGGACCCGCTGGAAAAAGCGACATCATAGAGTATCAAAGAGAACCCCAGACCAAATAGATAGACGGCGAGCCCCAGGGCTATCTGGTCCAGGCGCACCCGGAGCGCGAAGAACCCAAAGACCACGCCGAACACACCTGCAATCCCAATGGCGGCGAGAAGCGCGATCCAAGGGTTCCCCGTCACGGCGTCGACGATGAAGGTTGTCACCAGAGACATCAACATGATTCCCTCCAACCCCATGTTCGCCACACCTGATTTCTCTGATACGATCTCTCCCATCCCTGCGAACAGGTAGAAGGGTGAGAGTGTGAGGGTGGTCGAGATCACGGCAATCGCTACGTCGGAGTAGTTGACTGTCAAGCTATCTTCTTCCTCTCACTCAGGTAGTTGCCCAAGAGAATCCCGACCATCATGACGCCTTCCATGGCGAACACCACGACGGAGTTTACATTGGTCGCGACCGCCATTGACTGGGCGCCGAAGGTTATGTAGGCGAAGAAGAACGCGGCGACTCCTATCCCCAGCATGTGCTTCCTGCCCACTAGCGCGACGATGATGGCGAGCAATCCATAGTTGGTAGAGAACGAGCCGATGTCGAGTTCGTATCGGTAGCCCATCATGTAGGTGGCGCCGGCGAGCCCAGCGAGCGCTCCCGCGGTGAGCATGGTGATTGTCATGACGCGGGGGATGCTTATCCCCGCATATCTGGCGGTCTCAGAGCTCTCCCCGACGGTATTTGCCTTGATCCTGAAGGGCGTGCGCTCGACCAAGAAATAGAGGATGATCCCAATGGCGATCGTTGCCGGAACAGCATAGGTGATTGGAATGCTTGAAATGATGTTCGGGATCTGGAACCTGGCCGGCAGCTCCGTAGTGATGGGGAAGCCGAGGGCAGTTCCGGGACTCTTGATGGGTCCGCTGAGCATGTAAAAGCCGAAATTGATCGCCACCACGTTCAGAAGGATGGTGACGACTATCTCATTCGCCCCGAATTTCACTCTGAGCAGTGTCGGGACCGCGATCCAGAGGAGTCCACCGAGCGCGGCACCCAAGATCATGGCAACGTAGAGGAGAGGCCACGGCATGAACCCGAGGTAAAGGTAAACGACGAACACCATCACCATACCGGCCAGGAACTGGCCCTGTGCGCCTATGTTCCAAAGGCCCGCCTTCAGCGCAAGGCCTACTCCCAGGGCCATGGTGTAGAACATCACAAAGAGAACGAAGACCTGTTGAATCCCGCTCGAGCTCGTGATTGGATCGAGAAAAAGGGAGGACAGGGCGACTCCGATGTTGCCGCCGGCGTACACGACCACCGCGAGCCCGGCGATTAGGCCGAGCCCGACGGCAAGGACGTTATACGCCGTCGCCCGTAGCCATCGAAGGCCCTGCGTGTCCGTTCGCACCCTTTATGGTAGACTCGAAGCTGGTGGTAGATAGTTGAACTGGGCTGCCATGTTTCCGGTCGGCGCTCCGCCGCCGGCTGGCACCGTTAGAGTACTGTCTGCGCAAGTGGAGGCAGTTGGATTGAGGAAGCAGTTTGGAGATCCGCCTGATGTTGAAGCGAATGTTATTTGGATTTGTCCTTCCACGATCTCGCTCTGCAATAGAAGGCCTGCAGCCTTCACGTTAGCTGGGAGGTTAGGCCCTGGCTGCACCGTGATCAGGCCCGAGGCCATGTCGACCTTGGTGTAGCCCCAGTGCCAGTTGTTGTTGACGTATTGCTCCATCGCCTTGAAGAGTGGCGTGTAGTAGTCCACGACTATCGAGCCCAGCAGGATCTTGTTGTCCGCTGGAAGGATAGCTGTGAGGTTTGTGTACACGTTGGACGCCCAAACTTGTGGCGTAGAGGGTTGGGCCAGAGCTGCGCCCAGGACACCCACGTCGACGCCGTCCCCAGAGGAGAAGACGATGTCGGCACCAGACGTGTAGTCGTTGGTCGCCGTAGCTTGGGCTCCTGATACGTCAGCCCAAGCGAACGCCTCGAATGTGTTGGTGAAGCACGTGCCAGCGCAGGCTGGGAACGTGTATGTGAGACCAGCGATGAACCCTTCGTGGCCTTCCCAGATCGATGGAATGTCTCCGCCGCCTACGAGCCCGAACTTGTGAGTCTGGCTGACCATGCCTGCCATGGCGCCGAGGACGAATCCTCCGCCGCTAAGGTCCAGCCAAATCCTGTAGACGTTCGAGTAGTTGGCGACTGTGCAATCGACGCAGACTGACATTATGTTTGGATGCTGAGCAGCGAATGTGTTGGCTTCTGCTTGATACTGGCCACCCTGGAAGATGACGATGTTGTAGCCCGAGGACGCCCATTGCTGGGCTGGCACGTCAGCGTCAGTACCAGATGCTTGGTTCTCTGAAACGCTTAGCGTGAATCCGAACTCGGCCTTCAGCTTGTTTATGGCGTCAAACGCGTTGTAGTTCCAGGAGTTGTCTGCGGGTGTGAGTGGCAGGATTATTCCGATCTTTAGCCCCCCAATGGCGCTCGCCACACCGGTCCCCGTCGCTGTTTCCGTTGTCGTAACAGTCGACGTCCCCGCGACAGCGGTGGAAGTGACTGTACTAGTCGTTGCCGAAGATGGCGGATATGCGAAAGCGTAGCCTGCGACGGCAGCTAGGATGATGACGATGATGATGAGTGCACCTACGAGTGCTTGGATACCGTTTCTTTTCGTTCCTTTCATCGATGCAAAATGCTCTAGAGCATATTTAAGGGAGATTGCTTAGTGGTTAGGTAAGCCCAATCAGCTGAGTTTTGCCTTTACGCAATCGAAGAGCTGGTTCACTATCTTCTTGATATTGCCCTCGACGAGTGGCTTCGCCAGACTCCCCAGTGGGCCGTTGATGTTTATGTTCGAGTCCCAGGTCAAATCTGTCTCCGCTTCTGCCTGGGCTAGGCTGATGTTGACCGCCGCACTGAAGCCGCTCCCTGCCCCGGAACCTGAGAGCTCCAGCGCCGCTGTATGGCTGTTCTTGTCTTCCTTGACCACCTTGGTGGTGGTCTGGAAGGTGCCCCGGATGAATCCGATGGAGACCTTGACCGCAGCCGTGATCCGCTTGTTCTCACCGATGGTGTACTGCTGGACCCCGGGGACGCATTCAATCACCTTGGCGGGGTCGGAGACATAGTCCCAAACCTTGTCGATGTTGCTGGGTATCCTGAACTTCCCCTGGAGAAGCATGGTGAAACCACCCCCTGGGGCGACTTAAGGCTTCGTCGGCCAAGAAGTGCGAATTCCCAAAGCGATTAGGGACATGAGATATAGCGACTCGCTGAATGTATACGTCCCATGAAAGCGAACCCTCTCGCCGGTTTCCTGGAGTCCATTGAGCTTCGGATGATCAAGCCATCAAAGAAAGCACTCAGGTCAGAAACAGGTCCCATATCGGGGCTCATGATGTCGATACAGGACAAGGGCCTGCTCGAGCCGATCATAGTACGGCCGGCCGCGGACGGCTTCGAAGTCGTCGCCGGGATGAGGAGATACGAAGCATGCAAGAAGCTGGGTTGGCGCAGGGTGCCCGTCCATGTGGTCGAGCTCGACGACAGGGAGGCCTTTGAAGTCTCCCTGCTTGAGAACATCCAGCGCGAGACTCTGAACCCCATAGAGGAGGCCAGGGCGTTCAGGAATTACGTCGAGGAGTTCGGCTACGGTGGAGAGACGGAGCTCGCCCGGCGAATAGGCAAGAGCCAGGAATACGTCAGCAGGAGGATAGGGCTACTTTCGCTGCCGCAACGGGTCCAGGACCAGATTATGCGGCGCCGCATACCTCCTAGCGTGGCCCAGGAGTTGACCCTCCTGGACGACGACTACGCCGAGAAGTTGGCTGACGAGATAGGCGACCGCGGGCTTTCGATGAGGGAAGTGAGGCACATCATTCGACGGAGACAGTCCAAGGAGATGGGGGCCAAGGCAATTGAGGCGCGGTTCTTTGAGACCGACCCCGATGGCCTGGAACGGAGGGTCAAGAGGATGTCGAGAGAACTGAACATAGCCGCTGCCTCTCTTGGAGGGGCGGTGGTAAGGCTCGGGGAAGTCGCCGAAGGGCTCGAGGATGAATGGCTTGTCCGAGAGGCGATATTCGTCTGCCGGGACAACATCAGCCAGCAGATCGACAACCTGACCAGGCTCAGACGGAAGATAGAAAGGGACGAGGAGACAAACTCGGGAAGGCTTTCCCTGCTAAGTTGAAGTGCTCACCGTCAGGCCAGACCGATGGGGAGTGCGACACGCTTATAGCGAAACTCCCTTGTTCGAAGAACCATGTCATCTGAATGGTCTCCGCCTGAGAAGGTAACACTCAACGAAGTGAAAATAAACGTCGAAGACATCGAACCCATACTTCGCGGCTTCGAATCTCCGCTCCTGAAAATCGAGTACCCGCCCGGTTACGTCAACCTCCCGACAGGGGAGAAGATGGTGATTCGTAGGGCGAAAAAGGAAGAGGCCCCAGTCGTGATGCAGACGGCGATGAAGCTCTTCAACCACGACACGGACTTCTTCGACCTCGTCTCCTCGAGGGTATACGCCGAGTTCCTCGGGTGGTACAGGTCGAGGATGAAGGACCACGTGGCTCTGCTCGGGATCATCAACGGAGAGCTCGCAGCCATCGGGAACTACCGGCTCTGGGACAACGACGTCGCCATCAGCCTCCACACCCTGACCTTCAAGCGAAGGGCCGGGATCGGGGCGACGATGTACGCGGCGAAGGCCGAATACGCCTTCGACCTCATGAATTCGAAGGAATGGTGGGCCACGTATGAGAGCTACACCGGTTTCAGGTACTGGGGGATCAAGTACGCCCAGTATCAGAAGCCGTACCCTCAGATGCAGCATGAGCTGGGAGGCTCCAGGATATTCTTCACGACCAAGGAGGACTGGGACAGGTTCGTGAAGCCTATGCTGAGGGACAGGCTACCAATCAGGCCGGCCCCGCCGGACCTACTCAAGACGGCGGAGAAGGTCGTGCCGCCCAAGGAAGTAGAAGTGTAGGACCCGCCAGTGATGGCGGGCTCTGGCATTGCTGATGTTTTTTATACCCTAGAGGGCTCGCTGGAACCATGAAACTGTACGACCTGTCGCAACCCCTTAACCAAGAGACGCCGTTCTGGCCACTGTACCCGCCATTCGAGGTGAAGTTCATCAAGAGAAAAGCAGAGCAGGGAGTCAACGCCCAGTACATCATGACGTCGAACCACATGGGCACCCACCTGGACGCTCCCCTCCACTTCGTGACGAACGGCAAGACCATCGACCAGATCCCTCTGACCTGGCTCTACGGGCCGGGCATTATCGTCGACGTCAGCGAAGTGGGAGACCTCGGAATCTATACTAAGGAAATCGTGGAGAGGAACGCAAAGGCAGCCGGAGGAGTGAAGGACGGGGACATCCTGATACTCTACACGGGCTGGAGCAAGTATGCCTGGTATCAGCCTCCCAAGCCGAACGGGACGGCCGACGAGGAGAGGTACATCCACATGCACCCAGGGCCGACGAAGGCCTTCTGCGACTACCTCCTTGAGAAGAAGATTCACGTCTGGGGCGTGGACGCGGTTTCCACGGATCACCCCATGAACCTACCAATCGGAAGGTTCCTCCCGAGGGTCAGCACCAAGGTGAGGGCCGCCGCAGAGAAGAAGTTCGGCAAGGAGAACATCGACACCCTCTTCCCTGATTCCGACTATCAGGTGACCCACAACGTCCTGTTCCCCCGGGATTGCATCCACATCGAGAATATTGGGGGCCAGATCGAAGAGGTACTCGGCGGAAAGAAGGCGTTCAGGACCACCATTGGGTGCTTCCCGTGGCTCTTCAAGGGCGGGGAAGCAGCCTTCGCAAGGACCGTCGCCTTCGTAGAATAAGGGGAGGGAGACAGACGCTCGGCATGGAAACCCCTTCGGTGGGCTGGCTACTCAGCCTGGTGGACGATGGGAAGCTGACAGACGTCGATGGTTCGCAAATGGTCCTAACGGCGCCCCTTTCGGCGGAGACAATCGCCCGAGACGACGGACTGCTCGCGGGCATTGCAAGGATAGGGGGGGTGGAGACGGCTGTCTTCGCCCAAGAGCCTACCTACAAGGGGGGCTCCATGGGGTTGAGCCACACCAAGAGGCTTGAGCGCCTCGTGTCCGTGGCGGCTGCTGAGAAGCTCCCCATCATTGGCTTCTACGATTCTGGAGGGGTGAGGGTCCAGGAGGGGGGCCACTCCCTCGAGGAGGCGAGCGCCCTGGTCGGCCAGCTGATCAAGGCGAGGGAAGTAGTACCGGTCGTCAGCGCCATCATGGGGACGGTGAGCGGCGCGGCCGCCTATTCGGCGTACATGGGAGACGCCATCGTCATGATCAAAGGGAAAAGCAGCCTCTTCGTCTGGGGGCCGGGCGTCGCCAAAGCCGAGACCCAAGAGGAGATTGGGACCGAGGAGCTGGGAGGGTGGCAGGTGCACCAAGGGAACGGGACGGCTTCCCACATCGTCGAGGACGAGAAGGAGTGCCTGCAAGTGGTCGTGCGTTTGCTTTCGTACTACGGAGGGAAGGGAGGGGCGAACCGTTCGCCGATGCCCGACCAGCCCCGCACCCTGAAACCCATTGAAGATGCCTTCGACCCCGGGTCCTTCCTGGAATTCAGGGGCCAATACGCACCTAGCGTGGTCACCGGGCTGGCGCTATTGGAAGGGAAGACGTTCGGAGTCGTCGCCTCCAACCATGAGGTCATGAGAGGCTTCCTTGATGTTGATGCGTGCCGTAAGATCACTCGGCTCGCCTCCATGTGCAACACGCTCAGGATCCCAATGGTCACTTTCCTCGACAGTCCCGGAGTGTATCCTGGCCCCGAGCAGGAGAAGGCCGGGCTCATCAGGGCGAGCGGGGAGGCGATCAAAGAGTACGCTTCGAGCGGATGCCCCAAGGTGACGGTGATCACAGGCGAGGCCTATGGCGGTGCGTTCGTGGGTTTCGCGAGCAAGGCGCTTGGGTCGAAGAAGGTCTACGCCTACGCGACGGCCCGGATCTCGGTCCTGAGCCTACCGGCGTATTCGGAGATATTTCTTAGGAGGAAGCTAGACGCAATGAAGGAGGACGAGAGAAAGGTCGAGCAGGACAAGGCGTCTGCGGCCTTCATCAAGCAGATGGACCCGACCATCGGGGTGAGCCAGGGGTACGTCGACGAAGTGATAGACCCCTCGCAGACAAGAGAGAAACTCATCGAAGCGTTCAGAGGAGCCGGAGTACTCTAGGCTATTCCCCGGTCAGCTGAGTCAGCTCTACCAGGACCCCGCCCGTGGATTTCGGGTGCATGAAATTCACCTTGCTCCCGAACTTGCCGTCGGCGGCCTTTTCGTAGATGAACCTGAATCCCTTCGCCTTCAGTTCCTCCGTGGTCTTTTCGATGTCGTCGACTTCGAAGGCGATGTGGTGGAGGCCTTCCCCCCGCTCGCGGATGAACTTGGCAAGGCTGCTGTCCTCACTGGTTGGCTCGAGGAACTCGACGCTGGTGTCCCCCGCCTTCAGCAGGGCAATCTTCGCCTTCTGGCCCGCGACCTCGGTTTGCCTTATCTCGAAGGTCCCAATCTGATTGTAGATCGCCAGCATCTGGTCAACGCTCTTGACGGCGACACCGACGTGGTCGAACTTCATTCCCATGGCTAGAACGCCTGCCTCGCCTTGTAGGCCCCGTGTATTTCTCTTAGCGTGTCGCTGATCTCTCCGACGGTGCAACCGGCCTTGACCGCTGCCGAGATCGAGGGGAGCATGTTTTCGCGACGCTGGGCGGCGCTCCTCAGAAGCTCGAGCTTCTCGGCCACTTTGCTCTGATTTCTTTTCTTCTTGAGCGCTTTGACCCTCCTGGCCCTTTCGACCTGGATTCTCTCCGGGAGGACCTGGACCTTCCTCTTCGACGGGGCATTTGGCTTGTAGGCGTTGACCCCGACGATGATCCTTCGTTTGGTCTCTACGGCCATCTGCTTTTCGTAGGCAGAGTTGAGAATCTCCTTCTTGACATAGCCGCTCTCAATCGCCTTCAGCATCCCGCCCATCTTCTCGACCCGCTCGATCTCCTCGAAGGCGAGACGTTCGAGGGTGTCCGTCAGGTACTCGAGATAGTACGAGCCTCCAAGAGGGTCGGCAGTCAGCGTCACACCGGACTCGCTGGCTATGACTTGTTGCGTCCTCAGCGCAAGCTTAGCCGACTCCTCTGACGGGAGCGAAAGCGCTTCGTCCATCGAATTGGTGTGCAGGGACTGAGTGCCACCCAGGACGGCGGCTAGGGCCTGGATGGTCACCCTGACTGCGTTGTTCTCGGGGTCCTGGGCGGTCAAGGTCTCCCCGGCCGTTTGGGTGTGGAACTTCAGCTTCGCCGACTCGTCGTCCTTTGCGCCGAACTTTTCCTTCATGATACGCGCCCAGATCCTCCGGGCGGCCCTGAACTTCGCCACCTCTTCCATGAAGTCGTTGTTGCATGCGAAGAAGAATGAGAAGTGGGGTGCGAATTGTTCCAGACTGAGGCCCCTCTGGAGGGCGGCGTTGGTGTATGTTATGGCGTCGGAGAAGGTGTAGGCGAGCTCCTGGACGGCTGTCGAGCCAGCCTCCCTGATGTGGTACCCGCTTATGCTGATGGGGTGCCACTTCGGGTAATTCTTGACCGAGTATTCGACCAGGTCTATGGCCAGCGAGAGGGAGGGCTCGGGAGGAAAGATGTAGGTATTCCTGGCTATGAATTCCTTGAGCACGTCGTTCTGCACCGTCCCCCTGACTTCGCTCCTGGGAACCCCAGTTTTTTCTGCCACGGCTGCGTACATGGAAAAGAGGATGGGAGCCGTGGAATTGATCGTCATGGAAGTGCTCACTTTGCCGAGGTCGATCCCGCGGAAGATCTCCTGCACGTCATCGATTATGCTCACGGCGACCCCCACCCTCCCGATCTCCCCCATGGCGCGAGAGTTGTCGGAGTCTAGTCCAAGCTGAGTCGGAAGGTCGAAGGCCAGGCTCAGCCCGGTCTGCCCCTGGTTCAGCATGAACTTCAGTCTCTTGTTGGTGTCCGCTGACGTCCCGAAACCGGAGTATTCCCTCATGGTCCAAAGCCTCTTCCTGTACATCTCAGGGTAGATCCCCCGAGTGTAGGGATACTTCCCCGGCTCCTCCTCGAGCCTGGACGACGCCTCGCCGGAATACACCCTGCCCACATCAATGCCCGAAAGGGTCCTCGGGTTGCTCCGATCCGCCTCATTAGAGGCCAAGGTGAGAACTCAATTCCCCCGAAGGCTTGTTAAAGATAATCGCTTAGGCCTGGTGCATCGCTAAATGGAAAGGACTTTTGACGCGCCTAGACGAGGAGCAGGTGAATAGTGTGAACTACAAGTTGCTGTCGCTGCTTATCGTGGGTTTGCTCCTTTCCCAGGCGTCGTACTCGGCGACCTACCCGCTTACCATTGCACCGGGACGCTCCTGGCCCCTGTCCGTGGTCGCAGACTCTTCGAGGGGGCTGATATACTTCGACGCCACATCCGGCTTGTATCCGCCCACGGGCTTTTCGTTCGGAATAATCAATGCGACGAGCCACGACGTGGTCAAGATCCTTCCGCTGGACGTGAACCCCGGAGCAATGGTGCTGGACCAGTCGAGTGGGGATGTCTACGTGGCAGGTAACAATTCGATCGCCGTCTTTGATGAGGGCAACCAGTCGTTCGTTCACGACCTCGTGCTGGGGCACCCCATTCTCTCGATGGCATTTGACAGCTCTGTCTCTTCGGACCTGTTCGTGACTTCGGGTCACAGCCTCCTTTCGCTGGATCCACACACAGGGTCGATCCTGGGGAACTCGAGCTTCTCGAACCCCCTGGACGGGGTCCAGATAGACCCCTCCAACGGCAGGCTCTTCGTAGGTCAATACCCCAACAGTGAGATATCGGTTTTGAACGCGTCCAACCTGGTGTCCATAGGAAACATCGGCCTCCCTGGCTGTTGCGCGCTACAATTCGCACTCGACGTGGGGACTCAGTCACTGTACGCGGCGACGGGAACTAACTACGTGTACTTGGTAAATGCCGCCACAGACACCTTTGAGAAGAGCATCCAGGTCGCCCCCTCGGCAGAGAATTCTACGAACTCCATCGTCGTGGACAACGAGACAGGTCGGGTGTACGTCGCCTCGTCCCTAGGAGGCTCGATCACGGAACTCGACGTCTCAAGCGGCGCGGTGGCCGACCACTTCCAGGCACAGTACCAGGTGGCGGGATTAGCCGTCGACACGAAGACGGAGGAGCTTTACGCCTCCAACTATCACCAGATCACTGTATTCGACGCGAACAGGCCAAGGATCCGGGTTTTCGGCATCGCAATTATCGTGATTGTCGCCGCGGCAGCGGTCCTTGTTGTGTACTTGCTGATCAGACGCAGGGAGAACAGGGAGAGGATGAGGGTTCAATCGGGATGGTCCAAGAACGGCCCACCCCAGGGGTGACGACAATGGATCTAGTGGCAAGAGGGGCCAGACTCAGAGGTGTCGATGGGTTGCGGGACGTTGGCATTGATGGTGGCAGGGTTGAAGAGGTCAAGGAGCATATCCGTGGAAGTGCGGACAAGGAGATCGCGGCGGATGGGAGGCTCCTCACATCAGGGTTCGCTAACATCCACTGTCACCTGGACAAGTGTCTGACCAGCTCCTGGGCAGAGGTCTGGAAGGGATCGGAGGATGGTTCTCCGCAGGCGATCCCGTCGGCAACGAACATCAAGCGGAGGTTCACTGAGGATGACATCGTCGCCAGGGCGTCCAAGGCACTGGAATCCTCTGTGTTTGCTGGGACCACGGCGGTCAGAGCCTTCGCGGACGTTGACTCGATTGGGGGGTTGATGGCTGTCAAGGGACTCCTCAAGGTGAAGGGGAAGTTCAGAGATTTGATCGATGTGCAGGTGGTAGCATTCCCCCAAGAGGGTGTAATCCGGGACGAAGGGACCCAGGAGCTGCTCGAGAAGAGCATGGAACTGGGCGCTGATGTTGTAGGAGGGATTCCATGGTACGAAGAGAGTGCGGATGCCTCGAAGAAGCACACGGACATCGTCTTTGAGTTGGGGAAGAAGTACGACAGGGACATCCATACCCTCATAGACGACAACTCAGACCCGAACTCCAGGAACATCGAATACCTGCTCTCGAAGACGATCAGGGAGGGGTTCAAGGGCCGGGTCGCGGCATCGCACTGCAGAGGGGGGCTCGACTCGCCCGACGAAGAATACGCGAAAAGGATCTACGGGCTGGCGAAGGAGGCAGGTGCCACCATCGTCGAGAACTCACATGTGAGCCTCTTCATGTACGGGAGGTCAGACAAGCACCCCGTGAGGAGAGGGGTCACGAGGGTGAAGGAGTTCCTAGGTTCGGGAGTCAACGTCGCCGTCGGGCAGGATGACATCGACGACCCGTACTACCCCTTCGGAAGGGGGGACATGCTGGAATTGGCATTTGTCGCGTGCCATGCGGCCCATTTGGGCTCGCCAACAGAGATCGAATGGGCCTTCGACTTGGTCACCGACAACCCCGCGAAGGGGATGCGGCTAGAGGGATACGGGATCCGGGAAGGTGACAATGCAGACCTCGTCCTCCTGGACGCCCCGAGCGTCCACGAAGCAATCAGGCTGCAGCCAGACAGGCTCGCGGTCATCAAACGGGGCAGGATTGTTGCCGAATCGAGGACAGAACGGGTCCTGCGTTCCTAGGTCCTAGCTAATCTGTGTCCCGTTAAGGAAGATGTTCGTCGTCATTTTGACCCCCGCCTTCCTCAAGGTCTGATGGGCGTAGCACATTTCTTCCGCCTCCTTCGCCAGCGAAAGGATTGACTCCTTCGATGCCGTGCTCGTCAGCTTGAGGTCGTAGACGATGTCACTGAAGGAGCCCCCCATTTTCCTGTTGAAGTGCCCACGGGCCGTCATTTCGACCCCCTTCATGTCGACATCTCGGAAGATGGCGTCAGTCAAGAACTGGTTGATCAGGCAGGACGCGGCCCCGGCGATAAAGTAGGCGAGCGGATTGGGACCTGTGTCTGTGCCTCCTCTTTCTACTGGTTCGTCGACGTAGAACGTGAACCCCCGCTTGCGGGCCTCGAGCTTGAGATGGTCGACCCGCTTGAGGTCCACCCTTTCGGCCCCGAAGAGGAACTCTTCGTCGTTTGCTTCGCGCCTCTTCTTGACGTGGTCCTTTATGGTCGCGATCTGTCTATCTTCAGTTGGCATGATAACTAGGACCAGCCGTCGTTATTTATCCGTGGGGCCTAGGTGCTCGAGACGTTGACCGACAGTATTGGAGGAAGGCCATCGGCGATGCTTTCCCATTGGTTTCCCTGGTCCCGGCTTGCGTAGAGATGGCCGGTAGTCGTGCCAAAATAGAGTCCGCAAGGGTCCTCCATGTCAGAGACCATCCCGTCTCTGAGGACCGTGTAGTAAGATTGCTTCGGTAGGCCTTCGTCAAGCCTGAACCACTCCTTCCCTCTGTTGTCAGTCCCCCACACCGCAAAATGCCCATCGGGGGGTATGCGTGAAAAGTCCCCTTCAAGCGGGGCAAGATAGGCTCGCTTGGGGTCGTTGGCGTCGACTGCAACCGGGAATCCGAACTTTGATGGAAGGTTGTTCCGAATGTCCACCCAGCTCTCCCCCGCGTCGTCACTCCTGTACACTCCAGTGTGATTCTGGTGATAGATCACGTCAGGGGTAGAAGGGTTGATTGCGAGCTTGTGGACGCACGTGCCGTACTCCGGGTACTTGTCAGGCTGGAAACCGGTCATGACATTCTTGTTCTGGAACCTCCAGCTTTGACCTCCATCGTCCGTGCGGAGCGTCCCAACGGCTGAGATGGCAACGTGCAACCTCCCTGGTCTCTTTCCGTTCACCAGGATGGTGTGGAGGCAGAGCCCCCCTCCGCCAGCCTGCCACTTTTTCCTCGTCTTGTGGTTCATGAGGGCTTCGTTCACTTTCCACTTCCTCCCCCCGTCCTTCGACATGAACAGGCATGCAGGCTCGACCCCCGCGTAGACGACGTCCGGCTCTTCCTCCGGACCTGGTTTGATCTGCCAGAGCCTGGCGACTGAAAGGCCGCTCCCCTTTGGAAACCTTGGCGGGGTGCTCGACTCCTTCCACTGCTTGCCCATGTCCTCGCTGCGCGCTACCGTTGGCCCCCAGTGCCCGCTGACGATTGATGCAAGCATGGCGCCGCTCCGGCCGTCGTAGGCCATGTGGTAGATCTCGTTCCCCTTCAGATGAGGACCGGTCACCTTCCAGTTCTTCCGATCTGGGCCTGACGTGAAGACGAACGCACCCTTGCGTGTTCCCACCATAAGGCAGACCTTCCCCTTGTTCCCGCTAGACTTCGCCATTTTATCCACCCGAGACAGCTGGGAGGATGTGCACCACGTCTCCATCCCTGAGCCTCGTCTTTTCCATTTGCAAGTACCGCGAGTTCTCCGAGTTAACGAAGATGTTGACGTGTGCTCGGATCTTCCCTTGGTCGTCTACTATCCTTCCGCCAATACCAGGAAACGAACTATCCAGCTTTCTCACCATTGTGCCGAGGTTATCAGCGGAACTGACATCGACCTCCCTCGCGCCCCTTGTGTAGTCCTTGAGTTGGGCGTTGAGCAGCACCCGAATCAATCACCAAAGATTCCTTTTCCTGTTATATATGGAGAGCGTTTTCTCCCTCTACCCTTCCGAAGTCTTTTATCAAACCGGACGCGGGAAGTTGAAGCAGGCCCCGTTGACAGAACAAGGTTTCCTCGGCTTTTCACAGGTAGAGGTCGAGAGGTACAGCAGGCAGCTGGTTCTCCCAGAACTCGGACCGAAAGGCCAGCTGAGGCTCAAGGACTCGAGCGCCTTGGTCGTTGGGGCGGGAGGGCTTGGAATCCCAGCTATGGTCTACCTCGCGGCAGCCGGGGTAGGGCGGATCGGAATCGTCGACGATGATGTCGTCGAGAAGAGCAACCTCCACCGACAGACAATCTACACGGAGTCCGACGTCGGAGAGCCCAAGGCGAATGTCGCCGGAAGGAAGCTCCACGAGGTCAACCCCCTCATCTCAGTGGACGCCCACAAGGCGAAGCTGTCGTCTGCCAATGCCATGGACACCCTACGAGGATACGACGTTGTGTTGGATTGCACCGACAACTTCCCGGCTCGTTACCTCATTAACGACGCCTGCGTACTTCTGGGGATGCCGGACGTGTACGCGAGCATCTTCAGGTTCGACGGGCAGGCGTCTGTCTTCAGCGCCGCGAAGGGGCCATGCTACAGGTGCCTATTCCCCGAACCGCCGCCGCCAGACATGGTCCAAGACTGCTCCGTTGCTGGGGTGCTGGGGGTGCTACCTGGAGTGATGGGGAGCATACAGGCAGTCGAGGCGATGAAACTGATCCTCCGGCTGGGCGAGCCGCTCCTTGGCAGGCTCCTTCTGTTCAGTGCCACAGACATGACCTTCGATGAGTTGCATTTCAAGAAGAACCCCGAGTGCCCAGTGTGCCGCCCCAATCCGAGCGTGACCAAGTTGATAGACTACGAGGAGTTCTGCGGGGCTAAGAGAGAGCCTGTTGCCGCCGACGAAGTGACCGTGAGAGAGCTCAAGCGGATGATCGATGGTCGGCGGGAAGTAGTGGTCCTTGACGTCAGGGAACCCTACGAAAACGTCCTGTGCAAAATAGAAGGGTCGAAGCTGATTCCGCTGGGAGATCTCCCAGGGCGGGCGGACGAGCTGGACAAGGGAGCGGAAATAGTCGTCTACTGTCACACCGGAGTGAGGAGCGCGAGGGCGGTCGAGTTCCTTTCATCAAAGGGGTTCACGAAGGCCCGCAACCTGAAGGGTGGGATTGACGCGTGGTCGAAAGAGATCGACCCTAGAGTTCCAATCTACTGAACCACGATGACCAAGCTCAAGCAGTGACGCTGAGCTTCCCCATCTTGTTGAATACGAACGAGATAGTTCGAATGGTCCTTCCATTCCCTAAGCATGACGGCCTCAGGTCTTTCACCATCCTGATTATCTCCACGATGTTGCTCTGGAGGTGTATGCCCCACCTATCGCCTTCCCCAAGAACAAGAGATGGAATCTCGTAGAACCTGGTTCCTTTGGGGATCCTGATTACATGGTTGGTCAGGGTCGATTTGTACGCCTCTAGGGTCTCTCTGGCCTGACTAATCTTCCTGTGAGCCCTCAGTTCGATCATTGAGACGTTGGCCCGACTGGTTCCTAATTCCTTGGCCGTCTCCAGTTGGGTCATCCCTTTTCCTCGGCACTCCAGGACTCGAAACTGGGCGTCCGTCAGCGAACCGGGTGCCATGCAACGGATATCAGTTGCCTCCAATTTAAAAGCAATATTTCCCAGAACGTAACGCTTGCCCTCGCTGCGATTCATCGCGGCCGCTTCTGTCATCGGGAGCGTGATCGAGTGGTACGACCTCTTCGTCTATGGTTCCCTGGTCGTCGTCCTGTCGGGGCTGTTCTTCCCTTCGCAGAACCCATCGGACTCCCTGTTGCTCGCTCTTGCGGCTTTCGTAGCAGGAGCGGCAGTGCGGCCACTAGGAGGAGCCGTCTTCGGGAGGATCGGGGACAAGGTAGGGAGGAAGCGGGCATTCCTGCTTACAGTCATCATCATGGGGACCGGAGCGTTCCTGACAGGGCTGCTGCCGACCTACGCATCAATTGGCATCCTCGCGCCTGTCCTGCTGGTATCCCTCAGAATCATCGAGGGGCTCGCCCTCGGCGGGGAATTCGGCGGGGCGACTGTCTACCTGGCGGAGCACGCGCCTGCCAAATCGAGGGGAGCATGGACTTCCCTAGTGCAGGCTTCTGGGACAGTGGGGCTCCTGATTTCCTCGGGAGTTGTCCTGGTCGCGCGGGAATCGCTTAGCCAATCGAACTTCGCAAACTGGGGGTGGAGGGTGCCATTCCTGTTTTCGGCGGTACTTGTGCTTGTGGCAGTCTGGCTGAGGGTCAGGTTGACCGAGACCCCGCTGTTTACTGAACTACTCGCCAAGGGGAAGACATCCAAGGCGCCAGTGAGGGAGGCCCTCTCCAACAGAGGGAACCTGCGGACACTTCTGATTGCGCTGCTCGTAGTCTCCGGTTCGTCGGTCATCTGGCACACCGCCCAGTTCTACTCGTCGGTGTTCATGCAGACCACCCTCAAGATCAGCTTCGTCAACGCGACCACCGTCACCGTGGTCGCCCTGGGACTCGGGGCTCCGTTCTTCGTGTTCTTCGGCTGGCTGTCGGACCGGGTCGGCAGGAAGAAAGTGATCCTTGTGGGCAACCTGCTGGGACTAGCATTCATCCCGATATTCTTCGGGCTGAACTCGTTCTCCAACCCGCTCAACCTATATGGACTGGGAGCTCTGGTGTTCGCACAGGTCTTCATCTCGGCAATGGTGTATGGCCCCCTCGGGGCGTATCTCGTCGAATCGTTCCCGACCAGGGTGCGTTACACGTCTTTGGCAATTGCCTACGGGCTGGGAACAGGAGACATAGGGGATGGGACCCTGCTGATCGCACCATGGCTGGCATTGATCACGGGGAACATCTACGCAGGGCTCATCTGGATAGTAGCGGCCCCAATCACGGCGCTAGTGGGAGGCCTCGTCCTGATGAAGGAGACCAGGGGTTCGGACCTTAGTGCGCCCAACTCGGAAGAGAGTCTTCGGCCGCGCAATTGAATTTAGGTGCAAAGCGCAACCAAGGCTCCTTAACTATACAACATTCACTGGTTGGATGGCTACTAATGGCCTGCATGGGGCAGGAGCCTCCATTGAAGTTGGCTCTCCAATTCAAACGGACGACATCAAAACAACTCCCAATCCCATAGGGTTTAGCATAACGATTGGTGGCAAAGGAGACTCAGAGATGGGTGTCGACTCCTTCGGCCTTACTTACACTTCAATTTCAATTACGACCCAAGTCCAGGAAATGCACGGCAGCAACCCCTATGTGCAAGTATCCGTACAACTGTTCCAAAAGACTAGTGATACTACCTGGGATATTGAGGCGTTCACCACCCAGTTGCAAGTCCAATATTACGAGTGCTATCCGTGATTAGTTATGCCATGCCACATGGAACGCGAGAGGTTCATTGGGAAAGAATAGGCGAGTAGGCTGGGTCATCATCGCTGCAGGTGCTGCAATGTGCATCTTCGGAGCACTCTTGAGTGCTTGGCTTTTCATGCCTCCCTACAGCGGGATGGATGTGATCTGTCCCTCGCACTTTTGCAATGCTCTTTCGCCCACTCTGCTGATTATCCTATTCAGTCTTCCTCTGGGAGCGCTTACTCTGGCGATAGGGAGCCTATTGCTTCGGAACAGGTGACGCCCAAGCCTCGACGTATTCCGGAGCGGTACGCTTGGAGCATTGGTGCAAAGCGATTTGAACCTAAGGTCCGACTCCCGGCCGGAGATTATGGCCTTCGGTTTGATGCCCTGGCCGGGCGCCTGAATTCAGCCCCTGGCGATGAAGACCATGTGGGCGAGCTCTCCGGCGACAGCGACGCCCAGATCAGTGGATTTTCAGTTTCGCAGAAATAGTTTGAAGGATTGCTTTTCGGAAGCAAAGTCTTAAAGGCGATACTCCTTCGTTCCGTTTCGCCGTGAGAACAAGTAGATACACAGCCCTATTGGAGGCCGCCGAGGAAGGGGGGTACATAGTGAAGTGCGTGGAGCTACCTGTCGCGACCCAAGGGGAAGACAGAGAGGAGGCCATCAGGAACATGAAGGAGGCAATCGCAGGGTATCTTGAAGTGAGAGCAGAAACCCTGGGCAAGTCAAAAGCAAAGAAGCAACTGGTCGAGATATCTGTCAAACAAGCTTCCAGTCCTCTCGTGGCGTGACGTCGTCAAAGCTCTAGGAAAGGCGGGTTATCATGTGGTCAGGCAAAGAGGAAGCCACATCTATCTTGTCAAAGACGAAAACGTGGTTCCTGTCCCAAGGCATGGCGAAATCAAACGTGGGACCCTAACGGCCATAATAACTGAAGCGGGTCTCGACAGAGAAGAGTTCCTCCGTCTTTTGTAGCGATTCAGTATCCGTTAGGATACGTCTGGAGAAAAACCTCCCCGAAATTTGTTCTCCGTGATTCCCGCGGGCACGCAACTTGGACTGAATCGAATTACACTGTCTCTGTGCTAAACACATGGCACAATCAAAGTGCACCCATATGAGCACTCAGGTCCCGGCTGGAGATTTGGATCTATGATAAGCCCCGGCCTGCCGCCTGGGCTCATCCCCTTGCGATGAAAACCATGTGGGCGAGCTCTCCGGAGAATGCCCTCATGGCCGTCTTGACAGCTGCCGGTGAGCCTGGCATGCAGAGAATCAGTTTGCCCTTTGCTACCCCTGCCGTAGCCCGAGTCATGGCAGCGGAAGCCCCGATTTCTTCGTAGCCCAACCTTCTGACAAGCTCACCGAATCCATCTAGCTCCTTCTCAAGATACGGCCTCACGGTTTCAACTGTGATGTCTCTGGGGGAGAGCCCTGTCCCCCCGGCGAGCAGCAGGACGTCGTCGCCCCCAGCCAAAAACTCCTCTACCTCCTTGACAATCATCGCACTGTCGTCTGACACGAGGGTCCTTTTCGAGAGCCTGTGGCCTACCTTCGCAATCTCGTCCGCGGCAATGTCACCTGCCTCGTCGGTGAACTCCTCTCCCTCCGCCTTCTTGGCGTAGCGGCTCGTGCTCACTGTCACAAGTCTTACTGTGAGGGTCCGCTGAGCCTCTTTGCGGTGGGCTTCGTGCGGCTTCATCTCTTCACCTTGCTCGTCACTCTTATCGATTCTATCATGGTGGTGGGATATTGTCCGTTCGAATCCTTCTCGTAGGACTTCACGACGTCCCAGATGTTGAGGAGCGCGACCGAGACGGCGGTCAGAGCCTCCATCTCCACTCCCGTCTTGTCGTGGGCTGCCGTCGTCACCGTGACCTCAACCCAGTCCGGCCCGAGGGTGACCCTGGGGTTCGTCATCTCGATCTTGAGCGGGTGCGCCAGTGCGACGATGGCGGGGGTCATCTTGACCGCCTGGACCGCCGTAGAAGACGCGAGAGAGATGGCATCCCCCTTTTCCAGCTTCCCCTTCCTGATTAGTTGGACCGTGCTCCGTTTCAGGCGGATCCTGCCCGAGGCGGTCGCCTCCCTGTACACGACCTTCTTTCCCGAGATGTCGACCTGTTTCAAGGGCGGGTTGAAGGTCTCATCCTGAGGTCGTTATACTTTTGCCCCCCGGTCAGATATGTTTTTACTCAACGAAACGGACTCAACCCCTCTTTGCTTACAACGGGAACCGGTGGAGACAGGGTGCTCCGCGACAGGAAGGGGAGGGTCGCCAAGAAGCTCAGGGTGTCGGTGACCGACAGGTGCAACTTCGCCTGCCTGTTCTGCATGCCGGAGAAGGACAAGATATCATGGATCAACCAGGCGGACATCCTCAGCTTCGAAGAGATTGAGAGGGTCGTGGGGGTGCTCGCGTCCTTGGGGATTGAGAAGGTCAGGATCACCGGCGGCGAGCCACTGCTGAGGAGGAACCTCGAGGAGCTCGTTACCAAGATAGTCTCCATCAAAGGTGTCCGCACTGTCGACATGACGACGAACGGATGGTACCTCGAGCAGAAGGCGAGGGCCCTTCACGAGGCCGGGCTCCGCGGGGTCACGGTCAGCCTCCACAGTCTGCGGAAAGACAGGTTCGCGAAGATATCAGGGTTGGACGCCCTCCCAAAGGTTCTGAAGGGAATCGACAAGGCATTGGATGAGGGCTTGGACCCGGTCAAGGTCAACTCGGTCGCCATAAGGGGCTACAACGACGACGAGCTCTTGGAACTAGTGGAGTACGCAAGGGAGCGGAGCATCTCCATAAGATTCATCGAGTTCATGCCCCTCGACGGGTTGGGGATGTGGAACTACGACAGGGTGGTCCCCGGCAAAGAGATCATAGATACCGTCTCCCGGAAATATCCGCTCGTCCGTGAGGGAAGGGGCACAAGCGAGACATCATCTGTCTGGCGCTTCAAGGACGGAAAGGGCGACCTCGGGCTAATCACCCCCATGAGCGACCCGTTCTGCGACGACTGCGACAGGCTCCGGCTCACTTCCGACGGCAAGCTCCTGTCCTGCCTATTCGACACAGAATACCACGACCTAAGGCACTTCGTGAGGAACGGAGGGACCGACGAGACGATTGCCGACGCCATTCTGAAGGCGGTCTGGAAGAAGCCCGACGGGGTTGGCTACATGCCCTGGATCAAGGACGGGTGGGCGAAGCCGAGGAACATGAACGCCATTGGGGGGTAGCAAGAATGATCATCAAGGTTCTTTATTTCGCAGCTGCCAAGGACATCGCTAGGACCAAGGATGAAAGCGTGTCGCTTCGTGATGGAGCGACCTTGGAGGACCTCGCATCGGAGGTCGCCAGGCTCCATCCGCGGCTGAGCTCGATGAAGCGTTCGGTGAGGTTCACTGTCAATCTAGAAGTCGCGAGTCTAGGGGCGAAGCTGACTGAGGGGGATGAGGTGGGGGTGCTGCCTCCAGTGGCGGGAGGGTGAGGAAGATGACGACCAAGATCACAAAGAATCCTATCGACCCCGGCCGAGTGCTGGCGTCTGTTGAGGACAGATCAGCTGGTGGCTCGGTGATCTTCGTCGGGACCGTCAGAAGAAGGAGCGAAGGGAAGAGTGTCAAGGGGCTAACCTACGAAGTCTACAGAGAGATGGCCGAGAAGAGGATGAAAGAAATTGAGGCCGGGGTCCGCAAGAAGTGGCCTGTCGTGAAGATGGCCATGGTTCATCGATATGGGGACCTCAAGGTGGGGGAGGTCAGCGTAGCAGTCGCAGTGTCGTGCGAGCACAGAGCGGAGGCTTTCGAGGCCTGTAGGTTCGCCATTGACACAGTCAAAAGGACGTTGCCGATGTGGAAGAAGGAAAAGTTCGGTCTGGGAAGCGAGAAATGGGTCAAAGGGACGCCCCTGGAGACCTAGCTCTAACTTTCGATTTCTTTTGGTCGGGGTTTCTCAGCAAGCGTTTTGCGGACCACTTCCTTGCCGTACTTGGCCGCCACAACTTCTGTCATCACGCTGAGGGCGATTTCAGGAGCGGTGACTGCCCCGATGTCAGCGCCTATCGGAGTCCGGATTGAAGCGACGAACTGCTCCTTCACGCCTGCCTTCCTCAGATTGGCCAGGCCATCTCTCGCCCTCTGTCTGCTCGCCAGCATACCGATGTATCTGAGTTTGAACCCGGAGAGCTTCTGGAGGATCTCGACGTCCCTTTCCCCGTGTGTGAGCACGACAACAGAGTCTGAGGTTGCGAATGGGAAAGATGCGAGGTCGTAGTCCAAATCCTGGATGAGCCGGTCCGGCTGCTCGCTCAGGACCGGGGCATGGTCGATCACCACCACGTCGTAGTCGAGGTTCTTGCCCAGGCTGACGAGGGCGTTTTCGATGTCGTCCTTGCCTCCCTGGCCGATCAGAATGAGCCGCTGCTGAGGGAGGTAGGGCTCGATGTAGATCTCCATGGTCCCTCCGCAGTTGGTCTCGACGTGGACCTCGTCCTCGGTCTGGCTCTTCAGGACCGCCCCCACTGAGTTCTCAACGCTCTCGAGGAACACCTTGACGATCTTGGGGGACCCGGACCTCATAGTCATCTTGGCGTGGGAGACGATGGCGGACTCGGGACAGACCCCGCCGAGGGTGCCGTAGAGTACCTCTCCCGCGCTCGATATGATGACCTTGAACCCTGGCTTCCCGAGGGAGGAGCCTTCGGTCTTGACCACCGTGGCGACTGAGAACGGAGCTCCCCTGCTGATGAGAGAGTCCATCATCTTCGCGAACTCTACCTGCTTCATGGTGACTACGACGCAGGGTCCCCACTTATTATTTATCCCTGAGGGGAGTGGTGAATCGAGTTGATTGCTGCGGTAGTGCTGGCGGCGGGGAAGTCAGCGCGCATGGGGAGGCCAAAGCAGACGCTCCCGATCGGAGGGGCCCCGATGCTCCAGAAGGTCTTGGACATCTACAGAGCATCGAACGTCGACAAGACAGTGGTCGTACTAGGAGCCGACGCGGATAATGTCCGAAGGGGGGTGAAGTTCCACGATGAAACTGTCGTGGTCAATGGACGTTACGAGGATGGGATGAGCGGGTCGATCAAAGCGGGCCTTGCAGCCGTCCCCAAGGAGGCGGAAGCAGCATTGATTGGGCTGGGCGATCAACCAAATCTAAAGTCCAGCACCATCGACGCCATCGTCGAGGAGTTCAAGTCGAGTGGAGCCTCCGTCGTGGTACCCGTCTATCATGGCCAGCGGGGGAATCCAGTGCTCTTCCACAGGAGTGTTTTCAATCAGATAATGAAACTGGAAGGTGACGTGGGAGCCAAGTCTGTAGTGCGGAGCAATGAGAGCCGCCTCAAGGAGATAGCAATTGAAGATCGGGGGATTCTATTCGACGTGGATACTCCTGCAGATTACGAAAGGGCGAATGGTGGCGGTGGCGATTCTAGGCGTACGAGAAGCCGGGGATGAGGTTCACTTTGACCGAACTCCCTTTGGAGATGTGACGAACATCTTCGGGGACCACAAAATAACCATCGGCATCCGCGAGCAACTTCAGTGACTCGGTCTCAGCCAGGATGGGCTCTGCGATGGTCTCCCGTCCATATCTGAGCTTGAAGTACACAACCTTTCGAAAGTCGGCAAATCTCTTCCTTGCGTCCCAATCCTGGCCGATCTTGCAGTGTAGTTCCAGTCCTAACTTCTGGTTGCCAGATAACTTCCCAATCATTACAGAACCCAGCACAAAGAACGCGTTCATGGCAGCCTGAATTGGCCCAGGCAGCATCAGGATGGGGGTTCCATTGACCACTGCAACCCCGGTGACCCTTCCCCGGTCGAGCTTGATCCCATGAAACAACACCACGGGCCCCAATCCTTGGACTGACTCGATGACAAAATCACGCCTTCCAGCAGAGGTTCCCCCTAGGGTCACCACCATATCGGAAGTCGCCAGGGCCCTCTTGATGGACTTCGTGAGCAGCGCTGGGTCGTCTCCGACGATCCCTCCATCGATCGGGGTGCACCCCCATGAAGCGCAAAGGCGGAGGAGCACAGGTGAATGGCTCTCACGTATCTGACCTTCCTTCGGCCGGCTGGCAGTCGTGAGCTCATTCCCTGTCGCGATGACTGACACCTTCGGTTTCTTCCACACCTTGACCTCGGCGAATCCAAGTGCAATCATCATGCCGATGTCCTGCGCCCTGATGGCGTGGCCTTTGGAAAGGACGACTGCGCCCTTCCTGACGTCTTCTCCCGCAGCAAAGACGTAGCTCCCACGCGCGACGGCCAGCTCCACCTTCACCTTCCGGCCATTGACCTCCGCGGACTCGATGGGGACTACTGCGTCTGCCCCCTTCGGGAGCACGGCGCCGGTGGCGATCCGAATCGCTTTCCCGGGCGCCAATGGATGCTTGGGTCGTTCTCCCGGACCAGCCTGTCCCTCGATGGCTAGGGTGACCGGGGTTGATTCCGTCGCCCCTTGGACATCCCTAGAGATGACCGCAAAACCATCCATGTGGGAAGTCGCAAGCGGTGGGACATCTGAAGGCGCCACAACATCTTCCGCGGAGACCCGGCCATAGGAATTCCTGGTTAGAAGGGTCTCAACGGCGCCGCGCGGCGCGATATTCTGCAAAACGCCAGATAGCACATCTTGCACTGAGGTGTAATCCTCGACAGGGCGGGTCAAGGGAGGTACTGAAGCGCCGGGGCATGTGGCTATAAAGGCGGCAAGACCGATTTAGATGAGAAGAATGTCCGCTTCCGATTTTACGGAAGGTCTCCGTCCTGTCGGGCGGCGGGCTATTCTGATTGCCCCACGAGACGGAATCCCCAACCGGCTGGGGTTTTAAAAACCCTACTGAACGTTCCTTCTATAGATGAGACGTAGGTAGACCCGCGACACATGCCCACTCCCACGTTGAACAGGCCCGAATGGAGCCGTGTAACCCAGGTGCTTTGGGGTCCCACCGCCCCCGATCCATTTCGAGGCAGAATAGCCCTCTCGGCGCTTAAATGCTCCATAGTCTGAGCCCCGATTGGCGGGGTCGTCGTCTAGCTTGGCAGGATACTTGCTTGGGGTGCAAGTGGTCGTGGGTTCGAATCCCACCGACCCCACTTTCTATACAGGTCGAAGCGAACTCTGTTTGGCTAACAGGGTTTGATTCTAGCTATTCCATACAGGCCACCGACACGCTTCAAGCTCCGATAGTCAACAATCCGTAAGTAACCGTTCATCGCTCAAGAACTCAGGATGAGGCAGGAAATCCTCGTAACAACCCTCGCACTGATCATTTTGGGAAGTCTCGGCTTGGGCTACATCGCTGGGGCCCAGTGGAATGCGAGGCCAGCTATCCCAAGCGTGATCCTTCAAATCACGACCACAACCGCAACAATATTCTCCACAAGAACGACTACAGATTATGTCCAAACAGGGAGCGTCGCCTCTTCTCCTTCTGCGCTCGAGGTCTACGTGAACACTAACACAACTGGGATGGGTCCAGTTCAGCAAACGCTTGCCTCAGTGTGGGAGAACAACACGCTTCCCCTGATTAACAACGTTTCGGCTCTTTCAGACTATGCGATACCCAACCTGAGCTTCAGCCCGTGTGCCGGAGGATTCCCTTTGGAAATGGGATTGCTCCAGGGACATTATGGGATGGGCAATTTTTCCGAGGGACAGTTCGTTTCACCCATCGTGTTCAGCTGTACGACAGACTACGCGGATTACCAGTACTTCGTCTTCTCTCCGCTCAATGGCACTGCCGTCGCGCACGGCGTCCAAACCCAACCGAGCGGTCCCTTCTCCGAGAGATTGGCCGATGTGAGCTTCAATTACACGTATACAGGTCTTGGCCCAGGGGAATACACCGTGGTTGGTGGCGATGAATGGGGTCACGTCGCCTTCGCTTACTTCTCGGTCGCAGCGTGAAAGCTGGGGGGCCATCCGATCGGGTCGGGTGTGTCCGTTCTCACGAGTAGGCGTATATCAGACACAATCTTCTCTCACGGCTTGGATTGAAGAACGAAATCGTCACATTGCTGGTGGTGGCATTGCTGGCGGCCGTTTTGGTGGCAGCGAGCCTGGGTACTGACTTCTTCACTGGACCTGGCAGCCGGCAGACGGTCACAACTACTTCGACGGCCACGGTCATCACTCCGTCAGTGACTACTTACACGACGACGGTATACTCCCAAACAACCACGGAGGGGTTGGGGACTCCCATCCCCATCGCGAGCATTATGACAGGGAACACGTCGATAGGGGGCGGTCCGTACACCATTGCTGTCAATCCCGGGAATAACAGGATCTATGTTGCCGGCACCACAAACATCCTGACCGTCGTGGACGCCGTCTCCCACGACGTGGACGCAAGGGTTACACTCCCTGCCAATTCTAACGCGGGCATAGCCATCGACTACGGCACAGAGATGGTCTATGTCCTCGTTCAGGGAGGCGTCGCCGTAGTAAACGGCACTTCTAACACGGTTGTCAAAGAACTGCCGGCAGATTTCGGGTTTAGGTCGATAGCATTTGACAGCGCCACCGATGTGGTCTACGGCTCTCCCGAGACTCAAGTTCCAGGTAGCCTCATCGGCGTCGATGCACGCACAGGGGACGTCGTTGCGAACATCACCATCGGAGGCTGGGCCAACGACATAGTCGTCAATCCCCGAATCAACATGATCTACGCTGTTTGGTGCGACCAGCAGGGCCTAGCCTGTGATTCCTGGTGTCTGTCGTGAATGGGACGAGTGAGAATGTGATGAAGGTTCTGCATCTGGGCTCCGAAAGCTATGCGACCGCGGCGATAGATGAACAGACTGGGTTCGTCTATATCTCTGAGGAGAACCAACTCGTCATACTAAACAGCTTTGGGGACGTGATCCAAAGCGACTACCCCGATACTTGCGGTCCTTTCATCAGCATGGCATTTGATTCTTCCCTGAACCAAGTCGTCATGGCCCCGCAGAACTACAACTATCTGCTGGCATACGACGGTGATTACGGGAACCTGTTGAACATGTATTCGTTGCCAGGCTCTCCCCAGTACGTCGCCTTCAATACAAACACCCATGAGACGTATGTAATAGTCTCCGAATCGCTGCTGGCATTCCATGACGCGGCGGTCGACGGCCATGTCAACGACGCTTTGATAGGGGCTGACCAATCTTGCGGAACGCCTTGACACGACTAGGCTCACGCGTCAAAGCATGAATCTTCCAGTTAACAATCCGTAAGTATCTCATAGCTCCACATCCATTCGAAGCTGAGCACTTATGAGACGACGCGCAACGAGCCGACAGAACGTCGCATTTGTGGCGATAGTAGTTGCAATACTTGTCGTCTCGGCTTTGGTGGCGACTCGGCTTGGGAGTAATCCCGCTTCTAGCACAACATCGACCGCTTCGACGTCCTCGACTACGACCAGTACCGAGACATCGACCACCTCGACTCAAAGTAGCACATCTGCCCTCCCGTTGGGGCCACCTAACAGCAGCGAGTTTGTCGATGAGTCGCCAACCGGCCCTTTCGACTCTCTTGACCCCCATTATGGTTTCTTCTTAGTGGACGAACAGTTCGCCCAAGTCTTCCAGAGTCTAGTCGCATACAACGGCTCCGACTCTCTGCATGTGGTTCCCGCCCTGGCGGACAGTTGGTCTGTGTCACAGGACTACGAGAATTACACGTTCCATATGAGACAGAACACTTGGTTTTCGAACCTAGACCCCATAACAGCCTACACCGCTTGGTTCAGCTTGGTCAGAGTGAACTACATGAACGCCCCTACAACGGTAGGGTTCTTGAATTACAACTTGCTCCTCTTCAATGGAACGACCCCCGGCCAGAATGTAGTCCCGTGGGGCCTCTACAACGCTCTGAAATCCGTCGACCCTGGCCTGAAGACAGAGAAGCAGCTCACCAATGCCCTCAACCAGTTGCTGAGCAACTTCGATCCCTCTAATGCAACCCAGCAGGCAATCATGGGCTATCCGCACCAGGCTCTTGTCGCGCCAAGTGCGACGACATTTCAGATCAACCTCATTCAGCCATATTCTCTCTTCCTCTTGGCGCTCCCTCCTCAGTGGGGGGCCATCGTCGATCCAGTGTGGATCGATGCCCACGGCGGGGTCGGGAACAACTCAATTGTAGCCAATTTCAACACGGGCGGGTCGAACAAGACCCTCATGCCCGGTTCGGGGCCGTACGAATATTCCTCTGCAAATCCATACTCAACCATCGTGCTGAAAGCCAACCCAAACTACTGGGCCGCGGGGGTCAACGGCCTGAGCTCCGTGCTTCAGGCGCCCAAGATTCCCGTCATCGAGATCAAGTTCGGCTCATCAGACTCGACTCTCATCCGCGACTTCGGGAGCAACAGGGCCCAGATCTCCTTCGAGACGATAAGCCTCTTCAACGAGATGTACGCCGCCTACCATTATTCCTCCGACTTCACGTTCAAACAGTTGTTGCGTAATTTCGGAGCCCCACTCTGCGACATTGCCACCGGCCTCAACACCAAAGTGTTCCCGACCAACATTACCGACTTCAGGCTCGCACTTGTCCACGCCGTGAACTACTCACAGATCCTCTCCAGGTATACCTACGATGGTATTGTTCTCGGCACCCTCTTCCAGCCCCCAGTCCCACCAGGCTGGGGACCAACCGACAATCCCGACAGCGTCCCGCTCTACCAATACAACCTTACACTCGCCGAGCGTTACCTGAACCAGTCCGGCTACATAGGAAACTTCTACACTACCACCCCAACCGGGACTGTCCTGGGGGATCGAAACGGTACGAAGCTCCCATCGCTGCCATTCCCAGTGATTCCCCCTGAGAACAATGCCACATTGACACTGACAGGGGTATTGTCGAACGACCTTGCGCTCATCGGGGTGAACGTCACGATCGTCAACGCCGTCTCAACATGCTACGACGGGGGGATATGCGGACTATCGCCTTCACCATTCGAAGGAGTCGGTTGGTGCGCTGACTGGGCCGACCCCGTCTTCCAACAGTTCTACGACCTTGCGACGCCGGTGGCAAATGAGCCAGCTGGTACTTTCACGAACTCCACCTTGGTAAGCCTCCTGACTACGATCCCCTTCGAGACCAACTCCGCACAGCAGATCGCAGATTCGGCGAAGGCCTGGGACATCTATGCCCAGCTGGCAGGGATGATACAGTCGCCGCAGGCTGACGTCTACTTCTTCGTCCAACCCTACGTCCAGGGCGTGGAGTACTCTCCGTTCCAGTATGCCTTCTACTACAACATGCTCTACTATCAGGGCTGAGAGCTGACCCTAACTGAAATCCATTCGATTGGAGTCCACGTAGAACTTGATTGGGCGAGGCCGGAGACCTCGACAGCGGAGAGCGGCCCTCCCCCAGTAGCCCGTCCCCAAGGGATTAATCACCGCGGATTGACTCCCCGCAGGTCGACGTTTGTCAGCCAAGGGTCACCAAGAGGCGCCGAAGTTCTCCACGAAGTACATGGACGTCACCGCCGACCCCAGGGGAGACTTCTACCAATACGCGGTCGGAGGGTGGCTCAGGACACACCCCCTTCCTCAAGACAAGTCGTGGTACGGGTCTTTTGCTGAGCTTGGCGAATGGAACTTCGTGGAGCTCAAGAAAATTTGCGAGAGGTGCGCTAGGGAAAGCGGAAACTCCTCGGACCCAGTTGTCGCCACCGTAGGCGGATTCTACAGGTCGGCCCTGGAGGTCAAGAGGACACAGGCAACCAAGTTCACTTCCATTGATGACTTGTGGAATCTCGCAGAAGGAGTCAGCAGCCCCGAGAACGTTGCGAGGGTCATCCCGCTTCTTCACAAGGAAGGGGTTGAGACGGCTTTCAATTCCTATTCGA
Source organism: uncultured Nitrososphaerales archaeon (assembly GCA_963706445.1). GTDB lineage: Archaea > Thermoproteota > Nitrososphaeria > Nitrososphaerales > Gagatemarchaeaceae > UBA183. The sequence goes on from OY970160.1 coordinate 1,219,297, forward strand.
AGCCGGACGACAAGAACAGCGGCGTCTACGCCTTCTTTTTTGAACAGGGGGGGCTATCTCTCCCCGACAGGGAATACTACCTTGCAAAGTCCTTCGCCAAGGTCCGTAGGCAGTATCACACCCACCTCGCTCGCATGTTCAGGCTGAAGGGCCTCCCCATTAGCAAGGCAAGGAGATGGGCGAATGCGGTCCTCCGCGTCGAGACGACGCTTGCCAGAGCGGGCAGGACAAGGACGGAGCTTCGGGAGGCGGAGAAGAACTACAACAGGGCAGTGGTAGGCGATCTTCGTAAGCGTTTCCCCTCGCTCGGCCTGGCAGAGTACCTGGAGTCAACGGGCGTCCCGTCGACGTCATGTGTGATTGTGAGGCAGCCGGAGTTCTACGGAGCCGTAGACAAGTTCGTCGCTCGCGGCGATATCGACGACTGGAGAGCCTACCTCTGCTGGAGCGTCCTCCACACTGCAGCGCCGTTCCTGCATTCAGATGTGGAAGAGGAAAGCTTCGACTTCTTCCGGAGGAAGCTGGCGGGCCAGAAGAAGCCCGAGCCGAGGTGGAAGCGTGCTATCAGGTCCTTAAACGCGATGGTTGGAGAGGCTTTGGGCAAGCTCTATGTGGAAGATCACTTCCCGGAGGAGGCCGGCAGGCGGGCGAGCCTACTCGTGGACGACCTCCGCAGCGTCTTCACGAGGAGGCTTCAGTCGCTTCCTTGGATGTCAGAGTCCACCCGTAGACAGGCCCTCAAGAAGTTCGGCAGGTTCAGGGTGAAGATTGGGCATCCGGCAAGATTCAGGGACTACTCTTCCATCACGATCGACCCCCAGGACTACGCCGGCAACGCCAGACGGGCAGCCGCGTTCGAGTTCCACAGGCAGGCTGTCCGGGTCGGTGGCATCGTCGACAAGGACGAATGGCAAATGAGCCCCCAGGAGGTCAACGCCTACTTCGACCAGACAATGAACGAAATAGTCTTCCCAGCCGGGATTTTGCAGCCTCCGTACTTCGACCACAATGCGGACGACTCTGTGAACTACGGGGCCATCGGCGCGGTGATAGGTCACGAGATAACCCATGGCTACGACGACCAGGGAAGGAAGTACGATGCCGAAGGGAACCTGAGGGACTGGTGGACGAAGGAGGACAAGAAGGAGTTCAACAGGAGGGCGCGCTCTTTGGTGAAGGCATACAGCGCCGAGACGGTTCTCCCGGGGCTGCACGCCAACGGGAAGCTGACGCTTGGTGAAAACATCGCCGACTTCGGCGGGGTGAGTCTGGCGTTCGAGGCCCTACATGTTAGGTTGGCGGACTCAGGGAACCGGAATAAGAACGGTCTGACTCCGGAGCAGCGGTTCTTCGTATCCTACGCCCAGATATGGAGAGAGGTCATGTCGGAGGCAGAGGTCCGCCGTGCAACCACTACCGAAACCCACTCCCTCGGGAAGCTCAGGGCTGTTCTCCCCGCCACCCACCACCCGGCGTTCGACCGGGCGTTCCTGCCGAAGCAAGGGGTGAAGGGCCGGACTACGCAGAAGATAGGGGTATGGTAGCATGAACGTATATTTCCGGAGGCGGAAGTATGCGCTCAGCGCCCACTAGGATGACACATCCAAATGGTTGTCACAACCCCGGCCGGGGCAAAGAATCCAAGCTCAGAATGAACTCTATTCCACCGTAATCGCCCAATATAACCCATTCAGAACCACATTTGCAATTGGGTCGCACACGGGTTCTGGAGACGCTGATATTCTACCTGTTAGTTTTCAAAAAAAGGGATATATTTCCTAACCTTGCGGGCGGCCTTCAGGTTATTGAGTTTCAAGAGGAATAGCAAATCACTTCTCGCAATGCCTTTACTTGCGACTTTCGCGCTGCTTGTGCTCCTCCCGGTAGGGTCTGCTTCGGCGGCTTCCCTGCACCCGTCCCTGATTATCACTTCCACGTCCATTGGCCATGTCGGAAGCACTGTCACACTAAGCGGCGCCAAATTTGCCGCTACATCGGCAATCACGCTTTCGATATCTGGGGGGACAATTCTGACACAATCTGTCTGTACGACCAACAGCAAGGGGAGCTTCACGGGTTGCACATTTGTCGTTCCGCCGGACACTGCTGGTCCCCACACAGTCACGGCCACTGACACGCATTCCGGGAGCGCGGTAGCTACCTTCGTGGTCATCCCAACCCTGACGATCATTTCCTCGACCAGCGGCAACGTAGGGAGTGTAGTCACTCTCAGCGGCTCAGGGTACGCTGGGACTTCAGCCGTCATGTTCTACTTTGACCTGACCAAGACGGCTGGAGGGCCGTGCACGACCCTCACAAGTGGGAGCTTCGCCGGGTGCACATTTGTCGTTCCGCCCAGCACCGCAGGGCTGCACCTTGTCAGCGGGATAGACCCTCATTTGAATCTCGCCCTGACGACCTTCAGCGTCCTCCCCAGTCTGGCAATTACTTCGTCTCCTGTCGGCATCGTCGGGAGCACCGTGACTCTGAGCGGATCCGGCTATACAAGTCACTCCGCAATCACGTTTGCCATTGCGGGAGGGACCATCGCGACCCAGTCGGCCTGCAACACGGATGGCCGGGGGAGCTTCGCCGGGTGCACATTTGTGGTCCCTTCAGATACCTCAGGTCCCCATTCGGTGACTGCCAAGGATGCACACGGGAACGTAAACAGCAACCCAGTGACCTTTACGGTGGTCCTGCCTCTTGCTTCTGGAGCCGTAACTCCTTCATCCCCGTCGATTGACACGGGACAATCCATCACTCTGACTGCCAATCCGTCCAACGGGGAAGCGCCCTACAGTTACCAGTGGTATTCTTCTGCAAGCAACAGCGGAGCGTGTTCATCGGGGACGGTCTTGGGGATGTCTTCAACCCAACTCGTTTCTCCGACGACGAGCACGTACTATTGCTACCTGGTGACTGACAGCATTTCCGAGACCGCGTCCTCCGGATGGGACCTGGTTACCGTCAACGCCGACCCCACGGTCGCAGTTACCCCTGCCGGCCCCCTCAACTACGATGTCGGCCAGACGCCATCGGCGCTGAGCGCGACCGTGACCTACTCGGGGACTAACACAGCCACCGTCGAATGGTTTGCTAGTATCAGTTCCTCCATTTGTACCGAGTCGGGTTCGGCCCTTGCCTCAGGGACTTCGGCCACCCTCCCCCTAACTCCGAGTACTTCCACCGACGGGACCTACTACTATTGTGCCCAGGTGACTGATAGTGGCGCGGGACTTTCTGCCTATGTCTCATACTCCAATGTCGTTACCGTCACAGTCTTCCGAGACCCGACGGTGAGCGTGGCTCCCCCAGGTCCGCTCTCTTACGACGTAGGGCAGACTGCATCCGGCCTAACGGCGACTATCACATACACTGGTCACAACGGGGCCGATCTCTCGGTTGAATGGTACGACGCAACATCGGCAGCAACGTGCAACGTGGCGTCTGGGACTGACACTGGCACCTCCGGGGACGCCTTCACCCCTGGCACTCTGACAGCGGGCGCCGTGGTCAACGTCCCTACGACCTACTACTGCGCCGTGGTCTCGGATTCCGGCGTCCCCGGATACTCGGCCGCCTCGAACGCCGTTGAAGTAACACTCTACACCGATCCTTCGGCCGGCATCCCCACACCCTCTGTGGCCTCGGTGGATTACGGCCAGGCCGTCATTTTCACAGCCTACCCGAGCGGGGGCACCGGAACATACACCGGGTACTCTTGGAGCGGCCTTCCTCCTGGATGCACAGGGACGACGACCGCCAACCCGAGCTGCACCCCCACTTCCGGAGCGAACACCTATGCCATCACCTATACGGTAACGGATTCCAACGGGCAGGCCTCGACCTCAAGTCCGACTCTCTACTTCACGGTCTACACGTCGGTAACTGCTTCACCATCGGCGACGGTGAACCCGGTGGGCGTCGGTGAAGCAACTGAAATCAGTGCTGGCGCCTCCGGAGGAACCGGTTCCTACAGCTACGCCTGGAGTGGCCTCCCCTCAGGGTGCGGGTCTCCAGGCAATGTGGCCTCCTTCAGCTGCACGCCAGCAACTGGAGACGATGCCTCCTCGCCATACTCGGTGCAGGTCACTGTAACAGACACGAACGGAGGGACTGCGACGATGTCCTTCATGCTGACGGTCAACCCGGCATTGGCGGCCTCTCCGTCAGCAACTGTGAACCCCGCGGACGTGGGCTCTTCAACCACTATATCTGCCAATGCTGCTGGTGGAACCGGGTCTTACACGACATACGCCTGGTCGGGGCTCCCGTCAGGGTGTGGAACCCCTGGGAACGTGGCCTCGTTCAGTTGCACGCCCGCGACTGGTGATGACACTTCTTCACCATACACAGTGCAGGTGAAGGTGACCGACTCGGATGGCGCGACTTTCACAAGCTCGTTCAGCCTTGCCGTGCAATCGTCTGGGACCCTGACAGTTTCGCCAAGCGCGTCTACAAACCCCGTTGGTGTCTATGGTTCTATAACCATCTCGGCAAATGCTGCCGGCGGGTCAGGGTCGTACACGTCATACGTGTGGTCGGGGAACCTCGCTGACACTGAATGTAATCTCCCCTTGGGCACCATCACCGCATCATTCAGTTGCAGCCCTCAAAATAGCGGAGAGTACACGGTTACTGTAAAGGTGACCGACAGCGACGGGAACACGGCAACCAACTCGTTCAACCTGGATGTCAGGTCAACTGGTGGCGGCTGCGCCTTGTCCGGAACCCTGATAACGCTGGCCAATGGGACTCAGATTCCTGTCCAGGACCTCTCGCCAGGTGACGCCGTCCTCTCCTACAATATCACGTCCGGCCAGTTCTTCACGACGATCGTAACAAGCAACAATGCATTGCAGGTCGGCCAAGTTGTCGATATCAACAACGGGGCGCTTTACGCGAGTGGCCTGAATGACCAGCCGCTCTATGTCCAGCTTTCAAACGGAACCCAGAAGTGGGTTGACCTTGGGCAGCTACAGGTGGGGATGAAGCTGTATAACCCGGTGTCCGAGACTTGGATTCCGATAACGAGCCTGGCTACCTCTAACGGCTCCTTCACGGTATATGATATCCGCGTGACTGGCGCACCGAACAACGACTATGTAGGAAACGGTTTCCTGATACTCGATAAAGTGATTTAAGGTCAAACGCGACTAATGTTGCCAATCAACGTCCTTAGAATGGCAAGGGAGTGAGAAAGTAGTCCACAAAGACCCCGTGACCAACTCCTGGGTCCACGTATCCAGCGTCCAGTTGGTTCAGGAAAACAGTACGGTTTACGACGTCATTACCAGCGGGTTCAACAACTTCGTGGCAAACGGATTTCTGCTCGACGTCAAGTCCAATTAGCTTGCTCCCTTCACAGTTGCCGTCATTTGGCCGCCAGCGAAATAACCCACGCCAAGGCTACCCACCACAAGGATCACAAGTATCACAGCGAGGAGTTCCTGTCTCATCCTGGGCTCTGAGAATCGCGACAGTCGCTAGATACTTACGGATTGTTAACCATCCTGACTGGAAGTGGGTACTTTGCAACTATAGAATAGGCAAAAATCAAGCTCCTTTGGTTGAACAGAGTTTGTTCTAAGCTAAAATACGACGGCGACGGTCGACGCCGCTTGGCATACCAGGTTAGAACCATGCGCAAAATTTTGATTTCGAATCCACCCTGAGATTCAGGGAAACAACGGCCAAGCTCCTCTGGGGAGGTTCAGCTTTGATACAAGAGCAACAAAACGAGGATTGCTTCTCAATGAGTCGAAAACGGGCGCACGGTAATGGAAGAGAAACGCTGCCGGAATATCTGCGAAAGCTTTCTCTAGCAACACCAGCGCCCGATCTTTCTCACCCAGCGCGGCGTAGGTGTACGCGCGGGAGACAGGTGATGAATAACCTGCTTTCCTGGAAGCCTCGAGCTCTTTGAGCAGATTCCGCGACTCGTCAGGTCTGCCACAGTATGCGAAGGCAGTTGCGAGAAATTCCCTCTCATCGCCAGACAACTCCATCGGCCTCAAAGTAGCCAACTCCTCTTCGGCTTCCTTCTGTTTGCCCAACTGGGAAAGATTGAGAACGAGGTTGATTCGGGCATACCCATTTCTCGGGAACAGTCTCTTGATCTCTATCATGTCGTCAATGCAAGCCCGCCAGTCGCGTAGATTGTAATGTACGAAATTGACCAAGAACCGCCACCCGATCGAGACGGGGTCAAGGGTGCGGACAACTTCTGCTTCCCCCATTGCCCCTTGGAGCAGGCAAGAGCAGGCGCTGAGGACGCCAACCCCTCAGTGGGTCCGTGTCATCGGGAGCTGGTCAGAGTTCCAGTTCGAAGAGAAGCGAGTTCCTTCACCCGAAGATCTTAACGCCGCATCTCGCTCGATTCCAATCTTCATAACGCACTTCTACCACGACGCCACTCTCAACAGCGCCGCGCTCGATGCGATAGGCTATCGGAAGGACACTCCGGAGCCTCCTGGCGGTGAGATCCAGCGCGACAAAGACGGCAACCCCACCGGTCTGCTCATCGCGAGGCCGAACGCGCTGATACTCTACTCGAACCTGGCCAAGGCTCCGAAGCTGGGACGCTCGGATCAGGTGAACTCCACTCTTCAGTACATGCGCGCAGTCAACAGTGTCGGTCTTACAAGCGTGATTGACGGCGGCGGCGGCGGCCAGTTCTACCCTCAGGACTACTCTGTCATCAGCGAGCTCGCGCGGGACAAGAAGCTGACGGTGCGGACGAACTACAACCTCTTCCCGCAACGCCCCGGCCACGAGCTGGAGGACTTCGAGCAGTGGAGCAACATGACAAGGCCGGACGAGGGAGACGACTACTACAAGATGAACGGGGCGGGTGAGACGCTGGTCGGCTCGGCCGGCGACTTCGAGAACTTCATGGAGCCTAGGCCCACCCTCCCCCCTACGATGGAGAAGGAGCTCAGCGCCGTCACCAGCTTCCTTGTCAAGAACAGGTGGCCGTTCCAGCTTCACGCGACCTACGACGAGTCAATCACCCGTTTCCTCGACGTCTTCGAGGAGGTTGATGACAAAATCCCGTTCTCCGGGCTTCGGTGGTTCTTCGTCCATGCAGAGATGATCTCTGACCGAAACCTGGAGAGGGTGCTAAAATTGGGAGGAGGAATCGCTATCCAGGACCGGCTAGCCTTTCAGGGAGAGCACTTCCTCGCTCGCTATGGCGAAGATGTCACGAGCAGGACTCCCCCCGTTGCGAGAATCATCGAGATGGGCATCCCTGTGTCCGGTGGCACCGACGCGACCCGCGTCTCCCGCTACAGTCCGTGGGTGACCGTCTACTGGCTCGTGTCCGGCAAGACGGTCGGTGGCACGCAACTCTACCCTTCCGGAAACCTGCTCTCCAGGATGGAGGCGCTCAGGTTGATGACCGTCAGCGGTGGCTGGTTCTCCGGCGACGAGGAGAAGAAGGGTTCGATCGAGGTCGGCAAGCTCGCGGACCTGGCTGTCCTCTCGCTCGACTACTTCACCGTTCCAGCTGAGCAGATAATGGAGATAGAATCGGTCCTCACGATCGTAGGCGGCAGGATCGTGTACGCGGCCCAGGAGTTCTCCAACCTGTCACCGGCGACGCTACCTGTCAGCCCCTCCTGGTCGCCGGTCTTGGCGCGGTAGCTGGATTTGGCAGTTAGGAGCGATGGACGATGTCAAAGGGGATAGAATAACTAGTCAGCCTTGCATCATTGCCACGAATATCACCATCATTCATCATCTTTGAAACTTCAACTTTGAGATCCAGTCATTTGCAAACAGGACTTCCGGCTCAGCTAGTGCGTGGGTGCTCTCTTGCCAGTGGATGATGGCATCAGCGTGATTTCTCCTGAACAAGTCCAGAAGTTGTTTCGGTTGCTCTTGGGGAACAATCTGATCTCTCAAACCGCTGGCAATCAGCACGCGTTTCCCAGAGAGATCAGGGAGCTTCTCGGGCATGAAAGGCATCATAGGGCGAAAGAGGACGGCGTCAGCGAGCGATTTTGGGTGTAGCAATAGCAGACTGGCGGCTATGTTTGCACCATTCGAGTATCCTACGGCGACAAGCCTGCTGGCGTCGAAGCCGTAGGCTCGGGACGCAGCACCAAGGAAGCCTGCCAGTTCATGGGTGCGGAAGATCAGGTCCTCGGTGTCGAAGATCCCTTCAGCTAGTCTGCGGAAGAACCTTGGCGCTCCGTTTTCCAATACCCGTCCTCGCGGGCTCAGCAAAGCCGCATATGGCGACAGCTCGTGGCCGAGCTCAAGGAGATCGTTCTCGTCCCCGCCGGTGCCATGGAGGAGGAGCAGAGTCATCGGTTCCGGCCTCTCTTCGGAGGGAATGAAACGGTGGACGAACACTAGCTCCTCGGTCGAGTCGCCTCGTTGCCTTTCCAAAATTACCCAGCCCGAACTGAGGTCCCGGTGCCGCTTCCCGGCCTCGAAACATCGGGCAGATGAACAGAGGGCAACGAGTGCTCCAGGTGATGCCGATAAGATTCAAGCCATGGAGGAAGTTTCAGGCTCATTCCCAATTCGCTCTCATCTTCGTCCACCATGAATCCCGGTGGGTCGGTGGCAATTTCGAAGAGTACTCCCCCTGGTTCTCTGAAGTAAATAGAGTGGAAGTACACCCTGTCTATGATTGTGGTCACGTTCCGCCCTGAGTTTACTAGAAGTTCCCTCCACGCCTTCTGCTGCGCGTCGTCAGGGGTCCGCCATGCGACGTGGTGTATAGTCCCGACATTGACCACACCTCGGGGGGCAGCGGGCCGGCACAAGACGTCCACCGTTGCTCCGGGACCTCCCGAGCCGGCTTCGTATCTGAAACGATTTCCCTCCTCGCGAGTCAGTCTGAAGCCAAGGTCCTTCGTCAGCATTGCGACCGTGCTTTCGTATCCCTCTTCCGTGAGCGTCACGGCATGAAACCCTCGGATGGCGTGTTCTGGTGGAATGGGGCCCTCAGCCCAGCCACCTCGTATACTTGCCGTGGGATGGGCGACGATCTCGAGGCTTAGCCCATCGGGATCAGAAAATGAAAGGACCTGCTCGTCGTCGTTGCGTTTGACTGGCCCTTCAAAATTCACGTGTCTGTCTTTGAAGCGTTTCACCCAGAAATCCAACGCGCTCGCTGGAATCGAGAAGGATGTTGTGGTTAGCTGGCCGGTTCCCTGTCGCCCATGAGCACCGTCGGGCCATGGGAAAAATGTCATGATAGTGCCAGGGTGCCCCACTCCGTCGCCATAATACAGGTGGTACGTCCCCGGGTCGTCGAAGTTTACTGTGAGCTTTACCAGTCTGAGGCCCAAGAACCCCATGTAGTAGTCGATGTTAATTTGCGGGTCTCCGGCTATCGCCGTGACATGGTGGAGGCCAGATATCCCATCCTTTGGAGCCAAGTTCTCATCCATCGATTGTCTGAGATTTAGTTGCCGCCCTGCAGAAAAGTTAGCAGTTCCTTGTTGATTTGGTCCTTGTTCACGGAACACATCCCGTGAGATGCGCCTGGAATAACCTTCAGGGTGGAGTTCTTGACGATTTTCGCAGTGAGGATCGCCGAGTGAGCAATCGGCACGATTTGGTCGTCGCCGCCGTGGAGAACCAGCGTGGGCACGTCCATCTTCTCGAGGTCCTCTGTGAAGTCTGTCTCGGAGAATTGCTTGATGCAATCATAGGCTGCCTTATGCCCCGCCATCATCCCCTGCAGCCAGAACGAGTCGCGCAGGCCTTGGGAGACCGTCGAGTTTGGCCTATTGGCACCGTAGAATGGCGCCGACAAGTCCTTGAAGAACTGAGACCGGTCAGCTAGAACGTTGGCACGAATCCCGTCGAAAGTCGATAACGGCAGGCCTCCTGGGTATTTCGGAGAGTCCACCATCTGAGGAGGCACTGCCCCGATAAGCACTGCCTTTGCCACACGCTTTGATCCATGGCGACCGATGTAGCGAGCGACTTCGCCGCCCCCAGTGGAGTGGCCGACGTGCACAGCTTCTTTCAGGTCGAGATGGTGACAAAGCTCTGCGAGGTCGTCAGCGTAAGTATCCATTTCATTTCCGTTCCAAGGCTGCCCTGACCTCCCGTGACCCCGGCGGTCGTGAGCAACGCAGCGGTATCCGCGATCTGCCAGGAAGAGCATCTGGTCCTCCCAAGCATCGGAGCTTAGCGGCCAGCCGTGACTGAACACCACAGGCCGTCCCTTTCCCCAGTCCTTGTAGAAGATCTGCGTCCCATCCCTTGTCGTGAATATTGGCAAGGAGCGCATGGCTTGCAAACCAGAATATAAGTCACCCCCAATCGATTAGGGCCCGAGCAACAGTGGGCACCCAAAAAGAAGAGGATAGTCGTGACCAAGGACGGGCCGTAACGGAGATCCAGTCAGTTAACGGGCAGGCAGTGTTATCGTCCAACCCCCACCGAAACTGCTAGGGCCGTTCTCTTGAGCAGGCGTTTATCCGGCCCAATCATCAGATTCTCGACCTGAATGAGGGGAGCAGCCGTAGCGGGGTTGCTGATAGTGCCGATTCTCATAGGAGCAGGAGCAGGATATCTGTATGGCAGCGCCAAAGAGCGCGCCGCAACCTCGGTTTACACAACCACGACAAGCCTGCTCGCTTAGAAACCAGTTGTGAAATGAGTTGATCTGTTGAGTTGCGCCGGGATTCGCGGATGCGAACTCGATTGCCAACCGTGGGGTGGATTATCGGATCTCACGGCCTCCGGTAGAACCTCTTCTCCCAGGCGAACATCAACTGGCCGAAGAGGAGTGCTTGAATTAGAAGTTCGATGCCTACAACCACGTAATATCCCAAGGGAATTGATACGTAATAGACGGACTGATCGAGACTCGCGATAAGCTCTCCAATGACGAATATGACGGACGACATCGCCAGACTGCCATAGAGCCTTCCTAACTCGAGCACCCTCCTCCGAAAAGGGTAGAAAACGACGCCAAGGAGAAGCCCGTGAAGAACCGCCGCCGGGAAGACAACAGACTGGGAAGGGATTTCTCGGAGGAAGGTGAGAGCGTTCGATGACGGGGGATAATACTGCGCTTCTCCCAGCCCGATGCCGATGAATCCCGCGAGATAAGACGAAACAATGTAGGCCAAGGCAGCACCAACGAAGAATGTCAAGACGTATCTCGCCGAAGCCATGCTTTCGACCCCGGGATTAGCGGGGAATTCATAATCATCATGGCGATTCTCATGATTGAGAAATGGCCCCGGACACTGGCAGATAGTTAGCGGAAGCGCGATGAACTATCAAGAATCGGTCGTAATCCCGATTGCGCCACAATGCGTCCAGTCTTGACCTTCCATACGGATGCAGCACCGTGCGAGTTAACAACTGTCCAAACACGCGAGGTTTCATACCCGCTTCAGCATGTGGAACCTGATCAAACCCGACCGAGTTTGCACCTTGTCGGAATCGAACTCGAATTTCCTTTGACACTTGGACTTGAAAGAGGGAGAAGGGTATTCGTTACACTTCTGTCGCGGACCCCACCGGGCCCGAACCTGTGTTGGATTTGCACGGTAAACCCATCGAATCCCACCGACCCCACTTTTATACAGGTTGAACTGAACCCTGTTTGACTGACGGGGCTTGATTCTAGCTATTTGGTATGAGCGACACCGGTGATCGCAACCCGCGAGGCCTTGGGTGATCGTTGGGTCAGCCGGACCTAGACCAGCGATTCTTGGTAGGGTTGGACACTGACCCTTTGACTGCCTATTGCCCAAGGCGTAGTTGAGGAGGCTCTGTTCGGTGTAGTGGTTCGTCTTCTGAGAAACGAATAGCTCAACGCGACAATGAGAAATGAATCGCACCCAAGATGAGAGAGAAGAGCCAGCAGTGTCATAATTTCGGAAACGATACCAAAGACTTTTTGAACAGGTTTAGAACTTGCGCGAAGAATGAGTGCGTGTTAGATTGAATTTGATAAATTCAAAACTCTCATTCATACACGTCGGTTTACCTCTGGACCACCCTTCCATCCCAACCGAAATTCGGAAGGCAGCGAGCACGGATCTCCCCCAGTTGCGCGACCGGATGCGAGCGGAAGGCCATGAATATGAGTTTGTGTTTGCTTCGCCTGAGGGCGGCTTAGAGAACTTCAAGTCGCAGCTTGGAGCACGTACACCGGATGGCGTCGTCATAGGTGGAGGAGTGGTAGGCAATCCTCAAATGCGCTTCTTCATGGAGCAGATCATTGACGTAATACGAACCTCTGCACCTCGAAGCAAAATCCTTCTAATCGGGAGGCCAGATGAAACGCCCGCCGCTATTGCGCGATGGTTCCCAAAGACTTAGGTTGTTCTAAGTAATGCGAGACACCTGCGAACCTGATCTCTCTCATCCTGAAACGTCCTAATCCTGCCACTCTACTATGGTCTTTCAGGATGCCGCTCAAAATGAACCAAATGATGAAGGCGACGCCAAACGCCGCCACGGTCGTGGTCGGGATCAGATTGAACGTCGGAAGGGAGGCGGATGGCGCGCAGTCAATAGGATTCGCTTAATTTCTTAAGCGACTCCCACCGGGCCCGTGGCAAGTAAATTCAGAATGAACTCTGTTCGACTCGTCAAGCTTCCTATGGGCCGCGCACATTCTTCTCTGGAGACCGCTTTTCGCAACTTCGTTTTTGCCGACTTGTCACTTTATTAACAATCTGAGAGGAAGAGTATCAATGGAATCAACGGAATTGAAGTGGGATGTCTTCGTTTCACCAGGCATACCGATCGTTACGAACGACCTGCCTCCGGGCCTCAAGGAAGCGTTTTGGTCGCCGACATCCTCGACCTTGATTTGCGGGAAACGAGATGCAGTCCTTGTCGACGTCCCCACCACGTGGCAGCAGGGGGAGACGTTGGGGCTTTGGGTCAAGGACAGCGGCAAGAACCTGACGACGATATAAATCACCCACGGCCACGCCGACCATTTCTTGGGTACCGCCGCAGTTCTACGTCGTTTCCCCAATGCGAAAGTCGTCGCAACCCCTGCCGTCGTGAAGGCGATGAGAGGAAATACGATCCCGCAGGTTGCGCAGTTCTGGAACCAAAGGTTTCCGGGGCAGATACCCAATCAGGTGGTCATCGCAGACGAGCTCAAGGGAAATACGATCGACCTTGAAGGGAATGAATTGGTAGCAATTGAGCTCGGTCACACTGACTCGGACGACACTACGTGTCTTCACGTTCCCTCGGTGGGACTGGTCGTTGCAGGAGATGCTGCCTACAATGGTCCGCACCAACTACTGTCAGATTCCACCACTCCGCAGAAACGTAGGGATTGGATTGCGGCCGTTGATAGGATCGAGTCACTCAAACCACAAACGGTGATAGCAGGGCACAAGAAGCCTGCGACCGATGACAATCCTCGAATCCTAGAGGAGACGCGGCAGTATATCCGAGATTTCGAACGCGTAGCCGAAAAAACCACGACCCGGAAAGAGCTTTACGACCAAATGCTCCAGCTGTATCCTGATAGGGTGAACCCGATAGTTCTCTGGAACTCGGCCCTCGCTTTCAAGGGGCCCGCCTAGTCTACAGCGTTCGTCGTAATTCAAATCCGTACAACGAAAGCGGCGCCAATGTCCCATCGCATCCTTGTAGCCTGACCTGTCTGCTGTTTTATTTTACTGGAATTTCTTGGAGCAGTTAGCCTCTCAGCCTACTGAAGAGAGAGCCCACCATGCTCCTCCTCAGACTATAGCCAAAGGTAGTCTTGGCACGGCACACGCACCTGCCCTAGCGTCGCCAACCAAAAAGGGCCAGATCCCCATTCAGACTCTTGCCGGACGGTACCGCATCTGCATGCCCCCCGAATTGTATGACTTGGAGCTGACAAATTCTAGTCCCATCTTGCTGATGAAAAGAGGCTTGCCCACCGCTATCGCAACCGGGTGCACCATCAGGATATACTCGTCGATAAGGTCTAATCTTGAAAGATTCTGCGCAGTACGAACGCCTCCCAGAATGCAGATGTTACCCCCCTTGCTTTTCCTTAGCTTCTTCACTGCAGAGGTCAACTCCTTGTCGTTCTTAGCAACAACAAGTTCCGCGTCTTCCATCTCCAGGTCTTCATTCTCGTTGGAGATCACAAAGACGTGTTTTTTATCCATCGCATCAGCAATGTCAAGCATCCACCCTGGATCCGCTCTCTTCTCTCCCACCTCCTTCCAGTAAGCCATCATCCCTGGGGCAGTCGGGTAGCCCATCATCAGCGAATCCGCGCTATCCAATATCCGCATTATGTCTCTGTTCATCTCGTCGTCCTGACCTGGCCTAAACCAGTCGAGCTCGTTATGCGGGCCAGATAGAAATCCGTCGAAGGTCATTGTCATGTACAAGAAAATTTTTCTCATGTCGCCACCATCTTCTGATCCTCAGCGTCGGATTCGCTTAATTTAGGCGCACCCCTCCGGATTAGTACCCCAAATATGGGTACAGTTCTGGCCCTGTATACCGGGCGGTGTCGACCGGACTCGAACCCTGAGCTTCTTCGAGGATGGATTTGCACGGTAAACCTGTCGAATCCCACCGACCCCATCTTTCAATCAAAGTTGACGACATGATTCAGGCTGGGACCAACCTGAGATGTTCCAGTATCTTGGAGTATGAGAAGTCAGAGAGGTCCCACTTGTAGTCGGCCAGCAGTCCTGTTAGGGTCAAAGTATCGCGCACGCCGAGCATCCTCCTGAGCCTAGGAGACACGGCTCCCCCCACGAGAAGGTATTGAGCCGCCGTAGTGACGTTCCTTGGCTTCCGCTGGGTCCCTGCCGATTCGAAGTCGATGATCCACGGCACCCCCTCGACGATCACCGCGTGCTTTCTGAGGTTGCTCAGCTGCCCGTGGTCGATCCCCATTATGTCGAGCTTCCTACACTGATTCAGAAGGGCGTGTACCATCTTCCTGACCTCGTATCGGGTTCCTTGGCCGGACAGGCCCTTGAGCCAATCTGATATCTCAGTTGATTCCAGCAGCTTCATCAGCACTATGTCTTTCGTTTGCCCGAACACCTCTGGCCCTATCCCAACCCGGTTGGCGAGGGTCGTAATCCTGACCTCCTCCTCCATGCTGGGCCTGTTCGCGTCGGTCCTCCGAATCTTGACGGCGCAAAGCCTCCCGGCGGCCTTGGCCTTTACGACAACGCCGACAGTCCCTAGTCCGAGGATCCCGAGCCGGCCAATCCTGGTCCGCCCCTCGAATACCAGCTCGTCCACAGTGAGTTCCTCTAGCTGTTTGACCCGAGATTTCGCCAGACGGAGGTCGATGCGCGGATAGGTAAGCACTTGGATGTATGGTGTCCTGGTCAGCCCATCGAGGCTAACGTGCTCCGATTGCATCGGAGGTGATTTCTTTGATTCCATCTTGCAACCATTTCGATGAGGCAGCGGCCCGTTCGAGAGCGGAGTCTCTCAGGACCGAAGCGCTTCTCTTCATTCCCGCCTTCAGCTCGCGGGACGCCCCGATGGGTCCCGCCTTGCCGCGGACCACTTCAGTGAGTAAGTCCACAAGTTCAGTGTGACTCCTATGCACGAGGAGCCGTACGCGAGCCTCGTCGTCCACCCAGACGAGCTGAGTTTGCCGCGCGTTGTCCGAGACGAAGGCTTCCACGTCCTTCCTGCGGTCCACCGTTGGACCGACGCGCTGGGCCATAGCTGGTAGTTCTGTGAACTCGGGAATCAACAGGATGGCGCTCCTTCTCTTGTTGTCCGACGCCGCCATCGACCTTGCGATGTCGAACCCCTGCACCTCCATGTGCCTCACGAGGTGCTTGGTCGTCTTCCTGAGCTCCCCCCAGAGGGTGTCTTCACTCATCTGCTTGTGGGAAAAAACCACAGCCACCACTTCCTTTCGCAGGGACGCATGCACCTTCCCACTCAATTTACGGAAATAGGCCAGGTCTGGGCGCTTTAGAAACTCTCTGGACGCAAGGACCATCCTCCCAAGGCTCTCCCCGGACACGGCGATTCCTAGATCGCGGTTCTCGTCCACTGGGTCGGGGAGGATGAAGATCCGCTCCTCAGACTTTGGACGGTAGCTGGCAAACCAACGGAGCGCTTCGACGAATCCCCCGGAGTACATCACGAGGACCTCCGCGACGTAGCCGGAGAAGCCCTGCCTCTGTATCTCCGCGCCATACACTCCGACCCCGTTCATGAAGAGCTTGAGCAGCCTAACCTGGTCCTTCTTCTCTTGCGAGATCTTCGCCACGAGTTCGACGTGGAATGGAGACCTGTCGGCGGCGCTCTTCCACTCTCCCCTTCTGACCGCGTAGCATGGGACAATGTTGACCCTGACCTCCTCCACGACCGCCTCGGTGTACGGGTGCTGGGCGTACTTCTTGCCAGCCGGGTAACCCCGGGTCGCCGACGCCCCCACCGCGAGCCCTACTTCTTCGAACCTCGATTCGGAGATCGATGGGTCGATCTTGACGAAGATGTCGAGGTCGACATGTTCATGGAGCCAGGTGCCTTTGGCGTACGAGCCTCCGATTAGGACACCCCTCGTCTCCGGGAATCCTTCGGCCGCCTTCTTCGTCTTGGCGAGCAGGGAGTTCGCTAGTGAGCCGATCGTGGCCTGTTCCTTGGAGGTAGGGACTGCGAGCTTCGACGCTTCCACCAATAAGGATGACATGGCCGTCATGACAGAGGATACACTCCGAGGTCGCTGTAGACTGGTCTGTGCGGAGTCAGCGTGCTGGACTTGAACTTGATTTCAGTCAGCTTCACCATGCCGAACGGCCTGCCTGAGTTGTCCCGGAGAATCTCTCTAAGTTTCCGAACATCCCGGAACGAGCGAACGCGTGCCAAGGTGATGTGCGCCCGGAAAGCTCTGTCGTCCCGCTCTCCTATGCCATTAAGGGCCTCGATAACCGCGCGAGCTATCGGAGCTACGACCTGCTCGTGCTCTTGGGATACGCCAGCCCAGAGAACCCTGGGCCTGTCCGCGGCGGGGAAGGCGCCTGCTCCCATGATCTGAATCGTTGCCGACAGCAGCGAGAGGGACGAGAGCCTGGAACGGGCTTCGGCCACCTGTTGTTCGCTGATCTCTCCGAGAAACTTCAGGTTCAGATGAAGATTCTCGCGCTCCACCAGCTTCAGGTCGGCACCGGTACCTGCGAGTTCCTGTTGGAATGCCACTAGGGCGTCGACCACCGACCCGGGGACCTCGAGGGCGATGAAAGCTCGCATCAGCTCTGAGGCGAAACTGGTTCCTTTAAATTCGATATTCATTGGGCCGGAAGTGAAGCGTTTGCTGAGGATCGTGGCCATCACGGGGATGCCGGGGGCCGGGAAGTCGACCGCCGCCGAGGCACTCGTCAAGCGTGGGTGGACCAGAGTTGTCATGGGGGACGTAATCAGGGCAGAGACCAGACGTCGCGGGCTTGAACCCAGCGCCAAGAACACAGGGGAGGTCATGAAATCACTCAGGAAGGAGATGGGGGAGGCAGCCGTCGCACAGCTCTCCCTGGAGACGATAGCGAAGACTGGAGCGGAGAGGATCGTGGTCGATGGCATCCGGTCCATGACAGAAGTGGATGCGTTCAAGAAAAGGGCCTCTGTCATTCTCGTGGCTGTCGAGGCATCGCCAGAGAGGAGGTACGAGCTGCTGAGGGAGAGGGGGAGGGCCGACGACCCGCTGACCCTTGAGATGTTCAAGGAGAGAGACCTGAGGGAGCTCGGAGTAGGGATTGGCGAGGTGATCGCCCTGGCCGACGAGATGGTATCGAACGAACACGATACCCCGGACAAGCTTGCAGCAGAGATTGCAGAGGTAGTCGACCGCTGGGAAGGCAATGTCTCAGCCTGAGTTCAAGGCGAGGATTACCCTCGAAGCGACGGTGTCTCCGTCGGAGGACCCCTGGAAGGTGGCTCAGGCCGTGGCAAACGTCGTTGCAGGAGATTCTGATCAGGTGAGAGTCGATTCGCACAGGGTGCGACTGGCGACCGAGGACCCAAAGGCCCTCGTGATGCTCCGCGATCAGTTCAGAGACAGGCACATCAGGTCGGCGGCGAAGCGACAACTATTGCTGAAGAGCGACGGACGGAGAACATCGCTGATGTTGAACCGACAGGCAGCGGCCGCCGGTGTAATCGCCATCTGTGGGTCGCCTCAGGAGTCCCCCCTCGGGCCCATCTACCTGACGGTCGAGTCGTCCCGGGCTGAGACCGCCATCGATTGGCTGACCGCCTATTCAGGGTAGGGGACGTCCAGCCTCAGGCCGTCGGATGCCCCGACCGTGTTCGGAAACACCCTCCTAGCCTCCTTGACCAGTCCCGTGACTGAGGTGTACCTCGCGCTGAAGTGAGTGAGCGCGAGCTTTCGAGCTCCGGCCTTCTTTGCGAGTTCTGCTGCCTCCACGCTCGTGCTGTGCTTGCGCTCTACCGCCTTGTCCCGGTCGGAGGCCCTGAATGTTGAATCGAAAATCAGGAGGTCGCAGCCGGAGAAGAACCGCGCGAGGCGGGCGGAAGGACGGGTGTCACCGGAGTACCCAATCTTCCTCCCCTGCCTGGGGGGTCCGGTCACCTGCCTCGGGTCGATCTTCTTCCCTTGGAAAATGACGCTCCTTCCCTTCTGGAGCCTCGACCAGCGTTTCCCCTCCGGGATCTTGAGGGCCTTCGCCTTCTCAGGGTGGAAGACCCCGGGGCGGGTGTGTTCCTCGAGGACGTAGGAGAACGCTTCAACGGAGTGAGCCGACCTTGCCCCCCGGACCCGGAAGCCCGGAGTGCGCAGCACCACGCCGGCTTTTGCTGGGGCGAACTTGATAGGAAAGGTCAACCCGATGTGGAGAAGGTCCGAAGTCACCTGCAACCACTCCAGCAGCTTCGACGGGCCGACGATGTTGAGTGGCCTCCTCCGCTGTGCCAGGCTCATGGTCTGGAGAAGCCCTAGCAGCCCGGTCACATGGTCGCCGTGAAGGTGCGTAATCAGTATTGCCATCTCTCCCCCTAGCCCCACCGATTCGGAGAGTACCCGGCGCTGCACCCCCTCTCCGCAGTCCATCAGCACCACCTCCCCCTCTCTCTTCACTGCGACCGAAGGGAGTCCCCTGCTGTGGGTCGGGACGGCAGCGCTTGTCCCAAGGAAAATTACCGATAGTTTGACCAACCTTACTCCCTCCTCAGGACCGTGATCGTTCTTGTCAGGAGCTTATGAACGTGGAGGTCGTGTTCCTCCACCACCCTGAAGCCGTCCCCCCCTTTCACCTTCAGAGTGTCAGGATGCATCAGTACGGCGGTCGAACCCGAGTCCATCCCCCTCGCGAGTTCTGGCACCAGCGATTTGAGAATCTCACCTGTTGTCTTCCCCCTCGTGCTCGAGACCCTCCCATAGGGGAGGTCTGTGGCGACGGCGTCAACTTGTCGCAGAGGTAGTCGGGTGGCGTCCCCCCTTACGACGCCCAGCCAATCCTGACCAAAGTGCGTCATGTTGGCCGATGCCCCCTTGACCATCTTGTCCATCAGATCGAGTGCGATGACTTTCGCCCCCACGATACTCGCCTCGATGGCGATGCTCCCTGTCCCTGCGAACGGCTCGAGGAATACATCTCCCTCCCTGCAGCGGCTCAGGTTGACCAGGGCCCTGGAGAATTTCGGGAAGATAGCCGAAGGGTGGAAGAAAGGACGTTTGCGGGGCCGCCGGGTCGACCAAGCCTGGCTCATCCCCCCGGGGTCGGTCAGGGCGAGATACTCATTCTTCCCCCGGATCAGAGTCACCTCGAAGTCGGGGTCCTCAAGATCGACTTCCGCCTGCAGGCCGCCCAGGTACTCCTCTGGGTCAGGGGGCGGCAAGCGGGGGAACAAGTCGAAGTGCTCGAACCTGACTTTCTTGTGCCCCTTGAAGAAGGAAGCAGCTTCGGCGGAATCTTCGATGACCAGCCCCGTCCGCCGGGCGTAAGCCATGCGAGCTCCGACCCTGAATGGATCCGCCTCCGACTCGCAAAGAAGCACCCTCTTCTCGGGGACCTCGAACCTCGAGCCGTCGTCGTAGGTGAGGAAGACAGACCTTGCCTCCGCCTCGGGGAGGGACCCCTGCTCTCCAGAAAGCAGGACCAGAGACCTATTCTTCAAGCGTCCTTAGGTGAGAAGCCAGCGCTTCCGACACGTCGATTTTGCTGAACCTTCCGGGGACGGTATTGGTGCAGATGATCGGATTCACATTGGCCTTCTCTAGCTTCTGCAGGGCGTCCCCCACGAACAGCCCGTGCACGCAGACGGCGATCGCCCGCTTCGCACCCTGCTTCAGGACGGCGTCTGCTGCGGCCTTCACCGTATCCCCGGCGCTTATGATGTCGTCTACTATGAGGACCTCTTTGCCCGAGACCTCCAGATTGGAGTCCTTCATGCTGACCCCTCCGGTGGTCCTGTCCCGGGTCTTGGAAAGCTGTAGGAACTCGGCCCCGTAGAGCTGCGCGAAGGCTTCGGTGCGCTTGGAACCCCCGAAGTCAGGGGATATCACGACTGGGTCGCGTAGGTCGAGCTCCTTCTTCGCGTACTCCGCAAGGCTAGGGATGGCGGATACGCTATAGGTTGGGAAGGAGAAGAGAGCCAACCCCTCTGCAGAGTGAATGTCTACGGTGACCAACCGCCGGACCCCCATGGAACGCATCAAGTGTGCTATGACTCCGAGGGTAACACCTTCGCCGGGGAGGAACTCCTTGTCCTGCCGGGCATAGGCTAGATACGGAACCACTGCTGTCACCCTGGCTCCCGCTTCGCTCAGCTGGTGAGAGGCGAGGAGAAGCTGGAACATATGCTGGTCGACAGGCGGGCAGGTCGACTGCACGAGGAAGATCGTCTTCCCATCCACCTTCTCGTTAAGAGTGAACTTTGACTCTCCATCCGGGAAGATCCTGAACTCGGCGGCAAGGCGAGGAAGCCCGAGCTTCTCCGCCAAGGACCGACCCAGCTCCTCGGAGGCAGGTCCCGCGAGAATCAGCTTTTCGGCCACCCTACGCTCGAAGCCGCTCCGCTCCCGTCTCTATATAACGGATTGGCGAAAGAAGCCCGACTGAAGTTACTAGAGGGAAACCGTTAAGGACACGCCGACGAGGCAGGTGACCGAACTCGTTGGATCAGATCTGCCCCGAATGCCACGTCGGGATAATGCTGTACGACGCGCCAACCAAGAGATACGGGTGCAAGAACTGCGGAGCATTCCTAACAAGAGATCAGCTTTCAGACGCGAGGTTCAAAGCAAAGACCCCCGAAGAGGACGAGAGACGGAAGAGGTCAAGGCAGCAGGCCGACTACCTCGAATGGTGGCTGAGCGGGAACAAGGAAAAGTCGTAGACTCGACTCCGGTGCGCACCCCATATGGGCGCCTAGCGTTGGCGCTGGTCGAGGAACATTCCCAGAACTCGCCTGGTCCCGTCGCTCATGTCCAGGCGCTTCACCTGGGCCGCTGAGAACCAGCCTGAGTCGGACGACTCGGCGTTGATCTTCAACGTCCCTGCTATGGGCCTGGCAAGATAATCGACCAGGATGTAGTGGTATTCCAGCTTTGATTTTTCGTCCCAGTGAAGGTCGTCCTGGACGTCGAGGAGACCCTCGATCCCGACCTTGAGCCCAGTCTCTTCATTGATCTCCCTGACGGCCGCGTCCTGCACCGCCTCTCCCAACTCCACCAGGCCTCCGGGAATGGCCCACCTCCCCCGGTTCGGGGGGTTTCGCCTCTTCACGAGGAGGACCCTGACTCCTCTGTGGACGACTGCTCCGGCACCGACGAGGGGACGGGAAGGGTACCTCCTGGGCGCGTCCATCTGACCTCGAGAGCTTCACACTCGTTTTAAGCCTGAAGATATTAGCGCCACGCGTTGGTCAGGGTCGAGATGCTTGCCGTGGGGAAAGAGCTTCTGATCGGTAGGACTCTGAACACCAATGCAGACTGGATCGGAAAGAGGCTCGCCAAGATGGGTTCCATGCTCAAGGAGATCATCACCACCGACGATGACCTGGACGAGATTTCTTCGGCGTTCAAGTCGATAATCGCAAGGCGCCCTGACTTCCTGGTGGTGGTGGGGGGTCTGGGGCCGACCCCCGATGACATGACCCTCAAGGGCATCGCAAAGGGGTTGGGCGTGGGTATTAGGAAGAATGAGACAGCACTCAAGCTGATAAAGGAACATTACACAAAGCGGGGACTGACTAGCATTGAACTGACCCCTTCGAGACTGAAGATGGCGAGGCTCCCAGTAGGGTCGGAACCTGTGATGAACCCCGTCGGAACTGCACCGGGTGTGAGGCTGGTCGAGGGGAGGACGACGGTCTACTGCCTCCCTGGGGTCCCCGCGGAGATGAGGAGCATATTCCGCCGGTCCGTCGAGCCAGAGGTCAGGGGGAGGTTGGGTAAGTTACACAGGAAGTACGTGACGATGAAGCTGGAGGGGGTCTTCGAATCGGCGCTGGCGCCCATCATCGCTGAGGAGCTGAGAAGGCACCCCGGAGCGTACATCAAGTCGCACCCGAGAGGGATCCGTGAGGGGGTCTCGAGAATCGAACTGGACTTGGCAGTAGTGGGAGAAGACAGGGAGCGGACCGAAGACGAAGGTGAGGCCATCGCGAACGAGATGCGGACTTCCGTCGCATCGGCGGGAGGAAGAGTGAAATCTGCCAGAGGGATGGGAGAAGCATGACCAACGTGACGTTCGTGACGGGGACGGCGGGGTCGGGGAAGTCAGCGCTTACCAATGCTCTGAAGACCTGGTACGTGAACAGAGGGGAGGACGCAATCGCGGTCAACCTCGACCCGGGAGTTTTGGACCTGCCCTACGACGCTGACGTCGACATACGGGACAGGATCCAACTCCAGCAGGTCATGCAGGACTACGGGCTCGGGCCCAACGGCGCGCTCATCCTGGCGGCGGACCTGGTCGCGACAAAGCTCGGTGAGTTCCAAGAGGAGATCGATTCCTATCGTGCGGAGAACATCATAGTGGACACCCCCGGTCAGACGGAACTGTTCGCGTTCAGGGAGAGCGGC
Organism: uncultured Nitrososphaerales archaeon; assembly: GCA_963706445.1. Lineage (GTDB taxonomy): Archaea > Thermoproteota > Nitrososphaeria > Nitrososphaerales > Gagatemarchaeaceae > UBA183. Next base: position 1,242,290 of record OY970160.1, read on the forward strand.
GAGTTCATAGTGAGAGAATTCAAGGCGGATTCCAAGCTCCTCCTTTTCCTCGTGGACCCGCTCCTAGCAAGCACCCCTTCGAACTTCCTGTCTCTGGCACTGCTCTCGGCTTCGGTAGGCCTCAGGCTCAACATCCCGAGGATGACCGTGTTGACAAAGAAGGACGTCGCCAAGGACGGAGTGAAGCGGATAATCGAGTGGAGCAGGGACACAAGGATCTTCGAAGATGCCCTCGCCGGGATGAAGGACAGCGACCAGTATTCGCTCTACTCGGAACTCTTCAGGACCGTCAGGAAGCTCTCTTTTGGCTCAGACCTCTACCCAGTCTCCTCGATTACATCGGAGGGGATGATTGCCCTCGTCGGGGAGATGACGCGGATGGCCCGCGGCGGAGAGGAGTTCACCGACTAAAGTCCCGACAGGAAGGACTGCACGACGCCAGAAAGTGCTTCGGGCTTTTCGAGAGGCAACATGTGCCCCGAGTCTTTCACGAACCTCAACTCGGACCCAAGGATGTTCTCCTGCAGGTAGTGCGACCACTTCGGCGGGGTCATCCTGTCCTTGTCCCCGCAGACGACTAAGGTTCTGGAAGCAATCGAGGAGATGTTTTTCCTGACGTCGAACCCCTGGCACGCCATGTAGTCGTTGAGGAACACCGGGAGGTTGGATATTGAAAGGGCGGCGCGGGCCTCCCTCCCTAGGCCCAGGTCTAACGAGTTGAAGCTTGGGGGGGTGATCATGTCCTCTATGGCCCGCAGGGGCTGGCCCTTCAGCCCCTCGAGGAGGTCTGGAGCGACCCCCAGCTTCGCGCCGGTGCTCACCAGGATTAGGCCCCCTATGTCTTCAGGGTGGGACAGCGCGAGGGTCAGGACGACTGCGCCTCCCATGGAATGCCCTCCGACGACAGGGTCTCTCAGGCCGCCTTCCTGAAGGAATGCATGTAGTGCTTCGGCATAGTCTCCGACCGTCTTGCAAGTGATCTCGCCGTTTGGATGCCCGGGGAGGTCTACGGCCAGCCCTTGGGAGTTCCCAGAGAGGCCTCCAAGGGTCCTCCGCCATAGAAGGCTGTTCCCGCCGGCGCCGTGCACGAGGACGATGTCGTGGGGGGCTTCGTGGGAAATGTACCCGAGCAACGTCCTTCGACCGCTCCGGCTCGATTTAACGCTGGCGGGAGTCCTCTTCCGGGGACAAACATAAAACACGACCTCGGACCGTCACATTCGCCCTAGTTGGTAAACCAGGCGGAAGCACTCAGAAAGCTCATCGGAGGCCAGAAGATTGTCGTGGCACCGGGGGTGTTCAGCCCGGCGGTCGCGAGGCTTGCAGAAAGGGCAGGGTTCAAGGCGCTCTACTTCTCCGGGGCCGGTTACTCCAACCTGCTGGCCCTCCCTGACCTTGGGATCACGACGTTGACCGAGGTGGCCCGGGCAGCCCGGGAGGTGACATCTCAGGTCAGCGTGCCGCTCATAGTCGATGCTGACACCGGCTTCGGCGAGGCGCTCAACGTCGCGAGGACAGTGAAAGAGATGAAAGCGGCAGATGCGGCCGCAATCCATATCGAGGACCAGGTCCTCCCAAAGCGCTGCGGGCATCTCGAAGGCAAGGAGCTGGTCGACACCGACGAGATGGTGAAAAAGCTGATTTCTGCAAAGGACGCCGCAGGGCGGGACCTGCTCGTAATAGCGAGGACCGACGCCAGGACAGTCGAAGGGCTGGACGCTGCGATTGAAAGGGCGATTACGTATTCAAAGGCTGGCGCGGATATCATCTTCCCCGAGGCGTTGGAGAGCAGGGAGGAATTCAAGGAGTTCAGGCGGAAGATCACCCTCCCGATGATGGCCAACATGACTGAGTTCGGGAAGACCCCGTACATGACGGCGGACGAGTTCGACGAACTGGGGTATGACATCGTGATATTCCCAGTGACCGCGTTCAGGGCGATGATGAAAGCGGTGGAGGATACGTTCAGGCGCCTGAAGTCTGAGGGGACCCAGAAGGGGATGCTGAAGTCCATGATGACGAGGAAGGAGTTCTACGACTTGATCGACTACTACAGGTACGAAGAGGCGGACGTGCGGGCCCTCAAAGCTGCGAGGAACCTCAGGAGGAGAACTAGGTGAGTGAAGCAGGCGACCCCATCAAGGTGCCCAGGGGGCTTGCGGGAGTCTCCATAACAGACACCAGTATCTCGAAGAGCGGCGCGGACGGGTCGCTAGTCTACAGGGGATACCCCATCTCCGAGATAACGGACAACGCGGGGTATGAGGAGACAGCCTACCTGATACTGAACGGGGCTCTCCCGAAGAAAGGCGAGCTCGAGTCGTTCGCCCAGGGGCTACGGGACAGGGTCGAGGTGAGCGAGAAGGTTTTCGGCATCATGAGAGTACTCGGGAAGGACGCCCACCCCATTGACGTCATCAGGACCGCAGCCTCTTCTCTTGGGAGCATAGACAGGGAGACGAGCCTCGCCGGCCAGGAGAATTCCCTGGAGTCCAAGATGTCGGTACTGGCCGCCAACTGCCGCAGGGTCCCGGGGGGGGAGGCCCCGAGGAGACCAAAGCGCGAACTGAAGTTCTCCGACAACCTCTTGCAGATGCTCACCACGAAGGAGGCGTCCGACTACGAGCGATGGGTCTTCGAGAGGGTGCTGATACTCTACATGGAGCACGATCTGAACGCATCCTCGTTCACTGTGAGGGTGGTCGCCTCGACGCTGGCAGACCCCTACGCCGCCGCATCCGCGGGGCTCGCAGCGCTGAAAGGACCGCTGCATGGCGGAGCCAACGAAGCGGCAATGGAGATGCTTCTGAGGGTCAAAGATCCCGACAAGGCTGCGGAGTTCCTCGCCAGCGCATTCAAGGAAGGGAAGAAGGTCATGGGGTTCGGGCACAGGGTCTACAAGCAGTTCGACCCCCGGGCGAGGCTCTGCAAGGAATACCTGAGGGAGATATTCAAGAGGCGTGGCGGGGACGACTCCCTGTTCAGGCTCTGCGACGCCATCGAGACGGAGATGTGGAATAAGAAGCACATCCCTTCCAACCTCGACTACTTCGCCGCGCCGATATTCTACACCCTCGGGATCGAAGTACCGTTGTACACCCCAATCTTCGCTGCGAGCAGGATATTCGGATGGATGGCGCACTACAACGAACAGGTGGCAGACAACAAGCTGATCCGGCCTGACTCGACCTACGTGGGGCCAAGCGATCTCAAGTACGTTACCATCGAGCGGAGATAGGATCAGCGGGCGAGTCGTGCGGCGGCCGACTCGATGGTCGTCCTTCCCTTCAAGACCTCGCGGGCGAGGGTCTCTGCCCGGGTCTGTGATACCGTGGCCAGCCTCTCCATGGCCGTCCCCCTGGCAGTCTCCACTATCATCCCCTTGATGCTCTTCAGCCTGAGGCTCTGGTCTCCCGAAGTGAACGTAGACCTGATCCTCTCGACGGCGTCCTGGAGGTTGTCGATGCCTTCGCCGTTCAGCGCCGATACCTTCAGAACTGGCGGCGAGCGGGAGCTCCCCCTGAACAGGGAAAGCAGGTTCACCACCATGAAGTCTGCACCTTCGATGTCAGACTTGTTGACGACGTAGACGTCTCCGACCTCCATCAGACCTGCCTTTGACACCTGTATGTCGTCCCCCAGCCCGGGCATCAGTACCACGAGGACCGCGTGGGACACCCCAACGACCTCGATGTCGGACTGGCCGATCCCCACGGTCTCAAGCAGGATGATGTCGAAGCCGGCCGAGTCCATCAGGCGGATTGCCTGAGAAGTCGCCCTCGACAGGCCCCCCGACCAGCCGCGCGACGCCATGCTGCGGATGAAGACGTTCTTGTCTCCGGCGTGCCTCGCCATGCGTATCCTGTCCCCCAGCAGGGCGCCCCCCGTGATTGGGCTGCTCGGGTCGACGGCGATGACCCCGACCTTTAGCCCCTTCATGCGGTAGGCCTCGATGAGCCTGTCGACGAGGCTGCTCTTGCCTGTCCCCGGCGGCCCGGTGACCCCGACGACGAAGGCTTTCCCCGGAGGGGCAGTAGTGGCCAGCAGCTTTGCGGCCTGAGCGGGCTCGTTCTCCGCGAGGGTTATTCCCTTGGCGAGGGCAACTCGGTCCCCTTTCCTGATGGCCGAGGCGAGATGTTGAATCTGCAAAGCGGATGCGTCGGCCGGGCCTCCTGCCTTTTTATTGGTTGAAGGATTCTTTATCTTTGGGCAGGAGGGGCGCAGATTCGAATGCTTCGAGGGGGCAGGGATGCTTACTGGCGAAGGCGCGCGAAGACTGTCGTCGAAAGGAGGGCGAAGGCTGGGACCCTGTACGACAAGAAAACAGTCGACGCAGTGCGCAAGGGGCTGAAGCAGTGGGAGGAGAGCCTCTACGGCAAGGCCCCCGAAACCCGTGACTTTCAGACCGCTTCAGGCATCCCTCTGAAACCGCTCTACACTCCTGACGACGTCAGGGACGCCGACTACTCCGACCAGGGGTACCCGGGCGTCTACCCCTTCCTGAGGGGAGTCCACTCCACGATGTACAGGGGGAGGCCGTGGACCATGAGGATGTTCTCGGGCTTCGGGACTCCCGAGGACACCAACCAGAGGCTGAAGCTCCTCCTCGAGCACGGTGAGACAGGCCTAAGCGTGGCGTTCGACATGCCGACCCTCTACGGCTACGACGCGGACCACCAGAGGGCCCACGGGGAGGTGGGAAGGTGCGGAGTCAACGTCTCGTCCCTGAAGGACATGGAGGTCATCTTCGACGGGATCCCGCTCAACAAGGTCAGTACTTCGATGACGATCAACGCTCCGGCCACGGTACTGACTTGCATGTATGCCGGTGTCGCCCGGAAGCAGGGAGCCCCCTTGGCGAAGCTCCGGGGGACGGTCCAGGCGGACATGCTCAAGGAGTACATAGCCCAGAAGGAGTGGGCCTATCCGCCGGAAGCCCATCTGAGGCTGATCAAGGACCTCATGGTCTTCTGCACCAAGGAGATGCCCTTGTGGAACTACATCAGCATCAGCGGCTACCACATCAGGGAGGCGGGGTCGAGCGCAGTCCAAGAGCTCGCGTTCACCCTGGCGGACGGGTTCGGGTACGTGGAGCTGGGGCTGGAGGCGGGGCTCAAGGTAGAGCAATTCGCCCCTAGGCTGAGCTTCTTCTTCAACTCGACCATGGACTTCTTCGAAGAGATCGCGAAGTTCAGGGCTGCAAGAAGGATATGGGCGACGGTCCTCAGGGAGAAGTACGGGGTCAAGGACAAGCGGAGCCTTCTGATGAGGTTCCACACTCAAACCTCCGGTGCTTCGCTGACATGGCAGCAGCCGATCAACAATGTGGTGAGGACTGCCATCGAAGCCCTCGCGGCGGTGCTCGGAGGAACGCAGTCCCTGCACACGAACTCCTATGACGAGGCATGGGCGCTTCCCACTGAGCAGGCAGTCGAGGTCGCGCTTAGGACCCAGCAGATAATCGCCGAGGAGACCGGGCTCCCCAACGTAATCGATCCGCTTGGCGGGTCGTACTATGTGGAGTGGCTGACCGAACAGATGGAAGAGGAGGCCTACAAGTACTTCGACAGGATCGAGTCGGCAGGAGGTCTACTGAAGGCGATCAAGACGGGGTACCTCCAGAGAGAGATCGCAGAGAACTCCTACAGGCTGTCGAGGCGGATTGAAGAGGGGAAGGACTCGGTGGTCGGAGTCAACAAGTACGCGAAGCAGGAGAAGGAGCCAATCGACACCTTGAAGATCGACTTTAAGTCGCAGAGGGCGCAGTTGAGAAGGCTGGCTTCGGTGAAACGCGAGAGGAATGGGGAGAAGGTGAAGGAGGCCCTCGCGAAAATGAGGAAGGCGTTTGAAAACGAGGATGCAAACTCCATCTATCCGATGATGGACGCGGTCGTCCAGTACGCCACCCTTGGCGAGATCATGGACGTTGGCAGAGAGACTTGGGGCCTTTTCAAGGAACCCCAAATACTGTAAGCTCGTCTCCCTCTCACTTCTATTGAAGCAGGCATTAGCTTAGGCAGAAAGGTTTTGAAGCCCTGCGGGTCGCGTTCGTTCTAGAAAATGGCGAAGAAATCTGCCGCCATTCAGAAGAAGATCAGGATCCTCGTGGCAAAGCCCGGGCTGGACGGCCACGACAGAGGGGTGCTCGTCCTCGCGAGGGCTTTCAGGGACGCAGGGATGGAAGTGATCTACAGCGGCCTCCTCCCGTCCCCGGAGCAGGTGGCCCAGATGGCCATAGACGAGGACGTCGACGTCGTGGCGCTATCTCTTCTCAACGGGGCGCACATGACCGCCTTTCCCAGGGTGAAGAAGCTCATCGACAGGATGGGTGGGAAGGACATAGTTGTGGTCGGCGGAGGTATAATCCCCGAGGAGGACAAGCCGAAGCTCCTGAAGCTGGGGATAACGGGACTTTACGGACCAGGGAGCTCTTTCGAAGAGATCGTAGAACACGTAAGAGGAAGAGTCAGGAAAGAACGGTGGAAGGAGTAGACTGCCTTGCTAGAGCAGGACGAATTCATGAACCTGTCGAAGATGAACTTCGACGTATCCGAGGAGCAGGCGATGGTCCTCGAGCAGGTGGACAGGGCCTGCAGGGAGTTCCGTCCCATCGAAGACAAATGCTATCTTGAGCACAAGATCAACGACCAGGTAAGGCCGTTCTTCGCGAAGGCGCACCTCCTGGGGCTCCCGGTATCCAGGAAGTATGGGGACGGACAGGGTGCTGACATGATGACATATGCCCTCGCCGTTGAAAGAATCGGCAGGGAAGGGACGGGGCTCAGGACTTTCTTCTCGGTACACATGGCGCTCGGCCAGATGACAATCCAGCATTGGGGGTCGGAGGAACAGAAAGCGCGGTTCCTACCCCCGGCTACGAGGGGGGACAAAATACTCGCCTTCGGGCTCACGGAGCCCAACGCAGGGAGCGACCCCGCCTCTCTCACCACGTATTTCGAAGAGAAGGGCGGGAAGTATTACCTGACGGGGCAGAAGACGTGGATTTCGCTCGGTTCGACCGCAGACTGCGCGCTCGTCTTCGCCTACCCCAAGGGGAAGCGCGAGGGGATGTGTGGGTTCTTGGTAGACACATCCGTGGCAGGTTACAAGGGGGAGATCATCCCCCACAAGCTGGGCCTCCCGACGGCGGACACTTCGACTGTGTATCTTGACAAGGCCGAGGTCTCGAAGGAGGACATGTTGGGCCCCCAGGGCAAGGGGATGTCAGTAGCGCTTTCCGGGCTCATGAACGGGAGGTTGAGCGTGGCAGCCGGGTGCGTCGGGGTGATTCAGGATTGCTTGGATGAGGCGGTCAGGTATGCCGGAGTCAGGTTCCAGCACGGGAAGCTCATCGGAAAGCACCAGCTGATACAGAGGCATATAGGGCTGATTTCGCTGAACCTGGATGCGGCCAAGCTCCTTCTGCTCAAGGCCGCGTTTCTGAAACAGAAGTACGAAGAGAATCCGAGGAGCACTGAACTTAGGGACGCCACCGACCTGGCCATCACCAAAGCGAAATACTTCGCGGCGAACGCATCATTCGATGCGGCGAACAGGGCGGTGCAGGTGTTCGGGGCCAACGGCTACTCGCTCGAGAACCGGCCTGCAAGGCACCTCGCGGATAGCAGGGTCACCATGATCTACGAAGGGGCCAACGAGATCCTCGAGCAGAAGATAGCACTCGGTTCCCTTGGCAAGAGCTTCGAGGCCTACTCCTGAGAATTCCACGGAGAGAACTAACATGAGGAAGGTCGTCATCGCGGTCGTTGTCGCAGCCATAGTTGTCGTGGCTTCGTTCGCAACCTACGAGTTCTACAACACGGGTGGCAGTTCCTGCGGTTCGATACAGCCGGGTACGATAGCGAGGTCGCAGGTTCAGAATGTCACTTTCGGCGCAGTCACTGAGTATGCCCTCCCCGGCCAGGACCTCCAGCCCGACGCCGTGACCAATGCGTCGGACGGTTCGGTGTGGTTTGCGGAGCAGAACCTGCCCGGGGTGGGTCATCTCTATCCCAACAATGGGACGCTGGTTGAGTATGCGTGGCCGGGTTACGCCGCTCCCCAGCCACCAGTCTGTTTCACCGGGGTCAGCGCCTCGGGCATCGCCATCTGGCAGGGGAGAGTCTGGGTGGCAGATGAATACGGCAACAGCATTGTCGGGCTGAGGCCGAGCGACGGCAACGTGGTCTCGCTCAACACGACGGGGAAAGCTGACTATCCATATTGGCTGGCAGTGGGCCCCGACGGGTATCTCTGGTTCACGTCAGACAACACGCCTGCGGCGCTCGGCAGGATCTCGCCGAACATGTCAATGCAAATTATCAGCCTCGCCGGGTTGGGCACGGACAACCCCCTTTCGCTGCAGTTCGTGAATTCTAGTCTCGCCTACATTTCGGCGATCAACCTCTCAGACGCTTCAGCCACCAACCCTTCGTGCATCTGCAACGGCCACATCTATTCGTTCAACCCGTCCAAGATCTCCAGCCTTGTCACCCCATCCCAGGTTGGGAGCGGATACAAACTAGTCCTCCCGACGAGCGCCTCGTATTCTCAAGGGAGCATCTGGGTCGCGCAACACTACGCATCCAATCTGGTGCAATACGACCTGGCGACCGGAGCCTGGACGACTTACCCGACTTCGACCGTCCCTTACATCGGTGTGACGTTGTCGCTTGAGACCGCGGCAGAAGGCGGAAATATCTGGTTCAATGAGCACTATGCCAACAAGATAGCTGTCATCGACCCCTCGACGCAAACTCTGACGGAGTACAGCGAATCGAACCCCCCAGCCTCGAACTATACCCAGATCCAGAACGACCTATCGATAGCTGCGACGTCGAATGGCTTGTGGTTCACTTCCCTTACGGGAAACTACGTTGGATTCGTCAACGGGAGTTATGACCCTGGGTTCGGGATAGCTGTCTCTGGTAGCAACTCACTAATGTTGGCGCCCGGAGGGAACGCCTCTCTGACACTGAAGGTCACCGGCTCTTGGACCTCTCCGATGAAGGTAGGCGGGTCCGACTCTGAAAACTTCACTTCGGTCCCGCGCCTCATCAAGATAGTTCCCAGCGTCAGCGCCATTCCTGCGGGCAGCTCTCCCTACAATCTGGGAGTGAACATCGGAGTAGGAACGTCAGTCAAACCTGGGGAATATACGGTACTTGTGACTCTGACGAACGGTTTCACCCAGAGGTCCGCCTACCTGTTCATCTCGGTAGAGTAGCTAGCCTTCGTGACCGTGCGAGAGCATGTGATGGTATTCATCCACGCTGTAAACGCTTGAGAGGGCTCTCTGAACGACCTCGTTCAGAGCCGGGTGAATGTACATCGAGCGTCGGAGGTTCCCAGGGGACTGGTCCCCGGTGTACATCGCATTGACCAGTTCCTGGATCAGGACCGAGGCGTAGGGTCCGGCGACGTGGGCGCCCAGGATTTTCTCTGTCTCCCTCTCCATTATGACCTTCACGAAGTAGTCCTTGGCGGCCATCGCCTCCCCCTTTGCCGTGTCCTCGTACCTGTAGAACCCTATGACTATCTCTTCCTTTCCAAACTTCGCGACAGCCTCTTCTTCCTTCATCCCTACCCCTGCGGCCTCCGGGTAGGTGAATACGGCATGGGGTACGGCGTGGTAATCCGCCTTCGCCTTCCTACCCAAGACGGCGTTGTAGTAGACGATTTCGGACTCGTAATTGGCAACATGTTTGAACATGAACCTCCCATCGGCGTCCCCCATGGCCCAGACGCCGGGCTGAGTCGTCTGGAGGTACTCGTCGACCACTATCCAACCCCTTGAGTCTGTTTTCACCCCTCCCTTCTCCGGATGGAGAAAGTGGCTGGTAGGGCCCCGGCCGGTGGCGACAAGGATAACCTCCGCCTCGACTTCTTTGGCCGCCCCAGTCACCCTGTCTTCTGCGCGCACAATCCTGGATCTTCCCGACTTCTTCGCTTCCTTGACCTCCACGTTCGTCAAGATGGTCATGTGCATGCCCAGCTCCCGCCTCAGCACGTCTGAGACCTCGGGCTCTTCCTCGGGGATGAACTGGGGATTGCGCCCGATGATGGTAACTTTAGAGCCCATGGCCGCGAGGAAGTGGCCGAGCTCGGCGGCGATGTAGCCTCCGCCTATGACGGCGACGCTCTCTGGAAGTTTTTTGAGTTGGAGGACGCCGTCGCTCGTAAGATACCCAGCTTCCGCCAGTCCCTTGACAGAGGGGATGATGGTCTCTGAGCCTGTGCAGAGGAAGATGAGTTTCGAACTGACTGTTTCATCCCCCACCTTCAGGGTGTATGGGGAGACGAACTCGGCTGTGGCGTGATAATAGTCGATGTTGTTTGAGGAAGAAAGCCCCCGTCGGATGGATTCGATGTCTGCGTCGATGAGCGAGCGCATCCGTGCCATCACCTGGGCGAAGTCGATGGACCTGATCTCTGTCGCGATTCCGAACTCCCGGGCCTTCTCGGTCAGCCTTACGAGCTCTGCCGGGTAAAGGAGGATCTTCGAGGGGATGCACCCCCGGGTCAGGCATATTCCCCCGGGTTCGTCTTTGTCTATGACGGCCATCTTCATCAGCGGGTTCTGGCCGATCATCGGCTCCACGATGTTCATGGCCGAGCCGGTCCCTATCACGATTAGGTCGTAGTTCTTCGTGAATCCGCGAGCAGTGCTGGTCCGCTATAAACTCGGCTCATTCACCTGAAGAATGAGAAAGCGAGAAGGAACGCCGCTGCGGCAAGCACGCTGGCGACGACCCCCTTCAGTCTCGATTCCAGCCTTGCCGCGACTGGAGAAGTTGCTCCTGTTGGTACTTTCTTGAGGGCCTTGTATGGCCGCGAAGCGTTGATCTCGATATACGCTGTGGAGAACCCGAAAAGCCCCCCTGCGAGAGAGACGAGGTCCACAGAGTTAGTCTGGACGGCGTACCCCACCAGGACGGGAAGGAACCCCCATGAAGTCGCGAACCAAAGGTCTGTGTGGAACCTCCCTGCGAACAGCTCGAGATTGTATGAGAGCAGGAAGAAGAGTTCCAGCGCGCCCAAAGGAATCAGGACGATAGCGAAGGTCAGTGCGTAGTAGAGCCCGAGGGCAAGAGCGGGGACCAGGGAAGCGGTTGCAAGCAGAATGAGCTGGCCTCGAGAAAGGAAACTTCCCCAGGGCCTGTTGGGGGCCATAGCATCCAGGGAGTGGGCCGCTATGCCCACGGCGAGCAGATAGACCACAGCCATCCCGGCCATCAGGTCGTAGTGCACCGACTTCGCGAGTAGAGAGCCTATCAGGACATAGCCAGCGTTCATCGATGTGTATGGTAGAAAGGTGAGGCCAACGAATAGCCTGAACTTGCGGGGCCCGACGCGAGGGACCCACCACTCGTTCTGACGGGTCTCCTCTGTCCCAGACAACGAATTGAGTGGGCCCCCTGTGTTATTGAAGTGTTCCCGCGCGAGGGACACCCATAAAAAACGAAACCGGCGTCGCCACTGCCATGTCCGAGGCCGAGTCGGGAGCCATGCAAGAGACTGCCCTTCGCTTCTTCGGCGGGCTTGCGAAATCCTACGAGAGGCTGCTCGACCTCGCCACGGTCTACCAGGACAGGCGGTGGAAGGCATGGGCTGAGCAATGGATTCCCAGTGGAGAGAGCCGCGTGTTGGACCTGGGGTGCGGCACCCTTCTCCTGGAAGAGAGGATGGCTGGGCTGAAACCGAGGTTCGTCGGTCTCGACCTCACCTTTGGGATGATCAGGGTGGGAAGGATGAAGGAGCTCCACAACGTGGAGCTGCTGGTCAACGGAGACGCTGAAGGCCTGCCATTCCCGGCAGAGTCTTTCGACTGCATAGTCAGCTGCTACGTCCCCAAGTACGTGAACTTGAGGAAGCTCGCCGACGAGCTGGCGAGGGTGGCGAAACCTGGTTCGACAGTGGTCCTCTACGACTTCGCGAGACCCAGAGGGGCCTACGCCCCTTTCCTCGAGTTGTACATCCAGGGCGGACTGAGGATTGCCGGCAGAGCGCTGAGGATGAGGAAGAGCCCAGCTGCCGACGTTTTCGAAAGGCTCCCAGAGATTATCGATGGCACGGACTGGGACCATAGGGTGGTGGGTCTGATGGAGGAGAGAGGCTTCAGGACCCTGGTCGCCCGGCCGCTCACTGGCGGCGCCGTCTTTGCCTACTGCGGTAGGAAATCAGCAATCGGTCAATCCGCCAACAAGGCCTGACCGGTCGACCCAAATTCGGGAGTGGCCTTAAATCTCAAACCGGCGTCGATGGGACCATGAAGTCGCTCCACAGCAAAGATGACCTGGCAGGCCCCGGGATAGGCACCTACGAAGAAGTGGCGAAGGTACTCCCCGCCGGATACAAGACTCTTCTCGACAGAAAGGAGACACAGAGGGCCATATTCGCGGCGAAGGGTTACATCGAACAGCACCTTTGCAAGGAGCTCAACCTGATGATGGTGACAGTGCCGTTGATCGTGGACGCCGAAAGCGGCATCAACGACATGCTCGACAGAGACGGGTCTAGGACCCCGGTCCAGTTCCACATCTCCAACGACTACGACAAGCACCCCATCGACGCCCAGGTGGTCCAGGCCGCCACCAAGTGGAAGAGGTTCGCGCTAAAGGAGCTAGGGATGAAGATGGGAGAAGGACTGTGTACCGACATGCGCGCAGTGAGGAAGGATTACTTCCTCGACCACGACCACAGCGCCTACGTAGACCAATGGGACTGGGAGAGGGTCATCTCGGCCGACCAGAGGAACCTCGCCTACCTCGAGCAGACGGTCAAGAAGATCTGGAAGGTCCTGAAGGGAGCGGAACAACACGCGCAGGAGCTCTTCCCGAAGCTGAAGACGAAGTACCCTGACATGGCGGACAAGATAGAGTTCTTCCACGCTGAGGAGGTCCTCGAAATGTACCCCAGGCTCCCAAGGAAGGAGAGGGAGACAGCCCTGCTCAAGGAACACCCCGCGGTCTTCATCGTGGGCATCGGCTGGGTCCTGAAGAACGGGCACCCTCATGAGATGAGGGCCGCCGACTACGACGACTGGGTCGCGGTGACGAAGTCAAAGGATGGGAGGGTGATGCACGGTCTGAACGGGGACATACTGGTGTGGAACCCGGTGACGAAGCGCCGCCACGAGCTCAGCTCCATGGGCATCAGGGTGGACGCGGCCTCGTTGAGGAAGCAGCTCGAGCTGAGCGGGCAGCTCGACTCGCTGAAGTTCGACTACCACAAGGGGATAGTGAGCGGAGAGCTTCCCCTTTCGATCGGTGGGGGCATAGGACAGTCGAGGACACTGATGCTGCTCCTGAAGAAAGCCCATCTGGGCGAGGTGAGCGTCACGGTCTGGCCGAAGGTCCTCAAGGACATGTGCGCCAAGAAGAACATCCACGTCCTCGAATAGTCGCCCTCAGAGACTGGCCAATACCGACTCGTAGTCCCAGCCGGGGATGTTGAGTCTGGGTCTTCCGCGGGGACTCGGGATCATGCCGCTGGTGCGCAACTCCTCCACCACCATCGCGGAGAACGCAGGGGCTCCGGTAGCCCCCGGGGAGTTGAAGTTGACGATGTGCAGCGAGGCTCTGCCTTTGAGGAGCATGGCTTCGGGGACGAAGCCCGACCTGTTCAGCACAGAGCTTCGTACGCCGAACACGGCCCTTTTGTGCAGCATGCTGGTGCTCAACGACGGCACGAACCTTCGGACCCTCCCACACATCGCATCCTTGGACAGCGAGCTGCGCCACTCCCCGGCCACAAGACGAGCGAAGTCAGGATTTGCAAGGAGCTTCGCCTTCGGCATGAAGGGGAGGTCGAAGAAGGAGGGGATCCTTCCTAGGCCAGAATACGCGTACGGACCGGATACAAGTACTGCGTTGGGCCCTATCTGCCTCGAGCCGTCCGCCCGGACGACGAAGTGAGGGTCGAGGAATGGATAATGGGGGAACTGCGGGGGGCGGTAGACGTTTGAACCGACCCTTGAAGCGAAAGGCTCGTCGACTACCCAGTACTCCCCCCTGAAGTTGAGGGCCGTGCAGTCCAGGGCCAGCCCGCATTTGTGGGCCAGGTTCAAGGCCCCTCCTCCGGCGGCGTTAATGACGATCTTGGAGCGGAGCGACGTGTGTCCCGTGGCCGTCTTCGCCTCGACCACCGCTCCTCCTTTCTCCTCGTGGGCAGATGATACCTCGTGCCCCCGGAGGAACCTTACTCCATTCGAAATCAACATTTTGCAGATGTGCCGGGTGAAGACCCCGAAATCGACCGAGACGTCAGTCTTTGATAGAAGAGCGGCTCTGCACCTCACCTCCGGCTCGCGCTCCTTGACCTCGCTTCCATCCAGGATCTCGAGTTCACTTTCCTCCATCCCGTTCTGCACGCCCCAGCCGCCGTATCTTTCGAGGGTCTTGACCTCGCTATCATCGAGCCCTACGTTGAGGGTCCCGATGGGCCTCCAGGGGAGCCCTGCCGATTCTGCGAGTTCCTGCCACATCTGACGAGACACCAGTGATGTTCTTGCGAAGACCCGCTTCTTCTGTGGGTCGAGGTAGAAGGGACGGTGAATCACCCCGGTGTTGCGTGATGTCGTGTGCGCACCTGGGAATTCGGCAGAGTCAGCGATGGCGACGGAAACGTCGAATGTCGACGACAGCCAGTAGGCTATGCTGACACCAAGGACCCCCGCTCCGATGATGAGTACGTCGAAATCACGGTTCTCGCTCATCGGGAGCCGGTCTGAATACGGAAGTTAATGTTCTTGGCCTAGATGCCCTTCAGGTACCCGTTCGCATCGAGCCATTCCATGTGGGCTCTGATGTATCTCCACAGGATGTCGGCCTTGTTGTTGTCGAAGTCCCAGGGAGCCACGAGGACTATGTCCCCTTCGCGGATCCACATCCTTCTCTTTAGCTTCCCTCTGATACGACACTGACGGGTCATGCCGTCCGCGCATTTGACGATGACCTGGTCCCCTCCGGTCATCTTGATCGCCTTGCCGAGGATCTCCCCCTGCTGAGGCATGACAAGTTCCTTCAGATTTGCCTCGCTGAGGACCTTCCGCTTACCCAACCTGTTTCACCATGCGCCTCAACCGCCGCCATATTAAGGGCTCGGCGCAGTTCTTGTCGAGTGCCTACCTGTAACGCTTGAAGTGTCTGGGGTTGCCCCTTCGCCTCTCCTCGCGCCCATGGCGCCAGGGCCTTGACCCTCGTGACGACAGTGAAGGCTTTGGCGGGATTCTCGCGTCCTCCTCTCTGAGGGGGTTGATGGGAGCCTTAGCAAGGGCGACTATCCGGTTGAAGTCGAAGGACTCGTCCCTGCTGACAAATGTGTAGGACTTCCCAAGGTCTCCTGCTCTGGCCGTCCTTCCCACCCGGTGGAAATAGACCGTAGGGTCCTCTGGGACGTCATAGTTGATCACGCAGTCCACCTGTCTCACGTCTATCCCTCTGCTGGCGACGTCGGTGGCGACGAGGACGTCGGCCTTGCCTGACCTGAACAAACCCATCGAATGGTCACGCTGATTCTGGCTAAGGTCCCCATGGAGCGCGACGACGTTCATGAACCTCCTCCCCAGCTCCTTTGCGAGCCTTATGGTCCCGTGCCTGGTCCGGCAGAAGATGACCGCACTCTTTCTGTTCTCCTTGGCCAGGATGTCGAGGAGAAGCTCGAGCTTCTGGTCCCTCTCTACCCTCGCATAGAACTGTTCGAGGGTCGCGGCCGACGGCTCATTCTCATCGACCATTATACGCACCGGGTCTGCCATGTACCTATCAGCCAAGTGAACGATCGACCTCGGCATAGTTGCGGAGAACAGACTCATCTGCCTCCCCGGGGGGGTCTTTGCGAGGATGTAGTCGACGTCCTCGATGAAACCCATGTCGAGCATGACGTCCGCCTCGTCGATGACCACGAAACGGACCGAATCGAGCTTCAGGGTCCCTCTCTTGATGTGGTCGATGGTCCTCCCTGGGGTCCCGACTATGACGTGGGCCCCGCGTCGAAGAGCGTCGAGCTGGACGTTCATGGACTGGCCGCCGTAGATTGTCACTACCCTCACCCCGGTGTATGCGCCGATCTTCTGTAGCTCGAGGGTGATCTGGACCGCCAGCTCCCGGGTAGGCGCGAGCACCAAGGCCTGGACCCAGGGTTGGTTCTGGTGCACTGACTGGACGAGGGGTATTCCAAATGCTAGGGTCTTTCCCGAACCAGCCTTCGCCTGCCCGATCAGGTTCCTCCCTTGGAGCAGGGGGCCGATTGCCTCAGCCTGGATGGGGAAGGGCCTCCGGTAGGCTGCGGCGTCGACTCCCTTCCTGATGGCGGGGGCGAGGTCAAGCTCGTTGAAACTGTCCAATCTTGGACTCCCGGTCTGCGAGGCCCTGTTAACTCTTGGGGAGGCCTGGAGAGCTTTTCCGACTACAAGCGGATAAGAGCCACTCCCAGACGACCACCGTCGTGGAACAGCCGTCCGTCCCACCTCACAACCTCCCCCGGGAGTGCCCCGGGTGCGGGGCGAAGGGGAGGCTCTACAGGACCCCGAAGGGCCTGAGGTGCGCTGATTGCGTCAGGAAGCATGACTCGGGCGGATTAGGCTTCAGATAGGCGCCCTGGCCGGGATTTTCGTCACGGCGATTTCGAACCCGGGTCGCTGCCGCTCTGCCAAACATGGATTTGTTGACAGGGCAACATACTAACCTCTATACTACCAGGGCACCTGTGCTGGCTGTGACGATGGGGGGTTTTAAGCATCACAGCCTTTCGAGGAAGTTGTCCGAGCTCTGAAGGGACCTGGTCTGATGCTTGTGGGTCTTGCCGCATCGCTCGATGTGTCTCTTGTACTTCTTTGGGCTGATCAGCTTGCCGCATTTGGGGCAGGTGGGCACGCCAGGTTCCGTAACTGATTCATAGATACGGCTTCCCAAATGCCTTTGATTCGCCTTCCAAAGCAGTCTGGGGTGCGAGAACGGATCAGGTGCGGGTGGGTTCGCCTGGAGGAGGCGTTGCACAGGGATTACCACGACAAGGAGTGGGGCGTTCCTGTCCACGACGACAGGAGGCTGTACGAGTTCCTAGTGTTGGAGGGAGCCCAGGCGGGTCTGAGCTGGGGGACCATCCTCAGGAAAAGGGAGAACTTCAGGCGCGCCTTCGAGGGGTTCGACCCCAAGAGAGTGTCTCGTTACGGAAAGACAGAGGTCAATCGGCTATTGGCCGACCCGGGGATAATCCGCAACAGGCTGAAAATCGAGTCTGCGATACAGAACGCGAAGACGTTCATCCTGGTTCAGGATGAGTTCGGAAGCTTCGACGCATACGTCTGGAGGTTCGTCGGGGGACGGACGAAGGTGAACAGATGGACGACGATGAAGGAGATTCCAGCCATCACTCCTGAGTCAGAAGCCATGAGCAAGGACATACTGAAGAGGGGCTTCAGGTTCGTGGGTCCAACCATCTGCTACGCGCACATGCAGGCGACAGGGATGGTGAACGACCACGTGACCTCCTGTTTCAGGTACAAGGAACTGGTCCGCGGGGTCAGATGAAGCCCTTGGACCTGAGCCCTTCGACTACGCGTCTGGCGTCGGCGTCCTCGAGTGGCAGCATGGGAGCCCTTGGGCGACCGCAGTCGATGCCGCGCTCGCGCAGTATGGAATAGTAGGCGGCGATGGGACCAGGCTTGACAAGGTCCTTGATCTGCTGGATGTCCTTCTGGACTTCGACCGCTCCCTTGTAGTCCCCCTTCTTCTGGGCAGCGACGAGCGACTTGAATACTTCGGGGAGAGCGCTAGCGCCACCGGAAACCAGCCCATCGGCTCCGGACATTATCGCGAACAGCGCGTACTCCTCCGTCCCATTCATGACGACGAACTCCTCGGGGACCGCATCTATGAGGTCAAGAAGATGAAGGAGATCCCGCGACGAGTCCTTGATCCCCTGCACAGTCCCATTCTTCGCCATGGTCGCCACGGCACTTGGCGAAAGGTTGTTCCCGGTAAACGGGGGTATGTTGTACGCAAGAAGTGGGATGTCCACCGCTTTGGAGATCGTCTCGAAGTGCTTGATCGCTGCTCTTTCCCCCGGCTTGTAGTAGTACGGCGTCAGGCTGGCCACGGCGTATGCTCCGGAGGCCTCCGCGTGCTTGGCAAGTTCGATCGTTGAGTTCGTGTCGGCACATCCAACTTGGACCACGACAGGTATTCTCCCCTTGGCCGATTCGATGGCCGCCTTGGCAATTTCCTTCCTTTCGGGTACGTTCAGCATCGGGCCGAGGCCAGTGCTGCCACAAGGGAAGATCCCATCCGCGCCCTTGGTCACCTGAAACCTAACAAGTTTCGAGAGTGCCTCGACGTCCACCCTCCCTCTATCATCGAATGGTGTAATGATGGCAGTAAAGAGCCCCCCTACCTTCTTCGCCGCGTGTTTCGCCATGCAGAATCACCCCCAGCCGTCAGCCGACTTATCCTTGCTGTTGCCGGGGATTCCAAAGGGTCAGGGCAGTGGTTGGTGCGGGTAAAACCTAGAACTTCGATGCTAACAATCTAGCCCTAGCAATCTTGAGGAGGACTACCGAGCCTTTCGTTTGGACCGTCTTGAACGCCCGCCCTCGCTGGAGGCGAGCTGGACCGACTCGATTATCTTTGCATATCCGGTGCACCTGCATATGTTGCCCGATATCCCCTCTCTAATCTCAGGCTCCGTCGGATGCGGGTTATTCTCGAGCAGCGCGTAGATCGACATTATCATTCCCGGGGTGCAGAAGCCGCACTGGAGCCCGTGCTTCGCGAGGAAAGCCTCCTGGATCGGGTGGAGTCCGTCTTTGTTCGCAAGGCCTTCCACCGTCATGATGTCCCTGCCGGCGGCCTGGACGGCGAACATTGTGCATGATTTCACAGCCCTCCCATCCAGCAGTACGGTGCACGCGCCGCAGTTCGAAGTGTCGCATGCGACGTGGGTGCCGGTCAGCCCAAGGTTCTCTCTGAGGAAGTGAACGAGAAGGATCCTCGGCTCGACGTCCCCCTCCTTCTTTGTGCCGTTCACCGTCATCGATACGTGGGACTTCTGTGCCATCTCAGCTCGATGCCCTTCCCTGTGAACGGGCGTAGGCGACCTTGACCCCCCTGGTCACAAGCAATTTGACGAGACTCCTCTTGTAATCGGCGGTCCCTCTGATGTCCGACGCTGGGTCGGAAGCATCTGCGGCCAGTTGGGCAGCCTTCCTCACCGATGCGGTGTCAGTTGGCCTCACTCCCACCAGGGAGTCCTCCGCGTCCTTTGCCTCGATGGCCTTGGGACCAACCGCTGTGAGGCCTATCCCGACCGTCTCGCACTGCCCCACTTTGGAGAGGGTAATCTGGACGGCGACTCCGGCCGTCGCGAAGTCGGCCACCTTCTGTTCTATTTTCAGATAGGACCCCCCGCTTCGAGGAGGGGTTGTCGGAACCCGGATCTCGGTCAAGATCTCGTTGTGTTCAAGGGCGACTGAGAAAGCGTCGAGAAAGAAGTCCCGCACTCCGATGGTCCTTTCGCCCGAGGGCCCCAATGCGAAGAAGTCAGCGCCCAGGGCCAGCATGACGGCTGGCATGTCGTTCGTCGGGTCCCCATGTGAGACGTTCCCTCCCATTGTCCCTAGGTTTCGGATGAGGGGGTCAGCGATCACCTTTGCGGCGTCCTGGATTATCGGGTACTTCTTTCTAAGCATCTCCGATGCCGCGACGTCGGACATCCTGGTCATGGCCCCGATCCTTAGGGCGCCAGCCTCCTCCCTCAAGTAGTTCAGGCCCGGGATTCTACCAAGGTCGATGAGAACACTCGGGGAGGCAAGCCTCAGTTTCATGAGCGGAATCAGACTCTGTCCTCCGGCGATAATCTTCGCTCCTTCCCCTTTACTTTCAAGAAGGCCGACGGCTTCCTTGAGGCTCTTGGGGGAGACGTAGTCGAAGGACGAAGGAATCAAGGGCTTACTAGGTTTCCAATTTTTGGTTTATATTAATGTGGAGAAACTCCTCGTGAAATGCACTTCGAGGGGGTGCTTGAGTCTCGGTCACCCAGGGCGAAGGTCTTCGAGATGACTACAGACCCCGACCAGGTGGCGACGTGCCTCCCTGACCTTCAGAAGTTCGTAGTGAAATCCAAGGACGAGTTTGTGGCGACCGTGAGGGCCGGGGCCGGGTTCATCAGAGGAGACTTCATCCTCAACTTCAAGATCACCGAACGAGATCCGCCGAATCATTCGAAGCTCCTGGTCCATGGGACGGGGATGGGTAGCGCCGTCGACGTCGCCATAGATGTGAGAATCACCGATGGGAAGACGGGAGGGTCGACCCTGAATTGGACGGCGGAGGCCTCGGTCAGCGGGAAGATAGCTTCGGTCGGGCAGAGGCTGATTCAGGGTTCTGCCGAGAAGATGATCAACAGGTTCTTCGACTGCTTCGGGCAGAAGATCGAGCAGTCAGCCTAGGACGTCAGCTCTGCCGCCCAGAGCTTCTCGCTTTCTATGGGAAGGTCCGTCAGCTTCCTCCCCAGGGCCAATTCGAGTGCGCGGGTGGCGGCAGGAGGCACACCGATGGTCGGGCTTTCGCCAAGCCCCTTCGCCCCGTGGGGGAGGGACGACCTGTGCGAGCTTGTCATGACCGTGAATCTCGGCATCTCGGTTGAATGCGGGACCCCGGAGTCGGCGAGGGTCGCAGTCAGGAGCTGCCCATCCTCGCTGTACAAGGCCCTCTCGTAGAGCACTTCCCCCAGCGCCTGGGCCTCGCCCCCCGTGATCTGGCTCTCGACCATGCTCTTGTTCAGGACCTTCCCGACGTCATAGTAGGAGATGATTTCGTCTATGGTCCCCATCCCAATCTTGTTGACGCTGGCAGAGACGAGGTTTGCACCGAATGAGATTAGAGAATCACTGGGTTTGTAGAATACTTCGGCGTCGTAATTCCCTTCGAGCAGGCGAGCCGTGGAGTACTTGCGCCCAAGCTTCCTCTTGGCGACTGCCTCAATCTTTCTGCATGCTTCGACTATTGCCCCTCCGCCAAGCATGGCGGACCTGCTCCCCCAGCTCCCCACGCCTCCCGAAATCTGGCCGGTGTCTCCTGTCTCGAAGTCGACCAGCTCTTCGTCGATTCCCAGCTCCCCTTTGACCAGGCGCTTGGCAAAGACGTCGTGTGCCTGGCCGTGGGAGCTCCCACCAAGCCAGACCTTGACCCTGCCCCCGCTGATGACGACCCTGGCCGACTCGCCCCCTTCGGCAGCCGGGATGAGGACGAAGCACGAGAGGCCGAGTTTCTGGGTTTTCTTCCTTCGGGAGTATCCCATCGCTGAGAAGGCTTCCTTCAGGAAAGGCTTCGATGCCCCGATCCTCAGGCCGAAAGGGGATCTGTTCGGTTTGGTGGTCGCGTTCCGTAGCCTGACCTCTCCCTGGTCGAGGCCCGTTTCGTCCGCGAGCCTGTCCATCATCCGCTCCATGAAATAGGCCGCCTCCGGCCTTCCGGCCCCCCTGTATGGTCCCATGATCACCTTGTTTGTGCAAACTCCCCTGGCGATGGCGTATGCCTTCTGGATAGCGTATGGGCCCGTCATCTGGAATGCGATCCACCTAGGAGACCACATGGCGCCGCCCATCGGGAAGGCTCCGCCGTCGACGAGGAGGTCGGCCTTCAGGCCCTTAATCTTCCCCTTGCCGTCGGCGTAGAGCTTCATCTTGGCGCGCGAACCGCGGCCCTGGTCCGTCGCCATAAGATGCTCGTACCTGCTCTCGGTCCACTTGATGGGGCGCTTGAGCTTCATAGCTGCGTAAGCCGCCACGAGGTACTCCGGGTAGATGCCTCCCTTCGACCCGAAGGCGCCCCCCGTGTCCATCTGTATCACTCTAACCTGATCCCCCTTCAACCTGAGGGACTGCATGAACCCCTCCTTCCAAGAGAAGACCGACTGGGTCGAGCCGTAGATATTGAGGACCTCGCCGTCGTAGGCGGCCACCAGGCCCCTGGTCTCGAGTGGGTTCGGCGTCACCCTCGCCATGGAAAGCGTCTCTTCGATGACGATGGGGGTCTTGAGCTCGAAATCCTTGCCTAGTGTGCTTTCTGAAGCGATGTTGCTAGACATGGACGGGTGAATGGGCTCCGCTGTTAGCGCCTGCTCGGGGTCCATCACAGGCTTCAACGGCTCGTACTGGACGTCGACCTCTTCCGCCTTGTCTTCAGAATCATACCTGTCTTTCCCCAGAACCGCGGCAACAGGCTGTCCCACATAGTTCACGTACTCCGTCGCAAGAGATGGAAACGGCACCGTCACCTCCCCGCCGGCGTCTTCTCCCACCGCCGCCATGTCCCCTGCGAACTCGTGGCCGTTTATGCCGCCGTTCACGGAAAGGACCCTTGCTCTTGCGTAGGGGCTCCGGACGACGTGCATGTGGAGCAATCCCTCCATCTTGATGTCGTCGACGTAGCGCCCTGTGCCAAGGACGAACCTCTCTTCTTGCTCGCTCTCAGGCTTCTGTCGGTTGGGCCTTGGGGACAACGAAGATACTAGCCGTTTTGCCGTTTTAAATCGCTTGGTCTCGCTGCATGGGTTCGATAATTATCTGATGCCGGTGCCACCTTCCAGGTCGAAGCCTAGGATGGTCTGCAGGGCAGTTGAAGTAAGGTGCACCTAGTCGATGATTCAGCGAAGGGAGCTCCTCCAAGCCGGGGGGACTCGAAATGTGTAAGCCACTTCCTTGGCACCGAGAAAGCTCGCAAGATTCTCCATCGTTTCTCCAATCTTTGCCGCGACCTCCCTCTCGTGTGGTGCGCCGTGCTCTGCATATAGAGACTTGACCAGAAGCTTCTCGTTCTTCTTGTCCATCAGCATGTCAGCCCTTCCTATCAGCCGCTCGCCCCACAGGATGGGTAGAACGAACGTCCCGAATTTCCGCTTTGCCGCCGGGAGGAACTGTTCATGGACGTAGTCGAAGCTGAATATCCTGTTCGTTCTGTCCCTGCCGCAGATCAGATTGTCGAAGGGCGCAAGCAAGGACATCCTCGGCTGCCAGGAGTCGGAACCCATTGACTCGAGCAGCTTGACGTCTTCATCGTGGATGTACCGCTCGTCCTTGGCGCCAAGTTCTTCGACCTGGACGCGGCGAATCAAAGATTCCTCTAGCAGGCGTTCCACGGTCTTCTTCAGATTCTGGTAGCGCCCACGGACGAAGTAGTAATTGATCTCTGGTGCGGAAGCGGTTCCCAGGGCCCTAATCGCCCTTTGGGCTGACTGAAGGGCGAATTCTTCCTCCGTCAGGGCCTTTCTCTTGGCCCATTTCGGCAGGAACTGTTCCGACAACCCCCAGACGTTCTGGTTTCCCTGATGCCTTACGACCATCACATCGCCGCTCATGTGCATGTGGAATAGCATGTTGGAGACTTCGCTCCCGGAGGACCACCCGTCAGGGCTCCTCTTGGTTCGGGCGTAGTCTTCGAACTGTGTCAGCGTGAGAGGTCCTTTCTTGAGCTGGTTGAGGATCCTCCTCCGCAATTCGGCGCGCGCCTTTAGGAACTTCCTTGCCCTCACCATGTGAATCCCCCAGGAGCCGGAGAGCGATTCCGGATACCTGCTCATCAACGAATAGTACAGAGGGTAGTCCTCGGTAAGGACGATCATGGCGACGGGTGCCCAATGCTGGAAGAGCCTCCTTTCGTCCCAGAGGAGCCTGTCAAGGTCGGACACCCGGAAATCGCCAATCCTGCTCCAGAGAGAGATGATGTGAGACGGCGCTATGGTAGGGACAGGGTCCCATTGGACATATCCCAGGTCCCTCACGACCGACAGGATGTGGTCCGATGTCGCCTTTGCAGGCAATTCACCAGCTAGGTGTTGTTTCGTTACCGCAAGACGCCTGACATTCTCCAAGGTGGTCGATATGGTTTCCTTGCCCAACTGGTCAGACGAGGATTGTCGAGCTTCCTGAGCTTCTATAGGTTGCGCTTCGGACCTAAAGATCCGCGGCCTTGATCTAATCGTCAGGCTAGTGGTTTATGTCGCTGAAAAACTGGTCGAGCTCACGCCTAGTGCTAGATGTCCACTTCTTTGACGGACCGATTGGGATCTCAAACATGTCCTCTCCCATGCCCTTGACGACTGCTTCGGCCACCTCCGAGGCTGAAACCGTCCATGCCGCCCTTTCGATTGCTTTGCCCTTCAGTTCGGTGTCGTGGACAGTTGGCGGGATTACCTCAAACACCTTGATCGAGGTTTCTCTGAGTTGGTGTCTAAGCGACATGGTGAAGGAGTGTATTGCAGCCTTGGTGGCGGAATAAACCGGAAATACAGTCAACGGCACGAAGCCCAGCCCAGAGGACATGTTCACTATGGCGGCCTCATTCTGTTTCGACAGCATCGGCACGAACAGGGCAGAAAGATACACCTGTGCTTTGAGGTTGATGTCAATTTCGTCCTCGCTCTTCAGCAGGTCCTCGATTCCCTTGGTAAAATCCACGCGTCTCTGAATCCCTGCGTTGTTGATCAAGACATTGACCTCATTGAAATTCCTCCCAACCCAAGCGTACATTGCATTACGATCCTGCTCCCTGGATACGTCGAACTGCCCCACGCTTAGGGCGTTGAGTTTCCTCTTGGCCTCTTCCAATCTATCAGCTCTTCTGCCACAGATAATCACCCTATTCCCTAGTTTCGTAAAGGATTCCGCTAGGGCGAAACCTATTCCTGTGGCTCCCCCTGTTATTAGGACGGTATTGTCTTTCATCTTCATGCTGGACAGAGCCTCATTTCTATGTGCTCATTCTGCTGTCTCTTTATGATTGCGGGCCCGACAGGAAACATCACCTACAAAGGTCCAGAAATCGAACCGATCCTGGGTTTGAGTCGAAAGGGATTCGGACCTAACACGGGTTCGGTGGTCTCATTGACATGCACGAGCCGGTCTGGTCCAATATATCACCCACAGTCTAGTTGAAGTAGGTAGGCATAGGGTGAGGCTGGAAGTTGAAGACCTTCGAAGGTGAGAAAGGAATAGGAATGTCGGAGCGCGGGGCTCGGAGGTTTCTGACTCAAAGCAAATCGACCCTTCTCCTGGGGACGACCAATGCCGACGGGACCCCCATGATACATCCGGTCTGGTTCTATTTCGACTCAGCCAAGACCAAACTGTATTTCTACACGGAACCAGGCTTGAAGAAAGCCACCAACATAAGGGAAAGAAGCACGGTCTACTATGATGTGGACAGCGACATATGGCCCTACAAGGGCGTGAAGGGAAAGGGGCGCGCCAGGATGATCACGACAAAGAGCGAAGCTGTTCCTCTGGCTTCGAAGATTCTCGCGAAGTACGTTAGGAAAGGCCACCCGATGACCAAAGATGTGTTGGGGAAGGTCAAGGCTGGAGGGTATGTGGTATTCGAAATAAACCCGGACTATTTCACTTCGTGGGACTACGGGAAACTGGTGTCGCAGTCAAAGAGGTTTCGGAACGCCGTCATATCCTGAGCGGAAACGGGAATAATTACAGCATGCGAATCGCTGGCCCAACTGGATGCGGTTAGAAAATCAAGCGGATTTTAGGCGACGTTCCCAGGTGCCGCCACTGACGGGAGTAGCCGCTCACAGGAATGGTCTGTTACGTGCTCTGAACAGAACTTGCCCCCGCACTTGCTGCATGTCGAAGTCGCGCGGGCGCCACAGGCTTTGCACTCAGATGGCTTCAGGCTTTTGAAATACGCCTCCAGATTTTCGTCGGCTGATGATTCAGCCCCACTTCTCCACCAGCTTGACGTCTTAGATCGTGCCATCCGTCGGGAGAGAAAGAGCAGGCTTGATTTAAACAAATGTTGACCGCAGAATAGACCCAATCATGAGTCTCCGGCATGTGGCTCCTGCGCGTGCTAGACAAGCGGGTTGCTGGGGTGTCACTATTTCGAAATCTCTTCGCTCAGGACTTGGTAGGCTCTGGCCCCTAGTTTCTCCTGCATTACCAACACGATGTCTTCATAGCTCAAGAAGGCGTCGAGGATGCTCACGCCATTTCGGTATAGCACTTCCGTGATGTAAGAAGCGATTCCAGGTTCTCTCACCGCGGATTGGGGCAGCCGAATTGTGATCTTGGCTACGTTCCCCTTGAGCGAGATCTCAAAGTTCCCCCAAAGCGTCTCCTCGAGAAGTCTCGCGTCCGTCTCCTCTGCGATTATCTTGACCGAGTTGGGCAGCTGGAAGACATACGGCGTGCCGCTGAACTTGTCTTTCAGTTTCAGGAAATCTTGTAAAACCTGATGATGCTGGGCACCTTTCCCTGAGATCGTCATGTCGACCATCCCTCCCGCAAGCTCAAGCTTGGAACCCTTTAGGCTGGCTGACATGTTTTCAATCCCCCTCTCGCCTAGGCCGTCCGAGAAACGCTTGATTGCCACTACCATTGTCGCCACATTGGCGCTCGCTCCAGTCAGATCTTCCACTTCGAGGGCGATCTTGGAAGCAAGCGCATGATAATTGACAATCTTTAGCTTGAGTGACTCTAAGACTACGTAGTTCCTCAAGATGATGGTTGACACGGCTTCACTTACAGAGACCCCGTTGGCGCGCTTGGATGGAACGGTGATTTTGCTCAGACGTGAGGCGTCTGGACTATATGTGATAAATGTAACATTGATATTTAGCTATACTTATATACTGTTATATCTATAACATATTGAAATAAAATGATAACCACAAACATGAATCCAACTACTGTCGTAGCATCTGTTCAGCCGAGGATGCTCAGCCAAGTTACTGAGCAGCTGAGGCGCACCCAGGGGATCTCCTATTTCTCACCAGTCACCGGCAGGTTCGACCTAGCGGTCGAGCTGAAGGCCGCAGACCAGAAGGCGACTTACGAGCTGGTCAACAAGATCCGATCCATTACCGGGGTCACATCCACAAGAACCTACACGCCTTTCGAAGGCTTCGTCAACGGCAAGAACGTTCAGGCAACTGACGCTCTGGCGCTGGTCCTGTTGAGAGTCAACGAGAACGCGCAGAAGGTCCTCCAATCCCTAGAACAGCACGCACAAATCCGCAATGCATCCGTCGTATCAGGCGAATCCGACATTCTAGCGACTGTCTACGGAAAGAACCAAGATGAGGTTCTCTCCTCGGTCTCGAAGATTGCCGAAGTGCAGGGCGTTACCTCAACCGAGACGCTGTTAGCCTACAAGCCCGTCTGGGCCTAGGCTCCGCCTTTTTATTTTAACGAAGAATCTCCCAACTCTGCTGACATCGCAAACTTTCCAACTTTCAATAGATCAGCTTCGAGACTTCGATAGGCCCAAATCTATCGTGATTCGTCGAAATTATTCAGAACCCATCCGCGCCCGAAGAAGATCGACCAGGCGCTGCGCCCCAAGATGCCTCCCCTTGGAATCTGGAATTGCCCATCCCAAACGTCTGGCTCAGAGGATCAGAGCAATCGAACTGGGTTGCAGAGAATTGTATCACGCACCCGCTCGAAACACCGCCCTCCAGGGGCGCAGGCATCTTGCCCCCTCCTTGGTCTATATGTGAGGGCTGGCCGCTTTCGAAGGACGAGTGGCGCGCTGTTCGAGAGCGTGCTGATGGGAAGCATGCCTCCGTCTTCGGATGACTGCCCACTTTCTTCTTCTTGCGTATGTCAAACTCTAATCATCTCATCGGACCTAGTCCGAACCTCCCATTCCGCCAGGGGGCATTGATGGACCCCTCTTGCCGCTTGCGACCACGTCGTCGATTCGTAGGAGCATGCACGCGCATTCAGTCGCAGATTTGATGATCTGCTCCTTGACTCCTACGGGTTCGATTATGTCCTTCTCGAACATGTCTCGAGTACCCTTACCGAGGACGTCCACCCCGCACCACATCATCCCAGCACCGTGCTTCTCTCTAAGTTCGACTTGAATGTCGATGGGGTCAAACCCAGCATTTACAGCCAAGGCGAGTGGGATGGATTCCATGGCTTCAGCGAACTTCTCCGCGGCAAGCTGCTCCCTTCCCTGCAGCGTAGCCGACCACTTCATTAGACGATAGGATAGTTCCTCCTCGACTGCACCGCCACCGGCCACGATCGCTGGATTCTGAAGGACGTCCTTCACGACCATGATTGCGTCGTGCATCGACCTTTCGGCTTCGTCCACCACTTTCTGACTTCCGCCCCGGATGAAGATCGTCACAGCCTTCGGGTTCTTGCACCCTTCAACGAATGTCCATTTGTCGTCCTCGATCTTTCTTTCTTCGACCAGGTTGGCCTCGCCCAGGTCGGCCTTTGTCAGGCCGTCAAGGCCGGTTACCATCCTTGCGCCTGTGGCCTTCGCCAGCTTGATCATATCGGACTCCTTCGTCCTTCTCACCGACAGAATTCCGGCCATTGCAAGGTAGTGCTGAGCCACATCGTCGATCCCCTTCTGGCAGATGAGCACGTTAGCTCCGGATTCCTCGACCTTCTCTACCATTCTTCTGAGCATACTAGTCTCCTCGTCGAGAAACTGCTGGATTTGTGCCGGGTTGCTGATGTTGATCTTGGCGTCAAATTCAGGTTTTTCAATCTCCAGAGGCGAATTGACCAGTGCTATCCTTGCCTTCTCTATCCTCTTCGGCATCCCTGAGTGGACGACTTCCTTGTCCAAGATGATGCCCCGTATGAGGGTTGTGTCTTTGAGAGAGCCTCCCGTCTTCTTCTCGACCTTCAGGTTGTCGAGGTCGACTCTGCGGGTCCCCTCGGTGGTCTTCTCGACTATCTGAAGAAGAGCGTCGACGACGAGGGCTCCCAGAGCTACGCTGTCATTCGAGATGATCTTCGAAGCCATGCTGGTTCTAGCAATCTTAGTCAGAGTCGGCCTATCCTCGGGTTCCACTCCGACTGCAATGTCGTCCAAGATGCTTTGCGCCTTGCTTGCAGCTTTGCCGTAGCCGTTGACTACAACCATCGGATGGACTCCTTTCTCCATGAGCTCTTCGGCGTACCCCAGGAGGGCCCCAGCCAGAATCACGGAAGACGTAGTTCCATCGCCCACCTCATTGTCTACCGCCTTTGCAATCTCAACTATCATTTTTCCAGCGGGGTGCTGGATGTCTATTTCCTTCAGCATGGTCGCGCCGTCGTTTGTTATGGTGACGTCTCCCATGGAATCCACGAGCATCTTGTCCATTCCCTTGGGACCAAGTGATGTCTTCACTACTTCTGCGATCAGCTTGGCTGCTGAGATGTTGTTATTCTGCGCTCTCTTCCCCCGGCTCCGAGAACTCCCCTCTCGCAGGAGCAGGACCTGCTGGCCCCCCGACGTCGTTACGAACGAAGCTTCAGACATTCTAATTCACTCTAATCCAAAACAGCCTGGCGGGACATCTCTAGCGGTGTAACCGACGTCTGATCCGCCGGAGATAGTCCCTAATTCGGCCCGCCGATTTGGCTTGTGCCTCTACCATCTTGACTTGCTGACTTGTTTCCATCTAGGTCACTGGACTACATGGGCACCGCTTGCATATAGAGGGAAGGTATTTTCTGCGTTCTAATGCAACCGAACGGGGCTTCTGATATGTGTCTATGATGAGATACTAGGGCAAGCTAATAACATGGTAGGTCTGAACGGATGCCGAATACTACTTGAGACCGAAAACGGCGACAGCCTCGTTCAGGTTGGACGAGTCGGCTCTCGAAGCTCTCCAAGAAGACGCAAGAAAGCAGAACGTCAGCGTTAACACGATGTTCAATCAACTCCTTCTCACCTATGCCAACTATGATCGACCGATGAAGAGGTTTCACATGCTCAAGTTGCCAGCGTCGAGCTTCATGCACCTCTTGCAAGCAGCAACGGATGAGGCGATCATCGAAGCTGGCAAATCTGCAGGCAGGGACGTTCCGAAGACGTACATCAGAGCCAAGTGGGGAGAACTCACCGCGGAAAGCGCGCTCGATTATCTCAGGACCACTGCTGACTACACGAACCTGTTTGAATACAGCGAAGTCATGCGGGGAGGGAAGGTCAATGTCACCCTTTCCCATGATTTCGGGGCGAAAGGAAGCTTGTTCCTGCAACGCTACGTCCAGGCGATCTTCGAGCCCCTGGGGAGACCGCTGAGATTCCTCCAAGACGAGAATGCGGTCTCATTCGAGCTTCAGTGAGAGGCAGCCGCCCAGTCCGGGCCGTCAAGCGCTTCATTTTCCATTGCAATTGATTGCAGATAATACGTTGGGTTCAATAGCTTTCGCGCCCTAGAAAGAGCCGAACTGCAATGACAAGTGAAAAGGGAGAAGCAATCGCCATCCTGAAGATACGAGGGATGAGCGATTCGGGTTGGGCCCGACGGCTCAGACGCGCGGCTACTAATGTCGACGGAATTCTTCGGGTCGACATCAACTATATTCTTGATTCGGTAACCGTGAAGTATGACGCGAACAAACTGACATCAGCCCAGGTCAAGAAGAGGCTGGGTCCAGACTATCGCATACCAACCGCACAGAAGCCTGTTTCGCAATAGGATTCGAAGGTGGAGTGACCATGTCACAGTTGCAAAGTCACCAATGCAACAGATGCGGCCAGGAGATAATCTGGATGAGGAACGGGATTCGGTGGACTCCCTATAACCCCGTCGGAACTCACCATAGGTGCACGGGCGGGCATTACGGTCGCTGAAGTAAAGACCTAGACGTCATAGCCTTTGCTCCTGAAGAATTTCCGAGCTTTCGCCTCTTCCTCCACTTTGAACCCCTTCAGGTCCCCTCGCATCATGCCAGCCATATGACGGACCATTAGCTCCCTGGATATCGTCCGATAGAATTCCCTGCATACTGCTATACCCCTGAGGACCTCTGTGTCGCTCTCGAAGACCTCGTCCTCCTCTATTTCGTATCCCAAGTCGCTCAACCCTGCGATGAGCTTTGAGAAATTGCTCTTGCTATCGCGAATGGCCGAGACCCTGGCTTCTGAGATGATGATCGTCTCTGGTCTTGATTCCCGGACGAACCGGACCACCCTGGACATTGATTGTAGTGTGCCTGTTCCCATTCCCCTGATCTGTGTGTAGCATTCCTCTTGCATTTGATACATGTAATCCACATCGATGTCCAGGACCCATGATCTGCTCCCCCTGACTAGGCGGACCAGATTTGAGAGAGGTTTCGGAGGACTCTGATAGATCTCGACCCCCATCGTCTCAGCCAAGTAGTCGACCACGGATGCGATCGACTTCTTTTGGTCATGGATTCTCAGAGAAGCAGGGAGTTTTGATTCCAGGTCAGAGGCGTGCCTCGCCAGCATCCTTTGGGGGATCGCTATGATGAACCTTGGTCGGAGACGTTCCCCAGGCTTTCTGGACCTCAGACCCTCCAAACCTCCCGTTATGTTTTGAATGGCTGCGTGCGCGCCGGTTCTGGCTGCAATGATTCGCAACTCCTTGGGATAGAGTTCGTTGTCGCCCCCAAGGGAGACGTCCAGATGGGAATCCAGGCTGACGATCGTGTCAAATCGATGGCCCAGCTTCGTAAGTGCTCCAGGTACTTGCGAATGGATGCTTAGGATGATAGCTCGCATCTTCGATGGTCGGACGAAGCCTAAGCTGCCCTCACCTCGATTAAACGCTTCTGCCATGTCCGTGCGCGCGCAAGGCGACCCAAATCAGATTGAATTGATAGCTGACAATGTATAAGTCTGAATGACATAATTCGAAAAGAGTGGGGCTAGTTCTGAGTTGGTCTTGCGGGCCCGACGGGGTGCAAACTCGGTCGGGTTTAGTCGGGTTCCAGGTGCTGAAACGGTACCTAACCCCAGTTATTACTTCAAAAAGTGAGCACCATCCGATTCTTAGTCCCGAGAAGACCAAGGGTGCGGGCCGGAAGGGATGCAATTAGAAAGTCAAGTGAATCCTGTCACCGGCCAAGTCCGCTCAATCACGCGCTCTTTGTGTAATACATCGGTTATCATTGGCAAGAACTGGGAGGCGCGCTCCTAATGCTTAGCGTAGTATTCTGCGACCGCCCTGAACGACTCCTTGGGCTCCCACGGCATATCGGGATAGGTCGTCCCATGCTTCCCGCCCTCGTAGTATCTCACCAAGCTCTGGTTCGTCGTGTCCAGGTCGTACTTCGGGTCCTCATCGAAGGGGTTGGTCTGGGACTCGAACTGCGACACGAAGGCTCCGTCCACGCCCGCAGCGTCGAGGATCTCCAGGGTCTCGACTAACTTGCGCGCCTGCCAGGCCTCGTCGCGCGGATGGATGACCCTCACCTTGGGACGGACGAACCTTCCGACGACCGGGAAGGAGTGGAAGAACTGGGACCAGAAGTCGGTGTCCCCACCTCCCAGGATGACCGGGATGAGCTTCCCGTCGCTCTTGTATGTATTGCACCCGAACTCCGTGACCACCACGGGTTTTCCGGTGTCGAAGAGCGGCTTTAGCATCTCGACATACTTGTCCTCGATGTCCTGGGCCCGGTAGTGGTCCACGCCGACATAATCGAAGAGGCTCCAGTCGACCTTCTCCCAGATGAGGGAGTGGTAGGTAAGCTTGCCCTTGAACTCCTTCCTGACGGCGGCCACCGCCTTGGCGAGGAAGGCGTTGAGCGGCCCGTTGTGCTCGCCGGACATGATACTCGCCCTGAAATTCGGGCTTCGGAGCCGCTGGACGAGGTTCTTTCCCGGGAGAATCCCCTGCATGAAGAGGGTGGACTCGCCGCCGACGCTCAGAACTACCTTGTCGGGCCACTGCTTGCGGAGAGCCTCCAGGGGCGCGGCCGCCCTGGCCAGGTACACGACGGTCTCGTCTTCGCTCTTGTCCCACAGCAGAGGCGAGAGCCATACCTCGAGTCCCTGCTTCAGCGCGGCAGTCGCGGCGGTCACTAGCCGACCGATGTCCCGGGCGCTTATGCTGACTGCGTTGCAGTGCAGATCGTTCTTGATGATCTCGAGCTCCCGGTGTACAACCTTCGGGTCGAAGACCGGACGCCAATTGAAGCCCATCACCGCTCCGACATCGTAACAGACGCCCTTCCGGTTCAAGCCGTGACCCTCTCCTCGTGAAGCTTCGGGCCGAGCAAATGAAGAATGGTTCCGGCATCTGGGAGCTGCACCTTGGTACTCGGGTCAGAATATGCTAAAAGCGATTCCATTTTGGTTCGCGCCCATCCTATGCGAGTAAGGCAGGCCCGGTGGGATTCGAACCTAGGACATCTCGTCCTGGCAACTAGCTTCGAGAGCAACTTTCATCGTGATCAAAGTCCTACTGCTACAAACACTTCGACATGTGATTGGATTGGCGGACCCAACGGTAGTCCGCATCTGAGGACGGGATAGGAAAATATTCTCTGACTCTCGGGCAGAAGGGATTGACTGGAGAGTCTTCAAACCTTGGGCCAAACACGTCCTATCCCAAAGCCGGTTTCATGAAGTACCTTCCATCGTCCTCAAAATGCCGGCGCGACGAATAGTTTGATAATTGATTTTCTATAGCAAGAGTCGCAGATACTTTCCGGCGGGTGGGGGCAAGAAGTGTTCCAAGTGATTCTTGTCTGCTTCAGTCAGAACATGCATTTCCCGGGCACATACTATGAACAGTGCCCCGGCGATTATCGAGTAAGGCGTAATGGTTGCGGGCCTGAATGATATCAGAGCTGACATGGTCGAGATTACGATGAATATGAGGATCGAAGTGACGAACACCTTGCCTTGGAACCGGAAGTCGATTGCCCCTCCGATGAAATCCCTTGTCAGGTAGACCGCGACACCCAGCCCTGCAATGTCGACCAGGATCCTGGTCACCGTGGCCCCGAGGATGCCGAACCCGGGAACGAGAATCAAGGAAAGAGCCAGATCCAACGCGACGGTCACGCACCCGATCATCATCACCTGGACGGTCTTCCCCTTCGAAAGCAGGAGGGAAGTCAGAATCCCTTGCATCGCCACGAAGAAGAAGAAGACGGAAAGCAACTGGAGCGACGAGTTCGCCGCGAGGTAGGTGGATGGCACCCCGGAGAACAGGCCGATCACCTGACGTGAGAGCGCGGCGAGGGCGAACGAAGCTGGAACCATGGCAAGGGTAGTGTACCTGAAAGCAAGTCTGAGGCCAGTGGAGATCTTTCGAGGGTTGTCAGGATTGGTTGCCGTCTCAGGATAGAAAGCGGTGTTGAGCGGCAAGAACAGGATAACCCCCAGCCCCCCAGAGATGGCTATGGCCGAGTAATACTCCCCCATTTGGGACGCGCTCAGGAAGGCCCCTACCAGCAACGGGTCCCCCGCGCCAGTGACCACCGTCAGGATTCCTGCTATGCCCAACGGGACAGAATAGCTCAGAACCCGGCTCGCAGTCCGTCCATGGTCCGAAGGCGTCGCCTGAAGGAGGCGCTGGCGGGTGATGCGGAGCGACAATACGCATACAATTGCGCCGTAGATTACCCACCCCACTATAGGGATGAGCACAGACTGGAACTCTAGGAGCCCCAGGGCCGTAAAGCAGACCATCCCCAAGTTCGCCCCCACAAGAATCTTCGCGAGTGATTCGTACCTCCTCATACCTTGTACCAAGGCCTGAAATATTCCTGAAATCGTACTCGAGAAGAGCCACGCACCTGACGCCGCGAAGACCCACGCAGAGGTTGCGCTCTTGGTGAAGTAGATTGAGAGCTCAGGAGAGAGGATTATCAGGGCTACAGTGGCTGTTGACGAAAAGATGAGCGAAAGCGAGATGATAGAGCGTGTGACCGCGCTGCGCTCGACACCAGTCTGTGACGTGAAAGCAACGAATCTTGTGGCCGCCGACTGGAGCCCGAAGAAGGCGACGGAAGAGCCGATGCCTGTGACGAGAAGAACCGAAGAGTAGATTCCATACCCCGAAGGAGTGAGTAGCCGAAGCATCAGAGTAAGGAAGACATACCCAAGGACACTGTTGGTTATGTTCTGGAGGGTTAGGAACCGAACCCCGACGGCAATGCGCCGCGCACCACTTGCAAGTGCGTCCCCGGGTCCAAAAGGTAGAGGAGACAGAGCGTTCGCTGCACCCACTTCAACGCCGGGGCTAAGCGGGACTACCGACTGACTGGGAAGCTCCGACCCACCTTTTGGCGCCATCTCAGGAGAGTCCTCAGTCAAAGCCGAGGACCTTACTTACCCCGCCTGTCCGCCGGGTGCCCAGCAAAGGCGCAACATGTCCAATCGTTCTCGACGGTCAACAACTAGCATCCCTTGCGATAAATGCCGCCTTCACCTGTAGCCGAGCCGGTCCAGATGGTCTAGTATTTCTTTCTCCTCCTGGGGTGTGAAAACCAATCGGTCCCCTGACCTCGTCTCCCCCGTGAGCTGATGCGAAGGCAAAGGACCGGCATCCTCAATCAATTCCTCGAATGGATGTCCGTCCATGTAATCAGGCGGATCGATACCTAGGAGACGGAGGGCCGTGGGGGTTACGTCTTCTATGGAAAGGCCTTCCTTCGTGCTTTTCCTTATGCCCGGTCCGGTGGCCAAGAAGATGCCCGTCGGTCCGTGATTAGACTTTGGAAATGATCCCTTCTCTG
Source organism: uncultured Nitrososphaerales archaeon (assembly GCA_963706445.1). GTDB lineage: Archaea > Thermoproteota > Nitrososphaeria > Nitrososphaerales > Gagatemarchaeaceae > UBA183. Next base: position 1,277,766 of record OY970160.1, read on the forward strand.
AAAGGATTTCCTTGCTGAATGGATCAGTTCTGATATTGATGTCGTCACGTGGAAACAGAAGTATCTCTGGAGCAGAATCGACTCGGTTCCCCCTATAGACCTGTTCTCGGGCTAAGCATTTGCAGACCCCAATCCCTGAACGGTCCTTGAGCGCTGACAATCCGGAAATAATCTTATCCGCGTCCACCCTTGACTTCGCTACGAGGACCCCGTCCGTGCCAGGGACGAAAGCCCTGGAGTTCACGAAGTCTACGGCGTCTACGGTCCTAACAGTCATCTGAGCCCCCTGGAATCTCTTGGAGATTGCCTGCGGCACCCAGAGTAAGTGCCCATCAAGGAGTGTATGTGCGCGTATGAAGAGCCTGTTGCGGATGGAGGACCTCGTTGTAAGCAGCCCCTCCTGCCGAAGCCAGGAATTCGGATAGAACGCGACAGGCCTAGGGTTGAAGCCGTGGTCGGAGGAGACTAGATAGTCCACCTCCGGCCCTGCCGAGTCGACTATTCTCCCAACAAGCCTGTCGATCTCGACATATCCGCGCTCCACTGCACTGTCCTCATCCTCCCCTTCCCCCATGAGATGATGCTGCAGTCGATCGAGGGCTGTAAGCACCACCATCCCTAACGACCACTCCTCTTCTTCTAGGAATTCTAGGAAGAGGTCCACCCTTTTCTCTTCGGTCTCAATCACCCGCCTGACGAAGTCATTCGGCTTCCGCTGTAGGCTACTGCCCATGGGGGCGTCGAGTTCATATCTTTCGGCCTTGAGGCGGGCCATGAGGTCGCTGGGATAGACCGATTTTTCGTCGACATACCAGGGCGGTATTCCGGACACCATCAGGCCAGTTATTCTTCGAGCCGGGTAAGTGATCGGAACATTGACGACTATCGAACGGGCTCCCATGCTTCCGAGGAGGTCCCAGATCCGCGGAGTGGAAGTGTCCGTAGAATTGATGATGGTAGGAGGAGCGGTCGCGAAGTTGTAGAAGTAGTAAATACCGTGCTTCCCGGGATTCACCCCGGTGGTCATCGAAGTCCACCCGGGCGCTGTCTGAGGGGGTATCGTCGATTCGAGGGGGCAGAAGCATCCGGAACCGCTGATGGCCGACAGCCTCGGGAGCACCCCGGACACCAGGAGCTTGTGCGTAAGGTGGAAATCCGCACCATCTAGGCCGACGATTACAAGCCTTCGCGGCGGCGTCATGCCCAGCCCCTTACACCCTTTCCTGCCAACCCAGGCTGGAGTTCGTTCTCATGGACTAATGACAATTAGGATGGTGCCCGGGCAGATTCCCCTCCCTCTTTATCACTCACTTTTGAACGCAATAGATGTCCCTCCTTGACGATGATGTGTAGCTTCTGGATTGTGAACCTGAGGAAATTGGCGAACGCGAAGAGAGAATGCGGCGACATAGCCTACGACGTCTGTGTACGCTTTCAGGTTTGGTCGGCTTCCTCGAAACGCTCTAACGGTCAATTTGGAGGGCTAGCTGGATGTGGGGATTCGATTAATGTATTGGAAGATGCTCCGCCCGTGATGAATTTGGCCCCATTGCGGCCAGCCTTCGTTGCCCCTGAGACAACTGAATCCAACATCGGGTTTCGCCGGCGATAAATTCGTTGTGGGAGGTTAGAAGATACTTGAGTTGATTGGAGCTCTTTGCTTACTCGAATCGCAAGCTTGTCGCCAATCTGGGCCCGGCTCATAAGAATCCAAATAGCTAGAATCGAGCCGCTTTCACCAAACAAAGTTCATTCTAAGCTTATTTCTTCGCGGGCCCGACGGGTTGCAAACCCGAGCGGGTTTATAGTAGTTCCACCTCAAGAGTCTATCAGACTTCGAGGACCCAAGTCCCACAGGGCCCGCGATATACAAGCTCAGAATAGACTCCGTTAATCGAAGAAAGAAAGGTGGATTCAAGCTATTCCAGAAAAACCTCCGGCACGTTTCGAGCCCGGATAGTCAACAATCCGTAAGTATCTGAGGACGATCAAGAAACTTTGGGACCGAAATGAGGCAGGAAATCTTCGCTGTGGTACTAGTGCTCCTGGTAGTGGGGAGTCTGGGCGCGGGTTACTTCGCCGGCAGTCAGGTGCCCGTAAAGACGACCACAGACACTTCGACAATCACTTCGATCGCAACTGCCACTTCAACCGTGACATCAGCCACCACAACCACGCAAACGATGGTAACAACTGACCTCGAAGGGACTAGTTGCAGGGCGGCAATCAACCCGGCAGCCACAACCTATCCAACCAATTTCAATTCGAATGGGAGTATCACTGTGCTCCACCTATCGGTTCCGACCACTGCCTTGATTTGCATCGAATATTCCTTCGACGCTCCGCTAAACTACACCTTCATCCTCGGCCTAATCCCAACGGCAGAAGGCGGGAATTGCTCTCTTTCCCATGTCTTGGGATTAACGCCTCGGGCTCTCCGTCATCGGTTGACGTCACCAATCCGGGCAATCTGACTGTGACATACAGGATATCCGTCTCATCAAACGCGGCTCAAGGAATCTACTGGCTCCAAGTTCGCAGTTGCGAGTGGGTCGTTATTGGCATAGGGGCGCTGCCTTCTAGCGTTAACCCTGCTCAAGCTTATCCAACTGGATGCTACGAAGCCCTGTTCGAGCCTTCTTATTCATCGGTCATCGCTGTCACCAATGCGACGCTCACAAGCGTTCCCATAGAGGGATAGTATGAGACAGGAAATCCTCGCAGTGATAATGGCGATCCTCGTAGTGGGGAGCTTGGGCGTAGGATACTTCGCTGGCAACAATAATCGCCAGACCATAACGACCACCGTCACTGTCAGCACCGTTCATACAACTTCACTCTCCCGGAACAATGGAGATTGGGTCTTCTCGATTCGCTTGCAGAACTCTCTTCTTGCGTTCGGTCAGTATTTCGCTCTCTCATACAACCTGACGAACATCTCTGGTCAGCCTCAGACGGTTCACTTCGTCAATCCTCTGATTAATCCGGCCATCTATTCGACAAACGGCACCTTGGTATGGGCCTGGAATCCACCGACCTACAATGGCATAGAAACGATTCCCAACAAGGCAGGGAACTGGTCTTCCCCTCTAGACATTCCCGCTTCTGCTCTCTCGACTAGCCAGAAGTATGTGTTGAGCGTATTTCCTTTGATAGGAGCAAACACGACCAGTGCGTTGGCGATAGGTGACTATTCGATTGGCGAATCCCTGATGATTAACACGACGATTGGCTTTTCGTGAATAGGAAACCTCAGATTAACCGATTGGCAGTCCAACCCCACCAAAATCGCTAGGCCGTTCTCACGAGTAGGCGTATATCCAACCGACCTCGTTCTAGATATCGATGAGGGGGGCGACCAGTAGGGTCGGAACGTCATATGTGATGCTATTCACTTCAATGCTTGGCTTCCTAGTTGGCATGGGGCTCTTAGATTATGGCTGGCCTCGGCCATGTGGGGGAGTTTCGTACTTTCCTTTCTACACCAACTGCGGTGTCTCCTATTGGGTTGACATCTTCGGCATCTTGATTATTGCAATATCAGTTGGGGTCATGGCCTACTCAATCAGAAATCATGCCCACTAGTTCCAAACCCACCAAAACCGACGGTTCAAATCCGGCCTGAACCCACCATTCGATGTTTGGAATAGATGAAAGCCCCTAGGTAACACCAGCCCCTAGCCGGGCGGCACTTTTCTAGGGGCTTAAACAGCCAAACCAAACTAGAACCCGTATGACAGCGAGCCCCGTCGGAATCGAACCCGTCGTCAACAGAAATACCGAGTTAGCATGGAATCCTAGCCGGGCTATTCATTCGGGCGAATACCCGAATACCCCTAACGCATCCTACGCTCTAGAGGACCAGGGATGCGCTCTTTACGGCGGCTCGCTCTATTGCGTCGGCGGAGACAACCTCGACGACGATTTTCGCCTGTGATTAGGTTGGACGCGGAACCTCTTGCAACCCGGTCGGGTTTGGAACCAAGTGCGGGCCCGACGGGAATCGAACCCGTTTAGGGGCTTGCGCCGACCCTCGGGTTAAAAGCCCGATGCTCTACCTGAGTCCTCTCCATCTCTGGATCTAAGCTACGGGCCCGCACCAAATCCGCGTCGGTTGCCGTATTTTACTCTGAACCGCGGCTACTTCAAGAGCGTCCGGACAAGCTTGATGCTCTTCTCCATGGTTTTGAAGTCTTCGTAAGGCGTCTCCATGACGATGGGCTTCTCGTTGACCCGCGGATAGTGCAGGAACGCCCTTATCCCTGCTCTCCCGATTTTTCCTTCCCCAATGTCCTCATGCCTGTCGAGCTTGCTCCCCAGTGGGCCCTTTGAATCGTTCAGGTGGACGACCTTCAGCCTGTCGACCCCGATTATCTCTTCGAACAGCCCCATGGTGCCCTCGACCGCTTCCTCGTTCCTGAGGTCGAACCCTGCGGCGAAGACGTGACACGAGTCCAGACAGACGCCGACTCTGTCGGGGTGTTTCACCTTGTCGAGTATCCCCCTGATCTCCTCGAACCTCGCCCCTACGCAGTTCTTCTGCCCCGCCATGTTCTCTAGTAGGATTGTCGTCTCCCCGTCGCTCCCCGCGACCGCCTCATTGACCGCCCCTGCGATGTTCGCAATCCCCACCGCGGTCCCCTTCCCCAGGTGGCTGCCAAGATGGACCACCAGATAGTCCACCCCCAATGCGTCGCACCTCTTCGTCTCCTCGGCAAGTGTGTACCTGCTTATCTTCATGGTCGACCTTTCGGGGGAAGCTAGGTTCGGGAGGTATGGCATGTGGTCGACAATCCGCCTGAACCCGGACTTCTTCCTCTTCTCCCTGAAGAGCGCGACCGTCTCGTCGGCCAGGGGTTTGAACTTCCACTGGTTGGGGTTCCTGGTGAATATCTGGAACGTCGTCGCCCCTAGTTCCTGGGCCCTGTCGAATGCTAGATCAGGGGAACCTGCGGCAGAAACGTGCAGCCCCACCATGGGCTCTGTTGTCAATCGAATCAAAAGAGGCGGAGTGTGGGTTTATGAACCCACGCTCTCGATTTCGTTTCCTGCTTAGCGCTTCTTCGGCTTCGCCAGGGTCTTCTTGGTACCGGCGGCGCTCCTGACCGGGGCCGTCCTGCGGCGATAAGTCCTCGTGGGCTTCTTCGCCAGGGTCGGCGCTCCGAATGACGTCGTCGACGATGGTGCGTAGGTCAACGGTGCTGGGGCCGGCTGGACCGTCTCGTACATTGCCGGTGCCGGTGTTGGCTCTGGTGCAGGGGACGGAGCAGGCTCTGCCACGGCAGGTGCCTCCGTGGCTGGGACCTCTGTCACCTGCTCCGTCGTCGGAACGTAAGTGTCGATGGACGTCGTGATTGGAGCAGCTGCTGCCTTCTTCCGGGATCCAAGATAGCCCCTTGTTCCAGCATAGAGTACGGCGACTGAGCCAACTACTACGCCAAGCAAGATTGTGGCTATTTCTAGGACCATTGCTGACGTTGATACGGCCCGTCAGGGCTCTTCAGAGCCAGAGTCAAACACTATCAACAATCTCATCAGGTTCATTCAACCAACTTCACGCCTTCTGGTCCCATGGTTGGTTTGGCCAACCCCCTGAGCCGAACGTCATCGGGAGAGAGGGTTAAAATCATCTAAACCCCTCGATCGTCTGCTTTGAGCCTCGCCTCGGGCGTCAGCGCAAGGTTCGATCGGATTTCAGACGTCTACGACGAGACCAGAGAACCGCTTTCGGAAGAGGCCCTCGACCGGGTCGCCGAGATCTTTCGAAGGGACGGCATCAAACGAATCATCGAGGCAGGCGTGGGCACAGGGCGCGTCGCAATCCCCTTGCAGAAGAGGGGCTTCGACATCGCCGGCTTAGACCTCTCTGCAGGTATGCTGTCGAAGGCAAGGTCCAAGGGGGCCGACAATCTGGTCAGAGGCGACGCCAATAACCCTCCGTTCCGAAACAGGGCGTTCGACGCAGCGCTTCTCGCCCACGTGCTCCACCTGGTGGAAGACCCTTTCATGACATTCGAGAGGCTTTCGGCATGCGCGAAGAACGAGGTGGTTGTGTTACTTGCCCGGCCGTTGAGAAATCGCGAAAGCACCCCAGTAGAGAGGGAAGAGATCTTCAAGGTCTTCAGAGAGGCCGCTTCCGAGCTGGGGATTGACGGTGAGAAGCGGTGGGCAGCCCGCCGAGAAAGATTCGTGAAGCAGTACGAGTTTCTGGATCGGCACCCCCCCAGCGAGACGATTACTGTGCAGGAAGTGGACGGCACCCGAACCCTGCGCGAGTACTTGTCATGGTACGAGAAGAGGGCTTTCGGCTTCGCCGACGATTTCCCGGAGGATGAGCTTTCCAGGGTCATCGAGCGCGTAAAACAGACGGTCGACCTTGACAAGGTGGTCCCATACCACAGGGTCGCCCAGATGCTGATCTGGCGAATGGCTAAGGAATGATCCCAAGGCCAGAGGATTTCTTGCCGGGCAGATGACGCCCCGAGTGGGCTAGAGGACCGGAGGCGCTCTTGAGGCAGATGAGGCGTGTCGCTTATATCTAACTTCGTTATAATGAAGGAGACGTAATGCTCGCATTCAATTGGGATAAGATCTGTACGGAGATATTCAAGTTCGACAGGAGGGTGAGGTCCGCCATAATCCTCGACAAGAACGGTCGCCACATAGCAGGAGGGATGAAGAAGGGCATACCCTCCCTGGAGCCTCAGAGCGAGGACATCAGGCTGATAGCGGGTGTAACCATCCAGATCAGCACGGACGCCACCTGGGACAGGTTCTTCGGGAGGAACCAGTACACGTTCCAGAAGAGAGAGAGGATCAACATAATCACCTTCTACCTCGGCGACAAGCTCGTCCTCGTGGGGACCGAGCCTGACTTCACCCTTCAGCAGGCCCAAGACCTAAGGAATCAAATAGTAACTAACCACTCGCAGCTGGTAGCGTAAAAGAAGAGAGCTAGGTCTCAGTTGAGACCTAGATCGGGGAACTTCGCCTGGATTAATCCAAGCTCTCCCTGGAGGGTGCGGATGCGCTCGGCGTACTTCTTCATGTCGTCCACGTTCTTCTGGACTTTGGCGACTTTGTAACCGCGCCATGCCTTCTTCAGCGCTCCCCAACTTTGGCCCTTTGTGTATTGGCTCATGAAACAAGTCTATTCAATGAGACGATATAAGCCTTAGCGTCTCATGAAACGGTGCTTGGCTTCTGACAATTATTTCACTTCGAAGGGGATTACGTTTCCGTTGTGGTCGTAGACTCCCAAGTTGTCCACAGTAGCATAGGGGTACCCCATGATCACCATGATCTTCCCGGTGGCATGGAGCAGGTCCTGCTGAGACGGATGATGGTTCCCCGAGGGGTGAGAGTGAGCCACGCCGAGGTAGGAGAGGTCGATGGGGAGCATCCACCAGTTGAAGGATGAGAATGCCGCCCCATGGCTGGCCGCCGGAGGGACGACCAGCCCGGTGACCTCGACGACTCCTTTCTTCGTCTTCCCACGCATGAGCAGGATCCCCTCGTTCGGGTAGGCCATGGCCGAGTAGCTGAACAGGCTGTCCACGATGGTCTTCGGGAATATGACCCTCTGGGCTGGCAAACTTCAGCTCAGCATCCGGACGAAGTTCCCGACGACGGCGTCTCCTTCTGAGTGTTCCTTCGTGAAGCGTTCCGGGTGGAACTGGACCCCGTAGACCGTCCTCTTCGGGTGCTTCATAGCCGCGATTCTGCTGGCCTCGCTCCTGGCAAGCAGACTAAATCCGTCGGGGAGGCCATTGACGACTTCGTATCTCGATTCTAGGAGCATCAGGGACTTTGGGAGGCCGTCGAAGAGCGGATCCTTGGCGAGGACGGTTGTCGTCACCATTTCAAGCACGTGTCTGGTGTCTTTCACCACCTCCGCGCCGAAAGCGCTCGCCATCAGCTGATGGCCGAAGCAGATTCCGAGAATCGGGACTTTTGAGCCGACGATGGCGTCGACCTCGGCTCGGAACTTGGTGGTGGTCCCCGGGTCCGTCAGCATGGCCGGCGATCCGCTGAGGACCACACCGTCGAACTCGTCGAACCTCCCCGGAGTCGCCTCATCCCATTCATCGGGGGTGACCTTCGCGCCGTTCCCTGCGACACAATTCTCGAGGCGCTCGACTCGCTCCCTCGATGGATAGTTGTTTACGACCAGGACTTTAGGCAATGGACCCCGCGGGCTTCCTTCATGATATGAACTTTCAATCAAACACCGTCCTACTCAGAACAGTTTAAATGGCGACCAAATTCCTTGGGCAAAAGGAGCAAGGAAAAAGAAAATGTTTGCACCTTCGGCAGGATACGACAGGGCCATCACGATATTTTCGCCAGATGGTAGGTTGTATCAGGTTGAATACGCACTCGAGACGGTAAGAAGGGGCAGCCTGGCGGTCGGCATCCAGACCAAGGACGGCATAGTGCTGGCCGTGGAAGAGAAGGCGAGGAAGCTCCAGAACGGGGACTCTGTCATTAAGATGTTCCAGATCGACGACCACGTCGGGGCCGTCGGGGCAGGATACATCCCGGACGCAAGGATACAGGTCGACAGCGCAAGGGTTCTCGCCCAGAGCAACAGGCTGATCTACGACGAGCCGGTCGACATCGAGGCCATCGCCAAGCGGATCGCGGACATGAACCAGCAGTACACCCAGTACGCGGGAGTCCGGCCCTTCGGGGTCTCTCTGATCATAGCTGGCGTCGACGAAGGCTCGGGACCGGTTGTCTACCTGGCTGACCCAACGGGGACCTACTCAGGGTTCAGGGCCATCGCCATCGGGCAGGGGAGCGACCAGGTCAACGACTATCTCGAGAAGAACTACTCCAACGACGTAAGCATGGAGGCTGCCATTACACTGGCCATCGAATGCATCTATCTCGTCAGCGAGGACAAGACGGGGACGGCTCACATCAAGGTCGCCGTGGTCGACGCCGGGACCAAGAAGTGGAGGCGCCTAGTGGAGAGCGAGATAGCGAAGAGCGCATCTGGGGCCAAGACCAGGTCCGACAAGCCACCAGCCAAGAGCTCCTGAGCAGCGCTGGCTTAGATGAGCGGGTCGTTCGGGCACGGGGGCGGGGATTTCAAGCCCAGGACACATGAGTCTTCGAGGTTCACCACAGTAAAACTCACCATCTCAGGGGAGCACTACGAGATACTTGTCAACCCGGACTCGGCCCTTGCTTTCAAGCAGGGGAGGAACGTCGAGCCCTCGGCGGTCATAGCGGTTGACGAGGTGTATTCGGACTCGCGCAAAGGACTGAGGGCGAACAGCGAGAAGCTGAAGCTCCATTTCGGGACCGACGACCATTCCAAGGCGGCCCTGGAAGTTCTCAAACGCGGGGAGTTGAACCTCACCCAGGAGCAGAGGAAGAAGCTCACCGATGAGAAGAGAAGGGCGATAATCGCGGCAATCTCAAAGAACTTCGTGGACCCGCGGACCCTCCTCCCTCACCCTCCCACGAGGATAGATCAGGCCATGCAAGAAGCGAGGGTGATCATCGACCCGTTCCAGGACCCTAACGAGCAGATGAAAAGCGTCGTGGAGTCCCTGAGGACCATACTCCCCCTGAAATCGGAGAAGATCCGCCTCTCAGTGAGGGTGGCGGCCCAGTACTCGGGGCAAACCATAGGGGTCCTGAAGAACTACGGTGAGATAATCAAGGAAGACTGGCTGGCTGACGGGACCCTTTCAGCAATAGTAGAAATACCCGCTGGCGGACAGGCCGGCCTGCTGGACCGCCTCGGTTCCACTACGAAGGGAGCGGCGCAGGTTACAGTGGTGAAATAAAATGCCAATGATAGAAAGAAAACAGGTGATACCGGGGGACGTCATAGCCCGCGGGAACCACAGATACGGGAGCTACATCGAGAAGCGCGGGGACGAATACATCGCCCTGCGGATCGGGCTGGCAGAGGTCGGTAGGGACGAGGTCAAGCTCAACCCTCTGACGGGTCCATACCTTCCGAGGGCCGAGGACGACGTCATCGGCAAGGTAATCGACATCAACGGGTTCGGGTGGGTTGTGGACATCAACTCCTGCTTCGACGGGTTCCTCCCGGCGTCGTTCGTCTTCGGGAGGGAGTTCTCTCCGGCGACCCACGATCTGGCGGGCAAGTTCGGGGTCGGAGACATCATCGGGGCGAGGATTGAGTCATTCGAGCGGTCGAGGGACCCACAGCTCAGCATACGCGGGGAGGGGTACGGGAAGATCGATTCCGGGGAAATCGTTAAGATATCACCGACTAAGGTGCCCCGATTAATCGGGAGAAGAGGTGCGATGATCAACTTGATCAGTGAAAGGACTGGATGCGATGTCAGGGTTGGCCAGAACGGCGTTGTAGTCGTCAACGGGTCAGCGGAGGGAATCGTAAGGACAGTGAAGGCGGTCAAAATGGTGGAAGAGGATGCCCACGCCGCCGACCTGATGGCGAAGGTGGAGGGATACCTGGGAGGGGGCAGCAGTGGTGGAAGCTAAGAAGAAACTCATCGACGACAAGGGGAAGAGGCTCGACGGGCGGAAGTGGGACGAGCTCAGGCCCATTAGCCTGCAGGTGGGGCTGATGAAGAACGCCGACGGGTCGGCCTACATCGAGTGGGGGAAGAACAAGATAATGGCGGCGGTCTATGGGCCGAAGGAGGTTCACCCGAAGCACCAGGTCCTTCCGGACAGGGCGCTCCTCAGGTGCCGTTACCACATGGCGCCGTTCTCGGTGGACGAGAGGAAGAACCCCGCCCCGTCAAGGAGAGAGATCGAGATCTCCAAGGTGATCAGGGAGGCATTGGAGCCGGCCGTCATAGTCGAGGACTACCCGCGGACTGCCATCGAAGTCTGGGTAGAGGTGCTCCAGTCTGACGGAGGTTCGAGGTGCGCGGGGCTGACAGCTGCGTCCCTGGCCCTGGCAGACGCAGGCATCAACATGCGCGACATGGTCGTGGGTTGCTCGTGCGGGATCATCGAGGACACGGTGGTCGCCGACCTTGACGACACCGAGGACAAGGAGGGGAGCGGGGACATGCCGGTCGCAATCATGCCCAACCTCGGGCAGGTGACTCTCCTGCAGGTAGACGGCATCTACACCCGGGAGAACTTCCAGAAGGCTTTCGAGCTCGCCATAGAGAAGGGGAAGCAGGTCTATGCGATGCAGAGAGATGCGCTTACGACGAAGTTCTTCGGTGGAGAGGCGATGACAACCCAAGTCGAGGAGGTCGCCGACTAGATGTCCGTGAAGAAGAACTACGTGATGGAGACCATCAGGAAGGCGCAGATGGTCCAGATGCTGGCCCAGGGGAAGAGGACAGACGAGAGGGCCCTCGACCAGACCAGGCCCATCAAAATAGAGACCGGGGTCATTCAGAAGGCCAACGGTTCGGCCAGGGTGACCCTCGGGAACACCCAGGTGATCGCCGGAGTGAAGATAGCTACGGGGACACCGTTTCCGGACACGCCTGACAAGGGGTTGCTGGTGGTCAACGCTGAGATACTCCCATTGTCTTCGCCATACGCGGAACCGGGGCCACCCAGCGAGGACGCCATAGAACTGGCGAGGGTGGTGGACAGGGGGATACGCGAGTCCGAGATGGTCGACCTGACCAAGCTCTGCCTCATCCCGGGGAAGAGCGTGGTGACCATATTCGTCGACTGCAACATAATGAACGTCGACGGAAACCTGTTCGACGCGACCAGCTACGCCGTGGTTTCAGCGCTAAGGACAGCGAAGATGAAGAAATACTCGGTGAAGGACGACAAGGTTGAGGCGACGGAAGACTGGATTCCGGTCCCAGTGGAAAGGACTCCGGTGTCTGTGACCATGGCCAGGATAGGAGACAGGCTGGTGGTCGACCCGGTCACCGAAGAGGAGGCGTCCATGGACATGAGGATCACCATAACCACCGACGAAGACGGCAACATCTGCGCCAGCCAGAAGGGGGAGGCTAGCACCATCACCCCGGCTCAGGTGCTGGAGGCAGCCGACACCTCCATCCGCGTCGGTAAGCAGATAAGGTCGGAGATCCTAGAGGCGACGAAGTAGTGCCAAAGGCGAACGAGAGTCTCAGGGGGCTGGGCGCGAAGTATGGTGGGACCCTTCGCAAGAGGTACGCCCGCATCTTCAGGACCCTCAAACAGGCGAGGGAGTGCCCGTCCTGCGCGAGCATGAAGCTGGCTAGGACGTCGTCTGGGATCTGGAAGTGCAAGTCGTGCGGTTACACGGTAGCTGGGGGAGCTTTTGACCTCGCCCAGGCGAAGGCTAGATAGCCCCGTCGAATCAGTCGAGCTGACGATAACCTTCCGGGCCGACAGGGCCATGTCGAGGAAGATCAAAGATGCGGTGCCGTCTGCACGTATCAGGGGAGGAGGGTGCGAAGTGAGGATCTCCGCCCAGGATCCCGGGGAGGTGGCGGAGTGGGCGAAGGACATCCTCGAAAAGGTCCGGGGAGTCGAAAGTCAGTCGCGATGAAACGTCGCTGAAAACCCCCTGATTGACGAAAGGATTTAAGGCGCAGAGAACCGGCGCAAAATCTAGGCATGAGTCAGCCCGAACTTCCTCCCCTCCTCAGAGAACAGCTTGCAAGGTACGACCAGGCACAACAGAACCTGCAGGCCGTGCTCGCGCAGAAGCAGCAGGTCGAGCTGGAGCTCGGGGAGACAGAGAAGGCCCTCGAGGAGCTGGGAAAGGCGGGGGACACAGAGGGGGTCTACAAGTTCGCTGGGAACCTGCTCGTGAAGGTCAAGAAGGATGACGTGATGAAGGAGCTTATCGAGAAGAAAGAGCTCGGTAACACCAGGAAGATGGTGCTTGCGAAGCAGGAGACGAGGTTCAGGGAGAGCCTTAAGGACCTGCAGGCGAAGATAGACGACGCAGTAAAGCCGAAGGCCTCACAGGCCCAGCCGCCCGGAGACGCGTGACCCGTGGCGACCCTTGGCCCTTGACACAAAGCTGACGAAGTTCCCGTTCGTCGATTCCAAGGATCTCAGGACCGCAGCCGTGGTCTGCCACCGGAATGCGGACGCCGACGCCTACCTCTCCGCTTTTGCGCTTTCCAGACTCCTGCATTCGATCGCGCCGAAGTGCGAGGTCGTAGTAGTGACCCCCGGAGGCATGACGACGCTTACTCAGAAGCTGAGCAAGAAGTTCCCGCACCCGACGGTGGAGAAGAGTACCTCGGACTACGACCTCTACGTGGCGGTGGACGTGGGAGACGACGAGCTGTTGAACGACTGGAAGCAGAAGTTCAGGGAGAGCAAAGGGATGAAGGTCCTAGTGGACCACCACCCGCTCAAGGACGCGTCGACCTACGACAGGGCGTTGGTGGATGAGAGTGCGACCTCCGCTGCTGAGGTCGTGTTCGGCCTGTACCAGGAGCTTGGGGTTAAGGTGGACGGGGAGGCGGCCCAGGCCCTGCTGGAGGGGATCATGTTCGACTCTTCTCATCTCGCGATTGCGAGCCCGGCAGGGCTGAGGGACGTTGTGGATCTCATGGATTCGGGGGCCGACATCTCGGTCGCAAGGAGGGAGCTGAGGAGCGAGCCGGACTACGGCGAGGTACTTGCGAAGCTGAAGGGGGCCCAGAGGCTGAAGATCCAGAGGACGGGGAAATGGGTGGTCGCGACGAGCATGGTGGGTTCGTTCCAGGCCCACGTGGCGAGGTCGCTGATCTATCTTGGAGCGGACCTCGCGTTGGTTGCTGGAGAATCGCAGGGAGAGACAAGGGTCAGCATGAGGGCGACCCAGCGGTTCCTAGACGAGACAGGGGTTCAGCTCGGGACGCAAGTGGCGGGAGAGATGTCGAAGAGGCTGGGAGGACACGGCGGGGGGCACGCAACTGCCGCGTCATTCACCACCGCCGTCGGAGAAGAGGAAGCCATGGAAGCGACATTGAAACGGGCGACAGAGCTACTCGGTGAGCTAAAAGCTGTAGACTAGCTGTACTTCTTGTATGCGGAGCTCTTCTGGAACCCGTCGAAAGATAACTTGAACCACGGAGTGTATGAGTCCGGGTGGGCGCGGAGGTCAGATGCGACCTCGGTAGCCCTCGCCCATCTGACAGACATCATCTCTTCCGGGTTGGGAGTGACCTTACCGTCGAAATCCCCGACGAGGACGCGGCAGAACTCGTTCTCCGCGTTATCCCCCTGTGGAGCGAAGTAGACGAAAGAATGCACGTCGCTGAGCTGACCGACCCTGGCGTTCAGCTCCTGGAGGGCGCGGCGGGTCGCCGCCTGCTGGTAGGATTCCCCTGGGTACACGTGACTGGTAAAGGAGACGTCCCAGGCACCGGGCCAGAGCAGCTTCTTGGCGCTCCGCTGCTGGAGCAGCATCTTGCCGTCATGAAAGATTAAGGCGGTGTAGGCCCTGTGCCGCTTTCCCTTGCCCGAGTGGCAGTTCTCGCGCGTGTCGGTGCCGATTTCGTTGTCGTTGTCGTCGACGAGGATCAGGATTTCTTTAGGCGCCAAGCCAAGAATCGGCAGGCCTCGTTTCTAGTTAAGGCCATCGGAACTGTCAGGGGGCCCTGGGGCGAAGATAACAGGAGCCAGGCTGGTCGCGTCAATGGTGAAGGTTACGAGGTCGCCGTCCTTCAGGCTCAGCTTCCCTCGCAGATAGGCCGGTGAGATCAGCTCCATGACGCTTTCGTTGTAGTGGGTGATATCGATGACGAGGAGCGTCACGCGTTCCCCCGACAGGACGCCGTCGAAACAGGTGAGCGGGCTGAATCCTTCCTTACCTCGCCTAAAGCCCTCGACCCTTGTTCCGCCCATAGACCTCAAGCTCCTTAATTGCTCGATGAAGCGTTCCTCTTCCAACTTCACGTTCAGGGTGCCGGGATAGGGCTTGTACCCCAGGGCGGCGTCGAACCTCTTCTGGTATTCCGGGTGCCCGACGTAGTATCGTCCCTTTCCTATTCCGCTGAATACCCTCCCTGTAAATTTCAGTTTCCCGCGCGTCTTTTCGAAGACGTCGGTCAGCTCGCCGTAGAACGAACGGACCGCTCCGAGGCCGGCCGTGGTAAGGCGGACCTTCAGCGAATGACCGGAATGGACCCGGGAGACCAGTCCGGCGGATTCGAGGTCGATCAGTCTCTGGGACGCGGCCTGCTGTGTCAAGCCCAGGGCATCCCCCAGCTTACCCGAGGACACCTCGGCATACGAGTACACGGCCCCCATCCTGGCGAGCTCGAGCAGAGTGACAAGGGACTTTTCTGTTGGGGCTCCCCTTCGCCTAGGCATCTACAAGGGAGTTTGTAGCTACCATACTATTATAAGGATACCTGTTTCGCAGCGGGACATGAGCGAGGACACACGAGGAGTCAGGCTCGACACCGTCTCCGTGGCCGGAATCGCCGTGTTCAGCGCACTTGCGCTCGTCCTGGGAGCCTTCTCGCAGGCGCTCGGGCTCAATTTCCCCCTGATACCTTACCTCCAA
Organism: uncultured Nitrososphaerales archaeon; assembly: GCA_963706445.1. Lineage (GTDB taxonomy): Archaea > Thermoproteota > Nitrososphaeria > Nitrososphaerales > Gagatemarchaeaceae > UBA183. Next base: position 1,293,202 of record OY970160.1, read on the forward strand.
TTTGATTTCGGGGAAGTTGCGATTGTCCTAGCGTTCTTCATCTTCGGACCCGTCCCCGCGACAATCTCCTCCTTCGCCGAGTTCGCGGGGTTGATGGCGTTCGGCCAGCAGGTGCCCATCGGTCCCCTCCTCAAGCTGTTCGCACTCCTGTCAACGGTGCTGGGGCTTTGGGCGGGAATGAAGATCGCTTCGAGGGTCGGGGCGCCCGGAATATCGAGGCTCGTCGGGTCCGGCACGCTAGTCGGCGCGATTTCCAGGGCGCTGGCTTTGACGCTCCCGAACCTCTACCTCCTTGAATTCTATTATTCTCCGGCCACGATACAGGGCTTGGTCAAATACGTCCTGCAGCCCTCCTTCGCGCTGGTGGGCATAGGGGTGACCGACTCGAACTATCTCGCTCCCGTTCTTGTGTTCACAGCGGTCTTCAACGTCCTCCAGCTTTCCCTCGTGATGGCGATTTCGTATGCCGTCCTGAGGGTCCCTGCGATGTCCCAGATCAAGGTGGGAGGGAGGATCCCTTGGTTCGCGACTGTGATCAGGTCAGGAGCCTCTTCCCGGGAGCCGCTGAGCCCGGCGGGCGCGTCTTAGGACTCGAGTCCCCAGGGCGAGATAGTCATGGCAGATATCCTCGAGATTGAAGACCTGAGCTTCAGGTACCCCGACTCTCCGCGTCAGACTGTAGCAGAATTTAGCCTCAACGTCCCTGAAGGGGAGATAGTCGTCTTGGCCGGGCCCTCGGGGTGCGGGAAGTCTACCCTACTGAGGGCCGTGAATGGCCTGATACCCCACATGTACAGCGGGGAGTATTCTGGCCACGTCCGGGTCGGGGGGGCCGATGTGAAGGAGTCGACCATGCGCGACCTTGCCCAGAAGGTGGGATTCCTCTTCCAGAACCCGGAGAACCAGATCTTCATGTTCACGGTTGAAAGGGACGTGGCCTTCGGCCTGGAGAACCTCGGAGTCCCGAGGCCGGAGATGAGGGCAAGGGTAGACGAAGCCATGCGCCTCCTTGACATAGGGGCCTTGGCCCAGAGGGCGCCCTACGAGCTCTCCGACGGCCAGAAGCAGCGTGTGGCGCTCGCAGGGGTCCTGGCCATGAAGCCGAAGCTCGTCATCCTCGACGAGCCGACGTCCCTGTTGGACCCGAAGACGGCGGCAGAATTAGTCGACCTGGTGGCCTCCCTGAGGAAGAATCTCGGGACCACCTTCGTGGTAGTCGAGCACAGGCTGGACCTGCTCGTGAAGGTAGCGGACAGACTGGTGGTGATGAACGAGGGGAGGAAGGTCATGGAAGGGTCTCCGAAGAAGATACTGTTCGGGGAGAACGCGGAGTCGTACGGCGTCACGGTCCCTTCAGTGACCAGGCTGCAAAAGATGCTGTCAGTGGACGGGCTGGTCAGCCAAGACGAGTTGATGGCCCCCGCGAGGCTCGCGGAGGCGCTTGGGGGGAGGGGCAAATGATAGAGCTGCAGGACGTGACCTTCGTCCACCAAAACGGCGTCAGGGCCCTGGACGGGGTGAGTCTCAAGATAGACTCCGGAGAGACTGTGGGGATAGTCGGCGAGAACGGGGCTGGCAAGACCACGCTGGTCAAACATGTGACGGGGTTGCTGAAACCAACGTCCGGGAAGGTTTTGGTAGACGGGAAGAGCACGGGGGAGACGAGCACCGCCCAGCTCTCACGAAAGGTCGGGGTGGCATTCCAGAACCCTGACCATCAGCTCTTCTCGGAGAGCGTCGAGGAGGAGATGGCCTTCGCACTCAGGAACTTCGGATTCCCCGCCGAGCTCGTGGAGCAGAGGGTGACCTGGGGGCTTGGACTCTTCGGGCTGGAGGAATACAGGAAATCGTCCCCCCTTGTGCTCAGCGGAGGGGAGAAGAAACGGCTCACACTTGCCTGCATACTCGCCTGGGACCCTGAAGTCGTGATCCTGGACGAACCCACGGTGGGACAGGACTCTATCCAGAAGGAAAAACTGGCGGGGACGATCAGGATGTTGGCGTCTTCGGGGAAGACCGTGGTCGTGGTATCCCACGACATAGAATTCCTGTGGCCGGTCCAGCCGAGGGTTGTGGTGATGAAGGCGGGGAGGATCGTGGGGGACGGGCCGGCGTCGAGAATCATGCAGGACAGGGACATCCTCGACTCGGCCAGGGTGGCCCAGCCCCAGCTGGTGGAGTTTTACCAGAGTCTCAGGGCGAGGCCGGGGAAGCCTTTCGTCGACCCGCTAGATGCAAGGCGCTGGCTCGAGGGAGGCGGCGGCAAATGATGTGGCTCAGCCAGGGCTTCATATTCAGGCGCGGGACGTCTGTCTACCACAGGATCGACCCCAGGGTCAAGCTCCTCATCTCTGTGCTGCTGTTCGTGACTGTGCTCCTGGTCAGGTCCCTCTACGAGCTCACAGGCATCCTCGTCTTCATGGTCACCATAGCCGCGGTGGCCACAGTGCTGAGGAGGGTAGCCCGGACCATGGCCTTCACGGCGCTGTTCTCCGCCTTCATATTCGTCCTGAACTTCGTCTTCACCAGGAACGCGGAGACGTCTCTGCTTTACGCGGCCAGGTTCATCGCCATTGTCGTGTCGACGAGCCTCTTCTTCATCACAACGTCCCCCGACGAGCTGGAGCAGGTGATGAAGACCTTCAGGCTCCCCAGGGACGTGATATTCGCCTTCGTCACTGCCGTCCGGTTCATACCGGTCATGTTCCTTGACACCATCCAGATCATGGACGCACAGAAGTCGAGGGGGCTGGAGCTGGAGAAAGGGAACGTCATCAGGAGAGTAAGGAACATGATCCCTGTCCTGATCCCGCTGGTCGTCAACTCCGTGGTCAGGAGCGGGGAGCTGGCCGAGGCGATGGAGTCAAGGGCATACGGCGCGGTAGCCCGTCCGACGTCCCTCGTGGAATACAAATCGAGTCTGAGTGACAGGGCCGTCGCGATCGCCGCAGTCGTGATGTTTGCGCTCACCGCCTACTCCTTTTATTACATCCTGCCCTCCGCCGTCCTGTGATACCGGCGCGGGTCGTCGCGGACGAGAGGGAGAAGGCGAGCGGGGTCCCCGAAGAGCTGTCGAAGCTCAACGTCAGAGTGTACTTCAGCAGGCTCCCCGTCGCCGACTACGTCCTAAACCCCGAGCTGGCCATCGAGAGGAAGTCAGTCCGTGACTTGGTTTCTTCGGTCTACGACTCCCGGCTGTTCTATCAGGCGGCGAAGCTTTCAGCGGCATACGCCAAGCCGTTCCTCCTGGTGGAAGGGGACTCGAAAGAGGTCGAGTCCCTGGCGAAGAACCTGAAGTCCTTCTACGGGGCAATCGCCAACGTCACCATGGCGTACGGGCTCAGAGTTCTTTACACAGCCAACCCAAGGGAGACAGCCATGGCCATCTCGGAGCTGCTGACCCATGCCAGGGCAAAGCCTCTGGCCAGGATGCCGTCGGAGCGTCCTCCGAAAGCTAAGGCCATACCCCAGCAGCAGTTGTACCTCGTCTCCTCCATCCCTGGAATAGGGAGGAAGCTTGCGGAAAAGCTTCTGGCGAAATACGGGACCCCCAGGAGGGTGATGGGACTGACCGCAGGGGAGTTGGCTATGACGCAGGGGATAGGATGGAAGAAAGCTGAGAAGATCAGGGAGATGATGGACTCGAAGTTCGCGAAACATCTGGACGCGGCTCCACAGGCGAGGCTCGAAGCGGAATGAAGGTCGCCGTAATCGGGGGGACAGGAAGCATGGGGAAGGCGGTGGCGAGGAAGCTTGCCCAGAACAACCAGGTGATCATCGGGTCCAGAGATCCGTCGAAGGCGAAGGCAGCGGCGAAAGACATACCAGGGGCGACAGGGGCTGACTACCTGACCGCAGCTAGAGAGTCGAATGCAATAGTCTTCGCAATCCCCCATTCAGCGATTGATACCGTGGCCGAGCTTGCGGATGCCGTGGCCGGGAAGCTGGTGATTTCCATGATTAACCCGTTGAAGATGGAAGGGGGACTGCTCGCCTACGCATTCGATGACGGTTCGGCGGCCGAGCGCCTTGCAAGAGTCCTTCCGAAAAGCAGGGTGGCCACGGCGTTCAACAACGTTCCTGCAGGGTTCCTCAGGGATGAGATCGTCCCTCCGGTCGACATACTGATCGCCGCAGACTCGAAGGAGACCTACGAGGAAGCGGCCGAGCTAGTTAGAGGGATCAGGGAGATGCGCCCCCTTCACGCGGGGCCGCTTTCCGAGGCCAGGATGGTGGAGTGCATAACGCCGCTCGTGCTCAACCTAGCCAAATTCAACGGGATGGGAGCGCTTACGACGCGATTCGTCACTAGAAAGGGATAGCCAGTTAAAGTTCGGGTACATCCTTCCCAACTATGGGGACAAGATTACCCCGATGCAGCTGGTGGAGATTTCAAGAGCCTGCGAGGAAGCGGGATTGGATTCGGCCTGGGCCACGGACCACGTCATAATGCCCCTGGAGTTGAGGGAGCCGTACGGACAGCTAATCGAGCCCTTGGTGACACTGAGCTTCATCGCTTCGGCCTGCCCCCGACTGAAGGTGGGGACGTCGTGCGTAGTCCTCCCCCAGAGGAACCCGATACTACTCGCGAAGCAGGCAGCAGCCCTGGACGTCTTCTCAGGGGGCAGGCTGATCCTCGGGTTCGGGGCCGGATGGGTTGAGAGGGAGTTCGAATTCCTCAATGCCAATTTCCGAAGGAGAGGAAAGGTCATGGACGAGAGCATCAGGCTGATGAAGGCCCTCTGGAGGGACGATGTAGTCGGCTTCGAGGGTGAGTTCTTCAGGGTGAAGGAGGCTCTGTTTTTGCCAAAGCCTCTCAGGAGAGACATCCCTGTCTGGATCGGGGGGAAAGGCGACACAGCCGTCAACAGGACCATCCGGCTGGGAGACGGGTGGCACCCGGTGGGCATCGAGTTGGCCGAGTTCGGCGATCGTGCGGCTAAGGTCAGGGATGCGCGCAAGGACGTGATGATTTCCCTGAGGATGACCACCGACGTCAGGAAGAAACGGGAAACGTATGTCGGCGCCAACAGCGAGCGGAGGGTCGCGGTGTCAGGGAGCGCAGATGAAATCAGGGAAAGAGATAGACGCCTATGCTCAGGCAGGGCTCCAATATTACTGCGCATCCATGAACCACCCTTCTGCGGCAGACATCATGGCCGATATCAAGAAGTTCGCGGCCGAAGTGGTGCGGTCGTATTCCTAGTACGCGTCGTAGGTCGTGAGCCCGTCCTTCCAACCGGCATATAGGAGCGGCTTGTACCTGCGGAAGTTCCAGAAGTTAGAGAAGGCGCTGGTCGCGTAGGCAGCAGAGACCTGACCGATGACCAGCGTGTGGTCTCCCGTCTTGGTCTCTGAGGAGACGGAGCACTCGAGGGTGGCCTGGGCCCCTACGATGGCCGGGACGTTGAGCTTTACGCCCTTTGTATGCTTGAGGCCGACCGCGGCCAGCTTGTCCTTCACGCTTGTGCCGTGAGTGGTGGCAAGTCCGTCGATGGCCGAAGTGTGGCTTCTGTCGAGGAGGGAGAGCGAGAAGGCACCAGCCCTGATGGCGAGTTTGCAAGTGAAACTCTCAGGGTTGCAGGCGACGGCCACGAGGGGGGGCGAGGTGGACACGGAGGCGTACGAGACGACCGGCATGGCGGAGACCCTCCCCCTCCATTGTGAGGCGAACACCGCGGGGACCTGGGGGTAGAAGAGGCGGTGTATCAGAGAGGGGTCGACCTTCAAACCCGGTCAGAGTTGGCCCCCGGCGTAGTTAAGGTGGACGCTAAGATACTACGAAGTTGGTAGTCAGGACGTCCCCCCACTCGTCAGCGAGGACCGCGGTGTATACCCCGGGCTGCACCTGATACTCCGAAGTGGACCCGTTAAACTCCAGTGTGGTCTGGATCGTCCAGATGTAGGGAGTGCCGCCGATGTCGACCAGGGCCTTGGAGGAGTGCGCTTCGAAGAGGTAGTAAGATGGAGCGGCGGGCTCCACCGGGCAGTGGTAGGGCACGATTATGGGGATGAGGGAGCCCTGGGTGAGGTTGTCCTGTGTGTAGTGCCCCTCCATCACCCCGACGCCGATTGGCCAACCGTTGGTGCACCCCCTGCCCATAAGGCGGGAGGACTGGGAGACTCCCCAGGTGTCGGACCCTGTGACGTTCTCCACAGAGGAGGAGGTGCTGTTAACCCAGCCTGAGACGAGGATCCCGCCCGTTGGCTCCACCGAGGTGGAGTTGATCGTGAGGTACATGGTGAATCCGTAGGGGGAGACGGCGGAGACCGAGGCCTGGAAGACGTCATGGGCAGGGTTCAGGTAGGGAGGGATGAAAATGGCCGCAAATATCGTGATCACGATAGATGCGAGGACGATCGCCATGTTCCTGACGCTCTTCTTGTAGGCGATGTCGTCGGGGTCCAAGGACAGGCCCACGGGTCTATTCGAGATTCTTAACCCTAGTTGCGGCTGCTTGTCTTCAATCCCAGGAGGCGCTTGCGGAGCTTCGAGTTGATTCCCAGATGCTCCATCGCCCTGGAGTAGGTCGAGCCCCCTTCCTTGAGGCGCTTGCCTGAGAAGAATCTCTTGACCTTGGCTTCCTCTGTGACCCCGCAGACCGGGAGGACGTACCCCATGTACAGGAAAAACTGCTGGGAGCCAGCGTAGAGCCCTTTCATGCCCTCGTAGTTCTTCGTAATCCACCTCCAGAGGACGTCTCTGGCGTGCGGGTTGTAGGCGCTGTAAATAATCGGGTAGGCAGAGTCCGAGCGGCTTACTTCGCCGCTTATCCCGAGGTTCAGGGTGTCTTCGATAAGCTTCGGGTCCTCGAAGGCACAGAGGCCGGTATAGAGCTTGGCTCTGTCCACCTCGTTCTGATTCGTCTTCACCATGCTCAGGAGGCGTTCTTTCGCCCTTGCGCCGTGAGTGACCGCGTAACCTACGGCAACAGCTTCCTTCAGGTTAGGGTCCAAGGTTTCGAACTGGTCGAACCTCGACGCCATCTTCCGCGCGAAGCCCTGGTCGATACTGGCCCACTGCGAGGCCAGCGTCTCTCTGGCAGCTCCGACGTACTCCGGCTCTCCCTGGCGGCGGTCCACGCCGATCTTTCCAAGCAGGGCAGGGAAGAACTTCGGGTACACAGCCTTCAGCGCGGGAGAGTCCCCCGCAATCGCCGTCAACGTCACGAGCTGATCGCTGGCGGTCTCTACTGTGATGGTGTCCGGGGTTTGTCCGCACAGTGCGAGGAACCTGAAGTAGACGTCGGGCTCGACCACTCCCGCCTGCAGGAAGAGGTAGAGGTCGTTCATCAGCCCTGCCCTGTCAGGGGGGGTCAGTCTGGCGAAGTTGGCCGCGAGGCGCTCGTACCCAGGCTTATCATACAGGACTGTGAAGAAGCCGGTGTGCCCGATGTTTACCAGAAGTTCTTTCTTAGTGGTCGCCTTCACTGTCGTGGACTTGCCCTCGAGGAGGAATGATGTCTCCTTGCCGTCGGCACGAATTGAGATGGGGACAGGCCACACCCCCTTCGGAGCCTTTCCGACGAGGCGGAATGGCCGTTGGGAGAGACTGACCTTCCCTGGAGAGGTGCTGACCTCTATCACAGGATACCCTGGCTTGGTGAGCCATTCCCGGGCGACTCGGGTCACCGGGAGCTTGGAGGCCTTCCCAAGCGAGTCCCAGAGATCCTTGCCCGAAGCGTTGGAATAGCTGAACCGGCGGAGGTAGTCCGATACGCCCTTACGGAAGGCCTGTTCCCCGACGTATGCCTCAAGCATCCTCAGTACGCTCGCGCCCTTGTTGTAGCTGATGGCGTCGAAGATGTGCATCGCGTCCTCGACCCTCGTGATGTGGGCCTGCACCGGGTGGGTGGTGGAAAGGGCATCCTGTTCGAGGGCCCTGAAGGTCTCGTCTCTGATGAACTCGCTCCACATCCCCCATTCAGGGCGGATCCTGTCGGTCATCTTGTAAGACATGAACGTAGCAAAGCTCTCGTTGAGCCAGAGGTCATCCCACCACTTCATTGTCACTAAGTCCCCGAACCACTGGTGGGCGACTTCGTGCACCATCGAAAGCGCGCCTCTGTTCTTCTGTCCGAAGCTCGTGGTCTCCGTAACCAGCGCGTAGCCTTCTCTTGACGAAATGGCCCCCCAGTTTTCCATGGCTCCGGTGTGATACTCTGGGAGGGCGACGACATGGAGCTTCTTGAGGGGGTAGGGGACGTCGTAGTAGCTCTGGTAGTCGGCCAGGGCTTCAGCCACTATCTTCAGCACGAGCTCGGAGTTCTCTGACTGCCCGGGGCGCGTCGCAGTGATCACCTCCACGTTCCCCGAGGGCATGCTCCTTTCCTCGAACTTCCCGATGGCGAAGAAGAAGAGGTAGGTCGACATCCGCGGGGTCTGCTGGAACACGAACCTGTTTCTTCTGTCACCGGTGGGTTTCTTGACCTCGACGGGGGTGTTCGAGATCACGGTGAGGTCGGGGTCGGTGATTATTTCCAGCCTGAAGACCGCCTTGTGGGCTGGGTCGTCGACGCAGGGGAACACAGTCCGGGCCTCTGCAGGCTCGAGGTCGGTGGCGAGGACGTAGTCCTTGCCGTACTTCGACTTGTAAAGGCCGAAGATAGTGTTGTCTTGTACTACCTTGGTATAATCGATCTCGACGAGGGAGCTCCTGGCGGGAACCCCATAGACTTTCAGCTTGGAGTGCTTTTCGTCCAAGTCGAACTTGGCGGTTTTGCCGTCTACAGATACCGAGCCTATCTTGAGCTGTGAAGAGTCGAGGGCTAGTGGTTTTGGCGCCCCTTTGATCCTGATGCCTACCTTGCCTTTGACGGATGCCTTGTAGAAGTCGATGTCCAATTGGAGGTCGTAGGACTCTATCTCCAGAGCCATGTCGCCTGCTTCACGGGGGAAAACCAGGGGGATTAAAGGCTGGGGGAAGGCGTTGGGGGGCGTCTACGGCCTCTCATGGCAACGACCAGGGCGGTTACGACCCCCACCAGGGCGACTATGGCAAGGCCTACTATGAGAGGGCTCAGGGTGAAGGTGGCTGAGATGGTCTCAGGGGAGCCTACGGTCGTAGACAGCAGAGCGCCCGACCCAGATCCCGAGGACCCCCACCCTGAGAAGCTGTATATGGGTGAGGAGGGAGTCGCCTGTAGGGTCAGGGTCGACCCCTTGGGCAAGTAGATGATGGTGCTGCCCCCCTGAGCAAGGGTACCGTTCCCGGTTGGAGAGGCGTATCTGACGGAGCCGCCGGAACCTGCGTCAACGGTCACTCCGAGGAAGAACTTCGCATCCTCGGCGACAGGACCAGTCACCACGACTGTCGCCGTATTCGATGGGCCAGAGAAGGATCCGGAGCCGGTGCCTGTCCATCCAACGAACTTCCACCCCTGATTGGCGGTCGCAAAAATCTCAACAGTGGTCCCCGCGTCCGACCACGCGCTTGTCAGATTGGCAGTCCCTCCTTCGGCCGGGGTCGCCACCGAAGTTATGGTGAACTGGCGGTGGTAGGTTACAGTCTCGGTCGCAGGGCCGGTCGCGGTCCCGTTCACACCTTGCGAAGCGTACCACCTCTCGGTGGAGCCGCTTCCTTGCAGGAGGCTGGGCAAGGACCAGGCCGATTCGGCGTCAAGATAGTATGTCGTCGAGTTCGTTACCTCCACCGAGTAAGAGGCTCCGAACTGCGTGCCGGAAAGCAGGGGTGCACTCTCGGAACCCCCACCCACGACCCGATACCCAATCGCGAGCCCATACTGATGATAGTAAGTCGTGATGATGATTGTTTGCGTCCCCGACGCGGTCCAGGAGTAATCCAGTGAGGCCCACCTTTCCCCTGACGAAGACCCTGCCAGGCTGGCGGGATAGGAGAAGGTGGTATCGGCGTCTACCCACGCGCTCCCGTTCCCCGCCTGCATCTGCGGTGAACCGAATTCGGTGGATTGGGTCTGCGGAGAAGCGTATCCCGAGCCGCCCCCTTTGATTGAATAGGCGAAGCTGACCAGGTATTGGTGGAAGTAAAGCAAGGCTTCGCTGTGCGATGACGTGACCGTCCCCGCTGTTGGCTGATTTGTCTCCCACCTTTCGGAAGAAGTTCCTCCTGCGAGGGTAGACGATACCTGCCAAGAGCTCCCGTTGTCTGCGAAGAACGTCTTGGGAGTCTCGCTGATGTTCGCGATCTGCTCCATGCCGTTGAGGACGTAACTCAGGGTCGGCGGCGAATAGCCGGTGCCTCCGCCTGAAATCGAATAGCTCAGCGTCAGGATTGCCGTGTTCAGAGGCCCAGTGATGAAAATGTAGGCGTCGGCATACTCGGTGGCGCCGTCCAGGGAGAGGATCCTGAGCTGGCTGGGGTCCATGAAGGTGTAGGGTTGCGAATACCCAAAGACGGATGCGGAGGTGTTGCTGTTGAATTCGTCTGCCCACAGGGTTGCAGACAGGAGGGGCGTCGATGGGTTGGAATAGGTAACCTTCCCTTCTGCTCCGAAGTATAGGTCGGCATGGTACCATTCCGTCATGAGCCCGGAGAAGAAGCCGTTGGGGTTGGCCTGTGAGTGGAGGCCGATGAAGGAGTCCCCCACGGCCGTGAACGACTCGACGACAGAGGCGCTGGTGTTCCAGTCGTGGACGAGGAAGTTTACCTCGCCGCCTACAAAGTAGAGCTTCAGGAGGACCTTATCCCCATCGTTGACAGGACCCGAGAAGGGCGACAGACCGCCTCCCCCCTCCGGAGGGAAGATGCTCGCCTTCGATGAATTGAACACTTCGTAAAGTGAGTTGAACCCGGCGTTGTAACCCCCGCTCTGATATGGCCAGTCGTAGGCCAGGCCAACCTGATACCAGTAGCCGCCGTTGGTCAGCCCGTTCAGTAGGTACCCCGGTCCGAACCCGTTCTCGTCCGACTGGGCCACCGCGGTCACGTTGTACGCCAGGGCTCTGAAACCCTGGGAGAACGATATCCCCAGCTGCTCATCATAGTCCGCCTGAACGGAAGAGGGCTGGCCGTCCTGGCCTGTAGCAGGAAGGGCCCCCGCAGGGTCCGGGGGGGTCGGATTGACCGTGGAGACAGCCCCCGCGTGGTTTGAGCCAGAAACCAGGAGCAGCAGAGCCGAAAGAAACACAAGAACCTTCAGGCCCGTAGGCAACCCGAGACCAGAAAACCCTAACTGACTCTTAGGTCTTGTGAGCTTAAAGTACAGGAGGGAGGCTCTTGGCAAGCCTACTCTTTGTCGATGAACTCTTCTGGCTTCGGTGGGTCGGGCGGGAGTCCCTTCCTCTTGCGGATCTCTGTGACCAGGGGCCAGAGCATGTTCTGGGGGACCGCCTGCCAGGTCTTGAAGTGGGTGTTCCAGACTGCCTTGCCTGCTGTGGCGCCCCTCATCTTTTCGCTCAAATCGAATGTCTCCGAGGCCGGGATCTCTCCCTCGACCACGGTCATGACCTCTCTCTGGTCGATCTTGACCAGCTTCCCCCGCTTCGAGCTGATGACCCCCGTTATTGCACCGATGAGGTCTGACGGACCCTTGACTTCGATCCCGAGTATAGGCTCAAGCAGAGTCGGGTTGGCCGTGAGCATGGCTCCCAGGATGGCGCGCCTCGAGGCGGGCATCAGCTGCGCGTATGTCCTGTGAGCGGCGTCCTCGTGCGGGACGAAGTTGGTGAGCGCAACCTTCACCCCTCTCGTGAACTCATAGGCGAGCGGCCCGTTCTTCATGATGTCGTCGAACCCGGCTCGGATAGAGTCCATTGACTCCTGAAGGAACTGGACCCCCTTCGTTACCTCTGTGAGCACGTTCCCTCTCTCGTCTATGCCCTGGAAGTTCCTCGCCTGATCGGGGTCCCAGCCGTGGTCTCGGAGGGTTTTGATGACAAGTTTCTTCTCGATGTTCTCGCTTATCGTCCCGTTGCGGATGAGCTCGATCACGTCAGCCTCCAACGGCTCGACCTCGATGAAGATCTTGTTGTGCCTGTTCGGTGACCTAGACATTATCGGCCCTGCCCGGGCACGGATGGTCTCCCTGTAGTTGATGATCGGCGGTGAGGTGATTATCTCGAGTCCAGCGGCCTGAATCTGGGAGGTCGCTATCTCCAGATGGAGCACCCCCATGCCCGCCATCAGGGTTTCGCCCGACTCCTGGTTTATGGTAATCACCAGGTTCGGGTCCTCGATGTTGAGCCTGCGCATGACCTCGACGAGCTTCGGCAGGTCCCTAGGGTGCTTCGCTTCGACGGCCACCGTCACGACCGGTTCGCTGACGTAGTGGATCGATTCGAAGGTCGCGACCCCCTTCAGGTTCGAAATCGTCTCCCCGGACCGTATGTCGAGGCCGAGCAGCGCGGGGATGTTCCCCGCTGGGAGCGAGTCGACTATCTCCCTCTGGAAGCCCATGAATATTTGGACGGACTGAATCTTCCCCTCCCGCTTGGAGTTGAGCAGGTAGACCTGGTCCCCGTTGGAGACGCTGCCTGAGAACAGGCGGCCCGTGGCCACCAGACCGGCGGCGGGGTCGACGACGACGTTGGTGACCATCATTACCGTGGGACCGTTTTCGTCGCAGGAGAGCAGTGCCTTGCCCACGTCGCTGTTAAGGTCCCCCTGCGACCAGATCTTGGGGATACGATAGGCCTGGGCGATGTGAGGAGGCGGGTGGTGCCTTACGACCATACCCAGCAGCGCTTCGTGGAGCGGCAGCTTCTTTCCCAGCTCTTCGGGGGTCGACGTACTGTATGCGTTGATGATGTCCTTGAAGGACACCCCTGCGGACTTGGCCATGTCGAAGTTGAACCCCCACTTGTCCTTCGAGGAGCCGAAGGCAACCTGGGCGTCCTGGACGGACACCTTCCACTTCTGCTTGTACTCGGGCTCGGCGTAGGTGTCGACGAGGCGGTTGAAGTCCCTGACTATGCCGAAGAGCCACTCCTGCATCTTCTCTGGGGTAAGGCGAAGCTCCTTGATCAGACGGTCTATCTTGTTAATGTAAACCACAGGGCGTACCCGTTCTTCCAGAGCCTGCCGGGTGACGGTCTCCGTCTGGGTCATGATCCCCTCGACGGCGTCTATCACTACAACCGCCCCATCCACGGCCCTCAGCGACCTGGTGACCTTCCCTGTGAAGTCGATGTGGCCTGGGGTGTCAATCAGATTGATCACGTACGGCCTGGCTCCCTGCTCATAGTACAGCGTGACGTTGGCCGCCTTGATTGTCATCTGCCTCTGCTGCTCGAGCTCCATGTAGTCTAGTGCCAAAGCCTGGCCGGCGACAGATGGAGAGAGCATCCCGCAGGCCGCGAGGAGGCTGTCAGAGGTGGTGGTCTTCCCGTGGTCTACGTGCGCGATTATCCCTATGTTGCGTATCTGGTCCTTGTTGTGGACTATCTTTAGTGCCTCGGCAGTTGTCTTGAAACGCGGCATAGGCTCCGACGACCCTTGAAACGACCCTTCGACTACGGGTTATGAAGCTTTCCTTCGAAAAAGGAGGCTAGTTGTAGGCTTCTTCACCGTGCTGGCTCATGTCCAGTCCCGTCTCTTCATCCTCGGCGCTGACTCTGAGCGGAGTGATGAAGTTGATGATTTTCAGCAGGAAGTAGGAGCCGAAGAAAGCGAAGCCGCTGACGACTGCTATGGCGAAGACTTCGGTCCCAAGGAAAGCTGGGTTTCCAGCGAGAGCCCCGTTTACTCCACTCACGGCTGCTGTGGCGAAGATTCCAGTGGCCACGACCCCCCACATGCTCCCCGCGCCATGGCATGCGAAGACATCCAGAGAGTCGTCGAATATGTTGCGGCTGGTCCTCCAGTTGGATACGAAGTTCGAAGCGATACCAGCTCCTAGGCCTATTATCATGGATGAGGACGCTGTCACATAACCCGCCGCTGGCGTTATGGCCACAAGGCCAGCCACGGCGCCGATGGAGATTCCAATCGCCGAAGGCTTACCTTTCCTAGACCAGTCGACTAGCATCCAGGTGACCGCAGCCGCGGCGGCAGCAAGGTTGGTGTTCACGAGGGCCTGGACGGCTATATTGTTGGCGGCGAGGGCGCTACCGCCGTTAAACCCGAACCAACCGAACCAGAGCATCGCCGCGCCAAGGATAACGAAGGGGACGTTGTTTGGCCTGACCTCGTCAGACCTCTTGATGCCTGTCCGTTTCCCTAAGACGATCGCAGCCGCGAGCGCGGACACACCGGCCGATATGTGGACCACGAGCCCCCCCGCGAAGTCTTCTACCCCCATGTTCGCCAGCCAACCCCCGGGTCCCCAGACCCAGTGGGCGATGGGCGCGTAGATGAAGGTCACCCAGGCGACGGTGAATATCAGAAGCGCCTTGAAGCGGATCCTCTCGGCGAAAGCCCCGATGATCAGGGCAGGGGTGATGGCCGCGAACTTGAGTTGGAATGCGAAATACTCTAGCTCCGGGATAACCTGGCCCGGAAGCGGGTTGTACCCTACGTTGTTCAGGCCCACTTTGGATAGGTCTCCGATCACCCCGTTGACGGAAGGGGCGAAGACCTCGCTGTACCCCCATAGCGCCCACACGAGGCTCACTACGGCGAATATCGTGAGCGTCTGGACGATAGTTGAGATGAGGTTCTTCCGTCGGACAAGGCCGCCATAAAAGAAACCAAGGGCCGGAGTCATCAGCATGACCAAGGCGGTGGCGACGAGGACCCAGGCCACTGCGCCAGAGTCTAACACTCTAAGCTCCCAGCTCGCCCGACGTCAATTTGGGGTATTTAGCCCGATGGGTCGATTCTCGGACTTGGAATTCGCCTTTTCAGTCCCGGCCTGTCTTCTCGAGTATCATCCTGATGGTCCCGGGGTGGAGCTCCTCCTTCGTCACTGCATACCCATAGCCGCCGATGATCGCCTTCAGGAACTCCGCTGAGCACTCGGTCGTCGACATCGCCTTCCCAGCGCCGACGACATCCACTTCGAGGTACCCGGTCTTCAGCCTGGTCAGGCCGAAGTGCTTGATGGGTATAAAGAAACCGAAGTCCTTTGCTAGCGGGTTCAGGTCTTCAATGTCCTCTGCAGCCATCTTCAGCAGGCCCACCAGCGACGTGCCGAGGTTCCTGAACTTCTCCTTGGTCGACTTCGAGTCTGCTTTGTACTGCAGCTCGATCAGCACTTCGACGAAATCGCTCGGGAGGGTGATGACGTCCACCTGCCTGAGGATCGAAAGGACCCGCCAGATCTTGTAGAACTCTTCCGGATTTCCCCCCTCCTGGGAGATTTTGGTTATGGCCGAAAGTGACTCGTTGGCGAAGGCGAAAAGGGTCATCTTGCGCCTGTCCGCCTCGGCGGCGAATTCCTCGAAGACCTCCTTGTCGATGGAGAGGTTCGTCCGGACCATACCCCTTCGGGTCAGAACAGGAGATTTAATCGTTGGCGCTAAGCTGTCAGGGTTGTTCTTCTTCATCTACTTCAAGCAGAGGCCCCGAGGGTCCTGATCTCCTTGCAGCACTCCCTGACGCTTTCCTCCCCCACCCCGGCCGCTTCGGCGACCTCGGCCTGGGTGACGTTCTCTCCCATGCTGCAGCAGGCGATGTAGAGCGTCGCCGCGGCCAGGGTCATGGGGTTCCTTCCCCCCAAGCCTTTGTCAGACAGGTTGTGGATTATCTCCTGAGACAAGTGCATGGCATCCTCCGAAACGGGCTGCTTCAGCAGGAGCCGGCTGACATAGCCTCTGCTGTTCATCTCCGGCCTTGAGATGTTCATGTTGTCGAGGATCTGGAGGTAGCACCTGCCGATGTCCCTCCGGTGAGAACCACTGGCGTTGGCGAAGTCGCGAATGGTTAGGGGAGTGTTGTTCTCTCTGCAGGCTACATAGAGAGCCGCTCCCGCCAGCACCCCATGGGGGACCTTGTGCCTCAGCTGCGCGTTCCTGGCCTCGGAGATTATGGTCAGAGCCCGGCGGCTCACCTTCGTTGTCAGTTTCAGCTCAAACGAAATCCTGTCCAGCAGGTCCAAGGTCTCTTTTTCCAATCCGTGTCCGGGTGTCCTTTCATGGAAGCGGGCAGTCTGTTTCATAGCGAACCCGGCATGTGGAGAATTCGGGGTTCCGTAGTCATAAGCCAATCCGTATGGATGCACGCAAATGCACGGATGGCTACATAACCCCTACGGCAGCTGAACAAGAACCAGGTCGAAGAGGGTGTCGGAGGACAAGCCTGCTGATCAGCCGAGGCGCGCGAGCCGCTACCTGATGACGCGCAAGGGCTACCTGCACCCGATGAAGACCTACACCTGGATTACGCTCTTCGTCACCGGGTTGATGTCCGCTCTTTGGTTCGTCGTTGGGATAGGCCCCAGCGCCCAGGGGAGCATCCCGCCGGTCTTTTCCTTCGGGGCCTCGGACCTCTACTTCCACTCGATCGCGATCGGATTGGCTTCGCTGCTGGTGATATTCGTAGTGATAGTCTTCGAGATCGACAAGTATGAACCGAACGTCGATTTCCCCATCGCCTACAGAGCTACCCTGGCGACGATAATTGGTGCCGTCGGAGGATTCCTGTATCTAAGGCCGGTTTTTCACACGTGGTTCGCCCCCCTGCCTCTGGGGCTGATCTTCCTGGGGCTGCTTCTCCTGGCGGACGTCGGAGGGGCGCTCCTGCTCGAGCTCTACCTGCTTCCGGGCAAGATATCCGGAAGGTACGACTCTACAAAGAACGTCATCGGAATGATACCCCGCTGGAGCAACCTGCCAAAGTGGGCTGACTTTCGGAAGATGGACGGGACATACTGGCTCACGCTCACGACAGTCTCCGCCACTTTCATAGCCGGCGTGATGGGATTCATAGTGTTCTGGCTCCAATACTTCGTGATCGACTTCGGCGTCTCGTCGTCAATGTTCAACGGCTACATCGCGTGGATGGGCGGCGCCGCCACGTTCTTGGGCGGAGCAATGGGGTCCCACTCTCACGTCATCGGGATCACTCTGATAATTGGCGTCGTGGCCGTGACTGCGAGACGGTTCGGCGTGCTCAGCCTGGGGGGGTCCAGGGGGAGGCTCGCAAAGGCAGGTCTCTGGGTCAGCGGAATCGGTATCGCGGTGATGACCGCCACGTTCATCATCGAAGGGTTCACTCAGGTGTGGCCCAACGGTCCGCCCCTGCTCTTCGCGAGCAACCCGGGGGGACCTCTGCAGCTCTACTCGTTTAGCGCCACCAACGGAATGGCCAGCGACGACAGTACCATGTTCCTCGCAAGCCTGGGCGCAATGATAATGCTGGTCCCGCTGATGCTCACTACAATCAGGGGGAAACCTGCTTGGAAGGACCCGATCAGGCTGGCGGTCCTCGGGACCTGGATTCTTGCCTACATCGCTACGCCAATCGAAGGGTTCGTGATCGAGTTCAACGAGTCGTCATATCATGGGACCCCTCTCGACATCGTCTTCGGGAACGAGCAGTACTTCGCCCTGTTCGGGATAGCCATGGTCGCAACGGCGTTCCTGGCGGTCGACTTCTTCCAGGAAGGGACAGGCTCAAGGAGATCCATCGCCTGGTTCGGGATGCTGATCACCACATTTACGGTAATAGCGGGCCTTGCGTACACCTACATCGACTCCGGGGTACTTGCATCGGACGGCTCACTGGCAGTAACGACAACTGGCTGGGTCTACACCATCGGACTGGCCCTGATATCGGTTGTCCTGGTGGCGGCCGTCGTATCTGTATACCGGGGCTCTGAGGAAGCGAACCCGACCCCCCAGGCACCGCCGGCGGTGGTCCTCCCTGCCAAGGGGTAGACCACCCCAACCACTCCCATTCTCAGTGCGGAGAATCGTATCTTGCGTTTATACCGCCGGGTCGAACCCTAACCTGTGCGGGTAGGAAATGGCGAAGATAGACCCCCATAGACCCCTCTGGTACAGGAGGTATCGAGGCGCGGCGTATCTCAGCGCCTTCGCGGCACTCGTGTGGACAGTAGTGATAGTGATCCCTTCGAGGCCCTTCTCGTATCTCCCCCCGATCATAGTCGGCGGGGGACCAGGGATCTGGTTCGTCCTTGCCTACTTGCTTTTCATAGTAGTAGGGATCGGGGGGTTCGGCGCGCTCTCTTCTTTCCTCACGACGGTCGAGCTGCACGAAAACCGTAGCGTAGACCCGAGGACAATGTGGCCGGCCATAATCCTGCTCTCGATAGGGGTGACAGGAAGCTGCCTGCTCCTTGCGCTTGCGGGCGCCGTGGGCGGCTATGCGGCGACCTTCCAGACGTCGTCGGCCCAGTCCATCGACAGCATACTCCTACCGTACGTCAACCCCATCACGGCGATGACGCTGATAGCTGTCATAGGCGCCTCCCTAGCGGTCCTCTCGTTGGTACGCGCTAGGTGGCCCTCCCCTTGAAGGGCGGCCTGAACCCGAAGGCGCTGGCGGCCGGGACGGCCTTGATCTTCATCCTCTCACTTGTGACGGGGGCTTGGGCCACCGCCCCGCTGGCGAGCACCCCTGCGCCAGCATATCCGAACTCGTCCTGGGCCCTCGGTGTCGTCGTCCCCGAAGGGGCCGGGCTGCAGTCGGGAGGAAAGGTGCATTGGGAAGTGACGAACGACGTCACGGCGGACGTGATTCTACCGAACATCACGGTCCCTGACAGGATAGTGTACGCTGTGATGTCTGTAATGACGACCGATGGGTACGTGCTCCAGGCCGCCGCAGGGACGTCCCCCACTGACAGGGTCTGGCTCGCTTTCGCCTGGTCAATCGCGACCTCCGACCCGTCCAATCCTGTGTACAACTGGGTCCTGAACGCGACAGCACCAGACATGTCTCCGAACTCCACGGTCACCATGTCCATCTTCCAGGCGGCAGGAAGCTGGGAAGTGAGGGTGACAGACGCAGATACGGGGGCATATGTCTCCCGGGCGTTCCCCGCTGGGATTTCACAATCCTTGAAGGTCGGGGACCAGGAGGTATTTGCCCTCGAGTCGTACTCCAGGACGGCGGCGACCTTCGAGTACATGGGGAACCTGACCCTCGGCTCGATTTCTCTGGACGGCCAGAAGGTGGTCTCGGGGACGTATGCCTACGGCTCCTGGGACCCGGACCACAACCCCGTTTTTGTCGTAGGGAGCTCGGGACAGAACCCTCCGGGATTCATCTACATCGGCGAGGGTCCGTTGGGCTCTTACTTCTGGGACTACGCAGCTGTGTGGAAGTTAGCAGGGGACCCCATCGGCGCCCTGGCTGAGATTCTAATCGTAGTCGGAGTCGTCTGCGCCGTCGCAGGTGCGGCCGTCGCCTTCAGACTGGCGCGGCGGCCGGCTGGCTCTGCTTCCTGAAGACGTAGTTCTTGGCTGTCAGGGCGAGGACGACGACGGCCAGCATGCAGGCTATGCCCAGGTAGAACACGTAGTCGTAGGCCGCAGACGCGGGGAACCGCATGGGACCCCCCGGGGTCGATGCCGTCACATAGTAGGTGCTCATGATTGTGGTAGCCACGACCGGCCCGATGGCGCCGCCGATGTTCCTGAGCATGGTGTTAAGACCGAGTCCGGTGGCGACCGTCTCCATGGGGAGAGAGACGCTGACCATGTTCACTATCGGGATGATGATGCCCACTGCGCCGACGAGGGAGACAGCCGTGTCGACCATGACGTCTGTGCTCGTCCCCCTGTTGAAAATGAAGAGGACGAACCCGATTATTGCGATGATGCCGCCCAGGACCATGGCGGGCTTGGGACCGTTCCTTGCGACGAGCCTGCCGAGCAGGGGCCCGCCGACGAGCATCAGGACGGTCGCCGGGGCGATGGTGAGCCCCGCAGATATCACGTCAAGGTTGAGGCCAGGGACGCCAGGATTGGGGAACTGGCCGCTGAAGGGCAACTCCGTGTAGAAGATGACAGCGAAGAAGAGCATGAACATGCCTATGCCGGACAGGATTCCGGTCATGTTCGCCACGAGCACGTTCCGGATTCTGAGGAGATGGAGGGGTATCAGGGGGTTCGACTTCCTGCTTTCGGCCACGAAGAACGCGATGGTCAAGCCGGACCCGAGCGCGAGCGCCCCGAGATTGTATGCGTCTGTCCAGCCGACATAGGGGCCTTCGGTGAGATATAGCAGAAGCAGGGAGACACCCGTCATCAGCAGGATCACGGTCTGGTAACCCACCTTCCGCCTCGAGCCGGGGTGCCCTGTGGGGAGGAACCTGGCCACGACGGCGAAGAGCACGACGCTCAGGATGAAGGCCGAGTGGAAGGCCCACTGCCATCCGAGGTCCTGGACGACATAGGAGCCGATTATCAGCCCGAGGGCGGCGCCGATGGCGAAAGTCGCGCTTACGATCCCCTGGGCCGTCGCTATCCTCTCCCTGGGGAATGTCTCTGCGATAATCGCCAGAGCGAGGGGGACGACGGCGAAGCCGATCCCCTGGATGGCCCGGGCGGCGATAAGGAAGTAGATCGAGTTGGAGAAGCCGGCTATGCCGACCCCGGCTGTGTAGAAGACGAGCGCAATCAGGAACATGCGCTTCTTCCCGTAGCTGTCGCCTAGCTTGCCGAAGAGAGGCGAGACGGCGCTCCCCACTACGAGGAACGCTGAGGTGATCCAGGATACGAGGCTCTCTGTAGTGCTGAAGTCCCTCTGTATGATGGGGACCCCCGGTATGACCATGGTCTCTACGTAGTTCAGGAGCAGCGCGACACCAACCATCGCGAGTAGGGCCCTCATCTGGTGGCTGGTCGTCCCCGTCTGGACGGGCATGGGCGGGGCTTGTTGCAAACTTCGACGAGCCAGCTGAACCGCCGATATAAAGGACTCAGGGTCAGGAATAGACGGATATGATGGCCCTGAAATGGGCCCTGGAGGTACGCACCTCGCCACCAGACAGGGATTGGATGATAAGTCTGCCTTCCTCTCCGTCTAGAGATCTCAGCCTCTCTCCGATGGGGACCCCCCTGGTGGCTGACATCGACTCCAGAAGGTTGGAGAATGAGTCGGGCTCGGGCCACGTCGTCCTCTTCCCGACCGTATCAAGCACTTCCCAGGTCAGCGGCCGGCCTTCGAGGGCTCTCCCAGGCCCAGGTGAAACCGCAAAGCGGGCACGCCCTTTGATCTCGAGCCCTGCTGCCTTCTGGACGAACCCTTCCCCCGCCATGGGTGTATCCGATCCAGAGCTGCTGGACGGAAGTCATATCGCGTGAGGATGGTCCCGTCTTATAGAGCGTTGCCGACATTATGTAGCGACAAGATGTCACTACGCCATGTCACTGAAGGCCTACTACGCCAACTTGGTCATGGTGGCCAGCCAGGCGTAACCTCCTTCCTCAAGGTGAAATGCCTCGAACCTGGCGGGAACTATGGAGTCGACTTCCCACCCCTTGCTGAAGGTGTTTTGGATCTCTTCCCTTGTGACGCGCCGTGGGCCTCCCCAGTCGGCCGGCTCTCTTTCGCTGAAGCAGAGCAAGAAGTACCTTCCCCCAGGTTTCAATGCCTCGCCAAGGCTCGCGGCGAACTTCCACCTCTCCCGGTCTGAGAAGGTGTGAAAGAGGCCGCAGTCGGTGGCGGTGTCGAAAACCCTCTTCAGCGAGGGCAGGTCCAGGGCGTCCGCCTCCATGAACTCCGCCGTGGACCCTCGTTCGTTTGCCTTGACCTTGGCTTTCGCGATGGCGAGGGGTGCCGAGTCGACCCCGAGGACGCTGAGCCCCTTCGACGCGAACATCATCGCGTTTTCTCCAGTCCCGCAGCCGAGGTCTATGACTTTGCCCCTGATCTTCCCCGAATCGGCCAGCCTTACGAACTCCCCTTGCGGGCGCCCGATGTCCCAGGGCGGGGTCCCGAGGTATGCGGAGCTGAAGAAGCTCATCCCACTACACTCCACTTCGGAGGGAGTCTGCAAGCAGCTCGATCATTTCGACGTTTTCAGGGACGAGGGTCTGGAAATAGATCCTCTTCACTCCAGAGTCTTCCTTCTCGGCCACCTTCACGAGGAACTCTTCGACGGTGCCGCAGGGGGCGTCTCTTGCCCTCAGGCGCGCAAGGATGTCGGTTGGACCGGGGTCCTCCCCCAGCTTGGCGCCCTGGAGCCTAGCATACTCCTCGAGCTTCTCCTTGTTTTTGGCGATCAGGTAGGGCCCCATTTCGGTGAGTTCAACCTTGCGCCCGTCTGACGCGCCGTCGAGGACCGGGCGCAATTGGGTGATCTCGTCCTTGGCCATCCTGAAGAAGTTCCATTCGTCCGCGAACCTCCCTGCGAGCCTCACTACGGGCTTCGTCCTCCCTCCGATGATGAGATGCATGCGACCCGAAGGTCTTGGCAGGCAGTCGGTGTGCGCGGAGTAGTGCTCGCCGTCGTAGTCCACTCTCCCCGACCTTATCATTGCCGAGATGATCTCCACGGCCTCCTTGAACTCCCCGACCCGCGTCTTGAAATCCGGGAATTCGTATCCGTGGGCCCGGTACTCGGCCTCGTACCATCCTGCTCCGATGGCCAGCTGGAGCCTGCCCCCAGAGAACGAATGGACTGTGCAGGCCATTTTCGCGAGTAGAGCGGGGTTGCGGAAGCCGACGGGGGTCACCATGGGACCGAACCTTATCCTGCGGGTGGCGGCGGCGATGACTCCGAGGCTGGTCCAGCACTCGGGGGAGTCGATGCCCCTCCTGTCGTCGGTGGGGAGGATATGGTCGGAGCGGAACAGGTATCCGAACCCCAGCTCCTCGGCTCGCTTCGCCGTGTCCACCAGCTGGGCCATGCTCATCCCCAGCTGAGGTTCGAGCATTATTCCGCACTCTTTGATGGAGATGGTCAGACGAAGTGTCCCTGGTCAACCTGGTCCGGCAGTAGTTAATATCTGTCAGGAGACCTGGGAATGAGCGATCATCTAGTTTGTGATCAACCTGCTCGTGAGAATAAATAGCTCCGGAACCTGACGGACCAAGTGCATAAGTCGCAGATAGCGGGGGCGATAATGATCTTGATTGGAGCCCTGGTCCTGATCCTGCTATCAAGCTTCATCGTGAATGTCATCGTCACCCTTCTTGAGCTCCTCGCCGTCATCGTCGGGGTTGTGCTCGTCCTCGGGGGGATAGCGATGCTCATCTTCGGAAGGAGGTTCTGGGGTCGAAGGGGGTGGAGCTGGGGCCCTCCCCCGCAGACTACCGACGCGTGACCGAGTTAGGCAGATAGCGTAAATACGCTCGGAAAGGCGGGAATTCCACTTGCCTGCCATCACTGTGGAGGGCCTGGTCAGGAACTACGGACAGCTTCGCGCGGTTGACGGGATATCGTTTTCAGTGGAGAAAGGGGAGGTCTTCTCCCTTCTGGGGCCCAACGGAGCGGGAAAGACCACCACCATAGAGATACTCGAGGGGCTGAGGCAGCAGGATGGAGGGTCGGTGAAGGTACTTGATCTCGACCCGTGGACCAAGGGATATGAGCTCCACAAGAGGATAGGCGTAATACCTCAGGGGTTCAAGTTCCTCGACTACCCGACCCCCAAGGAGGCAATCCTGTATTATGGCGCCCTCTTCGACAAGAAAGTGGACCCGGACGAGATGCTTCGCCGTGTGATACTGGAGGACGCCGCAAACATCTGGTTCCAGCACCTGTCGGGAGGGCAGAAGCAGAAGCTGGGGATGGCGCTTTCTCTTGTAAACGACCCGGAAGTGATATTCCTTGATGAGCCGACAACGGGCCTGGACCCGCAAGCAAGGAGGGCCGTGTGGGAGGTCATCAGGAAGCTGAAGAACGAAGGGAGGACGGTGATGCTCACCACGCACTACCTCGAGGAGGCAGAGGAGCTCGCCGACAAGGTCGCCATCATGGACCATGGAAAGATCGTGGCCGCGGGAACCACCGAGGAGATAGAGAACAAATACGGATCGGGACAGAAGCTGGTAGTGAAGGCGAAGGAAGACCTTCTGAAGTTCCTTCAGGAGAATACCAAGCTGAAGGCGGAAGCGCTACCGAACGGGTTCCTCGCCATATCCCTGAGAGACAAGGACGACGCCCTCGTGGCCCTCGGTGCCATCGAAGAGTCGGGAGTCGAGTGGGGAGACCTGACGGTCAAAAGGGACAGCCTTGAAGACGTTTTTCTCAGGTTGGTGGGTCCCGAGGGGCAGTCAGAGAAGGAGTCGGCATAACATGGCATTCAGTCTGCAGAGGATGTTGGCTGAGCTCAAGGTCTACGCCAGGGGCAATGTACGGAGCAGGGAGGGGTTCTTCTTCACTCTGATATTTCCGATTATTCTCATCCTTCTCTTCGGGGCCATATTCTCGGGCGGAGGGGTCAGCCAAGTGACAGTGTACGTCCAGAACCACGACAATGGGATTGCTTCGACCCAGTTCCTCTCTGCACTCAATGGAACTTCGAGCGACTGTAGTTCTTCTGTGTCGTCGGGCCTCTGCCTGAAGAGCGTCCCCGCAGACTTAAACTTTTCACAATACCTGTCATCTCACTCCGCGTCCGACGGCATTGTCATTCCTGCGAACTTCACAATCAATTACAGCGAGAAGACACCTGTCAATGTCACCGTGTACGGGGATCCCGCCTCTACCACGAGCGCGGTGGTCGGGGGGACTGTGAGCGAATTTGTCAACGCGTTCAATGCGTACGGAGTCCCTGGCCTGGCTCACGTAGGGGTCAGCTCGCAGACTGCAGTCTCGTCTAACTACAAGTACATCGACTTCCTCATCCCCGGGTTGGTAGGGTTCGCGGCACTAACGAGCCCGATGTTCGCCTTGGTCAACATCAGCTCCACTTACAGGAGAGACAAGGTGTTCAAGCTGCTCTCGCTGACGCCCCTGACCAAGACTGAATGGCTGATCTCCAAGATCGTCTGGTACATCGGGACGACGGTGGTTTCGTTCATCCTAATGTCGCTCGTGGGTGTGTACGTGTTCGGCGCCCATATTGTAGTCAACCCCGGCATCGCCATGTTCCTTGTCATCGGTCCTTTCTTTTTCGTATCCCTCGGAATGCTGGTGGGGACCATCTCGAACAGCCCGGAGTCCGCAGCCGTGGTCGGGAACCTTGTGACCTTCCCCATGATGTTCCTCTCAGGGACCTTCTTCCCTGTAAGCTCGATGCCAATGTACCTTCAGGGGATCGCCCACATCCTCCCACTGTACTACATGATCGACGGCCTGAACAATGTGATGATCTACGGGAACTACGGGCCGGCCCTATTCGACGCCGGAATTCTAGTGGTCCTTTCAGTGATCGTCTTCGCACTCGCCGTGCGGTTCTTCCGCTGGCGCGAAGACTGACACGGCCGTTATCTTATATCTCCTGAAAACATTCGCAGGGCCGGTTGAAGAAGAGGGACACCATTCTCGTCCAGATGGAAATCCTCGCATCACTCTTCGCTTCTCCGAAGATAATTACGAGGCTTGCCCAGACGTGCAACGTCAACACCGGTAGAATCGGGAGCATAGTCGCCCCGATGCTCTCAAAGGGGCTGGCTAGGAAGGAGCTCGTCGATGGACAGGAGACGCTCATGATAAGCGAAGAAGGGTACAAGCTCTACCAGGACTGGCTTGAAATCTGGAGGCTCCCTCTGGTGACATGATGTCGCTAGGGCTTTTATGCTCTCGACGGGGGTTTAATCATGATGAATGAGGACAGGAAGAAGGGGCCGGAGATCATTGAGGCCCACCAGGAGCTCGTAGGTCACATCGAACAGGGGGCGAGGAGGATGCAGGTCCTCTCGGTGGTTACGGTCATCGTGGCTGGGTTCCTGGCTATCTCCTACGTTGCCCAGCTAGCGCTACCTCTGACGGGGACGAAGACCCAGACGGTGAACCTCACAGACCCTACGCTGGTGATTACGGAGCTTGTCGCACTAGGGCTGACTGTGGTGTGGCTCTATGTCGGGGTCAGCGACCTCGGGTTCTCGCTGCGGATGAAGAGGGAAATCTCGAGGGCGAGGTTGAAAAAGAAGGAAATCGACGCGAAGCTCGGCTAGGCCTAGCCGTTCTGCTCAAACCTGGGCGTGGTCTTCTGCCATTCGCCGAGTTCCTGCATCATCTTGGCGAGATCGGGGTCCTCGTTCTGGATTATGGTGACGTACCCGGCAAGGTCAGAGTCCGACAGATGTTCGGTGAGCGGGGGGAGCTTCAGCTTGTGGCTCTCCACGATATGGATTCCTGCGTCGAAGGGTTCTTGATGAACCGCTCGAACTTTTCGTCCTTGTTGGAGAACCCTTCCGCGACCTCCTTACGCAGGCTGGAGAAGACCCCCCTGATTTTCGCCTCGACCTCGGGGCCAGCGTCCGCCAGGGGCGCCTTCACCTTCCTTGTCGGGCTGCCTTCATCCATGGATGATGTCAGGGCTTCGGCGGTCTTCGTGAGGGCGTCGGCCAGTCCGGAGGCTAAGGTCGCAAAGACCCCCTCGAACATCCCCATCATGATCATTGAGAGGTTAGTTATGAGGTTCTCGACCTTCTCGTCCCTGGTTGACTCGTGGGGCACCGGCACGCCAAGGGTCTGAGAATGGTGCCCTAAATACAGCGACTCGCTGCTATCTGCCGTCGGCCCCTTGAAGCGGAGGAGACTCCGTAGGCTTGACGTCGAGAGTGCCCCTCCTGCCCAACCTGTTGACGTCCAGCCTGATGGTTCCCCCAGCTTGGACCTTGGAGATGGCCAAGAGTAGGTCCTTGGTGTGTTTGACCTCGCCACCCGCGGCTCCGATGATGACATCCCCGTTCCTCAGACTCGCATGGTCAGCTGGACTCCGAGGAACGACCTCCGCGACCAAGAAACCCGTCTCGGCCTGCAGATTGTACCTCCTCGCGAGCTGTGGCGTCATGTCGATCCCTGAGATGCCGATCCATCGGCGCGTGACCCTGCCGTTCTCCAGGATCTCCTGGGCGATCTTCTTCACGGTGTTGATCGGGATGGCGAACCCCATCCCTTGGGCATAGGGGATCATCAGGGTGGTGATGCCGATGATACGCCCTTCGAGGTCGGCAAGAGGGCCCCCGCTGTTGCCGGGATTCACCGCGGCATCGGTCTGTAGAAGGCCCTCAAAGATGAAATCCGAACCAGGCAGAGGCCTTCCCTTCGCGCTAAGCACCCCCATGGATACGGTCGGCCCGCCTGGAAGCGCCAGCGCGTTCCCTATGGCGAGGACGAACTGGCCCACACGCAGCACCTCCGAGTCGCCGAGGTCTGCGGCTGGCAGGTCTGACGCGTTTACTCTGATTACCGCGACGTCGGTGGCCTCGTCCGAGCCGACGACCTCGCCTGTGAAGGTCCGGCCGTCCTTAAGGCTGACGTGGACCTGGTTCGCCCCGTCGATTACGTGGTCGTTGGTGACTATCAGCCCCTTCCTGTCGAGGATTATCCCAGAGCCTTGGCCCTCGAGGGGGACGATGCCGAAGAACCGCCTCTCCAGCCGCATGCTGCTGACACCTACGATGCTTTCGCTAAGTTTCTCGACTGCCTGGGTCACCTGGCCCTCGAACCCTGAAAGCGCCATCCTCAGCCCACCAGCCCCCAACTCCTAATATTGAGTGGGATTATCCTAATCATGGTCACACCGTCGTCGGATACGACGTGTTCGGCCTTTCCGCGCACCTCGACACCCCTAACCTTCCAGGGTTTGGTGGATATTGTGTCATCAACGACGAAGGCCACCTTGTCGTTGGCCATCATGTTCCTGTACTTCAGACTCTTCGTCAGATTCCACCCTCCGAATGTAATCGTCGAGCCATCGAAGCGGTACCCCACTGGGACGACGTGAGGCTGACCTCCCAGGGAGGAAGTGGCTATCCTGCCGATGAAGTTCTCGGCGCGGTATTCCGCCTCGGCCTCACTGAACTTGGACGAGGTCCTTTGGACGCCTTCGTTTGTCATTCGAAACCTCTTTGTGAGACAGGTTTTTAAGACCAGTAGTTTTTCCTGACCAACTACGTATGTCTAACCTCACCAAGTCAGAGCAGCTTGACCAGAAGACGCTGGACTCGTGCGCCGTGACCCACCAGACCTGGAACCAGATCACCCGCACCTGGACCCTCCCCACCATCCACATGCTGGGGCAGATGGAACCGGCAAGGTTCAACCAGCTGAAGAACCACATCAAGGGGATCAGCGCGACGTCGCTGGCCGAGAGGCTCTCGCAGCTAGAGAAGTTCGGAGTGGTGCAGAGGAAGGTCTATGCAGAAGAGAAGCCGCGCATCGAGTACTCTCTGACGGTCAAGGGGCACGAGGTCTACAAGGTCCTGTGCGGGCTCGCGGAATGGTCTCAGCGGTGGGCGGGGAAGGAACCGAACAGCCGAGAGTTCGTGGTATCGCAGTAGCCACGGTTTAAGAATCCAGAAGCCGAAGGAAGAAAGTCATCGGCGCTGCGCTACGGTTCATTGAAGATCAGGCCGCCTGGGACCAAATGGTCGAGACTCGGTCCTTGCATGGAGTTTCTGTTTAGGTGATCGTTCAGGCTTTTCTTAGGTGGGCTCATCCTTGTCTCGGATAGACACCTTGTAGAGCACGACCGCTGCGAAGAATGCCACCAGGACGGGGAGGAGAATCACGGCGTCCGAAAGAGCCGGCTGATGGGCTATGTTATAGATGCGGGAGGAGTAGCTAGGCGTGTTCGCCCCATTCTGGGCGTATGTTACATTGCTCCCAAGGTTGGTCAGAGTGCCCTGATCGGAGGTCGTGATGGCTGTTGTCTGGATCGAGGTGCTCGACGACCTCGCAGTCGTGGTGCCGGTGGCGACTTCGCTCTCGTTTGACGGGTGTACCTGCTGGGGCGAAGTGGCGCCGCCGAAGGTAGCACTTGAACTCGAGGACGTCGCGCTCAAGAGGGTGGTCGATGACATAGTCACGGTTGCGGCGGAAGTCGCCATGGAGGTGGACGACGTGGCCTGGCTGGAAGCCGAGGGAGAAAAGAGGGCTACCCCTGGGACAGAGCTCAGGCCGCCTCCGACTGTAATGATGGCAAGCCCGAGGAGGATGCCAGCGACCAGACCAACTCCGAAGCGTCTGCCTTCCATGCTCACTCATCTCCACGAAGCGGGTAGATAGTTCTAGTTCTCAGAACGGCTTGCGCCTCCAAACCCGCCAGGCTTCATACCAGAAGACTGCGGCACCTCCCAAGGTCCCGATCACCGCGTAGAGGTCCAGGGAGCTCCTTTCAAGCAGCATGTAGGCTGCTGCTATCGTCGTGAAGAAGGCGGCGTAGAAACCCAGCCTTGGGAGGTTGAGTCCCCCTATGCTCACGAATGAATGCAGTATGCCAGTGTCGACCTTCTTGGCCAGGACGTATCTTTCATACTGGTCCTTCACAACGACCCCGAGTTGCACCAGCTTGTCGAGGTGATGAAACGCGACCGATGGGCTGGAGAACCCCAGTGCTTTCTGTATCTCGCGGACCCCGATGGCCTTCCCGTGCTTCAGCAGGTAGAGATAGACAGTCAGGGTCTTTCCTCTGAGTGCGTAGTCCACCCTATCCCGGGAGGCCTCGGACAACCCGTAGCAACGCCACCCGAGACGAAATAAGTGTGTGTTCGCGTCCCAAGAACGGCGCGTTCTTGACGCTGGGACTAACTCGGCTCCCGCCATACCCCCTGCCGTGAACCAGCTCGGTGGAATCACGAAGAAGAGGGTCGTCCTCGGAATCGCTGCCCTCATCGTGGTCGGCGGCTTCGCGCTGGGTCTGCTTTCCAACGCGGGGCTTTTTGCACCGACGACCTCTAGCACATCGCTCAATGACTTGGAAAACTCGGCTCAGAATGGCGTGACCTTCGGGGTCTCTGGTTCCCCAACCGCAGGTTACGGTAGCCAGGGAGACACCCAGATCATCGCCTCCACGACAGCCACTTACACTGAGTCTTCGACAACGATCGCGTCGACGACCAGCTCTCCTCCTGAGACCCTCCAAGTGGGATTGACGGGGAACTCGACTGTAACCCAGGGGACCCCGACCAACGGCGGCGGACTCATCGAGTTCGCGACCGACCTGGGGATAAGGACGTCCGCACCGGAACAGACAGCCTCGGCGATCTCCGCCCTCGCATACTCAGTCGGCGGGTATGTTGCCTATCAATCGACCTATAGCGAATCGGCCTATGTCGTGATCAGGGTCCCGTCGGCCCTCTACCAGCAGGTGCTGAACCAGGTGAAGGCCCTGGGGACATTCCTGAGCGAGACCTCGAACTCCAACGACGTGTCCGTGCAGTACACCGACATGAACGCGACACTTGCGTCGCTAACGACCGAACAGGGGCAGCTCCTGAAGCTCCTGAACCAGACCAGCACAATCAACTCGACCCTCGCCGTGGAGACCCAGCTTCAGCAGGTGAACCAGCAGATCAACGAGGTCGAGAGCCAAATACTCCAGACCAGGACTTTGATTGACTACGCCACCATCAACGTTACCGTCAGCATGACTGCCCAATTGACGCCGTTGTCGATGACATTGAGCGCGACCCCTACCAACGGCACCTCCCCGCTAAGCGTGACGTTCAACGCAATCGTCAAGGGGGGAGCACAGCCATACGTGGTCAACTACAACTTTGGGGACGGGAGCGCCATCCAGGGGCAGATAGTGATTCACACCTACTACGCCTCAGGTGACTACAAAGTGCAAGTGAGCGTCACCGACCAGAACGGGACAGTGGCGCAGACGAGCGCCGTGGTGAATGTGGTGGCACCTCCGGGGATCCAGACGGGCGTCGGAGGGTTCTTCGGCTATATCGGGGGCCTCTTCGTGAGCGTCATCGAAGGGATAGTGGAAGTGGCGGTAGTTGTGTTACCCCTTGCCGCTGTAGCCCTAGTAGTGGTCTTCCCATTCTACCGACGCGCCGGGAGGGCTCAGAAGAGCGTCAAACAGAACCAGTAGACGGAGCCGCCTTCATCCTCTTGTTCTTGCGGTAATAGTAGATGGTTATCGCAGGTCCGGAGAGCAGGAAGATTGCCACTACCACCAACATGAGGTCGGCTAGGACGTTGGCCGTCCCCAGAGGCACATTAGACAGGACGGAGCTGAACATTTCCGTTGTCTGTGCCTCGTCGATGTGGTTTTAGAGGATTGCGCTGTCCCGGCTCGACAACCGTATTAGGCGGCCTCCGACCCCGTTTCACATGCAGAAGTTCACGGTCCAGCCGACCGAAGTGATGAAAAAGTTCAAGGTGATCGCCGTCGTAGGCGCGTCGAAGAACCCCGAGAAGGAGGCTTACACTGTTCCGGCGTACCTCCGCGACCACGGGTACACTGTGATCCCTGTCAATCCAACGACGGACTCGATAGACGGGATAAAGTCCTACCCATCCCTGGCGGACATCCCTCCGGAGCTAGCGGGGAAAGTCGACGTCGTCGAGGTCTTCAGGCCCTCAGAGGAGTTCCCCGAGGTCGCCAGGCAGGTGGCCGCCATGAAGGAAAAGACAGGGAGGCCCTTCGTGTTCTGGGGACAGCTACATCTTGAGAACGAGGAAGCGAAGAAGATGCTGGCCGAGGCGAAGGTCGAATACGTCATGGACAGGTGCATGAGGGTCGAGCACCAGACGCTAGGATCGCGATGAAGAGCAACATGAATGCCGAATGGCATGAAGCCCACGTCATGCCTCCAAACCCTACACGAGAAGAAAGGGTCGCCTGGCACGCGGAACTCGCAACCGCCTGCGGTTGTAGGCCCGTCCCGGACAGCCTGTCCGCCGAAGTGAAGGCGTTAAGATAGAAGAAGTCCGGTCGGACTAGCTAGCCTCCCTGGACGGACTTCGCAGATTAGCCACCCGACCTGGCACAGCCGGTTTGAAGCGGAAAAATCTTAATCGCTCCCGAAGGGGCGCGTGTGAGAAAATCAGGGAATGCAGTACAAGTACGTCGTCCTCACCAACACGACCATCGGCGCCTTCATGGCGGTCCTCGACAGCAATATAGTACTCATCGCCCTGCCGACCATCAGCGCTGACCTGCACGCGAACCCCTTCGAATCTGTGTGGATCATAATGGGGTACATCCTGGTCAACGCGTCGCTGCTCCTGACCTTCGGGAGGCTGTCCGACATGTTCGGGAGGGTGAGGCTCTACAACCTTGGGTTCGCTGTGTTCACCGTCGGGTCGGCCCTGTGCAGCATCTCCCCCAGCGGGTTATCACTCGTGATATTCAGGCTGGTCCAAGGCTCTGGAGGAGCCCTACTTTTCTCGAACTCCGCGGCAATCCTCACCGACGCTTTTCCTCCGAACGAGAGGGGGAGGGCCCTGGGCCTTAACCAAGTGGCAGGGACCTTCGGGTCCGTCCTCGGCCTCGCGCTGGGAGGGATACTGGCAGGGTCGGCCCTTGGTTGGAGGTCGATATTCTGGATCAACATACCGATTGGGACATTCGCGACGGTCTGGGCGTACGTCAAGCTCAGGGAGCTGTCGATCCCGAGCAGAGGGGAGAAGCTGGACCCGCTGGGGAATATCCTCTTCGCGGCAGGACTCTCGCTTTCTCTGGTCGGTCTAATGCTTGGCGCACTGCTGGGATGGTCCGTCACCTACATCGGAGCGATGGTGGCCGGAGCGCTCTGCGTGGTCGGATTCGTGTTCGCAGAAAGGAAGGTCCGGTTCCCCATGATGGACCTCTCCCTATTCAAGATCAGGGCCTTCGCGGCTGGGATGGCGAGCAACCTCCTTGCGTCCATTTCGAGGGGAGGCCTCTCCCTGATCCTTGTCTTTTACTTCCAGGGGGTCCTTCTATACGATGCATTCGATGCGGGGCTGAGGCTGATTCCGTTCTCGGTGGCCTTCGTCATGGTGGGCCCTCTTAGCGGTTATCTGTCCGACAGGTTCGGTTCGAGGGGGTTCGCGACGGCCGGCCTCCTGGTGGTGTCTGTGGCTCTGTTCTGGCTCGGGCTGCTCCCGTTTTCGACCTATGACCAGATCGTAGGGCCGATGGCACTTGCAGGGGTCGGGGGCGGGCTGTTCGTCGCCCCCAACGTCGCGTCGATCATGAACGCCACTCCCGCCCAGCGGAGGGGGGTCGCGTCGGGGATGTCGTCTACGCTCATAAACGCAGGCTTCCTGCTGAGCCTCGGAATCGCTTTCGCAGTCATGGCCAGCAGCGTATCCGGTAGCGTCCTCCAGGAAATCTTCTCTGGAACGGCTGTAGCCATCAACCCCATAGCCTTGGACAGCTTCGTCAACGCACTTCACGGGCTGTTCCTCCTGATGGGTTTCGTGAGCCTGTTTTCGGCCGTGCCGGCGTACATGGCCAAGAAGCCGAAACCGACGTTCGTACCCGTGCAAGAGCCCGAGGCAGACTAGCCGGGGCGGTTCCTCAACGGTAAGGTCTTCTTCAGGTAGGTGTCAAGGATCTCTTCGTTGTTCTCGGCGTGGAAGAAGACAGGGATGTTCTGGGTCGCGGTCGCCTTGAAACTGGTGAGGAGCCAGTCCCCGTTCTGGAACGCCAGGGTCCGCTCCATGAATGCGTCGTCGATCGCGAAGGTGTCTGAGATGAGCTGGCGGTCGTAGGGCCTGGGCATTGTGGAGACGAAATAGCTGTGCAGCTGCTGGAGCGCGTTCGTGTTCAGGTGAGCGACCCTCTGGGTGCTGATCCAGCAGTTCAAGTGGTACTTCCGCCCGTGCCTGAGGAGCCTCTCGACCGCCCGGCTGGACTGGTCTGTGCCGTCCTCCTTCCTTGGGACCTGGGGGATGAACTCCTGGGCCTCGTCGATCACGAAGAGCACCCTTGGGGAGAGGGTGAAGCTGCGTTTGCGCTTCCTGAATATCTCGTTGATCACGTTGGCCGTCTCGAGCCTTGCGTCCTCGGCTTCGGGGAGGTTGACCACGAAGACCCGGGGAGAGGCCTTGTCAAGGGAAAGGACTTCGTCGGCGAGCTTGCTCCAGGTGTAGCCTTCTTCCTCCTCCGGGGTTTCAGGGATCGAGGCGACGACCGTAGAAAGGCTGTCGAATGTCTTCTTCAGAGAGCTATTCGCGCCGAGGTCCGCGAGTAGGGGCTTGATCCTTTCCAATAGGTCCACCGTCCGCGGGCTGAACCTCGCCTCGAGCTCGAGCTTGTTCTCTCGGAGGAATTGCTTGATGGTCCCGACTACCTGAGGGACGAGGATCTTCTGCTGGACCGCGCCGTATCTGTCGTTCAGGGTGTTGGAGAGTACCTCAATGAGTCCCTCGTAGGTGCTGAACCGAGCGACCTCCTCCTCTCCGGCCAGATGGCTCTGCAGGAACTCCACCTTTCCGTCCTCGAACAGGCTGGAGATCTTCGGGTAGAACTCCTTCTCCCGAGCGGCGAGGCTTTCGGGGGTGGCGTGGCGCTTGAAGTACTCTGCTGGGAGGTTCTTGCTGTCCCTGAAAGAGTCGGTGAAGATCACCCTGCTCGGGAGTTCGTTCAGGACGTCGAGGATGTGGATCCCGTACTCGGCTGACAGGTCGAAGACGACGACCTTGAGGTCTGGGATCGCCCTCAGTGCTTTTCGGATGACCGTGGCTGTCAGGTTGGACTTCCCTGACCCAGTGAAGGCGAACACGCCCCCCATGTAGTGGATGAGGCTCTCTAGGTTGACCGAGAATGGGATGGAGTCGTCGGTGAATCCGAGGAGGGTGCCGAGGTAGTAGTCATCGGAGTTGCCCCCGGGGGGTTTGAAGCATATCAGCTGCTGGATCGACTCCTTGCTCAGGAGCTTCACGGGGCTCCCGGTCAGCGGGGCCATGGCCCTACGTTCGTAGGCCACCCCTTCATCGGTGGTCTTCATCACATAGCTGATGGGCGCGGCGACAATCTCTATCCATGTACTCTTCGAGCCCTTCTCCCACTCTTTCTGTATGAGCTCCATGAACTCAGTGCGTATCGCGGCGGGCTGGGACCGGTCGAGGGTCAGCATGGAGTAGTGCATGGGATACACGTCGGCAATCTCATAGAGGGAGTAGGAATTTTTCGCTCCAAGAGCCTGGACGTTGGGGATCGCGACAAGCTGACCCATGGCCAACCTCTTGACCACCTTCGGGGTGTACTCGCACTCTATCCGGGCGGTCCGGAAGGTGACCGTCGAGTTGTCGACTGTGGAACGGGTGGTCGTGGCTATCTCTCTGAGGCGGCCCTTGAATTCGCCGTCGATGTCGTCGAAGGGTAGCATGGTCAAGACTTCCTTTTGCCTTCTATTTGACTGCGGTAATCCCTGAACCTACGGGAGAAAAGGACCTGCTGGTCGAGGTCGGACTTCGCCATCTCGATCGCCACCGCCCCCAGGTAGGCCTGGCGAGTCTCTTCGAGGATGGACTTTGCCTTCTTGTCTGCGAGGAACAACGGGTAGTTGTGCCCGAGAGCCTCGGGGACGACCTCCTTCCCCATCTCTGTCAGCAGGGCCATGCAAAGGTTTGTCAGGGGAGAGCCTCGATGGAAATGGAGGACAGGGCTGATCTTTCCATCGACCGGGCCGTCCTTGTTGTAGAGTAGGACTTCGTCCCAGTGGTCGAAGCCGGGGTACACGGGCCTGTCGTAGGTGAAGACATGGCTCCTTACGCTGGGAGTAGTAGTGCTGCTCCAAAGCTGGATGTACGTCTTAACGTAGACCCGTTCCTGGTAGATCACGTTCTCGTAGGCGCCGTTGACGCGCGCTTCGCCTTTGCCGAGGGAGGGGTCGTCGACCGGGGCCGTCGTCCTGAACGCGGCGTCGATGTCAGGCGTATGCCAGGGGGTAGGGATTTCGTCCGAATTGGCGACGCTGTTCGTCTGAAGCAGCATCTTGTCGCTGTTGAAATTCGGGAACTTGCGGGAAGGATTCCACAGACCTGCGTGCTCTAGCACCGGGATCACAGAGTTCACCAGCTCGAAGGCGTTCGTGTCCTTTACGAAGCCGATAGGGAGGACCCGTTCCTCCCAGGCGCGCCGGGTGAGGGCGCGGATGAAGACCAGTACAAGGAAATCCAGGTCGTCCGCCGTGATCCATGCCTGACTCCCGCCCTTCGTGATCCTCAGCGGGTGACCCCCCTTCGGGTCGAAGATGTGCTCCGACACTTGCAAGGCGGCGCTCAGGACGCGGTCCCAGTACCCGCTGACCTCCACTTTGAGCTTGAACGAAGGGGACGTCGTCTCGAAGATGCCGAACAGCTTGTCCAGTTTCAGGAGGTCTTCTTCCAGCCTCCCGAGCCACCCCTTGTCCGCCCCTGTTCTGGATATCAGCCCCTCGGTGGTGAGGGCTTCGCCTCCGAAGAGTTCCATGATTGCGGCAAACTTCAGGAGCTGGCTCCTCGGGGACGGTTGCGAGAGTTCCTTGTTGGGGAGGAGCATCCTCACGAGTTCGAGGTCGAACGCAGTGACATTGCCCAAGGGGGTTTCGAACCCCTCCAGGACGCAGAGCTTCGACCTGATGAAGTCCCTGGTGCTCCAGACGAGATGGCCGACGTCCCCGGCCAGCGTCCTGTCGAGTAGGACAATCCTCGGCCCCGGAGCCCGGACGATCCCCCTGTATGCAAGATAGTATTCGGCCAGGTGCATCAGGGCGGTGGGAAGACGCTCTGCATCGACCTCTACCCCTGATTCCCGCTTCTGCCCGAAGACCTCGGCCGCGTCCTCTTCGGAAAGCGGGACGGCAGCGGAGACCGAGAGATTCCCTTCCATGGCCCTTGGATCGCTGACCTCGACTCCGGTGGGAGAGAAGGTCATGCTTCCGCCGTAGGCGAAGGCGCCCACGTAGAAGACTAACAGATCCAGCTGCTGGTCGACGGAGTCCGTGCCGTCGATGGCGAAATAGTCCACAGTGTCAGAGCCGAAGAAGTCCCGGGCAGTCTGGGTCGCCGCATGAAGGTCGACTCCGAATCTGAGAAGGGACCTGACGTCAGGCCCGCACTCCTTGAGGTCTGCCATCTTGGATTTGAATGAGTTGAGCAAGAATCGAGTCGAAGCCTGGACCTCGGCGATCGCCTTTGATTCGGCGCTGGTGCTTTCGACCTCGGACAATGTCCGAGTCGGCCACCGTTAGGAGTTTAAACTTTGGATTGCTTCACGGCGCCGAGGAGGGTCGTATGTGAAAGTGTCCGAAGCAACGCTAATTAGGGCGGGGAGGCCCATTGAAGGGGGTTGAAGTTCCGCCTCGAGCACAAGCTCCCGAAGAAGCTCAGGTACGCCAAGGTGTACTTCGAGGCCGGCCCGACTTCGCTGTTGTTCTCCCTCGATGGGACAAGCGCCGATTGGCACGCGAGCATCGGAAGAAGGAAGAAGGTTCGGCTGACGGACGCTCAGTACACGAGGCTCCGCACCGAGATTCCAGCCGTGGAGGTCCTCGACGACGACGGGAGGAAGGTGCTGATCCGGAACGCCGCAGGCCACGAGGAATTATGGGAGAAGCCAGCCTGGGTGCTTTCACGCGCGCAAAAGCGTCACGAGTGAGAGAGGCTGCAGTTCTGTCGCAGTTCAACCCATCAGTAACACGCTGGGCTAACCCTAGTCGTTAAGGAATCTCTTGATGCCCGTCCCGAACATCAGCATCGTCAGCCAGAAACCGACCAGCAGCACCGGAAGCGCGAAGCTGTCGTAGTCGCCTAGCGCAGCAAGTGCCACTCCGATTATCGTGGCCGCGACGAAGTTCGAGACCCCCCAAAGGACGTTGGTCCGGGGAGAAGATTTCTGCCCGAACGGGCTCCTGAATATCTTCCCCGCCGCACCGAATGTGAAGTGGGGGACCCCGTTGCCCAAGAGGAACCCTATGATTAGATACCAGAACAGAAAGAGATCGAAGGCCATGGGGAGCACGAGAGTCCAGGCATCAGCCTGTCTCCCTGGACCTCCTGAGGATGGTCATAGCCTCCTCAACGTGCCTGCCTGGGTTAAGCTGAGAGTTGAAGATGTGCCTCACGGTGCCGTTCGCGTCGATGACATAGGTCACCCTCCCGGGAAAAAGCCCCAAAGATGACGGGACGCCGTAGAGCTTACGCACCTTCCCATCCTCGTCGCTGAGAATGGTGAACGGGATTTCGCACTTGGCGGCGAAGTCCCTGTGCGAGTCCACCGAATCTGAGCTCACTCCGATGACCTCGGCACCCATTTCCTTGAACGCTTCGTAGTGGTCGCGGAACGCCTTGGCTTCGGCTGTGCACCCGGGGGTGTTGTCTTTGGGATAGAAGTAGAGCACAAGCTCCTTCCGACCGATGTAGTCTGCCAGGTTCACGGTGCCTCCGGACTGCGAAAGGAGGGTGAACTCCGGTGCCCTGTCTCCGACCTTGACGCGTTCAGCCAAGCTATCAGTTCAACCGCCTGGAGCTGCTTGATTAATTTTCATGGGGGAGGCCGCCGTGCGCTAGCCCTTTCTGACCCTGACCACGGCGCCGCCGTCCCTGCCTATGGCATAGTACACCTTAGGATCCGAAATCCGGAGAATCTTGCTGACGCCGCCAATCTTCGCTTCCGCAACCAGATTATCGTCGCCCTCGATGACCACGGAGACCAAGGACCCCTTCCTGACCTTCAGTCTGCCTGCCATCTCCGAATTGAGGTAGACACCTTCCCCCTTGTCGTCGAACTCGAGGTCCACCCTCCCCTCTTCGTAGGTCGTGGTGCCGATGAAACCATTCTTCGTCAGTGATGAAACGTCCACTACGAAGACGAGCTCGGCCAGGCTGGCTGAGGACACGCTATGCTAGCTCCTTTTCTGGACCTTCATCTTCAGGGAGATCGATCGGCATCTCTTCCTCTATGATCTTCTCGCCCTGCTCCCCCGCTAAATCTTCGATCGGGTACCAGTGATTATGTCCGTCAAGCTTCTGCATCTCCACTTCGCAGAACCCTATCAGCGTCCGTCCCGTCATCACTCCGGCCCGGGCACCGTCGTTGACGGCTACCTTCTGAACGGAGACCGACTCGTCCCCAAAAATGGCCTCTCGCTGCGCACTGACGAATACCTTGAGCCCCTTCGATGGTTTCAGTTCCATCGAGCAAGACGGGCCTCGCCCGATAATTAAAGGCTCAGGCTTTGGATGTCGCGTAGAATTTTTCTTGTTTCCGTTGCTAGGTCTTCGAGTTTCGTGGGCTCCTTCCGCTTGAGCGCATAGGAGGTCGCTAACAGAGCGACCCCCGGCACCGCGGTGATGGGGTCAGGAGTCCCGACGATCAATGCGATCCCGGCCTTCTTCAGCGTGGAGCTCGGTGAATTCGGCTTAGATACGTTGTTGACATGCCTAACCAGATGTGAGGTCTTCGTGCTTTCCGCCACCTGGGTCTTCGAGTCGTTCAGTCTTGAGAGTGATTCGGCTACGGAGCGGACTATGTGCTTCTCTTCCATCGGACATCCCATGGGTCCGCGACGTTTAGGTTAATGGCCGGAGTCAAAGGTAGTTGCCTCTTCGCTAAGTAAATATGAAGGCCGTATCGAGTTTCATGTTATGCCGAAGCGCCTTACCGACGGAGAAATCTCGAAGCGGCTCAAATCGCTCAAAGGCTGGAGCCATAAGGGGCGATTCATCACCAAGACCTTCGAGTTCGACGAATTCATGGAAGGCATCGCCTTCATCAGGAGGGTGGCCCGGGTCGCGGAGGCTCAGGAGCATCACCCTGACATTCATGTCAGGTACACGTCGATAACCCTCTCAGTGCAGACCCATTCGGAAGGAGGGGTGACGGAGTGGGACTTCGATCTCGCAAAGACCATCGAGAAGATGCTGAATGATTCCAGGAGATCCTCCCATGGCAAGCGCGGATAGAAGGCTCGCCGCCATCATGTTCACCGATGTCGTGGGCTACACCAGGATGTCGCAGGCGAGGGAGTCCCTCGCCCTGGAACTCCTTGAGGAGCACCGAAGAATCGTCCGACCTCTCCTTGGAAAGCATGGCGGGATTGAGGTCAAGACAATCGGAGATGCTTTTCTGGTCGAGTTCAAGAGCGCCTTGGACGCAGTCCTTTGTGCGGTGGAGATCCAAAACGCGATGGCTGCGCGCAATTCGAATGCCCCACAGGAGAGGAAGATCGAGGCCAGGATAGGAATCCACCTTGGAGATGTAGTGCACGAATCGCAGGATGTCTACGGAGACGCAGTAAACCTCGCGTCTCGTATCGAACAGCTATCCCGACCTGGGGGAGTCTGCATCACCAGGCAGGTGTACGATAGCATACGGAATAAGTCGGACATTGGATTCGTCGAGATGGGAGAGGTAGAGCTAAAGAACGTCGAACTTCCCATGAAGGTCTACAGGGTAGAAATGGAGAGGAACTCGTCCAGAGCCAGCGGTTCTCAGGCCCCGAGGGAAAGGTTGGCCGTCCTGCCGTTCGTCAACATAAGCCCCGACCCCAATGATGAATACTTCGCTGATGGCCTTACTGAAGAGTTGATCACGAAGCTGTCGGAGGTCAAGGGGCTGAAGGTCATCGCTCGGACTTCCGTGATGAACTACAAGAAGAAAGAGAAGAACGTGTCTCAGATCGGGCGCGAGCTCGAGGTCGGCTCCATAATCGAGGGGAGCGTCAGGAAGGCTGGCAACAAAATCCGCGTGACCGTCCAGCTCATAGATTCACGGACCGAAGAGCACCTATGGGCTTCGAATTATGACAGCCAGCTGGACGACATCTTTGCAATTCAGAGCGACGTCGCGGCCAGGGTTGCCAACTCTGTATCGGTGGGATTCTTTCCGGCCAAGCGTACCGACACCGAAGATGTCGATGCCTACACCATGTACATCAAGGCGACTCAGCTCACTCACTCAGGGGGGAGAACTCCGTTGAAGGAGGCAGTCGTCCTATTCGACAAGGCCATCGAGAGAGACCATAACTTCGTCAGGGCATACGCTGGTCTTAGCGGGGCCTGGCTCAGATTGGCCACGGGGGGATACGAAAACTACGACGTGGTAACGCTCAGAGCAGAACCCGCGGCCAGGAAGGCCCTTGAGCTCGACCCGGGCTCCGCCGAGGCCCATGCGGCAATGGCAGGCGTGTGCAACGTCCTCGACAGGTTCGACCAGGTCCTCGTCGAAGCCGAACAGGCAATAAAGACAAACCCAAACCTCGCCGACGCGTATCATTCCATCGGAATCTACTATGCTAGCATGGGAAAGTTTCCGCAATCGTTAGCGGCCTTCGAGAAAGCGCTTGAGCTGGACCCCCTTGCTGTCTTTACTGCGGACCTCGCGGCCAGGACTGCTCGTGTGGCAGGAAAGGTGGAGTGGGCTCTGGCGACTCTAGAGAAGATGGACACGCTGACCCCCATGAACCCAAGAATAATCAACGGGCTCGCAGAGATTTGCATGGTGAGGGGGGACTTCGCCATGGCGCAGGAGCTTATCACAAAAGGCCTTGGAATTAGCCCCACCGAACCTCTGTTGAGGCTGAATCAAGGGCTTGTCTATGCCCTCACGGGAAGAAGGGAGGAGGCTGAAAGATCGATGAAAGAGATAATGACTGACAATAGCGAAGCCGTTCGCATCTACGGGCAGCTCTTCATTCAATCTGCCTTGGGCAATCTCGACGAGGCGTTCAGGGCGTTAGACAGGGCAGCTGAACTCCATTCTTGGCCGTACCTCATAGCATCGCTTCCCATATTCGCGGAGCTTCGGAAGGACTCTCGATACTCGCGCTTCGCCTCAAAGATGGGGCTCCCTACGTAGAGGGCAACTCTCCGCGCAAAACTCATATACCCCAATTGGTTGTATACCGTTTAGTGATATAACGTGTCTGCAACCGCATATCCAGCTATGACGTCGTCCGGACAACCCGTCCTCATCCTGAAGGAAGGGTCTAGCCAGAACAGGGGCAAAGAGGCCCAGAGAAACAACATTGCAGCTGCGAAGCTGATATCGGAGATTGTGAAGAGCTCCCTCGGCCCACGGGGCATGGACAAGATGCTCGTCGACTCGTTGGGGGACGTCACCATTACAAACGACGGAGCGACCATGCTGAAGGAGATAGACGTCCAGCACCCGGCCGCCAAGATGCTTGTCGAGGTGTCGAAGACCACGGACAACGAGGTGGGGGACGGGACGACCTCGGCCGTGGTACTCGCGGGCGCCCTGCTCGAGAAGGCAGAAGAGCTCCTCGACAAGGACGTACACCCGACAGTTATCGTAGACGGTTATTCGAAGGCCGCAAGGAAGGCTATAGAGACATTGGAAGACATCGCAGAGAAGGTCAGCCCTGACAACAAGGAATGGCTGGTGAAGGTCGCACGGACGAGCATGCAGACGAAGCTCGTTTCCCGGGAGGCCGAGGAACTCGCCGAGCTCGTTGTCGACGCGACACTCGCAGTGGCAGAGAAGGCTGACAAGGGCTACAGGGTTGACATCGACAACGTGAAAGTGGAGAAGAAGCCCGGAGGCTCCCTGAAGGATACCACCCTGATTCAAGGCATAGTCCTGGACAAGGAAGTCGTCCACTCTGGGATGCCAAAGTTGGTAGAGAAGGCGAAGATCGCACTTATCAGCGCCCCCTTCGAAATCGAGAAGACCGAGTTCGACGCCAAGCTGAACATCAACGACCCGTCCATGATGAAGAAGTTCCTGGACGAGGAGACCAAGATGTTGAAGGGGATGGTCGACAAGATAGGAGAGGTCGGAGCCACCGTTGTCGTCTGCCAGAAGGGCATAGACGACATCGCTCAGCACTACCTGTCGAAGGCTGGAATCCTGTCGGTCCGCAGGGCCAAGGAGTCTGACATGACCAAGCTCGCAAAGGCGACAGGCGCGAGGGTGGTCAACAACTTCGAGGACCTTTCCACCTCTGACCTGGGCTATGCCGCCCACGTCGAAGAGAGGAAGGTCGAGGAGGACAAGTGGGTCTTCATCGAAGGGTGCAAGAACCCGAAGGCTGTCACCATCCTCGTGAGGGGAGGGACGCAGCGCATCGTTGACGAAGGCGAGAGGTCGCTGCACGACGCCCTTATGGTGACGAAGGACGTGATAGAGAAGCCAGCAGTAGTCGCGGGAGGGGGAGCGGCCGAAGCTGAAGCGGCGGCTCAGGTCCTGAAGTGGGCCGATAAGCTGTCCGGCAGAGAGCAGCTGGCGGCGCAGAAGTTCGCCGAGGCGCTCGAATCCATACCCATCGCGCTCGCCTTGAACGCAGGCATGGACCCCATCGACGCCCAGGTGGAGTTCAGAGCAAAGCATGCCACCGAGAGCGGGAAGTGGTTTGGAATCGAGGCAGCTGACGGCAAGGTCAAGGACATGTATCAGCGCCAGGTCTTTGAGCCGCTGGCCGTGAAGATACAGGTCATCAGATCGGCCACCGAGGCCGCATCAATGATACTGAGGATCGACGACGTCATCGCCGCAGGGAAATCGAAGGCGCCTGCCGGGCCGCCCGGAGGGGGAGGCATGGGCGGCGAAGGCGGCGGAGACTTCGACTAGAGCCTGCATCATTACACAGAATCTGACCCGGCTGCGATCACCTCTGCTGGAG
The DNA here is from genome assembly GCA_963706445.1 of uncultured Nitrososphaerales archaeon. GTDB lineage: Archaea > Thermoproteota > Nitrososphaeria > Nitrososphaerales > Gagatemarchaeaceae > UBA183. The sequence continues at coordinate 1,336,442 of OY970160.1, forward strand.
GAGATCCCATGTATGGCTCCAATTGTTATATACGCTCAGGAGGGTTTCGCGAGCTATGCAGACGGAGCAGACCCACGAGACGGCAGGGAAGATACTCCAAGTAGCCTCGAAGATGTTCGCCGAGAAGGGCTTCGCCAACGTGTCCGTGCGCGACATCTGCCGAGAGACTGGGACCACGGCCCCGGTCATCTACTACTACTTCGGGAGCAAGAGGGGTCTCTTCGACGCCGTGGCCCGCAAGCAGATATCCATGGAGGACTTCATCGCCAAGCTTACGAAGGCGTCAGGCTCGGCCGACCCCAAGAAGGGGCTGGAGGCGTTCATCTCGACGTACCTTTCCAACTTCCCAGAGCACACCTTCGACATCGGTCTCTACATGCGTGACTCCGCGACTTTGGACAAGCATAGCGCCCAGATCGTCTCCGACGACCTCGACAAGATCAGGACCATGGCCGTCGAGTTGGTCGACAGGGCCATGACCAAGCGGGTTTTCAGGAGAACCGACTCGAAGCTGGCTACAGACTGTCTCCTGGGGATGCTGAACCGGGTGATTTTCCAGCACATCCATTTCGCCAAGACCTCAGACAGGGAAGAGTACAGCCGTTTCGTGGCCGATTTCTTCTTCAGGGCGATGAAGTAGCCTACTAAAGCCCTGAGACGACCCTCTCTGGGCTGATCTCGATGGTCGCCCTGGGCTGCTTCCAATAGCGCTCACGGGCCGCCTTCTTTCCAGCCGCCTCCCCGGTGTACCGGATCGCGAGTGTCTCGATGTCCTTCTTGCCGTCCCTCTCAGTGGCTATTCGCGCCGTGCCGAACAAGATCAGGTATGGGTAGGCGTCATCGACGAGGAAGCAGACCCTGTTGTCCCGTTTGATATTGAAGTATTTCACCCTCGCCGTCGTGGTGTTGATGATTATCTTCCCTTTCTCGAGCATAAACCAGATGGGGGTGACGTGGGGAGAGCCGTCCTTCATCGTTGTCGCTATCTTCCCGAAGTGCTTCTCCTTGAGGAAGGCTTCCATCTTCGGGGTCAGTTTCACCATGCTCATCCTAACCCTCGGTCTCTACTGCAACTTCGCGGCGTAGGCCTTCAGCATCTTCGTGTACATGCTCCTGGGCGGGAACCCGATGCTGCAGAGGTATGTGGAGAACTTCACCCTCTTCTTGGGGTCCTTTATCCTCCGCTCAATGGCTCTGATCTCTTGGCCGACAACAGCGTAGCTCGTCGCGTATCCAGGGAAGCCCCCCTCGTGCGCCGGGAAGAGCTGGAAGTACACGCTGCTCCTCGGGACCCCCGTGTACTCGTTGGCCCAGTCGACGAACTCCAGCAGGGTCTTCTTGCCGGTGTTGACCCACACGTCCCCCACAACCCTCAGGAACCTGGTGATCCTCCAGCGCCTGGTCATGAACTCGAGTTCGAGGTTCACCTGCTTGAGCCCTCCGTATTTCTCCATCAGCTTGACGTAGGCCTTCTCGACGGTGGTCAGCCTCTTCTTCGTTTCGAGCCCCTTGGAGACCTCGAAGAACTCGAGTTCCCTGTTGAACGACAGTCCTTCGGTTATGGGGGCGCTGTTGAGAGTGGCGGCCATCATCTGGAGCATCGGAAGCTCGCCCACGAACTCGAGGGCGCTGTTGGAGTGATGTACGCAGTGGCCGTACTCCTCGTGGACCAAGAGGTCGATCAGTGCGGCGACTGATTTGTCCGGGTCTCTCTTGGGGTCGGTGGTCTGGAAGAAGACCTGGAAGGGCCTCTTGGTGTACGTGTCGAAGAACTGGGCAGCCCCCGTAGGCATCGTCCCCGTCAGATATGGAGGGGTCTCGATGACCCTGGTGTTGTACTTCGGGTTTATCCTGTTGACATCTTCGTTGACCAGCCGCTGAATTACCCGCCTGATCCCGAGCGTGACTGCGACCAGCTTCTTCGGATCGAGGTCGTTCCTTTCGATGATTCTTTCTTCGACCTCCTCCGGGGCCGGCTTGCACTTGAACTGCTTTGCGAGCGTCCCAGCAACCTTTCTGAACTTGGGGAGCTCTTCGTCGATCCACCCCATCGCCTTCGTTTCGAGCTGCTCTGGGGTCTCGCTGTAGTCGAACCCTTTCTTCAGTGCGATCGGGTAGAACTTCTGCCTCCCAAGGTCGAAACCTTTCTCTTTGAATATCCTCTCGACGTTGGGGAACTCCCCCTTCCCCCACCCCTCTAGCTCGAAGAGCTTGACGTAGTCCGAGACCTTCGCCTTTAGGGAGTCGGCCGCGTCCTTGACTTCCGCGCTCTTACTTTCGCTCTTCACGGTGTCGAGTATCTCTAGTACCCCGTCCAGGCGATAGAGGGTGAGCGCCTTGACTGCCACTGGTATCTTCTTCCTGGAATAGCGCGCCTTGCAGGCGTCCACGTCCTTGATCGCATATTTGAGAAGCGAGAGCAGGTGTCTGTCGTTCACACCCTCCTTGGCCAGGTGGACGAAGATGGTCCCGACGATGTCGTCCAGGACGGGTTGCGGTTCGTCGAAGAGTATGCCTGTCTCCATCGAGTCCAGGACCTTCTTCTGCAGCTCAGTCTTAGCCTTCCTTCTCAGAGCCCGTACCTTCTTCAGGGCCGCGTCGATGTTCGCCTGTGATGCGATGAAAAGCTTCCCTGCATAGTCGTTGAAACCCATCAAGTATGCTCCCGAGGGGCTTACCTCCTTCAGAAAGTCCATGATCTGGTTGTCGAGAGGGTCAGAAATCATGGCCAGGCGTGTTCACTGTGGGTTATTTCTAGTTCGCGGATGCGCTCTTCCTCGACCATCGGAATCCTTTAGGTAAACGCCAGCCCTGCTTCTGACCGATTGGCATCCTTCGCCACCAAGGAGCTTTCGAAGAGGACCTGGTCCGACTTTGAGAAGCTATTCAGAGAGCCTGGCGAATGGGGAGCCTGCTGGTGCGTCTACTATCAGCGCCCCAGACCCTTGTCCAAGACCGTGACCGCCCACCTGAACCTAGACCAGCGGGCCGCCCGGAACCGCAGAGACAAGAAAGCCATGGTCGATAAGGGGTGCGCACATGGGATCCTGGTGTATTCCGGGAGGGAGCCGGTGGGTTGGTGCCAATACGGTCCCAAGGAGGAGCTGCCCCGGATCGACGCCGGAAGGAAATACCGCAACCTTGGTTCGAGCCTGGACGAGAAACTCTGGAGGATAACCTGTTTCTGCGTGGACCGGACCTACAGGAACCAGGAAGTGGCACGCGTCAGCCTAGATGCGGCCCTGGAGTCGATAAAGAAAAGGGGCGGAGGGACTGTCGAGGCATTCCCGGTCACCCGCAGGGGCGCCCTGGCATCCTGGTTTGGAACAGAATCCATGTTCAGGGAGAGAGGATTCGAGGTCGTGGCCCCCTTCGGGAAGAGCAACGTCCTGATGAGACGAAGAATCTGATCGGCGCCTAGGCAGCGACTACGTCCAGTGGCTTGAACTTTTCCACGGTCTCGGCCAGCTCCCTTCCGAGGCGCTTCTGCCACTCGGCGAACCCCTTCGGCGATTCTGGGTAGGCCAGGTTAATCTCGACCAGGGCGGCGCTCTTCTTCACGGTGTACCTGAGCCCCCTCGCCAGGGAGAACTGTCCCAGGACCCTGAACCACATCGCCGGGTTCATGAAACGAGCCTGGTTGAACTCAGGGTGCTTACGCTCAGTTATGGCCGTGACGTCCTCCTCCGACAGGAAGTGCTTCATGCCGTAGTTGATCTGCTCGTTCGTCACCGTCTGCAGGTAGCGCCTGAGGACCTCGAAGCTCGCCATGGGGTAGCCGTGGGTGTTCATGTACTCCACGTTGTACTTCCAGAGCCCCGCCTCGCTGGCGTCCCTGGCCTCCAGGGCATCCGCGACGACCTTCCCGAGTATCGTCCCCCCATATATGGAAGGGCTGATCCCTCCGGCGTCGATGGGCCTGGGCATCCAGGCCGAATCTCCCACCACCGCAAACCCGTTGGCGACCATGCAGTCGTTGTGGCGGCGGACCGGGACCTGCCAGTTCCCCTTGGTGTTCCCCGAGTCGGCGTCGTCGTTGGGCTGGGAGTAGTTCTTGATGACGGGATTGTCGGCGAGGTACTTGTCTATCAGGCTCTGGAGGTTGTCGTTCAGGCGGAACCTCCTGTTCCGCCTGGCTAGCCCTGAGTGCGAGACCCCCAGGCCGATATTGACCTTCTTCTTCCCCTTCGGGAAGACCCAGGCGTACCCTGCGGGGGCTATGAACTGGTCGAGGTGGATGATGCAGTAGTCGGGGGCGAAGAACGCGGGCTGGTCGGAGGCGGGCTCGAAGTCCAGGATGTACCTCCCCGTCCCCACGACATCGTCGGGGTCGATCTCCTTCTCGATCATGGAGGGGATCGGCATGAACCTCCTGAGGGTGGACGACGAACCGGTGGCGTCTATGGTGATCTTCGCGGTGATGCTGAAGGTCGACCCGTCTGACTTCCTCCCAGTAACCCCCGTGATCCACCCGTCGGTGGATAGGAGCCTCTCGGCGGTAGCGCCGTACATGAACTTGGTCCCGTACTTTTTGGCGTCGCTTACCTGCCTGCGAGGAGCGAGCTTCCTGTTGAACAGATATCCCTCCCCCTCGAACAGTACCTTGGACTTCCTGTCCGGGGAGTAGACGTAGACCCCGCTGACCGGGTGCTCGAGCTCAGGAGAACCGTACCTTATCCCGATGTGGTCGGCGAGGTAATCTAGAGACCTCTTGCTGGTCGCGTCCCCGCAGGTCCAGCCGTTGTTGGTCTTCCGGCCCGGCTCGTCTTCTTTGTTCCTGTCGACGATGAGGACCCGGGCCTTCCCCTTCGAGTGGTATCCGATGGAAGCGGCCGTTATGAGGCCCGCCATGCCTCCGCCGGCGATGACTACGTCAAAGTCGGGGTCTGACTTCTGGCCCATTTGCTCCTGTGCTCTTGGTGGAGGGGTCAGGTGGTCGGGATATAGGTATAGCCCGAACAGAACATGGATAAAAACAGAAAGAAGGCCGCCCGGCCTGGGCCGAGCTGCCTGGGGGTGTCTATTCGCTGGTGAAGATGGACTGGCCCGTGCTGTTCGGCACTTCTGGGAGGTTGTCCGCCATGCGCTTCTCCGCGATGGCCGACGCCTCTGCCAGGATCTTGTTGGCTTCCTCGCTGTTCTCGGCCTGGTAGAATGTCGTGCCAGTTATCTGGCCGACGTCCACCATGATCGAGTTGAGCGTGGCTCCGATCTCTCCGAGCGCTCCCTGGGCATCTGGCATGGCCTCGCCGAGGGTGGCACGGACGTTCTTAATCACCCCGATGGCCGGGGCGATGGTGGCTGCGAAGTCTCCGATGTCTGTGACCGTCTGCAGTCGCGTTGTGATCTGCTCTAGGGCGATCTTCGACGACGTGACGATCTTCTGCATCTTGCGGACTTCGGCGAGCTCGTTGGAGTAGGCCTTGCTGGATTCCTGGTCGTGTGCCTGTACGGCAGTCACGGTCTTCTTGAAGATGGAGCTTTCGCGTTGCTTCAGCCGGTTCATCGCCTGGTCCAGGCGGTTGATCTCCCCAGTAAGCTGCTGGGTCGCCTTCTGGACCTGTGGGCGTATCGGCTTTGGGCCGCGGACTGTGTCGCGGACCTGCTTCCCGAAGGGCTCCGTCTCCTGAGCCTTCCATCCTTTCTCGAACTTGCTGCTCATCGTGATATCCGACATGATACCCACAGAGCCGGACATGACTGACTGAGGCAAGAACGATTGACATTCTGCTTAACGAAATACACTATGATAGGCGATAAGGAAAAACGGGGAGAGCCCCTCTATTCGACTTTGTAGCGCTTGGCCAGCTTCACCATCAGGAAGATGACGAAGGCGACGACTAGGAATGTGATCAGCGCGTTCGCGAAGTCACCGACTCCGAACGGACCGGCCATGTATGTGTTGATGTTGGTTCCAGCGGGAAGAGCGTACGACAGGATGGGGAGGACGAGGTCTGATACAAGCGCCTTCACCAGGCCGCCCAGGTATATCGCAAATACGAACGCCACAGCCAGAGCGAGGACCTTGTACTGCGACAGGAAGGCCTTGAACTCGGCGATGAGTCCCTTGGTGGGGGGTGGCGGCGGAGGATGTTCGAGGAGCTCTCTTATTTTTCGAAGTTCTGCCAGCATTTCCTCGTTGGAGGACATGCGGCGCCTTTCGGAACTGGCGATATAAGACTTCGAAAGTCCATGTCAGAGTTAATTCCTGTTCTCGCCGGGCATTTGGTAGAATAGAATTGGCTGGCAAGGTGCAGTCGGATTTGGCGAGAGGGTACCTCTATGCCATACTGGGTTCGCTCTGCGGAGGCTCGGTCCCGACCCTCGCGAAGGTCGCTCTAGAACACAACGGGCCTGTCGTGATCACCGGGCTGTCTTTCCTCATCTCCGGCTTCATCCTCCTGCTGAACCAGCCGAAGAGGAAGCCCGAGCCAGGGAGCATGAGATACCTCGTCTTCTTCGGGATAGTGGGGGCGGCCGTCGCGCCTCTGATGTACACCTTCGGCCTGAACGAGACCACTGCGGTGAACGCGTCACTCCTCGCCAACGGGGAGGTCCTGTTCACCACGATAATCGCGTTCTCGGTCTTCGGGGAGAGGCTGCGCCGGGGTCAGATCTTAAGGGGCCTGCTCATTGTAGTGGGGCTCGTGGTTGTCTCCACAAACCTCGACCTGGCCAACCTTGCGTTCCTGCAGGGGCTCGCCGGGAACCTCCTCGTGCTTGGGGCGACGGTGGGGTGGTCGGTGGAGAACAACCTGATCGTCATGGCCACAAAGAGGTTCGACACCTCGCTGATCAGCAAGTTCAGGAACCTGATAGGGGGCGGCATCGTGACTGCATTCGCCCTTGTCGCCATGCTCCCGCTGCAGTTGTCCTACTCGGATGCGCTTGTCCTAGTACTCCTAGCTCTGGCACTCTCGGGCGGGACCTATCTGTTCATCGCGGCGGTAAAGCGCCTCGGCGCCATCAGGATGCTCCTGGTCTGGTCGACGTCCACTGTCTTCGGGGCTGTGTTCGCTCTGATATTTCTCGGCGAAGAGATTACCTTGGCTCAAATCTTCGGGGGAGTCGTGATACTCCTTGGGGTCTACCTGTTCCACCGGGGAGAGAAGGCTCATGAAGCGGAACCGTTCGCGCCGCCGGCCGGGGCCGTTGCGAAACAGGACATTGGTCGTTAAAAGGGAAATCCAGCTCGACTGCCGTTGCCCGAGGGCCTTGCTTGGCCACCGAACAAGGAAGACCTTGAGAAACTATACATCGCCGACAAGCTTTCGGCCGCGAGAGCTATCTATCGCACTCAACAGGCCAATAATTCATTCCCCAATAGATGACGGGGATGTCGGCAACGTGGACGTTCCTCAACAGGTAGGGGAGCACCCTGAGGTTCTTCATGGATGGGACCCCGATCTTCAGCCTGTAGGGCCTGGGGGACCCGTCGCTGATTATGTGGTATGACATCTCCCCCCGGGCGGCCTCGGTCCGCGAGTACACCTCCCCTGCGGGAACCCTGGGCTGGGGCCCGAGCTTCAGGCGCACAGTCCCAGGCGGCAGCTTCTTCAGTGCCTGCCTGATTATCTTCACAGACTCCCTCATGTCGAGCAATGCGACGTAGGCTCTCGCCCAGGAGTCCCCCTGGGTCAGGACGGGGGTCTTGAACTCGAAATCCTCGTATGAGCTGTAGGGCTCGTCCTTCCTGACGTCGAATGTCAGCCCCGACGCCCTGGCGACGGTCCCGGTCGCCCCCAATGCGATGGCGTCCTCCCTGGAAAGGACCCCCACCCGGTCCGAGCGCTGGTGGACCATGGGGTTCTGGAAGAATATCTTCTCGTACTCGTCCATCCTCTTTTCGAACCAGTCGCAGGTCTTGAGCCCCTTGTCTATGGCATACTGGGGGATGTCGTTCCTAACCCCGCCGGGGATCACGTATGCGAAGGTGACCCTGGCGCCTCCGATCCTTTCGGCGAAGTCTATCCAAAAGTCCCTGTCCCCCATGCACCAGGTGATCATGGTGGTGTGACCCATGAAGTACCCCTGGATGGCGAGGAAGTACATGTGGGAGATTATGCGGTTGGCCTCGGACATTATCACGCGGAGGTACTGACCGCGGGGAGGGATCTTGTTGTTCATCAGCTCGTCCACGCCCAACGAGTAGGCGAAGAGTATGTTCGAGCTGTCGAGGATTACCGGTCTCTCCAGGTGAGGGACGTTCTGGATGTAGTTCCTGTATTCGCTCATCTTCTCCTCCCCGCGGTGGACATAGCCCGGGTCCGGCTCGGACCTGACGACGTAGTCCCCGTCGAGCCAGAGCTTGATCCTGAAGTGGCCTGCTCCGGGGTGCTGGGGGCCCAGGGACACGGACATTATACGTTCCGAGTCTGGCGAGTATTCTGAGACGGCTGTCATGCTGTCATCTCCCTGGCGAGACGTAGTCCTTGCGGAGAGGGGGTAAGTCGTTCCAGTCTTCGGGGAGGAATATGTGGCTCTGGTCGGGGTGCCCCTGGAAGTTGATCCCGAACATCTCGTGGGTCTCCCGCTCGGAGTATTCCGCTCCTCTCCAGACGTCGATAAGTGTGGGGACCACCGGGTTCTCCCTGGGGATGCGCTCGGAGACCGCGAGTATGAAGTCCTCCTGGCCGGGGATGGACGAGCCGACGAAGTAGACGACCTCGAGCTCGTTCTTGGCGATCCAGTCGACCCCGCTGACGGTGCTGATGTGGTCGAAGCCGAGGGAGTCCCTCACGAACAGGCCGAGCTCCTTGATCCTCGTCTGGGTCGTGGTCACCTTGAGGCGGCGCTCCTTCATCCATTCGATTTTGGCGTCGGGGAAGCGCGAGGAGATCTGTGCGGCGAATGCCTTCGCCCGTACCGGTTCTGGTTTCGGCGGAGTCGGGGTCGCCTGCACCGGGGGTGCGGCCGCAGGTTTCTGTGGGGGAAGCGGGGCTGTGGCTGGCTGTGCGGGTGCGGCTGGCTTTGGAGGAGCTGTTGGCCCGGGAGCCTCTGTCTTGCTCATCAGGTTGTCACCGGCCGCTGAGCGTCGGCATCTTGCGGATCTTTTCCTGGAGAAGCACCAGACCCTGGATGAGGGCCTCGGCCCGCGGGGGGCAGCCGGGGACGTAGACGTCGACGGGTATTATGTCGTCGATGCCGCGGAGGACGTTGTAAGAGTCGAAGTAGAGCCCCCCAGTGATGGAGCAGGCGCCCATGGCGATTACCCACTTCGGCTCGGCCATCTGGTCGTAGATGAGCTTCAGCCTCGGGGCGAGTTTGCGGGTGACAGTCCCCATGACAATGATCAGGTCGCAGGCGCGGAGGGAGCCGAACGCCTCCAATGTTCCGAAGCGCTCGATGTCGAACCTGGAGCCGGCGGCCGCCCCAACCTCGACGCTGCAGCAGGCCGTCTCAAGGTGGACAGGCCAGAGCGAGTAGAGGCGTCCCCAGTTGGCGAGGTAGCGCATGGGGTCCCCGATGGCGTACTGGAGGACGTCATCGATCTTCCCGACGAGGACCTGGAAGGCGCCGTCCTTCTGCTGCTGGGCGACTACCAAATCTCACGCCTCCCGGCTAACACTAGTGCAAAGGCCATGGGGATGAAGAGCATCCCGATGAAGAGGGTGACGATCCAGTCGGAGGCGAGGCCCAGGGCCGCGGGCTTGTAGGCGGCTGCCCAGGCGTAGAGGAACATGCCGAGAACGTCGAAGACTATGAACATCAGGAGGTAGGCGTAGTACTGCATCATGAAGTGCATCTTCCCGGCCCCCCGGGGGACCTGGCCGCTCTCGAAGGGGAGGTTCTTGATGGGGTTGGGGCGCTTGGGACCGAAGAGGATCGGAAGCAGGACGGTCGGCACAGTGAAGGCTACTCCCACCAGGGCCATGATGAAAACCATCCCGATGTCCCCGAAGAGCATCTGAAACATCACGACCCGTTTACGCTATTTAAGATTGGTGTCAAAATCTGAAATGTGAGAAGAAACTAGAGGGTTCAGTCTCCGCCGTGGACTTCTTCCGCCTCCTCATTGAGGAAGCTCTGGAGGAGCTTCGCCTCCCGGAAGAAATCGCGGATAGAAAGGACCCCGAACAAGGTTCCGTCGTCGTTCTCCACCACAAGGTGGCGTATCCCGTTATCCATCATCAGGCGGACGGCCTTTGACGCCCGGTCCGAGCGCTTCACGCTGACGAGCTTCTTCGTGGCGATTGTGTCGAGCTGGGCGCTGAGCGCAGTCCCCTTGGCCACGGCCCTGACGACGTCTCTCTCCGAGATTACGGCCTGGGCCTTCACCGGGCTGACCGAAGTGGCGACCACCAGGAGCCCAATCTTCTCCCTGGCGAACACCTCGGCGGCCTGGCGGATTGTGGCGCCCGGGCTAATCGTGACAGGGGTCTTCCGTATCAGGGCTTCGACCCTCATCCCTTCACGACCGGGGACGAGGTCCTCTTCTCGATTGGGATGTATTCGGCTCTGGTAGGACCGATGTACTCGGCCCTTGGCCTGATCAAGCGGTTGTCAGCGTACTGCTCGAGGATGTGGGCGAGCCAGCCGGGGGAGCGGCCCACGGCGAAGACAGGTGTGAAGAGGTAGCTTGGGATGCCGACGTGGTTGAGCGCCAGCCCGGAGTAGAGGTCGACGTTGGGGTACAGGTTCTTCCAGGTCTTCATCATCTCTTCGGTCTTCTCCAGGATCTGGAAGACGCGCTTCTCCTTCTCGCTCTTGATGAACTTGTGGGCCATTTCCTTCAGGACAGCGGCCCTGGGATCCATGGTCTTGTAGACCCTGTGCCCGAAGCCCATGACCTTCTGCCTCTTAGCGAGCATCGCGTCAAGATATGACTCGGCGTTCTCCGGGTTGCCTATCTCGATGGTCATCTCGATGACCTTTTCGTTTGCGCCTCCGTGGAGAGGCCCCTTCAGGGCCCCGACGGCGCCCGTCACAGCCGAGTAGACGTCGGATAGGGTCGAGGCGATGACGCGGGCCGTGAACGTGGAGGCGTTCAGCTCGTGGTCGGCGTGGAGTATTAGCAGGGCGTCCATGATGCGGGCGTCCTCCTTCGATGGGACTGCGCCCGTCGTCATGTATAGCAGGTTGGCCGAGTAGCCCAGGTCGTCCCTGGGGGCGATGATCTCCTGGTTGTGCTTCAGCCTGTGGATGGCGGCGACGATGGTCCCGATCTTTGCCGCGATCGACTGGGCCTTTTCCTGCGGGGTGTACATCGGATCGTCGAAGATGCCAAGGGCGGCGGTCCCGACCCTCAGAGCGTCCATTCCGTCGCAATTGGCCGGGAGGCTCCGCATGATCGAAAGGACCCCTTCGGGGACGGCGCGCTTTGAATAGAGTTCAGAGCTGAATGCGTGGAGCTCCAATGCGGTCGGAAGATGCCCGTTCCAGAGCAGGAATGTGGTCTCCTCGTAGGTCGAATTGGGCGCCAAGTCGACTATGTCGTACCCGCGGTAGAGCAATCTGCCTTCCTGGCCGTCGATGAAGCAGATTGAGCTCTGGCCGGTGACGACGTCCTCTAGTCCCTTGGACTGCGTGACAAGCCGGTGAATCACCTGGTCGAGCGGCTCCCCCCACTTGGCGAGGGCGACGAGCTTCGCATGAGTGTCCTCGCTGACCTTCACGACCTTCGATGCTGACTGCTGCTGTTTTGCCAATCTGGTTGCCTAGGTATACTTGGGTTACTTAATATATGAACATTCGGTTCGGGGCTGACCCATTAGGGACGTTGCGTCCGTCGAATGATCAGTCTTGGATTGGCAGGACCCGGCGCGGACAGTCTTGTCTGAGCGGGTACTTTGTCGGGATCTGGCCATGAATTTCAATCGACAAGTAGAAAAGCGCGGTGAAGCGGCGGGACACCAACGGTCTCTAGTCATTTGAAATTGGCTGTCGTCGGCGCGGGGGTCGCGGGGGCGTATCTGTTGAACCGGCTTCCCGCGGGAGTCGAAGCCGAGGCCTTCGAGATGCGCACCGAGAAGAACTGGTACACGGTGTGCGCCTGGGGGACCAGCGAGCCGTTCATCAAAGACATGGTAAAGCAGGCGGGGTTCAACTTCGACGACTATGTCCTGCACAGGGGAAAGAAGATGCTGGTGGACCTCGGGGACGAGGAGATCAGCATCAACCTCAGAGGGCTGGTAACCTACGACAAGCACAGGCTCACCGAGGACATGCTGAAGGGGAAGAAGGTACACTGGGGCGCTCAGATGAAGGAGGCCAACGGGAACTTTTCGGGGTTCGACACCGTCGTAGACGCGACGGGGCTGCAAAGGTCGCTGCTTCCAAAGGTCAAAGAGGACCTCGTCATCCCATCGCTCGAGTACCAGGTGAAGTCGAAGGAGCTCCCATACGACGACTTTGTGATTCGGCCGTACCCTGGGCTGACGGGGTATTGGTGGTGGTTCCCCCTCGGGGACGGGATGGGGCACGTGGGGGCAGGGGACCTCAGGGGGAGGTACCGCTACGAGCTCGACGAGTTCGTGAAGAAGTACCACTGCGAGGTCATCAGGAAGATAGGGAGGCCGGTGAGGGTCACGCCCCCCAGGCTCATGGAGCCATTCTTTGACGGCAAGGTCGTCGGAGTTGGGGAGAGCATAGGCACGGTCTACCCGATGCTGGGAGAGGGGATCATACCGAGCATGCAGTGCGCGAACCTTTTCGTCGACCACATCGGCGACAGGGAGGGGTACAGGAAGGCAGTCCTGGACCACTACGAAATCTACGGCAAGGTGTACGACTTTGTGAAGGCGAAGATCGATGGCACGTTCAGCCTGATGAGGATGTGGCCGACCCTGCTCTCCATCTTCTGGTACATGCGTGGGAACGAGAGGCGTTACGGGCTGCAGACGAAGATGTCCGATTTCTACAAGATCGTGACGAGGCTGTAGATGAGCTCAGAAGAGACCAGGACACATACGGCACTGCACATCGTCAAGGGGGCGGAGGAGAGGGTCCTAGGGGGGAAGAAGACTGCTTCGGTCTATGTTTCCGGGCCCCACGGGAGGCTGACGGTCCAGCTCGAGAGGAAACCCACAGACGAAGAGATGGCAAGTGTCGAGAAGGCGGCCAACGACAAGATTGCGGAGGGGTCCGAGGTGCTGGAGTTCGAGATGGAGAAGGAGGAGGCTGAGGGGCACTTTGGGAACGCGATCTACGACCTGTTCCCATTGCCCCCCGGTGCAGCTAGGCTCAAGATGGTCAGGATACCGGACTGGAACATCAACTGCTGCAACGAGAGGCATGTGGAGAACACCCTCCAGGTGGGGAAGATCCGCCTGGGAAAGCCGAGATACAGGAACTCGAAGAGGGAGCTCGAAATCGAGTTCGACCTGCTGGAGTAGGAACAGGTAATATTCCGGTTCTTTGCGGCTCCCGCTTGGGCCCGTAGCGCAGTACGGACAGCGCGGCAGACTCAACGAGGTCGAGCCTCCTATCCGTCTGAAGACAGCTGTAGTGAGCCTTGAGCTCGCAGAGGTCGTGCGTTCAAATCGCACCGGGCCCGCGTTTTGCTATCTAATGGCGGGCGTAGAATTCTGCGACTGCCCTGAATGACTCCTTCGGCTCCCACGGCATGTCCGGATAGGTCGCCCCGTGCCTGCCGCCCGAACCTTCGGGTAGAGCCTCATGGGAACACCGAATCACGGTCTGAAGAGTTTGAACCAGATCCGACTCGTGTTTTCTTGGGCGGGTATTAGTTCAATTTCGACCAAATCCCCGTTGATCGCAATCCGCACGTCAGTGACAGCCCCGACAATGAGTTCCTGTCTCTTCCCTTCGGGAAGCGGACCTGCACTCGGCACCGCGTCTCTTCACCTCCACTTCGTAAGGATCTCCTCTCTGCGGAATGTCGTCCTTGAGACGAAGAAGAGGAGCACGTCTACCACAAGGAGGGCGCCCAAGATTATCAAGTAGGCGGACGTCGAGCCGAGGTCGATGATGTCCAGCTCTCCGGCTACGTAAAGCCCGGCGAAGGGCAGGATCGTAAGAACTCCAATCTGTTGACCGGACCGGACGTCGCTTATCCTAGATGAGACGATCACGTTCACCTGGACGCTCAGCAGAGCTGCTAGGGGGACCAGGGTGAGGAGTGGGGTGACTGCGTCCCAATTGGGGAAGTAGTAGTAACCCAGCGTACTGTGAGTCGTAACATCCATGTAAGTCATGAAGACAGTCGCCCCTCCCAAGACTGCTATCAAGGGCGGGAGGAACGCGGCGATCCCTTTTCCAAGAAGGATCTCGCCGTCCGTCGTTGGAGTTGCCAATAGTGGCTCCAAGCTCTTCTCGACCTTCTCGCCCACAATGGTGTAGGATGCGATGGGCGTCGGGATATAGGCCGCAAGGATCACGAAGAAGAAGAGAAAAGCGGGAAGAAGTACCATGAGCTCCGAAGCCGGAATTCCGTTCGCGCCGTTCTTGTGACCTGCAAAGTTGATCACGGTAGGGATGAGGATGGCGACGATCAGCGGGGTCACCACCAGAGAGTAGATTATGTTCCTCTTCTTCCTGTACGTCTTGAAGTCCTTCGAAGCGATAATCCACGACTTCGAGAGTCTCATTGGGCTTCCCTCACCAGCTTCAGGTAGGCGTCCTCCAAGGTGGAGCCGACTATGGTGACGGATTGAAGGTGGCCTCCAGCCCGGACTATCGCGTCCACGATAGCTGCATTCTCCTTCTCGGGGTCTTTCACATCGATGGTCAGTCTGTTGCCGACGACGACCAAGTTCCCGATCGGCAGCTTCCTCACAGCGGCAAGGATAACGTCGTTGGTCTGCTCGAGTTGGATTACAGTCTTCCTACCGCTCACCAACCGCTCGAGCTCGGTGGGGGTGCCGACCGCCATCAGCTTGGTGTTGAGTATCGCAATCCTGTCGCAGATCCTCTGGGCCTCGTCCAGGTTGTGGGTGTTCAGGAAGATCGTCTTCTTCTCCTTCTTTAGCTCGAGAATGAAGTCCCTGACTGTCTTCGACGATTCCGGATCGAGATTAGCCGTCGGCTCGTCCATGAATAGTATCTCCGGATCGTGGATGAGAGAGCGCGCGATTGCGAGCTTCTGCTTCATCCCCTTGGAGAAGGTGCCTGCCGCGACGTCCTTCTTCTCCCATAATCCGAGCATCGTGAGGAACCTTTGGATGTTCTTCTTCCTCTGCGTCGCCGTGCAGTCGTAGAGCTTCCCGTAAAAGTCCAGGTTGTCGTAGGCGCTGAGGCTCTCGTAGAGGCCCACGTTGTCGGGGACGAGCCCGATTAGCTTCCTTATCTTGAGCGCATCAGCCTCTTTGCCTACGTCGTAGCCGCCCACATTTGCTTCCCCGCTGGTCTTTGATATCAGGCAGGAGAGCATCCTCACCGTGGTGGTCTTTCCCGCTCCGTTCGGTCCAAGGAAGCCGAAGACTTCGCCCTCCTCAACTCGGAAAGTCACGTCGTCGACTGCAGTAACATCGCCGAACTTCCTCGTCAGGTTTTTGGTCTCAATCACAAAGAGCCCAGCTATTCCTGCCCGAACCTAGACCGGTAATTAAGACCTAGGCGTATTTCTTCCCTTCTGCCTTTCATCGGCTCGCTTCTCATCGTAAGCATCCTCGTGGGTGTTTTCGGGTTCGACTCCGGGGGCTACAGGGCCAGAGGGCCTGCCGTTACGAATTCGCGTTGACCAGCATCTGAAGGCCTTTCTTGGCCATTGACTGAACTCAATTTTTCCTAGTATCCTGACGGCATGCCATCCCCTCGGACGTCGCACACCGCCTTCCTGTAGCGTCCTGACATTTCGATAGCCTGGCAGACTCCTGTTTTCCCGGGCATGGGCAGTTTCTCGATGCTGTATCCCCCTCGAGGAATCCCGTATCCTTCCTCGACCAAGATCGTCTTCCCTCCTCCCCAGAGGAAACGAGGGTGACCGACATTCTGCTCCGCGGGCATGGAATAGTCGACGGCGTTCGTCACGAAGAGGGCGTGCTGCATAGGCCTGTAGTCGCCCCCGCTGGTGCCTATGGACAGGTACGGTCTGCCACCCCTTTCGAGAATCATCGAAGACAGTGTGTGCAGAGGTCGCTTGTGAGGCTCGACCTTGTTGGGGCCAGACATGCTGAACCCCGAAGCTCTGCTATTCAGGAAGATGCCGCACTCAGGGACGAAGACGCGAGAACCGAAGTGCTGGAAGAGGCTCTGAATCCCGGAGACGATGTTCCCCTCGGAGTCGACCACCGAGAAGGCGGTCGTGTCCCCCGTCCTGACGGGTCCCGATCCCTCCAGGCCTCCGATGTCCGTCGAGAGGAAAGATTTCACGTCAATAGGTCCGAACCTTGGGTCCCCGAGCATTTGGTCACGGCGAGCATAGGCAGGAAGCACCGCCTTCATGGTTAGCTCGATTCTTTCTTTCGAGAGCTGGCCGACCTTCGGAAGTCCGGCACCCGCAAGGAGCTTGAGTATGAGCAGGCTCGTGGCGCCCATGCTGTTTGGAGGAACCTCGTAAACAGTGGTGCCGTTGTATTCGAGCCTAAGAGGCTCGACCCATTCTGGCTTGGAATCAGAAAAGTCTTCGAGTCGGCAATGTATGCCGAGCGATTCGAGAGCGGCAGAAATCTCCTCGGCAGCCTGACCGGAATAGAACCCTTCGGGCCCCCGGTCCGCGACCTCGGATATCACCCTACCCAGTGCTTCCTGGCGTAACCATTCGCCTAGTTTCGGAGGCTTGCCAGAAGGCGCGAAGATGCGGAGGGCGTCGGGCGTGAGGGCACCGTATGCCCCCGCCACGGACCTGCAGATTCCTTCGCCCGCCGGAAACCCCCTTGCAGCGAGGTCAATCGAAGGCCTGAGGAGTCCCTTGAACTCGGAACGTCCGAGCTTCCTGTGCATCTCCCACACTCCGCCGACGAGGCCCGGGACGACGCAGGTCAGAGGACCAAAAGTGGGCATGCGGCCGCCTGTCATGGACCTCACGAGTTCTGCCGTGAGCCCCGTCGGGGACCAGCCGCTCCCGTTCAAGCAGGATACCTTCCCCGACTTGGACTCGTAGAACATGCCGAAGAAGTCCCCGCCAATCCCTCCCGCAGGGTGGAACACCACAGAAAGCGCGAAGCTGACAGCTGTGGCGGCGTCGAAGGCGTTGCCCCCAGCGCGGAGGATGTCGTATCCTGCCATGGTGGCCAGAGGCTGCTCGCTTGCTACGGCCGCATGCTCGGCGAGGATTGTCTTGGTCGGGGCCATCAGAGGAGATACTCCAGCGGCGTTCTTAAAATGAATATGAGAGCTTCTGAATAGATCCCATGTTCTTGGCCCGATTCGGCCTGCTTCATCGGCAGACCACCCCGAGAATCTATTTATAGAGCGAACAGCTCGTATACAACCATCTGGAGATAACCAATGAGCCAATCTGAGCTTGATGCTGTCCTGGGGACAGTCGAGAACCCAATCCGGAGGAAGATCATCGCCAGACTCAGCGATGAGCCGAACTATCAACTCGCGCTTTCGAAGGAGCTCGGGCTAAGCCAACAGCTCGTTGCCAAGCATCTGGACACCATGGAGGTCGCGGGGCTCGTGAGCACCATCGCCCAAGACAGCCCGAGAGGGCCTCCCAGGAAGGAGTACATGCTGAAGAAGAGCTTCTCTGTCACCATCGACCTCGCGCCCAACCTGTTCAGGGCCCGAATGTTCTCATTCGGAGCGGTTCCAGGGGTACACGAAAGCGAAGATCGGGCGCAGATGGCCGCCAACGTCAACGAGGCCCTGAGGTACCCTGAAGGTGCTTCCAGAATAAGGCCTCTGACCCGCGTAGTCGCCGAGGTGGACAAGAAGCTGAAGGAGATGGAAGAGGAGCGAGCGGTCTTGCTTTACCTCAGGAGCCTCGCCCTGAGAGAGGCTGCGAGGATAACCACGTCGCTTCCGAGCGACGACAGGAGGAAGGTCCTGAGGTACCTGATGAAGGAGCAGGGAGACGGCGTAGGTGGAATCAGCGCTTCACTCGGCCTGCAAAAGCAGGTAGTCGGGGACATCCTCGAAGAGATAGAAAGAGAGTTCGTCGGTTCCGACTAAAAAGGGAAAGAGGAGCGGAGCTCCTCTACAGTCCTACGTTCGGAAAGCTTGCCTGTGGGACTCCGAGCTGGCCCTGAAGCGTCCTGATACGGGTCGCATATTCCTTCATCCGGGCATTGTCGCCCTGGACCTTTGCGATCCGGTACCCCTTCCAAGCCTTGCGGAGGGCTCCCCAGACTTGTCCTGGTTGATATTCGGGCATTGTCTTTAGACCTTGGACGTTTCATTCCTTGGTGAGTATTTTGCGAGCGGGGTCTATTCCAGTTGAGCCGGTAATCAACGCCGGCTACCCGCCATGTGAGGTCAGACCAGCGACCTTAGGAGGAGCCAGATGTTGCTCGGGTGCTCGGATATCCTTCTCTTCGAGTATGCGTACCAACGGTCACCGTACGGCAGGTACTCCGAGACGGCGTACCCTGACTTCACAAGTTCGACCTTCAGCTCGTCCCTTATCCCCTTTAGCAGCTCGAAGCGGAAGCTGACCTTCCTGGATTCGGCGAGGGACTTCGTCTTGTCGATGAGCACCGAGTCGTGGGTCCCCACGGCGAAATTCTGGCCCCTTTGAAAGAGGAGTTCGAGGAGCTTGGCGAAGTTCTCCCTTACTTCATCTCTACTCGGATAGACGAAGTCCTGGCTCTCTCTGTAGGCCCCCTTGACCAGCCTCACCGTCCCCCCGGCGTCGAGGATCTTCTTCAAGTCAGACTCGCTCCTCCGTGCATAGGCCTGGAGGGCCACGCCCGTGGTCGGGTGCTTCTCGTGAAGCTGGAGGTACGTATCGATCGTCGCTTCGGTGAATGCAGATCCTTCCATGTCTATCCAGAGCAGCTGCTTGAGGTGATCAGCGTTGTCAGCGATCCTTTCCACCCGGGCGCGCATCCCATGGTCGTCTGCGCCCATCCCGAGCTGGGTAAGCTTGACCGAGACGAAGCCGTTGATCTCACCGTCGGCGAGGGCCTGCTGAAGTTTGAGGTACTCGTTTGTGTGTGCGTCGGCCTCCGCGGGGTCCTTGATCTCCTCACCAAGGAAGTTCACGACGACCCCGATGCCTTTGGAGTTCGCCTTCTTCGCATCCTCCAAAGCTGTGTCCATGGCGACACCTGCTATCCACCGTCTCGCAAGTGGAAGGACGAAGGTCTCCTTCAGGCCCAAATCGGGCCGCCTCCGAGAAGACTACATATTAACGGTGTAATCAAATGCCAATGGCGAGAATGAAAGGAGACACCATCTACGCGAAGAGGGTCGAGAGGCTCAGGGAGGCGCTCCAAGAGAAGGGGCTACGGGGGACCGTGGTGGTCCCTGGGCCGAACATGGCGTATTTCACCGGGGTCAACTCCCTTCTGCTTGAGAGGCCGTTCATGCTGCTGATCCCGACGGCGGGGGGGCCGCACCTGGTGGCTCCGTTTTTCGAATCGGGGCCGTACGTCGACGGTCCGCTGTCTGTGGAGGTGCACCCTTGGACCGACTCCGAAGGCTCGGCCGGGGCGATATCGAAGGCGGCCAAGGGCGTCGGAATGCGTGGTAAGTGGGGGGTGGAGGGGAGGACCCCGTATCTTTACCTCGACAGGCTGATGAAGGAGGCCTCGCCGAAGCTCGGGGACGCGGAACCGGTTCTGCAGGGACTGAGGGAGATCAAGGACGAGAAGGAGATGAGGCTGCTGAAGAAGGCGGCGAGCATACTCAGCGGGGCATTCAAGGAGTTCCCAGGCATCGTAAAGGAAGGGATGACGGAGGTCGCTGTTTCAAAGGCGGCAACGGAGGAGATCTACGCCAAGGGTGCGAGCCACGTCGACGACATGCTCGTCCAGTCAGGCCCCAGGTGCGCCGACCCACACAGCCTCCCGTCGGAGAGAAAGATCGGGAGAGGGGAGAGCATCATCATCGACGTCGGGGCGGCGTTCGAGGGGTACTACGCCGACATCACAAGGGCGTTCTGCATCGGCCAGTCCCAGGAGGTCGAGAGGGTATACTCGAAGGTCCTTGAAGCGAATCAGGCGGGGATTGCGGAGACGGCGAAAGGGGCAAGGGTCGGCACGGTGGACGCAGCGGCCAGGGACGTCCTCATAGAGGCGAGTCTGGGGAAGTACTTCACCCACAGGACGGGGCACGGGCTCGGGCTCGAGATCCACGAGGCCCCCTACATAGTGGAGGGAGGAAGAGAGAAGCTGGACTCTGGCATGTGTTTCACCATCGAGCCGGGAGCCTACATCAGAGGGAAATTGGGGGTCAGGATAGAGGACGATGTCCTGATAGATGGAAGGAACGGAGTCGCAATAACGGACACCCCGAAGGAATTCGGCTGGTGGAAGTAGCTACTTCTCTTTTGAGAACTGCGACACCATTGTGTTGGTGTCCGCCACGTGTTTTATCTTCTCGATCTTCTCCAGGACAAGCCTGTAGACCTTCTCATCGCTCCCTATGGCCACCTCTTTCTTGGAGCTGATGACCGCAAGGATGTCCCAGTTCCCGGGGACGATGTGGACCTCCCTGATCTCGGGAATCTTCATCAGGTTGTCAACCACCTCTTCCTCGTGGCCAGGGATCACCTTCATGAGAACGAAGGCCTTCTGAAATACAGCCAAGTCGAAACGACGCGCCAGACTGCTTTTAAAAAGTCTTTTCACATGAAATTGCCGCTTTGAAGAACAACGAGGTCGCGGAGCTCCTCGACAGGCTCGGAGAGCTCGTGGAGGCGAACGGGGAGGACAGGTTCAAGGTGATCGCCTACCGCCGCGCCGCGACAAGCGTCCGGAACCTGGACGAGGACGTCGAGAATGTCTGGAGGGAGGGGAAGCTCGAGGAGATCAAATATGTGGGGGAAGGGATTGCGAGGAAGATCGATGAGTACCTGAGCACCGGGAAGCTCGGGCTACTTGAGCGGCTGAGCCAGAGGACCCCCGCGGGGGTGCCGTTGCTGATGAAGGTGCAGGGGGTGGGGCCGAGGACGGCATTCCACCTTTCGCATGAGCTTGGAATCGCCAGCGTGGAGGGACTGAAGAAGGCCCTCGACGAAGGGAGGCTCGACTCCGAGTTCGGGCCGACGGTGAGGGAGGAGTTCCGGGTCGGGATACAGAAGCTGCAGAGCTTCGAAAAGCGGATGCTACTCCCGGAGGCGGAGGGGACCTACCAGACCCTCGCGGCATACTTCGCGGCCCTGGGCATCCAGGTGGGGATGGCGGGGAGCCTGAGGAGAGGGAAGAGCACGGTCGGTGATCTCGACTTCCTTTCGATGGACAAGAGGGTCGTCGACGCGATCACGGGGTGCCCGGGGGTCGCCCAGGTGCTCGAGAGCGGGCCAAGGAGGACGAGCGTCAAACTGAAGGAAGGGGTGCAGGTGGACGTGAGGCTCTTCTCGAAAGAAGAGTACGGAGCGGCTCTTGTCTACTTCACTGGGTCGAAGGACCACAACATAGCGCTCAGGAACCTCGCCATCGAGAAGGGGTGGAAGCTCAATGAGTACGGGCTCTTCAACAAGGCGGGGAAGCGGCTCGCCGGTGAGTCTGAGGGGGGAGTGTACAGGAAGCTGGGACTTGCCTACATCCCGCCGGAGCTGAGGGAGAACATGGGAGAGGTAGAGGCCGCAAGGGAAGGGAAGCTCCCCCACCTGATAGAGTCGGATGACATCAAAGGAGACCTGCAGATGCACACGACCTACAGCGACGGGTCTGCGTCTCTGCAGGAGATGGCGAAGGGGGCGAAGGAGAGAGGGCACCAGTATATCGCGGTCACGGACCATTCGGTGTCTGTCAGGGTGGCCAACGGGCTGTCGGAGGAGAGGTTCAGGAGGGAGTGGAAGGAGATCGACAAGCTGAACGACGAGCTATCCCCGTTCAGGATACTGAAGGCGGTCGAGGTCGAGATCAAGAGCGACGGTTCCCTGGACTTTGAGAAGAAGTTCCTCGACGAGTTCGACCTGGTGGGGGCGTCGCTCCATCAGAACTTCAAGCAGGATGCGGAAAAGCTCACAGAAAGGGCGGTAAGGGCCCTGTCGCACCCGTCTGTCAACTTCATGTGCCACCCGACGAACAGACTCATCGGAAGGAGGGAAGGGAACCCCATCGATCTGGCCAGGGTGATACGGACAGCGAAAGAGAACGGCAAGATGCTGGAGATAGACGGACAGCCTGAAAGGCTGGACCTCGACGAGGTCTGGGCCAAGAGGGCGATGGAGGAGGGAGTACCCATAGTCATCGACTCGGACGCCCATTCCGTGAGCGAGCTGGATAACTTAGGTTACGGGGTCTTGCTCGCAAGGAGGGCTTGGCTTGAGGCGAAGGATGTGGCCAACACTAAGGGCCTGAGGGCACTACTGAATTCTGTCTCGTAGGCGCCTCGAATGTTAATAACGGAATTTGGGGACTCGGGCCTCGCGGGGGTACTGAAGCCAGGTCAACCAGGTAGGACTTAAGCGTCAAAAGCCGAGAGATCCTATCCCTTAGGGGTTCGTGGGTTCGAATCCCACCCCCCGCATGCAATACTACCCGACTCGGGCGAAGAGTTTATCGTCTTACGAGGACCACGAATATCGGGGGCTAGACTTGCCGCGCAAGATCACCGTCAACCTGTACATGACACTCGACGGATACGCAGAATTTCCAAAGTACCCGGGATCTGACTATGCCCCCGATGAGCCGGACCAGATGTGGAAGAGCATGTGGATCGACAGGTATGACTCGGTGGACACCATAATCTATGGAAGACGGTCCTACGAAGATCATGTTGCGTACCATTCGCTATCGGCGAGGAAGCCGTCAGATCCAAAGTTCCTGTTCGATTTTTCGAGGTTCATCGAGCGCTGTCAGAAGATAGCTCTCTCCCACAGCCTGACTAGGGCAGAGTGGAAGAACTCCAGGATCATGAAAGGCGACCTCGCTCGCATCGTCGCTCGCTTGAAGAAGGAGCCTGGCCAGGATATCATCGTAGACGCGGGCCCCTCCGTCACCCAGGAGTTCATCCAGCGGGGCCTGGTCGACGACTATTGGTTCTTGGTGATGCCGGTCGTCCTCGGACGGGGGAAGCTGTACTGGGGTTCCATGATAAGGCAACAAACTCTGAAGCTCCTGTCGGGTCAAGGCGCTCAAGTACGGGGAACTCGTGCTTCACTACGAAGCGGTCAGGTCATCGCAGCGGAGATAGGAGGAATCCGCCTCCCCTTTGCAACGTATCGATCTGAATCTACAAGCAGGATGCTAACGATGAAGAAAAGGACGAATGTTATGCTTGATAGGAGCACGAGGTAGATTGGACTGATTTTAGCGTAAAGCAGACCGAATGTCATCACTCCCATTGCCACCAAGAAATCCACTAGCAGGATCTTCGTGGTCCCCTTCCTGACTCTGGCCACTTTCTCGGAGTTGTCGGTGCGTGTTCGCGATTCGTTAATCACGGTGCTAGGCCTTGGGGGTCCCGTCCACTGCCATCATGTGACCCCCGAAGCCGATCGACCAGACCAGGACTGGATAGACCACAATCCGTTCCATTCCCCCGGGACCGAGACCGAGATACTCTCCGCCGATGTAGAGCACCAGCGCGACGAGTGTGAGGAGACCCAGGATGATGGAGAAGTAGAACATCGGTTTCCTCTGGAACCTGGCCGTGGTCAGTGCTGCGAGTCCTGCGAACAGGAATACTATCAGCGAGAAGATGCTGTGCCAGATCCCCGTCGTCTCGGGGAAGAGGCCGACCCCCAGGGCGCCGACTCCTGCGAGGGCGATCATGATCGTTGCAGGCTTCCAATGGTAGGCCCTATGGAGGAAGTAGGCTCCGACAAGTATCATGAGGCCTAGAATCGCGATGGAAGCGTCGAAAAGGCAGGCGGAAGGCACCGATGTGCAGGTCGTGCGGCAGTTTGCGCCCAGGTCGCTGACGTAGTTGTTTGCGACGCTGTAGATGTAGCCAGTGGTGTTTCCGGACCCTGATGTATAGAGAGGGCCGCTGGTTGAATACAGGATTTCTGCGACTATCAGGCTGAGGCTGAACTGGGCTGCTCCGACGAAAATGGCAACGCCGGCTTTTGAGGCGTTTGAAAGCGACATCAGCAGGTACCCTTGCGCGTCATCCTAAAAGTGTGAGCCTGGAACCACGGTGCTTCCCGTGCTCTCATTGTGAGCTTTTTATCGTCGTGACCTTCGGCACCTCCATTGGACTTCCTCGCGGAATCTAAGCGAGTCGAGCCTGAAATCATAAGGACGAGGAGGACTCTGCACCAGCACCCCGAACTCGCCTACCACGAGGAGGCGACCGCCAGGCTGATCGCCAAGAGGCTCGAGTCCCTCGGCGTCGAGGTGAGGAGTGGGGTGGGTGGGACGGGGGTCGTGGGGATCCTGAAGGGGGGAAGCCCAGGGAAGGTGGTCGCGCTGAGGGCGGACATGGACGGCCTACCAGTCCAGGAGGGGTCCGACGTGGAGTTCAGGTCGAAGGTCAACGGTGTGATGCACGCGTGCGGCCATGATACCCACGTCGCCATGCTCCTCGGGGCGGCGAGGATTCTTTCGGAGAACAAGGGAGTGCTTCGAGGCACCGTGAAGTTCCTCTTCCAGCCGGCGGAGGAGCATGGAGGTAGGGGAGGAGCGCTGCCGATGATCGAAGACGGCGCGATGAAGGACCCGAAGGTTGACTTCGTCTTCGGGCTGCACATAGAGGCGAACAGGAAGTCAGGGGTGTTCGGGGTCAGGGGCGGGGCAGTCGCAGCTGCGCCTGACACGTTCAAGCTAAGGATTATCGGGAAGGGCGGGCACGGGTCGGCCCCCCACGAGACGGTCGACCCGATCTACGTGGCGGCTCACGTCATCCTAGCGCTTCAGGGGGTGTCGTCCAGGATGATCGATCCTATGCGCCCGTTCGTCATTACCGTAGGAGCAGTCCACTCGGGGACCAAGGAGAACATCATCCCCGACGAAGCGCACCTTCAGGGGACCATTCGGACCCTGGACGAAAGGACAAGAAAGCGTGCGAAGACGAAGGTCGAGGAGGTCGTGAAGGGGGTGTGCAGGTCGTTCGGAGCCGCGGCAGAAATAGAGTTCGAGAAGGACGCCTACCCTGTGACGGTAAACGACCCTGAGGTTACTGATGCTGCTGCCAGGGTGCTCAAGAAGATACCCGGTACTCGGGTCCAAAAGGTTGAGGCGATGCTCGGGGGAGAGGATTTCTCGAGGTTCCTCCAGAAGGCGCCTGGGACTTTCTACTTCCTCGGGAGCCGCAACCCCGCCAAGGGGTGCGTCTATCCGAACCACAGCTCGAAGTTCAAGGTGGACGAGGACGTGCTGAAGTTCGGCGCGGCGTCCCTGGCGATGCTCGCCTTCGAGTTCGGGAACCCGAAGGGTCCGGCCTAGGAGCTCGGCCGTGTACGCTACCAGGGTCTCTGAACGAGTCTACATGCTTGACACCTACGCGCTTGGTCAACCGGGGACTGTGGGGGCATACCTGGTGAAGGGACCGAAGCCTGCTCTTGTCGACTGCGGGTACGCAACTTCCTACGAAAGTGTCCTCAAAGGACTGGCGGAGGCAGGAGTGATGCCATCTGACGTGCGGTACCTCATCCCGACCCACGTGCACCTCGACCACGGGGGAGCGGCGGGGAGGCTCATCAAGGAGATGCCGAACGCCGAAGTGATGGCGCATGAGCGCGGTGTCCCCCACCTCATCGACCCGACCAGGCTCATTGAAAGTTCGACCAAGGTATTCGGAGAGATGATCATGGGGCTCTATGGGAACCCAGAACCGATACCCGCCGAGAGGATCACGGCAGTAGGCAAAGAGGCCCACCTCGATCTGGGAGACGGTCTCAGCATGACGATGATGCACACTCCTGGGCACGCCCCCCACCAGATCTCGATCCTACTTGACCAGACAAAGGCCATGCTCACCGCCGACGCCATCGGGATCGTCTATCCCGGGTCAAAGGCGCTGATCCCTACCACTCCCCCGCCCAGCTTCAACCCGACGGAACTTGTGGCGACCATAGGCATGATTAGACAGATGAAGCCAACCGAGCTCCTCGTCCCGCACTTCGGCGTCAGGAAAGACGTCGAATGGGTCTTCGATAGGACAGCTGAGCTGGTACCGCAATGGGTTGAGCAGGTCAAATCGATGTGGAAGAACAAGATGTCCCTCGATGAGGTGTCCGAGGTCATGGAGGGAGAGGTGGCAAAGGACGCTGGCACCGATGACCTCCCCATCTATGCTAAGGTCTCAGTGAGGACCTCCGCCATGGGCATAATGCACTACCTCGACAAGAACTTTTGAATCGGCCCTAGTCCCCTCACGGAACCATGCCCCTGGTCTACGCATGCATAGCCCCCCACGGCGGGGAGGTGGTACCCGCCCTTGCAGGCAAGAAGCTGAAACTCTTCTCTCCCACGAGGAGGGGAATGAGGGTGCTCGCCGCGGCGATGAAGGCGGCGAAGCCGGACACCATAGTGCTGGCCAGCCCGCACAACCTGAGGCTGAACAAGCACATCGGGGTGGTCACCTCAGAGTTCTCCTCGGGGAAGGTTGTGGAAGGTGGGAGAGAGATTAGGATGCGCGCGAAGTGCGACCCGGAGTTCGCCAGAAAGATTGCAGACTCGGCCGAGAAAACAGGGCTCCCAGTCGTCGCGGCAAATTACGGGGTTTTCGAAGGGCCGCTCTCCGATCTTGCCATGGACTGGGGGACGATGATTCCTCTCTGGTTTCTTCTGAGAGAGAGCCGTCTGAAGAGCAGGGTCGTGATTGTGACACCGTCTAGAGAGATACCACTAGGACCGAACGCGGAGTTCGGGAGGATCGTGGGAGAGATGGCCCAAGATGAAAAGAAGAGGGTCGCCTTTGTCGCGAGCGCCGACCAGGCGCACCGGCACAAGCAGGGCGGGCTCTATGGCTTCGACAACAGAGCGGCCGAATACGACAGGAAAGTGGTGGAGGCTATCCGCGGAGACAGGCTAGATGAAATCATGTCGATGGAGCCCGGATTCGTGGATGGAGCCAGACCGGACAGCCTCTGGCAGATGGCGATGCTCCTTGGCGTGCTGTCGGTGGTTCCCATGAAGGGGGAGCTGGTGTCCTATCAGGTCCCGACGTACTACGGGATGATCTGCGCATCCTATCATCCGGCAACCAGAGCGGGCTGAGTCTCAGTTCAGGAGCGGGAAGATGTCCGTCAGTGCCCTGACCCTCGGGCAGTCGAGACCCTCGTGGGAGCCATCCCGGTCGATAAGTATCCCTTTGACCCCGGCATTCCTGGCGCCCACTATGTCAGCCTCGAACAGGTCCCCGACGTGGGCTGCTTGGTCTGCATCGTAGGAGGCCTGCCGCAAGGCGATCCTGAAAATTTCTGGGTTCGGTTTGGTGTACCCGACGGCCCCAGAAATCACGATGGTGCTCAGATACTTCGAGAGCCCCAGTGCCTGGACGACCCGATCTGTGTCTGCCGGGGCGTTGGAGATCAAACCCATGGCTATGCCGTCGCGGGAGAGCATTGACAGGGTGGGCTCGACGTCTGGGTAGAGGGCAAGAGGTATCTCCTTCTCGAGCTCGGGCCATCTCTTCCTGACCAGTCTGGAGACCCTTAGTGCTTCTGGCGCCCCCCTGTCGGGGAAGAGGGACTGGAAGACCTTCTCATCGAAGTGGCGATACGCCTCCGTTGTATCTTCGGGGCTCATGACTTTGTATCCGTAGTCCGAAAGCCACCAGGACTCTAGGCCGAGGTACGTCGAATGGATCATGTCGAGGCTCGCGTCTAGACCCTCTTCGTTCAGGACCCTTCGGAATATCCTGTCGCGCCTCATCACCAGCAATGTCCCGCCGAGGTCGAAGAAGACGACGCGTGCCTTCAAGGAAGCGCGTTGGTCATTAGGAACTAAAATACATTTGACGGATGAAGTCGGCTATCCGTGGAACACCGGGATGAACGGCGTCGCGAGCATGCTGAACAGCAGCAGCCCCAGGACGACCGCGGTGATCACGACGTAGATTCGGTCACGCTCCGCGGCGAACAGTAGGACAGAGGCAGTGACCCTGGCGACCGGGGTCGCAATCAATACCATCACTCCGAGCTCGATCAGGGAGTAGGGGTCCAAGGCGGCGAGACCGTTGAAGAATCCTGAAACGCTCAGGCTGAACGTTCCATGTGGGATCGTATCGGCGCTATAGGCGAACAGGCCGTTGGTGTCTGAGAGTCCGCTGGCGGTGGCAAGTCTGATGGTCCCTGCGATGACGATAATGGCCGAAAGTACAACCCCGTACCTCAGCAGGGTCCCGATAACCACGCTCATCGACTCGGGGTCGCGGAGGTTCAAACCTGCACCCCCATTGCGCTAAGGATCATCTCCAGGGCGGTCAGCGCGAGCACCACCGAGAACGCTTTCCTGATGGTCGGATTGCGGGTTTTCAGCAGCAGCCTGGCACCAATGGCCGCCCCTAGGAGAATTCCGAGGGCCACGGGTGCCACGATCAGAGGGTTGACGTCCCCCCTTGCGAAGTAGATGCCGGCGCTCGCCGCGGCCGTCACTCCTATCATGAAATTTGATGTCGTCGTAGACACTTTGAGAGGGAGCTTCATCGCCAGGTCCATCGACAGGACCTTGAAGGCGCCACCCCCTACGCCCAGGAACCCAGAGACCACGCCCGCCGCGGCGGTCCCCGTAAGGCCCGCTACCGGCCTGGTGGCGTTGTAATCGATCACCCTGCCGTCGGTTTCGGTGTACGAGCCGTGCAGGCCGAGTCGCTTCGAGAGCCCATTCAGCTCCGGGGACTTTGGTATGTCCTCACCGATCTTCATCAGGGTCGGGATGAGAGTGAAGAGCAGAATAACCCCGAAGATTAGCTCCAGGGCTACGGAGTTCACGTAGGCTGCGATGGCCGCCCCGACTATGGCCCCGCTGGCGCTCGCTAACTCCAGGAACATGCCGACGCGCAGGTTCGTCACTTTGTCCTTGATGTAGGTCGAGGCCGCCCCGCTCGAAGTCCCGATTATGGCGACGATGCTGGCCCCGATGGCGAAATGTATGTCGACGCCGAATAGCAGGGTAAGGACAGGGATCACTACCACCCCGCCCCCTAGGCCGAGCATCGAACCGAAGATCCCTGCGAAAATCGAGAAGAGGAAGAGTATGACCAGGAATTCGAGAATTAGCATCAGATTCAGCGCGCCTGTCTTATCATACTTAGATGTTCTCGGGAGAAAAAATGAGAGTGCTATGCTCTACGAGGCGATTCGAGGGCAGAGATTATTCTCTCGTGGCCTTTGGAAAGCGGAATATTCAGCCCTCAAAACCGTTGGGAGTACGTAGAAGATTGTAAGGTCTCAAATCAAGCTGTGAGGGTTGGCGCCTGCTGGGGCTTCCTCTCAAGGCCGTAAGTTGCGGCCTTATCAAGGTCGAGCCCATTCCTCCTGCACCGGTTCTTCACTAAACGGAACATAGCCCAGGCGCCTATTGCCATCATCCCTCCTGTCACGTATTTGGTGATTGGATTCTCCTCCCGCGAGGCCTTGGTGGCATCTCGAGTGGCGATCTTCAGGAGGTGCTTGTAGGAGGCATAGTAGACGGCCAGCTGAGACTTGTCTAACTTCAACGAAGAGAAGTCCCTGCTCTTCAGATGCCCGAGGGGGACGTTCTGCATGGGGGTCACAGTGAATTCGAAGGGCCTACCATTGTCGGTCGTCGAGTTGCTCAGCCGGTTGATCAGAGCGACGGTCTCCCAGTTGTCTTCGGGGGTCTCTCCGGCCTGGCCTACCTGCACTGTAAAGGCGGGGCGCCAGTAGTTCTTGTTCATGACGTAGGTCCCCTGCCATACTATGTCCGCCCAGTGGCCGTCGGGGCCCACCCTCAGCGGCAGGGTCTTGTTAGGCATGTGTTCCAAGGCCAGCCTGTCGCTCCCTGTCTCGATCCCCACCTGCAGTCCGATCCAATTGTTAGGCCCGGCGCGGATGATCCTCGAAAGCTTCCCGACGAACTCAGGGAAGGCGGCGGGAATCGAGATCCTGCCGTGCGTGGGGTTGGTCTGGGCCACCCCGGTCGTCTCGATGACGGTTCTGAATAGGTCGTAGATCGCTTCCTCGTTGGGGACAAAGTTCCTTCCGTGCTCATAGGCGAAGATCTCGTCGCTGTGCAGCCAGGCGTTGTCCATCCCCGCCCTGAGGTTCACCTGGAGCTCCCGCCTCACCTTATCCGGGGGGTAGTAGCGAAGTGGCCTGAGGGTGACCTCGCAGAAATCACACCCGATCCCGCAACCGCGCATCACCTCCACCATCCCCTTCACAGAGGGGTTGACTATGTCGGGGATGTCTTCCAGCTTCGGGAACTGCTTTGAGAATTGGTAACGGCTGATGAACTTGGAGCTCGCCTTCCATTCCTTGTGGAAGGACTCGTCGAAGGTCTGGTAACCGTGGAAGAACTCGGTGTTCTCCCCGCCGTCCTCGAGGATGTACCGGAAGAGGTCCGATATTACGTCGTCTGCCTCCCCCTGGTAAGCGTAGTCAATCCTGTTCCTCTCCATTTCTTGGGGGTGGACGGTAAGCTCCCAGACCCCGGGGCCGCCGACGACCAGCTTTGCCTTCTTCCCGGCCCGGGCCCTGTTGATCTTGGCCAGGAGCCATTCGAACTCCCTCTGGACGTAGGCGGGGGCGACTGTGTTGAAGAAGACTGTGTAGGACATCGTGAGGGGTCCGAGGCCAAGGGGGTCCATAGTCGAGACCCCGATCAGCTCTGTGTCGTCGTCGACGAATTCCGCTATGTGATCTTCGTGGGCAACCACAACATCCTCCCGAGGGTGCTCCTTCAGGACAGAAGCCTCCAGCTTCCTAATGGCGTAGGGGGCGAAGTCTGCCTTGCCGTCGGTGGCAGGCGGGGGCGGTCCCTTCAGGAAGTTGTAGAAGGTTGACGGGAGGGCGCTAGTGGGGGCGCTGGCCAGGAAGTCAAGTAGCGGGACGCTCCTGTAGTTTCGGGCTAATGTGCTATCTGAGACAAGTACGTAGCGGGCCATCTTGGAGGGCCGGAATTGGGCTCGGGGTGGCTTAAAAATTGCTCCAGTATCGGCCACAGTGAGACGAAACGGGCTGCTACTCTTCTTCCGCGATTTCAGCCAGCGACCGTTTTGAAACGGCCGAGGTGTCGAACTGGTTGGCGTCGTACCCCGGCATGCAGTAGCGGTCCTTGTGCTTGATGAGGAGCCAGGCTCCCTTCATGCCGCCCAGGCCCTTTGTCCGCACCAGGGCGAAGGAGCCGTGGAGTTTCTTGCCAAACAGAGTGAACTTCAGGCTCCCATCCCTCAGGCTCGAGTGGGCGACCTCCTCGGCTTCGGATCTCTCAACGATCAGCTTACGGACCCCTCTGCTAACTTCAATCTCGGGGGTGTACCTGCCCTCGTCCCAGATCATCACCGTCCCGGCCCCATAGTTTCCCTTCCCGATGACTCCTTCGAAGTGTCGATATTCGAGGTCGTGCGGACCAGTTGGCATCGCCAGCCTTCTGATCGTGGGGTCGAGGGTAGGGCCCTTGGGGACAGACCAGGATGGCATCGTCTCCCCGATCTCCAGCCGGAAGTCGTAGTGGAGGGCGGTGGCCTTGTGCTTCTGGACCACAAATGAAAACAGCCCCGGTTTCATGAGAAACCCCCTATCTCTAGGTTCAGAATAGGCTTTGCGTCGAACTTACTACTTATTTGATGCCAGAGGTCGAAAACAGAAAAGAGGGGTGAGGGCTTCCGCCCTGCCCCGTTTACATCGCTTTGTTCTGCCAGAGGCCGACGAGGTTCCCTTCGGTGTCTGTGAAGTAAGCGGACCAGCCCATGTCACCCACGGGCATCTTTTTCCCGCTCTGCTTCCCTCCGAGCTTCTTGATGTTCGCCAGGGCTACGTCGATGTCGGAGACGTTGATGGTCACCGTCACCGATTCAGGTGCCATGCTTCCCTTCTTCCCCATGCCACCATTGATGGCGCCGGGGGACTTCGGAGTGCCGTTCTTGTCGGAAGCCGTGGTCCCGACGCTCCAGTACTCGAAGCCTGGGAACTGGTTGAAGGCCCACCCGAATGCCTTGGTGTAGAAGTTCGAAGCCCTCTTGACGTCCTTGGCAGGGATTTCGAAATGAACTACGGAATCCACGAGGCTCGGCGAGCTTTCAGTCTATATAAGCCGACCCACAATATTTTCATGATTCCTGACAGGTCCGTGAAAGTGATGCTTACTTTACGACCTTGAAATTCATAGGGGCTAAGCCGTACTTCTTCGAGAGGTCGAATCAGGCGGTCAGGGAGCACAACATGACTTGATGCCCGAGCTCGGAGAGCATCATCACGAGATTGAAGCCGACTTCGGCCGTTCCAATAATTCCGAGTTTCATGAAAGGGAATGTAGATCCGTCAGATTTACGCTTTTGTCGGTCGCCTACTTCTTTCTGCTTGCGATTATGAATCCAAGGCCGCCGAGGACCGCGCCCAGGGCCGCCAACATGACCAGGCCTCCGATGGGGTTCACCAACTGCCCCAGGTAGGTGACATGAATCTGAAGGTCCGTGTATCCTAGACCCCCAGATGAAACGGCGGCGCCCGACCAGCCTGCCAAGTAGCCACCCCACATCATCAGGATCATGCTACCAGCCACCCCGACATTCATGAACACGAGGTGCCCCCACGCGAGGTAGTTCGTCAGCCCGTGGTACACCTTGCCCATCGTTCCTTCGATATAGGAGTAGAAGACGGCAGTGACTGCCATTGCGACTACACCCACGATGAGGAACAAGACATAGCCAGTGAACATCCACGTCCCGCCGCCACCGCTAGCGATGACTTTGGAGGGAGCGTAGTACCAGTTGATGCCGAAGTAACTCCAGGGTTCTACGATCAAAACAGTTGCGGCGACGGCGATAATGCCCTGGATGATTGAGGCCCAGATGAACCTCCAAGCCCACTTTCCTTGGGTAGGTTGCATGATGTTTGACCTGGCGCCTCCCCGACCCTATTTAAGCAAAGAAGGCCCTTTTTCGGAGACTCAACAAATCCTTGGAGATATTCAGGAATGGGAAACCGTGTTCAAGACTCCCCCGGCCGGGGTTCGAACCGAAAAATGGGTACAGACCCATTCAGGCGACGAAGTCACTCTTGCTGGACATATGGCCTGATAAGTTCCTCTTCTGACAGTGGCTGTCTCTTGAACCAGACCACCTCGATCACGCCGAACGTCTTCTTTAGGCCGTCGCGTATCTTGACTATCAGTGCCTGCACTTCCTTACGTGACATCTTCTCGCCTTGTTCCTGTTGCGAACTTAGTTCCATGATGGTTTCGTTTATTGATGAAATCAACTCGATGGGCCCGACGTGGCTTGCGTTCTCCCTCGCCATCTTCAGACAAGAATAGATCGACGAGCTAGTTTCCTGCCATATGAGCATCATAAGCGCTTCATGCGAGTCCTTTGAGGACAGGCCCCACGCGGCCGCGACCCTCTCCAAGGTCTGATTGAACGCCTTTTCAGTGCTGGACTCGGAGAGTAGCGCAGCTGCGTCTAATGCCCTGCAGATGTTTTCCGCACGTTCCAGCCATCGCCCCATCCAAATCAGATTGTAGACCCGAGAATCCGTCAACCACTTGTCCTTGGCAAAGACGACCGAACGTGGATCCTCCGATGGCTTCGGGGCAGCCACAGCGTCATTTAGCCCCTTTGGCTAATATGTGTTTATCCTAATCGCAGAAGCATATACCCGGCTCAACCCACCCGTGCCAGTCGACAGGAAGGTTCCGCTGACTGGGGAGACGTCCGTGTAATCTCGCCCCACGGCGAGCTTCAGGTACTTCGTCCCTGCGTCGACCAATATCCCCTTCGTGGGGTCGGCTGGGAGCCACCCATATGCGGGATGGAGAAACTCAAGGTACGCATGGGTGTCGCCGTCCTGCTCCGTCAAGATGCAGCTCACATAACGCGAAGGTATCCACAGCGCACGAAGGACGCCCAAGGCCAGATGGACCTTGTCTTGGCAGACGCCGCTGCCATTGGCAAGGACCTGGTGAGCCTCTGTTAGGACCGTGGTCGTACCCTTCTCGTACTTGATGTTGTCATGGACCCACTGCGTTATCTTTCCTACAGTCTCCAAGAGACTGTTTGAATCCCCCGCGACTTTCAGGGCTAGGTCGCGCAAGAGATAGGGCTTCACCAACGGTGAGGGGGAGAGAAAGTCCGTCACGTCTTGGCTGAACTTCATGTTCTGCACCGGCGAGTCGGTGTACGGTCCGCGCCAGGGCACCAGCCTGAATCTTCCCTGCGAGACGATGCTCAGTTCCCTGTGCCTGGTCGTTACCTTGATGCGGCGTACGATGTTGCCGTAGGTGTCATTGAATTCCACGTATGCCGAGGGTGGAGAAGTCACCACGTCATAGCTGTCGAGAAACGTGTGGTCGTCCGCATGCGGTATGACCCGCAGGAAATCGTCGTTTTGCAGGACGTAATCCGAGTATCTGTAGACAGTCTCGTAACGGTACTGTCCTGTGAATTCGGCCGGGCCTACTTGAGAACCCATGTTGGCTTGCACGACCCTCCAGAAGAGTTGTTGGTAATCCTTGTGTTGGCTCTGGCGACTCGTGTAAGACCACCCGGAAAGACGGTCACCCTATCCTCCCCATCCTGCACCGCGTAGACCCGGAGGTCGATGTATCGCTCTTCAAATCCTCCCGACTCTCTGTCGAAAACGACGTGCTTCGAGAAATCCAGCGGCTCCTGAGCTATGAACGCGAATGGCTTGTCGATTATCCGCTGCGACATTGACTTGCGATGGCCTTTGTCTAGATCCTCCATGATGTACACCCCGAGTCCGCCGTATCCCTCTCTGGCCTTGAAGACCAGGTTGCCGATGTTCTGGAGCGCGAACTGCCTGTCCTTGGGATCCATGAGGTTGTAGGCCTTGGCATTGGGGAGTATCGGCTCCCGGCCGAGGTAGCGTCGTATCATCTCTGGCACCCATAGGTACACCAGCTTGTCGTCTGCGACCCCTGTGCCCATGGCGTTCACGAGGGTCACCTTGCCTTGGCGGTAGGCCTCA
The DNA here is from genome assembly GCA_963706445.1 of uncultured Nitrososphaerales archaeon. Taxonomy (GTDB): domain Archaea; phylum Thermoproteota; class Nitrososphaeria; order Nitrososphaerales; family Gagatemarchaeaceae; genus UBA183. The sequence continues at coordinate 1,371,459 of OY970160.1, forward strand.
GTGAGTCCAGGAACAAAGAGCTCGAGGTCCTCCACCCTGCGGTAGATGAGGTCGACCTTGACGTCCCCGTCGATGGTTCGGGCACGGACGGTTCCATCCTCTCCTATGAATAAGTCTGAGCCTTCGACAAGAGGAATCCCGAGAACGTCGGAGAGGTATCGATGTTCGAAGAACGCCGGGCCGAAGCTGCCATCTGTAAGGATGACGCAGGTGGGCGAGCGGGTGCTGCATAGGGACTTGAAAAGACGCAGGTATGTGCTGCGTATTTCGTAGTCTCTCACTCTGTATGGTCGCTTCAGCTCGGGGAGGGCTTTCTCAGTTATGTCCCTGCACTTCAGTTGGTATGATATCCCTGAAGGGATACGTAGGTTGTCTTCTAGGACAACGTAGTTCCTGTTGCCCAGGTTCACAAGGTCGACGCCGTAGATGTGTGCGTAGACATCCTTGGCCGGCCTCACCTTTTGGAGGCTGGGGTTGAAGTTGACGGAGGAATACACGACGCTTTTGGGGACAACGTCCTGATTGCCGCAGTAGAGCTCAAGCAGGAATTTGTTGATCGCCCTCAGGCGCTGTTCGACGCCGGCGGCAATCCGCGACCATTCCTTGGGCCCGATCATCCGAGGAACCCAATCCATTGGGACGGGCCTCCACCGGTGCGGGTCCATCTGGAAGGTGAACGAGTCCAACTCCACTTGTCGATTCGCTTTTGACCATCTCTTGCCTATTTCCTTCGATCCGAGGCCCTTGATGGCCTCGATCATTTTTGAATATGGAGACCTGACGCTCTTGTCCGGACCAAAGACTTCGTTGTTGGCTGATGAAACGCGGGTTTGCAGGGATGTGAAAGCGAAGACGGATGTGAAAAACGTTTAGGCCCGTGAAGAGTAGGTGTCAAAAGCTCGGTGGACCTTTTCGAGTGGATTCGGGCATCCAAATGGATGCTCTTCGCGTGGGCAATGAGCGTGCCAAAAGTTTGAATCCGACGGAAATCGTCAAATCTACGTGGCAAGACAGAACGTCCGAAATACTGCTCTTGGCGCAGCAACATGTCGTCTGATCGAGCAGTACCAGCCTGAAGGAACCCGACTTGTAGACGACCCGGTGGTCAAGGACCTGGTGGGAACACTCATCCGGGGGCTGATGAAGTTCGCCAGAATGCGCAATTTCACAATAAAACGAACAGATGCAATCATGCCAGGGATCTTCGGCGGCCTGATCTGTCGTGCGCGTTTCATCGACGATGTTGTCAAGATGGCCGTATCGCAAGGCGTGGGACAACTGGTGATTTTGGGTGCCGGGTTTGATACACGGCCTTATCGCCTAGCCGGTCTGGAGCGAGTCAAAGTAGTTGAGGTTGACTTGCCATCAGTGCAGGACGAAAAAAGGAAGAACCTCCAGAAACACTTCGGCCGGTTGTCTGAAAAAGTAACTTTTGTCCCCATCGACTTTGATACACAGAGCCTTGAAGGCGTCTTAACAGATACAGCCTTCGATCCTTCCAAACCTGTGGTCTTTGTCTGGGAAGGTGTTACCCAGTATATCCCGGAGGTGGCCGTCCGCCGGACATTAGCCTTTGTAGGTAATTCTGCTCCTGAAAGCACCCTCTTGTTCACATACGTCCTAAAGAGCGTTGTGGAGCGGAGTTCAGGCATTCCAGGGGCGGATAGACTGATGGATGTTGTGGCGAAGAATAATGCCCCTTGGGTCTTCGGCCTAGAGTCCTCCGATGTTCTAACTTTCCTGAAGCCATTTCATCTTAGCTTGACAGCAGACGTTGGGAATGCAAATTATCAAGCGAGTTATCTCGAACCTCTGTGAAGAAATCTAGTCGCGTCTGAATGCGAGCGGGTCGTTCAAGCGACCATATTCGTGCATGATACATAATTCAAACGGCGGATAGTCGCAACACCCTGAGCTTGGATTCTTTGCCCCGGCCGGGATTCGAACCCGGGTCGCCGACTCGAAAGGCCAGCATACTCTCGGCGCCGAATGCTTGACCGGGCTGTACGTCCGAGCGGACCCTATACTACCGGGGCTGAAATGCCCCAAATGTAGTCGTCAATTAGAGCTTTCGTGCGGCCTTGATTGTAAAGGAGCACCATTCACCCAAGCGGTCGAACAGGTCGACGAGGTCCTGCCTATTGACTTCGACACCACTCACGAAGTGGAGGACACCGTCCCGAGGTAGGTAAGAGTTCCTTGGGTTTCGTTTCCCAGCGACCCTTAGGGTCGTGGAGACTGTCGGACCGTCGATCGTCGAGACGAAAAAGCGCCTCCTTCCACAGATTTTCGGCGTGGACCCGTCTTCCGGGAAATCAGTGAGCAATTCATAGCGTCCTCCAGCCTGACCTAGGAGGAATGTGCAAGCTGTACGTTCGTCGGGGGAGAGGGCGCAATCCCCGGCCGACAGCAGGGCGTCCCAATTCGAGGAAGATTCGAGTCTTTTCATGAACCGGACCTCCGTCGCCCCCGTGGAGCGTCTGAAGTAAAGAGACTCCATCGTCCGAAGCGTGGCCGCCTCTTTCTCGCAATCAAGGATTCCAGGAATCGTCGGCAGTATCTCATCTGACGGGTCGAAGGCTGACCAGCAGAGCCCGGCCGAATCTATGTTGAGCTTCCCTTCCTTCGTTCTGACGACTACACTATTCGGGGATGCTGTCAGGATTCTGTCTCCCTTGAAGCGCTCGGACAAGAGTCCCATCTGCTTCGAATTCAGCTTCGGAAGAAGCAGGTAGTGTGTACCCCGCAGCTTGAACTGGTGGACCTTGTAGCGGAGCATGCCCGACCGATTAGGCATACAAAATATATAGAAACCTAATCCACGAAAGACTGACCTAGCATGGGAGAGGACAGGGCCGTTTCAATCGAATCCCTGGAGGCGCGCATGAAGTCATACGCTACCCGGGTGAACTCGGCCCTTGCTCGCGAGCTGAAGCTCTACACCCATTCAAGGTTCCACGACCCCCTGGTCTACGTCATCGAAGGTGGGAAGCGGGTGAGACCGGTCATGCTCATGGCCTCGGCAGAGGCACTGGGGTGCAAGGACGACTCGGTCCTCGGAGCCGCCGTCGCCGTAGAGCTGCTTCACACCGAATCGATCATACACGACGACGTGATAGACGAGGAGAAGATCAGACGGGCCAAGATGCCGTTCCACCTGAAGTATGGCTACAGCGCGTCCCTGCTCAGCGCGGATTTCGTCTTCGCCATGATTCTGGCCATAGCCGCCAGGTACGACGACAGAAGGGTCGCCGAAGAGGTTAGCAACGCCGCGCTGCAGATGGCGGAGGGTGAGTACTCGGAACTCACCATCGACCCGCAGATCTACAAGCTCACCTGGGACGAGTATATCAGGATCGTCACTGAGAAGACAGCGTCACTCTTTGAGACATCGGCCAAGCTAGGTGCAATCATCGCCGGGGGTGATGAGAAGGAGGTCGAGGCCCTCGCAGATTACGGGAGGTGCATAGGGATCGCCTACCAGCTGAAGGACGACCTGCTGGACTGGAGGTCTCAGGACAAGGTGTCGGTCGGCCTTCTGAAAACCCACAGCGAGAGCGAAGTGGTGGGGAAGATGACAGCCCAGGCAGAATCCTACGCGGAAGAGGCGAAGATGCGCCTGATGCATCTCCCTAGGAATGAAGCGACCGCCTTATTGGAAGACCTTTCGGACTTTTCGATACTCAGAGAATACTGAGAAGCTCGGATGGATTGGGTTCGTTTCTAACCTGACTGCCCGAGGATGATGAAGGCTATCGCGAACCCGTAGATGGCGATTGCTTCTGCCAGCACCACAAAAATCAGTGCGGTGGTCCTTACTTCTGCCTTCTCAGTGACAGCCGCTATGGCCGCAGAACCTGACGTACCGACGCCCACTCCTGCGCCGAGCGCTGCCAGTCCGAATGCCAGTCCAGCTGCGAGGAACTGTTGACCGTTGGCGGCGGCGCCGGGGGTTATTGCGAAGACCGGAGTCGAAATCGCAGAGACAAGCGTTAGGAGAAACGCGCCGACGAGGGTCGCCCGGAAAATCCTTCGCATTGTTCGACGAAAAAGCGGCTCGAAATACCGCTTATAAATGTTGGGAGATTCTGAGATTTTCGCGGCGCTAAATTCGAAGTTTGGAGATTATTTTCTTCGGATCTATCCCCGCTTCCACTCCGATGGCGATGGCCGCAAGGTTGCTGACCTCGAACTCGAGGAGCTTAATCAGTCCGAGGATCGTCCCCGGGCTCAGGCCCTGCCAGACGAACGCGAGTGTCGCGGTCTCTTTCGATAGGTTGGCGAATCCATCCTCGACCATGTCGATGAGTTCCTCGTCATACTGTGCCCCCTGGAGCTGGAAGCGATAGGAGGACTCAATCAGCTTCACGGCCTCTGTAACGGAATCCGCTGCTGCCATGCTGTAGAGAATGGGAATCTGGACCCTGCGGGCCGGGATGATGATGAGTTCCTGGATTTCAGCCTCCGAAAGGCCCCAGAGCTTTGCCCTGAGCACGGCGAGCACATTGTAGGCGTCAACATCGATTGCCACCAATTCCCGGACGCCGTTGACGTCGGCCGACTTTCCCGCGTACAGCCTCGGGTTCAACGAGTACTCCTTCGAAATGGCCGAAAGGACCGCGTGATCTATGAAGACGTCGAAGAACCTGATCTCCCCCTTCGAGTTGTATGCCGCGGCTGCCTTCTCGACGTCTGCGAAGAACTCTGACCCAGACAGCATGGTCACCGCCTCGTTGACGTCCTTGGCAGAGAGGACCTTGACCAGCAAGTCCCTCCGACCGACAAGTTCCTCCGCTTTCATGTCGATGTACTCGACGGTCTCCTCGTATGATCGGTTGAGAGCCCTCGCCTTGAGGGCCAACTTCAGGTCCCACGCGATGTTCTTCAGGTAATAGAGTTCGAGGATGCCGTATCTCCCTGCACCCTGGGTGATGGAATGGTGGACGACAGCGAGCCTCTCTCGCAGCGCGAGCTCGATCCTTCGGGCGTTGTATGGCGGCGACACGCTCGCTAGAGAATCCACGTATGGGGTGCCCTTGAGCCTGTTGACGAGCTCATCGAGGGAAGTCGACTCTGCGAGCTTCTGGATGTTGGGGCCGTCCAGGAGTGACCCCCGGAGCGCAAAAGCCTTCGTTCCCACGTAAGTCCTGCTCGACAATCGAAAAACCTGAATCCGTCGAAGCCGACCAAAGTTCGGCTTATAATTACTGCGCCGAGGAACGCGAGCCTTCGAAACCGAAAAGACAGAAACTCCTGCCCGCAACCCCAGCACCCTTAATAACGGAACTAGGGCGCGGCAGAAATTGAAAGAGTGTAGCGCTTGGGCGTCGCCCGTCTCACCAAAGTCACGATCATCTCCCCTCGCAGCGAATATGAGGAAGTAGCCAAGAGTCTAGCCAAGTTCGAGTATTTCCACCCGGTGGAGGGAGCCCAGCAGAACTTCGATCCCGGGGTCCAAGAACTCACAGTGAAGTCGGTCAGGCTCTTCGCGCAGGCGGACCAGGCTGTGAAGGATCTAGGCCTAAAGCTGATGCCGGGGCAGATGGACATCGTCTTCGGAGGGGCCAAGGTCCCACGGAGCACCTTCGAGGCCTCCGACTGGGAGGACCTGCTCAACAAGGCGGACGTTCAACTTGAGCCCATAGCGGAGGAGGTCAGATCCGAGAAGATCGTGCTACAGAAGGCCCAGAAGGACGAGTCGGACTCGGAAGCTTTGATGGGAGCACTCCAGGTAGTCTCAAAGTTCTCGTCAGACCTGACTGGACTTGTTGGGTTGGGGTACTTCAAGGCGGTCGCGTCGATTGTGGGGAATGAGAAGGTGGACGAGTTCAGGAAGTCGCTCCCAGACGCCATCTTCCATTCTAACCTCGTCTCCAAGGAGCAGACCCTAGTCCTAGTGGCTGTCCCGAAGTCGGAGGAAGCCAGGCTCGACAAGATGATGAAGCTCCTCGAGCTCAAACCGTTGACGATTCCACCCGACTTTCCTCAGAACCCGGCCGAGGCCTACAAGAAAGCGGAGAGCGACCATGAGGCGGCTTCGGCGGAGAGGAAGAAGGCCGAGGCTCAGATGGTGGAAGGCAAGACCAAGCACGGCACGACCCTGCTGGCGCTGAGAGAGCTTTCGGAAGTGGCTCGCAAGACCCTGGACGAAGCCAGGGTTTCAGGCGGGATGCAAAGGATGGCCATGATTTCCGGATACATCCCCGCAAAGAGAGAGCAGGAGATGAAGAGCGTCTTCGGGCGCTGGATTGTGAACACGGAAGAGGTGAATCGGGAATCAGAGGAAGACCATGTGCCGACGCTTATGGAGAACAGGAAGGGACTGGGACTTTATCAGCCTGTGACCCTGGAGCAGGGAATCCCAGCTGCCCACGAGGTCGACCCGACCCCGCTGGTCTCGTTTGTCTTCCCAGTCTTCTTCGGGATGATGTTCGGGGATGTGGGGCACGGGCTCATCCTGACGGCGTTCATGCTGTTTGTCAGACAGAGGTCGACGGGGAGCATGAGGCAATGGGCGAACATGTTCGTCGTCGCAGGGATCTCGGCGATAATCTTCGGAATAATATTCGGTGAGTTCTTCGAGCTGTCGTTTTCGAATTTCGTCCCCATACCTGCGGCAATAGAAATCATACACAGGGCCGCGGGCGCAGTGGACACGTTCAACTTCCTTCCCACCCCGTGGGCAGGCGTCAACCTGATTCTGATCGTGAGCTTCCTCATCGGAATCGCCCACCTGACCACGGCGCTCGGGCTCGACATCTACCAGACCTACAAAGAGCACAACAGAATCGAGCTCTGGCTCGAGAAGGTCCCGCTGTTCCTGATGTACGTTTCAGGAGTGGGCTATGGGCTCGCGTTCGTGGGAGTGGGTTTCAGCTTCAACGTGTTCTCGAGTTCTTCTCCCAACCCGCTCCTTGGAATTCCGAACAACCTACTGGGGGCGGCTTCGCTCGTGGTGCTGGTGCCCTCCATGGTCGTGCTGCTGGCTGGTAAGAGCGTAGCCATAGCCATGGGGAAGCTGAAGGAGGGTTCCGTGCTGGGCGCCCTTTCCAACGGAGGGCTCGAAGTCTTCGAAAGGATCTCTCAGTTCATGTCCAACACGATAAGCTACGTTAGGCTCGCGGTCATGCTGCTAGTGCACGCGGCGCTGCTTCTTATCATCAATCTCATGCAGCCGTGGGGGAACCCGGTGTACATCGCCCCCTGGATAGTGTTGAACCTCCTCATACTCGCCTTCGAGGCGTTCATTGTATACGTGCAAGACCTGAGGCTACACCTCTACGAGTTCTTCACGAAATTCTATACAGGCGAAGGCAAGCCCTTCAGGAAGATATTCCCTGACAGGGCCAGGTTCAAAATCAACTGGCTCTAGCCGACGAAGGTGCTCGCGGCGCTGGAGGCGAAGTTGATCACCGCCTGCGGGAACAGGCCTATCCCGATTATCAGCCCGACCAGGACTGCGAAGACGACCACGAACCAGAAGGGCTCCTTGACCTTCTCCGTACTCTCCGGCTCGTCGATGTACATTCGTTTGATGAGCCACGCGTAGTAGCCGAGGCTGAAGGCTGAATTCAGGATGGCCGCCAGCGCCAGCCATGCGTAGGGGCCGTTGGCCACTGACAGGACCAGCAGGAGCTTGCTCCAGAAGCCGGACAGCGGCGGGACCCCGGCCAGGCCGAGGAATGCCACAGTCAGGGTGAAAGCAGTGATTGGCATACGCTTCCCTAGGCCGTCGTAGGCGCGGAGGTCTGCCCTCTTGAGCACCAGCAGAACTGCGGCGGCGGCGAGGAATGCGGCCCCCTTCATGACCGCGTGGTTGATCACATGGAAGATTGACCCCGTGAGGCCGAGGGTCGCGGCCGCGGACCCCGGGGCGTTGGAATAAGCCACGAATCCGATCAGGATGTAACCTGCCTGGGCGATGCTGGAGTAGGCCAGAAGCCTCGTCATGCTCTTTTGGGTCAGGGCTGACACGTTGCCGACGGTCATCGTGATGACGGCCAGCACGGCGAACACGTTGGCCATGGAGAACACCGGGCTGCGGGTGACTGCGTACACGGTAGTGATGGCCAGGAGGACTCTGATGGCGGCGATGAAGCCAGCCTTCTTGGTGGCCGCGGCCAGCAGGGTGCTGATGGTGGTGGGAGCCCCCTCGTAGGCGTCAGGGATCCACATGTGGAACGGAACGATGGACATCTTGAAGCCGAACCCGGCCACGAAGAGGAGGGTCGCGACCCCGGCAAGGGCGGACGGGTGCGAGGTGAAGCCGGAAACCACGGCGGCGATGGAGGTGCTGCCGGTCAGGCCATAGGCCAGGCTGATCGCATAGAGGATGACGGCCGATGACATGGCCCCGATTATCGCGTACTTCACCGACGCTTCGTTCGACCTGAGCTTCTTGTCGAAGCCGGCCAGGACGTAGGTGGGGAGACTCATCAGCTCCCAGGATACAAACAGCATCAGCAGGTCCTGCGAATAGGCGAGGAGGACCATGCCGAGGGCGGTGAAGCCGAGGAGGCTGTAGTAGACCGGGTTGCTCGTGCTCTTTTCGAAGTCGAATGACGCCACAGTTACAGCAAGGGTGATGCCGACGGTGACCAGGGCGAAGATCCCGCCGAGCTGGTCGGGGATAAGCAGGGATGCAGCCCACGGCACAGACGTCGGGTTGAGGGTGAAGAGACCGATGAAAAGCAGCGCCGCTGCGAGGACCAGGGCGAGGATGTACCCGGCGAGGTTGGGGTTCCTTCCCTTCGTCAGCTGCAGGAGAGGAAGGAGTAACGCGGTCCCCGCGAGTAGGACTACGGTCGTCGTTAGATAGTCAATCATCCTATGTCAACCCCTTCAGGAACTCCGCGACGGGGAGCGCCGGATTCAGTATGACGTAAGACGTCACGATGAGGATGACCAGCGGGATCAGGTAGACTGCGAAGGCTGCGACGTCAGACCACCCCATGTCGTGTGCCTCGTGTCCCGGCTCGGGGGAAGACAGGACTGTCCTCTTGATCATCCAGAGGAAGTAGCCTGCAGTTATGACGGGGACCAGTATCGAGATCGCAGTAATGGCGGACGCCGAGATGCCGGCCGCTATCACCAAGAACTCGGCCAGGAAGCTAGAGAAGGGAGGCAGGCCCATGGCCGCCGCAGAGGCCAGCACGAGAATGGCAGCAGTCCTGGGCATGGAGGTCCCAAGCCCCTTCAGCAGCGGGATCTCTCTGGTCCCGGCCTGATGTTGGATGTACCCTGTGAGCATGAAGAGGCTCCCGATGGCGAGGGCGTGGGTGAACATCTGGAATATGGCCCCTTGAATACCGAGGACGTTGCCTGAGATCAGTGTGGCATAGGCTCCGAACAGGACGAAGCCCATGTGGTTGATGCTGGTGAACGCTATCATCTTCTTCAGGTCCTTCTGGAGGACGGCCGCGACGGCTCCGTAGAACATCGAGAACAGCCCTAGTATGAGGAACACCCAGGCGTACTGGACCGAAGCACCCGGGAACAGCCCTATGCTTATCCTGAGGAATCCGTAGCCGCCCATCTTCAGCAGAACCCCGGCCAGAAGGACCGAGATCGGGGACGGAGCCTCGACGTGGGCGTCAGGGAGCCAGGTGTGGAACGGGACAAGCGGGAGCTTGACGGCGAACCCGATGAAGGACGCTGCGAGTGGGACGTATTCGAGAGCGGCAGGTATCTGATGGCTCAGCAGCATGGCCTGGATGGTGGGGATGTCGAAGGATGGCGTGGGCATCCCCATGTAGAAGTAGAGGAAGCCGAACAGCATTATCGTGCTCCCGGTGAAGGTGAAGATGATGAATTTCAGGGCCGCGTACTTTCTGCGCGGCCCCCCCCAAACCCCTATGAAGAAGAACATCGGGATGAGGACGACCTCCCAGAAGATGTAGAACAGGATGAGGTTGAGGGAGGTGAACACCCCCATTATCGCGCCCTCGAAGAGGAAAATGAGCGAGTAGTATTCGGCCTCGTGGTGGTCGATCAGCTTCCTCGACCCGAATATCACGAGGACAGTGAGCAGGGCCGAGACGAATAGAAGCGGAGAGCTGAGTCCGTCGGTCCCCAAGAAGTAGTCGAGGCCGAAGCTGCTGATGCTGACCCAGCTGTCCTTCTCCTGGAACAGGTACTGGCCCGGAGCGGGAGGAGCCGCGTACACCTGCCAGAAAACGTAGCCGGCTATGAGGAGGACGAAGGCTGACAGGCCGAGGGAAGCGTAGATTCCCAGCTTCTTGTTGACCTTGGTCAGGGCGTAGACGAGAGGCGCGGCGAAGACAGGAAGTGCGATCAGCAGCGAAAGGACGTAGCTCATGGGAGAGGCACCCCCACGCCCGCCCGCCAGATGGCGAGCAGGAACAGTACCACGAGCACCAGTATGCCGAAGGCGAAGACCTGGGCGTACTCCTCGACGATCCCGGTCTGGATCCTTCTGAAGGCCCTCGAGAGATCCTGACCTAACTCAGAGAACCCGTTGGCGGCCCCGTCCACGATGTTGACGTCGACCCAGTTGCCGATGGTGGAGGCATAGACCCCGAACAAGGAGCCTGCGCTGTTGATTCTGAACAAGCCCCGGAAGTCGAACACGTCGCTCAGCCACCTGGACGCGGCGAGGGGGGCGTTAACGAACACCTTGTAGTAAATCGCGTTGATGTACCACCTCTTCTCAAGGAAGTTGTAAAGGCCGTGCATGAATCCGGTCTGGCCGACGAACCGCGTAGGTGGGACCCTCCGGATGATGTAGATACCGTAGGCAGCCACGAAGCCGAGGACTACGATGGCCAGGGTGAGCCCGGCGGGGGCCCAATTGACCGCGCCTGACGGCGGTGCCAGAGAAGCCGTGGGGAAGAGTGCTACGATGTAGTTCTGTGCTGCGGCCTGGAGCGAAGCGTCGATGTTCAGCGCGGGGATGCCGAGTCCAGCGAAGGCGGTCACCCCGATGATGACGGTTAGCCCCGCGAGAATCGTGTAGGGGACCCACATTATCGGGCTAGGCTCATGGACGTGATGGCCCTGGCCCTCGACCTCGGCGAGCCTCTTGCTGCTGTCTCCGTAGAATACCATCCCCAGCATCCTGAACGAGTAGAAGGCGGTCATCCCGGCGGTAAGGGCTCCGACTATGAAGAGGCCGTACTGCCCTGCCCCCCAGGCGGCGCCAAGGACTGCGTCTTTACTCCAGAAGCCGCTGAAGGGAGGGATCCCCGAGAGGGAGGCGACGGCGATGAGCACCGCCGCGAATGTCAGTTTCATCTTGTTTCTCATCCCACCCATGTCGCTGATGTACTTCGAGTCGGCCGCGTGGATGAGCGCGCCCGCGGCGAGGAACAGGCACGCCTTGAAGATGGCGTGGCTCATCAGCTGGTAGAGAGCGGCAGAGAGGCCGTCGGAGAAGTTGACCGACAGGCCCGCGACCCCCACTGCGAGCATCATGTAGCCGATCTGCGACACCGTCGAATAAGCGAGGATCTTCTTGAGCTCAAAGCCGACCAGCGCCTGGCTCGCGGCCAGCACGGCGGTGAAGGCCCCGATCCAAGCTACCGTCAGGAAGAACGGCTGCACCGTGGCAATGCCGAAGCCTGCGGTACCGATGGCGATGAAGTAGAAGATAGGGGCGATTCTCGCGACAAGGACCACCCCGGCCTTGACCATGGTCGCGGCGTGGATCAGAGCAGAGACAGGGGCGGGGCCGGCCATGGCGTCTGGGAGCCACTCGTGCAGGGGGAACTGGGCGGACTTTCCTACCGCTCCACCGAAAATCAGGAGCGCGACCGGGACAAGAAGGCCATTGCTGTACAGGTTCTGGAACCATGACCCTTTGTCGGCGGCGAGCTGATAGTAGTTGAACGTCCCCGAGTAGAAGAAGAGTATCAGGATCCCTGCCAGCATGGCGACATCCCCTATCCTCGTCATGACGAAGGCCTTCATCCCCGCCTGTGAAGGGGAGTATGCCTGGTCCTCGCCGAGGACCTTCTCTCCCGGAGTTCCGACCCAGTCCTTGGTCTCGTCTTTCCAGTAATGCCCGATCAGCGCGTAGCTGCAGAGTCCCACCATCTCCCATCCGATGAATAGCGAAAGGAGGTTGTCGGAGAGGACGATGAGCTGCATGCTCCCGATGAACAGGGAGATGAAGAAGAAGTAACGGTTGTGGCCCCCGTCGTCCTTCATGTACTCCAGACTGTAGAAGACGATGAGGAAGCTGACCCAGGCCACGACGTTTGCGAGTATGGCCGTGTATGAATCGGTGAGCACGCCCATTGTGATATTCAGGCCCGAGATCCAGGGGACGCTGACGGTCAGAGGTCCGACGTTGGAGATGGTGATGGGCTGGCCCTCCAGGACCGGGAGGAGCATGATCAGTGCGAATCCAGCGGAGAGCAAGGCGAACGCTGCGGCTGCGTAATCGCCCATCCTGCCGAGCTTCCTAAGCGCGATTGTGACGAGGGCGCCAGCGTAGGGGAGTATGAAGATCAGCCAGATGAAGTAGGACGGGATGGCGAAGCTCATCTCAGCCTAGCACTCCTGTACTGAATATGCCGGCGAAGCCTGTAAGGAATTTCGTCACGATGTCTGGGTAGATGCCGATGAGTATCGAAGCCACGACAATGGCCAGGAGCGGGAGGGTCATCGTCAGGGGTGGGTCTTTGGCCGCGTCGAGCCCTGGAGCCTGAGGCCCGAAGAAGATCTTCTTGATGGGCCAGAACGTGTATGCGACTGTCAGCAGGGTCGCTATTATGCCAAGCAGGGCGACGACCATGTAGAGGGATGAGCCCTGGGCGCCCTGAGAGAAGATCCCGGCGAACATGATCCACTCCGCCTGGAACCCGCTGGTTGGAGGGACCGCGGAGAGAATCAGCGCACCGAGGACGAAGAGCGCGGCCGTGAACGGCATTTTGGCCGCGAGGCCTCCCATTTTCTTGACGTCCCTCAGCCCCGTCTGCGTTAGGAGAATACCGGCTACGGAGAACAGCACGAACTTGCCGAGGATGTGGCTCCCGAAGTAGAACACCCCTCCCACCGCGCCGAGGGCAGAGGCGCTCGCCAGACCTAGGATGGAGTAGGCGTTCTGGCTCATGGTCGACCAGGCGAAGATGTACTTCACGTCGTTCTGGGCGAGGGTGACAGCCCCCCCGTAGAACATGGTCAGGACAGCCCAGGCCATGAGTGGGAGGCTGAAGGAATGGAACACTGTCGGCATCTCGAAGAACAGGAGCCGGGCGATTACGTACGCACCCATCCCCGACACTATCGCCATCGTGGGAGCGAACGAAGTCGGGGGCTCGGCCTCGGTGATGGGGAGCCACATATGGAGACCGAAGATGCCCATCTTCAGGAGCCATCCCACGAGAATCAGGGCCGCTATCCAATAGGCCAGGGAGCTGGACTGGGCGGCGGTCAGTGAAGAAATGTCGAAGCTCCCCGTGGCGGAATATGCCAGCGCTATACCGGCGAGGAAGACGAAGGCGCCTAGCTGGTTCCAGATGATGTAGATTATCCCGACCCTTTCTTTCTGGACGTAGCCGAACAGACTGATTATGATGAAGGTGGGGATCAGGACGAGCTCCAGGAACAGATAGAGCTCGATCAGGTTCGTCGAGAGGACGATCCCGACCAGCCCCGAGGCAACGAGGAGGAAGCTCATGTAGTAGACCCCGTACCTTGCGGGTCGGTCTTCCCCGTAGAGGCTCTTGATCCTGTTCTGCATGTAGGGCATGGAGTAGATTGCCGTGGCGGCCAGAACAAGGTTGACCAGAATAGCGACGGGGAACGACAGGCCGTCAGCGAGGAACCCGAAGGTCAACCCAGCCGTCGGAGCCCAAGTATAGGACTCGGTGAGAGGGGAGCCTCCTGAAAAGAGCTGGGACCAACCTCCTCCAATCAGGACAAACGTTGTGAACAGGAGGGCGACGAACGCGATCCAGCCGACGTGCCTCCCCAACTTCGGGGCGGCGAGGTAGCAAGCGGCCGCAGCGGCTAGCGGTATCACTACCGATTGAAGTAGAAGATATTGTGACACTTGTGTTTACTCCAAGGAAGATATTCCAAGAACAGATTGAGTTTGAACCACCATTCTTATCCCTCCATGGACTTCAGTTCGCTGACGTCCACATCCTGGTGGAGCCGGTAGGCGACCACCACTATCGCAAGTATCACTGCAGCCTCGGCCGCCGCCAGAGCTATCGAGAACAGGACGAAGGTCTGCCCCAGGGCGTTGGGGGCAACCGCGGCGCTTCCTTCGAAGGGAAGGTATTGACCGAAGGCGATGAAATTCAGGTTGGCAGCGTTGATCATCAGCTCGACGGCGAAGAGCAGCCGGAGGGCGTTCTTCTTGGTCACCAGCCCGTAGACGCCGATGCCGAAGAGCATGGCCGAGACTACGACGAAATCGCTCAGGTCATTCATTGACCCTTGTCCTCCTTGTCAGCCCTCGAAAGTGTGAGAGCCCCTACCACAGACGCGGCTAGCACCAGGGCAAGCACCAGAAGAATCGGGGCGTAGCCCGTTGAAATGAGCTGACCTATATCGACGAACGTCGCGGTGTTGACGATGTTGGTGAATTGGGCCAGGTTGGTGTCGACCACCGCAAAGATGAGGGCCACAGCGATGGCAGCGCCCGTCATGATCCCGGCCAGCTTGGTTAGCGATGTAGGGGGGAGCTCCTTCGACCACTTCTCCTCGCGGACGAGCATGACGGTGAAGAGGATTAGGACCGCTACCGCTCCGATGTAGACGGCGATCTGGAAGACGGCGACGTAGGGGGCGTTGAGAAGGAAGAACAGGGTCGCGACCCCGAAGAGTGAGCCGGCGAGCCCGATGGCACCGTAGATGATCTCCTTCGCTTCGAGGGCGACGATGGCGCTCCCGAGGGTGAGGACGGCCATCCCGATGAAGACGATGTCAGCCGTATCTGACCTCTCCCTTCTCGGTGTCGAACTCGACCTTGTACTTCTTCCCCTCCAACTTCGGAGGGACCGCGAGCATGTCAGGGGTGTACTTCAGCCCCATCTTGTCGTAGGCGGACAGCTCATAGTCGTTGGTCATGAACAGAGCGTCGAAGGGACAAGCATCCACACACAGGCCGCAAAAAACGCAATTATGGACAGAAATATTTGCGGCAATATAGCTATTATCTCCCTCAACCTCAAAGTTTTGCACAAAATAATCCTTCACCTCTCGGATGTCTATCTTGACGACTGGCGAGACAATCATTCCATCCGTCAGATGCACGTAGCTGTGGGAGACTTCGTTGTTCTTTGCGGGGACATCAACCAGTTGCCCCATGGCTTCAACATATGGAGTGTGTACTGTCACGGAATAGCAGAGTTTTCGAGCTTTCTGTCTTTCTGTACTAATCGAGGAGAGTATACCGATACGCCCCAGCATGTAGTGCATCTGCAAAGCCAAGTCCTTCGAAGTCGTTCGAGTTGTGAAGAAATTCGAGTGCATCTTGGTCTTGTATGCGTAGTGTTTGTTGGAGTAATGCCCGTCGCCCCAGAACTCTCCGCGCACTATGTCCTTGATGTTCTCGACTGGGAGCAGAACCATTGACCAAGGAAGCTTCTTTTCGTCGCAATGACGGCCGAACTGGGAGAAGAACGATGCGACTCGGACCGAGTCTACGCAAAGCTTCAACCCCAGGGAATCTGGATCAGGTTTGACCGAGACCTCTGCGCCGAAAACCTTGGCGACGGCCTGCGTAATGTCCTGCTTGAGATCCACTTCGTTCTTGTGGATATCGAAGGAGACCCTATATCGGTCTGAGGAGCCTTCGGCGAGATAGTATCCAATCAGGCGCATGAGTTCCGCAGTGACAGGCATAGAGACCAACTCCGTCGTGAACGAACCGCCTTTTCCAGCTGGATGGTAGAGTTCGTAGGTGTACTGGATCACTTCCGCTGGGAGTTCTTCGCTGATTATCGGCCTGGTAAGGTATGTTCGGTACTTGATTTCATTCGCAAAGAGCCACGAAGTACCCTTCTCACTATACACGAGGATTGGGTGGTCCTCTGTGGTGGTCAGGGGCTCGAAGCTGCCGAGGGTCCTAAAGGTGAAGAGCTTCCCAGTGTAGCTCCGACTAAAGAGCCTCGACACCCTTCTGAACTTCCCTGTGTGAGTGAGAACTCTGTCCCCAACCCGGATTTCTGAGATGGGTTTGACTCCGTCGATGGTGATGATGGGTGTGTCCGGAGGCACGCACCTCCCATAGTCAACCGCGGGCCAGATGTCCTTTTTGTTCTGGGGCCGTCCCTTGGTGACCTTCTGCATGTCAATGGCGACAGCGACCCCGTCGCATGCGATGGCACAGAGCTGGCACCCTGTGCACTTCTCAAAATACAATATGTGCCGCCCCTTGAACCCGGCGAGACCCACCCCCTGCTTGGCGTCATACTGGTACCCGGGCCCTTCGAGGTCGAGCTTCTGCTCCGGGTAGCGGAGGGTCATCCTCGGGTGGAAGAAATGCCTGACCCCGGACCAGGTGGCGACGAAGACGCCTTTGATGTATGACCAGGTGTTCATCTTACTTCACTATCCCCGCTGAGATGATGACCATGGTGATGAATATGTTCGCAAAGGCGAGGGCTAGGAGCTTGACCCACCCGGCCCTGAGGAGCATGTCGATCCTGAGCCGGGGCATTATCGACCTCGGCAGCATCATCAGAATCATGACGACTGTGACCTTGGCGATGAACCAGACTTCTGGAGGGACAGGCCCGGGCCCGAGCCAGCCGCCAAGAAAGAACGTCGTGAAGAGCCCCGCCATGATGTACATGCGGGTGAAGTTAGCGAGCTGAAACGTCCCGAAGAGCATGCTCGAGTACTCTGTCTGCCAGCCGGCGACGAGCTCGCTGTCAGCTTCGGGGATGTCGAAGGGGATCCGCTCAAGCTCGGCCAGGGCTCCAATGTAGAAGACAATGGCTCCAAGAGGCTGAAGGATGATGTACCAAACACCATTCTGGGCCGTGACGATGCCCATCAGGTTGAGAGAACCGGACAACAAGACTGCTCCGACAAGCGAGAGGATCATAGGGATCTCATAGGCGACGAGCTGGTGCAGGGCCCTGAGCCCTCCCAAGAACGGGTACTTGCTGTTGCTCGCCCACCCCGCTAGGAGCACGACAAGGGGGGTGAAGCCAAGGATGGCGAAGATGAGGACCGCCCCGACCGAGGGGTTCGCTATGTAGGTCGTCGGCGACAGAGGGACGAGAGCGATAAGGGCCCCGGCCACCGCCATGAGCGCAAAAGGTACGGCCAGGAAGGTCGCCCTGTCGACCCCGTCCGGGATGATTATCTCTTTGAAAGCGAGCTTGAAGAAGTCGGCGACGTTCTGGGCGATTCCCTCCACTCTCCCTGCGTTCATGGGCCCGGTCCTGAGCTGGATCTTGGCTGTCATCTTCCGCTCGACCCACCCCATGAAGATGGTGCCGTACACCGCCACAAAGGTGAACCCGGGGAAGGTGGTCAGTGCGAACAGGGTCTTGTAAGGCTCCGTAGAAATGAGGTTGAGCTGGAACTGCAGGAACTGGTCGGGCTTCACCGTCATCAGGGCGAAGATGTCGGGGGAGAAGTGAAACTCGGCGTATAGTATGTAATAAATCGGGACTAGAAGGACGACAGAGACAAGGGCGACCCAGAATACGTCTATCAGAATCCGTTTCACGAAGTCTTCGAAGGTCGTGATGGGCTTCGACATGATGCCTTGTTGACAGCTTGCGCCTCGGATTAGCCTTTAAAAGTTTGAGAGAGGATTTTTCACACGAGACGGCAGACGAACCCTAGTTAGATTATCTCTATGGCGCTTTCGGAGAAGCCGTTCTCCTTGAGCATCCTGGCGGCATTCTCCCTGTGGTCTCCCTGGAGAATCATTATGCCGTCCTTCACGGTCCCTCCGGTGGCAAGGGCCCGCTTCATCTTGGAGTTCAGTTCGTGGAGGTCCTTGTCGCTCATCTTGATGCCTTCGATGACCGTGGTGGGCTTTCCGAAGCGCCTCATTTCCATCCTGATTTTCACACGTGCTTCTTCGCGGTCGAGTTCGGCGAGAATATCCTCAAAGCCCTCGTCTTGGTCCTTGCTCACTGTGACTGGGAATTGACTGATAGCGGGGCTATTTAGGATTTGGTTAAATTCGCCGTGTTGGGAGGAGCGTGAAGGTGGGCCCGTAGCTCAGAGCCAATCGGCGGGCAGTTCGGTTAGAGCGACCAACCATAGCGACCGGCTCATACCTTCGGGAGACACCGGTCGGTCGAGCGTTCAAATCGCTCCGGGCCCACCAGAATTGCGTGTGTATATTACGCGCCCCCCATTCGCCGGCGTATTCTCGGCTACGTAGTGGCAGAATAGGTCCAAAATGGGAGAATGAATGACCAGAGACGTCAAAATGCGGTGCCCAAGATTGGAACTTGTGGCACTCGCTATTGCGGGTTTGTAGTAACTTCGTTCGGATTGAGAACCCTGTCCATGTCACACACCACCCCACCAGAATTGCATGGTCTGCTCCCTAAGGTTAATCTGGTTTGGTTTCGGCATCATTGGACATTGAGCGGTGAAGCCGCTGTGCCTGGGAAGGAGGAATGGCCACATCCCTACTGGTTCAGGGTCGTCGAGGTCATCGTCGGGATCCTGACCATCGTGGTCGCAGGCATCGTCATCGCAAGCCCGTACATTGGCGCGCAGAACCTGGTCCCACTCGTCTCCCTGGCCCTGATCTTCAGCGCCGTGAGGATGATCGCGGTAGGGGGGGTAAAGCAGAGGCTGAGGAGCTTCGAGGGGCTTGGACTAGTGGGGACAGGGGCCATTGCTCTGATTCTCGTCATAGCCGTCGAGGTCGTCCCCGGCCTCAGCCTGCAGACTCTGGTCTTCCTGCTCGCGGTCAGCCTTTCCGTCCAGGGGCTCGGCAGGATGCTTTATTCAGCTGGGCGCAGAACACCCAATTGGCTTCGGGACTCCACACTTGCAGCCGGAATCGCTATGGTGCTCCTGGCGGCCGTTGTCGAGTTCGTGAAGGGGGTAGCCCTCCTGACTCTTGTCGAACTCCTCGCGCTGACAGTCCTCGTAGGCGGCGCGGAAGCCGTCCTCGCTGGGCTGGGGCCGACCAATAAGAGACAGCAGACCCTCCTCAAGTTGATTCTGTTTGCGGCCTTCTACGGCATCGTCTTCGTCAATTGGATCGACCTGTTCAATGGTGGGGCCTACATCTACGTCGTCCCCGGCTACCACATCTGGGTGATCATGGCCTACCTGATTCCCTTCGGAGTCCTTTTGGTGACCCAGGGACGGAAGGATTGGGAGCTGGCCCTGTCTCTCGGCTTGATTGCTTCGCTGGGGAACGACCTAGGCTATTTTGTGGTCGGAGACGCCTTCTTTGGTTTTCATGTGAACCTGCTCGACTGGTACGCCCACCAGCTTGGGTTCTACGGGACCACGACTCTGTTCGTCTTCAATGGAGGGCTCTTCTCATTCAGCGTCCCGTCGTGGCTCATGGGAGCGGCAATCTACGCCAGGATAGCAGTGGTGCTGCTGACCCTTCGCCGGTGGTGGAACAAGAAATTCTAGGTCTAGAAGGGAACTGCCGCAGCCTGCGGCTCCCTCGACTTGTTCGGGGATGACCTGCTGCGACCCCAAAGCCTCCGGAAAATCCGCCTAGCGCTTCTGAGCGACCTGGTCGGGGAACCGGCTCAAGTGCTCGTGGGCAACTCGCCATCCTTTGGCCGTCCTTCCTAGGACCATGGTGACCCGGGTCTTGGACTTAACGGGAGACCCTTCGAAGGAGTAGTCATTGACGAACATCCCAGAGTAGGTCAGGTAGAAGGTCGCGATGGCAACATCTCCGAATAGGTCTATTCGAAGCTCGTCGATGGAGTAGTTGTAGTCCGAGATGTTGGCGAACGCCGCCTGCTCGTAGACGAAAGCCTCTTCAGAGTTCTGCCGCGTGTATGGAGGGTTCTCATCGAACTTCGTGAACTGATCCCTTGGCCCGTGGAAGTTGGCGAGGGCTGCCAGGTCCTTGCTCTTGCCGGCGTCGAAGAAGGCCCGGATTAGAGCCTCGACGTCATTTCTGTCCTTGTCCGAAGGGCGGAGGTCCATCTAGTATAGCCGACCCTTGAGAGGGATTAAACAACGTTTTTGAGCGCAACTCTTTGCCCACGGAATCGCGGCGACGTAGCTCAGAAGTCGAGAAACGGCTGGGCAGCGTGGTAGAGCAATTGGCTGTTAACCAATTGGTCGTCGGTTCGAGTCCGACCGTCGCCGCTTTTTCCATACACTCAGAATAGACTCTGTTAGGCGAAACAAGGTTGATTCAGGCCTTTCCTGTGTTGTTCGTCATAGCGCTCCTGCGGTACCGATCACTCAAGTTGTCAGGGACCCTTCGGTTCCGGAGAAGGACCTGGCAGGTCCTGCCTCACCTTCCCCGGCCACCAGTTGTACTTCTGCGCGATTGCCATTAGCGAAGGCACGAAGAGGAAGATCACGACCCCAACGTCCACCATTAAGGCTAAGGCTGCGCTCACGCCAATTTCAGCGAGCAGTCCAATCCCGCTGGCAGCCAAGGAACCGAAGACGCTCGACAGTATCAATCCCAGACCAAGGAGGGTGATCCAAGTCTTGTTCATGGCGGTCTTGATTGCGTCCAAGTCCGATATGCCGCGCATCGCCTCCTCTCTTATCCTGGTGACTAGGAATATGTCGTAGTCTACGCCCACTCCGAGCATAGTGACGACGACGAAGAGCGGGGCAAGGCTGACCACGGGGGTTTGAAGCACGTAGTAGAACAGGATGGAGAGCAACCCGAGTGCGAAGGAGACGCTGCAGAGAATCGTGAAAATCAAACGAACCGGTGTGAAGATCGAACGCAGTTGGGCGAATAGTATGAAGAAGACCCCCACGGCGAGAATCAACACGACGAAGGGGAGAACCCCGTTGATGAGATCAAGAGTGTCGACGGCAGATTGAGTGGACCCACCGAAGTAGACAGTCGTCCCCAGAGGGAGCGGGATGGCCCCTACCGCGGCCTCGATACTTCCCAAGTCGGTGATCGCGGCTGAGCTTTGCGAAGGCTGAGAGAGGCCGATGGTGAAAAGGGCGGTCCTGTTATCTTTGCCAACCATCGACAACATTCCACCAAGATATTGGGCCTGAACGGGTGGCGGCAGGGATGCCAAGCCTGTGTAATTGAAAGAAGCACCGTAGGGCCTTGTAGGGCTGCTGATTGTTTCGACACCCGGAGAGGCCGAAATTACTGACGAGATTGTTTCAATCTGTCTGAGTTGCGTTTGGTTGAACTGGTAGCGGCTGTTTACGATGGGATATGGAAACGTCACCACGACCAAGGTTGGGGCGACCGTCGAACCGCCGAAGTTGTTAGTGATGACGGTGAGCCCTTGGTTGCTCTCGAAGTTTGGAATCAGTTTCGAAATGTCAATCCCGCTCGGCGTCTGATAGGCGACGTAGAAGGATCCCAGGGCCAGCAGGCTGATTACGACTGAAATGGCCACTTTATGCCGCAGGATTTTGTCTGGGACACTCTCCAGTTTTCTCTTCGCTACTGAAGGAGGACCCTCGGCGTTCTTGTCTTGTCGGGGCCAGAACAGCCTCTTTCCCACTGTGAGCTGAACCGAGGGCAGTAGAGTGAGGGATGCAGCCAACAGGATGGCGACGCCAATCGCTATTGCCTCTCCCACATCGCCGAAGAATGGCACCTTGGTGATTGCAAGGACGATGTAGGCAACGACCACCGTCAACCCTGCGGTGAGGACCGCCTGGCCCGCCCACCTCACGGATATGCCCACGCTCTCCTGGATGGTCTTGCCTTTGGACAACTCTTCCTTAGTCCTCCTAAGCTGAAGTACTCCGTAGTCCACAGCGAGACCCAGCATTGTCAGGATCATCAAGAACGGGACGGCGAAGTTGATCTGACCATGCTGAACGCTGACAAACAAGCCATAGACTGCGCCTAGCGAGATTCCAATGGCGACCCCTCCTATCAATAGTGGAACAAGAGCTGCGACAGGCGAAAGGAACAAGAGGCCAGCAACGAGCAATGAGACCGCGAGGCCAGGAACTATGCTAGTGTCAAGGGGGGTCCCGAATAGGATCTTCTCGGCCCCGCCGGCGAAGTAGACTGCTTCGCAGATCTTTCTGGCGAGCCACCCAGCGAACTTCTGTCGGTAGGCACCCCCTCCTGTGGTGAGACCTGACATGTCGGCGTAGACCTTCGGGTGCTTGTAGATCAGTTCGGCCGCGTCCTCGAACCATGGATTGCCGAAATGGCAGAGGACGATGGTGAGTTCCGCCCTCTTGTTCGCCAGGCGGTCCAGGGTCAGGGGGTGCGAGCGGACCAAGTCTCCGCCTTTGGTCGCGGTGTCACCGGTGTGGAAAAGGACCGGGATTCCCTTCTCTTCCGCGAAGTCGTAGGCACCGCTGAACACCGGGTCGTCTGCTGAAGCGTCGACGTATCCCAGCCTTACCTTGAATGCCTTCACCTCCCCGATGTTTTTGTCAGCGAGTTTCACAGCGGCAGCCACGGCTTTCTTGGTCGGTTCGACAGTGATGACCGGAGACAGCAGTCCTCGGCTCCTTCGGCAGAGCCTGATGATTTCCTCATTGGGGAGGGGAGTCCCGTCGTTCATGGGTGGGCTGAGCAGGAGCCCCGTTCGACCTGGTGCTTCCGCATCGAGTCGACAAGTTCGTCCAGAGTGTAGGTCAGGCCGTTCAACTTTGCGAACCCCCGGAGCGCGTCGTCTCGTCTCTCTGAGAGATGGACGTGCGCGTCGATTATCTTCTGCACACTCGAAGCATGTCTGGATTCTGAATAAGTCTGCTGGTGTTTGGGGCTACAGGCGCTGGGTCTAATTACCGGGCGCTGGAGCTAGGTATCGAGAGTGTGACCGACCCGGATAGCAGGTTCACCCTTTGGGCGTCGTTTTCCAGGGGTTTCAATGCCGGTTTCATCGTTCTAGTGCTCTGGTTCATAGTTAGGCTCGGGGGGTTGGCGCCCTTCCCTCCTGAGACTGCCCTGGTCTACTTCTTCTCAGTGGTGCCCGCGTCCATCGAGGAGCCGGCCGTGCAGACGTTGGGAGAGGTCGCAGGCCTCCTAGGACTCTTCGCCGCTATTCTGGCAGCAGCTGGAATCTACGGTCTGCTGTCGGTTCTCTACGATAGATACTACATTCCAAGGGTAGCCGCGTCCAACTCGCTTTCCAAGCTGGAGAACACCCTGGTCTACTCCCTAGTGCCTTGGGTGATCTTTGGCGTCTTGGTCCTCCCTCTGACCGGCGCGTACTTCTTCGGCCTAGGGTCGGACTTCGCATCCCCCAGCGTAGTCTGGGTCTTTCCGTTCACTATCCTAGTCTTCCAGTTGCTCTGGGGCGCCCTGCTTTGGGGGAGGTCCCCCATGCCTTTGGCTCCGACCCCAGCCGTCGGGGCAGGGGATGTCACAGTCGCGGTCCCGCGCGACCCAGCGAGAAGGACCTTCGTCGAAAGGGCGGTTGTCATAGGAGCCTCTGGGATTCTCGTCCTAGCTAGCCTTGGCTCGGCCTTCGGCGCATTTCTGGCGGAGGGAGGGCTACTGGACCTGGGGAGCGAGGCGATACTCCCCGGAACCCCCATCGATACTAGCAACGCACCGGCGATATTCAGCGACCCGCGTCTCGTCGCTCTGGTGGACTCGGAGGTCACCAATAACGACTCGTTCTATCGGGTGGCTATCGACATCTTCGACCCCAGCGTCGACGTCTCCGCCTGGTCCCTCGCCCTGACAGGCATGGTGGCCAGCGCGAAGGCATACTCCCTCGCGGGTGTCAAGAACCTGCCGAAGGTCGAGCAGTATGACACATTCATCTGCGTAAGCGACACGGTCAACGGGAACTTCATCAGCAATGCAAGATGGGGCGGGGTGAGGATCTCCGACTTGCTGGCCGATGCGGGCGGGGCTGCGCCTGGCGCGACCTATGTCGTCTTCCACTCTGTTGACGGCTACAGCGTTGGGGTCCCGCTCTCTCGCGCGATGCTCCCCGAAAGCATGCTCGCCTATGAGATGAACGGGGCTGACCTTCCTCAGAGGCATGGGTACCCCCTGCGGGCGGTGATCCCTGGGCTTTATGGAATGATGAGTGCGAAGTGGGTTCGGCAGGTAGAGTTGACCGACGGGACCTACGTGGGGTTCTGGCAGACTAGGGGGTGGTCGAACGACGCCTTGGTGCAGACGGCGTCCTTCATCAGAGTCCCGCAGGACGGGGCGACAGTCAGTCTTTCGCAGAGTGGTGGCTCGGTCCTCCTAGGAGGGATGGCGTTCGCAGGAGACAGGGGCATATCGAAGGTGGAAGTGAGCGTCGACGGCGGTTCGACCTGGCAGCTCGCCACACTCAAACCCCCGGCTTCAGAGCTGACCTGGGTCCTCTGGGCCTTCGAATGGAACCCCCCAAACACAGGGAGCTACGTGGTCTATGTCAGGGCCACGGATGGCCAGGCCCAGGTCCAGACGTCCGAACAGGCGGACAGCTTCCCATCGGGCGCTACGGGATACGCGATGTCGTCGGTCAATGTGACTTCGTAGGCGCGGCCACTGCTACATCGGCTGGGGCGCCTGAGACTGGGCCGCCTTCGACTTCGCAGATCCGACCATAGTGGACCAGGCGATCAGGGCCAGCCCGATGATTGCGACAACCGCCCCGACGTAGATGTAGGTGCTGTTCCCGCTCATCAAGGAGCTTCCCGTAATCACGTTCGCCCCCTGAAGGGCGAAGACGATGCCCGCCAGCAGGAAGAGGATTCCGACCACCAGCAAGGCAAGCTTTCTGGAGTTCAAGAAGGAAAGCCTCGTCAGCCTCACAATTAACGATTTTCCAAGTAGGGAATCGTCTCCGTTGATTAAATAAGCCAAGGGAGGAGCGTGGCCTATGGCGTCCGAAGACATGAAGCAAGGTGGCCCCTGGTACCCGGACTGGGAGCACAGCAGGCCGTTGGGAGGCATCGTATTGACGATGCTTGCCATCATCGCGTGGCTCGTCTTCATCCTCCTCTTCGCACTATACTGGTCAGGCGGGTTCGACCTGTTCCAGGACATAGTGGTGGTAATAGTCTCACTTGGAATTACGGGCCTGGTGATAGGGCTAGGCTGGGTCGTCTGGGGCTTCAGGCACATGAAGAACTGGAAGAGCTCGAGCTAGGTCAAGAAAATCTTCACGGCGCCCTCCCTTCTCGGGCCGCTCACTTGACGTAGAGCGCAGCGAACTTCGTGTAGGCTTCCTCGTAGTGCATTGGCTTGGGAGGGGACTTGAACCCATAGGCGCTTATTTCGTTCACAGTGCCGAGCCTCCCCACCTTCATGCACCGGTAGGTGGCCCGGATTACATCGAGGAGCACGTTGGCTGCGTTCGCCCCGTCGGAGGACCGGAGGTGGATGTCCACAGATATTCCGCTGTCCATGAATGTGGACCCCTCGAACCAGAAGTAGCTCGTCCTGTCGTTCCCCATGTAGTCTACGTAGTCCGTCGTGCCTGCGATTGTCTCGAACTTGTAAGGGACCTCCGAGGCGACGGTCGTCGTCTTCACCTCCCGCTTCGCCATCTTGATGCCTTCGTCAATGGTGTTCAGGGTCTCCGACCCGCCGCCGACGTCCAGCTGGTAGCTCTTCGAGACCTTGATCCCGCGCTTGACCATGAGGCTGAGGAGGCCCTTGTGGAATACTGTCCCTCCGAACTGGCTCATGAGGTCGTCACCTATGAGCGGGAGCTTGGCCTTCTGGAAGTCAGCGCTCAGCTTGTTGTTCCTGAGGACGAGCGAAGGGGTGCAGTTGATGTAGGCGCACCCCGCCTTCAGGGCAGACCTGGCGTACTCCTCGGAGGACGCGGCCGTCCCGGACGAGATCAGGTTCAGCAAAACCTCCGCTCCCGACTCTTCGAGTCGCTTTGCAACGTCGTCGGACCCTGCCTTTGACAGCTTTTCGTTCCTCAAGTGAGGGGCCGTGTCTCCCTTCGAGATGCCTGGGTCCACCATCACCTTGGTCTTAGGGAGCGAGATGTACCGGTGCGCTACGTTCGGGGGGGCGAAGGCCGCCTTCGAAAGCTCTAAGCCTACCTTTCTACTGTCGACGTCGAACGCGGCCACGATCTGGAGGTCCTTCGGCTTGAGCCCGGCGACGTTCGGGTGCCAGAGCCCCCTTCTCTCGTCCCCGGAGTAGAACCTGAGGCCCTGGATGAAGACAGAGGCACAGTTGCCCACACCAACCAGGGCGATCTTGACCGCCAAGCCTGTCACTTGAACTTCGCGAATGTCGCGAGGAGGCCCACGCCGGAGAGGAGGAGGCCCAGTCCGTAGTTGACCGTTATGATGATTGGGTCTATTCCCTGGCCGGTCGCGTTCGAGTACGTGAAATAGACCAGCGCCAGGCCGAAGAGGAGGACCACGACCCCGAGCATCCGCACGAGGGCGTCCACCCTTGACTGCTGGGCTTCTACGGTCATGTTGGTTTTCAGGGCAAATGGCGCAGGGTATTTAGCGGTTATTCGCCGTGAGAGGGGCCCGTCGTCGGTGGAGGCTCAGGCGCTCTTCATGAGCTCGAGCTTCTCCGGCAGGTACTTGTCGACGATGTAGCTCAGGCCGTACCTTGCGAAGGCCTCCTGCTCGCTCTTGCGCTTGTATTTCAGGAAGGTCTCAAGCTCGTCGTGCCACATCTTCTCGGTGTAACGGGGGTCGGCCTTCAGCTCGTAGAGCCTCTTGATGTCGACGTCTGTCAGTTTGTCGGAGGGGAGTTTGTACTTCTGGATGTCGCTCGCCCAGACCCCCAGCCAGACGGCTTCGGGGGTGGTCAGCTCTCTGAGGTGGGCCGCGTTGGCGGACCCGGACTTTATGACCATCGCGATGTGCGCTCCCCAGGGGTCGGCGTCACAGAGGATGCCCACGGGGAGCCCGAGTTCCTGGTTCAACCGCCGAATCAGATAGCGCGTCGACCGCGGGGGCTGGCCCGCGGTGTTGATCAGTATCGCCTTGTATTTCTCGTGGACCCTCTCTTCGGTGAACCGTGTGAATAGGCCGCCCTTCTCGATGGCGAGGACCATCTCGGCGTCCGTGTCCCTGAACTCCGCGGTCGTGAGCGCCGGCCCGATCATGACCCCGTCCGGGTTGGCCGAGAGGTCGGCGGTCCTTCCCTCGTAGCCAGGCACCGTGTACTCGATTGTCATGTTCCCAAAGATGGCGCTTCTCTCTTCGGGGTAGATGTTCATCCCCTCCCGGGCCATGGCCATCAGGACCTCGAGGTCGGTGATCAGTTCGTCCGACTCCGCCTGATCCTGGAACTCGACGTTGAACGCCTGGGCTGAATAGAAGACGTCTCTGAGGGTCGACGTTCGCTTCTCGTCGACTAGTTTCTTAGCGAAATAGGCCAGCCAGACCAGCTGAGTGAATGGGCGGATGTGCTTGATGTTCCCTGAGGACTTCTTGACGGTGGTCGCGCCCAGGATGAACTGCTGAAGCTTCTTGTCGTAGACTATGTTCCTCACGGAACGGCTCGCCAGGGTCAGGCTCGGGAAACGGCCGGAGTCCAAGTCGTTGTAGACGCTTCCTCCAAGGTCCTTCAGGAGGCCCTGGACGACGGCCTGCCTAGTCTCCACCGTACTTGTCGATTGTTTCTTGGTCACTTTCTTCTTGCTTGGCATTTTCTCCTGCCTCACCTTCTACGGTGGTCTGCTCGGCCTCGACCGGAACTTCAGCCTCTTCTTCGGGGACCTCGCCCTCTTCGCCTATGAGCGGTTTGTAGTTCGGGAGGTCCTTCCTGCCGGCGAGCTCGGTCGAGAACTGCGCTATCAGAGGGAGGTACTTCCCGTAGATGTTTATCTTCCGTTGGACGGCCTCCATGCTCCCCTTCCTCGACAGGAAGATCCCGAGCTGCCTCAGGGCCTCCCTGGCTGCGTTGCGAATCTCTCTCTGGATCTCGGGCCTGTCGGCGATATACTCCTTGCCGACCGTCTTGTAGGGGATCCTTGTGGAGCAGATGTGCGTGATCACCCCGACCGGCGCGTCGGGAGGGACGTGGTATCTCCGCCAGTCAACCTCCTCGTTGAGGACCTCGAAGCTGACGTCGCTGCTCTCGTCATAGAGCAGGGGGATGCGGTTGGCGAACCTGAAGAGCTTGACCCCCGGCTGGAGGACCTTACCTCCGTAGGCGACTCCCACTTCGACCAGAAATGGGAACCCGGAGTAGGACGAGGGGGGCCTGGTAACTACTGTGGAGAACTCGGGGCCGAGCTCTTTGTTGATTCCCGTCATGAGGATGTCCTTCCCGATGGGGGAGAGGACCGCGGCGTCCGGCTGCAGGAAGTCGGGGAAGCGCTGGAGTGCATCTACGACAGCGACGATCTGGTTGGTGTTCAGCCTCTTCGGGGGGAGCTTCGGGCTGACCCCTGCGAACTCCAGGAACTTCGTAGCAATCTTATCCCCGACCCTGTGGAAGTGCGTCACCATGAACGACTTCATGTCGTGCTCCTCGGAGAGCTTGACTATGCGCTTGAACGCCTCCACGTCGACCCCGTAGGGGTGGGGGAGAGTCTCCTTCGGCGGGACCGGCATGGCGGTGGTCGCCCGCTCGTAGAAGGTGATCTGGCCCAGAGGGTCGACGAAGGTCAGGTTGGCGTAGCTCGCGACCATGGCTGTCTGCTTGAAGTAGTCGCCTATCTTCTGAGACGCGCGAAGGTAGTCCCCTTCGAGGACGATGTCGACCCTGGTCCCCGTGGTCCCGTTTGCGTTTGTGTTGAACCTCTTGAGGACAGTGGGCCTGTTCTCGCCTATGTCTATCATCATCTGGAAACCGTACCTGCGCTTCCCGTCAGGGGAAGTGGTGATCGTCACAGGTCTGTTGGTGGTGATCTGGCCGTAGAGTATCGCCATGGTCCCGCCGAGGCCGAACATCCCGCGCGACTGTCTGAGGACGTACTTTGAGCCGTAGAACACCTTCCCGAAGGCGCTGGGGACGTGCTGTGGTGCGACCCCCGTCCCGTTGTCGATCACGCTCAGCCTGTAGGGTTTCGGGTCGGGTACCTCGGGGTTGGGATTGTCGGCGACGATCCTGATGTAGACGTCAGGCCTTATCCCTGCCATTTCAGCGGAGTCGAGGGAGTTCTCCACGAGCTCCCTGACCGCCATGTAGAGGGCGCGGGCAGGATTGGTGAACCCCGCCAGGTCGCGATTGCGGTAGAAGAACTCCGATGGTGAAATTTCAGCGAATGTAGTCTCGCTACTCAATGCGCGTCCCCTCCAAATCGAAAGTCAGCGGCAAATTTCCCATTCGAATTATTTCCTTTTTGTACGGCCCGGTTCCCCGCGGCGTTGGTATCGGCGGAGAGGGGATATATGCTAAGACCCCAATTTTCGTAGTTTTTCCTCGATGTTCTCCGGGGATGTGCCTTCCCAGAGGAACATCCTCTCCATTTTCCGCTTGGTCCTCGCCTTCTGGAGGGTGGTGTAGACAGTCTTGTGCTGGCTCCCGGTGGCGAGGGACCTTACGGCGTCCGACGCGAGTCTGACCTCGTCAGCCTCCCCGATGATCGCCACTGTCCTCCCGAAGATCGAGAGGTAGCAGTCGGTGAGCTCCTCTATGACCCTCCTCGATTTTCCCTTGAGCCCGATGACCCGGCCTCGGATCCTTTCGAGGGAGTTCGCACTCCTCCCTGCGTAGTCCCTCAGGTCGATGACTTCGAGGACCGTCCCGTCGTCCAGCAGGCGCCTGGCCCTCTGGGGGGAGAAGCCGCGCCCGATGGCCTCAATGACCCTGGTGGCCGAGAACGGATCGGTCTTCAGGGCCGAATCCCCTTTCACGGTGACGAGGCCTTCCTTGCTGTCGACGTTCAGCTTGACCCCCATCTCTTCTTCGAGGAACTTCTTGGTGCCACCCTCCTTGCCTATGACCGCACCCACCCTTTCGACCGGTATCCTGACGACCTGTTCGAAGCTCATTTCAACAACTTCTCCATGATAGAATCTGCGTCATCCCGGGTGATTCCCCGCTTCCTAAAGAACCTGACCATGTTCGAAACGTCTCTTTTCAGGAACTCCACGGCCTGGGGGTGGGAGGATAGGACAGCAGATCCCATGTCGAATAGGACCCTCTCCGTTTCGGTCTTGAAGACGTTGAATTCAGACAGATCTGCGTGCACCAGCTTCCCCCCCTTCCAAAGCTTCCGGATGGTTTCGAAGGTCCAATCGTAGTCCCCCTCGTCGACCTCTGCCTCTTTGAACGTAAGGGCGGGCTGGGGCGGAACCCCGATGTACTCCATGATCAGGATGTTCTTGAGGAATGCGATCGGCTTCGGCACCCGGACGCCTGCGCTGTCTGCTATCTGCAGGTTCTTGAACTCCTTCCGAGTCCAGAGATAGATGGTCTCCCGGGAGCCCGACGGCAGCTTCCCGAACCGCCTGTCCCCGGCGATGTACCCCATCCGCTTGCGGAAATCCGAGGCCGAGATGAGGTAAATCTTGACTGCGACGGGGTTCCCCTGCCTGTCCTCCCCGAAGTAGACGCTGGCCTCCTTCCCTGAGTTGACGACCCCGTTCAGCTCTGCGAGGTCCTTCCGGGCGACTAGTTCCTCAACGGCAAGCAGGGTAGCCCGGTCGAAGACCCCCTCGATGACCTTCCTCTGGTCGGAGTCCTTCCTCAGGTATCTGTTCTCCCTATCGGATCGGAGGAGCCTTTCACTCAGCTTCCTTGAATCGTCGTCCTCGGCCACGCGAGGCCCAATTCTCCTGAAAATTTATACCTATGAGGCCAACCGTGGAAAATCGTGGTCAAGGCGCAAGGAGAGAGTAGAATGGAGACGAAGGGGAGCAAAGAAGTGGAGGAAAAGCCGGAGGACGAAGCGGAGGCTCTGAAACAGGAGCTTGCCGAGCTAAGGAAGCGCAACGAGGACCTGCTGACGCGTCTGAAGTACATGCAGGCAGACATGGAGAACTACAGGAAAAGGATGGACAAAGAACTCAAGGACGCGGGGGAGTCCTTGGCAAAGGGCCTGTTGGCTAGGCTGCTGGTGGTCCAGGACGAGCTCGACCTGGCGGCGAAGCACGCGGAAGAGGAGGGGCGGGAGGGCGACGCCCTGAAGGAGGGAATCGCCATGGTCAGGAGGAACCTCCAGACTGCGATGGAGTCGGTCGGGCTTGAAAGGATCGAGTCCGTCGGGAAGCCCTTCGACCCAGCGTTCCACGAAGCCGTCGAGAAGGTCCAGGGGGACTCCAAGGTGAAGGACACCGTGGTCGAGGAGATCCGGCCCGGGTTCACGTTCAGGGGGACGCTGCTCAGACCGAGTATGGTAAAGGTTCAATTGGCATCCAAGGCGCCCAAGGAGGAGATGGAAGATGAGTAGCGCGAGGGAGAAGATAATCGGGATAGACCTCGGCACCACCAACTCCGCCGCGGCCGTGGTGGAGGCGGGGAGGCCCGTGGTCATACCAAGTGCCGAGGGGGCGACGCCCGCCGGGAAGATGTTCCCGTCTGTGGTGGCGTTCACCAAGGACGGCCAGCTGCTGGTGGGAGACCCAGCCAGGAGGCAGGTGGTGACGAACCCCGACGGGACGATATTCGAGATAAAGAGGAAGATGGGGACGGACCATCGGGTCAGCCTTAACGGCAAAGACTACTCCCCGGAGCAGTTGAGCTCCTACATCCTCCAGAAGATCAAGCACGACGCGGAGGTCTTCCTCGGGTACCCAGTGAAGAAGGCGGTCATCACGGTCCCGGCTCACTTCAACGACAACCAGAGGCAGGCGACCAAGGACGCAGGAGAGATCGCGGGGCTCGATGTGGTACGCATCATCAACGAGCCGACTGCTGCCTCCCTCGCCTACGGGCTGGACAAGTCTGATAAGGAGATGAAGATCCTCGTGTTCAGCTTCGGCGGAGGGACCCACGACGCGACGATAATGGAGTTCGGGAAGGGGGTCTTCCAGGTACTTGCGACCTCAGGGGATACGCAGACCGGCGGGACGGACATCGACAGGGTCATCATCCAGGTCCTCCTCGACGACTTCCGCTCGAAGACAGGCATCGATCTTTCGTCGGACAGGACGGCGATGGCCAGGCTCAAGGAGGCCGCTGAGCAGGCTAAGATCCAGCTTTCGAACCTCACTTCGACCGACGTCGACCTCCCGTTCATCGCGAGCGACTCCGCGGGGCCGAAAAACCTCCACTACACATTGACGAGGACGAAGCTCGAGGAGGTTTCGAGGCCCATCGTATCGAAGACCGAGAACACCATCAGGAAGGTCATGAGCGACGCCAAGCTGACGCCCGACCAGGTGGACAAGGTAATACTCATCGGAGGGATGACCAGGATGCCGCTGGTACGGAAGTTCGTCGAAGATGTCGCAGGCAAGCCCGCCGAAAGGGGGGTCGACCCGATGGAGGCGGTCGCCATCGGCGCGGCCATCCAGGGGGCTGTCCTGGCGGGGGAGATCAAGGACATACTCCTGCTTGACGTGACTCCGTTGTCGCTGGGGGTCGAGACCCTCGGGGGGATCACAGAGCACCTGATAGAGAAGAACGCCACCATCCCCACGAAGCGGAGCAAGACGTTCACGACGGCGGCGGATATGCAGACGGCCGTCACGATTCATGTGGTGCAGGGGGAGAGGAGCATGGCGGGGGACAACGTCTCTCTCGGGATGTTCAACCTGTCAGGGATACCTGCGGCGCCGAGGGGGGTACCTCAGATTGAGGTGACCTTCGACATAGATGCCAACGGCATACTGACCGTGGGCGCCAAGGATCTGGGAACGGGGAGGGAGAACAAGATCACAATCACAGCTTCGACGAAGCTCTCTAAGGAAGAGAAGGAGAGACTCATCAAGGACGCCGACTCGTTCTCGGACCAGGACAAGAAGAAGAGGGAGGAGGCGGAGCTGAGGAACGAGGCTGACTCCATACTTTACACCAGCGAGCGGACAAGGCGGGACCTGGAAGGCAAGGTCGACAAGGCGAGCCTCGACCGAGTGGATGCGGCCGCCAAGGATCTCAGGACGGCCCTCGGAGGGCAGGACGTCACCCAAATCAGGGACAAGAACGAGGCCCTCAAGAAGGTGCTTCAGGAGGTCGGAGCATCGGTGTATCAGCAGGCACAGAAGCAGCAGGCTCCGGGTCAGGCCCCACCAGGGGGAGCAGGAGACGGGTCGAATGTCAGCGATGCTGACTATAAGGTAGTGGACGAAGGGAAGTAGGGAGGTCGCGGACGTGGCGGCGAAGGACTACTACGAAGTACTCGGTGTGCAGAAGGGGGCCACCAAGGACCAGATCAAGGACGCATACAGGAAGCTAGCGCTCCAGTTCCACCCTGACAGGAACAAGGCCCCCGAGGCTGAGGCGAGGTTCAAGGAGATCTCAGAGGCATACGCGGTGCTCTCGGACGACGAGAAGCGGAGGCAGTATGACGTCGGGGGGAGGGAAGGGGTATACCAGAGGTACAGTCAGGAGGACATATTCCGCGGGGCAGACTTCGGGGAGTTCTTCAGGGGGATGGGAGGGTCCGGCTTCGATGACATATTCTCCCAGTTCTTCGGGGGCGGAGGACGGGGTCCCCGGCGGGGGGAGGACCTGACCTATCACATGCAGGTCAACCTCGAAGACATCGTCCAGGAGTCGAACAGGGAGATAGAGATCCCGAGAAACGAGGTGTGCTCCACCTGCGACGGTAGCGGGGCCAGGCCGGGGACGACGCCACGGAGGTGCGAGACCTGCGGAGGGACTGGGCAGGTGCAGAAGGTCCAGTCTGCGGGGTTCGCAAGGCTGGTGAGGATAACTGCGTGCAGCAAGTGCGGGGGGAGGGGATACATGATAGACAACCCCTGCAAGGAGTGCCACGGACGGGGGACGGTCCAGAAGACGAGGAAGATCAGCATAATGATTCCGGCCGGGGTCGAGGATGGGCACACCCTCAGGTTGAGGGGGGAAGGGAACGCCGGGGAGAGCGGGGTCCCGCCGGGGGACCTGTACCTAGTTGTGAACGTGGCCCCCCACAGGCTCTTCGCCAGGCAGGACAGCGACCTGTACCTTGAGGCAAAGGTGGGAGTGGTCCAGGCGATGCTGGGGGCGGAACTCACGGTGCCGACCCTCTACGGGGACGTCAAGTTCTCTGTCCCCCACGGGACCCAGCCTGGGACGGTCTTCAAGGTGAAGGGGAAGGGGCTCCCCAACTACGGGAGTTGGGGGAAGGGGGACCAGTACGTTAAGGTGAACGTGGATGTCCCGAAGAACCTGTCAGACCAGCAGAAGGACCTTCTCAAGAAGTTCGGGGACCAACGCTAGCCCGCGAACTTGTAGATCATCAGGAAAGGGATCTCTTCGATCTCGCGGATGGCTTCGGAGGCGCCCACCTTGTTGTCGACGGCGAGGGAGACGCTCCGTGAGCCAGCCAGGTTGATGATGGAGCAGGTGCGGATGAGCCTGAGGGCCTCGCCCTTGTCTACCACCTCCCCAGAGTAGAACTCCTTCGAGAGGTGGACCTGCAGTTTGCCTTCGCTCACAGTCCTCCCCACCAGCTCCTCGTCACACATGTTCACCAGAATGGTCCCTTTGTACTCCGCAGTGCGGACGGAGAATCCCCCTTCGGCCAAGGCTACGCAACCTTTGCTACCGATCGGGCCCCACAGGCTTCGCAGACCATGAACCACATCCGCTTTTCCTTGTCGAGATGGGTGTCAGGACTGCCGCAGACGGGACAGATGACGCCGTCCTTGAGGTACCTCTGGAGGAGCTGCGAGAACGAGTCGCGGTCCTTCCTCCCGATGAATATGGCCCGCTCTCCGTCCAGGGACGCGGCGGTGGCTAGCTCCTTCGCCAGGTACATCAGCACCCGTCCTGACTCCCTCCTCAGCAGTTTGGGGAACTCGGAGTAGTTGCGGAATATCGTCTTGTTCCCGACCCAGATGACGTCGGGCTCGGGGAGCTCGAGCCTTAGGGCTCCGGACTTCTTGGCGTCCTTGTCGAGGCCGGCCCTGGCCCTTGAAAGTAGCTCCTCGTACGATCGGGGCATGGCTGAATCCTTCGGTCATGGTATTTCAAGTCTTCTGGAACTGAGAGTCTCCTGGCTGATTCTCGGGCCTTGAGAGAAACACCAGGTGCTTCGACTACGGCCTCACTGACCTGATGTAGAATCTTCTTGCCGTAACCGTGAAGGTCCCTTTTCGGCCGATGTCCCTGTGCAACTCTCTTAACTTGTCCGAGTACGCATCGATGGTGAATCCTTCGATCTCCCAGGGGATCGCCAGCAGATAGTACACGACGGCGCCGATGTCCTTGAACCATGCCTGAAGGAGCGCCTCCCGTCCCTCTGCCACCGAAAGGCCAGCCTCGGATATCTGGCGGCGGGCAGCTCCCAGGTCCCAAACCTCCTCGTCCTCGGAGTGCCCAAGGAACTCTTTCAGCTCAGGGTAATTGGAAGTACCGGCTTGTTGGGTTATGAAGACCCCTCCCTTTCGAAGAACTCTGTAGACCTCCGTTGCCACAAACGATTCGTGTCTGTCTATGACCATGTCCAGGGATCCCGTTCGGAAGGGGAGTGCCCCCGTCTGAGGGCTCACCGTGTTGTCGTCGGCGAGTGTCCGTACGATGTCGATGCCCAAAGGCTTCAGCCTGTCCCTGGCGACGATGGCGTTGGGAGGATATCCTTCTGTGACACATGTCTGTCGAGGCAGCGAGCCAAACGAGGAGAGTAGTTCGCCGCCTCCGGTCCCAAGGTCGAGGAGGGATTCGGCCTGCCCGAGCGCCTTTGCCACCTCCTGCCTGTAGTCCCAAGGCGGACTTTCTTCCATCAGCCTGCCTTGGAGCCATACGAAGTCCCATCCTGAGAACTTCGCGGATTGGGCGTCTCCGACCAACCGGTTGAACTTTTCCTCTTCGCTTTCGACCAAATTTCGGGCCTTGGCGCTGATTTCGGTCCTAATCTGAATTTCGTTGGAAAGATTAAATCGGAAAGTGAGGGGGGCGACATGTGAAGCCGACGGCGGAAATGGGCGTTTTTGGCGGCTCGGGGTTCTACAAGTTTCTCAAGGGGGGAGAGGAGATTGCCGTCAGGACCCCCTACGGGAGGCCCAGCGGAAGGGTGACCCTCTCGGACGTCGGCGGGAAGACGGTTGCGTTCATCCCTAGGCATGGAGTACATCACGAGTACCCGCCCCACATGGTGCCCTACAGGGCGAACGTCTATGCGTTCAAGCAGCTAGGAGCGTCAAGGATCATCGCACCCAACGCCGTCGGGAGCCTGAAGGCAGGGATAGCCCCGGGGGACATTGTCATCTGCGACCAGTTCGTGAATTTCACTACGGGGAGGAAGGACACCTACTACGACGGGCCGGAGACGACCCACGTGGGCATGGCCCAGCCCTATTGCCCCCAGATGAGGGAGGTGGCGATCAAGGCCGCCATGAGGCTGGGGATTAAGTTCCACGAAGCAGGGACGGTGGTGGTGATACAAGGGCCGAGGTTCTCGACTACGGCCGAGAGCAGGTTCTTCTCGAAACAGGGGTGGGACGTCATCAACATGACCCAGTACCCAGAAGTAGTACTGGCAAGAGAGCAGGAACTCTGCTACCTCAATATCTCTCTGGCCACCGACTACGACGCTGGACTCGAGGGGGACCCTAGCGTGAAACCTGTGTCGCATGAGGAGGTCATCAATGTGTTCAACAGCAAGATGGAGAGCCTGAGGGAGCTGATCGTTGAGGTCGTGAAGGCGCTCCCGGAGAAGAGGACCTGCGAGTGCGGGACGGCACTGAAGCATGCGAGGATGAGCGCCTGATGGGGAAGCTCGAGACGGACATCAAGAAGAGCATCAGGACCATCCACGACTACCCGAAGAAGGGGATACCGTTCAAGGACCTCACCACCCTCTGGCGGAACGGGAACCTCACCCATAGGGTCATGGACGCCCTCGTCAGGGAATGGAAGGGGGCCAAGCTCGACAAGATAGTGGGGATAGAAGCGAGGGGGTTCATCGTAGGGGCGCCCATGGCCGACAGGCTCGGCGTCGGGTTCGTCCCCGCGAGGAAGATAGGGAAGCTCCCAGCGTCTAAGGTCAGCCTGAACTACGAATTGGAGTATGGGAGGGCGGGGCTGGAGATGCACACTGACTCGATCTCCAAGGGAGACCGGGTGCTTGTCGTGGACGACCTGCTCGCGACGGGGGGGACGTCCTGGGCGGCGGCGGCCCTAGTCAAGAGGTTGGGAGGCAAGGTGGTGGGCTTCGCCTTCGTCACGGAGCTTAGCAGCCTGAATGGAAGGAAGAAGCTCAAGGGGTACGAAGTCTACTCCCTGGCGAAGTATGACTAGGAGCGTCCCCCCTGTCGGGGTCATCACTGGCACCGGGGTTACTGAGCACTTCGACCTCAGCAGGCCCAGACTGGTTAGCACACGCTTTGGAAAGGCGACTGTGTTCTCGCACCAGGGAGGGGACTACCTGATAATCCCGCGGCACGGAGCAGCCCACAAGTCTCCGCCCCACGGGATCAACTATCGGGCGAACATAGCGGCCTTCGGACATCTCGGGGTCAAGCAGGTGATTGCCACCAGCGCCGTGGGCTCCATGAACCAGGGGCTCCGGGTTGGGGGGATAGGACTCATAGAGCAGTTTCTGGACTTCACAAAGCGGAGGCAGACGACGTTCTTCGAGGAGAAGGTGGTGCACACGGACATGACTTATCCGTACAGCAGGCACCTCAATCTGGAGCTGACTGTGGCCGCTCGGAAAATGGGGATTGAGCTCCGGCCCCACATGGTATACGTCTGCGCGGAGGGCCCGAGGTTCGAGACGGCGGCGGAGATCAAGATGTACAAGATACTCGGCGGGGACGTGGTCGGGATGACAGGGGTGCCGGAGGTCGTGCTAGCCAACGAGATGAAGCTGGAGTACGCGTCTGTCGTGCTAGCCACCAACTGGGCCGCGGGAATGCAGCCGAAGGTCAGCCATGAGGAGGTCCTGAAGGTGATGGGGCGCTCCGGGAAGGTAGTCAAACAGCTCATAGAGACCACCATCGCAGGACTGAGGGGGGAGAAGAGTTGACCAAGATCGCCGACCCGAAGCTGAGCGCGGAGGGGGAGAGGAACTTCCTCTGGGCCAGGGCGCACATGGGCACCCTGACGACCCTCGCCGAGAAGTACGGGAAGTCCAGGCCGCTGGAAGGGGTCAAGCTGGGTGTCTGCCTGCATGTCACCAAGGAAACGTCGGTGCTCATCGACGCCCTGCTGATGTGTGGCGCGGAAGTAAAACTGGCCGCAGCGAACCCCCTTTCGACCCAGGATGACGTAGCCGCCTATCTCGCGACAAGGACGGACGTCTGGGCATGGAGGGGGGAGTCGACGAGGGAGTACGGCCGGTGCATCGGGGAGGTGCTCCGCTCGCGCCCTGACCAGCTCATCGACGACGGCGCTGACCTGCACGTGGCGGCCCACACATCGCGGGCCAGGGGAATCGTCGGGGGGTCGGAGGAGACGACGACGGGCGTGGTTAGGCTGAAGGCACTCGAGGCCGAGGGGATGCTCGCCTACCCTGTGATAGCGGTCAACGACGCCAAGACGAAGTATCTGTTCGATAACAGGTATGGGACTGGGCAGAGCACCATGGACGGGATTATGAGGGCCACGGCGCTGCTGCTTGCCGGAGTCAAGACCGTCGTGGTGGGGTACGGCTGGGTCGGGAAAGGGTTGGCGATGCGGGCCCGCGGGATGGGGGCCAGGGTGACGGTGGTCGAGGTAGACCCAGTAAGGGCCCTGGAGGCACACCTGGACGGGTTCGACGTCGAGAACATCGACCGCGCAGCCTCAGATGGGGAGCTGTTCATCACGGCCACAGGGCAGAAGAACGTTGTCCCCTACGGAGCGATTTCGAAGATGAAGGAGGGAGCGATACTGGCCAACGCCGGGCACTTCGACGTGGAGATCGATGTAAAGACGCTGATGTCGAAGGCGAAAGGAACGAAGGCGGTCAGGCCCAACGTCGACGAGGTCACCCTTCCGTCAGGAAAGAGGGTCTACCTAATCGCCAAGGGGAGGATCGCAAACCTGGTGGCAGCAGAAGGGCATCCGCCTGAGGTGATGCAGATGTCGTTCGCGAACCAGATGATGGCGGCGATCAGAATCCACAGAGAACACGGCAGGATGGGGAAGAAGGTGTACGGCGTCCCGGCGGAGCTGGAGGACGAAGTCGCTCGGGCGGCCCTGAAGTCCATGGGGGTCTCCATCGGCGCCGCCACCAAGGAACAGAAGGATTACGGGAAGAGCTGGAAAATCTGACCCAATCTTTATACTGAAAGGGACGAGGTCGCAGTCAGCCGTGGCGAAGAAGTCCAAGGGACGGGTGCTGGTGCTCTGCGCCCTTCCATACACCAACGCAGTCCCTCATGTCGGGAACTTGGTGGGCTCTCACCTCCCAGCTGACATATTTGCGAGGTACTGCAGGCTCAAGGGCCTTGAGACGCTATTCGTCGGAGCGACGGACGAGAACGGGACCCCCACCGAAGTCGCCGCCCTGGAGCTCAAGGTAACGCCGAAGGAGGTGACTGACACTCTCTACAAGGTACACAGGGACATCTATTCGTGGTTTGAGATCTCCTATGACAACTTCTCGAGGACGTCTAGCCCTACCCACCACAGGACGACCCGCGAGTTCTTTCTGAAGATCTACAAGAAGGGGTTCGTCAGCGAGGGGGAGCAGCGCCTCCCTTACTGCGAGAACGACAAGATCTTCCTCCCGGACAGGTACGTCGTGGGGAAGTGCCCTGTCTGCGGCTACGAGTTCGCCAGAGGGGACCAGTGCGAAAGGTGCGCCACCCTCCTCGACCCCATCCAACTCATTGAACCCCGGTGTAAGATCGATGGTAGCGCGCCTGTGTTCAGAGACAGCAAACAGCTTTTCCTTGAGCTGGGGAAGGTGCAGGACCGGCTCGAGAAGTGGATAACCTCCCGGGAGATCTGGCGGAGCCAGGTGAAGGCCTTGGCCCTTGGATGGATCAAGGAGGGGCTGAAGAAGCGGTCCATCACCCGGGACCTTCGTTGGGGAGTCCCTGTCCCACTGGAGACCTTCAAGGACAAGGTGTTCTACGTCTGGTTCGATGCGCCCATCGGCTACATTTCTGCCACGAAGGAGTGGGCCGAGGCCATGGGGAAGCCCAACAAATGGAAGGAGTTCTGGCTCGACAAGGACTCCCGGATCTACAACTTCCTCGGGAAGGACAACATACCATTCCATACGATATTCTGGCCGGGGATGCTTTTCGCCCATGGGGGGATCGACCTCCCCTACGACGTGGTAGGGCTGCAGTTCTGCAACTACGAAGGGGACAAGATATCGAAGAGCAGGAACTGGGGGATATTCTGCGAGAACGTGCCGCAGGTGGGGCTGGACCCGGACATCTGGAGGTACTACCTAGTCCAGATAATCCCAGAGACAAGGGACACCGAGTTCAAGTGGGAGGAGTTCAAGAGCAAGGTGAACAACGAGCTCGTCGCCAACATAGGGAACTTCATCCACAGGACATCCACCTTCGCCTGGAACAACTTCGGCGGGGACGTCAGCATGCATGCGAGGAACAAGGAGGAGCGGGAGCTGCTCGGGCGCGCCCAGAAGCTGGCCGAGGAGGCGGGAGAGCTCCTCGAGCAGGTGAAGTTCAGGGATGCGATGACGAAGATCCTCGCCATATCAGACCTGGGGAACGAATACTTCCAGCGGAGTCAGCCTTGGAAGGTGATCAAGGAAGACAAAGCCGCCTGTCAGCAGATAATCCACACCTGCCTTTCGATGTGCGAGATGGTGGGGATACTCCTCCAGCCGTTCCTCCCCGCCTCGTCCGACAGGATACTCGCGATGTACGGCGTGTCCAAGCCCAGGCTCGAAGACGTCGGAAAGACAAAACGGAGGATCAAGCTCGCAGCCGAGCCCAAGATCCCCTTCAGGAAGCTCGAAGACGAGCAGATAGAGAAGGCGAAGACGCTGTCGACCAGGAGCCGTCCCGTAAAGGACTACTTCGTGAAGGCCTGACCTAGTCGCAGGACTGCAGGGCTTCGAGCCCCTCGGGGAGGGCGAAGTCCATGTCGTCGTCGAGGACCCGGTCTCCGAAGACCTTGTTCAGCGGGTCGTAGTCGTCGTATTTCGTCGAGCTGAACCCAGATGCTAGCACGCAGACCTGGAGTTGCGAGGAACCGGTGTAATCGACCCCGTACTCCACATCCAGAGCCTGGTTTCCTGTCGCCGTGCCCAGCCTCTCCACGGCCAATGCGACCTCGGGAGCGGTGAGGCTCGAGTCTCCGTTCAAGCTGACTACAGCCCGCGAGGCTTCCTTGGCGTCGGCGAGCTTCCCCAGGGAGACCACGGCCCCTGCGAGTGCGTCCTCGGTCTTGTCGGCCGAGGTGCTGCTTGAAAGCCCGAGCAGCGAGTACCCGTCCTGGAGCACCGTGCCAAGGAGCTTGTTCATCCCTATCGGTTTCGAGCCTTCGGCCGCTCCTGCCAGCAGCGATCCCAGGGCCTTGACTGCGGCTTTGTTGGCGGTGTCATAGATGCCTGCGAGGGTGGAATCCTCGGAGGACGAGCGCATCAGAGTGTCGTTGTCCACTACGACTACCCCCTTGGATGAAGCCCTGAGTCGCCTGAGCGAGACCCCGGCGTAGAACTTCATCTTCTTCTCAAAGTCAAAGGGCATTATCGCGACCCCCA
Source organism: uncultured Nitrososphaerales archaeon (assembly GCA_963706445.1). Taxonomy (GTDB): domain Archaea; phylum Thermoproteota; class Nitrososphaeria; order Nitrososphaerales; family Gagatemarchaeaceae; genus UBA183. Next base: position 1,413,131 of record OY970160.1, read on the forward strand.
CGGCCGTGGCCCCACAGGCCTGTGAAAGCGAAGCGACGAGAGGAGCAAGCCCGCTCCCTGTAGCGCCCCCGAGACCGGCCACGATGAAGACGACTTCGGAACCGCTCACTAGTTCCCTTATGCGCTCCTGGTACCCCATGGCCAGGCCCCGGACCATGGCCGGGGTCAGCTTCTGCTCCACCGGCGAATCAATCAGCATTGCGTCCTTCAGGTCAACGGTCGAGAAGTCGTTGTCGTCGCAAGAAATGTAGGCGTACCTGTCCACCATCAACGATTTTCTGCTCAGGAGGGAGACCACCTTGATCCCCGCACTTCCTATCCCTACTGCCACTGTCTTTGCTCGATTATTGACAACCAATTCTGGGGCGCAGACCATGTTAGCGGCGAGAATAAACAAACCCACCACTGAATTTTGTTGACGATGGAGTAGTTTTTGTTTACCCTGCGTCCAATGATATTGCCGGGGTCACTTTCCGAAGTTCGGCACGGGAGCGTCCTCGTTGACGAGCCTGTTGACTAGGTCGTCCATCATGTGCCCCGAGCACTCGACCCTGACAGCTTGGACTCCGGCGACAGACAGGGCAACCTGCTTGATGCTCCTCCCCGTGTCCACGGCGATGGGGCTGTAGGCGGAGAGGGGCTGGAATCTGACCCTGATAGAGCCGGTGGCCATCTCGTTGACATCTGTGACTATGTTTAGCTCCCCGAGCTTCCTCTTAGTCTCCTCGTCGACGATGTCGTTCAATCGCTCGGCGACTCGCATGGAGAGTTCGCTTGGCAAGTTGAGAGACCCCGAAATTCCTGAGCCTATTTGACTTTTGGCTCACCAGTGAACCCTGAGAGTCATGGGGTGCGAAGCCTTCACTTCGTCTATCTTTCCTACGCTGGTGTTCTTGGGGACGGAGCCCAGGGTCCCCTGCCTCATCTCCTTGTAGATCTCGTTCAGGGCGGCCGCGTACTCGTCGAGCATCTCGAGCGGCTCGGACTCAGTAGGTTCTATCATTAGGGCTTCGTGGACGATGAGTGGAAAATAGATGGTGGGGGCATGCATCCCATAGTCGAGTATCCCCTTGGCGATGGTGAGGGCGGACCCGGGGAGCTCGCTCTTCACAGAAACGACCGCCTCGTGCTTCCTGTGCAGGTCCTTGCCGTGGGATGCGGGGAAGGCCTCGGGGTCGAGGCTCTTCCATAGGTAGTTGGCGGCTAGCACCGCCAGAGATGACACGTCTGCCAGGCCTGATGCGCCCAAGAGCCGGATGTATACGTAGGCCCTGAGGAGTACGGCCGAGTTTCCCACGAACCCCTTGAGTGGGCCTATGGTGTGTTTCAGGTCGTAGTCCAGCGAGTAGGCATCCTTGGCCTTCGAAACAACCGGGACGGGAAGGTATTGGGTGAGCTTCCTGGTGACTCCGACCGGCCCTGCGCCGGGGCCCCCTCCTCCGTGCGGGGTGGCAAATGTCTTGTGCAGGTTCAGGTGGACTACATCGAACCCCATGTCTCCGGGCCTGGCCCTGCCCAGCAGTGCGTTCATGTTGGCCCCGTCGTAGTACATCAGCCCTCCTGCGGCGTGTACGGCACTGCACACGTCAGCGACTTCGCTTTCGAATAGACCGAGGGTGTTGGGGACGGTGAACATCATCCCAGCTGTCCTGTCGGAGCAGAGCTCCCTGACCGCCGAGGCTCTCACCTGTCCGGACGGGTCAGATGCGACCTTCACGACCTGGAACCCCGCCATGGCGGCGCTCGCCGGGTTCGTCCCGTGGGCGGAGTCGGGGACAAGGATCTCGTCCCTCTTCCCCTGGCCGTGGTCCCTCAGGTACTTCCTGATCATGAGGACCCCCGCCAGCTCCCCCTGGGCCCCGGCGGCCGTCGAAAGGGAGAATCGGTGCATGCCTGTCAACTCTTTGAGGTATCTCTCGAGCTCGTAGAATATCGACAGGAGCCCCTGGACCGTGTCCTCGGGTTGGAGGGGGTGGGCGTTCTTCATCCCGTCTGACCCGGATATCATCTCGGAGACCTTGGGGTTGTACTTCATCGTACAGCTCCCGAGGGGATACATCCCGAGCTCTACCGAGAAGTTCATCTGGGACAGGCGGTTGAAATGCCTGAGCACCTGGAGCTCGGAAAGCTCGGGGAGGTTGACGGAGCTCCTCCTCAGGGAGGCCGGGACCAGCGAGCCAGGGTCCTTGAACCGGGCAGATATCTTGACGTCGTTCGGGACGGACATCCCGACCCTTCCCGGCCTGCTGAGCTCCTTCAGGAGGGGTTCGTCCCAGAATGCCTGGGTGAACTTCTTCACCTAGAGCGCCTCCTCCAAAGCGGCGGAGAGAGCTTCAATGTCTTCCCTGGTGTGGACTTCGGTGACGCAGAAGAGCCCGGCCTGGGCGCCGACGCCGTAGCCGCTCAACGGGTAGCCTGCGAGAACCCCCTTCTTCGCCAGGCGCCTGTAGACTAGGTCAGCCTTCGACTTCCGATATGAGACCGTGAACTCCTTGAAGAATGCGCCTCCAAAGTGGGGTGAACGGACCCCGTCGATCCTGGACAGCAGCTTGGCCGCGTAGTGGGAGTTGGAGATTATCGTCTCCCCCAGCTTCCGGTACCCCTCCTTGCCGAGGAGAGAGAGGTAGCTTGCCGCTGCCACGGCCATGAGGGATTGGTTGGTGCAGACGTTGGACGTAGCGGCCTCCCTGCGGATGTGCTGCTCCCTTGCCTGCAGGACCATGGCGAATGCCTTCCTGCTCGGGTCGGCGACGGCGTTTGTGATTCCTATGAGCCTCCCCGGCATGCTCCTCGCGAGCTTGATGTCTTTGACGGCGAAGATCCCGAGGTGAGGGCCCCCGTAGTTCATGGGGATCCCGAGGGGCTGCCCCTCCCCCACGGCGACGTCCGCCTCGTAGGCACCCGGCTCCTTGATCAGAGAAAGCGAGATCGGATCGACCCCCACTACAGCGAGCCCGCCAGCGCCATGGACCTTCTTCACGATCCTCGGGATCTCTTCCTCGATGACCCCGAAGAAGTTCGGGTTTTCGACGTAGAGGCAGGCTATGTCGTCGGACAGCTTGTGTTCAAGGTCGGAAAGGTCCACCGTCCCCCGGGACCTGTCGAAGGAGACAGCCTCCAGCTCCATCCCCATGGGCTCGGTATATGTCCTGATGACGGCCAGGCGCTGGGAGCCTGAATTGGAGGCGATGAGCGCCTTCCTTCTCCCGGTGACCCTCCCGGCCATCCTTACGGCCTCGCCGGCGGCGGAGGCCCAGTCGTAGAGGGAGCTGTTGCAGACCTCCATCCCCAGAAGGTCGCACATGAGACTCTGGTACTCGAAGAGGGCCTGGAGCATCCCCTGGCTGACCTCTGGCTGGTAAGGGGTGTAGCTGGTGTAGAACTCCTGTCGGGATGTGATCGACTCGACCGCGGCGGGGATGTAATGGGGCCAGACCCCTCCGCCCAAGAAGCACAACGTTCCCGGCGGGGTCCTGTTCCTACCGAGCCTCGCCTGGACCTCGCGCCTGATCTCATATTCGGAGGCGCCCTCAGGGAGCCTCAGTTTCCTCTTGAGCCTGACCTTCGGGGGGATGTCTGAGAAGAGCTCGTCGATGGAGCTGGCCCCTGCCTTCTCAAGCATCTTCGATACGAGGGACTCGTCGAGGTTGGGGAGGAGGGGGTGGCCCTCGTGAGATGCCTGCATCTTTCGTGGCCGAAAAACGCTTAAAATAAGAACGTAGCGGCGAGGGCTCACTCGTTTGAGGCGTTTAGTTTCAGTCGCACTTCTTTTCTTGCTCCTTCTAGCGGTCATGCCGGCCCTGGGGTCTGCCCATGCCCAGGGGTCTCCGAACATATCGGTCAACAGCCTCTACACCCTGAACAGATACGGGTTCGCCACCATCACCGAGGCCGTGTTTCTGACAAACAACCAGTCGTCCGCGGTCCAGGCACCGACTCTGACGTTCGGCTTCGGGAACCTTTCTTCCAAGGTAGTCACAGCCAATTTCACGGGGATTGGGTTCAACTCGGCCCCCGGGGCAGGAGGGATGTACACCATAGCGGGCACCCAGTCCATTGCCGCGAAGGGGAACGCGAGCTACACGCTGAGCGTCCTGCTCAACGGCGTAGTCACGGAAAGCAGTGGGAACATCACGGTGCTGACCCTTTCGTCTCCCTCCATCAACTCCATGGTCAATTCGATCAACAACATCATACAGATGCCAGTCTCCACCAGCTTCGAGACCGCCCACGCACCTGTTGGGCTGACCGCTGACCTCACCGGGTCGAGCAACACCTACTCCTCGACCAAGACTGATACTACTCCCTCCGCAGTGACTTCAACCGACACGATCGCGTATTCGGCTGCCCAGGACTTCAACCCGCTTCACGTATACTCCGCCGTGAGGACGATCTCGACAGACTCCGGCGGGAACCCAGTTGTGACCGACACTGTCGAGTTCCAGAACATGGGTACCACCCCTCTGCAGACGCTTTACGTGAACGCCCTCGCAAACTCGGGCGCCGACGTGACAGTGGAGACGGTGACCGAGCCGAGGCTGGTCAGTCCGGTCACATTCCAATTGGTCAGCGGGTCCATCGACCTCACCCAGTTCGAGTCGGGTTCCCTGAGCAGCGGCGTGCCGCCCGGGGGGAACTTCACCATAACCTACCAGTATTCGCTCTCGGGGACCTACTACAGGATCTCCGGGGGTCAGGTGACAGTGAACGTCCCCGAGACCCCTCCTGTCAGCGCGTTCGTCGACCAGTTCACAGTCAACCTCGCTCTCCCCCATGGAGCGGAGGCGGCCCAGGCAGCTCCGGTCGTCCTGCAATCGGTGGCACCGTGGCAGACCGCGACGACGACATTCGCCTACACCCTTTCGGTCGGGTGGGCAATCGCTGACGGGGTCCCCCTGGCCACCATCGTGTTCGCACTGTTGCTGATCGGGCTCTTCGTCTCGAGGACGACGACGGCGCAAACGGAGGAGACGGAAGAGGAGGAAACCTCCACGGAGCTCGCTTCGAACCTGATCCAGGCCTTCGAGGAGAAGACAAACCTCATCAACGGACTCTGGTCTGAGATTTCGTCAAAGGACCCCAACGAACTTGACAAGGAGTACTTCGACGAGCTCAGGGGGCGCCTCGACACGTTCAGGAGCAGGGCCCTGCAGAGGCTGAACGAGGTCAAACAGAAGGCCACCAGTCAGAGGTTCTCGGAGGTCCTAAACCAGATGCACGTGACAGAGAGGGAGATAGACAGGGCCGCCAAGGACAAGCTCAACCTCTACCAGCAGTACTACATGAGACAGATGCGGAAGGAGGTATACGACAGGCTCCTGCCGCAGTACACGAAGAGGCTCGAGAAGGCCCTCAACCAGATCTCCGACGAGCTCCACACCGTCCAGAGAGAAGCCAAGCTCCTCTAGACCCGCTCGGCCCGGGGGCAGATTTATGAGGCGGGGAAGGGCCATAACCTCGAACGATATGGAAGAGAAAGCCGAGAAACTAGTGATAATTGGGTCGGGGCCGGCGGGCCTCACGGCGGCGATCTACGCCTGCAGGGCGGACCTCGAGCCCCTGGTCTACATGGGGACGAAGTACGGTGGCCAGCTCATGCTCACCAGCGAGGTGGAGAACTTCCCTGGGTTCCCGGACCCTGTGCTTGGGCCGGACCTCATCACGAGGATGAAGTCCCAGGCTGAGAGGCTCGGGGCCAGGCTGGTCCAGGATGACGTGGTGAAGGTCGACTTCAAGACGTATCCGTTCGAGGTGTCCACGAGCTCTGGGGTCACCAAGGCGCTCTCGGTGATCCTAGCGACGGGCGCCAACCCGAGGAGGCTCAACCTCCAGTCGGAGATGAAGCTCATGGGGAAGGGTGTGTCCAACTGCGCTGTATGCGACGGCTTCTTCTTCAGGGGGAAGAAGGTCGCGGTCGTCGGAGGGGGGGACACGGCCATGGAGGAGGCGACGTTCCTCACGAAGTTCGCCTCGACGGTGCAGGTGATACACCGCAGGGACGAACTAAGGGCGAGCGCGGCGCTGAAGAAGGAGGCTGTTGCGAACCCGAAGATCAGCTTCATCTGGGATTCGGCGGTCACGGAGGTCCTCGGGGAAGGGAAGGTGCAGGGGGTCAGGGTCAAGAACCTGAAGACAGGGAAGGAATCCGACCTCCAGGTCGACGGATTGTTCGTCGCCATAGGATATGACCCGAACACGGAGATATTCAGAGGACAGGTCGAGCTGGACCCGAAGGGGTACATCGCCGTGAGGAACGGGACCGAGAGCAGCGTCCCCGGGGTCTTCGTGGCTGGGGACGTCCACGACTTCCGGTACAGACAGGCCATCACAGCGGCCGCGGACGGGTGCAAGGCGCTTCTGGACGCAGAGAAGTTCGTGAAACAGAAGCTCGAAGTAACAGTCGTCAGCTGATCACGGAGACGAACCGGTCTTCGTTGACGGACCTGCTCAGCGGCCCTACTATGGGGGTCTTGTACCCGCAGGCGGTGCACCTGTTCTTGTCGTCCAAGTTGTATTCCAGGATCTCGTAGCCGTACCGTTTGATCAGGACCGCCTTGCACTCTGGGCAGTAGGTGCTCTCGTCTGGATGGCCTGGGACGTTGCCGATGTAGACGTAGTTGAGCCCGGCTGCCCTGCCTATCCTGACGTGCTTCTCCAGGGTCTCGACCGGGGTCCACGGGAAGTCCATCATCTTGTAGTCCGGGTGGAACCTGAGGAAGTGGACAGGGGTGTCTGGCCCGAGGTTGTCGTAGACGAAGCGGCAGAGCTTCTCGGCCGCCTCCAGGGACTCCCCGACTCTGGGGACGATCAGGTCAGTGATCTCGACGTGCACCTTGGCCCTCTTCTTGATCTCAAGGAGGCTGCTGAAGATCGGGTCGGCGTTGGGGATGGAGATGTACTTGCGGACGAAGTTGGTCTCCCCGCTCCCCTTGAAGTCGACGGTGGCGCAGTCGAGGAAGTCGTCCATCATCGCGACGGTGTCAGGGGTGTCGTAGCCGTTGGAGACGAAGATGTTGAAGAGTCCCTTGGACCTGGCGATCCTTCCGACGTCCCTCGCGTACTCCATGAATATAGTCGGCTGATTGTAAGTGTAGGCAATCCCTTCGCAGCCGTGCGACAGGGCGTTGTCGACTATCTCGTCTGGGGTGGCTTCGAATCCCTCGATCTTCCTCAGCTGGCTGATGTCGGAGTTCTGACAGTACGAGCATGCCCATGAGCAGCCGCTGGTGGCGATGGAGAAGATCTTCGAGCCAGGCCTGTAGTGGACGACTGGCTTCTTCTCTATGGGGTCGATGTGGCCAGCCATCACCCGGCCGTAGACAAGGAGGTACAGCTTCCCCCCGACGACCCCTCTGACGCCGCAGAAGCCCACTTGTCCTTCGCCGATCTGGCAGTTCCTTGCGCAAGCGGTGCACTGGACCCTGCCGTTGGGGAGGTCTCTGTAGAGCTCCGCCTGCTTTCCAGAGGGCGCGGAAAGCTTGGACCGGAGTGACATCGGAGGTAATGAATGCGACTTGGCCATAAGTCTTGCAGGCCAGAGTCGGTCGTCTCAACAAATGGTTATAACATATGTTATTTCCCGCAAGCATCCCAATGGCCGACTTCCTGGAATCAATCATACTTTCAACAGTCATGGGATTCTCGATCTACCTTTCGCTCCCCATCATCTTGAGCAAGAACCAGAACGAGAGGAGTGTGCGCTTCATGAATGCCGTGGCGATAGGGATACTCATCTTCCTGATAGGAGACGTGTTCCTCGACGCCGCTGGTTCGCTGTACAACGGGTCACTGTATGGATACGGTTCCTCCCCGAGCTATGACCTGGTTTTCACCCTGTCGATGGCCGCGGGGTTCCTGGTGCTCTTTGTCGCCGGGTACAGGAGGAAGGTGACATTCACTCACACACAACTCGCCATGGTCATCGCCCTGGGAATAGCCTTCCAGAACCTGACAGAGGGGCTGCTCTTTGGCGCTCTGAGCGTCGGGATCGGGCTCACCGGGGCCGCCCTGGTGGTGCTCGTCGGATTCATCTTCCAGAACTCTACCGAAGGGTTCCCAATAGCGTCCCCGTTCCTGGGAGAAACGGAAGGGAAGAAGGGGATAATAGCGGCGGCCCTGCTCGTCGGAGGGCTCCCGACCGTATTCGGGGGTGCAGTCGGTTACTTCTACAACGCGACGACTTTCGACCTCGTTTTCTACGGTCTGGCTGTGGGGACCATGCTCTATGTCATCCTCCCGATGCTCAGAAGCCTGCTCGCAGTGTCGGACTCGGGGAAACTAGGGATCGCCTATGCCGGAGTGTTCGTCGGCTTTGTCCTCGGGTTCGCAGTGAACCTGCTTTAGGAACTCGAACATCAAAGAGCAGCTCGGGAGAGAATAGCCCGGCTAGGATTCGAACCTAGGTCGCCGGCTCCAAAGGCCAGCATCCTTGACCAACTAGACGACCGGGCTGCGGGTTTGCGCACGCGCCGTAGGTGATTTAGCCTTGATTGGCTGTCTTGGCGATGAACCGGGCAATCTTTGGGACAGGGTCCTCCATGGAATCGAGGGTCCGCTTCGCCTTCTTCGCAAATGCGGCCCTGAACGTGTCGTCCGTCAGTCGCCTGGCCTTCGAGACGAGTACCTTCGGCGTCAGGGCCTTTTCCATCAGCCCGACGGACTCGAGGTAACGGTCGGTGTACAGCGAGCCCTGGAACGCGGAGATCGTCGGGACCCCCATCAAGGCCGCTTCGGCGTTCATTGTCCCTCCCATGCCCACGAAGAGGTCGGTCTCGGCGAGGAGGTCGTGTCCGCTCACCACCTCGTCGGGGACGATTACCTTCTGTCCGAACTTGCTCCTCACTTCCTCGACCTGGAATTCGTAGCGGCAGAGCGCGACGATGTTGTGGCCTGGGAAAGCGTCTATCAGTGCCCCAAGCAGTTTGTCGGTCCATGTCATGTCGGCCTTTGCCAGATAGGGGGCGTCGCTCTCCTGGACCCGAACGGTGATGGTCTTCTTTCCGGGGTCAAGCTGTGGGACCGGTCCGGCGAGGGGCTCCCTCTTCAGCCATGCCGCCGGGTCGAGGGCGCGGTAGGTGGTGACCTGGTTCCGCCGGATCCCGAAGCGCTCCCAGGCTTTGTATGGGATGACCCATGGGCAGAGCAGGTGATAGCTGAGGGGGATGGACAGCCTCCCGGCTACCTCGGAGTGCGGCGAGTCGTTGACCGCGATGTGCTTGGTCCCGAGTCCAAAAGCCACCCTTGCGCAGACGGCAGAGGCTATCGAAACAGCTACGTCAGGCTTGAAATCCTGGATGATGGGGATCATCTCGGCCTGGCGCCTGGTGGCCGCCAGGAGTTGGTCTTCCGGTCCCTTCGTCCCCCTGTCCCCGACGTAGTTCAGTTTGAGACTCGCCCTCTCGGCGAGCGGCCCCACCTCCCTGTACCTCCGCGAGGTGGCGAGGACGGAAGCGCCCGAGGCTTCCAGTTCGTCTATTATCGGCTTGAAAAACAGGATTTGTTTCGGAGTGATTAGATCAAACCATGCTCGCAAGACCCTTGGTTCCCTCGCGTTTTCAGACCGCCATTCAGCATACTAATCCGTTTGCCTCGGCTCGCACTCCGAAAGCTGTTCAAAGTATATCTAGAAACCTCCTCTGAGGCACAAAGAGCTTTTGCCAAAGATCAAGGCCGCGATGTACGGGTTCACCAGCGAGGCATACAGGCTGGCTGCGGCCCTAGTCGACAAAGCTCAGGTGACTATCGTCGATGAAACACTTCAGATGGCTATGGACGTCGACGCTCCGTTTCTGAAGAGGAACCCGAACCTGCAGGAGCTCATGGCCGAGGAGCCACTCCTTTCGTTTAAGCCGCTAGAGCAGGAGCTGGGGGACGCCCAGGTGATCTTCTTCACCCCAAAGCTCAGGAGGCCCTCTGACGAGACCCTGATTGAGGCGAGTTCTAAGCTCAGGGACCTGGCCAGGTACCTTTCGAAGGGGGTGACCCTGGTCAACTCCCTTCCGACGGGGCCCGGAGGGAACTCCGACAACATCATGATTGTGGAGAAGGCGACGGGGCTACAGGTGGGCGGGGGTCTGACCTACGCGTACATGCCGCTGAGGCCAGGGGAGTCGAAGCCTGCCGTGGTCTCGGTCGCAGGGCCCGAGGAGAAAGGACAGCTGGCGGTATTGGGTTTCGTTCCGAATTCCCAGAACGTGTTTTCGGCTGAACTCGAGTACGCTTCCAGCGTTATGGAGACTGCGGTGGTCTCGGTCACCGAAATCGAGATGGCGAGGAGGGCGAGAGAAGCCAAAGTCTCTCTCCAGAAGCCGTCGAGCGCCTACCTGGACGAGTTCTCGAAGTACCTCTATGAGCTGAAGGCGATCCAGTCGAGCGAGGAGACCGGGGAGGCCATCGCGTACCTTGCCGGTGCGGCCCTCAAGAGCTTCGACAACTACGTCCGGTATGTGGTCGACGAGACCCGGGAGGTGTTGAAGGAGAAGCAACTCAAGGCGAGCAGGACCAAAATCTCCTTGCTGTGGAACCTGGACAAATACGAGATCCGGGGGGAGAGGCTGCAGGTCGCCGAGAGCATACAGCAGCGCCTGAGGGACTACGTGACCGACGTGGACATCGTATCGCGCCAGAAGGGGAAAGGTGGGGCTGACCTTCTCGACCCGCTCAAGCACAACGTGGTGATCGTCTGCTCCAAGGACGACTGGGACCTCATGAAGTCAGCCAAGAAGGACCAGAGGAGCGCTGAGACGACTGTGATCTTTGCGACGCCAAGCCTCAGCAAGGAGTGAGCCGCATAACCCTATATCGACTTCGCAGCGGGAGGCGGCCGCATTGACCCGGGTAGCCGTGGTCGGCACGGGGGGGTGGGGGAAGAACCACGTCAGGGTCCTCAACGAGCTGCAGAGCCTCGCGGCAGTCTGCGACATGAACGAGGAGAGGGCGAACGCGTTCTCCAAGAATTTCCACGTTCCAGCCTACAACTCGCTCGAGACGATGCTGAAGAAGGAGAAGTTGGACGGCGTCACCATCTGCACGCCTGCTTCGACCCACTTCTCGATGGCCTCCAAGGCCCTGGAGGCTGGAGTCAACACCTTCGTGGAGAAGCCGATGACGACCACCCTGAAGGACGGGGAGCTGCTAATGGAGGCGGCGAAGAGGGCGAACCGGAGCCTCACGGTGGGGTTCATCGAGAGGTTCAACCCCCCGATAACCGACCTCAAACAGATGATCAAGGAGGGGAAGATGGGGGAGCCGATTCTCATGGAGTTCCACAGAGAGAACAGGCGCGGGGAGAACATAAGCGACGTTGGGATTGTAAAGGACGCGTCGGTCCACGACATAGACACTGCCTGCTGGCTCTTCGGGGAGGCCCCGAAGGTGGTCTACGCCAGGGTGGGGGTCATGTACGTCCCCCTGGAGCATGAGGACTTCGCGGCAATCCTTCTAGGGTTCTCAGGCCAGAAGACGGCATTCCTGGTGACCAACTGGATCACCCCCAACAGGGTCAGGACGCTGAGCGCAGTGTTCTCCGGGGGGGTTGTAGACGTGGACTTCGTCACCCAGAAGACAAGCATACACGAAGGCGCGGCCACGACGGTCCCCACGACGACCTATCAGGAGCCGCTGATGCTCGAACTTCGCGAGTTCGTCACGGCCATCCAGGAGAAGAGGCAGCCCCTGGTGACTGGGAAGGACGGGCTCAACGTGACGAGGGTCGCGGAAGCGGTGCTGGCGTCAAGCTCGTCGGGGACCCCGATCTACCTTGGTTGAGAAGATGAAGGTCACCAACTTCGTCGCCCCGGACGCCAAGCTGGGGAAGAACGTCAGGATCTGGAATTTTGCGTATGTGGGCTCGAAGACTACGATAGGGGACAACGTGAAGATCGGTTCCCTGGCGCATGTGGACTACGACGTGAAGATAGGCAGCGGGACCAAGATCGAAGGACTCGTCTACATCCCGCCGATGTCGAGGATCGGAAGGAACGTCTTCATTGGGCCGGCCGCCGTGCTGACGAACGACCCGTACCCCCCGAGCAAGAAGATGATCGGAGTGGTCGTCGAGGATGACGCTGTGATAGGAGCCAGGGCCGTCATCAGGGCCGGAGTGAGGATCGGCAAGGGAAGCGTCGTAGCCATGGGGGCGGTGGTCACCAAGGACGTGCCGCCAGGCAAAGTCGTCATGGGGGTCCCCGCGAGGGTGAAGTACACCCGGAAAGAGTTTGACGCTAAGTTGAAGGCTTGGGAGCGGTCGCGATCCTAGACCTGACGTAGAGCCTCGTCAGGCCGACCATCACGACGAACCAGAGCGCGACCAGGGCTATGATCAGGATAAGTTTCAGCAGCGCCAGACCGGTGTAGTCTGTCAGAGAGTGAGGTATCGGGCCGAGGGGGACCACGAAGTCGAAGAAAAGTACAGTCTCCGCTATTATCAACAGGAATGCGACCGCTTCAATCCCGATGAGAGGAGCTAGTTTCATCTTATTGCACCCAGGTCAGGGCGGAGATTGCGAAGGAGAACAGGCAGGCGACGACCGTCAGGTAGATGATGCTCTTCACCAGGTCCTTCTCCGACAGGGCCCCTCCGAGCAGGATGAGTCTGATCAGGGTATTCGGAGCGTTTGGCTCGGTGGACGGATAGAGAAGGCCGTCGCCCCCTATGTAGGTGGGCCTGGACAGCATCTTCCGCCTTTCGACAAACCCTCGTATGCTTGACAGTGTGTAGAATGAGTTCAGTATGGCCGGGACGATGGCGATTATCGCCGCTATCTCGACGCCCCCGGTTATCGCGAGGCCTGCGAACATGGCCCCCAGCATCAGGCTCCCGCTGTCACCGTCGAAGGCCCTCGACGGGTATCGGTTGAAGATGAGGAATCCCGCTGCCACTGCGACGAGTGGGAGGGTGGCGGCCACCCTCGCAAGTGAAAAGCCCGAAGTGTATGCGGCATGCAGGACCACCCCTACGAGCAGAGCCAACGACGTGAGGAGGGCGAACCAAGAGATCTCGCCGTTGAATGCGTCCATCATATTGAACGCGTTCGCCACAACTGGGAAGGCGACCACCGCAAGAACGGTGTAGATGATGGAGTGGGGGGCCGTATCCCCGAGGATTGGAAACGTCAGGACGGGCTGGTAGAGGTCCGGCCTGATGGCGATGACTCCGACGAAGGCGAACCCGGCCAGAAGGAGCAGCAGTGGCTTGGCTTTCCCCCCTAGGACGAAGAGGTCGTCTGTCAGTCCGACCAAGAACGCGACACCGGCCCCCAGCATGACGGCCACCGGGATCCAGGAATGGAAGCCCGCGGCGACGAGGGCCTCGCCCACCAGGGCGGCGGCGAATAGCATCGGCCCGGCAGGCTCAGGAACCTTTGAGGGAGGGCGCTTGTGGACGTCGTCGGAGACCTTCCCCATCCGGGTCAGGAGCCTGAGGAAGGGAGGGAGTCCGAAAATCAGTATCAGGAAGGGGACAATGAATGAAAGCAGAAGGAGGCCCACGTCGGCCAGCCCCATTGGCAACGGTGTCGGCCGGCGATTTCTTTCTGATTAAACGGTTTCCAGAGGGCGCTTTCGCGCGTTCAATGTTAAATAATGCCATCCGGCGACCGTCCCTCGTATGAACGTAGCCGACTTGCGGGACGGTATGAGAAGGGTCGACGCCGAAGGGGAGATAGTCGAGATGTCAGAGCCGAGGAACGTCAACCTCAGGACAGGCGGAGAGGCGAGGGTGGCGGACTGCATGCTGAAGGACGACAGCGGACAGATCAAGCTCTCCCTCTGGGACGACCAGATCGACATGGTCAAGCAGGGCTCAAAGGTCAGGGTGACCAACGGTTACACCAACAGCTTCAGGGGCGAAATGCGCCTGAATGTTGGAAAATATGGAAAGCTCGAGGTCGTCCAAGCCTAAAGCTTCTAAAGCACACCTCAAACAATAATCCTGAAGGTTTTTGGGCACCGGCGGAATCTTTCTGAGGAAGCTAAGGGCCAAGGTATCTGACGAGCCGACGGGGTTCGTATGGGTGGAGAAGGCAAAGCTCGCGGGGACAGGGTACCCCTCATCAAGGGGACAGGTGGAATGGCTCGTCGCCCAAGGCATAGCTTCGATACTGACACTCACTCCAGACCCACTGCCGCGCGAATATACCGAAGGCCTCCGTCTGGATTTGGGGCACGTCCCAATGCTTGACCACGCCGCTCCCCCTGTCGCTGCACTTGACAAAGCCGTGGAGTTCATCAGGGAGCAGCTGGAGGATGGGAAGCCAGTTGCGGTCCACTGCCTGGCAGGAGAAGGCAGGACCGGATGCGTGTTGGCTGCTTACCTGATTTCAGAGAGGCACATCGGGGCTGACGAGGCTCTGCGCACGCTGAGGGAGGTCAAACCTCAATTCGTCGAACGGGCCCAAGAAAAGGCAGTATACGACTACGCCGCGGCTAGAAAGTTATAGCGGCTGTCGGCTCGAAGACGTCCTAGCCTTGACCACCAGATAGGAACCAAGCACCAGGGCGGTGAATACTGCGACGGCTAGGGCCCCAAGTGGGAACTCGGGGACCGCAGTAGCCGTGGTCGAGGATGTAGAAGTTGATGGAGCTCCGAGAACTATCACCGTCCCTTTGATGTAGGTGTGAATCGAGCAATGGTAGGCGTAGGTCCCGGCGGTCGTGAAAGTGAATGTGAAAGTCTTTCCCGGCGGGAGTGTACCGCCGAATGTCCCGTTATTGGAGGTGACAGTGTGGGTCACGGCATCATTGTTCGTCCAAGTCACAGTGTTGTTGACGCCAATAACCACGGTGAAGCTTGCGGGGTTGTAGGCGTAGTTCTTGATGGTCACATTTGTGGTGCTTTGCGCCGTCGCAACAGGGGTCGCGAAGACGGCAAAGACCCCCGCCGACACAAGGAGCGCGAGTAATGCCAATGTGCGGCCCCTCGCGGAATGCGTCTTGACAGTTCCTCGTGTGTTTGGCAACGTAACTTCTTGACGCTGTTTTCCTCTTTGCAGATATGAAGGTTCTTCCAAATCTCCTCCATATTCGGACAGGAAGGAAAGCTCAGGGGGTTCAGAGCGTGACCCGGAGGAGGATCAGAAGGCCCGCGAACTCGAGGATGGATAATGCGGCGAAGTAGGTGGAAAGCGTCGAGTTGTAGGAGTAGTCGGTGAGGAAGCCGCACACGTACACCATGCCTGAATTCTGCGCCAGCAGGAGACCTGAGAAGCCCAACAGCCCGTAGGAAAATCCTGCGTGAGTCTTGCTGGCCACCCTTCCATAGAGGTAGATCAGCCCGACCAGGAGGACTACGTTCAGGACTGACATTCCCGTTGCGATCGTGGCGTATGTGTCCATGCGGATATGAGCCGAATCTTGCCCCAGGACTAATAACAGTTCTTCCAAATGTTGAGAGGCCGACCAAGCCCTAAATAGAATCGGAACCTCAGCGTGGGCAGATGCAAGAGGATCCCGAGCTTCGCAGGACCCTCTGGTTCCTCCTCGGCGGGAAGCGGGGAGGAGAGAACAGGGCCAGGATCATCTGGAGCCTGCGGAAGAAGCCCAGCAACATCAACCAGCTGGCGACCGAGCTGAACCTGCAGTACAAGGCGGTCCAGCACCACATGAAGATCCTCGTAGGGAGCTCGCTCTTGGCGCCAGCCGGGGAGGGGTATGGCGCTGTCTATCTACTTACTCAATGGTTCGAATTTCATTTCGAGTCTTTCGAGCTGATATGCGGCAAGCTTGGATTCGGGGACGGTCCCAAGCCAACCGGGACGTCTTAGAATATGGGTTGGCGCCTAATTCGGGTGTTTGGCTAAGAAGGTCAGGACCCTCTTCATGAAGGATTCCCTTTCTTCCCAGAATGCTAGATGAGAACTGTTCGGGAAGATGGTAAGCTCTGAGCCCTTGATGTGCTTGTGGAGGTCCCTGGCGACAACGGGGGAGACCTCGTCGTACCTGCCCCCGAGCACAAGCGTGGGCACACGTAGGTTCTTCAATTTGGGTGTCACGTTCCAGTAGCGTGTGTTGCCGATTATCGTGAATTCGTTTGGACCGTTCATGGTCCCGTAAACGGGCTTGCTCAGGTGCTCCAAGGAGTAGGTAAGTTCGGACGGCCATGGCGACAGTCTGCATAGGTGTTTGTTGTAGAAGACCATGACCGCTTTGACGTATTCGGGGTTCTCGTAATCCCCGTCCGACTCGTATCTTGCCATCGTCTTCTGCGTTTCAGCGGGGAGACCGCGTTTCATTCTTTGCATCTCCTGAATGGTCAGCGGGACGCTGTGGAGTCCGCCCACAGTCGTCATCGTCGCCATGTTCCTTTGATACTTGAGGGCGTAGGCGATGGAAAGCATCCCTCCCCAGCTCGAGCCGATGAAGTGGGCCCTTCCGAGCTTCATCTTCCGCCGGAATGCTTCGACTTCCTCGACGTAGCGCTCGGGGACGAAAAGGGTGACGTCCTTGGGGACTCGCGAGCGGCCGCACCCCAGCTGATCGTAGAAGGTGACCCGATACCCATGCTTGGAGAGATCGGACATTGACAGGAGGTAGTCGTGGGTGGCGCCGGGACCTCCGTGGAGGCAGAGTATCTCCCCTTTTTCGGGCTCGCCGAACTGCTTGTAGAAGAGGTCGAAGCCCAGGACGCTAACAAAGCCTTCAGTGGGCTTCACAGACAGCCGGTTGGTGGTCCGAGGGAGATAAGATTTGATTCGATCATTGCCCGAAGGTCGATGAATCAACCAGATTCAGCTCTGGCTTGCAGACTTTGCATCGCCTGGCTTGGAACTCGCGGGCGGCCGTCGCTATGTTGTCGACCCAGAAGTAGCTCCCCTCCTTGCGACCATCGATGGTCACCTTGAGGTTGAAGCTGTCGACTTTGATGCATGTCGCGTTGACCTTGTGGATGATGGCGGGGCGGACCGAGTCGGTGATCACGAAGTATCCTTCGTCCGCAAGTCGGAGGTTGCGCAACTCGTCGAAGGTCTCGATTTCCTTTGCTTCTGCCATGTGGTGTTCCGCAGTGGTTACTACTTCTTGCCCTTGCCGTATTCGACCATGCCCTGGAAGTCGATAACGGTCACCGGCTCAACTCCGACCACCCAGGCGTCATGACCAGGTGGGAGCATGGAGACTTCCCCGGGCCCAACGTCGAACTCCGCTCCATCGTCCATTTTGACGTGGAGGACTCCTGTCACGTGGTACTGAAAATGCGGGGCCTCGCAGCTCTTTGTCTTGGCCATGGGCTTGAGGTGCTTGGACCACTTCCATCCCGGCTCGAACACTGCCCTGCCCACAGCCGCTCCTCCAAACTTGACTAGCTGCAACTTACCCTTCTCAAACTTCCTTGTCTCGTCGGGCGCTCCGAACTTCTTGACCTTTGCCTTGGCCATGCACCTGACGAACACTATTTGTTAGATAAAGGCTTCAGTGGGAGTCATCCACGTTCCAATTCGCTCAGCAGCAGGCATGCGGGGGGAGGGATTCGAACCCTCGAACCCCTAAGGGATGGGAGCCTCAGTCCCACGCCGTTGACCATGCTGGGCGACCCCCGCGCGCAAACTCACGCCCTTTGAGACAATTCTAAAACCCTTTCCGCGAGCACAAGGATTTAACGCCCAGTGGGGTCGGGTCGAGACCAAGCCGGCGTAGCTCAGCCTGGTAGAGCACACCCAAGTTGGGGCTCAGACGCCTCGTAAGCGTGGGGTCCCGCGATCAAAGCGCGGCGCCGGCTCGCTTTTACTTTGACGACCTGGTGCTGGTTTCTCGGAGCCTGCTCATCTCGGTCAGCTCGAAGGGGAAGACGACCCACTTGTCAACCACTTCTAGGTAGTATTCGGGCTCGAACTTGCTCCATGGTTTCTTGAACAGGACGGCCGTCTCAAGAAGTTTCGGGTTCTGTCCATTGAGGTACTTCTTCACAGTCTCCATCGTGTCACCCTGGTCGACAAGATCATCGACCACTAGGATGTTCTTTCCCGCTACACCCTCGCTGAGAGTCGAGAGGATTTTGGGACTGTTTCTCTGGCCTATCCCTTCATATGATTTCACGTTGATGAAATCGATTGTAACCCCCAGGTGGTCAGAGACCACCATGGCAACGGGCATCCCTCCTCTGGCGATCCCGATGACGATATCAAATTTCACTCCTCTGGAACGTACCTTCTCCGCCAAGGCCTGGGCGAGGTTGCCGTACTCGGGCCAGCTGATGTACCTGAACTCGGTCAACAATCAACCGAGCGGGGTCTTTGTAGATAACCATTCGAATGGGGATTCGCACGAGGTTGCAAAGTCGGAATGATTCAAGAAGAAATCACGAACACTTAAATCACGATTTTCTCTCGTTGGTTTTGACGTTCAAGGTCTTCTGTTTGTCAATGAGACACACCCGGAGCTCGCACGAGTAGGCGCGGAGGATTGTCTGGAGAACTCGTCGTCGTAGCCCTCGGAGGGAACGCCCTTCTTCAGCGTTCGCAGAAGGGTACATTCGATGATCAGTATGCCAACGTCAAAAGGACGGCGGAGAAGATCGCCGACCTGGTCCAGGGCGGGTATGAGATCGTGCTCACCCATGGCAACGGCCCTCAGGTCGGGGCGACGCTCCTGAGGCACGAAGCCGGCAAAGGGCTCGTCCCCCCGCTCCCTCTCGACGCATGCGGTGCCGAAACCCAGGGCTTCATCGGCTACATGATCCAGCAAGCGCTCAGGAACGTGCTGAAGTCTCGTGGAGTGGACAAGTACGTGGTCACAGTCGTGACGAGGGTCATTGTCGACAAGCATGATCCCGCGTTCGAGCATCCGACGAAGCCCGTCGGGCCCTTCTACACGAAAGAGGAAGCCGTCCGTCTGAGCCAGAGCATGCCAAACATGACGATCAAGGAAGACGCAGGACGCGGATACAGAAGGGTTGTACCTTCCCCCGACCCGAAGGTGATAGCCGAGAGGTCTGCCATTCGGACTCTCGTGGACGCGGGCTTCGTGGTAGTGTCGACGGGGGGCGGAGGGATTCCGATAGTCGAGGAAGATTCGCAAGCAAGGGGGGTAGAAGCGGTGATCGACAAGGACCTTGCCGGCCAGCGCCTCGCCACCTTGATCCACGCGAACATCTTCGTGATACTCACGGACGTCGACGGGGCTTACTTGGGTTTCGGAACCCCAAGGCAGGAGCTCATCAAAGAGGTGACGACCGGGAAGCTGCAAAGATACTTAGACGAAGGACAATTCAAGGAAGGGAGCATGGCACCCAAGGTGCTCGCCGCGATACGTTTCGTCGAAAGCGGCGGAGAAAGGGCGATAATAGCAGAGCTTGGAAAGTTGCCTGAAGCGTTGGCGGGCAAGTCAGGTACGCAGGTGGTAGGTCCAGGGGCTTGACCTTTCGCCTTGGCCGACCCTAGCTCCGTTCTGATCGAAGACGCCATAATAGTCACCATGGACCCTCGACGGAGGGTCATCGAAGGGGGGCATGTCCTCGTCGAAGGGGGAAGGATATCCGCAATCGCTGGGCCGGGTTCGAAGGCGAGACTCAAGGCAGAGCAGACGATCTCGGCGAAAGGGATGGCCGTGATACCGGGACTGATTGACACTCACATCCATCTGGCCCAGAGCCTCCTGAGAGGGTGCGCAGACGACCTCTCTCTGGTCGACTGGCTGAAGAAAAGGGTCTGGCCCATCCAGGGGTGCTTCACCACGAGCGACGGAAGGGTTAGCGCCGAACTCTCGATGCTGGAGATGGTCAAGAGCGGGACCACTTCGTTCGTCGGGGTCGATGTCGTGTCAAGGTATGGGTTCGACGGGATAGCGGACGCGGTGGTCGGGGCTGGGATGAGAGGGGCGCTGGCCAAGACGATCATGGACAGCCCAGGATACGGGAGGAAAGGGAGCATGATGCCCGCGGGGCTCGTGGAAGAGAAAGACGAATGCATCAGAGAAGCGAAATCAATGATCAGGAAGTGGAACAGAATCAAAGGGGGCCGGGTAAGGACCTGGGTAGCCCCGAGATCCCTTGGCGGGTGCAGCAGGGAGCTCTATGAGGAGGTAGCCGAGCTCGCAAATGAACAGGATACGAGGGTGACGATGCACCTGGCAGAGGTGAGCGAGGACGTCAAATACGCGAAGGAGAACTTCGGGCTGACTCCTTTCGGGTTCATCGAGAAGGTGAGTCTGGCGGGCCCCCGCTCGCTCTTCGCCCACATGGTCTGGCTCAGCGACGGCGACGTTGGGAAGGTGGGAAAGACGAAGTCCAACGTGGCGCACTGCCCTTCGTCCAATCTCAAGCTTGCGTCAGGCATTCCAAAGGTGCCCGAACTGTTGCGGGCGGGGGCGAACCTCGGGCTCGGGTGCGACGGCGCCCCGTGCAACAACTCCCACGACATGATAAGGGAGATGAAACTCGCGGCAGTGATACAGAAGGGGAGGCTACTCGACCCGCTCACGATGCCCGCCGCGACGGTACTGGAGATGGCGACCCTTGGGGGAGCCCGGGCCATGGGGATGGAATCGGATGTGGGGTCCATCGAAGTCGGGAAGAGGGCGGACCTGGTGCTCATCGACCTGAAGAAACCCCATCTTGTCCCATACAGAGACATCGTGTCGAACTTGGTCTACTCCGCCATGGGGAGCGACGTCGACAGCGTGATGGTGGACGGCAAGCTCCTTCTCCGGCGAGGGAGGGCCCTGACCCTCGACGAAGAGAAGATCATGGGTGAGGCGCAGAAGCGGCAGGACGAGCTTATCTCAAGGTCAGGCGTCGGTGCCTAGGAAGTCCGGGCAGTGGATCTCCTGGTTACGAACGCTAGAGTAGTCACCGGCTCCCAGGTCGTCGAGGCAAACATAGGGGTAGAAGACGGGAAAATCGCCTCGGTTTCCCCCAGCCTCCAAGCCACGGGGGCCAGGGTCATCGATGCGGAGGGGATGATAGTCGTCCCCGGGGGGATAGATGCCCACACCCACATGGAGCTCCCTGTCACTAACACCTCGTCGGCGGACGACTTCTACTCGGGGACCGTAGCCGGGGCCTGCGGCGGAATAACGACGATAGTAGATTACGTCGACCCCCAGGCAGGTCAGACGATGCTCGAAGCAGTAGCCGATTACAGACTGAGGGCGGACAGCAAGGTGGCGGTCGACTACGGCCTGCATATGATGTTCAAGGGGCAGCAACTTCCCGAAATCGACAGGATCCCCGACCTGGTCGAGGAGGGGATCCCGAGCTTCAAGGTCTACACGGCGTACAGGAAGCGGGGGTTGATGCTGGAAGATCAAGACATCTCAAGGGTGATGAAGAGTGTGGCGTCGACCGGGGGGCTGGTAGCCGTGCACGCCGAGAGCGAGGGGATGATCGAGCGCCTGACCAAGGAGAACCTGGCTGTTGGAAACGTGGGGACGAGGTACCATGCGCTGAGCAGGCCTCCGGCTGCCGAGGCAGAAGCGATATCCAGGGTCACCCGGCTGGCGGACGAAGCCGGGGCGAGGATCTACATCGTCCACCTTTCTAGCAGGGCGGGGAAGGAGGAGGTCGAGGGGGCGAGGAGGCGCGGGACGAATGTGTTCGCCGAGACATGCCCTCACTACCTGGTCCTCACTGACGATGTCTACGAAAGGGAGGACGGACGGAACTTCGTCATGTCACCGGCACTGAAGAAGCCAGAAGATCGCGCCGCCCTCTGGGAAGGGCTGAAGGCAGGTGGGGTCATCGAGACTGTCGGGAGCGACCACTGCCCGTTCCCGAGCTCGCAGAAGGACTGGGGGATGGACGATTTCACGAAGATACCTAACGGGGTTCCCGGGACGGAGGCTATCATCCCCATCCTGTACTCAGAAGGGGTGAGGAAAGGGCGAATCTCGATCTACGATATGGTCAGGGTGATATCGGAGGGGCCTGCGAGGCGCTTCGGGCTCACCCCGTCGAAGGGGTCCATCGCCGTCGGTTCGGATGCAGATTTCGTAGTCATCGACCCGAACAAGCGCGTGAGGATGACCGCGGAGGTGATGCACAGCAACATCGACTACAGCATCTACGCCGACGTCACGACCGAGGGGTACCCGGTCCTGACGGTGAGCAGGGGGGAGGTCGTGATGGAGGACGGCGAGTTCGTCGGGAAGAAGGGATGGGGCAGGTTCGTTCCTAGAAGGGCCGCGTCGTAGCGCCCGCTCAGGTGGACTGGTCAGATGAGGAGCCGAACCCTAGCCCAGGGGCTCCACAGCTTCCGACGGAGATGACCCAAGCCTGCGCCAGAGACCGTCCATGGCCTTCAGCACTTTCGCTTCGGATTTCTGAAGGTCGACCCTCAGGACCTGCTTGCTTCTCATAATCAATTCGCCGTCCACCACCACGTCCCTCACGTTCGGCCCCTTCAGGCCGTTCACAATGTAGCCGTAGACAGAACCGGCGTAAGGCGTGGCCAGGAACGACGGACGCACCACGATCAGGTCGGCCCGCTTGCCAGCTTCGAGGGACCCGAGGGACTTCAGCTCATAGGCTTTCGCCGCGTTGACGGTGCACATCTCGACGACTTCCTGGGGAGACGGCCTGTTCGGATTCCTCCTCGCCACCCTCTGCAGGAGGAAGGCGGCGCGCATGTTCTCGAACATGTCGAAGATGTACCCGTCGTTGCCGGCACAGACGTTCACCCCCTTGTCAAGCATCTCCAGAAGGGGAGCGACGCCGACGGCGTTGAGCATGTTGCTCATGGGGTTGTGGGCAATGCTTGCCGATGAGGCGGCAATCAGATCAATCTCCTCCTCGCTCAGATGGACGCAGTGGGCGAGTACAGACCTCGACGACAGGAGGCCTACGTCCTTCAGCCTCTCGACGGACCTCTTGCCATAGCGCTCCATGTTGTGGTAGCCGTCGTTGGGTCCCTCCGAGACGTGGATGGTGAGCGGGACCCTGTGCTTCTCACTGGCCTCCGCCCCCCGCGAAAGCAGGTCGTCCGAGACGGTGAACGATGCGTGGAGGCTTACCATCCCCATGGCCCTCCCCTTGTCTTTCTTCGCGATGAACCTCAGACTCTCCTTCAGCCCCCTTCTCCCTTCCTCGATGCTCCTCCTCTCCGTCGCCTCGAATGAGATTATGCCCCTGATGCCAACTTCGTTCGAAGCCTTCGCGATTTCGTCGAGGGAGCCTTCTATCGAGTTGGGGGCGGAGTATGTGTCCGCAAAGCAAGTCGTCCCGTTCATCAGCGACTCGACGGACGCCGACAGGGTCGTCGCATAGGCGTCGGCGTTGGTAAGCGCCTCGTCCACGGGCCACCACACCCTCTGGAGGATCTGAAGGAAGTCTGACGGGGGCTTCACGTTCAGCGCTGACCCCCTGAGGGCTATCCCGTACAGATGGGTATGGCCGCAGATGAGCCCCGGCATCACAATGCACCCCCTCGCGTCGATCACCTCGTCGGGCCCGAAACCCCGGGCGACTCTGTCTGACGGTCCCACGGCAAGTATCCGGCCGTCTTCGATGGCTACGGCTGAATCGTAGATGACTCTCCTGTGTTCGTCCATGGTCACCACGGTGCCCCCCTTCACGAGGAGTTTGCTTGACAAGGGCAATCACCGACTCTTCGCTACGCCAGCGACTTGACCACGTATTCGATGTTGCCACTGAGTGGAAGGAGTAGTGGGGACTTGCACCCGGCGGCCATGTACTCCTCGATCTTGGCTCTGCACTCTTGAGGCGTCCCCGACGCGGTGAGCATGCGGACGATCTCGTCTGGCACGATCTTCGTCGCTCTCTCGATGCCCCCTGGCTTGGCTGGCCACCCGCCCATCTCCTTCTGGACGGCGGCAATCAGGTCCTCGGCCACCCCACTCGCCCTCATGATGTGCGGCTGCTGCCCCAGGGTCATGGTTACATGGCTCTTGGCAAGCTTCACGGCCTTGTCGGAATCCTCGTCCATCGAGCATGCGATGAGTTGAGGGGAATCAATCTTGTCGGGGTCCCTTCCAGCCTTCTGAGCCCCGCGCCTGATGCTCTCCCAGGCCTTCTTGTTGTATTCCGGAGATACGAGGTAGTTCAGCAGGACGCCGTCGGCTATCTCGCCTGCGAGCTCGAGCATCTGGAATCCAGTCCCGCCGATGTATATGGGGACAGCTCTCGGACCCGCCCCAGTCCCGTGCAGGGTGTCGAGGCTCACGCCGTCCATCTTGACGAACTCCCCCTGGAAGGTGACCTCTTCGGCGTTGAACAGTCGTTTGATTACCTGTACGTACTCTCTCATGCACAGTAGGGGCTTGGTCCTGTCTATCCCCACCTTCTTCGCGAGTGGGTCCCACCATGCCCCGAGACCCAGGATGGCCCTCCCCGCTGAGAGCTCGTCGAGGGTGGCCCAGGTCTGGGCGATTAGGGCGGCGTTCCTAGTCCAGGTGTTTATGACGCCGGCCCCCACCTTGATCCTCTTTGTGTCCGTCGCGATGGCGGTTACGGGGACGACTGCGTCCCTTGCCAGCCTCGACTCTGCAATCCAGACAGAATCGAACCCATGGTCTTCCGCCACCTGTGAGAACCTGACCATCTCCCGGACGTGCATGTCCTGGAGGTACAGTCCCAGCCTGCTCAACGAGCCTGGAGCTTTGGACAACCGTTTCGCCTCAATCGCAGGCCTTCACATTCGATTTAAAGCAATTCCCTATCTGGGCCTGCAGTCCGAGCCTCCGGTAGGTCCCAAGTCCACATTGGGCGAATCTCTTTTCTTTGCATGGACAATACTTATAGAATATCGTCGGTCCGTTAAATTTTCCAAATTGGGAGAGATAACTGCAATCGCCAATGGGGTAGTCATTACAGTCGATCGTAGCGACACAATCTACGGAGACGGCGCGGTAATAGTCGAAGATGGAAGGATAATCGATGTTGGTAAGACGGACGAAATCCTGCCAAAGTATAGAAAGGATATTGTCATTGATGCGAAGAAGTGCGCAGTGCTACCTGGTTTTGTGAATGCTCACTTTCACTCTGGCACCATCCGAGGAATTGCCGAAGACCTTCCACTGTGGGAGTGGCTTAGAAGATACATTGATCCGAAGCACCGTGTTCTGACCCCAAGCGATGCCCATGCTTCATCCAGGCTTTGCTACACAGAATCCATCAAAGCGGGCGTAACCACTGTGCTCGACATGGAGAGGTTCATGGATAGATGTGCTGATTCGGCCGAAGAGGTCGGGCTTAGGGCGGTTCTCGCACCATATGTTTCTGATAAATTCGAAGGCTTCGAAAAGCCGGAGGACAACTACAGGCTATTGGCCGAGAGAAATGGCTCGGCGAACGGCAGGGTCAACGTCTGGCTCGGCATGGAGCATCTGATGTATTGCAGCGAAGAACTCTACAGAAAAGGGGCCGAGCTCGCAAGAAAATACAACGTCGGGATACACACCCACGGGGAAGAGTCAAAAGAGATGGCAGAGAGGATAACAAAAGAACACGGCGGAAGAAGACCCACGAAGGTTCTGCGCGACTACGGAATCCTAGGGCCACGTACCGTCTTGGCTCACTGCGTCTGGCTGGATGACGAAGAGATGGGAATAATAGCCGAAACCAAAACCTCCGTAGCTCATTGTCCGGTGAGCAATTTCAAGCTTGCAAGTGGAGTTGCAAGGGTTCCGGAAATGCTAGGTCTAGGGATAGTAGTGGGCCTTGGAAGTGACGGCATTGAGGAAAACAACAGGATTGACCTCATGCAGGAGATGAAGATGGCTGGACTGATTCAGAAGGGAACGCATAGAGACGCAACTCTCATGCCCGCGAAAAAGCTGCTTAGGATGGCAACAATCGATGGTGCGACAGCGCTTGGGCTCGGAGGCGAGGTCGGGTCTTTAGAGAGAGGAAAGAAGGCGGATATCTCGATCCTAGATCTAAATCAACCCCATTTGACACCCGCGCTCACCGGAGAGTTCTTCAATGTGGTAAGCAACATAGTGTACGCTGCGCAATCTGATGACGTACAAACGGTAATGGTCGACGGTAGAGTGATAATGGAGAATAGAAAGATTGCTCACCTGAACGAGCAGGAAATCATTGATGAAGCAACAAAAGCTTCCGTTGGAGTTCTTGAGAGAATAAAGGAACTCGTCCCGCCTGATATCAAGTCGAAGTAACCGCGATTCGCTTAGGTCGACTAACGAGTTAGACGCCTACAACCGGAGAACTGCGACCCTGCGTCAAATATTAAAACCAATCAATTCCGCGTGACTGATATGACTCGGGAAGTGGATCTGCTAATCAAGGGTGCAGACATCCTTACTTTGGACCCTAGCCGCCCCGAGCTGCGCAACCATGACGTCGCCATTAAGGATGGGAAAATCGTCGAAGTCCAGGCAGGCCTAAGATACGATTCTAAACTTGATGTGGCAGGGAAAGGAAAGGTCGTTCTGCCCGGTCTTGCCGACTGTCACACCCACTGTTTTCAGATTTTTCTTAGAGGCTCGCTTTCCGCAAGAGACAGAACCATACATCCGATCTGGTTGAAGGTCCTGATGCCGTTTGAAGCGGATATGCAAGAGGACGAGGCGCAGGTCAGCGCAGAACTCGCATGCCTTAACATGATTAGAAAAGGGATAACCGCCTTCGCCGACGCAGGAGGGCCCTATCCTCAGACCCTTGCCAGGGTGGCCGAGGACGCAGGACTCAGGGCAAGGATAACCCACTCGACCATGGACAAAGGACCTGAGAACTACAACCGAGGAATCAAGTACAACAAAAAGCTGGTCAGCCAACTCAAGGGTCCAAGGGTCAAGGGCTGGTATTCGATTCGACAGATCATGGTCTCGAGCGACGAGCTCATCGAAGAAACCATCGCGGAAGCGAGGAAGGACGATGTGGGAATCCACATCCATCTTAATGAGGAAACATCTGAAATCGAACATTCGATGACTCGTTGGAACGAAAGACCATTCGAACACTTCCATTCGAAGGGTTATCTTGATAGCAGAATTTTGGCCGCACACTGCGCTTTCCTCTCCGACAACGAAACGAAGATCATAGCACAAGACTCGCCCAGCATTGTGCACTGCCCAAAAATCAACATGACCTACATGACTTTCCCCAAGGTTCCAAGGCTCTTGGAACTAGGAGTGAATGTTGCCCTCGGGTCGGACGGGGGGAGCTATACGGGGCTTGACCTGTTTACGGAGATGAATATCGCGTTAGCAGCCCACGTTGCCAGCTTTGGAGCCCCATATCATGATTACGAAGTAATAACGCCACTCGAACTGTTGAAGATGGCTTCGACGAACGGCTACAAGGCCATCAGGCAGATGGATGGGGGGGTTATCAGAACAGGGGCGCTCGCCGACCTAGTCCTGATAGACAGGAACCAGGCGCACTTGAGGCCGCTACATGACCTGTCTAACCTGCCACTCTATGCGACGGGTAATGATGTGGTGGATGTGGTTATCGACGGTCAGGTCATAATGAGAGATGGTCAGGTATTGACCATGGATGAAGAGTCGGTCCTGAAGAGAGCAGAGGATATGGAGCCAGAGGTGCATGAGAGGATAGACCGTTTCAAACGGAAAAAAGTCGGCTGAAGAAGACACTCAGAACTTGGGCGAAGAAGGAAAACCAGGTCTGGCCGGATTCCAATCTCCAGAATTGTGGGCTGAACAAGGCTGATTTCCACCTTGGTGAAGAAAGAGCCTGCGCGCGAAACATTCACACGATGGCTGTCATGGGTTGCCGTGGGCGGCATCGGACCTTCGGCTGAAAATACCGCGGGGCTTTTTTCCGGACTGCTGCACCGTGGTGTCTGAAATAGGCGCTTACCAAAGCCAGCTGATTGACCAAGCGCCCAGAGAGCTATGGAGCAACAGCCCCGCTTGTTGAAGAGGAGGTCGAGTGTACGACCTCTTTGTCGGCCTCGGGAAGTTCGTACCACTTCTTCCTCTCTCCGACAGCGGCCCTCATCTTCCAACCCATGCTCTTCGGGGCTGCCCTCGATAGACTTCTTCAGGTTCTCCGCTTGCTCCGGATGCTCTCTTCTTCTGTTCCTCTTCGAGGCCGACCTTCGTTCGCGAATTCAGGGATTTTCGCCAGGTTCGTGGTGAACGTCTTGTAGATCCCCCAGTCCTCGGCGCAGAGCCTAGCGATGTAGCTGCCGTTGATCTTGTCCTGGGAGTCTTCCGTCCGAGGTCGTGGTCTAGCAGTATTGCCATGACGTCCTTCATGTCCTTCTCGTTGATCTCCACAATCTGAAGCTTGGTCGAGAGGACAGGTCCGCAAGTGGGAGCGTCTCCCGTTCTCGAGGTCAATCCGCTTCTTGAAGTCAAACTTGTGGCACATTTCGAAGACGTCCAGGAAGACGTCCACCCGCCTGCGTGTTCGCAGGTCGTTGAAGATCAGCCTGGTGACCTGAAATGCGTTGAATCTCTCTCTCGGCGTGTACCCGAGTTCTTTGAAGAGTTGGCTGATCTTAGCGGTCTCCTTCCGGTGGCCGATCACGTCGATGTCGACCTCGCGCCTAGCAGCGGAGGCTTCCTGCGGAAGGGCACCGCGTAACCACGGCGACCCCCCCGATGAGGCGGAGGGTGATGCCGTTCTCATCGGCGGCTCGAATTATCCGTGTCGGCTTCGTCTTCGAGGTGACTCTAGTGGCATGAGGGAGCGCTCAGGTTGAATTTCACGAGTCCAAACATGCCGGTCAGTCGAACATGTCTAAGAATGTTTTCGCATCGCCTGGCTGACGTCCGATGGTCTGCCGCATCCCCGAATTGGCCACTGTGATTGACATCATTGCTAACCCGAACATGTTAGGTAAGCACGGAACTAACAAGGAATTAGTGGAGCTTAAATAACAAATTCCCCGATGCTGGACTGCGAAACCTAGCCTTGAGCGAGAAGGAGAGGCAAGCGGTGGTACGCACCGGGTAATGCGACGGGGACGGGCAGCCGGTTCACTCCGCGGTTTTTGTCAGAGACGCAACCGGTCTGGTCAAGAACGTCTCCTTCATCGACACCATCGCCCTGAACCTGAGCAACATGTCGATCGGGGCACTGCTCGGTGTGATCGGCATATCCGGGCTCCTCCCGATGCTCTTCGCGGGCCAGGACCTGACAGGGGTGAACCTGGAGTACCTTTGCATCATTGCGTTCCTCGTTTCAGTGCCCCAGATTGTGATCTACACCATCCTGACGCAGACGCTATCCACGCGCCGGAGGCGACTACGTCTTCGTATCCAGGAATCTCGGCGGATTCGTAGGCAGCGTAGCCTCTTTCGTGGGATACACGTCGGAAACGACCGCCTATCTTGCGCTGATTGCACTATCGACGGTGTTTGCCATAGGGACGGTGGGGCTCTTCTTCAGCTCGTCAAGCGTCTTCTACCTGGGTCTCGCGACCCCCCAGGGTGCATATCCAGGTGCGCCGGCTACGCCCGACTGGCAGTTCCTGATCGGCATACTGATCTTTGCAGTCCTGATCGGCATAAACATCGTGAGGCCGAAGGCAGGGTACAGGCTCGTTTCGATACTGACGATATAGGAATAATCGCGCTGCTCATCGCCATCGGCACCTATCTCGTCGCTGGCTCCACAGGGGTCCAGAACTACATCAACGGGGTCAGCGGCAACGGTCTCTTCACAAACTCCATCGCCGCCTCACGACCTATGCCAACATGGTCGCAGGGAGTCACACCGGAGGACCTGGTGGCTCTACTGGTTTCGCCTTGGGCCCGACGA
The DNA here is from genome assembly GCA_963706445.1 of uncultured Nitrososphaerales archaeon. Taxonomy (GTDB): domain Archaea; phylum Thermoproteota; class Nitrososphaeria; order Nitrososphaerales; family Gagatemarchaeaceae; genus UBA183. Next base: position 1,442,772 of record OY970160.1, read on the forward strand.
TCTTCCTCCTCCCGCTGATAGCAGCTTTCACCTTTCCTTGGCTTAACGCAGCCCAGCTGTCGCAGGCGAAATCAAGGGGAAGAGCGCCGTGAGGTGGAACGTGCCAATCTCGGCGGTTCTGGCGTTCGGCTTCCTCATCAGCAGCATCTGCTGTCATGTACTGGGCAGGAGGTCAGGCGTTCATCAACGGAGCCTTCTCCACCCCATGCCTACGTGTACGGAAGTCCGGTCGGGTTCAACTTCTGGACTCTCGCGATGGGGATTTCGGGCAATTCAGTAGTTGCCGCGTTCATAGGCCTCGGCTGGGTCCTGGCGAACCTTGGCGTCCTCGCATACGGCATCATCGTGATCTCCAGGTACCTGCTGGCCCAATCCTTCGACAGGTTCCTCCCGTCGACGATCTCCGATGTCAACCCGAGATTCGGTTCGCCGGTAAAGGCGTTCCTCATCTCGTTGGTCGTGACGGTGGTGCTCGTCGGGATCGCCGCCTACAACTACACGACTTCGAGCCTCGGTGCAGGGACGAATCCTTTGTTCGGGGCAATTCTGGCCTCGATGATCTACTTCATGATCGTTGGAGCCGCGGCTATCGTGCATGCGCATAAAGAAGGAAGACGGCATCACGAGATCGATACTGGCGCTGGCGGGCAATCGGAAACATCGTGGTCTTCGGGTTCATCTCCTACCAGTTCCTGACCTATCAGAGCATGTGGTCCATCAATTCGTTCACCGTTCAGCTGGCTGGTAGGATGCCTCGTTCTGGGCCATCCTCCTGTTCGTCGGTTCCTACTACTACCACAAGGCGACGCGGGGTCAACATCAACCTGGCGTACAAGGAAATCCCGCCAGAGTAGTCTTCTAGCCCGACGTCAGCAGGTAGGACCTTATCCTGTCTCCATCTAGCTGAGCCAGGAACCCTCGGAGAATCCCTTCGCCGTATTCGCTCCCAGGGTTGGCGCAGAGCGTCCTCCCTATCTTGACGATTCCCTTGGACTCGTGGATGTGCCCGTGGATCCCAAGCAGGGGCTGGTGCGTCTCGATGGCCTTTCTGCACGGCGGAACTCCCGGCCGAGGTCATCTGCACCTGGTTCCCCTTGACGACCACCTTCAGATTCGGCGTCGACCATCGGCGCCTTGTCGATGAGGGTGTCTGATGGGGGGGACGTGGATGTTGAAGATCGCGGACTTCATGTTCTTCACTCCGGATGCCATTCCTTCGATCTTCTTACCCAGTTCGTCCTCGTCGACTTCCCTGGGGCTGTTCCAGGGGGTGTGGTTGGTGTACCCCAGGGTTATCATCTCGTGGTCGCCGTCGATGGACACCACCCTCCCTTCAGGGTTGACGACGTAGCTTGAGGAGCTCGAGGATCGGGTCGATGTCGAATATGTCGTCGTTCCCGGGCGAGATGTAGCACGTCACGCCGGTCTTCGCCTAGCCTCTCCTCGGCGAGCTGGACCCAGCTCGCCGACGCGGTCAACCATCGCTTTGTTGAAGGCCGCCTTCACGTTCTTCGGGTCCGCCGAGATCTCATCGTACTCCTTCTTGGTCATGAGCTGGGTGTAGAAGTCCCGAGTCGCTCGCCTTGGCGACCAGGTCCGTCAACGTCCGCCTTGTTCTTGAGCGTGAGCTCGTTGCCCTTCGTAACGTGCACCTGTAGGTCCCGTTCCCTTGCTCGACAATCGGAATCGAGCACCTTCCCGGTCACGTCGCCCCCGAGGACGAGCACGTTGGCGTTGTAGAATTTCGCGGCGTTCAGGAACTTCTTGAAGCATCTGGTCGAGCCGTGGACATCGGTGATGAAGAAGACCCGGGACGTAGCCACGCCGAACGGCGCCTGTCCGCGAGTAGATTAAGGTGAGGCCTAGTCGGTAGGACTGGCTACTTTGCCGTGCCCGCCAGGAGGGCCAGCACCGCCGCCCTGATGTAGAGGAGGTTCTCCGCCTGGTCGTAGATGACGCTCCGGGGGCCGTCCATGACCTCGTCGTCCGCCTCCTGACCCCTGAAGACCGGGAGGACGTGAGTGACCACCCCTCCCTTGCTCATGGTGTCGGCCAGTTTCTTTGTCAGGCGCCAGTCCTTGTGCCTGTTGTGCAGCTCCACCTCTTTCTCCTTGGTGAACCTGTTCATCCCCGTCATGACGCAGTCGTGGCTGGCCCAGCTCCTTGGGAAGACGACGTCGGCGCCTTTCATCGCCTCTTCGGGGCTGTGGCTGATCTCGAGGCTCCCCCCTGCGGCTTTGGCGTTGCTCCGGGCCTGCTGGACGAGCTTGTCGTCGAGGTCGAATCCTTCTGGATACGCGAGGACGGTGTCCATGCCGTACTTTGTCGAAATGAGCATCTCGTCCTGCATGCTCCCCCAGCTCCTGATGTGGTCGCTGTAGGTCCACAGGAGTGCGTACTTCTTCTTCTGAAGGTTCCCCCCGAGCTTCTCTTTGAGGGTGAGCATGTCTGTTATTGCCTGAGTGGGGTGATAGACGTCGTCGGCCATGTTCACCACCGGAATGTCAGCGTACTTCGCGTACTCCCTGATCGCGGCGTTGCCCCTGCCGTAGACGTAGTCGACGGCGGACTCGAGGATCCTCACGCCGAGAGCGTGCCCCATCCGCTCGTACATCTTCGCCATGTCCTTGATTGACTCCCCCTCGGAGCCCCTCGTGGTCGCGAAGTCGATGAACTGCGAATGTCCCCCGAGAATCGTGGAGGCGGCTTCGAAGCTCGACCGAGTCCTGGTGGAGGTGTTGTAGAAGAGCATGAAGAAGGTCCTGTTCTTGAAGAGCTCTGGAACGCCGCCGGCCTTGTACTTCCGCTTTATGTCGGTCGCGAAATCCATCAGGTAATCGATTTCGTCTCTGGTCCACTCCTGCGTCGATATGAGGTCCTTTCCGCGAAGGTCTTGGGGTCGCATGATGGCGGGCCGACGTTTTTCCGCTTATGAACGTATCAGCCGGTGCGCGAGGGCGACCCCCAGAGCGGTCCTGAGCGCTGCGATCTGCTGCTGGTAGCCGGTGCACCTGCAGAGGTTCCCGGACATCAGCCGCCTGATCTCCGCATCCGAAGCCCCCGGGACGTGCTCGAGGATCCACGACAGGGTGACTATCATCCCTGGAATGCAGTAGCCGCACTGCACGGCGTCGTGCTCCACGAACGCGCGCTGGACCGGGTTCGGGTCAGACGTCTTCCCCAGCCCTTCCACCGTGACCACTTCGCGCCCGTCTATCTGGGGAGCTAGGACAAGACAGGAGGTGACAGGCATCCCGTCCAAGAGGACTGTGCAGGCACCGCACTCGCCGGTGTCGCACCCCTTCTTCACCCCCGTCGTCCCCGCGACATCATGCAGGTAGTCGCAGAGGGTCTGGTTCGGTTCGATCTCGTCGTTTCTCTTCGCGCCGTTGAGCTTGAAGCTCAACCTCAACCTGCCCTTCAACGGGTCCTATCCTCCGAGAGCAACTGGATGATGAGCCTCCTGGTCAGCACGTGGACGAGGCGCTTTCGGTAACGCGCGCTGGCCCTGATGTCGGATATCGGCTTCGCATCTTCTCCGGCGAGAGCAGCTACCTTCTCTGCTTGCTCAGCGTTCGCTTCGCTCCCTGCCATCGCCCCCGACGCGGTCTCGGCCAGAATGGGGGTGGGGGCCACGGCGCCAAGCGCGACCCTGCCGGCCCCGAACCTTCCGTCGTGGAGGGTGGCCACGACAGCCACGGAGACCGCGGAGAGCACGTTCTCGTTCCTCACGGCGGCCCTAGTCCAGACGCTCCGGACCTCCTCGATGGCGGGGATCTCCACCGATGAGATGATCTCGCCGACCTGGAGGGAGTTCCTTTTCGGACCGGTGAAAATGCTCTGGACCGGCAGAGTCCTCTTCCCCGACCTGCTGAGAATGGTGACGTCTGCGCCCAGCGCAATAAGCGGAGGAGCGGAGTCGGCCGCAGGGGACGCCGTCGCGAGGTTGCCTCCCAGGGTCGCTATGGTCCTGATCTGGAGGGTCCCTACGTTCGCCGACGCTTCACGAAGAGCGTTGGCGTACCTTCGCACCAGGGGGCTTTCCTCGATCTCCGAGAAAGTGGCCAAGGCGCCGATGCACAGGACTCCATTGCCGACGCTGATTCCTCCAATATCGCTCCTGAGGTGGCGCAGGTCGATCACCACCTTGGGTGCTACAGTCCGCTCCTTGAGCGCGACGGTGAGATCGGTGCCTCCGGCTATGATCGCCGCGTCCTTGCCGTGAACCGCGAGAACCTCGAACACCTCGGAGAGGGTCGTCGGGGCAAGATACTCGAACCGAGGGATGGGAGCCAGGTACTGGAATGATTTCAAGTCCGGCCGGACCTCTCATCAATCGCTTCAGATACCCTTTCGGGCGTGAAGGGGAATCGGCGGATGGGGAACCCAAGTGCGTTGTATATTGCGTTCCCGACCGCGCCTGCCACGGGCTCAATCCCCGCTTCGCCGACCCCCTTGGCGCCGAACGGCCCGAACTCGTCCGGCGCTTCGACGATTATGGTCTTGATCGTCGGCACGTCTGCCGCCGTGGGGATGTGGTAGTCCAGGAACGTCTTGTTCCTGATCACCCCGTCTTTCAGAATCAGTTCCTCCATGAGGGCGTAGCCAAGACCCTGCGCCACTCCCCCGATAATCTGGCTCTCGTATTGCTCCCGCACCACGACGGTCCCGGAATCGTGCGCGGCGATATAGTTGATGACGTCCACCTTGCCGAGCTCTGTGTCCACCTCCACCTCCGCCACGTGGACTCCGAACGCGTATGAGGGCGCCAGGTCGCCGTGGCCGGCACTCATGTCCCAGAGGGGAAGGGGCTTGAACACCTTCCCTTCCTCCTTGAGGCTCATCCTCCGTCTTTGGCACTCCGCCACGAGCTCGGCGAACCCGACCCGCTCGTTCTTGTGCCCCAGGCGAACGGCCGAGTCTTCTTCGAAGGAGATCTCCTCGGCTGGGCACGACAGCATGTCAGAGGCGACCAGCGAGAGCTTTTGCCTGAGCTTCTCTGCCGCCAGGAGTATCGCCTTGCCCCCGAACACAGTGCTCCTGGAGGCCACCGTTGGACCTGAATCTGGGACGAGGTCGGTGTCCGGCAGGATGACCTCAGCCCTGTCCGGTCTGGTCCCCAGAACCCGGGAGACTATGCTCACGAAGCCGGTGTGGATCCCCTGCCCGTACTCGGTCAGGCTCGATTTGACCAGCACACGGCCTTCTTCCGTTATCTCAACAGACGCCGTGGCGGCGTCAGCTTCGCCGTTCAGACCCTCGGGGTGGATGGTGCATGCCATGCCGATCCCGCGCCTCTTCGTCCCCGTCCCTGGCCCAGCCCTCCGTTTCGATTCCCACCCCGAAGCTTCACTGGCCTTGATGATGCACTCCTCCAAGCCTACTCCTCCTGGAAGAATCTGTCCCGTCGGCGTGATCGCCCCTTCCCTGAGGACGTTGAGGAGCCTGAACTCAACCGGGTCTATCCCGATGGATTCCGCCGCCTCGTCCATCTGTAGCTCCGCCGCGAACGACGCCTGAGGCTTACCGAACCCCCTGAAGGCTCCGGTGGGCACGTTGTTGGTGTACGCCACCTCTCCCTCGACGTGCACGTTCGGCACGACATAGGGGCCGGCTGCCACGATGACCGCGACGAAGAGGACCCGCTCGCTAAGGGAGGCGTAGGCGCCCCCGTCTCCGAGTATCCGGGCCCTGACTGCAATTATCTTCCCATTGGATGTCACTCCCATCTCCCGTTCGAATGTCATCGGGTGACGCTTAGGATGGAACGCGGCCGACTCTTTCCTTGAGAATGCCAAAAGTGCAGGCCTCTTGGTAAGCCAGGCCCCAAGCGCGGCCATGGCGCAGACTTCGTCTGGGGCGTCCTGCTTCGCTCCGAACCCGCCCCCGGTGGGCGCCTGTATGATGCGGACGTTCGGGGCCGCACCCCCCATGACGGTGGACACCGCCTTCTTGACCATGAATGGGTTCTGCATCGAGCCGAGGACGACGACGCCGTCCTTCTTTGGGTAGGCGAGCGCAGCTTCGGTCTCCAGGTACGCGTGCTCCTGGACTGGAGTCCTGTAGACCCCCCTTACCACCGAGTCTGCTTTCGCAAGTCCCTTCGGGGCGTCTCCGAAGTTCACAAGGTGCCTCGCGGTGAGGTTCCCTGAGACATGAATGGCGGGGGCGCCCGGTCGCAGCGCCTCCTCTGGGGTGAAGACGGCTGGGAGCTGTTCGTAGTCCACCCTGACCGCCTGGACGCCAAGTTCGGCGGACTCCGGCGTGTCAGCGACGACGAGCGCCACCGAATCTCCGACGAATCTCACCTTGTCGGGGCAGAGCAGCGGCCTGTCCTGGACGACGTAACCGATGTAGTTGGACCCAGGAACGGACCTGGCCGTCGCGACCTTCACGACCCCCTGGACTCGTTCTGCAGCGGAGACGTCGATGCGTCTAATCAGGGCGTGAGGGTGTGGGGACCTGACAACACGGACGTAGAGGGCATCCTCATGGATGTTGTCCGTCGTGTACTTGGTTTCGCCCGTCGCTTTCTCGAGGGCGTCGATCCTCGTCACCCCCTTGGAGCGGAGGAGGGACTCTTCGAGCCTCTGCTCGGTCATTTCTGATGAGAAGAGCCGGCGGGGCTTTAAATCCTATATGTCAGATCGGCGTCTTGCAGCCATCACCGGTGCTGGGTCCGGCTTGGGTTTTTTCCGTCACCCCGGCCTTTTCCCTCGAACATCTCGATGACTCTGTCGGGCTCCTTGAGCCCGGAGCCTGTCACGAATACCGCCACCGTGTCGTCTTTGGCGATGTCCCCATCGGATAGCATCCGTTCCAGTCCGGCAAGCCCAGCGGCCCCCGAGGGTTCGGCGAAGACCCCTTCGTAGGCGGCGAGCTCGCTGACCGCCCCGAGTATCTCACTGTCGCTCACTGAAACTCCGGCCCCCCCTGTCTTCCTCACCCCCGTCATGGCCGCATCTCCGTCCCACGGATACGGGTCCAGAAGGCCCCCCGCCACCGACGCCGGGTATGGTTCGGGGACGAGTTTGTCCAGACTGACGCCGTCCTGAATCGCCTTGACCAGAGCCTGGTTTCCGGAGGGTTGGACGGCGACGATCCTCGGGTAGGACTTGATCAGGTCGAGCTCCTTGAAATCGCGGAGGCCCTTCCAGATGCCGGTGAGCAGGCAGCCGGACCCCGTCGGGACGAAGACCGCGTCCAGTCCCTTCCATTCCATCTGCTCGTAGAGCTCGTAGGCCATGGTCTTCGGCCCTTCCACCTGATATGGGTTGAATGGCCCGAAGCTTGGGCAGGGGTAGTACCCGAACTTGTCGACGGCGGCGAGCATCGCCTGGACCGTGGCGTCCTCCCCCTCCTTCTCCTGTTCACATCTGGTTATCGTGGCTCCGTAGAGGAGGAGCTGGGCGATCTTGCCAGCGGCCGCGTCGGGGGGGACGAAAGCGTGGCACTTCATCCCTGCTCCTGCTGAGTAGGCGGCGAGGGAGGCGGCAGCGTTGCCGCTGGACGCGATTGCGACGTCTGTCTTCTTCAGCTCGATGGCCTTCGCCGAACCCACGGCCATGGCCCGGTCCTTGAAGGACGCAGTGGGGTTCCTTGTATCGTCCTTCAGGAAGAGGTTCTTCATCCCGAGCCTCTCGCCTAGCCGACGGGAGTGGATCAGCGGGGTCCCCCCCTCCCCCAATCTGACGGCGAAACCGGAGGAGACGGGGAGGAGCTCTTCATATCTCCAGATGTCCCTGGAGGTACGTTCAGCCAGTGTCCTGCGACCGAGCCTGTCCGACACCGCGTCGTAGTCGTAGACGACGTCGAGTCTCCCCAGGTCCCTGTTGCGGCACATCACCTGGTTCTCGCTGGGCTTGTATTTCGTCCCGCACTTCGAGCAGACCAGTCTTTCTACGAAGGACAAGAGCACCGGATCCGGATCGCGCCTACTCTACTATGTCGAAGCCCTTCTGGTACTTCGCGAGCTGCTCCATGGTGTAAGGGTCGAGCTGCTTGCTAGTGCGAGTTACGACCTGCTTCTTCTTTATCCCGAACACCTCGGTGGAGAGGTACCTTCCTCCGGAGTCGTTGATTACAGTCGCGATCCTTCCAAGCTCCGGGTGCGTCTTTGACAGCTTCACGGCAGCCACAACATTGCATCCTGAGGAGATCCCACAGAAGATCCCTTCCGCCCTCGCCAGCCGCTTGGTCATTTCGATGGCTTCGTCTGAGGTCGTGGTGACAACGCCGGTCAGGAGGCTGAGGTCGAGGTTCATTGGCACGAAACCGTCGCCGATTCCCTCTATCTTGTGGGTCCCCCACTTGGCGTGGGCGAGTATCGGCGCCTCCGATGGCTCGACGGCGTAGAGCTTCACCTTCGGGTTCTTCTCCCGAAGATACCTGCCGATCCCGGAAAGGACTCCGCCGGTCCCCTGGGATGCTACAAAGGCGTCGACCTTGCCACCCATCTGGCTCCACAGCTCGGGCCCCGTGGCCTTGTAGTGCGCCATGGGGTTGTCAGGGTTTGAGAACTGCGAAGGGACCCAGTACTTCCCTCTGCTCTTCTTGAGGATCTCCTCGATCTTGTCCAGGCAGAGGTCAACGTCGCTCTCGGCCCCGGGAGTGAGGATGAGCTCCCCGCCGAACGCCTTGATCATCTTCTTCCGCTCGTCGCTCATCCCTTCGGGCATGACGATGGTCACCTTGTATCCCATCCTGGTGCCGATGAAGGCGCAGGCGATCCCCGCGTTCCCTGTCGAGGCCTCAAGGATCTCCATCCCGGGCTTGAGGTCTCCCCGGTTGATGGCCCCCAGTATCATCTCCTTGTAGATCCGGTCTTTCAGGCTCTCTGTGGGGTTGAACGCCTCCAGTTTAGCGAAGACCTCCGCCTTGATCTTCTCCTCGGCAGGGATTTTCGAGAGGCGGACGGTGGGGGTGTCCCCTATGATGTCCAGTATGGAGTTATCCTTTCCGAGCAACGATGTCTCCTCCGACTATCTCCCGCGTTTGGAGCCCATGACCATGGCCATGACCGCCTTCTGGACGTGCAGCCTGTTCTCCGCCTGCTCGAAGTAGAGGGAGTACTTCGGGCTGTCGATGACCTCGTCGGTGGCCTCCTGTCCTCTGTCCGCAGGACCGCAGTGCATGTACTTCCCCCTGTTGGTCAGGTCCATCATCTCCTGGGTGCACTTCCAGTCGGTGAACTTGTTCTGGTACTCCGACGCCGCGTCCTTGTTCACGGTCTTGCTGTATGGGGGGACGAACCCCTTTGGAGACCAGGCCTTGGGGTAGACGAAGTCTGCCCCTTCGAACGCCTCCTTCATGTCGTTCGAGACCTTGAAGCTCCCGCCGTACCTGTCGGCGTTCTCCTCGCACGCCTTGATGACGTTGTCTTCGAGCTCGAACCCCTTCGGGTGGGCTAGGACGACGTCCATGCCGAACTGGGTGCCGATCAGGACACAGCTCTGCGGGACCGCGAGGGGCTTCAGCCCTCCCGAGTAGGCGTAGGAGACGACGAACTTCTTCTTCTTCGGTCTTGGCGCGACATCGACAATGGCCTTCATGTCTGCCAGAGCCTGAAACGGGTGGTAGATGTCGTCCTCCATGTTGAGGACCGGGATGTCGGCCCATTTGGCGAACTCCTGGATTATCCTGTGACCCCTACCGATTATCCACTTGGCGGCGTCCCCGTAGCACCTGATCGCTATCGAGTCCCCGTACCTGGAAAGCACCCTGCCTACGTCTGCTATGGCCTCTGTCTGGTATGGGACCATGTCCTCTGGGAGGGACGGGGTATACACGTCGCTGGGGCTCAGGAAGTGCGCGTGGCCACCAAGCTGATAGATCCCGGCTTCAAATGAATTCCTTGTCCTGAGGGACCTGTTGTAGAACATCATGAACAGGGTGTTCCCGGGGAGATAGGGGGTGTTGGCCCTCTTTCGGAACTTCACCTTGAGGTCCTCGGCCGCCTTGAGGATCCCGGCTATCTTCTCCTGAGGATAGTCGTTCGTGTTCAGGAAGTCTTTGCCCGCCATTGAACCGACATAGGATGGTGCTTTCATGACAGGCATCCCCAGAAATCCTGATTAATACGTGGTTCCCCTGATAGGCTCAACTTGTCGTCTGTCGAGCTCTACTCACCCACTGACCTCGCAGACGCACTCAGGTTCATCGAGCACAAGGGAGAGGAAGTCGCGGTGATCGCCAGCGGGACGGACCTAATCCCGCGGATGCGGAAGAGGCAGGTCTCGCCGTCGGTGCTTCTTGACATATCGTCGTTCCAGAGCGACCTAAGGTATGTCCGCCAGTCGGACGGAGGAGTTAGCCTGGGGGCGCTGACCACCCTCACCGACGTTTTGGAATCGTCCCTTTTCAACGGAAAGCTTTCGGTCATTCACGAAGCGGCTGAGATATTCGGCGCCCCCCAGGTCCGCAACGTCGCCACGGTCGGGGGGAACGTCTGCTCCGCTGCGTCTTCCGAAGACCTGATCCCTGTCCTCATGGCCCTCGGCGCCCGGCTCAAGGTCATAAGCTCCGGAGGGGAGCGCACGGTCCCCATCAAAGATTTCGTCGTAGGGAAGCGCGAGACGGCGTTGAAGCCGTCGGAGATCCTGGCTGAGGTCCGCTTCGACTATCCGAAGGGGAAGTACTGGACGGGGTTCGAGAAGCTCGGGCGCAGGAACATGCTCATCATCTCTCTTGTCAGCATGGCCATGCGCCTGACCCTGGAAGACGACCTGAGCACGGTCCGTTCGGCGAGCATCGCCCTCAACAGAGTGTCGGGGAGGGTCCCGGCCCTGGCGTCGAAGACGGAAGAGTTCCTAGTGGGGAGCAAGCTCTCCGAGAAGACGATCGTGGAAGCCCAGAAGGTTCTGGCCACGGAGCTGGCTCTGACGAGCGACTTCCGGAGCTCGGCGGCTTACCGCATGGAGATCGCCCAGGTCTATCTGAAGAGGCTGCTGCTCAGATGCTCCGAGAGGATCAGGAGAGAGACAGAATGACGAGAAGGGTGATCTCGCTGAACGTCAACGGAGCCGAGCGGTCGGTGCAGGTCGGCCCCCTGGAGAGACTGATCGATGTGCTAAGGGATGAATTGTGGTTGAAGTCGGTGAAGGAGGGGTGCAGTACGGGCGACTGCGGAATCTGCGCCGTCATGGTGGACGGGAAGTTGGTGAATAGCTGTCTTATGCTCGCAGCCCAGTGCGATGGAAGAAGGGTGCTGACCCTTGAAGGGCTGCAGAACGACCTGACCATGAAGAGGCTGCAGGGGAGCTTCATCGCCAACAACGCCGCCCAGTGCGGCTTCTGCACCCCGGCGATGCTGATGGCATCCTGGGACCTGGCCAGGCACTCGTCGAAGCCGTCGACCGAGGAGGTCAAGGTGGCCATGAGTGGGATACTCTGCAGGTGCACGGGGTACTATCAGATCATAGATTCGGTCAAGCAGGGGTGCAGGGAGGAGAGGCGTTGAGCGAGCAGGTCTCTCAGCTTCTCGACTCGCTCAGGGAGAAGGCGGCGAAGGGGGAGCTCCTATACATAGGGGAGAACATAGCCAGGGTCGACTCCCTGGAGAAGGTCCTGGGGAAGCCGGTCTACACCGCCGACCTCATCCCCAAGGGGACCCTGTACGCGAAACTCTTCCACTCCTCGGTGCCCCATGGGACGATCAGGGCGATGGAGCTGGGCGCCGCGAAGGCCTACCCGGGGGTCCTTGGGGTGCTGACCTGGAGGGACATCCCTGGGCTCAACCAGTCCTCGGCCGTGCTCCCTGACAGGCAGCTCTTCGCCGAGCCGGTGGTGCGTTCGACGGCAGACATTCTGGGGGCTGTAGTTGCGGAGACGTTACCTGCGGCCACGGAGGCGGCGTCGAGGGTCAGGGTCGAGTACACCCCGATCCCTGCCAACTACGACCCGATGGAAGCGCTGAGGCCGGACGCCTACAAGATCCATCCGAAGGGGAACATAGCGAGGCAGATGAAAATCAGGAAGGGGAACGTCGAAGACGGGTTTGCGAAGTCAGATGTGATCATCGAGAAGACGTACAAGACGCAGTTCCAGGACGCGACCCCCCTGGAGCCAGAGGTGGGGCTCGCCATCCCCGAGGACGGCGGGGTCAAGGTCATAGGCTCGATGCAGAGCCCTCATCACACTCAGGCTGCGGTCGCCAAGGTCATCGGCCTCCCCCCGGAGAAGGTGCACGTTATACAGGCCATCACCGGGGGAGCCTTCGGGCCGAAGTCGGACGAGACGCCCTTCGACGTGTGTTCCACGGCAGCCCTCGCGGCGATGAAGTACAGGCGTCCGGTCTTCTGCGGCCTGGACAGGGAGGACTCCATGGTCATGCACACCAAGAGGCACCCCTTCGTCATCAGCCACAAGACAGGGGTGACGTCTGATGGGATGCTGGTGGCCGATGAGTCCATGATAGTCGGAGACACCGGAGCCTATGCGTCCCTGGGGGTGTTCGTGATCGTGCGTGCGACGTTCCACACGGTGGGGGCCTACGAAGTCCCCAACGTAAAGGCGGACTCCTACCTCGTCTACACCAACAACACCTACACTGGGAGCCTGAGGGGGTTCGGAGGGCCCCAGGCGCTGTTCGCCATTGAGAGCCAGATGGAGGAGCTGGCCCGCAAGCTCGGGATGGACCCGCTGGAGTTCAGGCTGAGGAACATGCTGGTCCCCGGGAAGAAGAACGCTACTTCGGCGGTCATGGACGCCAGCTGCGGACTCCCCGAGTGCGTCGAGAAGGTGGTAGCATCGAGCAACTATTGGGAGAAGGCAGCGAGGTACCGCGATCAGACGGGGAGCGTCAGGCGGGGGCTGGGCATCGCGCTTCTGATGCACGGCAACTCGCTCGGACCAGAGGGGAACGACTACGGGGCGGTCCACATGGAAATCGAATCTGACGGGACAGTGTCGGTCGGGACAGGGCTCACCGAATACGGGACTGGTGCGATCTCCGGGCTGATGCAGGTCGCTTCCAGCATACTGGGGGTGCCGCTGACAAGGTTCAAGCTCGAGCGTCCGGACACCACCAAGCACAGGGAGAGCGGCCCGACCGTCGCGTCCAGAGTGGTCGTGATAGGTGGGAACGCCGCCATGAAAGCTGCCGAGAAGCTGAAGGGCACCCTGATGCCCCTTGCGGCGCAGATGCTGAAAGCAAGCCCCGGGGACGTGGCGTTGGTAGACGGGGTCGCCTTCGACCGACAGAATCCATCCGCGACCCTGGCCTGGAATGACCTCGTCGCGGAAGCGTACAGGAGGGGGCTGAACCTGAAGGAGGAGGGGTTCTACATGGCTCCGGCGGCGCCATGGGACACGGAGTCGGGCCAGGGGACCCCCTACGTGCAGTACACCTGGGGAGCCCTGATTGCGGAGGTGGAGGTGGACACAGAAACTGGCTACTACAAAGTGGTGGGGGTCCACACTGCCTACGACGTCGGCAAGGCGGTCAACCCCGCTGGCGTCCTGGGCCAGATATACGGCGGCACCGTGCAGGGGCTCGGTTACGCCATGATGGAGGAGCTCATCCACAAGGACGGGTTCGTGGTGAACCCCAACCTGGGGGACTACTACATCCCCACGTCGATGGACATCCCTGCAGAGTTCAAGGCGTTCATAGTGGAGGTGCCCGGCCCGCTGGGACCCTTCGGTGCCAAAATAATCGCCGAGCCCCCCATCGTCCTCCCTGGACCTGCGATCCGGAACGCCGTGCTCAACGCGACAGGCGTCTCCGTGGACGAGCTGCCGGTGACCTCCGAAAAGGTCCTGATGGGGTCCAAGGCAAGGCCGTCACCATTGGCGGTTTAGCCGCTAGCGCTGCCGGGTCTCGGATGCTTTCCAGTCTTTATGAAGCGAAGGGCGGGACGAACTTCTGTCCGTCTACGTCGAACATCCCCTTGTCTGTTATCCTGGCGTGAGGGATCACGGAGAGGGGGAGCAGGTTCGGGAGGGGCATGTAGGGGTGGTCGAGGACTCCCATCCTCCTGAAAGCGCCGCGCAGCCGGACGACCTCCTTTGAGACCCTCGTGACGCTGTGCTCTGAAATCAGGCCGGCGATCGGGAGCTCCACTAGGGCCAGGGTCTTGAGGTCGAGGACAGCCGCGATGCCTCCGCGGCTCTTAATCACCAGGTTCGCCGCTGCCCGCATGTCTTCCACGTCCGTCCCCACCACGAGGAGGTTGTGGGAATCGTGGGCTACGGTCGTCGCCATGGCTCCCCGGCGGATAAGATTCCTGACGAAGCCGAAGGACCTCCCGCCGTTCCTCCCGTGCCTCTCGAAGACGAAGACTAGTGCGACTTCGCCCAGAGACAGCTTCCCCTTTCTGACCCGCACCTTCGCTCTGTTCAGTTTGGTCAGGATCATTCTTGCGAAGGCTTCTCCCTTGTCTTCGCGCTTCCCGAAGCCGCTGAAATCTATGGTGTTGACGTCGACAACGCCGTCGCTAACGGGGGGCCGGACCTCGAAGTCCTTCAGGCTCAGGGGGTTCAGTTTCATCGTCTCTTTGGTCGCAGGATCAAACTCCCTGTCCCCGAGGCTGACGAGCATCCTCCCGTTTCTCGCGACCAGCGCCCCGTTCGCCACGACGGCCTTGACGTTGAACTTCTTCACGTCGTCGAGGAGGACTATGTCGGCGACTTTGCCTGGGGAGATGGAGCCGATGTCGTACCTCCTCATGTGAAGGGCAGGCCTCAGGGTCACGCTCCTCACCGCCTCCACCGGGTCCATGCCAGCCTGGATGAACGACCTGCAGACATAGTCGAGATGCCCGAACCTCGTGAGGTTATCGGGGAGGACGTCGTCGGTGCATAGGATCAGGTTGTACGGGTGCGGGATGCCACGGAGCGCTTTGACGAACTTCCTCGGTTCTAGGATGTAGGGCCCCCTCAGCTTGACGTACAGCCCCAGCCTCAGCTTCTCCAGCATGGCCTCCACGGTGAAGTTCTCGTGGTCTGCTTCGGCCCCGGACGCGACGTATGCGTTGAGTTCGAGCCCCGTGAGGAGTGGAGCATGGCCGTCCACGACCGCCCCGTGCTCTTCGCCGACCTGGAGTATCCTCATCATCTTCTCGCCCCCGTTCAGCACCGCTGTGTAGTCCATCACCTCACCAAGGCCCCACACGCCCTTCCAGCCGAGCATCTCCTCGATGTCGCCGGGGGTGAGCTCAGCACCGGCGGTCACCGCATCCGACTCGGGGACGCAGGTCGGGGCGAAATAGAACTGCTTCTGAGGGAGTCCCCGGCTGTCTTTGATCATCGCCTTCACCCCCTCCTTTCCCATTACGTTCGCGATTTCATGAGGGTCGGCGAAAGCCGTCGTAAGGCCGTGCGGGAGGGTGGCCGCGGCGAACTTCGAGGGAGTCACCATGCTGCTCTCGATGTGTAGGTGAGAGTCGATGAGCCCGGGAACCGCGACCTTGCCTCTGCCATCTATCGAGCGGGCGGCGGGGGGGCATCCCGAAGGGTTGCCTACGTAGACGATTCTGTCCCTGTATACCCCGATCGATGCGTCCTGCATCTCGCCTGTGAAGACGTTGAACAGGGTCGTGTTGCGGATGGCGAGCGTTAGCTCTTTCTTTCCTAACGCGGCAGAGATGTAATCGATACGGGCCGACATTATGGACTTTTGAGGTGGCTGTCTAATAAGAATTGGGAGAAAATCGGCAATTCCGTGGCCCTCTGATAGTTCACGTCGGGGTCATAGGGGACGATTGGAGGATTGTACGCGTCGGCCAGCTGCGGATGCCTAGTATCCGATTTCAGAACTGGGTCGCAGATGGCGCATCGATTTGACCCGGCCGCACCGCTTGCACTTGTACAACCCCCTTCCTCGCGGGTTGTAGTCCCTGGTGTCCACTATCGCCTCGTGCTCGGTCCGCATCATGCATTTTTCGCAGTAGCGATAGTCTGACATGAACAGAGTTCCGCGAATATCCCAGTGAAAAAACCTTTATCGAGAATTCAGGCGTTCTGCCTGCGTCAGAGTGAACCGCAAGAATTTCCAGATAGGCCTCCTAATGATCATAATTGGGATTCTGCTCAACTTTGTGGTCTATCTGATTGACCCTTCAGTCTTGTTTGATCAAAACTACTACAATCCTTTCTCCGTAACGGATATTGGGATAATTGCGATTGGAGCGCTTACTATGGCGTTTTCGTATCATGGGCGACCATCGACCGCGGCTTGACGGCGGCCCGGTTCTGTTAACTTGACTGGTGTTCAAGGTTCTCCCCTGTTAACTCGCTGGTGCCGAAGGAGTCGGCTCTCGGTAAGTTAACAGAACCGGCGGCCCCCAAGAAAGTATTAAATAGAAAGATTCCAACATTCAGAATAATGCAAAAATTGCAACCGCTGGTCATGTTCACTCCTCTCGCGAGGCAGAAGATAGGAGAGGTGCTTGAAGAGGAGAAGGCCACTGACCAGTATCTGAAGATAGAGGTCTATCAGGGCGGGGGATGCGCATGCAGCGGAGGATACCGCTACGCGCTCAGCCTCGAGAAAGAGGCAGCCGAATCGGATGTGGTCGAAGAGGTAAACGGCCTCAAGATCATGGCCGCAAAGTCGGACGCCGACATGCTCAGGGGCTCGAAGATAGACTTCGTCGACAGCCTCCAGAAGACAGGGTTCAAGATTGAGAACCCCAACGTCCACGTAGAAGCCTGCGGCTGCGGCGGACACTAGGCCTTACCGATAGCCTTCGGACAAGAGCTTAAGAGCAGACGGGAATCCGCACATCTCAATGAAGTACGTGGAAGGCTCGAAGAGAGTCTTTCTCAGTACTGGGACGCGGTTCCCACGAGAGGTTATCTGGGCAGTTGGTGCAATAAAATTCGCGGCGGCGAAGTCTAACGTTCAGCTCGGACTACTGGACAGGGAAGTCGGGAAAGCGATACAGGCGAAGGCAAAGGAGTTGATGAGGGGTAAGCTTGATTCTCTGGTCGAAGTGGACGTCTTTCAGACCGGATCCGGCACCGGCCTGAACATGAACGCCAACGAGATTCTAGCAGAGCTAGCATCGAAGGAACTGGGGAAGAAGGTCCATCCCAACGATCATGTCAACATGAGCCAGTCGTCCAACGATGTGGGGCCGACTGCAATCCGGGTCGCGGCGGCCATGGCTGTGAGCAGGGACCTGGTCCCAGCGCTCGAGGGAATGAGCAAGAGTTTGAACGCGCTGTCGAGGAAGACTTCGACGGTATACAAGTCAGGTAGGACGCACCTGCGGGATGCGCTCCCGGTCACCATGGGGCAGGAATTTGGAGCCTATGCGGATGAGTTTACGAGAGATGCTGAACTCGTGGAGAAGACGATGGAGTATCTGCTTGACCTGCCGATCGGAGGGACGGCGGTCGGGACCGGGCTGAACGCGGACCCGAAGTTCGGAGGGATGGTGGCGAAGGAAGTAGCAGGACTCTCCGGGCTGAAGTTCAGGAGTGCGAAGAACAAGTTCAGGCCGACGAGGCTCCTGACCGACATGTCCTCCCTCAGCGGCACCATGAGGTCCGTGAGCATCGACCTCTACAGGCTTTGTCAAGACCTCAGGCTGATGTTCTCAGGACCGCGGACGGGCCTCGGAGAGATAGACATCCCTACCCAGGAGGAGGTTGCAGGGAGCAGCATCATGCCGGGGAAGACGAACCCGGTGACTGTCGAGAGCGCGCTGCTCGCCTCCGCGGAAGTGATAGGGCTCGATGGGGCGAACGCCTTCGCGGCATCCCTCGGAGAATTCGAGCTCACCATGGGCGTGCCTTTGATGGGATACAATATGGTGCTGCAGGCCAAGCTCTTGTCAGAGGCTCTCCGGAAGCTCTCCTCGCTGGTCATCGATCATGTCGTCCCCAACAGGCCCAGAGCAAGGGAGTATGCGGAGACAAGCCCTGCGCTCATCACTTTGGTCGCCCCCAAGATAGGATATGACAAGGCCACCCTGTTGGGGAAGCACATGGCCAAGGGGCTGTCGATCAGGACCGCCCTGAAGAAGCTGGGATTCAGCCAGACCGAGATTGACGACGTGCTCAACCTGGCCCATCTTGTCGAGCCCGGGATACCCGCGAAGAAGCTGTAGACCCGTTTTCAGGCGAAAACTGCCGTATTCAGCGCCGTGCCTTGACCCCGATCTTCTCTATGAGCTTGCCTAGCTCGGAGTCGTCGGCGGCATCCAGCCTGAGATACCTCAGTATCTCATCCTCTTCCATGCCGAGACGTCTCGCCTCGCCGACTGTCGTCCTGTACGCTTCAAGCTCCGTCGGCCTGTCGACGTACTCGAAGGCTTGGTCGTAAAGTTCCTTCCCTTCGAGGAACTGCCTGACATGGACGAGGACATGGATCACATCGAGGTAGAGGAAGTCGCTCTTGGCCGAGGTCAGATGCTTCGAGCCTATGCAGATGGTGCCCGTGTTCCTGTCGAGCCAGAGCCCGGAGTCGCTGCGCTCCACCCTGAGCTTGAGGTGCTTCATTATCTTGGTCATCTCGGACTTCGAGCCGAAGACCTTGATCATGGCGGAGGAGGATTCGAGGCCGGCGAAGACCTCAGACAGCTTGTACTCTCCGACCGCCGAGCTCCGCTTGACGTGGAATGACTTCGCACGCAATACGAACCTGTGAGAGGGCCAGAGTATCCAAAAGAGCCGAACTCAAAAAGTAGTATTGCCACGGTGAAGATTGGTTCACACGAGAGGCTGCTTCGGTCGTCCGCAATCCGCGACCACCGTTTTTTAGTGCGTGTGACCCCGGCAGGCTCCGTTGACCCTGGAAGAAGCGTTCAGACAGCTCCCCTCGTTCACCACTAGTCGACTGTTGCTGAGGCCTTTGCAAGAATCTGACGCTGTGGCGATGTTCGCAATCAAGAGCAACTCGCTGGTGACCACCCCCTACGGAACGGAGCCCCATACTACGCTCGACCAATCGAAGAAATGGATAGGCGAAGTGATCTCGGACTATAGGAGAGGGGGCTCGATGACTTGGGTCGTAAGCTTGCGGGGGGCGGACAGGGTGATTGGAAGTTGCTGCTACTGGCATATCGACAAGGAATCTCTGTGCGCGGAAGTTGGATACGAGCTTTATGCGGAGTACTGGCGAAAGGGGGTGATGTCCGAGGCGCTGGCGCCCGTGCTGGCCTACGGATTCGACGGACTGGGATTGCATAGAATCGAAGCGTGCCCCCTCGCAGACAACGCGGCGTCGAACACCCTCCTAGTCAGGTTCGGGTTCAGGCTCGAAGGTACCCTGAGGGAGCGGGTCCAGTTCAGGGGCCGTTTCATTGATCAGCGATGCTACAGCCTGTTGAATGGAGAACTCAAGTCTGCTCCGCCCCCTTAGTTTATCAGGCATTAGGCGGAGAAACGCGGGGCGGTCCCATTGATAGCCTCCCTTTCTGGAATCAGAGGGATACCGAACGTAGACATTACATATTCTGACGCTTCAAGATTCGCCGCCAACTTCGGAAGGGCGACAGGCTCCAAGGAGTTCCTGATAGCCAGAGATTCGCGGAGCACCGGGCCGGCGATGAGCAGGGCGGCTGCGTCGGGACTGATGTCGTTGGGAGCCACGGTCTTTGACTACGGGATAATTTCTACTCCGGCGCTTTTCAGGGAGAGCAGGACCAAGAACCTCCCGGCAATAATGGTCACTGCATCACACAATGAGCCGGAGTACAACGGTTTGAAGTTCTTGACGAACGGTGCCGGGATTGGAAAGGAGGTCTTTGACAAAGTGACCGCGGAGGAGAAGCCAAGGCAAGTCGCCTTTGGGCGCGGGACCTCGAAGGCCGCGCCGCGCCCGTCCTACGTGGAGGACCTGCTCGCCCGGTTCGGGGAAGGCTCCTGTGAAGGGGTCAGGGTGGCGGTCGACATGGGAGGGGGAGCCGCTATCACCCATGCCGTCCCGCTCTTGACGAAGCTCGGGTGCGAAGTCTCGTCCATCAATGATTCTTATGGCGTCTTCTGCAGGAGGATCGACCCGGTCGCGGACGACCTTGAGATGCTGCGGAACGTGGTCAAGCGGAAGGAGTGTGAAATCGGGCTGGGGTTCGACTGCGACGGAGACAGGCTCGTGATCGTCGACGCTGCTGCCAAGAAGAGGACAGGAGACTTCATGCTGGCGCTGGCCCTTTCGGTAATCTTCGCAGATACGGGCGAGAAGAAGGTCGTGGTCTCCATGGATACGACTCAGGCCATTGACGACGTCGCCAAGAAGTCTGGGGGAGTGGTCTATCGGTCCAAGGTGGGGGAGGCCAACGTGGTGGCCAAGATGAAAGAGGAAGATGCGAGGCTAGGAGGGGAGGGAAGCAGCGGGGGCCTCATCGACGGCTCGTTCAACTATTGTCGCGATTCCATGCTTGCTGCGCTTTCGATAATCAGGGCCCTGAAGAGGAAGGGGAGGGGGTTCTACGACTCGGTTCCACTCTACCAGCAGGAGAGGGTGGCGCTCCGTATTCCGAAAGCCAAGGCGCTCCGGGGGATCAGTAAGCTGGCTGGCAAGTACGAGGGGGCCGACACCACAGATGGGCTCAAGGTGATTCTCCCCCGCAAGTCGTGGGTGCTTATCCGGCCCTCGGGGACGGAGGATCTGGTCCGGGTTTCGGCGGAGTCAACGACGTCGGAGAAGGCGGGCCAGCTCGCGAGGAGCTTCTCCCAGAAGCTGAAGGAGCTGAGCGTCTAGACGCCGGACGAGCTTGGCGTGATACGGTCCATAGTGGCCATGGCCGGGAAGACTCCGAGAGGGTATCTGATGAACGGAGACGACGTCGCCCTGATTCCCGCGGGACGGGGAAAGCTCGTCGTCAAGGTGGACATGCTCGTGGAACACACCGACGTCCCATTGGGGATGAGCTACAGGCAGGCCGCCCGAAAGGCTGTCGCCATGTGTGTCAGCGACTTCGCTGCCAAGGGAGCAAGACCTGATTCGTTCATGATTTCTTTGGGGTTGAAGAAGGGTGTGACCCAGGAGCAGGTGGACGAGCTCGGGCTCGGGTTCAGCGACGCCGAAAGGAAGTGGGGGGTCCACCTGGTAGGTGGGGACACGAATGAGGCGATGGAATTGATCGTCGACTGCGCCATGGTCGGGTTCGCAGAGCGGGTGGTGTCGAGGGGGGGCGCCTCCCCGGGAGATGCCCTGGTGGTTACTGGGCGGTTCGGCCTCCAGCCCGCAGGGCTGAAGATACTTTCAGGCGAAACCGTTGCAGATCAGGGGTTCGGGGAGAGGGCGAAACGGAGCGTCCTGAATCCGACACCGGACCTCGCGGTGGGGCTCGCTCTGGGTCCGTACCTGTCCTCCGCCATGGACTCCAGCGACGGACTGGCGAGGAGCCTTCACTCTCTGGCGAAAGAGAGCAGGGTCGGGTTTGAGGTGACAGGCCTCCCGATGGCCAACGGCGTGGAGAAGTTTGCGATGAAGAACGGTCTGAGCGCCGAGGACCTCGTACTAAATGGGGGGGAGGAATATGTCGTCGTGGGGACCGTCAAGAGGTCAAGGCTCAAGGCGGCCAGGTCAGCGGCGGTGAGGGCAGGCGGTGACCTCTTGCAGATAGGAGAAGCTACGGCTTCGAAAAGGGTTGTCCTAAGGAGAGATGGAAAGGCCGAGCCAATCAGGGACTCGGGGTGGACCCACCTATCGGGACGCTGATCTTACGACCTTCGAGAACTTACTGACCAGCTGGTCCGCCCTTTCCTGGGTCTCCGACTCCGCGAATATTCTGATGATCGGCTCCGTGCCGCTGGGCCTGACGAGGACCCATGAGCGTTCATCGGTCCAAATCTTGATGCCGTCTATCTTTTCCACTTCCCCCTTGGCCTGACGTTCGACGGCGCGCATGACAAGGTCGACCCCTTTCTTGCCCACCTCGAGCTTCGTCTTCGACTGATAGAACCGCGGCACGACGAAGGAGAAGGCCTTGGAGAATGACATTCCTCTGCTCGCCAGGCATTCGAGCATCAAAGCGGTCGTCATCCCGCCGTCCCTCACGGGAATGTGTGGTTGGTAGAGGCACCCTCCGTTCTCCTCGAATCCAAAGACGGCGCCCCTCTCAATGATCATCCTGGATATCTCGACGCTGCCTACCCTGGTCCGGAGGACCTTGGCGCTGTGCTTCTTCGCCACTGCGTCGATGGCCTGTCCAGACGAGACGGATGTCACGATGGTGCCCCCTTTGTGCTTGTCAAGGACGAAGTCGGCCAGCAGGCACCCGCTCTGGTCTCCCCAGAGCACCCTCCCGTCCTCGCCGCAGAAGATGGACCTGTCGCCGTCGCCGTCATAGGCGACCCCCAGGTCTGCGCCTACGGCCTTGACCGACGCCGAGAGGTCCTTCAGTGTGTCGGGGGTCGGCTCGGGACCGCGGCCTGGGAAGTTGCCGTCGACGACCGAGTTGATTGTTATCAGCTTGCACCCCAAAGTTTCGACGAGGTATGGTGCGGCGACCGACTGCGCGCCGTTCCCAAGGTCCATAACCACTGTGAACTCCCTTTCCGCTATCGCCTTGGCGTTTACCTTGGAGAGGATCCCTTTCAGATATGCGCGGACGATCGAAGGTTCCTTCCTCGCGACTCCGATGGATTTCCAGTCCGCCTTCGACTGAGATTTGTCGAAGTAGATCTTCTCTATCCTCTGCTCGTCGAGGTGCGGTATCTCGACCCCGTCGTTCCCTGACACCTTGAGCCCGTTGTACTGCGGGGGGTTGTGTGAAGCGGTCACCATCACCCCCCCGCGGAATCCCAGAGCTTTGACGCCGTACTGGAGGGCAGGGGTCGGGACAAGCCCTGCCTCGGCCACATCTCTCCCGGAACTCAGGAGGCCTGAGGCTGCGGCGTTCGCAAGGGCGGGGCTGGAGAGGCGCCCGTCATTCCCCAAGAGAACCTCTCCATTCCCGAAGTAGGTGCCTATGGCCTCGCTGAGGCTGATAACGAAATCGAGGTCGTGTGAGACGCCCGGGACGAACCTAACGCCGTTGGTCCCGAAGAGTCGCTGTTGAGGCGCGGCCAAGGGCCGACGATTCGTGTCGGACAGGATAAAACCTTCCGATTTTTGCCTCTCTCACGGCGCGAATGGAAGAATTCTGGTCTGCAAAGCTTATCTTGAAACCTCGGACGACGGCGATAGGGCCCGTAGCGCAGTACGGATAGCGCGGCAGCCTTCTAAGCTGTAGGGAGCCAAGCTCGCAGAGGTCGTGCGTTCAAATCGCACCGGGCCCGCAGTTTTCAACGCTCGATTCCTCAATTCAGCAGGGCCGCCTGTGTGATTCTCACAACTGGGAAAGGACTTCGGGGCTTAAACGAGCCAGCCTCGTCCAACCGAGCATGGGCAAGACAGGAAAGAAGATCGTAAAAGCAAACATCAACGCGGTCCTGAAGGATCTGAACGCGGCATATTCCGACGAGTGGCTCGCACATTTCCAATACTGGTATATGGCGAAGTGGATCAAAGGCATGGACGCAGACACCTTGAGGCCCATCCTCGAGGAACAGTCGGCGGACGAGCTGGGCCACGCGGGGAAGATAGCGGACAGAATCCTCCAGCTAGGAGGCCGGCCGGTCGCCCATCCGGCTCAGCTCCTAGAGAAGTGCGGCTGTGGATTCAAGGAACCTACCAATGACCCTACCAACCTCAAGCAGGTGGTGCAGGACGTTCTGGCGGCCGAAGCCTGCGCCATAGAGTTCTACAACAAGATGACGGAGAAATACCGGGGCACAGACATCATCACCCACGAGCTCTTCGAGGACCTGCTGAAAGATGAGATCTCTGACGAAGAAGAATGGGAGCGCTTCCTGCCTGGTCTCTAGCCGGTAGCATCAATCAGCATAAATATCGAAGACGCGTCCACTTTCTCGGTTGGACCGGGCTAGCGGTCTCGAGAAACCAGTCAACGTAGCATTCGTCGTACTTCTTTTCTTCCTTTTCGCAAGCTCCCTTGGGTCGTTTTCGTCCCCGGCCCATGGACAGACTCCGGCTGTGAACGGGGTCGGCCCGTGGGTCCAGCAGGACAATTATGGCTCATCGTCGACGTCAGGGGGGATCCTCATTCTGGGGGTGTCGTGCGTCGCCTACTCGGGCTACGAGTACTGTGTCGGAGGGCAAAACCTGCAGAAGCTGACGAATCCCGACATCAGCGACGTCTTCTACGCTTCGGTATCGTCGACCGGCTCGCTCGGGCCCTGGACTGAGACGACGGACTACGGCGCGACATCTGGTACCTCTGGGAGCGGAGGCTTGGGAATCGAGTGGCCGTCATGCGTTCAATACAACGGTTACGTATACTGCGTGGGCGGCGCCACCAACAGCGGCACCACGAGTCAGGTGTTCTTCGCACAGCTATCCTCGTCTGGTGTGGGGGCCTGGAAGGAGACCACGGACTACGGCGCCGCATCCGGGCACACGGGGTCCGGGGGCGTCTCCATCTCCTCCCAAGCGTGTGTTGACGACAGCGGCACCATGTTCTGCATCGGAGGGACGGTTGGTTTCTCTCCCGTAAGCGATGTGTTCTACGCCAATCTCACGTCATCAGGGGTGGGTCCATGGACGGAGACGACCGACTATGGGGCGTCCTCTGGTAATACCGGGAGCGGAGGGGTCCCGATCTATGGGACCACCTGCGTCGCCTACCTGTCCACTCTCATATGCGTGAACGGGGACACGACGGGTAATACTGGCACGAGCGGAGTCTACTACGCCAAGGACCCGGTGGACCTCAAGTGGATTCAGGTGGCCCCGTTCCCAGGCGCAGGGTATTGGGAGTTCTGCAATGTCCCGGCGGCATCCTCGCCTAAGATGCTATGCTCCGGGGGCGGGTCCAACGGCGTTGAGTCAGGCACCATCCAGACGACGGAGTCGACTACGAGCACCACCACGTCGTCGACTACAACCACAACTTCGACCGCTCCGACGACCAGCACGCCTACAACTCCGCCTACCTCGACCACCACGACGACTACATCGACAACCGGCGCCTCGAGCACAACCGAGACATCGGAGTCGACTGCGGGCGTTACTACA
The DNA here is from genome assembly GCA_963706445.1 of uncultured Nitrososphaerales archaeon. Taxonomy (GTDB): domain Archaea; phylum Thermoproteota; class Nitrososphaeria; order Nitrososphaerales; family Gagatemarchaeaceae; genus UBA183. The sequence continues at coordinate 1,467,745 of OY970160.1, forward strand.
ACGCCCACTTCGTCGTCGAACAACAGTCTGCTCTTGGGTGGGATTGTGGTTGCTCTCTTGATTGTTGGCCTCCTCGGGTACCTGTTCTGGAGAAGGACGAAAAAACCTGAAGTCCCACCCGTAGTCCCGCCCATGGCAACTGAAAAGCCGCCGCCTCCGAAGGAGACCCCCACGGGGACGACCCCGCCCGATAACACGCCGTGCTGCGGTCCAGACATTACCGACAACGTTCTCGCCGGGATGTTGAAGCTAATGCAAGACTTCTTCACCTGGAACAGCGCGACCCAGTCAACGGAGTTTGGCTATCTGACGGCGGTGACCGGCGAACCAAGCTACAACAACGCCTGGGACATCGAGGAACTGGCCCCGTCCGGTGGGAGGTCAAGCATCTGGGAGTTCAACAAGCCAGGAGTCACCTACCAGAACGCAAAAGATGGTTACATGAAGACCCTGGCGCCGTACGTGGGCCGCTGCATGAAGCCGCCCTACCCTTGCGACCCTTCAGTCATGTTCCTCAACAACTGCCATCACCCCCAGGTGGTGAACTACGTGGAGTGGGGCGTGCTCGCGCGTCTAAGGGAATGGTACGAAGAAAACGAAGCGCACAAGATGAAGATGCAAGACACGAGCACCGGAATCGCCAACGATGCTGCCGCCACATCCTCGACCTACACACCGGTCACCAGCTATGGTGACACCACCTACGGCGACTTCCACAAGGCCCGGAGCGGGACCGTCCCTGGCCTTACCGACCCTCACTATCAGGACCAGGTCGCCATGTGCAACGTGGGCTGGCGGCTTGCCGAAGATTACATCACGCGGATGAAGAGCGGGGGGTTCATGTCCACCTACAAGCTAGGCCAGGTGAACAGGCTCGCCCTGCAGGCTATCCTGGAGATGTACGAGGACAAATCGAGGCCGACCGCCAATTGCAAGAATGGTTGCGGCAAATACAGTCCGCCGAACGCGTTCAGATACGTCTTCGGTGACAAGCAGCCTTTGCGGGCGGGCTTGGTCTCAGACTACTGAACCGTCAAACCTACTTCCAGGTGGAAATCGCCACAGCCACCAGCATCAGACCTCCCCCCGCAACTACAGAAAGGGTGACCGGTTCGCCCAACAGAAGCGCTCCGCCAACGACGCTGACCACTGGTATGAGATAGAGTTGGATGGATAGCCTGGTGACGGCGCCCCGGCTCACCATGGCATAGAACATCAGTTACCCGAAGACTGTGCTGAGGAGGGCGAGGTAGAGCACGCTGGTCCAACCGAGGATCGAGAGTGTGGAGACCTGGGCAAAGAAGCTCCCTGACAAGAGTGGGAGCAGCATAGCGGTCCCGACCAGTCCGGCCATGATGGTGGTGGATGCTGAACCGTACTTGTGGACCAACGGCTTTCCGAGCACTGTGAAGAGAGCGTAGCAGAGCGCGGTGATCAGAGCTTCGGCGACCCCTACATAGGAGGAGAGGTTGTTCACAGATATCGACCCAGCCGAAAGTATGGCGGTGCCCACGAAGGCCAAGGCCAGCCCGAAGAGTACCCTCCGACCGACCCGCTCTGAAAGAAGAAGGTAAGACAAGATCGCTATGAAGATCGGTCCGAAGGCGATGATGAGGGCCGAGAGTCCTGCCGAAAGAGTCGTCTCAGCGTAGTTCAGCGAGACGTGATAACCCATTACGTTCGCAAAGGCCACCACGAGCAGGCGGGGGAGGTCCCTCCGTTCGAACCTGATCTTCGGCCTTCCGATGATGGGGAGGAGGACCAGGAACGGGACGCCGGCGAGTAACCATCGCAAGAGCGCGAGGTTCACGGGGGAGAGCTCGGTGTCTGCCTGTTTGATGGCGACGAACGCCATTCCCCAGATAACGCTAAGGACTGCAAGCCCCGCGTAGGCTGTGATGCTTTTTCTCATTTGATGCTGTTGCTCTCAGTTGCGGCGGGCGGCCGCAAGTCTGCGCTCGGTGGATAGGAGGACTTCCTTTCGGTTGATGCCCAGACCATAACCTCCGAGGCTCCCGTCCTTTCTGATCACCCTGTGGCATGGGATTATCAGAGGGACCGGGTTCGAGGCGCAGGCGTTGGCGACGGCCCTCACCGCCCTCGGCTCCCCGATCATCTCCGCGACGTCGCTGTATGACCTCGTCTCTCCAAGAGGGATGTCGCTCAGGGCAGCCCAGACCCTAAGCTGGAAGTCAGTCCCCCGCACTTCGACTGGGAGCTTGACCTCCTGGCCGTTCAGGTGGTCGTTCAGGGCCTCCAAGAATTGGCTGGCTTTCCGTCCCCTGGCGAACTGTGCCTTTGGGAACTCTTTCTTGAGCGCCTTAATCAGGTCTTCATCTTTTGTCCCCGCCTTCACCGAACAGATTCCGTGTTCTGTTGTGGCGACGAGGATCCTTCCGATAGAAGAGTCCCCGGTGGCGTAGGTGATGAAGGTCCCCGGCGCGCCGTTCCTGTAGGTCCCTGGAGTCATGCCCAGCCTGGTCCGGGAGTCCTCGTACAGCCAGCTTTGCGCGGAATATCCCGTGCCTCTTAGAGCGGTAATCACAGGTTCCCCCTTTGTCAATCGGGACCTGAGGTCGTTCAACCTGCATTCCTCCAGGTATTTGCGGGGGGACATTCCCATCACATCAGAGAACGTCCTCTGAAGGTGGAAGGGGCTCAAGCCGAACTCCCGGCCCAGGCCCTCGAGTGTGATCTTCGATTTTGAATTGGCCCGGATATAATCGCAGATGTTCCGCACAAGTTCGGCGTTCTTCGCTGAACTGCCTGACTCCGAGACGACTCGTTGCAAGTCTTGTCGAGTTGGTGGCCGCCGTTCGGTAATAAGCCGTTTTGTCGCTTTCTTGCGCTAGAAGACCTTGATGCCTGGGAACTCGTAGCTGACTATTGCGCCCAGCGCGAAGACCAGGGCAGTCGTGGCAAAGAGTATCACTAGGATTTCTGTGAAGTCCCTGAAGAAGCGTTTTTCCGAAATTACCACGCTGTACCAAGTCGTGATCGCGAGGATGACGACGGCGAGGGTGAGGGAGGAGGACAGGGCCAGTATCATGTTCGAAGTCAGGAAATAGGGGGTAGCGAGGATTATTGCTGTCACGAAGTATGAGATGCCTGTATAGGCCGCGCTGAGCCTTGCGGACCCTTGGAAGCCCTGCTTTGCCTGTGCGAAAGCGGCGGAAGCCATCGCCATAGAAGCTGCGCCCCCTGCGATGACACCGGCGAGGCCAGCGATTTCGGTCTTATCGAAGAGGCCGAGCCACCCCGCATGGATCCCTGAGATCTCCACGAGGGCGTCCGCGAGACCGAGCACGACGAATGAGATGTACCTTACTGCGGAGCTTTCCACCTTGAGCTCGAACGCCTTCTCGTGCTCCCGCTCGTCGGCGACCATCGCGTCGAAGGCGGGCTTGTCCGATTCGGGTATCAGCTCGGCGAGCCCTTGGTACTCTTTGACGACGTTCTCCTCGTGCCTGTCGAGATACCTTGTGGCAAAGGTGAGGCCGAAGAACCTTCTCAGGAAGAGGACCCAGTAGAGTTTCAGCTTTGCCAGCTTGGGTTCCTCGTCGGGAACGTACTTCCTCCAGAATTCGTAGTGACCATGTTCAGTATCGGAGAGCGTCTTTAGGACTGAGACGAAGGGGCTGTCGGACTCTACAGTCCTTGAGAGCCTGTCGTAGAGCGTGTAGTCGGACCATTCGTCGGACATCCGCACGCGGGCGACCTTCTGAAGGGCAGGACCGGCCGACGACATCTGATGATTTTCGCGAGATTGAGAGTCGTATTTGAACCCTGAGGGCGGTTTCTTGGCCATGAAAGCGGCCAAAGTGTGGGTTTATAGCGGGAAGTGACAATGACAAGATTGACGGCTAATGAAGGCCAACAAGGGGTCAACTTGGCACACTCTCAAGGCAAGGGAAACCATTGAGGAACGCGTGAACCATTTCAAGCAATTCGGGTTTGACACACTCGTGATTTGGCAGGACGAACTCAGAGACGAGGTTCAAGTTGCTGCGAAGATAAAGTCATTCGGAGGTGAATAGAAACGACAAGTGGATATTGCGTGAAATGCAAAGCCTCGCGGGAAATGAAGAACCCGCAAAGCATCACAATGAAGAACGGCAGGCATGCGATAAAGGGGACGTGCCCTGTCTGCGGGACGAAGATGTTCAGGATTGGCGCCTAGAGTGCGTACCTAGACGCCGCCGCCCGTTTTTGTGCCTGACTATTCCAAGTAGAATGCGGGCTTCGTAGGTAACGCATCCTTCGCCCTGTTGTTGGGGTCTCTGATGTTCTTTGACCCCGACTTTTGAACCACTACGTTGATTCCCAGCTCAGATGAAATGAAGTCCGAAGCGTCCGACAGAGCTTTGAATTCGTCGAAGCCTTTGTGAGCCAGTTGCTTCGCAAGCATGTCCTCTCCGATTTCATACGACAGCCTGAACACCCTGTCGGGCTGGATCTTGACTCCCGCGAACTTCTTGATCACCTGGCCGACGTTCTGGTTGTTCTTCTTCGCTGATGCGAGCTCGAAGAAGTAGCTCTTCGCCGAGTCTGAGCAGACGTAGACGTTGAGCTTGGTGCGCCGGCCCTTGACGACCTTCAGCACGTTTCGGGCGTCCTCGATCACCTTGCCTAGGACGGCCTCGGCCAACTCAGCCTCCTCGTCGAGCGGGAATTCCTTCGTGCTCGGCCAGTCTGCCTGGCAGACGAGCCCCTTGCCCCCCAATTCGTGGTTCAGGTCCTCGGCCATGAAGGGGGCGAAGGGGGACATCATCCTAGCCCATGCGTTGAAGATGTCCGAAAGGGTCTGCTCCCTTGGGTTCCCAGTCCTGCGGAGGTAGTATCTTACATCGTTCCAGACGTCCAGGAAGATCGTCGCAGAGGCGCGCCTGACCTTCAGAGCTTCCATCGCTTCGGTGGCGGTCGCTATCCTCCTGTTGATAGAGGACATCAGCCACGAGTCAAGCTCGTCGGGCTGCCTGGTCCTGGCGGACTTCAGGGTCTTCTTCACGAATGGGATGATGGATTCGACCTTCACTTTGGCGTCCATGGCCGCCCTGTCTCTCCAGTCTGCGTCGTCCATCCCGTCGGCGGTCAGGGCGAGGGCAAGCCTGAAGGCGTCGGCCCCGTACTTCTCCAGAGCCCCTTTCCAGGTCACGAAGTTCCCGGCCGTCTTGCTCATCTTCTTCCCCTCGACAAGTATCATCCCGTTGATCCCGAAACCCCGGGGCCAGTATTTCTCGGGGAAGAGGGCCGCATGGTGGAAGGCGAAGAAGGTCATGTGGTTTGGAATCAGGTCCTTGCCTGAGTTCCTCAGATCCACCGGGTACCAGTAGGTGAACTCGTTCCTGATCTCCTTCAGCTTCTTCTCGGTGGTCTTGACGGATTTCGCGAGGTTCGCGGGGTTCCCTTTGCCGAGCAGGATGTAGTCCAGGACACCGAGGGTGAGGTTCTCGGGGCCGATCTTCTCGAGGTTCACGAACTTGCTGATGTTGTAGTATGCCATGTAGATGGTGGAGTCGCTGAGGGTCTCCACTATCCAGTCCTTGTCCCACGGGAGCTTGGTCCCCATGCCTGACTTTCTGGCGCAGGGCCAGTCGTTGAGCCACTCGATGGTCGAGTAGAGGGCCTGTCGTGCATCCTCGGGGTAGACCGCGGCCCTGTCGATGACGAGCCTGGCCTTCGCCTTCCAATCGGGGTTCGAGTAGTTCAGGAACCACTGGTTCTCCAGGATCTTGACGAAGCACCTCGTCCCGCATCGGCAGACCACTTTCTCCGGGAGCTCGTACATCTTGGTGAGCCTCTCCGTCTTGGCCATGAGCTCCATGGCCTTGGCCTTCGCCTCGGGGACTGTCAGGCCGCCCAGCGGGCCGGAGCTCGCGCTCAGGACCCCTTTGTGGAACTCCTCGCTGTAAACCTCGGAGGTCGCGTCTTCTAGTCGGGGGTCCATCGAGTCCTTGATCGCGTGCTTCTTCACGGCGTCGTCAGCGGGGATCTGGGAATATCCCTTGAGGGCCAGTATCGGGATGGGGGCGATCTTGTCCGCTATCTCCTTGATTTGGCGTCCGACCTGGACCCTCCCCTCCTGGATGTCACGGAGGGCCATGAGGTCGTAGGGGGCGTGCGCGGGGACGCTGTAGACCACTCCCGTCGCGAGCGAGTCGTCCACGAACCTGCCGGGGAGGATAGGGAGAGACTTGCCCGTCAGCGGCGCCATGGCATACCTTCCGACCAAGTCGGAGCCCTTGAATGAGCGGACGGGGACGACATCGTGCTTCTGCTCCGACAGCTTCGTGAGGGCGGAAGAGCTCACGACCCAGAGCTCTCCGTCTACCCGGGCCTCGCTGTACTCTGTGTCAGGGTTCACCCAGATGTTTGTGGCTCCGTAGATCGTCTCGGGCCTGAGGGTGGCCGCTACGAGCGCGAACTCCCCAAGGTGGAATTTGATCAGATTGAACTCCTCCGGCGAGACCCCTTCTCCAACCATCCTGTCGTGGTCCCCCGTGGGGCTCTTGTCGAAGGGGCACCAGACTACGGGGTGGGTGCCCTGGATGACGTATCCCAGCTCCCGGAGGTGGAGGTACTGCCACTCGACGAACTTCCTGAAGGCGGGGTCGACTGTCCTGAATTCGCGGCGCCAGTCGATGGAGAAGCCGGTGTCCTGCATCACCTTCCGGCTCACCTTAGTGTAATAGGAGGCGAGGTATTCGGGGTCGACGAACTTCTCCACCTCTTTCTCTGAGACGCCGTCATTCTCGATGAAAGCTCGGCGGACCGAGGCGTCTCCCTCGCGCAGCCTCTTGCTCATGCCGACGATGGGCTGGCCGGTCCAGTGCCAGGCCCAGGGAAAGAGGACGTTGTATCCCTGGAGGCGCCGGAACCGGGCGTAGAACTCCAGCTTTCCTGCGGTATAGGCGGTCCCCACATGCACCGGGGCGTTCATGTAGGGAAATGGGAAGGTGACGAAGACCTTCTTCTTGCCCGTGACGGGGTCGGGCTCGAAAACGTGCTTCTCGTTCCAAACCTTCAGCCAGTATTTTTCTCGGGATGACATCCTGCTCAACTCGCTGCCGCGGGCTCGAGCTTCTCAGCCAGCACAGCCGCCTCGTCTATCTTGTAGACCAGAGGTCCTCCTCCTTGGGCGAAGGTCTGCGAACCACCCCCGGATCCGCCTAGGAGGGGCGCAAGTTTCTTCACGATGTCGGACGCCGAATAGCCTGCGGCCCTTGCTGCGGACCCGACGAAGCATACGATCCGGGCTGAGTTGCCGGCAGGGAACACGCTAAGGAAGATCAGCGAAGGTTCCGAGGAGACGCTCTTCTGTCCCTGAGCAATGATCTGTTCCTCGCCCATGGGAGGGTTCTTCGAGACGAAAAGCTTTGCCCCCTTGATGCTCTTGGCGGTCGAGCCGATCCCCGACGAGGACATTTCCACCATCGCCTGTCCGAGGCTCTTCTCGCGGGCGCGCGAGGCCTCCAGCTCCCCGAGGATGGTCTTTGCGACCTTGGGGAGATTCTCCCTTTGTGTGCCCAGTACTGCCGACAGCTCCTGAAGTTCCGTGTCCATCCTGTGCATGTACTCGATGGCAGCTTCGCCTGAGACGAACTCGAGCCTCTCGACCCCGTCCTGGATCCTTTCGGCCTTCGTAATCTTGATCAGGCCGACCTCCCCCGTCGCCTTCGTGTGCGTCCCCCCGCATGCCTCGATGTCCCACCCCCCGATGTCCACCACCCGGACAAGCTTGCCTGGGACCACTCCCCCCTGGTAGAGCCTGAAGCCGTACTTTGTCTCGGCGGCCCCCCTCGGCATGAACGTGTTCTTGATACGCAGGTTCTTCCTGACTACCTCATTGGCGAGGTCCTCGATCTTCTGCACTTCATCGTCGGTCAGATGGGAGAAGTGGGTGATGTCTATCCTGCCGTAGTCCTCTTCCTTGAAGGCCGAGTGCTGCCAGACCCAGGGGCCTAGGACCTGACGGGACGAGCCGTTGATGATGTGGGTCGCGGTGTGAATCTGGGTGATCCGCCTGCGCCTCCTCACCTCGACGCGACAGTCGACCAGGGCGCCGACCTTCGGGGGCTTCCCCTCGATCCTGTGGATGACGATGTCTCCATATTTTTCTATGTCGACGACCTTCGCCCCGCCGATGGTCCCCCTGTCAGGCTCCTGGCCGCCACCCCTCGGGTAGAAGACAGTCTTGTTCAGGACGACGTACTTCCCGTCGAAGATCTTCAGCACCTTTGCCCGAAAGTCCATGGGAGCGTCCTCCTCGTAGTACCAGAGCTTGGTGGGCGGAATCTTCCGGGTGTCGAACTGCGGCGCCGGCTCTTCGGCGTTCCTCGTCAGGTGCCTGGCCTGCACCTTCTCGTAGAATCCTTCCGGCATGCTGACCTTCGCCCCTGCCTCGATGAGCTGTTCTGGAGTGACCCCGTCGGAGTCGTATAGCCTGATCAGGTCGTCGGTCGAAAGGGGCTTTCCTTCGCTTGAAATCGATGCGACGATCTTCGAGACTCTCTCTGATGAAGAGGCGAACCTTGCCTCCTCGACCTGGATGACCTTGGTCACGTCGGAGCGGTGCCCCTCGAGCTCCGGGTACATCCCCTTGAGCTGGTCGATGTGCCAGGCCACCAGGGTCGGGATGTCGAGCTTGAACCGGTAGTAGTCGATGAAGTTCCTGGCCCTCCTAAACACCATCCTCAGGTTGTACCCCCCTCCCGAGTTGCTCGGGAGCATGCCGTCGGCTATGGCGAACAGGAGGGTCCTGGTGTGGTCGGCGATGGCGTACATCGCCTCCAGGGCGCCGAACTGCTTCGTCAGGCTGGAGACTTCGGTCCCCAAGCCCTTCGCTATCTTGATTCTGGCCTCATCGAGGTCGCGGTACTCGTCGAGGTTGATGTCTCCGGCGAGGGCGGAGTACCTCCGGAAGAGATCTTCGTCATACTCGAGGCTGTTCTCCGCCTTCATCTTCTTGAGGACGGGGGCGAAGTATGCGTCGTAGGCGGTCGGGGTCCCTTGACTGAGCCAGGTCAAACGTTCGAGGCCTGCCCCCATGTCCACGACCCCCTCCTTCAGGGGGACGTACTTCTCGGGAGTCCCCTCGAACGCTGTGAAGACCGCATTGCCTGTCTCCAGCCCTCTGATGTTGTACTGCAGGGAGTAGCCGAAGGCCCCGTACCCCATCCAGACGTCTTCGTCGAAGGTAATCTCCTCTTTCTTGATGCCGAAGACCTTGGTGAGGAGGTTGAAGTCGAGGTCGATTGTCTTGTCCTTCCAGTACCCTTGCTTGTTCGCCAGGGCAGTCTGACCGATCATGCAGAATGACGTGCCGTGCTTTCCGTTGACCCCAACGGTCGGGACGTCGTTGAACCTCAGGCACATCTGAGGCACCACCAGCGGGTTGGTAGGGAGCTCGAAGACCACCTTGCCTCCCTCGACCCTCTGGAAGTCGATGATCGAGGCGACTGTGAAGTACAGGTCGGGCCTCCACCTGCTCACCACCGGGTATCTCTTGACGCTGGCGTGGCCGTTCTTCACGAAGAAGGACTCGACAGCCTTCCAGGTCTCGACGTAGCTGAACCTCCTAGAAGTGGGAGGGCTGCCGATGAAGGTGTAGGGGGAGCAGGGTTGGTCGTCGCACCTCTTCCTTTCGGGGTCGAGGGTCCAGAAGAACTTCCCGCAGTTTTCGCACTTCTTCCTCATGAAGCCCTCTCGTTTGAACAGATCGACCAGGTAGTATCGCTTGTAGTCGGCGGAGAATTTCGCTCTCAGGACGTCCTTCTTGTCATTCAAAGGGGGATTTACTTTCGAGAGTCCTTCCCCGATGTAGATAAACATGGGACGCAGACCCCCAAGGGGTTGCCGTCCGAGGTAGTCGTCAGGGAGGCTAAGAAGGAGGAGATGGGGCTCATCAGGAAGCTGTCGGTCGACGAACTCCCTTCCGAGCTGAACGAAAAGGAGCTTATGCATGTCGAGCGAGCCAAAGAAGTGTTTGGGAAGGTCACGGAGTCGATCCTGGCCAGGGGAGGGAACGAGTTCTATGTGGCCGAGTCGGAGGGGGCGATGGCAGGCTACGTCTGGTTCGGGGTCTCCGAGAGGCCGTTCAGCGGCATGAAGATGGGGTGGATCTACGACATACTCGTCCTGCCTGAGCACCGGGGGAAGGGGATAGGAGAGGCACTGATGAGGCACGCCATCAGGGTGAGCAGGGAGAAGGGGTTCGAACAGGTCGGGCTCATGGTGAACGCGAAGAACAAGGTCGCAGGGTCGCTGTATGAGAAGCTCGGGTTCCAGACGGAATACCGGATCATGAGCAGGCCGGAGAAATGACGCCTCTCATCGTCAAAAAGTTATATACGGAACTGAGACCGCCTGACTGCGAATTAACATGGAGTACGTTTACGCTGCCCTCCTGCTTCACAAGCTCGGGAAGCCAGTCAGCGAAGAGAACCTGACCAGCGTGGTCAAGGCGACAGGCGCGGCCCCGGACGAAGTGAAGATCAAGGCGCTCGCATCCGCCCTCAGCGAAGTCAACATCGACGAGGCACTGAAGAACGCGGCCACCATGGCTGCCGCACCTGCGGCTGCTGCCGCGGCTCCGGGAGCCACAGCTGCGAAGGCGGAAGAGAAGCCGAAGGAAGAGGAGAAGAAGGAAGAAGAGGCTCTACAGGGTCTCGCTTCGCTCTTCGGTTAAGAAAGAATTTTTCCTACTCGGTCAGGCCTTTCTTCTTAGCTTCGGCTGTGAGCGCTGCGGCTTCAGCCTCGGCCCTGCCCAGGATCATAGGTGCGGTGTCTTTGGTCATGAAACCTGCCTCTACGGCGAGTGCCATGGCCTCTCTGTATGCCTTCGCCAGCACGTCCGGTGCTGTCTCCTTGGTGACGTATCCGATTATGATCGCAAGTCCCCTGGACGAGGTGTAGGCATTGACGAGGCTCTTCCTGTACTGCTCAAGGTCTATGGCGACGAGGTCTCCGGCGTAGATCAGCCCGTCCTCGTAGGCGAGCGCGATTGTGAGCCCCGCACGGATGGGCTTGATGTTCAGCTTCGAGAGGAGGCTCGCGAGCTTGGGGGTTATCTCCCCACCCTTCTTCACCGCGACGGAGTCCTTGTTGACCCAGATGCTCCCGCCTTCGATCTTGGTCTGGATCCCAGCCTCTCTGAACTCGCTCAGGACGGGGCCTGCGGGGAGGCTCGTATTGCCCGCCGGGACCATGATGTCGTCGGGGGCCTTGTCTCCTGCCCTCGCTGGGAGGAAGACCTTGTTCTTGTCAAGCGTAAGGAAGAGCTTGAACGGGTCATAGGTCGAGAAGATCAGGGCGTTCTGCCCGGTCAGATGCGATAGTAACTGGTCGGCGTTCTTGATTCCGGCCTTCTTCAGCCCGAGTATAGCTAGCTTGTTCTTTACCACGAAAACTTCCGCATGCTCACGCAGTGCCTTCCTTACGGCCATCAACTGAGAAGCCCTGACCTTCGAAAGGCTGGTGACTGCAAGCACCGGATACTTCTGGGCGAGCTCGGCGACGCGGTCCACTGTCTCCATCTTCTTCGGGTTGTGCTTCTTCTGAACCTGGACCGTTTCGCTCATTCTAGTCGACCGCCTGCTTGGAAGGCTTACCCATCGTCGTCTTTACCATTATCGTCCTGATGTTCTTGTCTCCGTTGGGGAGCTTCTTCGAGATTGCGTTAACCACCGCCAGGATGTTGTCGGCAATCTCCGGCTCGGTCAGCTTGTTGTCTCCGACCTTCGCCATGACCCCCAGGGACCCCCTGCTCCTGACGCGGATGGCGGTCCTCATCCTGTTGATCATCGCCTCGATAGGCGAGTTAGGAGGGACCGGGGTAGGTATCTTCCCCTTCGGCCCGAGCGCCTGGCCGAGGACCTTGCCTATCCTGGGCATGAGCGAGGTGTCTGCGAGGAAGAAGTCGTAGGCCCGGGCGAGCTTCTTGGCGTCCCTCTTGCTCCCTCCATAGTTCTCGAGCTGGGAGGGGTCGATGATGAGGTTGGCCTTTGCGTTCTTCGCCCTAACGGCCATGTCCCCTGAGCCGATGAAGCAGATCTTCGCCTGCTTCAAGACCGGGTGGGGGAGGTAGACTATGTCGTTGATGTTAAGGTCGGTCTTCTTGGGGTCGACTTCCTTCAGGCTGATCATTACCTCTACCGACTGGGTGAACTTCGTCTCCTTGGCCTGTTCCTTTCCTTTCTTTGCCAGTTCGGCGAGCTGCTGGTTCGAAAGCATGCACTCTCACGAATTCCTTGCCGAGGCTTGAGACATTGGTTAAAAGCCTTCCGACTTCATTTCGTGTTTTCAGGGAGGTTGGGGCACTATTGGAACTTTGCGTCCCACTTACCGGCCTCTATCTCTTTCATGAACTCCCTGGCGTCCTTGCCTTCGATCTTGACCCCCATGCTGACGCAGCTCCCGACCACTTCCTTCGCGGCTGACTTGACCGTAGCGGCATAGGAGCCGGCGATCTTGTTCTTGGCGATGCTGACGACCTTGTCCATGGTAAGGTCCCCTACGAACTCGACGTTTGGCTTGCCTGCGCCCTTCGGGATCCCTGACTCCTTGGCGATCAGCGCCGAGGTGGTCGGTGTTCCCACTGACACTTCGAACTTCTTGGTCTCGGTGTCGACTTCGACCTTGACGGGGACACGCATCCCCTTGAAGTCGCCGGTCTGTTTGTTGATCTCGTTGACGATGCCGAGGACGTTTACCCCCAGCGGCCCCAGGGCCGGACCGAGCGGCGGACCTGCGCTCGCTTCGCCTCCGGTGACCAGGACGCTGATGATCTTCTTTTCACCCATCTAATCTCACTTGGGTTGCTCCGGCTTGGCGCGCTCTACAATTTTCACATAGGACGCGTCTATGGTTATTGGCAGCGCAAATGCCGTGTCAAGCAACGACACCGTGATCTCCTGCTTCTCCTTCTCCACCCGGGTGATCTTCGCCCTCATGGTCTTGAACGGGCCTGCGACAATCTCCACCGTGTCTCCATCGTTGAGCTCCGCGACCATGGACTTCGTCACCAGGAACTTCTCTATGTCGGAGTACTGCATCATGCCCGGGATCTTGCTTCTGACGTGCTTGAACCCCTGGATGCTTTCGTCGACCACCTGGCTGTTGGGCGCCTCGAAGAGGACGTACCCCTTCCAGGTGTCAAGGGCCAAGACCGAATAGATCGGCTTGCTCTTCTGCTGGGCCCTGTTGGCCACGAAGGTTGCCACCGTCTTTTCCTGACCTCCGGTGGTCTTGACGGGGAAGATGGAGCTGTTCCTTTCTGGGTCGCTCAAAACGGACACGCTGGAATTCGCCCGACTTTCGTTGGCCTAATAACCTTACCCTCGGTCTCAGCCGAAAAAGCTACTTCCGATGAGCTTTACGAGGAAGCCTATGGTCCCCACCACAGCCACGCCCAAGGCTACAAGCTTGAGGTAGAGCATGAACTCGTCCCTGTCGCTCTTGTGGGCGAGCTTGAAGATGGCGTTGGCCGACCGGAAGAAGTCTCGGACTCCCATGCTCGAACTTGAAGCGACCCCGCTCCTCGGCTTATATGCTTAGTGTTACGATGAGAGGTCAGGGTCTGCAGCGGCTAATCCAGCGTTAATACTCCTGCCCGTCGGCCCGAGCGGTGATGATTCCTCAGGGAGAGCCGGCGACGGTGATAGTGGCCACGAACACGGACCTTGCCTCGCGGACGTTGGCCGACGCCCTCGCAGAGACGCAGGGGTTCGAGTCGACTGGGGTCGACCTGCTTGGGTATCCGGTGTACCAGAAGGGGTCATTCCTCCTCGCGAGGTTCGAGGGGACGATCGTGTTCCCGCCGGCGTTGGACGAATACTTCAACCCGCAGGCGTACATCTTCTTATCGAGGCACAGCGCCGAATCGGGCATCGCCTCGCTCACAGCCCATACCACCGGGAACTTCTCAGACGAGGCGAAGATCGGAGGGGTGGCTAGGGAGCTGGGACGCGCAGACCCTGCTCTGCTGAAGAACTACCTGATGGCGCTCTGGGGGCGTAGAGAGAAGGTCAAAGGGTACGAGATAACCATGGAAGGCACTCACCACGGCCCGACGTCTCTGCAGAAGCCGGTCCTATTCGTCGAGATGGGCTCGTCGGAGGAATACTGGGGAGACAAAAAAGCGGCGGCCGTGGTAGGAGAAGCGCTGATGGAGAGCTTGACGGAAAAGACGATTTGGACGAAGGTCGCCGTAGGTTTCGGAGGGACCCACTACCCTGAGAAGTTCATGAAGATGCAGGTCGAAGGGGACGTGGCGTTCTCCTATGTCGCCCCAAAGTATGCCCTGGGGAACATCGACGAGAAGATGGTGGGTCAGATGCTTCAGCGCTCGACGGCCCCGGTCAGGTATGCCGTCCTCGATTGGAAGGGGCTGGGTCCGCACAAGGAAAAGATTGTGACCCTCGTCAAGCAGTTCGGGCTGGAAGAGATCAGGGTCTGAGGGCGTCGAAGCCGTTCCTGCTCAGCATCAGGAAGCAGAGCAGGGCCTTGGTGGTGTGGAGCCTGTTCTCGGCCTCGTCGAATACAACAGACTGAGCGCCGTCCAACACGTCAGCGGTGACTTCCTCGCCCCTGTGGGCAGGGAGGCAGTGCTGGAATATGGCGTCCTTCTTGGCCTTGGCCATCAGGGCCTTCGTCACCTGATACTTGGGGAGGAACGCCTCCGTCCTTCGCCGCTTTTCCTCTTCCAAGCCCATGGACACGAAGGTGTCAGTGATGACGCAGTCGGCCCCCGAGACGGCTTGGGCTGGGTCAGAGACGACGAACACTGTCCCCCCGGTGGACTTCGCCATCCGTGCCGCCTGGTTGATTACTACTCGGGGAGGCTCGAATCCCCTCGGGGTCGCAGCGACGAAGTCGATCCCTGTGAGGGCCGCTCCGAAGGCCCAGGAGTTGCAGACGTTGTCCCCGTCCCCGACCCAGGCGACCTTGAGGCCTCTGAGCTTCTTCTTCTTCTCCTGAAGGGTGAGGAGGTCAGCGAGTATCTGGACCGGGTGGTGGAGGTCGCTGAGGCCGTTGATTACGGGGACGTTGGACCCCTTGGCCAGCCTTTCAAGGTCTCGGTGCTTGTTGACCCGTGCCATGATGCAGTGGACGTAGCGCGAAAGGACGTGGGCTGTGTCTTCTACAGTCTCTCCGCGGCCTAGCTGGAGCTCGTTTGAGCTGAGGCTGATAGCGTCGCCTCCGAGCTCGTTGATGGCGACCTGGAAGCTGACCCTGGTCCTAGTGCTCGGCTTCTCGAAGATCAGGGCGACGTTCTTGCCGGAGATGGCGTCGGAGCCCAAGCCTTCGCGTCTCCCATGCTTCAGCCTCGCAGCCACATTGAGTATCGACGCAAGGTCGTCCGGAGTGAGTTCTGTAAGCGTAAGGAAGTCTTTGCCTTTCATTCCTATCTCTGGCCCAGGTCCACCAGCTGCCGGATCGCCTCTTTCAATACTACTATGCTCCCGAGGTAGTCCTTGACCTCGACCATCTCTCCGTCGGTGTGGCTGGTCCGTGAAAGGCCTGGGCCGTAGGTCACGCACTCCGCGCGCCGCCTGTGGGCATAGGTGTTCATGTCCCCTGTGCCGGTCTTCCTCACTAGCCCTGGCCTTGTCTTCAGCTTCAGGAGGATGGCCCGTTGGAAGGATCGGACGAGGGCAGAGCTCGTGTCGACCTCGTAGGCTTCCGTTGGTTCCCCCGGATTGATCTCTATCTCGACCCCCTCGTCAGTCTGGTTCGCCACGTACCGGATCTCGCTGACCGCCTCGGACGAGGGTATCAGAGGCGGGAGCCTGAGGTCGAGGGTGGCCTCGCATGTGTTCGGGATGACGTTGTGGTAGGTACCCGCCTTCACAAGCGTCGGTGAGACGGAGAGGGACCTGAAGTGGTCCCCCTGGATCTCCTTGGATCGCTCGTAGAGTTTGAGCCTCGAGAGCAGGAGGGTGAACTCGTCGAAAGCGCTGCGCTGGGCCCATGGGGACCCGGCGTGTCCCCCGGCCGTCTTGACGGTGACGTAGAGGCTCACCCTGCCGCGGTAGCCGATGGTGATCTTGTTGGCCCCGCTGGGCTCGCCGAAGACCGCGTAGTCGTAGACCCCTCCGTTCTTGATCAGCTCCTCGATGCCCGCGCCTTCTCCTTCCTCCTGGGTCGCTCCGGCGAACGTCACCCTGATCCCTGCGTCTGCCGCCCCGGCCCCTGCGAGGAGAAGGGCGCACAATGGAGATTTCGCGTCGGCGGCACCCCTGCCGTAGACCCTCCCTTCCTTCCTGATGACTGGGAGCTTCCCGGGGACTGTGTCCATGTGCCCGCAGAGGAGGAGCTTCGTCTTCCCGCTCCCGATCTCCCCGGTGGCGTTACCGGCCTTGTCGATGTGGACCTTCGAGTACCCTAGCCTTTCCATCTTCTCGGCTAGGAAGTTCGCAAGCCCTGACTCCTGGGTCGTGGGAGAGTAGATCCTGAGGGCTTCGAGCAGCACGTTGACGGGGCTGTCCGCCGCGTCTGTCATCTTTTCTGGACCGAGATCAGATAATCAATAACCATTCCGGGGATGTCAATCCCGGTGGCTGGGACGGTGTTCTTGAACTCCGTTGTGTTGTTGACTTCATGGACCAGCAGCCCGTCCTCTCCCTCCATCAGGTCGACGCCCACGAACTCCCCGCCGACTGCCTTGGCGGCCCTCACCGAAAGGTCATCGAGCTCGGAGGTGATCTTGCACTTCTCGGCTTTGCCCCCCCTCGCCGTGTTGGTCCTCCAGTCGGTGCCGGAATACCTGTAGATTGCGGCGATTGTCTGGTCCCCGATGACGAAGGTGCGTATGTCCCGTGGAGGCCGCTTCACGAACTCCTGGAGATAGTAGATCTGGTACAAGGGGAACATGTGCTCCCTGTCCTCGATGACGGCTTTGGCCGCGTCCTTGTCCCTCAGCAGAGCGGAGAGCCTCCCCCAGCTCCCGACCACCGGCTTCACCACCACGGGGTACCCCATCTGCTCTATGGACTGGAGCGCCGAGTCCTCGGCCATGGCCATGACTGTCTTTGGGGTGGGAATCTTGTTCCTGACCAGGGCTAGGGACCCAAAGAGCTTGTTCCCGCAGACCCAGGCGCAGGCGAAGGAGTTGACGACCCTGTGCCCGACCGATTCGAGCGCGGCGGTCGAGTGGACGTTTCGGAAGTAGCTTACGCACCTCTGGAGGACCACCCTGTCGGAAAGAGGCAACTCGCAGGAATTCAGGGTGATAGAGAGGTCTTTGGAGTCGACGAGGTTGACCCTGACGCCGCGCTTCTCAGCGGCGCCAACGATCGCCTTCTCCTCCCATCGTACGGTATCGTAAAGTAGCGAGAAGGATTGCGCCCGCTCACTCGCCCCAGTCCTCTTCCTCCAGCTCAGCCTGTCGGAGAGTGAAGAGTCCTCCTCCCGACTGTTCCCTGACCAGTTCGAAGGTCGTCCCGCACTCCTTGCAGGACACAATCTCGCCCTGGATGGCGTCGGCTGGGATGGCGACCTGGGCGTCGCATTCGATGCAGTTCATCATTCGCTGTAATTCCTCCTCCCCATGGGTGATAACCGGTGTGGATAAAACGATATTCGGCCGAAATCAGCGAATTGTGCGGAGGACCATGGTGGTGTTCGTTGCTGTCACACCGCCGGCCCGACGGATACCTTCGATGGTGGTGTTCACTTCGCCGATATTCGCACCCTTCACTATGACGGCGACGTCGAACTGGCCAGCGGTCTCGTAGACGGATTCCACTCCTTTGATGTTCCGTATTTTCTCGCTCACCTGGCGGGTCGGGGTCGAAGGGTCGACCGATACCCAGGTTATGGCGCTGCTCTGGTCTTTGTCGTCGATGTCGACGGTGAACCGCCTGATCCTCCCGGTCGCCTTGAGGTTGTCTATCCTTCGCCTTACTGCCGACTCCGAAAGCCCGAGCTTGGTCGCGATTTTCGTGTTGGGCGCCCGGGCGTCCTCCCTAAGGATCCCGAGCAGCAGGTCGTCTATCCTTTCAGAGTCTGCTTGCTTCCTCTTCGCCAATTACCCGCTCCAGCACCTCCAGGCCCTTCGATATTTGGCTCTCCTCAATCACCAGTGCGGGCAGGAACCTGAAGGTGTCCCTCCCTGAGTAGGCCATGATCAGTCCCTTCGATTCGGCGGATAGCAACTGGGAGTGGATGTCTACCCGCATCTGAAGTGCGAGCATGAGCCCCAGGCCCCGGACCTCCTTGGCCAACTTGTGCCCCGAAGCTATCCTCGAGAGGCCCGCTTTCATCTTCTCCCCCTTCTCCATCGCCTGCCTGGGAAGATCGTTCTTCGTGATGAAGTCGAGGGTCGCAGACCCGGCGGCGCAGGACAGGGGGTTTCCGGCGAAGGTGCTGGTGTGCTCGCCTCCCTTGAGGCTCCCGGCCACGGCCTCTGTCGCGACTGCCGCTCCGATGGGGAGCCCTCCACCGAGCCCCTTGGAGACGGTCATGATGTCGGGGACGACCCCCCAGTGCTCGGAGGCCCACATCTTCCCAGTCCTCCCCAGGCCGCTCTGGATTTCGTCCAGAATCAACAGTGTGCCCTTCCTGTCGCAGATCTCTCTGACCTGTCTGAAGTAGTCCGCGGGAGGGACGATTACCCCACTTTCTCCCTGGACAGGCTCGGCGAGTACAGCTGCAGTGTCCTCATTCACAAGCTGCTCGAGCGAATTCGGGTCCCCGTACTCTGCGAAGTCGAACCCCTCCAGGAGCGGGCCGAAGGGGTCCCGATACTTCTTGTTCCAGGTGGCGGACAGGGAGCCGAATGTCTTTCCATGGAAGGCACCTTTCATCGAAACGATTTTCTTGCGGCCGGTGTGGCGCCTTGCGAGCTTGATGGCGGCCTCGACGGACTCCGTCCCCGTGTTGGCGAGCAGGACCTTGCTCAGCCCTTTGGGGGAGACCTTCACCAGCCGCTCCATGAACTCCGCTCTGGCGTCGTTGTAGAATGTGCCGTGGAGAGTGATGAGCTTGTCTGCCTGTTCCTTGACGGCCGCGATCACCGAGTCGTTGCAGTGTCCGACGAGGGCCACACCGATTCCGGTCATGAAGTCGAGGTACTCCTTCCCGTCGGAGTCCCAGACGGTGGATCTCTTGCCCCTGACGATGGTGAGGGGGAACTTCTTGAAGGCCTGAGCGCCGAACTTCTCTTCGAGCTCTTCTATCCTGTTCATTGGTTGCTGATCACCGTGCAGTTGTCATGTGCCAAGGCCTTCGTCAACGGCCCGTCCCTCTTTCCCGAGCAGATCAGCGCTTCCTTGACCCCTCCCTCGACTGCCTCCACCGCGGCCATGACCTTCTTCTGCATGCCGAAGCCAATCTTCGGGAGCTTCGCGGAAGCCTCGGCAGGGGTCAGGTGGGGGATCAGGCTTTCGTCGAGCTCCAGTCCGTCTACGTTCGTCAGGAATACCACAGAATCCGCCTTCACCCCAGTGGCCACGGATGAGGCGGCCCTGTCACCGTCGACGTTCAAGGGCTCCGCCGACTCCCCCGCGGCGACTGGCGATATGACTGGGATGTAGCCCTGAGACAGGAGTGTTTCCAGCAGAGATGAGTTGACCCCTACGACCTTCCCCGTGTATCCGCCTTCGATAGCCACCTTCCTCCCCCGATCGTCCATTATGACAAGCTTCGTCTTTCGCTTTCCTTGCAGGAGGAGTCCGTCGGCCCCGGCAAGAGAGATGCCCTTCAGGCCGGCCTTGTCGAGGGAGGAGACAAGCCGCTTCGCAAGTAGGCCGCTCATCACCATCTGGTAGATCTCTGCCGTCTCCCTGTCGGTGTAGCGGCTGCGTATCCCTTCGGGGGACACGACGAACCTCTGCTCCTTGCCTAGGCGGGTGGCATACTGCGTCACCACGTCTCCGCCCCCGTGGACTATCATGATCTGATGGGCAGGAGCCAGGGTCGCGACGTCGCCGATGAGGGCCTCCGGCACCCTTTCCTTCATGAGGCTCCCTCCGATCTTGACCACTATCCTCATGATTGTTACACCGGGTGGAGCGGCGCCATGGCGAGCCCAGTCTTTTCGTCGAGGCCTAGCATCAGGTTCATCGACTGGATGGCGTTCCCTGCCGCACCCTTGATCAGATTGTCCGTCGCAGAAAGTGCGACGAGCCGTCCGGTCCTCTCCTCGGGTTCGAAGCCGATGTCGCAGAAGTTCGAGCCGATGACAAGCTTGGGGTCGGGGAGCCTGAAGGGGCCCTGCTTGTCCCTGACGAGGCGGATGAAGTAGCTCCCGGTGTACATAGAGCGGTAGGCCTTCCAGACGTCCAAGGGTTTGACTGGGTTGTCGGTGAAGAGATGGGAGGTGATGAGGATCCCCCTCACCATGTTGACGGCGTGGGCGGACATGGAGACCTTGACTTCCTCTCCTGCCATGGCGGCGAGGACCTGCTCGATCTCCGCCGAGTGCCTGTGGCCGGAAGGCTTGTAGGGCCTGACGACGTTGAACCTCTCGGAGAAGTGGGTCGAGAGGGAGGGCTTCCCCCCCGCCCCGGACGAGCCAACCTTTGCGTCCACGATGATGTGGTCTCTGTCTATGCCGAGGCTCTTCTCTTTGAAGAGGGGCGCCAGGGCGAGGATGGCCGTTATCGCCATGCAACCGGGGGAGGATATCAGCCGGGCTCCCTTCACCTGGTCGCGGTTGATCTCGGGGATTGAGAAGACGAACTTCTCGAGGAGGTCCGGCCTGGGATGGTCGTAGCCGTACCACTTCGGATACTGGCCCTTGTCGCTGAGCCGGAAGTCGGCGCTCAGATCTATGACCTTGAGGCCCGCGTCGGCTATCTGTGGCACGATCTTCACCGACTCTCCGTGGGGGAGCGCCGCGAAGACTACGTCCGAGCTGGCGATGACCTTTGAAGCGTCGTTAGTTGAGAACTTCAGCTCAGTCGTCCCCCTCAGGTTCGGATGGACCCGAAAGACGTACTCTCCTGCGTACTTCCGCGAGGTCGCGGCCGTCACTTCGACTTCTGGGTGCTGTAGTAGCAGGCGTAGAAGCTCCCCTCCGATGTAGCCCGACGCGGCCAGGATGCCCACTCTGACCATGCTATCTCCTCGAGGACTGCGCTACGTACTTGATGAGCTGGGCGGGTATGTCGGTGTCCACAGCGGATTGGGCTCCCTTGAACTCCACCGTATTGTTGACCTCATGGACGATGTACCCTGATTCGGGCTCCATCGCATCGACCCCGAGGATCCCCCCGCCCACGGCCTCCGCCGCGGAAAGTATGATCTCCTTCAGCTCCTTGTCGGGCTTGAAGGCCTTCGATACTGCGCCTCGGGCCACGTTGGTCCTCCACTCCCCCGGTGGCGCGATCCTGTGCACGCATGCGATGATGCTGTCCCCTGCGACTATCGCCCTGATGTCACGTGGTGGCCTCTTGATGTACTCCTGCAGGTAGTACATGTGCTGCTCCTGCGGGTTGGCGAGCTCTTCCTTGAACTCGATCAGGGACTGCATCGTGGCCCTGTCGCGGACGACAGTCACCATCCTTCCCCAGCTCCCCGTGAACGGCTTGAGGACGAAGGGGTAGCCGAGCTCCTCCGCGGCCTCCTCGGCGCCTTCTGGAGACAGGGCTAGCATTGTCCTCGGGGTTGGGACGCCGGCGTTCGAGAGGGCGATGCTCGTGGCGAGCTTGTTGCTGCAAGTTTCGGCCACTGCGCTGCTGTTGATCACTCTCAGCCCGGAGCCTTCAAGGGCCTGGGTAAGCAGAGAGGACCTGTAGTGACTGATGCACCGCTGCAGGACGACGTCCCCGAACTCGGGGCGTGCCTTCGGGACTTCGAAGACTAGGCCCTTCACGTCGATTAGACTGGCGTCTAGGCCGGCCGCTTTAGCGGCGTCGCTGAGAGCCTTCTCTTCCCACCTCAGCCTGTCGAAGGTGATGGTCAGCTTCACTTATTCTCCCCAGTCCTCTCCTACTTGCTCGGCCGGCTTCAGGAGCACGTTGCCGTTCGATATTTCGGCCACCTCGTACTCCGTCGAGCAATCCTTGCACGAGACTATCTCCCCTGCTATGGCGTCGTTGGGGACGGTCAGTGCAGCGCCGCATTCTTTGCAGCTAGTGTTCAATCTTCGTTTTCACCTCCCGGGCCATGCCCGATGCGATCGAGTTCAGCTTCTTCTCCGCCGTCCTCAGGGATGAGTTCAGCCCCGAGAGGGCGGATCTGTTGAGCGCCAGTTCCTTCTGTCTAATCTTCAGCTCTGATACGATGAACTTGGGGTTGCTCCCACCTTCTGTTGCGATCTGTTGTAGGAACTTCCGCGGCTCCAGAATCTCCTTCGCGGTGTCGGCGTCGATAGTCACCCGCTTTCCGAGCTTCGCTGAGACCCTTCCGATGTATGACTGGGCGACTTCTGGGAGTGGCTTGCCAGTCTCTATCGATGTCCTGACAAGCTGCCCGACGATGGCGTGGGCCTGGCGGAATGAAATACCGTGTTCCTTCACAAGGTAGTTGGCCAGCCCGACGGCCGTCGAGTTGTCGTTGGCGATAGCCCTATCCATCGATTTCGACTTGACCTTCATGGAAGCGACCATCCCGGAAAGGACCTTGAGCGAGGCAGTGGTGTCGTCCATGCCTCTCCAGACCTGTGGAGTGACTTCCTGAAGGTCGAGGTTGTAGGAGTATGGGAGGGCCTTGAGAATCGCGCATGCGGCAACCAGGTCCCCTAGGACAGACCCGGCCTTCGCTCTGACCATTTCGGCGGCTACTGCGTTCTTCTTCTGCGGCATGATGCTGCTGGAGGCAGCGTAGGCATCGTCAAGTTCGACGAAGCCGAACTCGGCTGAGCTCCAGAGGATCAATTCCTCCGCGAGCCTGCTGGCGTCGAGCATCGTCATGGTAGCACACGAGAGCGCCTCCACCGCCACGTCTCTGGACGAGACTCCGTCCATGGCGTTCCTCACCAGCCCGGAAAAGCCGAGAGACTGGGCGACAAGCCTCCGGTCGATGTTGAGTGCGGTACCTGCCATGGCTGCCGAGCCCATCGGAGAGAGGTTGACCCTGGAGTAGAGTTGGAGGGCCCGCTCGGCGTCGCGCTGAATAGCGTCGAAGTGAGCGAAGAGGTGGTGCGCCAGAGTCACAGGCTGTGCCCTTTGCAGATGAGTGTACCCGGGGATGAGGGTTGAGCCGCTTCTCCCAATGATCTTGAGCAAAGAAGCCTGAAAGTCAGCGATTGCACCGACGAGGGCGGCTACTTGCGACCTGAGCTCCATCCGGAGGGCCGTGGCGACCTGGTCGTTCCTACTCTTGCCGTAGTTGAGGAACCCTGCCGTTTCTATCCCCAATGAATCCACCGCCTTCTGCTCGAGGAGCTGATGGAAGTCCTCCGCCTTGGCGTCTGGCGAAATTTCGGACGGGGCCGTGAGGAGGAACTTCACGCACTTCGAACCGACTTCGTGGCTTACCTCCCCTGACCTGACAAGCGCCAGCATGTGGGCCGTGTTCACCGCGATGACATGGCGGGCGATGCGTCCGTCCGCAGACATCGAGGAGGTGAACGCGAGGGCCGCTTCACTGGGCTTCCTTAGCCTTGGTCCTCTGATGTCCAATCCCTGTTTTTTCCTCAACTTGAGAGTTCAGGCCGGCGGCGACACGCGACTGGAGGCCCCAGAGCTCGATGAAGCCGACGGCACTCCTCTGGTCGAACTTGGAACCTCGCCCATAGGTGGCTAGGCCCAGGTCGTAGATCGAGTACTCGGACGATCTCCCGACTACGCGCATGGAGCCCTTGTAGAGCTTCAGCCTTACTGTGCCGGTGACCCTATGCTGGGTGGCCGAGATGAACCGGTCCAGCGCCAGGCGTAGGGGCTCGAGCCAGAGGCCGGAGTAGACCAGCCAGGCCCACTCCCTCTCCACCTGGGCCTTGAAGTCCAGCTCGTGCCTCGTAAGGACGAGCTTCTCCAGATCCCGGTGGGCTTCGATTATCACCGTGGCCGCGGGGCACTCGTACACCTCGCGCGACTTTATCCCGACCAGCCTGTCCTCGATGTGGTCGATCCTCCCGACCCCGTGAGAACCGGCGAACTGGTTGACGTAGCTCACGAGCTTTAGGAGCTCCATCGACCTACCGTTGACCTTGGTCGGGATCCCTTCCTGGAATGTGATATCTAGGTACCCCGGTTCGTCCGGCGCCTCTTCGGGGGCCAGGGTCCATTCGAACGCTTCTTCCGGGGGCTCGTTGTTCGGGTTTTCCAAGGGCCCGCTCTCGATAGACCTTCCCCAGATGTTCTGGTCGACGCTGTAGATCGACTTCGACGGCTTGATCGGGAGGCCTTTCTTCTGGGCGTAGAGTATCTCCTCGTCCCTGCTCATGTTCCACTCGCGGACGGGAGCGATCACCTGGAGAGAGGGGTTCATCGCCCTCACTGTGACGTCTATCCTAACCTGGTCGTTCCCCTTCCCAGTGCACCCGTGGGCCACGGCGTCGGCTCCCTCCCGTTCGGCCACCTCGACGAGCTTCTTCCCGATAAGCGGTCTGCCGAGGGCCGTGCTGAGGGGGTACTTCCCCTCGTACATGGCGTTGGCCATTATCGCTGGGACAATGTAGTCCTTGAGGAACTCCTCCCTGGCGTCGATGGTATAGTGGTTCTTCGCCCCAATCTGCCTGGATCGCTTCCCTATCTGCTCCATGTCGTCCCTCTGGCCCAGGTCGAGGGTCACGGTCACGACGTCGGCGTCATACTTCTCCTGAAGCCACTTGACGCAGACTGAGGTGTCCAGTCCACCGGAAAAAGCGAGAGCAACGGTCCTACGCAATTCTTGTGAATTGGCTGAGTCGTTGAATCCTTTTATAGGTTATGGACAGGAAAATAACAAATTGGTCAAGCATGACCAAAAACTGGCCAAAGCCGTTTCCGTGACCCGGGCCGTTAGGGACGAGGTAGGGTCAGACCTCTCGATCCAGGATGCGATCATGAGAGACTACGTCAACCTGAGCGCCCTGGCGAGGATCCTAGTTCCCAAGGTTGCCCTGAGGACAGGCAAGCGGGTCAAGGACGTAAGCGAGGTTGGGATCGCCACGGCACTCAAGAGGCTGGAGGGTTCCTATACCGTCAGCTCCCCGCGGATAAGCAAGGTCATCGGGAGGAGCACTGTCAATGTGAGGACCCATGTCTCCAGGATATCCGTCGAGAAGACCAGGAGGACACTCCAGACCATGAGCCAGCTCCTTTTTACCTACTCTGACGACTTCATCCAGGTCTCGGAATCGCTTTCTTCGATCACCCTGATCTTCGACCAGCGACTCCATGCCAGGGTGAAGAGGTCCCTCGGGAGCGCCGAGTTCCTCGAGGAAGGAGAAGGAGGAGCGGCGATAACTGTGCACAGTCCCGAAGAAATCCAGACGACCCCCGGGTGCATCAGCGCATTCTACAACCAGCTCTCGAGGAGGAAGGTCAACGTGGAGGACACGGTGAGCTGTTACACCGACACCATAATGGTGGTGGACATGAAGGACGCGAGCAGGGCCTTCGAAGCCCTCACGGAGCTAGTGGGGGAAGAAGCGAAGAAGATGGAAGACGCGGCATGAAGCATACAGGATAAGAAAGGGCAGGGGCGGCGGAACTCTGTTGAAGATAACAGTCTGCGAGATGCCTGACGACCCCGAAGAGTTCTCCGGCGCATGGGAAAGGTTGGCCAGGCACGTCAGGAGAGAGTCGAGTGACTTCGTCCTCCTCCCCGAGATGGCGTTCTACTACTGGTTCTGCGCCGGACCGAAGTTCGAAGCTGGCGTCTGGAGGGATGCGGTGCGCGCGCACGGTGAATGGGGCAGGCGAATCGCCGAACTGGGGACGTCGGTGGTCTTGAGCTCGAGGCCGGTCGAGAGAGGAGGGAGGAGGCTGAACGAGGGTTTCGTCTGGACCGAGAGGGATGGGGTAAGAGGGGTCCACTTCAAGAACTATCTTCCGAACGAGCCAGGTTACTACGAAGCCAGATGGTATGAGAGAGGGAACAAGCCGTTCATTCCCTTCGAGGCGTCGGGGTGGAAGGCAGGGTTCATGATCTGCAGCGACCTGTGGTCGATGGCCAACGCGAGGTCCTACGGGAAGAAAGGCGTGCAGCTCATCGCGGTGCCCAGGGCGACTGGGGCGCGGAGCGTCGACAAGTGGGTCGCAGGGGGGAGGGTGGCGGCAGTGATTGCTGGGGCGTACAACGCCTCGTCAAACCGGACGGGGAGCAGGGGAGAAGCGACATTCGGCGGGCATGGGTGGGTGGTTGGGCCCGATGGAGACGTGATGGGGCTGACCTCGAAGGCGAAGCCTTTCGTCACTGTGGATGTCAAGAAGTCGGATGCTGACAAGGCGAAGTCCACCTACCCGCGGGATTCCCTGTATCTGGACTAGGCCTCGAGAAGCGAGCCTAGGAACTTTTCAGTGTCGAAGGGGATTAGATCTTCGTAGGACTGCCCTACCCCCAGGAACAAGACTGGCTTGCCGGTGGAGTAGACGATCGACAGTGCGGCACCACCACGGACGTCGGCGTCGGCCTTGGTCAAGATGGCGCCGTCGAAGCCTACGTGCTGGTTGAAGAGCTCGGCCTGCGACACGGCGTCGTTCCCCGTGAGGGCGTCTGCGACGAATATCCGGAAGTCAGGCTTGACGACTCGGACTATCTTGGCCATCTCCTCCATAAGGTTCTGGTTGGTCTGCATCCTGCCAGCCGTGTCTATGAGCAGGCAGTCGACGTGGTGGGCCTTCGCATAGAGGACCCCGTCCCTCCCCACGGCGGCCGGGTCCGCGCCGTAGCGCTGGGAGATCACCTTGACTGAAAGTCTCTCTGCGTGCTCCGTGAGCTGCTCGATGGCACCAGGCCTGTGGGTATCCCCGGCGGCGCAGACGACCGACAGCCCGTTCTTCTGCATGAACCTCACCATCTTGGCCACTGTCGTGGTCTTCCCTGTTCCGTTTATCCCAAGGAAGAGAATCACGTAGGGCTCTCCCGCCTTGCTCTTCTCCTTGATGTTTGCCACGAGGTCAACCTTACCTGCCTTGGCGAAGGCATCCTGAAGGAGGGTCGCCAGCCTCTCTCCGACCACCTCTGATGGCTCCGCTGCGCGGTCCACCTTGGTGCCGGTGATGCTCTTCTGGACCTCGTTGGTCAGGGCTTCGGCTACGCTCTGGGCGACGTCGCTCTCGATAAGGGATAGTTGGAAGTTGAATGCGACGTCATCGAGGTCCTTGTCGGTGAGCTCCTTCTCCTTAACGGCGCTTGTGACCGATGAGAACGCCTGCTTGAGCCGCTCGAACAAGAGGCTACTCCTGCTGGCTTCTTGCCACTAGGTTGTTCAGGAGGTCTCTGTCCGCATTGAGCCTCTCGGCAATCTGGTTCCTTTGGCCGACGATGGAGACGACCGTCTTCTCCACGTCCCGGCTCCTCTCCTCGAGCATGGCCACTGCCTCCTCCTTCGGCTTCTCGATTACGACGTTCGCGCCCACGCTGACCAGCACTTTGTTCGTCGAGGGCGGCTGAGAGCGCAGCATGGCTCCACCGCCGATCTGAGTTAGCACTTCAGAGCCTGACCCGCCGTCAAGCCCCTTGATCGAGTCGAGGGCGGCCCGGCTTTCCAAGAGGGCCCTCTCAAGGAGGTTCTGCCTTGCAGCCAGCTCGTTGTAGGTGCTCTCAAGGACCCTGATTTCGACGACGAGAGCGTTCACTGTCTCTTCAGCGGTCGGCTGCTTGCTCATTTCAGAATTTTTCAGACGCTCAGTGCCCGCGTTATAAAGACGAGCTCGGGTCCGGTCGTCTGACTCCCGACAATCGCGTTCTTTGAGTTGGCGACGATCCCCGAGGCCACGAATGGGACTCCTCTGTTCACCGACGTGGGGTAGGCATCGACGCCGAGTACAGAGCTGAGCCTTTCAACCTCCTTCTCGTCGAGCCCGGGATAGACCGCCGCACCTCTGCCGGTCGCGACCACGAACGAGCCGACCTGATAGTACTCGCCTATGGGGGTCCGCTCGACCTCAGTCCCGAGGACGTCCCTGACCTGGGCGACGGCCCTTCCGTCGAGGGCTGGCGACACCAGGGCGCATTTGTCGTTGGCCGCCACGAGGTTCCCCACCGCTGTAAGCTTCGATTCGAGCCGCTCTATCGGCAGGCCTGTGGCGGCGCTGATTTCGGCCAACTCGAAGTCATCCGCAAGCCGCGAGACCAGGATGCCTTTGCCGTTCATCGAGACAAGGGGCCCGAGGAGCCTCGACTCGCCTATCGAGGTGGGGACTGCGGTGACCTCCAAGCTCGCACACAGCTTGTCGGACTTCGTCTGGGCGAGGCCCTTCGGCACAAGCAGGAACTTGTCGTTCGCCTTCAGGAATACGCCAACGTTGGGGCTCCTGTAGATGTCTATCAGGTGCAGACCCATTCGGTCACACTTTTTCTGACTCGGGCGGGAGCTTCACCTTGACGACCCCGTCCTCGTCTCGCTCCATCTCGAGCGTCAGACGTCGAGGGGGGTGTCGTATGCCCTGGGCCCAAATCAGCTCGTTGACTTCGGCGTCGATGCTCACCTGCCGCGCCTTCATGTGGCGGGTGGCGAACTCTCTGATGACTATGATCGCCTTCTTTGCCCTCCTGTAGGGAGGAGCCTCGTAGACCACGCCAAGCGGGACGGTGTATGTCCTAGTCAGCTCTTCCATTTTTTCAGACATTTGCTATCACTTGAGCCCCAACTTGCGCTGCCTCCAGTTCCTGCGCTTCGGGTTGGTCCTGACCCTGCGGTCCGTCCTGACTATGACCCAGGTGGGGACGGAGCGGGAGCGCTTGCCTGCCTTCGCCAGCCTGTTCTTCTTTGAAGTGTCCTTCACTCTCGCCATTCTATGCTCGCCTTATCTTGATCTCCCGCTTCTTGTCCTGTAATGCGGCCAACATCTGCTTGATCTGCTCGTCGTCCACCGCTGCTCTCAGCTTCCCCGAGGAGGCGAGTTGGATCACGTACTCTTCGATGGACGAAGCGAGGCTGGGGTTGACCATCTTCACGTTGGCCAGGCGCTGTCGTGCTTCGGAGGTCATGGCCATCCTTAGCGTCCCTTCCCTCATCATCTTCCGTTCCTGGGAGTCCTTGTCAGGCTGCCTCTGGGGCTGGTCGGACATCTCTAAGCGTACCTCGCCAGGGCCTTGTTGTCAGCAACCATCGAGGTGAATATTTCCCTGCTTGCCTTGTCGAGCATGGCGCGTCCCTTTGGAGTGAGGACCCGCCCCTTGGGGGACTTGGCCACGAGCTCAGCCTGCTCGAGCTGCTTGAGTATCTTCCTGATTGATGAACCCCCGGCGTCCCTGTGATGCTTGGGGTAGTAGTGGAGGGCCTTGGTCCCGCCGTAGGCACGTGTGAGGTCAGTCATGCCGACGGGGCCATGGAGGTAGAGTTTGCGGAGAAGCGAGGCTGCCCGGGTGAACCACCATTCAGAGTTGGTTGGGGAGCGTTCAGCGTGGGAGCCAGTCTTTACCCAGCGCGACCAGTCGGGTTGCTCCATCCCTGGGAGCCCTTTCACTTGCACCGCTAGGGCGGATATCAGCTTGCCGGACGGGACGTCGTGAGCACTTACCATAACGTTTCACGAAAGCAATTTTCCGAGCCTCGCTCTACCATATTTAAGCTTCCTCGATTATTTTCCTGTTTACGTGGCCGCAATCGGCGCAGGTCACTCGAAGGATCGTGACCTTCCCGTGGCCCAATCTCACTCTGGCGTTGACCCCGGGGACCAGGAGGCCCTTGCACCCCCGGCAGGTGAACCTCGTAAGAGATGGGCCCAGGCGGACGTTGAACCTGAGCTTGACCTTCCTGGCGAGAGCCGCCTGCTGCTTCGCCGTGGCTGGGTTTGTGTGCGACAGGCTCACCGCCGATTCGGTCAGTAGCCTGACGACTGAAGCCGCATCTTCCTTCTTGCCCCCCTGCGGTTTCACGGCTCGCACTCCTCACGGAAGCACTTAATGGTGCTATCCTGCTCAGTCCGCTCAGTTGCTCAACTTCGTCCTCGCGGAGTCGGCCCTGGAGCTTGTGCCGAAGGAGATCAGGAAGCTCCCGGCGGTGGCGAGCGACGCCAAGCGCAGACAGAAGGATGCTTCGGAGATCCTCCTTGACAGGAGCTTCCATCATTCGGCCATGGAGAGGCTGAAGGATTCGGAGAAGAGAGGGCGGCCGGACCTTGTTCATGTTACTTTGCTGAGCGTGACAGGTACGCCGCTCTACCTGGATGGATTGGTGAGGGTGTTCGTTCACACCTACGATGGCGTCGTTCTTGAGATTGCGGAAAAGACGAGGATCCCGAAGAACTACATCAGGTTCAGAGGTCTGATGGAGGAGGCACTCCGCGAAAGGCCGCGGCAGGGCCTAATCATGGTCCAATCGATGAGCGTGAAGGAGTTAGTCAGAAAGGTTCGACCTGACGTCGTCATTGGGCTGACGGTGCAGGGGAAGCAGATGCCGATCGAAGAACTGGCCCGCAAGCTGTCCTCAGTCAAGGAACCGTGCGTGGTGATGGGGGGCTTCCCTCATGGGCACTTTTCAGCCGAGACGACCACCGCGGTAGACGAGCTTGTCAGGGTGCACTCGAAGCCGCTCGAGGCCCACATCGTGGCGGCCAGGATGATTTACGAAGTAGAGAAGGTGCGACAAAAATTGAACGATTAGGATCGGCTGACAGAATCGGTGACATTCTTCATATTTGTCTATCCTTTCTGCTGTTGACAGATGGTATGGTAAACAGGATGAAGTGAAGCGGATTCACTGGCTCCACGCATCTCTCCCCCTTCTTGTCCTCTTGCAAAGAGTCCTTTACTCTGGTCATTGAATTGCACAAGAAGACTCGTAGGCCTTATAGTTTCTGTGCTGGTCCTTGGTTCCGGTCGAAGTGACATGGCATATGCAACAATAAGTGTCAATCTCAAGAATCAGCTGGCCAAAGGGTAATTAGCGTTGGCTGAAGCGGCACTTGATGTGCGGTCGTCGTCCAGTCCTATCTGAGGGGAAAATCTGGTCTAGGACATCAGCCCTCCAAGCTGATAACCTGGGTTCAAATCCCAGCGACCGCACAGTTTCCTCTCTCTCCTGTAGGCTGAGCTACATGAGAAGGGCTCCCTGGGAGAGCCTGGATGGGCGCGTGAGTGTTCATGTAGAGAAAGCCCTTTTCTGGGAATTCCCCGGCAGCCGACAGTTACTCAGACTTCCACTCACGCCAGAAACGGAGTGAAGGGTGTCATTCCTTCTCAAGTCACCCCACAACGGGTATATCCTACAACTCAGTTCTTGACTAGTCGGAATCCATGTCCCAGAGCGAGCGCAGACTAGCAGCGATAATGTTCACCGACATGGTTGGTTACACGGCTTTGGGACAGAGGAACGAATCGCTTTCGCTTGCCCTTGTCGATGAGCAGAGGAAACTGATTAGGTCGATTCTGAGCAGACACAACGGTAGAGAGGTCAAGACGATCGGAGACGCATTCCTCGTGGAGTTTCCCAGCGCTTTGGAAGCCGTTAGATGCGCCTACGACATCCAGAGGGCGATAAGGGAGTTCAATCTCTCTGTCGCTTCTGAAAACAGGATTCATTTACGGATAGGCGTCCACGTCGGGGAAGTAGTCGAGTCCGAGGGGGACATCTCCGGGGACGCTGTCAACGTCGCATCAAGAATAGAGCCCCTTGCAGATGACGGGGGCGTCTGCTTCACCCAGCAAGTGTACGACCACGTCCACAACAAGCTCGACGTCCCGCTAGTAGGTATGGGGAAGATGAGCCTCAAGAATGTGGGCGAGCCGATCGAAGTCTACAGGATGACGATGCCACCGGAGCAGAGCGTAAGTGTCTCCGGGGTCTTGAACAAGCGTCGGGTTGCCGTAATGCCGTTGATCAACATGATATCCGACCCAAGTGAAGAATACTTCGCGGATGGGATGACCGAGGAGCTCATCTCGGCCGTCTCCAAGGTGAGAGAGTTCGAAGTCATCTCGCGCACCTCCGTGATGCAGTACAAGAACAAGGCAAAGAATGTGGCCGAGATAGGCCGCGAACTGAACGTCGGGACGCTGTTGGAGGGGAGCGTGAGGAAGTCGGGGAACCGAGTAAGGATAGCCGTCCAGTTGATAGACGCCAACAGTGACAAGCACCTGTGGGCCGAGAACTACGACAGGACCCTCGAAGACGTCTTCTCCATCCAGAGCGACATAGCGCAGACCGTGGCCACCGTGCTGAAGGTCACGCTACTGGAGGGCGACAGGAAAAGGCTCGAAAGGGCACCGACGAAGGACCCAGAGGCGCACGCGTTGTTTCTAAAGGGAAGAGCTTTAGGACTTCGGAACACGGACGTATCTCTAAAGGAAGCTGCCGAGTTCTATGAAAGGGCCATTGAGAAGGATCCTCAATTCGCCTTGGCGTACGCATGGCTGGCTTATACGATCAACTTAATGGGATTCTTTGAGTTCACTCGACCCATGGAATCATTCAAGAATGCCGAGGAGTTCGCCAGGCACGCGATCGAGTTGGATCGGTCGCTTCCCGAGGCCTACACTTCGCTGGGTTTGGCCCTGTTCAATCAATGGCATTTCAAGGCCGCCGAGGCAGAGCTTGACCGCGCAATCGAACTAGACCCAAACTCCGCGACAATCCTGATCGGTCAAGCCAGTGTAATGTCGATGAGGAGGCGTTTCGAGGAGTCCGCGAGGTTCGCGAGGAGGGCGTTGGAACTCGACCCCCTTTCGCCGGATACGCTCCAGTCAGCGGCAACCTGGCTCCTGTATTCCGACCACCCCGATGAAGCTATCCCCCTATTCAGGAAGGTGCTAGAAATCGACCCCGAATCGGCGTTCGCGCGGAGCAACATCGGCGTAGCATACGTCCGGAAGGGGATGCTCGACGAGGGCATAGCATCGATCCGCGAAGCGCTTAGGATTGCCAAGGGTCCGGTCAGCGACCTTGCTTACGGGCTGGGCAAGGCTGGCGGGTTCGCCGAACTGAGGGAACGACTCGCAGAAGCTCTCGAATGGCACGAGAAGAACCATAGCGGCGCTACCTGGATTGTGTCGATATACGCTAACCTGGGGGAGAAAGACAAGGCGTTCGAGTGGCTAGACAAAGCCTTCGACGAGCATGCCGGAAACCTTCAGTCCGTTGTCTCTGATTTTGCCTTCGAGAACCTTTGGTCGGACCCCAGATGGGATTCGTTTGCAAACCGTCTGGGACTAAGATGAAGAACGCCGTGGTCCAGAACCCCTGAGGAAAATCGGATTAGGACAATAGAGAAGGCAAGGGACTTGATGTGTCTCTCTATCGAACTCTCTCACACGATGGCAAAGACAGACAGGCACAGAGAGAGGGTGAGACTGTGCGCTCGCTCTCCTGTAGGCTGAGGCTTTCCTAAGAGGTTAACGGCCGCAAGGTTCTTCAGAAAAAAACACCAGCAGTTAACAGCAGGTCCTGGCCCGGATCGATTCTGATATCTGAGCGTCAGCCCGGGAACGCAGGTTCAAATCCCAGGACCGCACACCCTTTCACGAAACGTTGAACTATTCTCAAGAGTCTCTGCTCCGGTTGGCATCAAGATGACGCCGGAACAGAATAAACAGATCGTCCGCCGCCAATTCGAACTCCTCAGCGCGGGAGACGCCAAAGGAGCTGCAGGGCTCTGGGGAACGGACTCGTACAACCATGGGAAGAAAGTCGATCTGATGCAATGGAATCGGTGTATGCGAGCCTGAACCTGCTCCAGGAGCGACACTTCATCCACGAGATGATCGCCGAGGGAGAATGGGTTGCCGTCCGGACCACTTGCGAGGGGGTACATGCTGCTAAGGTCCGAGTGAACAGTGGAATCTTCGCCGACATCGAGCCGACCGGGCGAAAGTACACAGCCCAACACATGCATCTCTTTCGGATCGTAAACGGGAAGATTACGGAGCATTGGGCCAACCGAGATGACCTTGGTGCTGCCAGACAGGTCGGCCTTGAACTGAGAGCAGCCAAGGCCTAGTGGCGGCAATCCGTAAATAACGGTCGAAAAGAAAAATTACGTGCGCACTTCCCGGAGAGCCATCTCCAGGACAGTCACGGTCGTTATCGTTGTCATCATCCTAGCGGTTGCAGCCGGAGCTGTCTATTTGACGAGCACCGGAACCCCGAAGCCGACGACTCAGCAGGCTTCGACGACCACCACAAGTACCGGAACCATCACAAGTCCCACCTCATCCAGAACTTCACTCACGGTAGAAGAAGAAGATCAGCCTGACTCGCTCGACCCCGCCGTCACCTACGTGACCCCAGGGTGGGAGGTCGTCGACCAGGTCTACCAGGGGTTAATCACTTACAACGGCTCGAGCATCACTCAGTACGAGGGGGTCCTGGCCAAGACCTGGACCGTCTCAGGTGACGGCATGAATTACACGTTCTTCCTGAGAAACGGGGTCACCTTCAGCAACGGAGACCCGTTCAACGCTTACGTCATGTGGTATTCGGTTTACAGGACCATCGTCATGGGTCAGGCCCCCTACTGGATTCTTGCCCAGAACCTCGCCGCCGGGAACGGGGGGAACTTTTCGGTGACCGACGCGATGCTTGACTCGATAAACTACGCCGGTCCGTCGCCCGCCAACCTCACTGTGATGACGTACCCTGACCAGTCGGTTCAGGTGATCAACGCGAGCGAGATCCAGTTCAACCTCGGCTACGGCACCAACGGTGAGGTCCCGTATTCGCAGTTCCTCGCCACCCTGCAGACACCCATGGCCATGGCCGTGGACCCGGCCTACGTGGCGGCCCACGGCGGGGTGGTGGCCGGTCAGAGGAACGGGTGGATGACGAGCAATGTCATGGGGACAGGATTCTACGAGCTCCAGTCCTGGGTTCCCAGCCAGAGCGTCAGCCTGCTCAAGAACCCGGACTACTGGGCGGACGGCCTTCCAACATCGGAGCTCAACAACGCCATCGCCCCCGCCATACTGAACAACATCATAATCTACTTCAAACCGTCGGCAGCCAGCATCGCCGACCTCCGGTCAGGGACGGCGCAGATGATCCTCGCCCCTGTCACCTACTACAATGTCACCCGCGACATCCCCGGGGTGACCACAACGATACTTGGTCCGGCCTTCGGCTCGGCCGAGGCCACTTCGTATGTGTACATGGACCCACTTGCGTTCCAGCCCTTCAACAGCACTCTCGTCAGAGAGGCGATATCCTACGCCATCGACTACCAGGCAATCATAAGCGACGTCTTCGCAGGGAACGCGATTCAGTGGGTGGGACCGGTCCCCCCTGGCTTCCAGGACTACAACCAGTCCACTGCAGGGTTGAGCCCGTACCAGTTCAACGCCACCAAAGCAGCGGACCTCTTGGCCCAGGCAGGGTATGTCTCCAAGCTCCCTGACGGGACGAAGCTGAACCCTAACGGAACCCCCTTCCCGGGGGTCGGCTTCCTTTATGACTCGGACTCTCCCACCGACACCCAGGCTGCCCAGATAATCGCGAGCAATCTCGCTTCGGTCGGGATAACCGTGAACCCCTTGCCGCTTCCTTATGAGACATACACGAGCGTGATCTACTCGGGCTCCACCAACTCCACCCAGTACCCCATGGGAATAGGATTCTACACCGAGGACTACACCGCAAGCATCGACTACGTGTACTACTTCACTTCTGACAACTATGTCGGGACGTCGAACTACAACGACCCGAGCGCGATCGCCTGGACCCTCAACGCCTCGGCGTCGTCCAACAACTCGGTGGTGGTCTCCGACTTCGCCTACATCACCAGGGACATGTACTACAACTACACCAACGTCTGGCTCTATGTCGCCGACTTCATGACTGTCAACCAGAGCGGGATCACCGGGATGATACCCAACCCCGCAGGGAGCTCCGCGGGGTATTTCCTGTACTTCAACACTGTCGAGTACACAGGCTGAGGGACAGAGAACGGTCTCTCTCAGGGACTTCGGGGTGTACCTCGCGAAGAGGCTGGTAGGCTCCCTCTTCGTCCTGCTAGGTGTGGCCCTGATTGTCTTCTTCATCTCACATGTCCTGAGCCCCGACCCGGCCCTCCTCTGGGCAGGACCGAAGGCGCGCCCCGAGACCATCCAGGCGGTGGCTGCCGAATATCACCTGAACGCCCCCATATTCACACAGCTCTACTACTACTTCCAGGGCCTGATAACAGGCAACTTCGGGCTGGACCCCCAGACGGGGCGCCCAATACTATCTGAGATCCTATTCTACGCCCCCAACACACTCGAGCTCGTCCTGGCCGCCATGGCGATCATAGTCGTGGCCGGCGTGGGGCTGGGCTACATTTCGGGGATGAGGTTCGGGACCAAGATCGACTCCGCGATCCGGATATTCTATCTACTCACTTGGTCGACGCCGTACTATCTCGGAGCCCTGGCCGCGGTCCTAGTCTTCTCTAGCTACATCCCAATCTTCCCATCCGGGGGGAACGGGTCGGTAGGGGTAGCATACAACTCCATAACCGGCATTTTCGTCCTGGACACCCTCCTACAGGCGAACTGGCCTGCATTCGAGTCCGGGCTCTACCACCTCGTCCTGCCGGCCACGACTTTGGCCCTGCTCAGTTTCGGGATAGTTCCTAGGATAATGAGGTCGTCCATACTCGACACGCGGTGGTCCACCCATGTGAAGGCCGCCAGGGCACGGGGCCTGGACGAAGGGGAGGTGAGGAGGAAGCACATCCTGAGGAACGCCCTCATCGACACCACCACGGTGGTCGCGACGACCTTCGGGTGGCTCTTCTCGGGGACAATAATCATTGAGCAGATCTTCGCCTGGCCCGGCATAGGGCAGTTCTCCTACAACGCGATCATATCGGCGAACTATCCTGTCCTCGTGGCATGCGTCTTCGTATTCACACTCGGGGTAATCATAGCCAATTTCATCGCTGATATTCTGTACACAGTGCTCGACCCGAGGATCACGCTGGGGGAGGGAGGATGAGCACCGAGCGAAGGCGGCTCCTTAGGCTGCTGGTGAGCAACCCGCTTTCCCTGTTCGGGCTGGTGACGACCGCCCTGTTCGTGGTCATCGCTCTCATCGAAGGAGTGACTTCGGGGGCCATCACCCCCTTCAACCCCTATACTCCGAACTTCGCACACGCCAACCTGGGCCCCTCCCTCGTCCACCTGTTCGGGACAGACTTCGAGGGGAGGGACATTTTCTCCCAGGTCCTTGCCGCGCTCCCGGTCGACATCGGGATATCGATCGTCGTAGTGGTCGTGTCGGTGGCCCTGGGGGTGGTCCTTGGGACCCTTGCCGGCTACTTCAGGGGAGCTTTGGACGAAGTCATCATGAGGCTGACGGACATGTTCCTCGCGTTCCCGCAGATAATCATGAGCCTGGCGATAGCGGCCACGCTGGGCCCGAGCCTCCTGAACGTCACGCTCTCCTTGATCGTGGTGTGGTGGCCGGCGTACGTCAGACTTGTACGGGGAGCGGTCCTCGCTGTCGCCGCCGAAGACTACGTGGCAGTTTCGAAATCCCTGAACTCGTCCTTCCTCTACATAGTCAGGAAGGACGCCCTCCCCAACGTCCTCCCCACCGTGCTGGTCTACGCCACTACGGACATCGGCGCGGCCATGCTGACGCTGTCGACTCTGGGGTACCTGAACGTGGGCATCCCCGCCAACCTCCCCGAGCTGGGGAAGATGGTGTCCGCCGTGACCTACAACCTGTTCCTCTACCCCACCCAGGTGATCATCCCTGCGCTGATCGTCATGGTGATGGTAGCGGGGTTCAGCTTCCTGGGGGAGGGGTTGAGGGAATCCCTCGATGTGAAGCTGAGGCCTCACATACTGATCAAGGGACGGGATCTGGGGAAGCCCGAGGGGACCCAGTCGGGGCAACCCCACGTCCCGGCTCCGGCCCCTGGTGGGCTGCGAGCTCTTGGACGGGAACAGTCAGCTTCTCAGCCAGCATGAGCTTCGGAGGAGGCAGCTCCTCGAGGGGAGCCATCCCTTGGGCGTAGAGGAAACAGGAGACGATGTGCCCAGAGCCCAGGTCGAGGTCCGGGGGAACCTCTACGCACCTGTCAAAGACAGATTTGCACACGAGCCTGTACCGGCACCCGGTGGGCGCGGGCCTGTGCTCGGTGATCGACGTTTCTCTTGCGGACGTCCCCCCCAGGGTGAGCACGTTGGCTAACAGCTTCTGGGTGTATGGGTGCTTCGGATCGACCGCGATGTCACGCACGTCTCCAGTCTCCACCAGCTTCCCGTAGAACAGGACCCCGAGGCTGTGGCTGACGTACTTGATGACGTTGATGTCGTGGGTGATGAACAGGTACGACATGTCGAGCTCTGACTTCAGTGACTTCAGGGTGTTCAGGACCTGGGCCTGGATGGAGACGTCCAGGGCGCTGGTGGGCTCGTCGAGGACCAGCAGCTTCTTCGGTACGACGAGGGCCCTGGCCAGGCTCACCCTCTGCCTCTGACCTCCGCTAAGCTCTCTGGGGTGCCTGGGCAGGAGGTCCTTGGTGACTCCGACGAGGTGCGTGATGTAGTCCACCCGCTCGTCGAACTTCTCCTTCGGGATCTTCTTCGAGGCGATCAGCGCCTCCTCGATTATTTCCTTTACAGTCAGTCTGGGGTTCAGGGACCTGACCGGGTCCTGCAGCACGATCCCGACGTTCTGCCTCAGATAGGCGAGGTCCCCCTTGTCGCGAAAGTCGATCTCCTTCCCGAGGAGCCGGACGGTGCCCGACGTAGGCTTGTAGAGGCCGACGAGTACCTTGGCGAGGGTGGATTTACCTGACCCGGTCTCTCCTGTGAGCCCGAAGGTCTCCCCCTCCCTTATTGACAGCGAAACGTCGTCGAGCGCTTTGACCCGGGGGCTCTTCCCGAAGAAGCTGGCTCTCCTCTTCGACCTGAAGCTGACGGTCAGGTGCTCAATCTCTATCGTATTTGCCATTGGCTCCATCTACCTTCCAGCATGCGGCGTGCCTCCCCTGGACCACCTCGATCAGCGGAGGCTCTTCCTCCCTGCAGACGTCTTTGACGTAGGGACACCTCGGGTTGAACTTGCAGCCGGAGGGGAGCTTCGCCGGATTGGGGGGCTCCCCGAGCTGGACCGGCAGTGGGGGGGAGTCCTCGTACCCCTCGGGGACCGAGGCGATGAGTGTCCGGGTGTAGGGATGGAAAGAGTCTTCGAGGACCCCCTTGGTCTTCCCCGACTCCACTATCCTCCCGGCATACATGATGTAGAGCCTGTCGCAGACCTGGGACGCTATGGTCAGGTCGTGGGTGATGTAGACAAGGGTCCCCCCGGCCTTCCTCAGGTCGCTGAGCATCATCAGTATCCTATTCTGGACGTAGGCGTCGAGCCCGGTCGTCGGCTCGTCTGCGATGAGAAGCTTCGGCTTCTCGATGATCGACATCGATATGGCCACCCTCTGGCGCATCCCTCCGGAGAGCTCGTGGGGGTACTGCTCGAGGACCTCCTCGGGCTTGTCTATGCACAGGTCCCTGAGCAACCCGACCATAACGTCCCTTGGGCCGGCCTCCACCCCCTGGGCCTTCGCCACCGCACGCTTCCTCTGGACTTCGATGGACTCCTCGATCTGGGACTGGACCTTGTAGACGGGGTTCAGGGAGTCGAGAGGCTCCTGGAAGACCATGTTGATGCCGGTCCCGCGGATCTTGGCAACGTCGTCAGGGTCGAGGTGCAGGAGGTCCTTCCCCTCGAAGGTTATGCTCCCGCTCGCTATTTCCGTAGGAGGGGAGTCAAGGAGCCCCATGATAGCCAGGCCGAGTGTCGTCTTCCCCGACCCGCTCTCCCCGACGATGCCGACGACCTCCCCCCTCCCGACCTGCAAGGACACGCCGTTGAGGATCCTCACGCGCCCGTCGACCGTGGCGAAGTCGACCGAGAGGTTGTCTACAGAGAGGAGGACTTCGCGTTCGTCCTGCTTGGCGACCTGAAGCGACTGACGGCCGGCCTCACCAGTGGCGATCGTGACCAACCGAAGAATCTTCGACGGATAAGCAGATGCTTTTACGCTTTTTCCCATCGGCTGTCTTCTGTCGTCGGGATCAGTTTGACGCGCGGTCTAGGCATACACAGAATAGTGGGAACTGTGAGCGACGGCGCCGATGCCCGGGGACTCGTCGTGCTTGATCTGTAGGAAGCAGGCGGGGAAGGAGGTGGCACCTCCCGGGGGATACCTCTACGAAGGGAGGTACTTTGCGATATGTCATGCTCCGCGCGACATCGGCACGCCGGGCACCATGATCATAGAATCAAGGAGGCACTTTCTAGACTTCGGAGAGATGAAGTCAGTCGAGGGCGCGGACCTGACGGGACTGCTCAAGAAACTCTTCCCAGCGATCAAGCAGACCACGCAAGCTGAGCGGGTTTATTCGCTTGCCATGATGGACGGCGTCCCTCATTTCCATCTCTGGCTCGTCCCATGGAAGAAGGATGAACCTCTAAGGGGGGTGACCTATCTGGCCAGCGAGCATCGGTTGTCATCGACCGAAGAGGTCGAACAGACGGTCAGAAGCGTAAAGCGAGCCTTCGAGCGCCCGCAGGGCTCATAGAGGGTGGCCGACGAACGCCTATCTTGAATGGAGCCATGGCCAGATGATATCGTTAGCACAAGCGATTGGACTGGTCGCCGGCTTCCTTGTCTCGCTAGGGCTCGTCCCACAGATTCTGAGGGTCTTGAAGCTCAAGGACGCCCAGCAGATCAGCCTCCCCTTCAACCTCCTGTCGCTGGGAGGCACAGTGCTCTGGCTCGCCTATGGCATCCTGCTGGGGCTTTTGGCGGTGATCTTCTGGAACGGGGTTAACTGCATCCTTTACGTGGTCCTGCTGTCAGTGAAGTTGAGGTACGGGATGCGCCGTAAAGAAAGAGCGGCCGCGCACTCCGTTGCGAATTGAACCCGCGGGCAGGATCCCGATTTGTCGCCCTGTTTACTGGGTTCGCGCCCTAAACCTCACGACCGCCTCGAGGAGCGCTTCAGGCGTCTCGATCTGGGGCATGTGGCCGGTCGCCTTGAGCACCTCGAACCGGGAGCCAGGGATGGCCGCCGCGAATGCTCTGCCATACTCGGGCGAGACGATGCGGTCGCTTTCGCCGGAGATCACCAGCACAGGGACCGTCATCTTGGACAGCCGTCCGCCCAGCGTCGGGTCAGTCGGGATGGGAGCATAGAGGCTGAGCGCGGCCCTGTTGGAGGCCGCCATCGCCCGCTGCTGATCGGTGAGCTTGGTCGGGTCGATTCTGAACGGCCCCGGGTTATGGTAAGAGAGACTCATTATGTCGTCCAGCCCCATCTTCGATGTGTCGGGTATCGTGTAGCCCTTCACGTCTATCCCCGTCGCGCCCGCCAGCACGATGCTTCCGACCCCATGGACTGGTATCAGCCCCATTTCGGCGGCAATCCATCCTCCAACTGAATTACCAACGATCGTGATGTCGCGTGTCCCAAGCTGCTCGACAAACGCTCCGTAGAGTCTCGCAAGGCCCTTC
This sequence comes from uncultured Nitrososphaerales archaeon, assembly GCA_963706445.1. GTDB lineage: Archaea > Thermoproteota > Nitrososphaeria > Nitrososphaerales > Gagatemarchaeaceae > UBA183. Next base: position 1,509,222 of record OY970160.1, read on the forward strand.
ACGGTCCTGAGCCCGTCTGGCCTCTTCGTACCTGCGAACCCGGGATGAGTTGGGACGAGAACTCTGGCGTTCGGCTCCTTCGAAAGCAGGCCCGCGAATCCCATCATCGAAGCAGGTCCGGCGCCCCCATGGAGCAGCAGGAACACATTCCCACCGCTTCCCCACTCGACCGCCTCCTGCTCGACGATACCAATTTCCTCGTCTGAGACACGATATATCTTGCGCTGGGCGTCGTTGGCTATCAAAAGCGACCGCCTATCGTTTCTTCTTGGAGGGTTTCGCTGGAAGCCTCTTTGATGGCCTGGCTGCCTTCACCCTTGAGACGATCCTCGAGAGCGCGGCTTCTTCCCTGGCCCTGCTCTTGGCACCTTCCTTTGCCATCTGGCTCTTCATCGAGGCCAGCTCGGTCCGGAGCGAGGTGATCTGCTTTTCCAGTCGCCGGGTGTCTGCATGATGGCCCTTGAAGTGGGCGCCCAGGTCTTTCACACGGGCGTGGGTCGCCATGTCCTTGCGTATCGAGGCCATCTGGGCTTCCATCTTCTTGGCACTCACCTCGTGGCTCTTCCTGTATCGTCCGACTTCTATCTGGAGGGCCTGGATGCTCTCTCTGACTACCCTGAACTGACTGCGCCTACCTCCGGTCTGCGGGGCCACTGGCTGGGTCTCGCTGCCGACCCCGGGCGCATAGGCCTCCTGCGTTTCTCCGCTCGGCTGCTCGGTCATTTCGGCCGAAGGCATGCTCCTCTCTTCTTCGGCGGCTCCTTCAGTTGCGTCTGGTTCAGCTTCCATGGCACCCGATGATGAACTGTCTCGCTAATTAGGTGTTTCAGGATGAGGTGTTGGCGAGAACTCGGCGGCAATTCAGAGTGTTCCTCGGCAATCCGTCGTCACCATCTCCCATAGTGGACCACTTCGTTTGCCCTCCGTCTTCCGCGCTTGAGAGAAGGTGATTTCACGTCCTGGGCACCGTGGCCAATAGAGATGACGCCGACAGGGTGGAAGTGAGCGGGAATCCCGAGTAGCTCCTTCATCCCCCTGACATCCGGGACCCCAGTGAACGCCGCGGCTAGGCCAGCGTCAATCGCCGCCAGCAGTATGATCAAGCACCCGGCGCCGATGTCGAAGAACCAGTAGGGCGTCGGCCATTCAATTTCCTTGCCACCCTCGTCCAGCTTGTCAGGCTCGTTGTATCTGTCGTGATAGAGCTTTTCGCTGACGCAGGCGACCACGGCCACGGGAGCTTCTGAAATCCATTCGTGGAAGCCCCCGGCTCTGTAGCTTTCTTCTCCCTGGAGCTTCGCAACCTTCTTCTTGGTCTCAGGGTCGGTGACTACCACGTAGGCGCTCCCCTGGCTGAACCCTGCGCTCGGGGCGTGCTGGGCGAGCTCAAGGATGCCGTCGATGGTTTCCATTGGGACTGGTTCGTTGGTGAAGTGGCGGACCATTCGGCGCTTGAGGACGGCTTTCTGGAATTCCATGGCACATAGAGGTGGTGGGAGTGTGTTATCTGTTCTGGAGTGTCTGTGCAGTAGAGGGGGAGGAAAACGCGATACAGCGAGCGACAGACTACTATCCGGTGAGAAAGCATATACCAAAGAGACCGGGAGAGTCGTCAGTCTTGGCAATAGAGAACGTGTTCAAAATAGCGGCGACCTATTCCAAAGTTCGTGAGTTCCTGACAAGCGAGGGTTGGGAATTCCAAGGAAAGGATCAGGAAATGGAGATGGACTCGTTCAGGAACAAGAAAACTGGGAAAAAGCTGTTCGTCGAGGATATTTCGGAGGACTTTCCGGTGACATTTCTCATGGGCGAGCTTAGCCTTGCGGAGTTCGGCGACATTGCTGACGAACTGACCCCGGCGATCAGGTTGCTGGAAGTCGACAGCAGTTGGGAGGGTGAACCGACGACCATCGTTGTCGCGATGACAGAAGAGCAAGTCAAGGGCATGTTCGGCCGAAGAACGAAGATGAGACGCCTTCCGGTTCACAGCGCAGCATCACAGATCTGAAGCCGAAGGGCCAGGGCGCCTGCGACCACCCGTCTCTGCGAAGCGTGGACCAATGGCCGCTTCAGCTGGGATTATGAAGAGTGAAGAACGAATACGCGGATAGAATGCAACCGCAGGCAGAGACAGTCGCCCCCATGTCCACGTAGACGGTGTTTTGCACCTGAGAAAACCAGTACTCGAATCCTATGTCCGACCCTAAGATGATTCCAACGCCTGCGAAGAGTAATGCCGTCCCGAGTATCAGATACAGGACGCTTGTGGTTTTTGGCATTGGGGCTCCGTAATGCCCCCTCAGAAGAAATGCCCCGGAGATTGCTGACACTCCTGACGCGGCGACAATGACCATGCTGAGGATGTAACCTGAAAGAACAGTAACTCCGACAGCCAACACGACCCCAACCAAGAGGCCAATCAGGCCGAACGCCTGCAGGGCAAAGCCGTATCTTGCGGCCCTCTCGGTTTGACCGATGCGCCTTCTCAGCTGCAGCATCCCTGCCGTCGGCAGCACGAACCCGATTACCACCAGGACGGCGGTTACGATCGTAGCGGCCCCGGGAATCCCTGACGCCCCGTTGATTGTGAGGAAAGCAACCAGCGCCACTGTCTCTATCGAATAGCCAGCCACAAGGAGGCCCCAAGCCGTTGTCACGGCCTTCGCACCGGAAGGCGGATTCGTCGATGTCAAGGCCCCCTCAACTCACTCCCCTGTAGGTACCGAAGAAGGTCACCATCTCTTGGGCGATCTGATCCAAGTCCGGGGAGAAAGGTACCGGGCCCACCTGCGCGAACATGTGCCCCATGTTCTGGATTAGGATGAGCTGAGTCTGGTCCCCGGCCGCGCGAAGTTCGTCATAGAGCTGGATGGATTGGGATTGTGGGACGTTCGTGTCGTTGACGCCCTGGATGATCAGGATAGGCGGGGCGTTCGGGGCGACGAAGTGCGTGGGACTGGCTAGTACAAGGTCAGTCTGGTTGTTGCCAAAGACCCTCAGGGTATCTGAGTAGGAGGCGTAGCTAGTCAGGTTCGCTGGGCCGAACATGTCTACCACTGCCGACAGGCCGCTCGACTCGTTCAGGTAGGAGCCGACGTCAAATTGCGAGTGTGGGCCTGTCAGGGCCCCGAGTGCGACGAGCTCTCCTCCGGAGCTGGTGCCGAATGCGAACATCTCACTCGCATTCACACCGTAGGAGTGCGAGCTGGCGCGAAGGAATCTGATGGCACATTTAAGGTCCTGAATCTGCACCGGGTATTTGTAGAGCGGAGCGAGGCGATAATTGACGCTCGCGACCGCGTACCCTGCCGACGCTAGCGCGTTAAGGAAGACAGGACTGATGTCTGCCTTGTCGCCCGAAGTTAGCCCGCCTCCATGGACGTATATCACAAGGGGAACAGGATGGACGATGGCCGCGCTGGGTATGTAGATGTCCATGGTCTGCGAGTTGCAATAGGTCACGTCCCGGTACGCAGTCCCGAGATTGAATGCCACGGTGGCCGGTGCATTGGATGTGATGACTCCGTCTATGGCTATCGCAGAATAGCAGCTGACGAGAAGGATGGCTACGATGCAGATGACCGCAGAAGCCCGGAGCGCCATCCCTCTTTGTTAGTCAATCAGTAGAAAAGAGCTTCGATGGGTGAAGAAAGAGCTGATGATTCTTAAGGGGTTGAAGAAGAAAGGGGACGTTGTGATAGTTGTTGGCTAGGGAAGCTCAACGACATCCTACTCTGGAGACTGTTGACGTGGACAGTACAACGGAGTGGCGCGCTTGGCTCCAAGGGCATCACCAGGAAAATGCCGGAGTCTGGCTCATGTTCCACAAAGGCGGGCTCCCATCTATATCCTACGACGACGCGTTGGACGAGGCCCTCTGCTGCGGGTGGATTGACAGCATGATCAAAAGGATCGATGACAGAAGCTACGTCCGGAAGTTCACGCCTCGCCGGCCAGGGAGCGTCTGGTCGAGCTCCAACGTAGAACGTGTTTCAAAGCTCAGAAAGGAGGGAAGGATGACAGCTTCTGGGATGGAGGCGTTCCGGAAGCGCACCGGCGAGAAGTCGCAATTGGAGCGGATTAGCTCGAAACCCTTGGCGATTCCAAGGGACCTGATAGCAGCTTTGAAGAAGGACAAGACGGCCTGGACGAACTTCGAAAAGTTCGCATCCAGCTATCGCAAGAGGTACCTAATCTGGATAGCTGGAGCAAAGCAGCCCAAGACGAGGGCGATGCGGATCGCCGAAGCAGTCAGGCTCATTGCTAAGAATACGAAGAACCTGCTGAAGTAGGATCAGACATGCGCGGAGCTCTGGCTAACGAGACAATCGCGGAGCTCGAGCCTCTGCAAGCAGCTCAGCCACCCTGCGCTCTATTTTGTCGTAGTCCCCCTCTCCTACGTGCTCGAACATGATGTCCCCGTTGGCGTCCACGAGGGTCTGCCTCGGCCAGTAATGATTTCCATATAGTTTCCAGGTCGTGTTCTTGCTGTCCAGTGCGATCGGATAGGTCAGCCCTGCCGCTGCGACTGCTCTTTCCACGTTCTCCTGTTTCCTCTCGTATGGGAATTCTGGGGTGTGCACCCCGATTATCACAAGGCCGTCGTCGCCGTACTTGGCGTGCAGCTCTTTCATGTAGGGCAGCGTCCGGGCACAGTTCACGCACCCGTAGGTCCAGAAGTCAAGGAATACCACCTTGCCTCTTAGCTGCTTCATCGAGAGAGGGCCTGAGTTGATCCAGCCTGCTATCTCTTGCAACTCAGGAGCGGGCCCTATAATCATCGCCGTCTCGGTTAGAAGCTGGCGCTAAGATGAAAAGCGAGTGGTTCTAAATATGAACCTAGTCATCTTTACTAACTCAGTATGCTTTTACTACTTATTTTATAACCAGGCGTGTAAACCCCTTTGCGATGAACTCAATGATGAAGCAACAGAGCATCTCGGAAGGGTACTGGGAACGGCTTCCCAACCAAGAGACCGTGGAGAAGACCGTCAACGCCCTCAGGTCGAACGGGTTCAAAGCGGAGTCGGTTCCGAACCGTGCTGAGGCACTGAAGAAGGTCAGATCGCTCATCCCCAACGGCGCGCAGGTCATGACAGGTGGTTCCAAGACCCTCGAGGAGATCGGCCTGGTCGGAGTCCTTGCTTCCGGAGACCACCCTTGGGAGAACGTCAAGGCCGAGATAGTCTCCGAGAAGGACAGGGAGAAGCAGCTCGCGCTCAGAATGAAGGCCTTGTTCGCCGACTACTTCCTTGGCAGCGTCCATGCGGTCACCACCAAGGGTGAGCTGATCGCGGGGAGTGCAAGTGGAAGTCAAATTGCGGCCTACGCGTTCGGCGGGCCGAACCTAATACTCGTCGCAGGGACCAACAAGATCACTGAGAATCTGGAGGAGGGCCTGATGAGGCTAAGGGAGCACTCGGTCCCTCTCGAAGACAAGAGGATGAAGGGGCTCGGGTTCCCGGGGACCGTCTTGTCCAAGATCTTCGTCTACGAAAAGGAAATGCAGCGGAACGTCCACGTAATTCTGGTCAACGAGAAGCTCGGCTTCTAGGGCCGCCTGCAAAGACCAACTTTTAGAAGGGCTGATTGTTGGCCGGTAGTGCATGAGCTTCGTCCCCAAGAATTACTTCCTGACGAAGGGCGTCGGCAGGGACAAGGAGAACCTTGCATCATTCGAAGCGGCACTTCGGGACGCGGGAATAAGCAAGTATAACCTGGTCACCGTCTCGAGCATAATCCCGCCTGGATGCGTCAAGATCACGCGCGAGCAGGGGGTGCCAATGCTCAAGCAAGGCGGCATCGTCTTCTTAGTGCTGGCACGCAACTCCACAAACGAAGATCACCGCCTTGTAGCAGCGTCCATCGGGCTGGCTGTACCGTCAAACCCTGAGGAGGTCGGCTACCTCTCCGAGCACCACTCCTTCGGAGAGACCGACGAGTTTGCGGGAGACTACTGCGAGGACCTGGCGGCTTCGATGCTCGCGACCACATTGGGGATACCCTTCGACATCAATGCCGATTGGAACGAGAAGGAACAGGTCTTCAAGGCCTCCGGTCGGATCATCCGAACCGCGAACATCACTCAGTCTGCGGTCGGAGACAAGGGGGTCTGGACTTCGGTCGTGGCAGCTGCTGTGTTCATCGTGGACGCGGCTTCTCTGTAGACCTGCTGAATCTTCGATTAAGATGATCCGTCGTGCCAAGTGTGCCCTGGTTGATAGCCAAGCACTCTCCGGGCCTTGTCGATTGAAAGAAGGGTTTCGTTTCTTCCCAGCTTCTTCTTGACAGGGACACCGGGGAAGACCTCCTTGAGTAGCTCCTCGCTGCTCCGAAGCATCACTGTGTCCGCGTTGGCGATGATGAAGACGTCAGCTCCCCTGACTTTGGATTCCAATGCCTTTCTGACGGCCTGGGCGGCATCTCTGATGTCGATGTATCCCCACAGGTTCCACTTCCGCAGCTTTGGATCGTCCTGGAAGCCCTTGAATCCAGCGTAGTCCTTCGGCTCCATGATGTTCGAAAACCGCAGCCCCAGGATCTTCAGCTCGGGGTCCCAGCGGCAGTACTGCCTTGCCATCTCCTCTCCTACCAGCTTGCTGAGCGAATACGCGCTCTCCGGCCTGCCGTGGTACTCTTCGTCCACGGGAGCGTATGGCGGAGGGGCGTCGAACGGCAAACCCAGGACCGTTTCACTCGAGGCCCAGACGATGTTCTTGATACCGAGTCTGGTGGCCGCCTCGAAGACGTTGTAGGTGCTCATCGTGTTGTTCTGGAAGGTGATTGAATTGGAGTAGAGCCTGGAGTCCGGGATGGCGGCGAGGTGGACGACCCCGTCGACGCCATGGGGCCCGCGTTCGACCGTGCTGACTGCGTCGATCGTCTGCCCGTAGTCCGCGAGATCCGCGAGTATGAATGGACACAGCTCCTCGGCAGGTTTCACCCTGTCGACGTTGAAGACTTCGTACCCCTTTTCGAGTAGTTCTCTGATGCAGGCCCTTCCGGCCTTTCCGCTTCCCCCGGTGACGACCATCTTGGTCAATTTCTTCACCTAGGGCATAATCGGTTGCGGCAGCGGGCCGGCCCTCCGGTACCTGTACCTCTCGTAGAGCATCTCCACGCCGTGCTCGTTGAACCTGAAGGTGACGTCCATCCGTGCGCCTGCGACCAAGGTATAGAAGTGGGCGAGCCCGTTCTCCTCTCCGTCGGGGATGAGGACAATGTCATTCCCAATGTCTTCGCCGGAGAGCATCAGGAAGCTCCCGTTGACCTTCACCTCGGCGAAGATGGTGTCCTTGTAGGCCCTGTACTCTCCTTCGAGCTTCTTCAGTAGGTTCTCCAGCCTCACGCCTCTGATCTCCTCGGGGTCAATTCCTGCGAGCATCGAGATTGTGGTCATCCCTAGCCGTCCCAGGCTGTAGCCCGTGCCGTTGGCGAGGAGGACGACCCCCGCTTTCATGTCCCGGGCATAGAGCATTTCGGCGGTGTAGACTTCGACGGACCCTCCATGCCCGACGACCTTGTGGCCATGGAAGTCTGGGATCACCTGGAGGCCGTACCCGTACGAGTCCCCGCCGTAGTTCTCTGAGGGCCACTTGCCATATGGAGTCTCCATCTTCGCAAGCGTGTCCTTCCCGATGATCCTCTTGCCTTCGAACTCCCCGCCGTTGATGAGCATGGTGACGTAGTTCGAGAGGTCAGTCACGCTGCTGACAATTCCTCCCGCAGCTCCATCCCCATAGGAGATAGAGGTCGGAGTTGTCTTAGGGCCCCTGATGAGATATGGTACTGCGACGTTGTTGTCGGAGCTGATGTCTGCCTTGTCGAGGAAGGTCCTCCTCATCTTAAGCGGAACAAGGACCTCTTCCGTCAAGAACTTCATCCAAGGTTTTCCGCTCACCTTGGAAATTATCTCGCCCAGGAGGACGAACCCCTCGTTAAGGTAGAATAGCTTCTCCCCGGGTTTCGCCTCGGCCCAGTCGTCTACGTCGCTCATGAATGGCATCAGGTCCCCGAGGCTAGCTATGGGAGCCCAGTGATGGTATTCCCCGAACGCGCTGAAGAGGATGACTTCGAGCGACCCCAGGCCTGGGATGCCGCTGGTGTGGCTGAGCAGGTGGTGCACCTGCACGTCCTGGAAAGCCTTCTGCTTGAGCGGGAGGAACTTCGTTATGGGGTCGTGGAAATCCATCTTCCCGGCTTCGACGAGTTTTGCGATTGAGAGGGACACGAACGTCTTCGTGATGGAGCCCACCCCGTAGAGGGTGTGCTCGTCCGCGGGCAGAGACCCTGAGATGTCCTTGTAGCCGAAGGCCCTTGAATGCACGACCTTTCCGTCTTCGATCACCGCAGCTCCGATGCTTGGGAGCCTCGTCTCACTGAGCTTGGTGAAGACAAGCTCGTCGAACTTCTTTGAATCGAATCCGGCCATGGACCGCTTGGCCTGTGCCTCTCGTTAAAAGCGCTACCACTTCTCTGAGCGTTTGAATATGAAGTTGTAGGCGTTGTCGTTCAGTATCCCCTCAGTTTGCTTCGTCGTCAGCCCTGCTCCCTTTAGTGCCCGCCTGAATCGCCCCAGCTTTGAGACGTCTTCGAGCCCGACCGGGGTGCTCCTCATGCCCAGGAAGTCCGTGCCGAGAGCCGGTAGGGCCTCGCCCCCGAGTCTGATCATGTGTTTGGCGTGGTCAGTGATCCTCTCTGGCGTAAAGGGCTTGCCGATGCAGCTCCTGATGAATGTCAGCCCGACAATTCCTCCGCGTTTCCCTGTCTTCTTGATCAGGGCGTCCGAGATGTTCCTCTTGCTCTTCTGTTCGGTCGAGGCGTTCGAGTGGCTGAAGAACGGTGGGGAATCTGAGATTGCGAGGGTCTCTGATGATGTCTTCGGCGAAGAGTGGGAGAGGTCCACCATCACTCCCAATTTGTTTGCCGCGGCTACAAGTACCTCTCCTTCTCCCGTGAGCCCGTAATCCTTTGTAGACATGCAGGAAGCGGCGAATTTGTTGTCGTAGTTCCACGTGAGGCCGATGGAACGGACTCCCAAATTGAAGAATATCCTGAGATCCTCCGACGCGCCCAGGGCTTCGCACCCTTCTATGTGAAGGACGATGCCCGTCTTGCCCCCCAGGGACTCGATGTCCTCCGTCGTCCTGACGATCTTCAGTGACTTTGGGTACAACTCTTCTAGTGCATAGTAGATCTTTACCAGCTCGATGGCGACGTCACGGGGAGAGGCCAGTGACGCAGACGTTCCCCAGGTGCCATACATCTTCTGCATCGCGTCTATCTTTCTCTTGCTGAGGCCCCCGACCAGTGGGAAGATCGAGCCAAGGACGAGCTTCATCCCCACCTTGTTGTACTTCGGGATGTCCGCGTGCCTGCCTTTGACGTCTTCGTCGTAAGGCCTGATGTCGGCGTTCCCCCCCATCATGTAGTAATAGCCGATGTCCTCATGGAGATCAACGACCATGGCGGAAGAGGGGCATTGTTCTCGATTTAACTGTCGCCCAAATCTTCATCGGGGCTATCGAAGGAGGTCAGGACTTCTGTTTCTTCGGAGGCTGGACGCGAGCGAGGATGCGGTTCCTGAGCTGCCGCAGCCCGACTCCTTTGGTCGCCGAGATGCTCACCATGTCGAAGTCCTTGAAGAGGGGGTCGCTTTCGATCTTGGGCCTGCCGCTTTCCGCGAGAAGGTCCACCTTGTTCAGGACAAGAAGGGTCTTCGCAAAGTCCACTTCCAGCTCTGAGAGAGTCTCCCTGCAGCTGACGAACTTTGTCTTGATGCTGTCGGTTGGCTCGCTTGCGTCTACCATCAGGAGAATGAGGTCGGCGTAGCGGAGCTCGTCCAGTGTCGACTTGAATGACTCAACCAGGTACGTCGGGAGCCGCGTGATGAATCCTACCGTGTCTGACAGGAGGATCTTCGTCTTTGTGGGTGGGAAGGCTACCATCCTGGTGGTCGTCGTAAGTGTGGTGAAGAGCTTCGGCGATTCTTCCTTTGATTCCGACGCGAGCCTGTTGAAGAGTGTTGTCTTCCCGCTGCTGGTGTAGCCAGCCAGTGAAACGAATGGGACCCCCAGCTTTCGCCTTTCCGCGGTGTGGACTGTCCTAGCACTTGTGCTCCTCTCGAGCTTCTCCTTGACGAACCCCATCTGACGCTTCAAGGCCCGGAACTTCACGTCCACCGCCGTCTCGCCCATCCCCATGAAACCGGCCTGCTCCCCCCTGAAAGAGAGGCGGACGGCGTCCCTTGCCCTGGGGAAGGCGTACTGCAACTCGGCCAGCTGGACCTGGAGCTTCGCCTCGGTTGTCGTGGCTCTCTTGGCGAATATGGTCAAGATCAGCCTCTCTCTGTCGACAATGTCTGCGTGAGTCTTGGCTCCAAGCTTGTTCGCCTGGGCCGAGGTAACGGTCTCGTCGACGATGATCGTGCCCGCCCCGCTCTCCTCTACCATCCCCTCCAGCTCCGAGGCCTTGCCGACCCCGACGCCGAACTCCGATTTTATTACCATCTTCTGGGTCACGATCTTGGTGACCTCGTAACCCGCGGCCCTGGCGAGCTCGGCGATTTCGTTCTTCGCGAAGTCGTCAGGATATGTGACAATGATCGCCTTGTTGATGTCTCCTGTCCCTATGGGCTTCTCAACCAATAGCTTCTCACCTATGAGCTAGGGGACGTTGGTAAAACGATTCCTACCGGCCGGATAGCTAAGCTGGCACCACAGAGGTGCCCATCATATGGTCGGTGTACTTTTGCTGGTAGTCCTTCGAGGTGGCCAAGCCGACGATTACGTCGAGGAGAAGCAGCAGCCAGTAGATCTTGCTGATGTTCCTGACGAAGGCCTCGACGAATGTGGGGTTGGTGCCCTTCTTTGAAACGACCTTGAGTCCGAGTACTCGTTTCCCTATGCTGGCTCCCCACATCGACTCTGTCAGGGGGAAGTAAAGGATGAGCAACACACCGACTACGAGCGTAAACCCGCCGAAGAAGAAGGTCATGGCGCCATAACCCCCGAAGAAGAATGATGCTGCCGCAACAGCGAAAATCACTCCGAAGACGACTGCTATGATTACGTAGTCAACTATGAGGGCTAGGAGCCTCTTGAGCCAATATCCCTGGGCCTTCGAGTCCTTCATCAGGGAGTCTATACCGCTCATCGGAGTAGTAGACGCAGCCGTCGAGGCACCGGGTTCGACTGGGGCGCCGCAGCTGGGACAGAACGCTACTCCCGCCGGGAGTTCCTTGCCGCACTTCGCACAAAACGCCAATTCTGGTAATCTAGCATCAGGGGGGCTGGGCGACTATATATCGGCTCGGATTAATCCACTGTAGGAAGGCTCTTAGGGACCCTACCAGGACATGCGTGAGGCCTGCGGCACACAAATCAGCTACAGCTGTCCGATGAGTACCCCTGCCGCTATTCCCGCTGCCGGGAAGACGATCCAGCTCAGAGCCACTAGGTAGAACGACTTCGCCGAAAAGAACTTCGTCTTGTAGGATATGCCCGCTCCGAACACCGCCGTGTTCTGGACCATCGTGTTGGCCATGGGGATGCCGACCAAGGTGGATGCCTCGACCAGCACCGCAGACGTCAGCATCGACGACATCGCGTTCGAGTACCCCAGCTCGAACATGTCCGAAGTCACCCTCCTGATCTCCCCTGCGCTCAGGAAGAAGGTACCGACAACGACACCCATGATCGCGAGAGGGACAGCGAATCCACCGAAGCCCTCCACCGCGACTATGAGCCCAATCGTGTTCGCGCCGAGGGTAAAGGCGAAGATGAATGACAACAGGAGCAGGAGGGTCTTGGACAATTCTACTTTGGCCCAGAAGTCGTTTGCCCCGAACCTGCCCGTCAGCCGAGTGATGAGGGGAGTAGCGGCCAGCGCGGCTATCGGCGCTGCCATCCACAACAGTATCATGGTAAAGAAGTAGGAAGTGAAAGCAAGAGCTACGCCTGCGAGGAGCGCCGGCAGGATGTGGGTCAGTGAGAGGGGGAGCCTTGCGAAGTGCGCGAAGGTGAAGAGCCCGAGCGTTATCGTTAGAACAATCAGGACCGTCTCAGAAGACAGCCCCTTGGCGAGGTGCGACGCAGCCGTCGACATGCTTGTCCCCTGGAAGAGCAGCCCCAAGGAGACCCCCACGACTTCTATCAGCATGGCAGTCCTTGTCCTGACGACCTTGGCGCCAATCAGGTTGCCTATGCTCGCCTGGGCGTTGTTCCCCGAGACCAGGATAATCAGGAGGGTAGCGACAACGAGCAGGAGCGGACCTACGACGTCCACGCTATCACCTTGAGAGCGTGTTCGCGATGGCCAGGATCAGGTCCGAGATGTCCTCCACGCCGTCTTGGATGTCATCTAGCTTCCTCAGCACCTCGGTGTAGTGCTGGAACGAGAAGTAGTCGAAGAGCGTGTGGTTCTCATACATGTCGTCGAAGCCGGAGTCCTTGAGCTCGTCGCCCTCTTCCTCGAGCTTCTCGATCTCCTGCCTGTAGGACCTCACCTCGTCCATGCTGTTCGCATCCAGGAGTTTTCCGAGGGCCTCAAGCTGCTTGTCTGCCAAGTTGACCATCCCGACGAATGTTTTGGTCATCTCGTCGAGCATGGGGAGATCTATCTTGCTGGCGACCGTCCTGTTCACCTCGCGGGCGAGGAAGTAGAAGTCATCGAAGATGTTGTCAGTCAGGTCGGTGACGTGGAGCAGGTCCCTGAGGACGGCCGGGCTGATGGCACCGCCCATGATGTCCTCGCTGAGCTTGAAGGTGAGGTCGTCGCTCTCTTTCTCGAGCGTTCTCATGCTGTCCAGCACGGCGCCGTCGGAGAGGCGCTCCTGGAACAATCTGATGGCAAGGGGGGTCTCTCCCCGCGCCTTGTCTGCCATTGCCTTCAGCCGCTCGAAGATGCCTTTCTCTCCTGCCACCAGGAACCTGATCTTCATTTTCTCTTACCCCGTCTTCGAGCCTGAGACGAACCCGAAATCCGCCAATCTGGCCTTCGGCCTTGGAGAGTCTCCCCTTAAACGTCGCCCGCAACTCCAGGGCCCTCTTCAGTGCTTTCAAGTGAGATGAAACTCTTAATTTGGCTACGAATCGGAGCCGTGTTCGGTGCCGCGGTAGCTCAGCCTGGAATTCCGTGTTGGCTAAGGAGACCTGCGGGGCTCATAAGCACTCGGCTGAAGACCGAGGTGTCGTCGGCTCAAATCCGACCCGCGGCATCTTACCTCCAGATTATATGCCTCTAGCTGTTTGAACTCCATCCGGCGTCAGAACAATGCAGAATACGACCCAGACGTACCAGGAAAGGAATCAGCAGCTGGTCGGCGAGTTCCTAAGTTCTCTTCCTTCCCTGTCCAAACGTAGGGTTGACAAGTACAAGTATCGCATGGGCAAGATCTCGAGGAATCTCGGCAAGCCGTTCGACAGCGTGACGAAGGAGGACCTGCGAAGGTATGTCGAAGAGATCAACAGCTCTCCTGACTTCAAAGACTGGACGAAGCAGGATTATCGGATATTCCTCAAGAAGTTCTTCCGATGGCTCCACGACGGCGAGTTTGTAGCCTGGATAAGGATCGGCAGGGTGAAGGCAAGCGTCAGCGTGGAGGACATCCTATCGGGGGCTGAGCTGGAGATGATCAGGCGGGCCTGCAACAACCTGCGGGACAAGACGCTCATTGAGACAGCCTACGAGGGAGCCTTCAGGCCTCATGAGTTGCTCGGGCTGAAGAAGAGTAGTGTCGCGTTTGACGACTATGGGGCGAAGATCTCCATCGAGAAAGGAAAGACCGGTCCTCGCAGCATCAGGGTGGTCAATGCCGCACCGTTGCTCGCCGAATGGATGGAGCATCATCCGCTGAAAGCCAAGGATGCGCCGCTGTGGGTGGACATGAGCAATGACACTACGTACCAACCCCTCAAGTGGCTTGGAGTCAGTAAGCTTGTTGCCAGGTTGGCTAAGAGGGCGGGAGTGGAGAAGCACGTGAAGCCTTACCTCTTTCGGCATACCCGCCTGACCGAGCTGAGCAACACACTCACTGAGGCCCAGCTGTGCATGTTTGCCGGCTGGGAGCAGGGGAGTGACATGCCTCGGAACTACGTCCATCTGTCTGGGAGGGACGTCGACGACGCCCTGCTCAGGTCCTACGGGCTAATCAAGCCGAAAGAGGAAAAGGAGTTGAAGACGCCAAGGAAGTGCGTAAGGTGTGGAACTCTTTGTGGATCGGACGCGGAGACATGCCACAGGTGCGGGATGGCGTTGACGCTCCAGGCAGCAATGAAGAAAGACGATGAGCTTGCGCAGATGAGGAATGATCTGGACATCTCCAAGGAGCAGCAGCGCCTGATTCTAGACCTTCTCCGAAAGGGGGTCAAGGTGGATCCGCTGTTACTCGACGTGAAGAGCACGGGATCCGGAGCAGCGGCGGTCCGAAGCTAACATAGACCAAGAACCTGCGTCAACTTGGTGGGTTCGAATCCCAGGGGAGGATTATCGCCTACGAGTTAAATTCCGACGACGGTCCATCCGAGGAGTTTCGTATGTATTGTATTGTATGTACGTATTAGGAAAGTAAGAGGTAAGAGAGGTGTCAGAGGGCAGGCCAAAAGAATACAAGAGCCGCACCATCTTCACGATTTCTGCGGAAGCGGAGGTTCTCATGGCCTTCAAGGAGATTGCGAAGAAGGAAGGCAAGCCGTACGGCAGAATCCTTCAGGAACTGATGGCGGATTACGTCAAGAAGCACTACAATGGGAACCCGGCGTTCGCGCTGGATCAATGGGTCAAAGCGCCTGACTTCATGGCTTTTCCTACGTTAGGAGAGAACCCTGACATGAAGTATCTGAGAGAAGTTGACGACAAGAGTCTCCGAATCGTCAGGGGTCAGGCCGAGGCTTGGGCCAGGAAAGCGGAGGAGGAAGAGAGGAGACGGGAGCGCCTGTAATCTTCGAGCGTCTCGAAGCCCTCCTTCAAGCGAAGGGATGACCATATAGAACTCGACTAGGCAATGGGCGCTTCGAGGATAGTACTCGCTTCGGCAGATTGAAATCGCTTCAATGCTGCCAGACAGCTGGATCCCGCCAACTCTGCGAACTTGGGCGGGAAGGCGTTCCCAACCATGTTGGTGGCCGCCTCCGCGAAGTCCGTCTTTATCCTATAGCTCCGTGGAAAGGTCTGTAATGTCGCGGCCTCTCTCACCGAAATGGTACGTGTCTGAGTCGGATGGCCGAATCGCCCCATGCAGGGACTGAGGAGCCCCGATGTTATCGTAGGTGGCAACTTATCCCAATCCATCCTAGCATAGACATTGACGAAACCTGCACTAATCTCTTTGTGGCATTTGGGCCTGAGGCGCTTGGGCAAAGCACTCCTTGATTGCCCGGCTTTGAGCGCTTTCAACCTCTTGATCGATATCTCGTGCAAATCCCTTACAACATGCCAATTGTGACGCTGCGGCCCACCATTCTCGTGAGCTTGGGAGAGCTTTACCGGCCTCTTGAAATCCGAAATCGAGTCACGGAGGGTTACCCAAGGGAGCAGCGAGTCCTCCCTTCCTCCGTCTTTCCCGTGGGTCTTGGCCGGAAAATCTATCTCGAATCCCTTCCCGGCGAGAAGCACGAGGCGAGTCCTCGATTGGGGTACCCCGTAATCAGCCAGAGGGATTAGATCATATCTTGGCGAGTAACCCGCCTCCCGGATAGTTTGAACGAACTTCTCTAAGTGCCCCTTTCCCCTCCTGAAGAGGCCGGGTACGTTCTCCATCATCACTACGCGAGGCGAAATCTCGACAACAATTCTGGCCATCTCCAGAAGCAACTCATTTCTCGGGTCTTCCTCTTCCCTTTTGTCAGTGAGCTTGGAAAACCCTTGGCATGGGGGACACCCAGCCACCAGGTCAATAGTTGGCATACCTGAGGCCTCCAGAATTTCCTTGCCCGAGGTCTGGCGGATGTCCTTGACAAGGAGTCTGACCTCGGGGTGATTGGCCGAGTATGTCTTCCCGAACTCCTTGCTCATCTCCACAGCAGCCTTTACGGTGAACCCCGCACGCTTCAGCCCCAAGGTCAATCCTCCCATCCCACAGAACAAATCGACGGCGGTCGCGCCAGATTGCAGCATCCTTGCTTCTCGACTCGCAACCTCTGCGCAGGTGGGATTCTTAAAATCACGCAGCACGCAACCATTCATCTTTGAGACCACCGGCGCTCATCCGAAGACCAATAATTCTCATTAATTACCTTCTTCAGAGCCGCCCTCTTGGCTGTCGTGTCCATCAAAAGCGAAAGGGGTCCGGGTGAGCCCAAGGACGGCTCTTGGATTACATCCGAATATCTGAATCGCTACCTTGAGAAAGGCTTCGGCGTCGCTTCGGAGGACTTCGCTGAAGAGTATTCTCTTCATCCGCAAGATGTCTCCCTAATCAAATCGATTGCTTTCGAACTGGAGGTCGGTCGAGACAGTCTGATGATAGCGCCCTTTCTGAATGGTCTTTCGATTGCCTTTTTGATGAGGGCGCTGTCTGTGGCCAGAGTAAACAAATCCCCTCTGATCTTGTATAGCGCTGATCCTGCCGTACCAAGGTACTACAGGTCGCTATCCTACATAGCCAATAGGCTTAGGACATCAATGGCGGTCGTGCACCCTCTCGTCCTGTGTCACTCCCTTACAGAGCTGTCCCGCGTTGACCACCGCACAATACTTGTGGTCGACGCTAGGTACACTCGCGGATGGCTGAACCTGAATCCGGTGCCTTGGGTCAATGCAGCTGGGCCCAAGATATTCCTCTCCTTAATGGACGACTACAGGCTGGAGTCCCTGCTCAAGAACATCGATGTCTGCTATGTACGAGGCGCAGGAAAAACCGGCACGGCGTGGCCTGAACCCCTGAGGGCTGGTTCGACGAAGCTGGACAATTACTCGACCGGGGTGAGTTTCGTTGCGGAGACCGTGCCGGCGAACGACTCGGTTCTGGCCAACCTAGAAAGGGCCTTCCAGACCCTCATGTTGCGAGCAAGGGATATCCCTCAGGCGCAAATGCAACTTGCCCAGGCAAGGAGATTTAACCGGCTGGTCCAGGATTCAGTTATACCGATCAGTTTCTTCAACGAGGCAGCGCACGGCACGGGGGCTTACAGCATCGCTCAGATGCTGAAATCGATTCGCGGTGGAGTGGCCTTGGAAGCCCCTCCGCCTGTCCGAGGAGCCTTCAATCGATTCATCAGCGCAGCGGACGCAGCGATGCAATCGCTATCGACTCGGCATCAGCCGAAGGTGGCATGGTTCAAGAAGTTCGTCCTTGAGAGGACTGAGCCAATAGCCGTTCCTGTCAGTTTAAGACTCGAAGCCGAGGCGTTTAGCGCGTGGAAGAGCTCTCCCACATCATCGAACTGCGCCGAGGTAGTCACCCTGACGAGGGCCCACCTTAGAAGCGAAGGGTATTCCCTCGATGTGCTCGCCCCGGGGCCGCCATCGGACGAAGATCTTGCTTACCTGCTCGGCGGCGTCTCGTCGAATGTCAAGGTCCTGGTATATCCTTGGCAGGCGAGGCATTGGAACGTTTTGACCAAGAAGGCTTCAAAATTGATCGAAGGTGTCAAGCCCATCCCCGAGCTGGAAGAAGAGGATCAGCAGGAGGTCGAGGAGGCGGTTGATTGGGCAGTTCCGAACAGAGATCCATCGAGCGGAGAAGAACTACTAAGAAGGGAGTTCTCTGGGGTCGAGAAAAGAACAAATGTCGTGCTCAAGACCGACGCGGGAGTGTTGGAGTACGACGAGGATTCCCTGGTGCCCACTTTGGAGGTAAACAAATTCGTCGACATCCCGGCGAAGTTGCTCCACAGTGGAAACACCATCATACTAAGGACAGGAGGGAACCTGATAGACGCCAGTCGGACAGTAGATGAACTCGCACAAACAAACCCAGTACTGGCAGAAGCTGCTAATGAGGCAAATCTATGGCGTGAAGTCCTCTATACCTACATTCACTCCCAGAACATTTCGTACAAGGAAATCCACGACAGACTATTTCCGGCAAACGAAGTGACATACGGAGCAGTCAAAAGGTGGGTCCTCAATCAGGTCAAAGTCGGGCCCCAATACGACAACCTGGCTCTGCTTCTGAGCCGTATTGGCGTGTCGAAGCAAAAGGCGGACGAGATGGCGAGGGCGGTCCATCAGATACCGAAGCTTTCGATTTCGGGTTTATGGCTACATCTTCTATCTCTGGACCCGAAATGCAGCTAAGCTATTTGAGCTGGACGAGAAGGTTATGGCCGAGGACGAGAAGATCGACGCAGAGTTCGGCCTTTCGTTGGCCTCGCTCGAGCAGCTCATCACATTCGCCAAGATAATCAAGGAGCCCTCAATCAAGGAGACGCCCCCTAGATGAGCAACGAGGAGGCCGCCGAGCTCAGCTCGAGGATCATTACACTGCTTTCCAATGACCTACTGGGAGAAGGAAACGCCCACGCTGAGGTCGACGAGGA
The DNA here is from genome assembly GCA_963706445.1 of uncultured Nitrososphaerales archaeon. Taxonomy (GTDB): domain Archaea; phylum Thermoproteota; class Nitrososphaeria; order Nitrososphaerales; family Gagatemarchaeaceae; genus UBA183. The sequence continues at coordinate 1,527,701 of OY970160.1, forward strand.
TCTGCCTCAGAACACCTTCCCTGCGGGCAATCTTGGGCCTTCGAGCAGGGATGTCTCGAGGTTGGATGACTTTCGGATAACCGAATATGTGCCTAGTAGCATAGGGTTGTTATTCAAAGTCAAACCCGGCTCAAAGGGGAAGGTCGAGTTCCACGTGTCCTCCAATGTGTACTACCCGCGGATGCCTAATTTGCGGGAGGCGAGGCAACAGGCCTCGAAGTACGAAAACGGATTCCCTATGAACGAAGCGGAATGGAAGGACGAAAAGGCCAGGTGGCGTTCAGCTAACTTGACTGCAAAATTCAGGCCGATATTCGTCAGGGCAAGCGTGCAATCGGAGGCGGTAATCGATCTCGAGTCCATCGCGATTGATGACTCATACCACGAGGTTGCTACCACACCGGAACTTGATAGCATTCTGGCTAGAATCTCAAAAGACGCTTCCATCAAGTCCAAGCTACTCGTGGTAAGTCCGAAGGGTTCGCCTCCCTCCGAGCTCCCGGGCGCAGCTTTGTCTTCAGAGGATGCGTTCGTCAGGGCCCTTGACAAGTATACATCGGTCTCAATGCCACACTGGAGCTCGGGCCTGCGATATCGGGCATGGAAAGACGCAGAAAGCGGGGACACAGTCGTTGAAGTGCTTCTAAGTAACAGAGTAACTGAGACAGAGGCGCGCGAGCTGGCCAAGCGAGGTAAGGACGTTCATCTATTAAACCCTTACATCAAAGCTACTGGAAGAACAAACGTCTTTTCCCCCTTCGAGTCGGCAGTGCTTCGATCCGAGAATTACCGGGTAAACTCCACGGTCTACTCGTCGGGCATCGATTGCGATACCAAGGAGGAGTCGCACAAAGACGCGGTAGTCCTGAACAGACCGTTCTGCCAATTTACAGACAGATGCTAACGGTATCAGCATCGATCGGAGGGCTATAGCCTTGGCTCACCATCGCCGTCAGAGCTAGCGACCGACCCCATTCCGCATCTGAAGAGAGTGTCCAGTTATCTGCATGGGTTCTCAGCATGGTGGAGGCAAGGCGCATATTCCGAACTCCGGGATTCTGGCAGAGTGCCAGCCGGAGTGAACCGAAGGATCCTTTCGGCTGAGGCTGAGTTCGAGAAGGAGATCTTCGAGATACGACGAGGGTATCCAGGCGCTCGAAGCCGACCCCAACCTCCTCGAAAGCGTTTCGGCTGATGAATCAAAGCTTCGCGAAGAACCCCGGCTCCACCGTAAGATCATGGAGAGTTTTCCAAATCGTGTTTGTCGATGACAACCGCCTTGCCTACTCTGGTCATCGCGAGCAGACGGCGGCGCAGCGGGGACGCCGGTCCCCATCATCCTCTGGTACCCTACCGGCGGCGGCAAGACTCGAAGCTTACCTCGGCCTAGTAATTGTACTCGCCTTCTGGGGCAGGCTAAGAGGCAAACTTTTCGGCACCTCGAGTTGGAACAAGTTCCCGGCTGAGGCTGTTGCAGCGCATCCAGCAACTGAGCAGAATCCAAGCCGCGATGGCCTTCGCGACCTGGTCAGGACAGAAACGGATGAAATCCCAGAGGCGCTGAAAGGCGACAGGTTCTCTGTCGGGCCTCTACGCGGGAGGGAGCAACAGCACCAACGACTTGGATTTCCCCAACGATGCCTCAAGGACGACCATTGTGTTGTTGGTCGGGACCGGGAAGGAGTTCCAATCGGCGAGCCCCAGGCTCTAGAATCATCCAGAAGAACCACAAGGTAGACCGCTGCCCGTGTGCCATTTTCAAGGGGCAACGAACAGAAGGCGCAATCGAGACAACCTTTGACGATAAGATTCCAGGTTTTCACCACAAGTGCGCGCAATAGGAATACAGCTCCCTCTGTATGTCACGGATACGGAGACCATCACTTGCTCCAAACAATAATCGTCAGCACTATGAACAAGTTGGCTCAGTTGGGTCAGGATAACGCCGTGAAGATTCTATTCGGATACGCGAAATGGAAGTGCCCTACTCACGGTTACTTCATGCAATCCGCTGGGAGGTGCAACGTGCTGAAATGCGGCCGCGAGCTGGTTAACGTCAAGCGCGCCATCAATACCTACCAGAGCTAGTCACCCGAGGATCGATGCACTTCCTCCGTGAAACACTCGGGAGCATTCGATGACCACTACGAAACGGCGATGTTCAGCAATCATCAGACGTGCACGAAGCGAGCTCGGAAACAGACACAGAAGACCTCGAACATCATGGGCAGCTGAGCCACCATCAGAGCTATGAACAAGTCGAACAACTCTCCTGCACGCCGGGTGCAATACGGTTCTCTCCGGCCCTGCCAGCGCGGTCGATCATATCCAAGGAGGGGACCGAAGTCCAAAGGTTCGTAATGGGATTCAGACCCCAGAACATGAGTCACGTTGATGCCGTCATGAAAGTGCTCAACTTGGTACAGCTTGACCCTTGCCTACAGCCAACCGAAGGCGCACATGGGCAGAGATGGAGAGCGTCGTCTGGATGAACACAACCTCGCGCCGAACTGATCAAACACTATCGGACCAGCCTCGCCTGGCAGCTTGAAAACTGAAGCGGGACGATCCACAAGTCGTTCATCGGCCAGTTGAACCAGATCTGGCGAGAAAATTTTGATGATCGAAGAAGAGCGGATTCCAAACCTGACCGGAGAAGACCAAATTGCCCATCGAGGTCGCGAATGTTCTTCATAGGTTGGAGAGAGACTCGGCTGATTGGATTCAAGCTGTTACCGCTCTAGCATCATCAGCCACGGCGTTGACCTCGAAGTCCTCAACTTCCTAGTGTTCAGAGGGCAACCTCATACAGTCAGCGAGTGGATTCAGACCATGAGCCGGGTTGGCAGGAAGCCGGGATCCCCGGGAATAGTAGTGAACGTGTACAACCCAAATCGGGAGAGAGACGCAGCCTACTACTCGCACCACAAGAAGTACATCGAGCACGCCGAGACACTGATCAGGAACGTGCCGGTAACCAGATTCAGCCCCGAGGCGCTCAGGAAGACAGTGAGGGGCCTGTTCTACAACATCGTCGCATTCTACTCTGAACCGGGTCTCCGTTATTACTACCGAGATGCGGTCAAGAATGCAATGCCGAAAATAAAGGCGTTTATCCGCGACACCTTGCTTGATTACTATTCCCTTACCAAACCGAATCCCACTCCGAAGGAGGCGCGGCTGATGAGACGCTCGATGCGGAACTCGATAACATAATCGCCCTTCTCGAAAGCCCCAACCAAGACGAGTCAACAAAGAAAACGATCAACCCAATGATCAGCCTAAGGGATGTGGACGAACAGATTCTGATATCGCCTTCCTACAACTCCGAGTTTTTTAGGTCGAAGTAAAATGCCTGCAGAGCTTTTTTGGGGAAGGAACCAGAATCTAGTCAGGGCCGCGCCTTATCACGTAATCTACAACCCAACCACGCAGATGCACGAAATGATCAGGCCGTGGAAGAGCTGCCTTGGACCGCGAGACCAGCCCAACCCTCGGTGAAAGAGGCACTCGAGGAAGAGCTCGACCGATATCCAGTCAGGCCGATTGAGAGAGGCAAGGTGAAGTTCGTGACCCTAGACCTTCGGACAGTGGAGTCAATTGAGACCGTGTTATATCCAACATCCTTCTTCTGCTCGAGATGTCACAAGCTATACTCTGAGGACCCTGGAAACGACGACAGAGCGGCAATGACCGCTGTGACGAAGCTTCAACAGAAGATAGGGGTCGGCATGAAGTGCACCTGCGGCGGAAATCTGATCCAATGGAGGGTGCTAACAGTTCACGAATGCGGGGACATGATCCACATCCCGTCCCACTTCATGGCGGCCTGCAGCAAGCACGGAACTTCCAATCTCGATTTTGAGAATCACGGGAGCGAGAGGATAAAGGATTGGGAAATAGTCTGCAAGGCTGAAGGCGCCCACGAAAGGAAAGGCTTCGCTCTTTTCTTCAAGTATCACAGTGACTGCCCTTTGAAAGGAAGGCTGGGGAAGGACGATGAGGAGAACGCCTCAATGAGATACGAGACTGCTCCTATCCAAAAGGCTACGAATTTCATCCCGAAGGTCCTGCGGATATTGAACAGCGATGTCTTGGCAGACCTCCCAAGAGGGACAGACAAGAAGGCCGTGGCAGCCCTCGCCTTGGGGGCACTTCGAGCTAAAGAATACTTCTCGGCCTTCAACCCTGCGGGAGGCATGGAAGCCTGGATTGACTATTTTGATCCGAAGGGCGATGTGCCGGACGCTCCAAAGATGAAGGCGTTGAAGGAGATAGTCGAAACGATGCCCGAGGGTCCGATAAAAGCCAAGATGCTTGATGTCCTGGCCGCTCCATCTCGAAAGGACGAAGGGATCTTGAACGAGTCATACTTCCAGGGACTGATTTCAGGATCTGGGTACTTACAAGAGGCGGCAACGGTATCGGTCTGCACCGACAGTGATACTAGCACCTCCATCGCCGATCTGCTCGAAGATCCCACCCTCCACCCAGACTCGGCACAGAAGCTCAAGGATGCGGGAGCAATCGCGAAGAAACTCAGGATGTCGTCGCTTCGCGATGTGGACGATGTCGCGCTAACCTCGTGCCTGGTGGGCTACACGAGGGGAGACTACGACCCTGCCCGGGTCAAACTGCAGATGTACTTATCCGGAGATAGGAGCGGCAAACTCAAGTACACAGTTTACACCGATACGTGTCAGAACCGAAGCGATTTTCGTCCAGCTCGACCCAAGCGCGACGTTGAACTGGGTGGCTGCTGCAATAGGCGATCAAAAGCCAAGCCCAAGGAAGACTTCTCGGCTGACCTCTTTGAGATCCAGAAGAGATATGTTCCCGCCAGCGTTAAGATGTTCAGCGGTCCCGAAGATCCGTGGACGAAAGCACAGTATGTCCTGCTGCACACCATGAGCCATCTTCTGATCAAGGCCCTCGGAAGATTCTCGGGACTGGAGCAAGAAGGCCTCAGTGAAAGAATCTACCCCTACCAGAACTCCTTCATAGTCTACAGCAACCAGAACGCAGACTTCAGCCTCGGTGGACTCGCAATGGCCTTCGAACACAGCATACGGGACGTGCTTGAGACCATAGTTCAAGACTCGGAAGTGTGTCCATACAACCCTGAGTGTGAGACCAAGTTCGGTGCGTGCCCCGCGTGCGTGTATGTCGCGGAAATCTCGTGCGAGAACTTCAACAGGGTCCTTGACCGTCGCAGACTCGCGCCATCGAAGGTGGACTCCTTTTGGCACTAATCAAGCCTCTGGCCACCCGAAGCAAAGATCCGTATTTCCGAAACGTGCACACTCTCGGGTTCGGGTCTTACGTGGCGAATGTCAGAGAGGCTCTCGTGACCGCGAAAAACAGTGCAGTAGTGGTGACCCCGTTCATCGACAACGCAGGGATCAAATTCCTCCACGAATGCTGGTCTAATCGTTCGAGTCCTGATGTCAAGTGGGAAGTTTACGTTAGATCTGCAGATTCAGCGCTTGTCGAACTGGCCTCAAAGAACAGCTGGAGACTCTTCGAATATCCCAGCGCGGGCGACGCAGGAATGCACGCCAAGGTAATCTCAACGGACGGCGAGAGACTAATTCTTGGAAGCATGAACCTCCTCAACAGAAACATGTACACAAACCTCGAGCTGGGCGTGGACATCAGGGACGACCCGATCGTCTGGAAGCTAGGGAAACTCGAGAACTGGTTGAAGAAGGCAAGCAAGGAGCGGGTACATTGATTCTTGACGGCCCAAATGGCAGGGATAGGGTGATTTCTCCTTCTCTCCCGATCCCGGCAAGGTTTGATCCTCTCGATCGTGTCAGGCGACACGTTCCTTGGTTAAACGGCGATACGTGACCAAGCCGGTAGGTCCTGCGCCGAAGGCGTCATCGCAGAGGGTGAGAAGGTCAATGCGGTCAAACAAGAGGTCTGGCACCAAACTGGAGATTACTCTCTCGCGGTTGCTTCGCAAGAGACTTCGCCCCTCTTCTCTCCCTGGCAAGCCAGACTTCGTTTACAAGAACGCAAGGCTTGCTGTATTTGTTCATGGGTGTTTTTGGCATCGGTGCCCTAGAGACAGGGATCAGCTCCCGAGGACGCATCGGTCATTCTGGAGAAGGAAATTAGAGCGAAATGTAGAGAGAGACAGACTGAACAGAATGGAGCTCGAGGCAATGGGCTGGAGGGTAGTTGAAGTGTGGGAGCATGAAGTAAGGGAAGATCCTGCAGGTGTAGTAAGGAGGATTGGAGAGTTGGCGAAGGAGCGGGAGTAGATTCCATCCGAAGAGAGAGGCTACTCGATTATCAAAGACGCGAAGAGGAAAGACTGGCCGATTATCGGCGAAGGTGCAGAGAAGGAAACTGAAGGGGCGTTACCTGTTGGTAAACTCCAAGAACCTGCAGTATCCGGTCGCTATGCGCGCCCGAGATTGTGTTTTCTGGCCTCAGGTGCCCCTTTTCGGCACTACTCCGGTACATCGCAGGAATTGGGAATTGGCGCACTATAGGAGGTCCCGGTCACTTATGCTGACGAGAAATGGACGATTCGCCAAATAGTCGATGCCACCTTTTGGGGTTCATCTCATAACGAGCGAGGAGGACGCGTTCTTCAGTTGAAGGGGTCGTTGTGGAATAGCTGCCCTTCCTCCAAGAGTCGGTCTGCGTGTGACCCCTCTCCTTCATGATTTGGAAAGCCTGAGCGTAGTTCAAGGCGAAGCACTTCGTGTGTGCGTAGTCCTTTAGACCCCAGATGTAGGCGAGAATCAGTCCGGGGATCCTCTCATATTTTGAATCAAGGCTGAAAGAAGCGACTGCCGCGGCTTTTATCTGGATGGGAAGATAGGATCGTTTTGCGTCGAGGTGGCGAAACGCAATTAGGTCGATTCCCCAATCGAGTTCTGGGCGGGCCACATCCAACCCCGCCTGAAATAACTCCGCCATAAGCCAATTCCTCCCAGCTGGCTCGACCCACTTCGAATTCGGTTCGCTCATTTGCAGGGGCTTTCCCCTGCTCGCAACTAAGTGTTGCCGTCGCATACTACCCGGCCACTTTCGAAAGCCCATAGGTAAGAGTGATAATCCGTGGTCTGGGTTTAACGGACTCAAGTATTGCTCTGACGTGCCGGCGCTCGGACTAGTAATTCGCCTCGAGAACATTTGAGAAGTGCCCCCTTTTCCAATTCTGACCGTGGGGAGAACAAGTCCGGAGGCCCTGGTATTCTGTAGTTGATTACGTGGAGGCGGAGGGGGTGTATGGCTGTTTGTTTGTTTGTTTGTTCTAGGTGAGTCTTAACGCGCAACGTGGAACCTGCACGCAAGGAACAGACCGTACGAGAAATGATGCCAATTGCCGCCTTCTAAAGTGATATGGCATTTAGCTCGGCGACGCTAATCCAACCCGCAGCTCGTGATTGCGAAGGGTATTGCGACCTCGTCCAGCTCCATTGGTGTTGAACCTCGCAACAGGTTGGTGGTTATCTATCTCTACAGCATACTGAGTAGTGGCATCTCCCAGAATACTACCTGTAGTAATTGTGAGAAAGAAGCAGTATTACTTCGACTTGAGGCTAGGCCAACTGAGAAACGTGAACGGCCCCCACAAATTCCTAGATCTGTCTGAAGAGGAGAGTGCTGCCATTCAGTTCAGATTCGATGCGGATTTGGAACCCGAGTTCGGCTGAATCAAGGAACGGAAGTAGTTCTCCGTGTCTTTGTTCATGAAATAGACGTAGCAGCCTATCATCCCTCTTGTGAGGAGCACCCGGTAAGCGTTCCTGGCATATCTTACGAAGTTCTGCTTGTCTCTCTTCACCGCAGCATCAGATGAGTTCTCCGGCTTCCCGACCCAAGTCCTCCTGGTAGGATCCCATGCCAAGTCGTCTCCGAAAATCACTCCGACATAGTCAAATTCGAAGCCCTGAATTGTGTAGATACTTCCCATCTGGCTGACGCCGTTGGGATCGTACGCCCAGAGCTTGGCTGGAGGGATGCCAGGAGCTATTTTCATGTCGTTCTTCGCCTCCCAAGTCATCCTGAAGTCGCCAATCACAACATCCTCCTTCAGCGAACCATCGGGGTTAGGATTGCTCCAGGGCCAGCAGAAGCCTGCCGCCATCCTCGCCGAATTCGGAGTCATTTCGTTCTTCTTCCTGATTTCTTCGAATAGTGCCTGGGGGCTCGAAAGGATTCTGAAATCCATCTTCTCCTTCTCAGTCAGCATCAGATTGGCGGTCTCGCGTATCCCTAGAGCATTATCCAGCCAGTTGAGGTAGCCGTCGGAGCCGCTGCATCGGAACTGGGTCTTCAGCTCGAATTCAAAGAGCTCCGCCCCGTATTTGGCTGCGGTCTCTCTTATCAAATCAGTGCTCCCCTGCTCGTAAGGCCTCACTACTTGGTAGTCGTCGATGAAGAATACGGAAACCTTCGCAGCCTCCATGAGCTCTTCCACCTGCGGTTTATTTGTCCTCTCCGCCTTGGGCGTGAACCTGCTAACGCTCTTTGCCCTGATTCTGTGTGCCTCGTCGCATACGAGGACGTCTATGGAGTTCTCCTTCACGTTCGTGAAGCTGATGAAGTACTTGAACATGCTAGCCGCCCTGCTGCCTACAATCTTGCGAAGAGTGCTCGTGAAAGCCGCTGAGCCAGTGGCGTGGAACACCGTCTGGCCCTTGGACAGTAGCTCGGCAATCACGTTCAGGGCAATGACCGATTTACCGGTGCCCGGACCTCCGCCAACGATAATTACACATTTCGATTTCAGCTTGGTGGCTTTCTTGGCCCGGTCTAGAATCGCGTAGTACGCGGCGAGCTGGTCCTCGAGCAGGTTGAAGACTTTCTGGCCTTTGATCATGCTAGAGGTGTGCTCGAGGAGCTTCTTTGTTGGGCCTACCGGACTGCTCGAGAATCTGTTGAAGACCTCCAGGCCATGGCCTGACGACAGCCTCGCCTTCAGATAGGTTGCCAATGCCGGTACGTCTTCCTTTGCAAACAAGGGGAAGTCCTTCATTATTGCCTGAAACTTGGGGCCGAACATGACGTCGGAGCTCCGGGAGTAGTTGTGACAGTAGCTGATTGCGGATAGTTTGACTGTGTCGTTCCCAAAGACTTCGACGAAGTCTTTCAGGTAGGAATAGTAACCTTGGGCTTGGAAGGAGGGATGGGCCTCGAACCTGTTCGCTCCACCGGTGAATGTCAGAACCTCGTTCTCTAGGTCACAGTTCTCAACCTTTGACCACTGTTTCAGCTCTACGATAACAGCGTTCGACGACTTGTTCGATCCCTGGCCAAACAATAGACAGTCAATGCGGCGATTCGAGTAAGGTAGCTCGTACTCCACGACGATCATGTTGTCCTTGAGAGATGCGTACTCGATGACATTCTTGACAAACTGAAGCGAATTGGTCCAAGAGACGATCTCCTGCTGCCCCGCAAGGCGGTAGTAGTAGCTCTCGTAGGCCTGTCTTAGTTTGTCGGCGAGCTTATTCTCAAGCATGTCCTGAATGAATTGTTCAGAAGTGCCCGTATAGAGCTTCATGGCGCGAATTCAGTGTACTTCTTGTTAGAACCCTTTGCTCTCTCTATCGGATACCTTCTCGCGTTTTCCTTGATCTTGTCCTCAAGCGATTTCGAGATGTCGATGTTGTAACGCTGCGCAAATCTCACCGCGAAGTAAATGATGTCAGCCAGCTCGTCCCGAATGTTCTTAGATTGTGATTTGTCTTTGAACATTTCCTCTATCTCGCCGTTCGACTTGAATCGGAACCCCTCGAGGAGCTCCGATGCCTCTGTCACTATGCCTATGGCCAAGTCTTTGGCATTGTGAAACTGATCCCAATCGCGTTCTTCGCTGAATCTCTTCACCATATGTTTCAATTCAGCAACCCGGGTACTATTGTCGTCCAATCATCTGTCCTCCAGAGGCTGTGGAATACTTACTTTAAGGGATGAAGAACTCTGTGGAATCTGCTGAAGCATGAGCGATTACGGGCGGCATTCGGCCCCGCACTTGTCTATCTGACCCGCGTTTCCCGAGGGTCTCATTGTATTCGTGGCAGGATTCTAATCCTTCAACAGGCTCGTAACTACTTTGGACACAGCATACCCGGCCAGACCAGCGAACCCTGCAGCTAAGACCGAATTCACCAAGGCATTGTCGGAACCCCGGGAAGCTTCGTATGCGGTTCTCCCTGCTCCATAAGCACAGATCCCTGCTACGGTAAGGTTCGCAAGCTCATCTGGAGCATCTTCGAACAGATGACCGATTGGGTCCGTTCGAGGGTCAACTCTGTCCATATGCAGAGTGTAGTCTTCGCCGTAGTCCCGAAGGTGAGAATTCATCGGACCTCTATACTGTGTCCTCGCCCCCTTCAAGTCGCCTAGGATTGTTTTTTCGAATTCGGGTCCGAGGACTGTATGCCGCTTCGACAATTTGAGTTCTTCCCCAATCCGAAGCCGAACGAGATCTATCGGTCGTCCTTGATAGAGTATCGCGGTTATTGATCATCGCCTCCGACCAAGAGAGCCAGCAAAGCCGCGGCGCCTAGGCCAACTATGGCGCCCAAAGCGAAATTCGTCAAGTCAGAAGGAGCGTTGTTCTTCACTTGGGGATGTCCGTCCAGAGATCGTAGTCCCCTGTTCGCGAGTTCGGTTCTCGCTTTCTGTATCATTTGGTATTCTTCATCTGACACCTTTATCGATTTGTAGTTCATGGCACTTTCTTCTACCTAAGTGGAAGAATGTTATTTAAGTATTCCTTAACACGTCAGTTGTGTGATATACTTATATATTGATTACTACTATGGTAATTAATATGTCATATTATGAACTCTGGGCGATTCTGGGAAACTGGAAGTCCGAGTTTTCGACGGAAGACTTCGTCAGTGCCTTCTCCAGTCCCGACCCGTCTAAGGTCCTGTACGACATGGCGAAGAAAGGTTTCTTAGAACGGACAGATCGGGGAAGGTACAGAGTCAACAGCCCCGAGAGCTACCTGAGCTCACGGTATGATGTCGGCGACGCATATGACCTCTTGAGAAGATCTGGATTACCCTACGCTCTGACCAACGTGGATGGAGTGTTTGTGTGGACAAAGGGCGGGTACAATGCAAACCGTTTCTTTGGATCCTATCCGATATACATCAAGGTCAACGAGACAGACATCGAGAAATGGAAGAGTTACCTTCTGTTCAATGGGAAGAAGTGTGTCGTCGAGGGCTCAAAACCGATAGAAACACTCTACGGCATTTACTTTGTGCTCAGCCCGACGGTCGGGGTCGAATACGCAGTCGTCAACGGGTTGAACGCTGACCCGCTTGATAAAGTCGTTGAATATTGCCGGAACAATCCGTACACGTACGCTCCGGCGTTGGAGATGCTCGACAAGGAGTACAGCCTCGGTCTGAACGCCGAATACGAGAACCCTCGGACAGCTCCATGAGCGGACAGAGCCTTGTCGCCAGGGAAGCTGAAGTCCTGAAGACGCTGCAGACCATTCGTCAGTCGGGAGAGAAGTTCACCCTGGTGGGCGGCTATGCGGTCAATGCCTATTCGACCCTTCCGCGGTATTCGGTTGATTGCGACTTGGTTGTCACCCGCTCACAACTCAAGCGACTCTCATCGATTCTCGATGATCAAGGATACACAAACGAGGGGACGGCCTATCTCAAGGGAATTGAGGGATTAGAGACGCATAGGTTCGTCAAGAAGGTGGGAGGAGAGAAGGTCTACGTGGATATGTTGGTTGACGGAGTTAGGTGTCGCCAAACCGAAGCTGTCTGGAAGGAGGAAGAGTATGCTAAGACGTCTCGGGAGCTTCGTGTAACAGGTGTGAACGGGTCGGTTCTTTCGAACGTCGCCTCGAGGGACCTCCTGATTTCAATGAAACTGCACTCAGGAAGGGACACCGACTTAAGGGACATTGTGATGCTGACGAGAGATGCTGATTGGGAGAAAGTCAAGGAGCTGAGCAACAGGGGTGTTCGTGAGAAACTGATTACTCAACTGAAGAAGGAGATCGGAATTCTGGGTGACGGCCAATTTGAAAGCCAGTTCAAGGCCGCCTTCGCTTCCAAACAAGGCGATGCGGGGCGCATCGCGAAGGCCCTAAGTGAAATCAGGAAACTGTTAAATGAGCTTCCAGGGTAATACCGCTTCGGAAGGCTTGGGAAACGCGTAATCGTGCGGAATCTGGTGTTAATTCTTCCCTTCCTGAGCACTGGCATTTAACTCGCGGGTGCTAATCCGACCCGCGGCACACCTCTCTAAGGGTTGATTGCTCCTCAGTCAGGGAATTTCATCCGTGATTAATCTACGGGCGCAAACAAATGAAGCGTTACTTGTAATATCTGAACTCTAAGATCAAACATTTCTTCAGGCATCGAAATGGTCCGTGCTCTTCGCCTGGCTTGTGGAAGACGTAGGAGCCGCCCTTGATTCTCCTCCTGGTCTTCGTGTTGAACATCTCCCCTTGAACATAATAGGCCTCTTCGTAGAAGTCGTGGACGACTGCCCGCGGGAACTTCGTCCCTGCCTTCACCTGGATCAGATGCGTGTAGCTCCCGTCTCTATGCCTTTGCAGTAGAGCTTCCAGGACCCCCTCCGGCTCGTCCTTCGGGTGCTTCCACCTCAAACCGGAAGCAGAGGCCATGATGTCAATGTAATCACCAGGTTTGACCGACACGAGACCACCCATTGCAGGTTGAACTAGATAAGGCGAAAGTGCAAGAAGCCAAAGATATTCGGACTGAAATCAAGTGAATACCCACTTTGGAAGGGGACGACAATTCAGAGCGGCCACAGGCACGACTTGGATTGAACTCTATGGTGTTCATCACAACACAGGAGCTCGGCAGGGGAGATGGTTGCCGAAGGCTGGCTTTATATCGAACGAGGGCTGGTTCGACCTGTGAACAAGGTCGGCGTCCTAGCCGTGGGATTGGCGTTGGCAGTCCTGCTCGTGACCGCCTCGGCAGAAGCATCTCAGCCGGAGCTGGGATTCGCAACCTACAAGGTGGAAGCTACGCTCCCGACGGGTCAGCATTCCATGTTGGTGAACGAGACCGTAGGGCAGTCGGCCAAGCTTGGCTTTTCGGACCTGGTCCTACAGCTGGTCGGGAGCCAGCAGAACCTTACCTATTCCAAGCTTGTGAACGCGACGACCAATTACTTCCCGTTCCTATCGAGCCTCGCGTCACAGGCGCTTGATTACAGCAACGGCACGACAACCAATGTTAATGTGAACTTCTCTGCCGCAGGCACAACTCGTGTGACATTCCAAGGCAGCCAGTACACTCTGAATGCCTTCTCCTTCGCCGTTTCGGGGTCGTACAAAGGCATGAATCTTCGTTTGAACGGGACGCTGGAGACCTTCCCATCGTCTCTCGTCTACTCTGCAGCGGCTGGGAACGGCATGGTCAGCGTACAGGCCGTCCTTGTAGCGACCGATCTTCAGCTCAGCCAGTCCTCTACCGCAGTTCCCACGGCGGCCTATGTGGGCGCCGGGGTGGGGGTGGGAGGGGTCGCAATAGCCGCGGCATTCCTGGTGCGGCGCAGGGACAAGAAGGTCCAGAAACAGGAGCAGAAACCGTCTCACTGGGTCGACTGAAGTGCGCTGAGTTGAGCGCGCCAGTCATAGAGTTCTCCGGAGCGGTCAAACTCTACGGAGAGAAGAAGATAGGCCCCGTCCAGTTTTCAGTTGGCAAGGGTGAGATATTCGGCTTCCTGGGCCCAAACGGCTCTGGCAAGACCACCTGCATCAGGATGCTCCTGGGGCTGGCTAAGCCGTCGGCCGGGAATGTCAGGCTAAGGGGCATGGACCCCATCCGCAAACATGTCGAGGCGCTGACGAGAGTAGGATACTCCCCTGAGCTCCCGAACATCCAGGCGTTCCTTACCCCGAGGGAGGTCCTGTCGCTGACAGCTGCGGAGCTGGGGCTGAGGGCCGGGGCAAAGGAGGAGGCGGACCGGGTGCTCGAGGAAGTGGGGATCATCGAGTACGGGGACACGAAAGTGGGGAAGCTGAGCAAGGGCATGGTCCAGAGGCTGGGCGTGGCACAGGCGATGCTCGGCACGCCCGAAGTGATGGTGATGGACGAACCGACGATCGGTTTGGACCCGGCCGGGACGGCGCACCTGCGCGAGGTGTTTAGGAAGTACGCCCGGGATGGAGGGACGATACTGATGTCTTCCCACATGATGTCCGAGGTCGAGGACCTCTGCTCCTCTGTTGGGCTCATCCACAGCGGGAAAGTCCTCTTCAGCGGGACGGTAAGAGAAATGGTGGAACAGGTGCTGGGTGCGGACGAAGTCATCGTGGAGGCGAGGGGCCTGCAGGCGGGGGTAATCGAGTCGGTGAGGAAGGTCGAAGGCGTGATGGGGCTCAAGGAGGTCCCGGGGGGGCTGGAGGTGAGGGTCAGATCCGGGGCCGAGGTAAGGCCTGAAATCGCCAGGACGATCGTGGATTCGGGGGCGGAGCTGCTCGCCATGCGCACTGGCGACAGGATGCTCGAGAAGGCGTACATCGAGGCGGTGAAGAGCAGTGGGAATAAGGCCGAGTAGGGTCTACGCCTTCGGGGCCTACGAGGTCAGGAGGGCCCTCGCCAGGAAGAAGGTCATCGCCATGGTGGCGTTCATCGTCCTGCTGGACACCGTCCCCTACTACATACTGTCGACCACCGGGACATCGTTGATACCTTCGGACCTCTTCCCCTACCTCTGGGTCGCGGGGGTGATCGCGCCCTTCGCCCTGTTCATCCAGTTCGTCGCCATACTGATCGCCGCAGGGGCCATGTCAGAGGAGTACGAAGCTGGCACGGCGGAGCTCCTCCTGGCGAAGCCCGTCAGTAGGACGGAGTTCTTCGTGGGCAAGTTCCTCGGCGGGTACTTCCTCCTCGCCTCATTGATCGTCCTGAACGCGGGGCTGAGCGTCCTCGCCGCGAGCCTGACCTATGGGGCCCAGGCGGGGCTCGAAATTGTGCCCGGGATCGTGCTGGCGGAGATATACGCGTCGACGCTGTTCTTCACGGTCGCGTTCATGGTCGGCGAGCTGGTCAGGCGCTCCTCTCTCGCCTACATTCTGTCGTCGGCCCTCATCGTTTCGAGCCAGATAGTTGGGACGTACCTTTCGATAGCCTACGGGCTGACAGGGAAGGCCCTCTACCTGAATATCCATATGTACCTGCCCACAACGATATCGGGGTCCATCCCGCCCCAGTACGCTCAGCCCCTCCTCCCCGGTTCCACGGCGAAGCTCTTCCAGCTGATTCTCGGTCCCGCCGGGGGGACCCTTCCGGAGGCCTCCGGGGCGCTGCTGGTGGCGATTTATTTCGTAGTGGCTGCATCAGTCGCGCTCGCCTACTTCAGGTGGGCAGACGTGTCGAGAAGGGTCAGCTAGAGTTAGCGGACCTGCTTCCGACGTCCATCTGAATGCGTGGTCTTCTTGCATTCGAGGAAGAGGACAACCACGGACATGGTCCTGTTCCCTGAATATGGGGGAGTCCAAATCAGCGCGGACATCATGGTTGGCCGTAGCCGTTATGGTATATTTCGCCAGTCGGTCTCGGACACTCAGCGCTTTTGCCAGTGGCCGAAGTGTCCTCCCGCGAACATCGGCCGAGGACCCGGCTGCTCGGCCACTTTGAGGACGATTTGCATGGCTTCGGCCTTTTCGAACCCTGACTTCTCAAGGGCGGCCCTAAACTCCCCGAGTACTTCGGCGTACCTGGCGGCGTTAACTGCGAACATCTCCAGGCGGGCCTTGACCATATCGTTCATGGCCTTCCTGAACTGGGCGCGTTCTTCTTCGGTAACCGTTTTTCTTGGCATTACACGATTCACCTGAACGAAAGTATCGCTGGTGATACATAAGGCATTCGCGCCCTCAGAATACGGTTGAGACTTCCGTCTAATTCCTCATTCTCTCTCCGGCGAGTCCTTCCTGGTTCCTGGCAGCACCGTGGTCCTTTTATGAGCCCCCGAAGACTCGGGGTTGGGAAAATTGGTTTCCGAAAAGATACTTCGCTTCCAGAACAAAGGGAAGGACCCGGCCCAAGTGGCCCAACTTATCGAGCAGCAACTCAAAGCAGAGGGCTACAAGACCCAGTCCAAGGTCGCGCCAATCGGGAACATCATTCAGGCGCAGAAGGCAGGCATATTGCGCGACATAGTCGCCGCTGACAGGTGCTTCACCTTGGTGGTGAGCGGGCAGCCGAACGACTTCACAGTCCACATCGGCATCGGGAAGTGGATCCAGAACATCGGCGTCGCAGCGGTAGAGGCGCTCCTCCTGTCACTCCTCTTCATTGCGGTGGACGTCCCGGAGATGCTCTGGACTACGCATGTGGAAGGAACGATTGCCAAAGAAATCCAATCCATAGTGGGCTGAACTCGGCCCACCCCCTCCTTAAGTCCTGCCCAAGCAAGGAAAGCTAGTGGCTCTTTTTCTGCTTGATGAGTTTTAGTCAGGTCTCAATTCGTGTCTTGACCAGATCTCTTAGGGTCGGCCTGAGTTCATTGGCTACTTCCTAGCATAGTATACTACCGGGCCGCCCAGGACCTTGTGACCTTCGATGTTGACTTCCTCTTCTTCCTCCCCCTTTCTCCTTCCCGTCTTGAGCCTGCCCAGGATCACTAGGACTTCAAGGTAGGTCTGCAGGTTCAGGACTTTCGCCACGAAGAGCCACAGGGTCTTGTTTTCATCGTTTCGCTGGAAGTCCAGGAAGAACTCCTTGCCGTAGGTCATCTCATACAGCTCGGTGAGCCTGTAGAACTTATCGTGCTCCATCTTCTGAAGAATGGGGTGTATATCTTGGGTCGGTTCGACCTCGCTTTCTTCTAGGGGCATGCCTTCGCTTGCGGAGCGTGACGATAAAAGTCGTTCCGAAAGTCTTGTCGCCGTGCGCAGGTTCACTGCGCCTCCTCAGGGAACCAGACGACTACTCTACTACCCTGTTGAGGTCAGCGATAAGTAGCACGGTGGCTTGGGAAGTCCCACCCTCATTGGAGCTCCGCATCAGGCTCAGTCCTCGGTCCAGGCACCAGGGATGCGCTTCACGAATGACCCTGTCGATCATGCTACTCTGAACGTTCGGGAAAGCGAGCCAGATTTCGTTTTCTTTCGCCTCTGGCTGGACCTTGGTTGTCGTTATCTTTCTGCCGATAAGATGGTGTTGAAACTCCTCTGCTCGGATTTCGGGGTTTCCGCAGGCGAATTCGATCATTAGGTCGGTCATCGGAGTTAAATTTGCCGAGTCGCGTTAGTTAAGGATTGGCGAGTTTCTGGTGGCGATCCATTTTGTCGTGGCTGCCTCGCGGCTGCCCATCCCGACTTGCTCAGCTCATTCACCTCTTCGGAAGGGATTCAATCAACAATTGATGGACGCCCTCGAGTTCGGCGTAAAAGGTTGAACCAGTCATGCCTGGCTAGTTTGTGACTTCCAGCAGGGCGGTGACGTATCCCGTCGCCCCGTTGGGGAACGTGTCCGCGGCCACCGACGTCTGTACCAGGCCGTTGCCGTCTGTCGCCCTGGCCACGATCTGGTACTCCCCTGCGGCAGGGGGCTGCCACTCGTAGGCCCAGAGCGCCCATGTCAGGTTGGATAACGGCTTCTTGAGCTCGGCCACCTGCCAAGTCTTGCCGTTGTCAAAGCTCACTTCGACCTTTGATATCCCCCTGTCCCCCGCGAAGGCGTAGCCAGCTACTACGATCGAGCCGCCGTTCTGGGACAGACTGAGGGTGGACGCCGACGGGACGACTATGAAGGTCTCCGTGTAGACCGTCGCGTTGTTGGTCCATCCCCTCGTTTGCCAATAGCCGTCATAGACCGAAGGGACGACCGATATCCTGTTGATCCACTTCGGGCTCATCATCCCATAGTACCCGGGGATGACGGCACGCAGCGGGTAGCCGTGCTTCACCGGAAGCGGCTGGTCGTTCATAGTGTAGGCCAGAAAGCTGTCGTCCATCATCGCCTTGGCCAGGGGAATCCCCACGCTGTAGCCGTCCACGGAATAGAAGACGAGGTAGGTGGAGCCACCTTGGACCCCTCCTGCGTCCGCGAGTAGGTCGGAGATCTTCACCCCCGTCCATTTCGCGTTGCTAATCAGGTTCCCATTGACCATGTTGCTCACGCACTCGAAGGTGGAGTACTCGCTGACCTGGGGAAGGGCCTGGACGTCCTGAAGCGAGTAGCTCTTGGGTGTGTTGACCATGCCGTCCACCATCAGGGACCAGCCGGAGGCGCCCACCGTGGGGTCTATGACGTCTATGGCGACGCGATAGAAGTTGTCGGCCGGGGTCAACTCGGACCCCACCAAGGTCGCCAGCCTCGGGTCGCTGAATATGGCCGGGGCATCCTGCAAGTCGATGGGCTGGCTCCCGCCCGTGGCCTGGACCGGGGTCGAGAAGAGAGAGCCAAGGCTGGTCAGCCCCACCACGGCCCCGACGGCAGCGAAGAATCCGATAACCCCCATCTCGACGAACTCCCTCCTGCTGACGTCTCTCCCCCTGACGCCCTGGCCGATGACGAACTTCCTTCTGGGGGCCGAACCAGGTATAGAAGGCCGGTACTTGAGCGACAGGACCCAGGCGAATATGCCTTGGGTGAGCAGGAGCGTGAGGGGGAACGCCCAGACCTGGGAAGACGAGGCGAACGGGGATGCTGTGCCGAAGACTGCGTCCCCTCCTAGGGGAAAGAGGACCAGGCCGAAGAGCAGCCACGGGACGAGCCCCAGCGCAAGCAGGCCTTCGAACCTGCCAAGACCAAGGGACGCTGCTCTCTTCGCCCCGAACCTGTCGTAGACGAGGAGGATGATCCCATACGCCGCCGCCGCGATCAGGGTTGCAATGAAAAGCCCCAGCTGCCCTGCAAAGTCCCCGAACTGCTGGACCATCGGCTCCTCAATGGAAGCGGGTATCACCCCCAGGAAGGCGGTGAGCGCCGACTCTGGAGGGAAGGCTGCAATCCCGCCCAGGCGGAAGAGGAAGTTGAAGGCAAGCGCCACCAGACCTGCCAGCGAACCCAGCAGGAACAGGGTCAGAGCCCGTCTTAGTTTCAACTCGATTCCCTCATCTGTTCACTGACTGATAACCAGGCCTCGAGGGCTCCGCCACCCCATTTCAGCCCGACGTCATTGAAAGGGAAGCGGTCGCTACGACCGTGGCGTTGGTCATCTGCATGCCAGGGAGGTACACTATCTGGACGTTCTCGAAGGACGAGAAGGGGTTCTGGCCAAGAAGGACGAAGAAGTTCCCCACGCCGGTGCTGCTTGTCTCAAACTCGGAAGCTGTCGCGTTTGGCCCTATGGGGACGACCGCCATGGAGCCAGAGGATTGGGCACCCTCTATGATGTAGTCGCTCCCTGCGCTCTGGGTGCTCTCCAGCCCCTCGGCGTGAACAGATACGGCGTATTCGTCCATCCCTGCGGGCTCGATCAGAAGCCAAGCGCTGTGTATCATCGCGCCGGTCGCGGGCGTGAACTGTATCGCGTCGGTGCCGTTCGTCGTCTCAGTCATTGTGCTCGTCGACGTCTCGGTCATGTTGTCCGTCGTGGTGTGGGTCGACGATGAATTTGCGAGGTAAAGGCCGAAACCGATCCCCGCAATGATCAGAAGGACCACAGACGTTCCAGCGAAGACGGTGGTGGATACACCAGTACGGACTTTCATTGAGGCAAACCGTCCTGATTGGGTATTTAGCGGTAATTCGAGATTGGCTCTGAATGTGTTGTGATTCTCTTGGTAATCAAGCCTAGAGCTTCAATTCCCGGGCCACTGCTTCGAACACTTCGAAATGGGCGTCCAGCCACGGGGTGAGGAAGTATGTCATCCCGTAGTGTTCCCCCACAGCGGAGACGAGGGAGTTGCGCTTCAGCACCCCCACATGGTGCTGGATCAGAGTGTACTGGAAGCCTAGGTCCGTGGCGAGCTGGTTCAGGTTCCTGGGGCGCTCTCTTATTGCTCGAATTATCTTGACCCTGTTCTCCGCGCCACGCGTCGCCCCCAGAAGATACCATAGCAGTCGGCGCAGGTCGGGGTCGTCGGTCATTTGGATGAGACCCGACCAGACTGCTCAGTTAAGAGATTTCGAAGAAGGGTTATACGCGCCAGGCGGTTCGAGCCCTTGTAGAAATGGAGACCCTGATGTACACCGCCATCGGCATCGCCAGCGTCAACTCGGTGATACTTCTTGGGCTGGTCTACCTCTACGCGAGGATATTCCTCAGGTCCCGCGCTTCCTATTCCCTGGGGCTGATCTTCTTCGCCGTGATGCTCCTGCTGCAGAATCTCCTTACTGCCTTCGCCTACGGGACCATGTCTCCGCTATTCGGCTTGGACGCACTGCCGTATCTGTCTGTCATAGGCGCTACCGAGCTCGCCGGGCTCGTGATGCT
Organism: uncultured Nitrososphaerales archaeon; assembly: GCA_963706445.1. GTDB lineage: Archaea > Thermoproteota > Nitrososphaeria > Nitrososphaerales > Gagatemarchaeaceae > UBA183. The sequence continues at coordinate 1,548,083 of OY970160.1, forward strand.
GCTCAGGATGACCTTCTGACGGGAGGGGGATGTGATGATGCAAGGGGAGATGTCCAGCGGTGCAACCGGGTACGCGACCAGGCTCTTCGGTATGATCCTCGGGTTCGCCGGCGCCCTCCTCGACTTCTACTCGGGGTACCTGCTCCTGACCCACTCTGGCATGGAGGAACCTGGCATGGGCGTAATCACCGGGAACAGTGCGTCTGGGTCCGTCTGGGGGGTAGGCATCGTCGCGCTGGGAGCGGTTCTGGCCGTCACGGCCCTGGCGACCTTATGGTCAAAGGGAACGGAGATGAGGGATATGGGCGCCCTCATGCTGGTGTACGGGGCCGCGATGCTCTTAATCGGCGCTTCGATGTACGCGGGGATCACTTCGATGGCTCAGGGCTCTCTCTTTCCCGCATCAGGAATGTTCTTGGTCGGGGCGCTGATGATCGCCAACGGCGCGATGATGTGGAGGTCGATGATGTAGGTGGGTTGGCCGTTTTATCGAGATCAGGTCTAGCGATGGGGAAGGATGCCCAGAAGACTAAAGAGGTCCGAACCCTCGACAGAGTTCCATGACCGTCGACTTCGCCATGCGCAAGGTCCCTGAATACAGGGTTGCCACCCGGACGCTGACGGGGGCGTGGCCGGGAGACAAGGCGCTCCGCGCCGAGTTTGAGAAGGTGCAGGCCTGGGCCAAGGAGAAGGGGCTCCGGACGGGGAAGTGGTTCTTCAGGGAGTTCGGGGACGACGAGACGCCCGATGAGAAGTGGCGATGGGAGATGGGGGTGGAGATCCGGGGCAAGGGAGCTGTCCGAGGCGGGAAGGGGATCGTGTTGAAGACTTGGCCGCCCTCCACAGTCGCGACCGTGACCTTCGACCCGGACAAGATCTCGCCGAGGGTAATCTACCACGGCCTGACGGACTACCTGAAGGAGCGCGCGAAGGCGGGGGAGTACAAAGAGTCAGGGCCCTACAGGGAGGTCTACCTGAGAGATCCGTGGGGCAGCAAGAAGGCGTGGGCGAACACCCAGATCCAGGTTCCCGTCCAGCGGCTCAAGGGCTGAGCTCGGCCGCCCTATGCTCGGCTGACGAAGTTTGTTTTGTTTAGCGGGAGCTCTATTAGAGAGCAAATCAAACAAGGTTCGCAGTAGCATGCCAACATATGGTCCTGGAGAAACACTCGTCTGGTCAGGAGAGATGAGTTACGATGACAAGTACCCCGGAACGCTTTACGTAACAAATAGACGCTTATTCTTTGAGTATGAGAGAGGGATGCTCAAGAAGAAAGGATACGCCACAGCAGAGACTCCTTTGGAGGATATAACGAAGGTGTCCATCGAAAAGGGTCCTTGGAACTGGAACGTGTTGGTCATTGCAGCGAAAGACAGGAGACACAAATTCGTGTTCGAGGGAGAGCACCCCGAAGCGTTGATGGACAAAATAAGGGAGATAATTGCTGGGCACGATTCCGAACGACGATAGACGGTTGTCCAGTGACGTTGCCCAAGAAAGATGTGAACGAAAATGGGACCCGAAACAAAAACGTGTCGAAACCCACCGGGCCCGCTACCAACGCCTTGACACCCTAGTCAAGACTCGGAGGGCAAACCGGGCCAGACAGCGAGCGCTGATTCAGAAGACGGATGCAATCGTTTAAGCCGAGCAATCACCTGCGACGCCTGATGCCATTCGGTGCTGTATGCACCACGTGCGGGTGCGCTGAAACATCGTGCGAGAACTGTGTGACCCCCAGCGAATGCACCAACTGCGCTTCCTGTTGCTGTTCGCCGACTCACGTGGCATGGCGATTGGGGAGGATTCGCCAAGGCGTCGTGTGGGAATACTTCAGCCTCGGATGGATGGCTGTCGAGGTCGTGGGTTCAATCGGAATTGGGTTGCTTTCGGGCAGTCTTGCGCTGCTTGCCTTCGGGAGCGACAGTCTCATCGAAATCATGTCTGGGCTGGCCGTGACGCTCCATCTAAGGAGCGATTCGACTGGTTCAAACGGCCTCGGTGAGAGGACCGAGAGGTTGACCAAGTTCCTCCTCGTCTCCCTTGTTCCCATAATCGGAGGAGGCGCACTATACTCCTACTTCGCTGGATTCAAGCCCGAGTCTTCCCCGCTGGGTATCGCCGTCGCCCTTGGAGCAGTCATAATCATGCCAGTCCTCTGGATTCAGAAAAGGAAGATCGGCAGAGAGACGAATTGTGCGCCTCTTTCAATGGATGCAGTCCAGTCAGCCACTTGTTTCCTGATGTCCATCGCCCTACTCGGAGGTCTGCTCGTCAACTACATTTTTGGAATTGGTTGGGCGGATTACGTTGCAGCGGGTGTCATTCTCGCATTCGTTGCTAAGGAAAGCGTGGAGGCGTTCAATCCCACCAAAATCGCTGGTTCAACTCCGACCAAAACGCCGTATCCCCCCAGACCCCCTTCCCTAAATCAGACAGCCTAGGCACCTTAGTTAGAACTAGCTAGTAAGAACTAGGTTACTTGATCAGTTTTGGACAAAGACAGCCGGTCGGTTGGCTGCTCTCAAAACTTAATTGTCCAAGTGCATCCCTCCGGGCCCGCTTTTCCAAGCGGCGGGTCCCTTTCGGCCCAACATTTGCGCCTCCTTACATGATTACCTGTGAGCACAGGAGACCGTCGCACCGTCGTGGCTGGAGTTTTATTTTTCCATGTTTTCTCGTATTGTGCGCAGCAGCTTCGGATCTTTCCGGAGAAAATCGACCAGTCCCCTTATCCTCTTGATGGTTGTGGGTTGAAGGTGATGTTCTATCCCTTCCGTGTCTTGGTAGGCTACCTTATCTTCCACACCGAGCATCAAGAGTAATTCTGAGATTATGCTGTGTCTCGCTATCACGGACTTTCCGACCTTCTCGCCCTTTTCGGTTAACCTGATGCCTCTGTACCGCTCGTGCACTAGGTAATCCCTTGCTGCAAGTCTTTGCAGCATGCTCGACACCGTGGGGGACTTGACTCCGAGCTTCTCTGCGATTTCGACGGTACTCGCGTAGCCCTTATCGTGGGTCAGATGGTAGATTACCTCAAGATAGTCTTCCAGCCTTGTCATCTCTTCTTGCTGCTCTATCTGGGCCGCTCTTGCCAAGCCATTCCCGCCTCCGCAGATGCAGGCCATCATTCATTAAAAAGGTTCTCGAATAGCTAGGCGGGTCTATAGAATGATGAACCAGATAACTATGTTAGATTCACCTAAGTTTAAAATACACTCGATTTGTCCCTAGTTGATTAGGGAGTGAATGGAGCCTCGGATAGAAGCCTCAGACCGCCTGAACAAGTGCAGAAACCTGAGGTGACGGAGCAACAAAAGAACAGCCCTCACATCTCCCTCCGTGACTTCTTCACATATCTGGGCCCGACCCTGATAGTGAGCCTAGCATACATTGACCCCGGGAACTTCGGGACGGACATAGCAGGGGGCTCCCAGTTCAACTACGCTCTGATCTGGTCTGTCTGGATGGCCAGCGTCTTCGCAATGGTGCTCCAGTACCTGTCGGGGAAGCTCGGGATTGCGACGGGAAACAGCCTTGCTCAGCTACTCCGTGGCTCGCTGAAGACCAGAAGTCGCATCATCCCATACTGGTTTGCGGGTGAAATCGCCATAGCGGCGACGGATCTGGCCGAGTATCTCGGAACAGTCATCGCGCTGAACATCCTCTTCGGGATTCCCCTTCTCTACGCGAGCATCTTCGGAGCGTTGGACGTCATCATCCTCCTGGCGCTGACGAGCAACCGCTTCCGCGTCGTCGAGTACTTCTTCATGCTCTTCGTTTCGGTGATAGCCACAGGATTCCTCTATGAGATCCTGAGGGTCGGGCCGAATCTCGGCCAGTTTGTCATTGGCTCAGTCTCGCCATCCATATCCGGCGGCACAGTCCTCGTTGTAGTAGGGATAGTCGGCGCCACGGTAATGCCTCACGTCCTCTGGCTCCACTCTTCATTGACATCGGAGAAGCTGGGCAGGTGGGGAATCAAAGAGAACGAGCCCCTCCCGAAGAAGAAGCTGCTCGGGCTTCATCTGCGGGAGAACGTCGTCATCCTAACGATTGCTGGTGCCGTCAACGTGGCGATTCTCGTAATGGCCGCAGCCGCTTTCTATGGCCACGGATATACCAGCATCTCGCAGATACAGGACGCATACGACGTGCTGATACCTCTGTTCGGTTCTCTCGCCGCAATAGTCTTCGCGATAACCCTTCTTTGCTCTGGGATCGCCTCATCGGTAGTCGGGACCTTGGCGGGGCAGGAACTGATGACCTCTCTACTTGGAATCAAGATAAACCCGTACCTGCGGAGAATTATCACTCGGGGCATCAACGTTTTTCCTACCACGGCCTGCATTCTCCTGGGATTTAGTCCGCTGGCGCTGCTCTTCTACAGCCAGGTCTTCCTGAGTTTATTGATCCCTCTCCCCATGATCCCCTTGATATGGTACACAAGCAAGAGGAAAATAATGGGTTCGTACGTGAACCGTCGTCCGACGATTATCCTGGCGCTGGCCGTCGGAGGCGCCATAGTAGCACTGAACATTGCCCTGATCTACACTAACATATGATGAGAATCTACGAAAGGTTGAAAGTTTGAGAGGGCGAAGATACGTCAAGCATCAGACCAGTGGGATGAGTAGGCTTAAGACGCCACAGCTACTGGTCATGTCAGTTGAGAGCGAAGCTCATGGCTGTCGGAGGTTTCATTTTGGGTTTGGGTTATGCCTTGGTCATAGGTAGTCCTAGCATCGCCAACCTGGTTTATGGCGACAACTCAGTCGGTGGAAGCCCTCCGATGTCCGTAAACGAAGCTTTCTCACTTTCAATTTGGCTACTTTGGGCGGGTTTTGTACTGCTTCCAGCGGGGGCGGCGGTCTTGATTTATGGGGCGGCGGCACAGAAGCCCGCGCCCGAGACTGTCTCCGCTGAGACTGGCAGCCTATCTGGCGACGCGCATTAGTCGAAGAGCAAGGAAGCTTAAATCAGCAAGGCATGTCAATTGAATGATGAACGACATTTCATCGGCACTAGACCTCCTGGCAGTTGTTTCAAAAGGAAAGGCGACGATAACCGTCGGAGGTCGAACCCTCGTTCGCATGGACGCCGATGAGAAGGTCCTGGAGGTGGATGCCGAAGGAGCCAAACAAGCCGGCCTTCACTTATTGGAGTTTGCCAGACAGGGCGGAGGAACCCTGGCCGCCGTCAGAGGCCCGCTGCGCATCGCGGGCGCGCTTTCCCAGAATGGGTGGAAACTAACTGTACAATCCGAGGGTGAAAAGGTGCTCAGCATGGGGAAGGGGACGTCTAGGCTTACAGGTCGGATCAGCATGAACCCTCTGAAAGCGAGGAAGCTGATGAAGGCGCTCGGGTAGGACTCGTCCCAGCCTAGTTCTTCGCCATCATCGAGACGTTTCTGCTGGCTGAAGCCTTCTTCTCGTCGTCTGTCATGTCCCTGACATGGCTTGTGACTGTCATGAGCCCGTCGAACTCGATGCTGATTCCAGTGGATGGAAACCTGACGCTCATGCCTTGGAGGTTGATGTCGACTTGGGAGTGCTTGTCTGAGAGTGCTTCCAGGAAATCAGCCACGAGGGATTTTTCGGCTCCGGCGGCGTGCCTTGATTGTGCCATACTTCCTATCAAAGTTGGCAGATATTTAGGGCTTGGGATTTTCGGCGTTGTTAAGTTGATGGGCCGTTCGCTTTGGTTGTCTTCTTCAAGACGTAGTCGAAGAAGCTCTGTGTCGTTCCATCGTCAGAAGTCCACTCAGCGCGTAACCTTGTTTTCCTCTCGACTCTCCTCGACGCGGAAAGGAGAGCGCGGTTCAGCTCCTTCGGGCTGTCACCCTCCATCTCTGCTTCGACGATGTAATCCCCTTCGGCTTCTTTGACGGAGCCCTTCACCACAGCCTGCTTGAGAACGGGTTTGACGGCCTTCGAACTGGAACTGCTGACCCTTGCCATGACTCTGAAATGTTTCTTTACCATTTGTCGCCACCTACCCCTCTTCGGCCCGACACTTAACAGGGACAAAATCCTGAGGCGTGGCCCATCAACTTGACAGAGCCGGAATTTCGCATTCCTCCTCCTGAGGCCTGAAAGGCAGGGGCAACGTTATACACGCCCGGGCGGTTTCTTCCTTTCTTGGAACTCTCCGACCAGGGAAGAAACCTGATCTACGTGGTGCTGGGAGGACTGGCCATAGGCACCGCCCTCGCCTTCGTGGGTGTAGATGGGACGCCTCTGACATCGCTCCTCCTTCAGGACAATGGGCGGGTGATGACGGGGTGGGTCTGGCAGTTGGCCACGTCGATCGTCGTGGCGCCACCGAACGTGCTTGGGCTAACCGACGTGGCGTTCAATGCAATGGCACTGGCCTGGCTGGATAGCCTCTTCTCTCTGACCTACAGCAGGAAGCAATACTACGCCGTCTTCCTGGCCACGGGAATCGCGGGCAACGTCCTCAGCCTGGCCAACGGCCCGGGGGTGGTCAGCTTCGGCGCATCCGGGGGCATCTTCGGACTCCTTGCGGGTGTCGTTTCCTTCGACTTCGTCACAAACAGGAGGCTGGACCCGGGCCTCATGCTGTGGTTCGCCGCCATCTTCATCATCAGCAGCTTCCTGTTTTCCTACGTCGACTGGATTGCCCACCTAGGGGGAGCACTGTTAGGGCTGGGGCTGGGCTACGCCGCGGGACTGCGAAGAGGCGAAGATCCGTTGGCAGCATGATGCACAACGGAACAAAAGCGGCGGACTCTTGGCCAGGCTTGGGAAGTAGCCGATGGATGACATCAGGAAGTTAGAGCGCGACCTGGCACACACCATCAGGAGGCTTTACGAGAGGGGACTGGTGTCAGGGATTGGGGGAAACGCCAGCGTGCTTCTCCCTTCGAGGAAGCAGATCCTCATCACCCCTGCGGGATACTTCAAGGGAGGGGTCGCCGAAGGGGACATCGTCAAAGTGAGCGTCAACGGGGAGGTCGTCGGGCGAGGGAGGCCTCCCGACGCTATGGCGAGGTCAGTCCCGCAGATCCCCGCCTTCTTCACCGCCATGGTGACCCAGCTTTTGATCTGAGGGACGGGGACGTCCCGGCACGCCAGGGCCCCGTCGAAGACCACCGCCTTCACAAGAGCGGTGCGTCACTCCGGGCTATTTAGTCGGAACGCCGCCGCTCGTGGTGTTTCGCGGGCTCCGCTAGGGAGTCATGGGATTCATCGCGCCCCGCAGGGCACCAGACGAGTGGGTGACCCCGATGCTGTTATGGAGTGGCACCCAGTCGCTCATGTCGTTTCGCACTTGTGCCTCCTCTTCCTCTTGGTCGCCTCCCGCTGAAACATCTTTTAGCTGATTTCCAGGGATCCAGGCTCATGCGGGTAGTCGATCTCTACGAGTATTCGTCTAGGGTCAGGCGGAGATTTGCCGACAAGCTGAGGGAACTGGAGTGGTCCGAGGTTGAAAGGAATAGGGAAGCGAGTCATTACAGCATGAAGAGTATCCTGATTCATGTCATAGACAACGAAGACTGGATAGTCAACTGGGTAATCAAGAACAAATCAAAAGAGTACAGGAGGGAGAGGAAGTCCGAACAGTACCTGAACATGAAGATGATCATGGATCACCTAGCCGAAGTAGAAGCAAGGACGAGAAACTACCTGCTAAAAGTCGACGACGCGGAACTTTCTAGGAAAGTCGACTTCGTGGTCTCGTCGGGCGAATCGTTCGAGATGACTGTCGAGGAGTCTCTTTTCCAGTCCTTTACGGAGCAGCTCTATCACATGGGAGAACTGATCGCGCTTCTCTGGCAGGACAACATCGAACCTCCCAAGATGCAGTGGTTCTATAATCGAGACGGGCTTCCCTCAGACTGATTTCCTCTCGACTGCGTCAGATTCTGACACCCATGAGGTCACTTCCTCTTGTCGGCATCTGAAGTTTTTGCCCGAATTGAGGATTCGGTTGGCGCTCGTATCACTCAACTGGGACAACGACATTCTGTGAGGCTTTCCAAGACATCCAGTCGTCGCAGATGAACCAAGGGTTCACGCTCGTGGCATGAAGAACGCAGTAGGCGTGGCATCTGTTGTGCCTGACGTATCTGCAGCTAAGACAGGACTCAGCCGGATTCGGTTCATCCGCGCTGCTCGCCTGACTATAGTTCGGAGGCCGCGCCATGAATTCTTCCTGGATGAACCCTCACATAAGCTGGGAGTCCTAGGTCAAAGCCGAGGTCACGGGACCTTCAGCAGCCACCGGGCTTGTCTTCAACGGTTTGCCTGCCTCACCGAGCGCTCTGAGCAAGTCCTCGTTCTTTGGTCGGTCGGCTGCGTTCTTGCCGATGTACTTGTAACGCACAACTCCCGCTCCGTCGATTATGAACGCTGAGGGTTTTGGGAGCTGGGTTATCCCCATGGCCCTGACCCTCTCGGAGAGGTTCGTGTCCCTTATTCCGTACAAATCGATTGACTTGAATGAGGTATCGCTGAGAAGGACGAACGGAAGGCTCAGCTTCTGAAGAAAGTCCCTTCCCTTCTCTGCTTCTTCGCCGCTGACGGCCACAATGGTGGCATTCAGCTCCTGGAATTTGTGATAGTCCCTCGCAATCGCTGCCAACTGTTGATTGCAGAAAGGGCACCAGCCTCCACGGTAGAAGAGAAGGAGCGCCTTCCTGCCGCCAAGGGCGCTCAGTCGCATTTCGTTTCCAGACAACCCTCGGGCCACGAAGTCGGGTGCCGACTGGCCAACGCGGACTTCGGCCACGTCTTCATGCGCCATGGCTGAAACAGTTCGGGGCCGCTATATCACCATCTTCTGATGGGCTCTCTTGTCGTGGTCCATCAGTTCGGCCTGGGAGCCGAAACTCAGTCCGCAGGCGCTGCACTTGTAGGACATCGCCTGCATCTCAGGGCCCTGGCCTGGCATCGTGGCCATGGGCTTCATGTGCACCTTGGCGTGCTCCTTGAGTTCGGCCTCGGTCGAGAACTTCGCTCCGCACGTGTCGCACTTGAACTTCTTTCCGAATCCAAAGACCATTGTGGTTCGGTTTGCGACGGAGTCCTCCGGTCTTTTACACGTTTTGCAAAACCCCCCTCCTTTAGTCCTGCACAAGAAAGGAAAGCTAGAGGCCTTTTCTGCTTGATGAATGTTAGTCAGGTTTCAATTCGTGTCGCGGATCAAGTGCATCCTGCGTGTTCGAATCCTTACCCAAGTTAATCGTGCAAAGTGCATTAGGTTCTCCTCATCACTCTGTCCAACCCCACCAAAATCGCTGGTTCCAACTCAATGAAACTATCGGCACATCTAATCGGGTTCTGACGATGCAGGTAAAGACTTAGAATATCGTTAAGAGAGACGCGTCTCTCAAACAGGTCCTATGTCTACGAATGAGCAAGTGGTTCAGGCCCAGGTGGATTCATACAATGCAAGGAACCTCGAACGTTTCCTCAGTTTCTACTCACCTGACATCGTGATTCTAGACGGGGAAGGAAATCAGATGACCAAAGGGCATGAGGACATGCGGCAACTCTATGCGGGGCTCTTCGACCAAAGTCCAGAACTTCACGCGGAGATAAAAAAGAGAATACTGTCGGGACAATATGTCATCGATGAAGAATACATTACTGGTTTCAATCTCAAAGGTTATCCTTCTGAACTAAGCGCGGCAGTAGTTTACCGGATTTCGGACGGAAAGATAGCACGCGTCCAGATGTTCTTCTAATCAGGCGAGTGTCACGGGAAGCCGATTTCTTGGCACTTCTGTGAGTTTGAGCCTGAATAACCTCCCTCAAACCATCGATAGAGTGGTCCCATCAGCATTTGAACCTACGTTTGTGGGCTCAAATCCGACCCGCGGCACATTTTGAACTACTCGTGCATGCCGTCGTGAAACCACTTCATGAGTGAGACCTCGTTTGTGTTCCCCACTTTGAATCGCGGGTCCGCTTTTACCTTATCTGTGAAGGCTGAGGTAACGGGGATTGGAAGGTATGAGATCAAAATGAGGTTCCATGATGTCACCCATAGTTGGTTCTACCTTTCTTCGGCAGCCTTTTGGAGAAACTGAACGCACAAATCAAGGGCCCTTGGAGAAATCGATGTCGTAGTGACACTCGATCCAATGATTCGGTTCTGTCTCGACCAGCGGAGGAAACTCGGACTGGCATTTCTGGGTCGCGAACTCGCACCTGTTCCGGAAGCGGCAGCCTGAGGGAATCGCGGTGGGGCTAGGTACATCTCCTTTCAGCACTTTGAGCTCCTTCCTCTTCGTAGGGTCCGGGATGGGGACCGTCGAGAGAAGCGCCTTGGTGTAGGGGTGCTTTGGATTTTCGAAGAGCATACCGGTGTCTGCGAACTCTACTATTCTGCCCAAGTACATCACCGCCGTCCGGTCGCACATCTGTCGAATGACAGCCAGGTTGTGGGAGATGAACACATACGTCAGACCCAGCTCGCTCTGGAGCTTCTTCAACAGCCTCAGAATCTGAGCCTGGACGGAAACGTCGAGGGAGGAGGTGGGCTCGTCCAGCAGGATGAAGGTGGGCCTCACGGCAAGGGCCGCGGCTATGGCCACCCTCTGCCTCTGGCCGCCCGAGAACTCGTGTGGAAATCGTGCAAGGTGGTCCGGGTTCAGCCCGACTCGCTCGATCAGTTCGGTGGCGAAGCGGTTCGCTTCGTCTCTGGAGGAGACCACGTGGTGTAGGTTCATAGGTTCTGTCAAAGCCGATCTGATGCTCTGTCGTGGGTCCAGCGAGGCGTAGGGGTCCTGGAACACCATCTGCATCTTCCGCCTGAACGGCTTCAGGCGCCTGCCTCTAACGTTCGTGATCTCAGTCCCCTCGAAGAAAATCCGGCCCTCGGTCACGTCGGTCAGTCTCATCAGGGACCTCCCAAGCGTCGTCTTCCCGCACCCCGACTCTCCGACGAGACCGAAGGTCTCCCCCCTTCGGATGCCCAAGGAGACGCCGTCGACTGCCTTCACCGGAGCTGAGCTTCGACCCAAGAATCCTCCTCTAACTGGGAACCATTTCATGACGTTTTGAGCGCTAATCAGATAATCGGTCTGGGTCATGGGGAGCGCTCCTCGAAGAGCAGGCAGGAGACCAGATGGCCGGGATTCGCTTCAATAAGCTGCGGCTTCACCTGGGGGCATTTCTCGAACGCCCGGGGGCACCTGGGGTGGAAGCGGCAGCCACTGGGCGGATAAATCAGGTCGGGGACCGATCCTTTGATTGCTGCTTCCTGCGGAGCCGAACTGACGTCGACCCTGGGGACAGAAGCAAGAAGGCCGATTGTGTAGGGGTGCAACGGGTTCCTGAACAGCTCCCTGACATCGGCGACCTCGACGACGTTGCCGGCGTACATCACCGCGACCCTGTCGCAGAGCTCTGCCGCCACAGCCAGGTCGTGGGTGATGAGGAGGACGGAAACGTCGATTTCTTGCCTCAGCGCCCTTAGCAACTGCAGGACCTGAGCCTGGACGGTGACGTCGAGGGCCGTGGTTATTTCGTCAGCCAGGATCAGCTTAGGCCTTCTGACGAGGGACATCGCGATAAGGACTCTTTGCCTCATGCCTCCCGAGAGCTCGAATGGGAACATCTTGAGGACCTTCACTGGTTCAGGGAGCCTCACCGACTCGAGGACAGAAACTGCGTAGACCTTTGCCAGGCGGTTGAACTCCTTCTTACCCAGGTTCCCTCTCTTGAGTGCGCCCTCCAGGTGGGACCTTTCGGAATCGAGGCCTGCCGAGACGTCCGTCCCTTCCCCGATCTGGCCAAGCCTGTGCTTGACAAGCTTCTCCGTAAAGAGCTCGGGCCGGGCGGATATGATTTCCGTGATCTGAGAGCCGATCGAGAGTACAGGGTTGAGGAACGTCATCGGATCCTGGAAGATGATGGCGACCTCTGTGAGCCGGGCCGTCTCGAGGTCCTTCTTTGACATCCCGAGGACCTCCTTTCCATTTAGAAGCACGCTCCCACCGAGTATCTTGGCGTTCTGGGGGAGCAGGCCCACGATGCTTAGCGCAGTCACAGATTTGCCACAGCCGCTCTCCCCCACAAGGCCCAACACTTCGCCCTTCCTCATCGTGAGTTCGACCCCGTCCAGGGCCTTCACCTGGCCAGCATAGGTGTTGAAGGATACTCTGAGGTTGGTGATCTTCAGTATCTCTTCGGCTGAGCTCTTTTGCATGGTGGTCATCTCCTCAACTTGGGGTCGAAGACGTCCCTTATCCCGTCCCCAAGGAGGTTGAAGCCGAGCGAAATCAATAGGATCGTGAGACCGGGGAAGAGGATCAACCATGGAGCTGTGAAGATGTTAGCTATGCCTTGGCTTGCCAAGTTCCCGAGCTCCGGCAGGAGCGGGTTCGGGGTGAGCCCGATGAATGTGAGCGCGGAGACTGTCAGGATGACCGAGCCGACGTCAAGGGTGGCCTGGACAAGTATCGGGTAGATCGCGTTCCGCACTATGTGCAGGTAGAGGATCCTTGGACCCCCCGCACCCATGGCGCGGAGCCTCTCGACGTAGGGCTTCTCCTTCTCCGAAAGGATTTGCGACCGCATGAGCCTCACATAGTACGGCCACCACGTGATCAATATTGCCAGGGTCAGCGTGGGTAACGACCTCCCGAGGACGACGATCAGGACGATCGCGAGCAGGATCCCCGGAATCGCGAGGAAGACATCGGTGATCCTGAGTATGACCTCGTCCACGAACCCTCCGGCATAACCGGCAAGCCCCCCGAAGACGACCCCGATCACAATGGCCGACGCGACGACTTCGAACGCGATCTGCATGTCTATGGGTATTGCCAGGATTATCATCTGCAGGAGGTTTCTCCCGTAGGCGTCAGTCCCGAGGGGCAACTGGGAGGGACAGGTCTTCACATTGGCGATGTTCCAGTTTATGATCGGGTTGTTCCAGCAGAGGCGAAGCGCAAGCGGCTGCTGATTGGCCAGATTCGGATCCACAAGCAGGTGGGAAAGCAAGACGAGAAGGATTGTGGCTGCGGAAAGGAACAGCCCGACGAGAACTAAACGATTGCCTTTCAGCAGGTGAAGGGCGTAGCGCAGGTCGGCCTCCCGGCCGGTCGCGTCGCGGCGTCCGCCGTCTGAACTCTCTGAGCGGCTCATCTCAATACTTGATCCTCGGATCGAGAAATGCGTAGGCTATGTCGACCAACAGGTTCGTAACGACGATGATCACTGCGGTGACCAGCACGTAGAGCTCGAGGAAGTTCACGTCTAGGACGTTGGCGGCGGCGAGGGACGCGTTTCCGACCCCGGGCCATGAGAAGACGATTTCCACGACGACCACCCCGCCCAGGAGGTAGGAGACGAGCAGGCCCGAAACGGTGACCGCCGGGAGGAGAGCGTTCCGGAGAGCGTGTTTGTAGATTACGACCCGCTCTTTGAGTCCCTTGGACCTAGCGAGTGTGATGTAGTCCTGCTTAAGGACGTCTACCATGCTCGAACGCACGATCCTGGTAATGGCGCCAATCGATGTTATGGCCAGGGTCAGCGCTGGAAGGGCGAGAGCCACCAATGAGTCCCAGAGGTAAGGGAAGTTCAGAGATAGGAGTCCGTCGAAGACTGGCGCCCCCGTGAAGGCAGTGACAGTCCCCGGGCTGGCGAAGCAGATGCCGCAGGTAGTCGCCACGGCGCTGTTCGTCGCCAGAAGCCCTAGGCCGTTGACCCGGATGTAAAGCACAAAGATGATCTGCAAGACAGCCCCGAACCAGAACTGAGGGACGGAGTAGCCCCCGAGGGAGACGATCCTCGACAGATGGTCCGGCCACTTGTTGCTGTGGGTTGCTGAGATTATTCCGAGTGGGACTCCAAGTAGGATTGTAAGTATCGCGGCCGCGAGGGCCAGCTCCACGGTGAACGGAAACCTGCCGAAGAAGGCGTTCCAGGTCGTCGTGAGTGGAGCCACGCCCGGGAGGAGCGAATACCCCCAGTTACCCGTCAGGGCGTTTTGGAGCCAGGTCAAGTACTGTCCCCAGACAGGGACGACGCAACCGCTTTGCAGTTGCGTGAAGGCCTGGTATGAGGGGCAGTTCGCTGTCGCGACACCGAGGGCCCGGGCCACCGAGAGCTTGGCGTTGTCGTCCATCCTGGGAGTGATGTAGGCCGCGAGGGCGGAGGTGGGGGGGAGAAGGCCGCGCGTGAGATAGAAGATTAACAGGCTCAGTGCGAAGAGGACGAAGATCATCAGCAAGAGTCTACGCAGGATGTACTCGTAGAGCCTCAAGCGAGCTGCTTCCTAGGTGCTTTCATATTTGAGGGTTCGAACGTGTCACAGTTGTGCTGAAGGTTGCAGAGAGTCGTCCCTTTCAGACCCTGCACCCTGTCAGAAGATCAGGAGAGCGCGGCGAAGTACTGTGGCTCTCCGGTGGTGTAGATGGCCGGGTTGAAGTAGAACCCCTGGACGTTGGACGTCATCACCATATAGATGTCCGGATAGAATGTCCAGATGTCCATTACTTTCTTGTTCGCGAGGGCCATCATCTGGTTGGTCGCCGAGACCACGCCGGCGTTGTTGCCAGAGGCACTTGCCGCCTGAGCTGCAGCCCAGAACGTGGCCATCTCTCCCAGGTTCCAGCCGCCTGGGCTCGTGTAGATCCCTCCCGGAGAGAGGATGGGGCCGAGGAAGTCGAGGGCCCATGGGTAGTCGTCGAACCAGCCGAAGCAGGCCTCTGCCCAGCCGTAGACCTGGCCAGAGAAGGCTTCGGTGGTCATCTGGCCGCATGGGAGCGGGGTCAGGTTGACAGTCAGTCCCATGTTGTAGGTGGAGCTTACGTTATTGATTGTCTGTGCAACCTGGCCTAGGATGGCTTGATCGACAGTGTCCCCCGTGGCGTAGACGAGAGAGAAGGACTGCGGCGTCGGATGGGCGCACTGCCCGCTGCTGTCCAGCTGAGAGCACCCGAAGGTGTTATCGAAAAGACCGCTTGGAGCGGCGGTCCCATTCTCAAGGTTGAAGGAGGTGAGTGGGTTCTCCATCGCGCTAAGAAGGAGATTCTGAACCGTGCCGGGGCTGTAGCTGTAGCCTGGCGCGAGCGATTGGTTGTATGAGCCGGTGGGAGGTATGCCCGGAGGCTCTACTTCATTGGCGACCTGGCCAAGGTTGTTGTTGACCTGAGCGTCGACCAAAGCAAGGTCGACCGAGTCCGCCACTGCCTGTCTGAAACGCAGGTCAGCGAAGGGCTGGAATGAGTAGAAGGTCCCGGTGAATGGGTTCGTCACGTTCGTGTCCAGGGGAATGAAGTAGGTCGCGTACTGGCTGTACGGGCCGTAGATCGTTACTCCGCTCAGCGTCGACTGCAGCTTGCTCTGGTCCAGCCAAGCTGTTCTGTTGGCCACGTCGTAGATGTTGGTGGAGGCGACGTCGATCACCATAGCCTGGTGGGAGGCTGCTGCGTTCTGTAGGTCTATTTCTCGAGTCGTCTGGTCAGGGACGTACTTGTAGATCACAGTAGGGATCTGGGCGTGGATAGAATTGGTCGGTCCTCCCCAGTAGTTGGGATTCGACTGAAGTGTGATGACGTTCGAAGCTGTGTCAACGCTCTGGATGGTGTACGGGCCGGTGCCGGCCAACGAGCCGCCCGTGGACGAATCGAGGTAGGTCGCGGCGCACCCCTTGGGGGTCGCACCTGCGTTGCAGGTGGCGGAATAATCGTCAAAGTACTGGTCCATCTTCTGAGTCAGGTTCCCGCTGAGCGTGGGGTACGGTAGGGTGTAGCCCAGACCGGACTGGCTCCAGAGCGCAAGGTCGTGCTGCATGACGAAGTCAGGCGCTACGATGTTGGCCCACAGGTTGCCGAGCAGGTAGGGGAGAGCCCCGTTGGGGTTCATTATGTTCAGCTGAACGGAGAGCGGGCCTGTCATCTGCACAAAATTCTCATTGAGCACCTTCTGCACGTAGGAGTTGCCGTAGGTCTGCGTGCACGAGCAGAGCGTGGTGCTTAGGCTCGTGTCCAGGAGCTGCTGCAAGATCCACGAAGCCTGGGTGCCGTGTCCGAGGGGTGCACTCCCGTCCATCACAAGAAGCCTGTTGTAGGTGAAGTAAATGTCAGAAGAGTTGAGCGACTCTCCGTCGGCGAATTTGATGCCGTTCCTCAGCGTGGCAGTGAAGGTCGAGCCGCCGTTCGAGATTGTGTAGCTGCTGGCGAGCCATGGGATCACGTTGACCCCGTTTGAGCCGTTGAACCAGAGCAGGGGCTCGTAGATGTTCTGCTCCACCGACGCGCCGTAGATGTCGTAGGAGACCTGGGGGTCGAGGAACTGTATTGTTGAGAGGGTCTCGTAGGTTATCGACGTGGGCACTGTCCCGGTGGGGGTCGTGGACTCGGTGGTGACCGTGGAGCTTGTGGACTGGGTCTGTGAGGTGGATGAGGTAGAGGAGGTGGATGAAGTGGAGGACGTGGAAGTGCTGGAGGCAGGCGAGCTGGTGCTGGTGAGGAAGTAGGCTCCAACTCCACTGATGACAAGTAGCACTAAAATGACAACGGCAATGACGGCACGGGATACGGCCCTGCGGGTGGTAGTCCGGAAAACCTGCAACTTGTAGGCACAATTAGGGTGCTTTGGTGATTTAAGTCTATTCTTGCAAAGCTCTAAGGAGCATTCCGGAGTCGATGCACTGTCCGAAGAGATTGAATCTTCTCACGGTTTTAGAGGGGCGGTCAGAATACTAGCTCACGGTGACTACGCCCTTTCGACTCCTCTGGTGCCGCAGACCTCACAGCGCCACGCCTGCCTCTCGGAATGCACGTACCCCTCGAGCCCGCCGGGTTCCGACGTCCACTGCTTGAACCTCTCCGGGTGGGGGCACCTCTTGGGATCTGCCTTAAGCGTCTGTATGAAGTAGGCCTGCCAGGATTTCAGATCCCGTTCCTCCTCGGGGGGAACAGAGGACACAGGACATAATGGCCCTTCTTGTTTCTTAAGCCTTCAATCGCGTCGGCGCAGTGAGATTCCCAATCAGGATACTACGTTGAGGGTGAGCGTAGACTGCAGGTACTTCAGGGTGCGAATCTTTGAGAAGAGGATGTACTTGAGCTCCTCCTCCGACTCGGCTTCGACCACTGCCACCACATCGTAGACGCCGAAGACCTGATAGACCCCGACCACGCCTTCCACTTTCTTGAGCTCTGACTGTAGTACATCCTCAGTGCCCAGCTTGGTGCTGATCAGGACGAACGCCTTTTTCATCAGTGTCGTTTCACGTTCAGGTTGCGTAAGTACTTTCCCGCCAGCGTGGTCTGATTCCGATGGAAAAAGCGGTGGAGGAGGAAACCAAAAGGTCCCTCCCCTCAGAGCGGAGACGACTACATCGGCATGGAGCTCTGGAAGAGACCCATGAGGTTCCCCTCAGGATCCCAGAAGTAGGCAGAGTATCCCATGTTAGGGATCGCCTGCTTCGCCCCCATGGACTTGCCGCCGTGGCTCTCGATTTCCTTCAGAGCCGAGTCGATGTCTGGGACGGTTATGGTGACCACGGGACCGGTGAACGGTTCCTTGCGTTCCATCATCCCTCCGTTAATCGACGCGACTTCGGTGACCATGCCGTCCTTGTCTGTGACGGCGCCTCCCAGCATGGTGTAGTTCATCTCGGGCATTTCGTTGATGTGCCATTCGAACACGTCCTTGTAGAAAGATTGGGCGCGTTTGACGTCCTTGGCTGGCAGCTCGAAGTGGTTGACCTTACCCTTCAAGTTTCTCGCAGACCTTTAGTGCTGTTTCCCAAATAAATGTTGCCGATGGAAAGTATGTCGGAACCGAATTGCCATCTCAGGCGTGACCAACCTGCCGTTCATGCGCTGTCGGCGACCATTACCCTGTGGAACGCGGACCCGCACTGATCACCGGTGGCGAGGTCTGAATCGTAAATTGTCTCGCGGCCCGTCCGCAGGAAGCAGTCCCAGCACATCTTGATGGACATCGTTATCGACTGAAGCGAGACCATGTCTCTTCTTTTAGGGACTGTGGAGCCCTCATTCAGATTTCGACTCGCAGCTAGGAGGCAATCGAATCTTACCATCGAGTGAATACGCAAAGCGAGCGACAGGTTGTCAACTTCTGCTATCATGATAGCCGAACAAAGGCGACCTTCCCTATGATATCACGCGCAAGAGCCTCACGGGTCATGACCAGTGCCTTCTGCGTGAAGGAGAAGAAGACGAGGGAGATCGCCTCTCCGAAGACGGTCACCTTCAAGAACGGGCGCCATGCCATCAAGGGCAGGTGCGCTACGTGTGGGACTACCCTGTTCAGGATAACAGGGAAGTAGTCAAGCTTCTCCTCGGGCGGGCGTGGGATGTTATGCCTAGGGGAAATGCTGGAGAGCAGCACGACCGAGACAGGGACTACATTAAGTGACGTAAGACCGCGCTGAGACTCGATCGATTCAACCTCTGGTTTCATCCTTCATTCTGCATAAATCCGACGGACGAGTTTCGGAGATCATATGCAGGCCGCAGTACACCGCAAGGAAGTCAAAGACGCCATCGAAAGCCAAGAGTGTTTTGAAGATCGACTCTACAGAGGCATGATGAGCTTCCTTCTTGTCCCTGCCGAGTCCTAGTTCCTCGGGGGCGCGTAGGATGACATGGCTAGAGGAAGTGCCTGAGATAGCAAGTGCTGTAAGTGCTCCCGTAAGCGCCGTAGTAACTCATCCTGGGAGATCCTTGGACCTTAGAGCATCCGCCTGAAGACCGGAGTGTTGTCGGCTCAAATCCGACCCGCGGTACTTTTGCCACTATCTGATCTGGATGTGTCTTCACCGGGAATGCCTCGTCGATGCTTTTCCTATTTGCCCGACATTGACGGGATGGCCTTGCCACAACTTGTACAGAATCTTCCGGGCGTAGCAACTGGCGACCCGCAATTCGGGCAGAATCTGGCACTACCCGGCGTCAGCTGAGGCTTTGCCGGGAGGTCGATGCCGACCACCTTCCTGAACTTGGTCCTGAAGACCCAGTCAAGATTTCGTAGATTATCATGATAGAGGCTGATGAATTTGATCTTGTTCTGGTGGTACTGGGCCATCTTCCACTTCATGATTCTCTCGTATTCCTTGCTGGCCCCGAGGAGGCCCCAATACTCGACGTACACATTGTAGTCAGGCAGAAAGAAGTCAGGGTAGGCGAATGTCCGCTTGAAGATGATTGCGTTCGTCTGGGCCCTCCACTCGTAGACATAGCGGATCCCGCTCTTGGTGAAGTAGTCGGCGATTTGCTTCTCCCCTAGGCTCTTCACCTGTTCCCCGTGTAGCGTGGTTGAGGGGGTCCCGTACTCGTTCCGCTCCTGTTGGAAGAGCTTGGCCAGGTCGTCGAGGATGCCCAACTCGAAGCGTGGTTTCGTGGTTCGGTATTAACCAAGACGGACTACTGGTCCAAGGGGGTTCGCCGGCCTTTGGTGCGACTCAGGCTTGGCCTGGAGTCGACGTCTTTTCCGGCAACTCGGTGTAGACCCCGTCTTTGCTCTTGTAGAGGGCGATTCTCCCCAGGGTCTTCCAGTCACCGTCGAACTTCCTCAGCTGGACGCTCAGGACCTCGTCCTCAGGATTCGACTTCCCAGGCCAGACGGCCACGTTGAGGAATTCGCCCCCTCCGAGCTTCTTAGTGAAGCTGTACTTCGGGCGGGCCTTTTCGCTCATGAGCAAGTAGGAGTGGGGCTGCTATTTCTCGGTATCCGACCCATCTTCCCGAGAACGAACGGCTTCGATGAAATATTCGGGGAAGAGATCTCTGTGGCTCCTGAGGAACGATGGGAAGTGGGAGTCAAGCACGTAGGTTACCGCATGGTCCGTCTCGCTCCTGACGCTCCTACCGTAGGTCTGCACCAGCCTAAGCGCCGACTGCCAGTCATACCAGCCCGGGTTCCTCTCCAGCTTGATCATGGTCCTCCGGTCGGAGAGGTCGGGGTACGGCACCTTGACGAGGATCTGGAACCTGGAAAGCTCGTCCTTCAGGTCGACCCCCTGATGGAGGCTCGGGGATATCAGGACGGACTCGTCCCTGGAACCGTGGGCTTTCAGCAGGGCGGGTCTCGAAGACACCCCCTCTGTGCTAAAAAGCCTCGCCCTGTTCTGGGGAGACACGTGTTCCCTGATGTACCTGTCCTGGGCGTAGGAGGTCGTGTGGACGATCCCCCGCTCTCCCCGATGTCTCGTCATGATTTCGTCTACGGCCATGGCAATCTCCCCCATATGAGCGTCCATCGACTTCATGCTCAATGAAGCTACGGCGAGAGAGTAGATCCTCCTGTTCTCGACGGGAAACGTCGATTCCTTCACCCTGATGAAGGCCGCCTCTCTCTCCGGGACGCCGAGGGTCTTGCAGAAGACCTCCTTGGAGAACACCGTGGCGGACATGAACAGCACGATATCGGCTGCGTCGAAGAGCCAGCCAGTGTAGGACCCGACATCCAAGGGCTGGAAGACGACTTCCTCGATAGAAGCCCCGTCGTTCGACCTCCGAACCTTGTCCACCACCCAGTTGGCGGGATTGCCCTCCAAGTCCTCAATGAAGGAGTCTAAGGATGCCAGAGAGCTCTTGCACGAAGCCACTTGGTCCTGGACTGCGTCATCTTCGATGTTCTCTCCAATGTAGCGCTCTAGCCTCCTTTTCGCATCGGCGAGCTGATCTGCCCAGGCCGGGACTACCTCGCCCCTGTCCGAGATGACTGGGTCTGCGTTCTCCCCGCTCGGCCTGTAGTTCTGGAGGAGCGACCTCCTCAGCGAGAATGAAGTGAAGCCTACCATCTGCTTCTCAAGGTCGTGAGCTTCGTCGCAAACGAGCAGCCTCCGCCGCTTGATGTCCTGAGTGTACCGCAACTCGGTTAGAAAGAAGGGGTAGTTCGCAACCATCACCGGCCCCCTGAACGAATCCCACTTCTGGGCGTAGTAGTAGCAGAGCTTGCCATCTTCAAGGTGCTCACACTTCGCGTCCCTCCTGCACGCGCCCAGCTTGTGCTCCTCGTACTCCTCGAATGTCAAGTAGTGGGGGCACTCTGTGAGCTTCCAGTCGACCTGACACCTTCCTTGGCTGCATGGGAGGTTCCTCCCTGTCGAGGTAGGCACGAGGCACGTGAAGTTCGCCTTGCCGATCACCACAGGGAAGCGGAAGTCCGACGAGTACTGGTCTTGAAGCTGTTTCGTGGATGTTAGCAGGTAGGCTGAACCGAGGTGTTTGCTAAGGGCGGCGGCTATCGCGGACTTGCCGAACCCGACGGGTGCTTCGAGAATTATGAACTTCTTGGACTGGGCCAGAGCATCTTCGACTTCGGCGA
Organism: uncultured Nitrososphaerales archaeon; assembly: GCA_963706445.1. Classification (GTDB taxonomy): domain Archaea; phylum Thermoproteota; class Nitrososphaeria; order Nitrososphaerales; family Gagatemarchaeaceae; genus UBA183. The sequence continues at coordinate 1,569,370 of OY970160.1, forward strand.
GGATTTCTCTCTGCCCCGTCCTCATGGTCTTGAATGGGAAGCTCTCCAGAAGGGTGGGCTTTCGTGAGGCCTCACTTGGAACCGGTGCGCCGCACTTGGCACAGAATCTAGTTGGCCCGCCACCTACGGGCAATTTGAGGCGAGAGCCGCACTTTGTGCAGAACTTCAATGAAGACGCAGTTCAGATTCGCGACTTGCTATTAATCAAGGCGCCTTATTGAATCTGGATTGGAAGTGATCTTCCGGAACCCAACCACCCTTAACTACGATCGATGCTGGACAGGTTGTATGCCTCGAATAGAGCTCTATGAAGGTGCGAAGAAGATAGCGGACATTGGCCTCCCCGAGAAGAAGTTCAGTACCGGCTCAATAGGCTACTGGGCCACTCAGAAGCTGGAGATCAATGGGAAGAGGTACCAATGCCAGTTCCAGATGGTTGAGATCGGGTCCAAGCAGAAGAAAGAGTAGCAGGACTGCACATGGTGGGTCGGCCTGAAAAGGTAGAATGAGAGTTTTGGTGGGGAACTTCAAATCAGCTCCATCCTCGACCTGAAGAACTTCTCCGTGTCCTTGTCCGTGAAGTATGCGTAACACCCTTTCATCCCCCTGCTGAAGAGCACCCGGTAAGTGTGCTTGGTCAGGTCGGTGAACCTGTCCTTGTCTCGCTTCACCACCGCGTCGTGGGAGCTCTCCGGGTGCCCCTCCCAGGCCTGCCTGTCGAAGTTGTACCTGAGGTCAGGCCCCATGATTACCCCCGCGTAGTCGAACTCGAATCCCTGGGCGTTATAGACGCACCCGACCTGGTTTATCCCATTGGGGTCGTCGGCCCAGAGCGTGGCCTTGGGGATGCCCTTCGCAAGCTTCCTAGCCTCTGGCCTGGCATCCCATGGCCTCCTGTACTCTCCGATGACCACGTCGTCGTTCAGGTTCCCCTCGGAATCGGGCATCGACCAGTGCCAGCAGTACCCGGCCGTGACCCTCCCGGTGTTTCCCTCGGTCACCTTCTCTCTGATGGCCGTTTCCACTGCCTCGGGGCTCTCGAAAATCTTGAAGTCGAACTCCTCCTTCCTCTCCCAAATCACGTTGGCCGTCCTCCGTATCCCTATGGTGTTGTCCACCCAGTTGACGAAGGCGTCCGACCCGTTGCACCTGAACTGCGCCTGCAGCTCGTACTCCAGGACCTTGCAGCTCATCCTCTCGGCGCTTTCTTTGATGTATTGGACGGAACCGATTTCCCCGGGACGGACAATTTGGTAGTCGTCGATGAAAAAGACCGTCGACTTCGCCGCCTTGATCAGCTCGTCAATCTGGGGCAGCCCGGTCCTGTCCTCCTTCCTGGTGAACCTGCTCACGCTCGTCTGCCTGATCCTGTGGGCCTCGTCGGCCAGGAGGACGTCCACCGCGTCTCTCTCGGCGTTGGGGTAGCTGTTGAAGTACCTGAACTGGATTGAGCCCAGCTGGCCTATCTTCTTCCTGAGGGTCTCGGTGAAGGCCCGGGACCCGGTCGCATACTGGGTGTTGTACCCATTGTGGAGCAGGTCTGCCATCACGTTGACCGCGATGAGCGACTTCCCGGTGCCTGGTCCTCCCTTTACAATTACGACGGTCTTCTGCTTGTCGTGGAAGCCACTCTTGGCCATGGTGAGAATCTTGTCGTAGACTACGAGCTGGTCGTCGAGCAGAATGTACTCGTTCCTCCCTTTGATCATTGCGTAGACATTCTCCATCAGCTTCTTGCTGGGGCGATACTTGCTCTGCTCGATCCTCTTGAGCACGTCGGCCCCCTGACCTCCCTCGAGCCGTTGGACGAGGCGATCCTTCATCTTGGGCACGTCCTCCGCGGTGAAGACGGGACATCTAGCCCTGACCTCGTCGAACTTTGGGGAAAACAGCTCGTCCTCGGAATAGTAATTGTAGTTGTGCAGGTACGTGCAAGCGTCGAGGGCAACAGGACTGTGGTCATCGTGGAACGCGGTGTGCGTGTTCGCCAGGTACAACTTGTACCGCTCGACCTGGGCCGAGGGGTGGAGCACGTCCCTTTGACCTCCGCCGACCCAGGTGCTCACTTCGTTCTCGCCGTCTGCCGCCGAGCATTTCTCCCACTGCTTCAGCTCGATGATCACGGCGCCATCAGCATCACGTCCATCCCTTCCGCAGATTAGACAGTCGAGCCTGAGCGACGAGAGCGGGAGTTGGTACTCCAGCATGACGCCGTGGTCGAGCAGGTTGGCGTACTGGAAGACCTGGGAGAGCGCCCTCAGCGAGTTCCGCCAGGAGTTGACCTCCCCGGGCGATGGATTGTAGCGAAAATACTCGAAGAAGGCGAGCCTGAGCTTCTCCGCAATCTGGTTCTGGACTGTGTCCTCGATGAACTGAGGGGATAGGCCAGAATATAGTCGCATGCCCTATAGTTCGTTGTACTTCTTACTTGATCCTTTTGCCTTCTCGACAGGATACTTCCTCGCATTTTCCCGTATCTTCTCCTCGAGTGAGCTGGAGACGTCAATGTCGTACTTCTGGGCAAGCCTCAGCGCAAAATAGAAGATATCAGCAAGCTCATATCGTGCAGCCTTGGCAAATGACCGGTCCCTAAGCATCACGTCTATCTCTGATTCGGACTTGAATCGGAACATCTCCAGGAGTTCAGAGGCCTCTGTCACTATCCCGATCGCGAGGTCCTTGGCGTTGTGGAACTGGTCCCAATCGCGTTCTTCAGTGAACCTCTTGACCATCTCTTTGAGGTCGGCTACTCTTGTCTCAGGGTCCTTCATGAGCCCTTCGCGCAAGCTAGCTACGTGTTACGTAGCGCTTTAAACACAACGAGATTCGCTTGCGGAGGCCTGGGGTGGTGATCCCAGCTACGGTCGCCGAGCCTCGTCTTTGCTGAAAGACTCAAATCAAGCAGTGGTAGGTATCTGAACGTGGATAACTGGCCTTCGATTCTTGGGAAGTTCCTCTTTCAGACTCGGTCCGGGGATCTCAAGTTTGCGACATACCCAAAGGAATGGCAAGGTCTGAAGCTGAGGGTGTCCTTCGGGCAGGGGGTGGCAGCTAGAGTTCCCTGGATGGCATTCATCGCATCAGAGATGCAGGTCAGCAAAGGCTTCTACCCGGTCTACTTGTTCTATCGGGAACTCGACACCCTCGTGTTAGCTTATGGCGTAAGCGAGACTGAAGAGTTCGCCAAGAAATGGCCGCCTGAAATTGTGAATGATACTCAGACCATTAGGGAGTTCTTCGGCAAGGACGTCCCAAGGTATGGAGACTCCTTTGTCTACAAAGCATACAAGGTGAGTTTGGATGAAGGCGTTGTCCAATACACGTCCCCAAATGGCAAACCAGTCTCGGATAAGGACTTGGAAGTTGATCTGTCTAGGATCATTGAATATTTCAAGAAGGTTGTTTCGACTGAAGTAGCAAAGCCAGATTCGGCCATCGGTCAGGGGATTTTCTACATGGAAAAGCAGTTAGAAGACTTTCTGATCAATAACTGGGATAACACGGAGCTCGGCAGGAAGTACAGCTTGATTGAGGAAGAAGGCGAGGTAATAAGTCGGCAATTCAAAACTGATGTCAGTTCCATAGACATCTTAGCGAAAGACAAGAAAACGAACTCCTACGTGGTCATCGAACTAAAGAAGAACCAGACAAGTGATGATACTGTTGGTCAAGCGGCTCGGTATATGGGTTGGATCAAGGCGAAAAAAGGTGACAATAACGTGAAGGGAATCATAATAGCGGCAGAGTTTGATGAGAAGGTAGAATATGCTCTCCGAGTTGTTCCGAACGTGGAAGTCTTCCTGTCCAAGGTCGACTTCCAGCTGATGGCACCCAGACCAGAACAAACACTTCGAAACTAGAAGCCAATGTTCGTCATGCAAAAGGGTCCATTGCGCCTCCTCCGGAAATATCTCATTCTTGCGATAGCGAGGACTGCCTGTTCCCGATTTAGATTCCTAGTGCTTCTCTGAGACCCTTGTACCTATTTCTAATCGTGACCTCCGTAACCCTTGCAGCCTCCGCCACGTCCTTCTGCGTCTTCTCTTCCCCCTCCAGCGTGCAGGCTACGTAGAGAGCTGACGCCGCAAGCCCCATGGGGTCCTTCCCGGCCGAAATCCCGGTCTGCTTCGCCCTGAACAGGATCTCCCTCGCCCTCCTCTGCGTCTTCTCAGACATCTTTGCCCTCGATGCGATCCCCGACACGCACTTCGTCGCGTCGGCCACAGGCATCTGGAAGTCCATCTCCCTGTGAAGGAGCCTGTACGACCTCGCGAGGTCCTTCTTCTTGACGTTGCTCACCGCGGCCACGTCCTTCAGTGTCCTCGGCACTTCGCCGTCCCTGCACGCGGCGTAGAGCGAAGCGGCCATCATAGCGGTTATCGACCTTCCCCGGACAAGGTTGCGCTCCAGCGCCTTCCTGTAGAAGTATGCGGCCCTCTCCGTCACCGCCTCTGACACAGTCAACTTGTCCGCGAACCTTCTCAGCTCGTTGAACGCCTGGCGGAGGTTCCTGTCGGCCGACTCGTGGACCTGGCTGCGCCTGTCCCATGTCCTGAGCCTTTCGACAGTCGTCTTCATGGACCCGGACAGCGACCTGCCCGAGGCGTCCTTGTTGAGCGACCCTATGACAGTGGCCAGCCCCATGTCGTGCATGGCTATGGAAGTCGGAATCCCCGTCCTGCTCCTGTCCCCCTTCTCGTCCCCTGAAAATGATCTCCACTCAGGCCCCATGTCCACAATCTTCTCCTTCACCACCAGCCCGCACGCCGCGCAGTAGTACTCGGACCCGGTCCCGTCGGTCACCATGCTTGCCTTGCCGCAGCGGGGGCACTTGCCAGTGTTCCGTTCCATCTTTAGCAGCCGCGAGTAGTCAGCTGGGGTATCCAATTTTTTCACTTAACAGTAGTACCGGTTACTACGAAGCAACCTGCAGCATCCTTCTATTTAAAGGGCGAACCCGCGTCTCATCAAAATTGGCACTGTGGCGAGGCCCTGAAGCCCTGGCCGGCGTAATTCTAGGACCATACGCCTCCAAATCTGGGCGGGCTGCCGTTGCTCACCACAAACATGCCAGTAAGGTTTGAGCCGGTCTGAGGGGTCGTGCTCAGCGAGCCGCTGACATCGCAGGAGACAATTGCCGCAGAGCCTCCAGCTGGAACGACGTTGGCTCCTCCGATCTTGCCATCGTATGACTGTCCGAGATAGGTCAGGCTACAACCTGTTATCGACCCGTTGGCTGTCCCTGAATTGGTCAGGGTGGTTGAGCACACGCGAGTCGAAGAGTTACACGATACCTGCTGGACTGAAATCAGAGCCTCGTTTGGAGGTTCGCAGCCGCAAACGACAAATATGCTCCAAGAGAGGAAGATCACAACTAGGGCAACGCCAACGACTGGAATCAACGCGATGATCGCTTTCGTCCTCAGTTTCAACCGGGTGTCACCAGGAACTGCAACTTGCGAATCAGATGCTCGTCCAATACTTACGGAATATGGAACCTGCGTCTATCCCCTTGGTCTTCCCTGACCCCCAAGGGCCATCATGCATTGACAAACTGAACCTGGAGTCCATAATGATTAAGGTCGAAAGACGTGTCAATCAGGGCTGACATTGTCCTTCTGCACGTCCTGCGGAAACTTAGTCCCTGCTGCCGCGCGCTACTGTCCTCTATGCGGGTCGAGTACTGCTGAACTCGTCGTCTCCAGTCCCTCAAGATCCGTCCAGTTGACCCTTCAGAGTCCGGTTCCCGAGAGGCCCCGGGTCGAAGCCGTCAACGCTGTTGCCGTTCAGGCAGAGTTGAGCCCCAAAGATTCAGAGGGAATGCGCCCTCTGAGCGATTCGGAATACACCAAAATCAAACGGATGGGAGCGGGGAAAAGGAACGCTGCCGTCCTGGTGGGATTCATCGGTGGGATGCTTGGAGTGATAACGATGTTCTCTCCCCCCGCCGACCCTACAGTTCTCTCCATTGAAGTCATAATCCTCGAGATCGTCGGCCTGGTGCTCGCTTCGCTCTCCCGGAGAGCGAGGATGATCGTTTCGCGGACCATAGAGCTTGGGACGGCATCTGAAGCCTATGGCGTTGCCAGGAGCCTGGCAGACGGGACCGATGCGATCGACATGGGCGCCGCACGGTTCCTCCCCCTCGGTAAGTCGAATGAGTTCTCTGAGCTCACAAAGGCGGAGAGGGGACCGGTCAGGGTGGTCTTCGCCGGGCCCACCAAGGAGAAGAATCCCCACGTCTTGCTCCTTGAAGCGGGCGCCAAGAGTTTCCTGTCACCTGTTCCCTGTTCATGGGTGAGAACAACTTGAGAGTCCCATACATTCACAGGCTGCTCATCCTTGCGCTCGTCATTGTGATGGCCTCCATGGTCGTCTCGCGCCCGGTCATGGCGGCGGCCGAGGTCGCCTTCGACCCGAACGGCAATCCGAACGCAAATCCGGACTTTAGCTTCCCAGCTGGCGCGACGATCTATTTCGTTGTGACCTTGGACAGCGGGTGCAGCTCGGCCCAGATCTACTGGGGTGACGGCAGTTCAGACACCGGGAGTTCCAGCACGGGAGTCGTTCATTTCACGCATCAGTATTCTGACGCCGGTACCTACCCGGTGAATGCCGTTGACATGTGCGACGGCCAGAGTCTGAACACTCTGGACGTTGTGGTGGAAGGCTTGAGTTTTCCCATTAACATTTACAGTGCCTCATTCCCGGTGAGCGTGGCGGCTGCCATAGGCGGATTCGCGATAATGGCGTTGGCGAACCCAAGGGTGAAGGGGAGCCAGAAGCGCGCCAAGGGTTCGCTCTCAGGCCTCGCGGGCAATCAGAGCCCATCGGGTAGGAAGGCCCCGGCTTGGGGTTACAAGCGTCCCGTAGGATACACTGCCGGGCCGGCTCAGCCGACCGGTCAGACAGGCGGAGTCCCATCGCCCATCAGCGGGGGAGTGGGCTATTCCGTCGACCTCGGAAGAAACATCGGAATGCCCATCGGACCGCAGCAGGGGATCCCAATCACTGGGGTGGGTGCGAGTGTCGCGACGCCTGAGGTCTCCCCTCTTCCGTATCTCAACGCCGTGTGGGGGCCAAACGGTGTCACCCTCACCTGGGGACAGCCTCAGTTCGACCAGAATCAGTATTCATTACTCGGATACCAGGTGTCCATCCTGACCTACGGTCCCAACAACACCATGCCAGTGCAGACCGTCATATCAGTTCAGCCGCCGGGCCCAGGCCAGGTCAACCTGCCTTTTGACCAGACATTCAGGTATAACTCCGGAGGCGACATCGCTGGCTTCCGCGTGGACCCGATCTTCGGCAAGATCGTAGACGGTACTCAGACCGTAGGCAAGGGGAGTGGTCTCGTCGCCAAATTTGGCAGCTCTGTCGGGACCTTCGGACTCTGATAGGTCTCTCTGGCTCCAGGCTCAGACCCAAGCCTTTGGCTTCCAAGCCAGTCACGTCTAACGAGACTGGCCTGAGGTCTAGATTACCGAGAGCCGCCTGGGGCTCGCAGAAGGTCGGTGTGAGGGGCACCTGATACCCTTTAGTGGGGGCGCAGGCAGGGGCGTCACGAACCCAGCCAGACTGGCGCTCCTGATAGTCACGGTGGCGATAGTGGCTGCTGCGGGCCTCCTGGTAGCTTTGCCATACTTCACAGGCCAAAGGACAAGCTCTAGCTCTGTCGGGACGACCATCTACTCGACAGTGACGACCAGCGCCAACTCTACCTACACCTTCGGGTGCCCAGCGAACTCCACCTGCGACTTCTTCATATCTCTCACGATCAACGTCACCTGCACCGGATGCTCCTTCGCCGGAGAGTACACCGCTCCCAACGCCGATTCCAGTCCGACCCATGTGTCGGGGAGCGGCAACCAGTCATACACCGCGAGCAGCTTTGATTCTCCCCTCAACCTAACCTGGAACATATCGAAGGGCTCGTCGGGGGGGACCCTGGAGGTGAAGGTCATCAGCCAGGATGGGCAGGTGTATTACGACAGGAGCACCGGCGCCCCATTTGGGACCCTGGAGGGCCGATGGGACGTCACCGTTGCGCCAGACTCGTAGGAAAGGACCTATCCTCTGTGAAGTCGACGGCGCAATTCGGGTGGCTGTTCTGCCTTCTTTCATCTTGTTCTCCTGACTAGCATTATAACCCCTAGCGAAGTCCGTTCTCAAACATGAGACGTCCAGGCACGACATCGGTTACCCTAGCCTTCATGGTCGTGGTGATACTGGTAGCGTCCATGGCTGCGGTTATGGCCACCCAGACCTCCGTAACGCCTGGGACGACGTCCAGTCAGCGGACTTCGGAGTCCTCCAGCGTGTCCACAACAGCAGAGAACGGCCTCCGGCTCAGCCTCGGCGCAAGCCTCTCGTCGGTCTATTCCGGCGGCTCGATAACCGTCACCCTCTCAGACTTCAACACCCTGGATGTGACGAACTCGCCCACGATGATGCCCCTGCCCACAATTGGGGGAGTGACTCTGAGTATGGGGCCCTGCAGCCAGCTCCCGCTGGGGTTCGGCGTAGCAGGCGGATACTACGGATTGGGGAACGTCTCTCAGGCTTCGCTTCTTAACCTGTACAATCCAGGAGCACTCTACGGCTGCCCCGCGCTCTTCCCCGTTGGGTACTTCGCCTTCTCCCCCCTCAGCGACAATGTCACGCTCTACAGCCCCCAGCCCTCCGGTCCAGGCAACGCCACAGTCCCCACTCGCATGTGGACCGCGCCTGACTCCTTCGATCAGAACTTCTCCGGCTACTGGACTGGACAGGGATTCCCATTGGGGAGCGACACCTTCCACAGCTTTGAGCCTGGAGTCTACACCCTGATTGGAGCGGACGCCTACGGGCAGTTGACCGTCGTCCACTTTTATGTCCCGGCTGGCACCACCACGACCGGAGGGACGAGCGTTTCAGTGCCTTCGCTTAACGGGCTCGAGCTACTCGTCAGCCTGAACGCCACGCAGAGCCTTCCCGGACAGCAGGTCCAGGTGAACCTCAGCGAATTCAACACCCTGCCCGCTGCCAACAACGTCTCTGCGTCCAGGGCCTGGCCGGTCTCGGTCGCGCTCGGCGCCTGCGAGAACATGTACGCTCAGCCCTTTGGAATAGCCGTCTACTCCGGACACGTCGATGGTCAGAACCTCTCCCAGGGCCAGCGAGTGGAGATATTTCCACCCGTGCCCTGTCCGCTGTACCTCCGGCTCGTTACAGGGTATCTTTTCCAGCCGCAGAGCGACCTCGCCGTGATCCTGCCGAACTTGGGGGCCACGCCGTCCCCTCTCGTCGGGAGCGTCAACGTCGGCATGAACTACAGCTCGCTTCAGGGGCAGTCTCTCCCTGCCGGGACGTACACTGTAGTTGCTGCGGACGAGTGGGGCGCCCTGGCCTTCGTCTACTTCCAAGTGGCTTAGGTTAGAATTTTCTGGAGAGCTGGACAAGCATCAGGGGAGACCCTCGACATACTTGGCGAAGGAGTTCAGCTCCCCCATGGCTGAGGATTCGGACTCCGCTTTCCCCTGGGTCTTCAGAATCCAGGACCAGCGGCCTTTGAGTTGGACGTCCATCGACGCCGACACCCTGGTCCCCTCGGGAACCTCCTCGAATCTGACGACGCTTCTGATCCGGGTAAACCTTGTCTTGCCCTCGGATTCGACCCTTTCCGGTGGGAAGAGTTTCATCTCCCTGGCCCTCGTGCGGCCACCCGAGGTCCCCTCCAGGTACACCGTGTTCCCCTCCCTCCTGGAGACCTTCATTCCGTGCTTCTGCCTCGACCACCTTTGCATAGATTCAAAGTCGGTGTAGGTGGAGTAGGCCTTGTCGCGGGAGACCCTGACGACGAGGGACACCTCGAAGCGCATGCTCGAGGCAAGCCGCCCAAGATGCCATTAAGGGGTTTAGTCCGGGACGCTAACCGGTAGCGAATTCGAACGAGACCGAGAGAGAGAGCCCGCCGACCTCGATCCTGGCGGTCCCGTTGGCCTTCCAGTCCACGTTCCCGAGGTTCCCGATGTAACTCCCCGTCGTCCACAGGGCCGACCCCCAGGCGACTGTGACGGGAAAGACGAGGGTCTGGGAAGTCCGTGAAGCGAATACGTAGTCAGCGGCCGACAGCCCTTCCCCAAGGTAGTGACCGTCGGCATAGATCGAATAGTTGGCCGCCTCCAGTGTCGCTCCGAAGCCGTTGGGGTTGAAGACGACCGCATCCAGGCTCAGACCCATGCCATTGGCGTTCAAGCCAGTCACGTCTAACGAGACTGACCGGAGCTGAAGATTTCCGATCAGAGCCCCCTGTTGGACGCCGGCCGGATGGGTCTCAGAGCCGGCGATGGCGTACAACGGCACGACAGCCAGGATTATCAGCAGGAACACCGTGAAAGTGCGGAGTTCCCTGCCTGAAGACAACTGAGGTTTCTGCGGTTCATTCCGCGATTAAAGGATTGGGAGTCGGGCGACCCCGTTTTTCGGAGTCCTGTCGAAAGGTAGGTCTGCCTCCTCAGGTTCATTGTCGCTCTCGCGAGGAAAGTACTTACACTACTTGAATGTGAAATGATGTTGATGGCAAAGGCGTTCGTTATGATCAACACCGACCTCGGCACAGAGGATGTATTACAGTCAGAACTGAAGAAGGTCGAAGGCATCGTCGGGGTCTTTCAAGTCTTCGGGGTCTACGACCTGGTGGTAGTGGTCGAAGCCGAGTCGGAGGAGGAGCTCAAGTACATAATCTTCTCAAGGATTCGTACGCTGAAATACCTGAGATCCACGCTCACGCTCAACGTATTAACCTGATTGAGAACGCAACCCCGGCCTGGAGTGACCCTAGGTTCGAGCCTCTCCGGGCCCGTCGAACTCCATAACTACCTTCGAATCCTCACGCATCTTCAATGCCGCAAACGAAGGCAATAGTGAGCATCGAGAACGTTGTCGCTTCTGCCTCGATTAATCAGAGGGTCGACCTCAACCTAATAACCAAGAACTTTGTCGACGTAGAATATCATCCCGACCGGTTCCCTGGACTAGTATTCAGGCTGAAGAACCCGAAGACTGCTACCCTGGTCTTCAGCTCGGGGAAGATGGTCTGCACCGGCGCGAAATCGGAGGAGCAGTCGAGAAAGGCCGTGGCAGAAGTCGTAAGGAGGTTGAGGAAAGGGGGCATCCCCATCAGGAATGAGGCTGAGGTGGTGATACAGAACATGGTGGCATCTGCGAGTCTGGGGGGGAGGATCCACCTGGAGGAAGCGGCCAGGAAGTTACCAAAATCGATGTACGAGCCTGAGCAGTTCCCCGGTTTGATCCACAGGATGGCGGACCCCAAGACGGTGATACTTCTCTTCTCCTCCGGGAAGCTCGTCTGCACCGGAGCGAAGAGGGAGGGAGATGTCTACAGGGCCGTGAACAACCTGCACGCGACGCTCGAGGAACTGGGGCTCATGGCCTACTGACCCTCAGCGCGCCCATGGGTTTCAGAAAGAACCGGCCTCCAGAGCCCGTTGGGCCTGGGGGAAGTCTAGCCTTTCGATTTGTTATCTTCTCGCTTGGCGGACTTGCGGAGTCGGTTCAGTTCGGCAATCTTTTCCTTGTATTCCTTTTTCTTCTTCCTGTTTCCCTGTGCGCGCGCCTGGTCGTAAAGCTTCCTCAGTTTCTCTTCTTCTAGCTCGTACTCGGACAACTTCGGAAATGGAGCCGTAGGAGCATGATTATGACTTTATTGGTCACAGGAGAAGTCGTTGTAGTCCGGAGCATGTTCAGCTAGGAGAATCTGTGGAATCAGCTACATCTCTAGATGGACTTGGACCACGCGGTCTATCTCCTCTCCTGCCTTGACCACCTTGAACTCTATCAAGAATATGGCTTTGCGGGGCTGGACGGAGCCTTCGGTCTCTCCTCTAAATGTCACCTTGACCCCCGACTTTGATTCGGTCTTCGACTTCATGGATGCTAGACAGAGGTCGTAGATGGTTCCTTTCGAAAGACCTAGTCTTTGATCTATGTATTCGAGGTAACCCCTTGATGTGAGGTGTTCCCCCCTTGTACCCTGACGGTAACTCATGTGCCAACATCCGACCTAGCTGTAGTAAGGCACCGCGACCTTCTCCATCGGGTTACTCTCCCTGGAAGACCTCACCTTCTTCGCTGCCTCCTGGAAATGCTCGTAGGTTACGATTGCTTCATCCCAATGCTTCTTCGCGTCCTCGGGCCGCGGGTACTTGGCGATGTAGGCCTGAAGAACTATGGAAACTGCCGTGTTCACAAGTGCGGCCAAGTCTGCTCCGTTGAACCCCTCGGTCGTTTCAACGAGAAGCCCGACCTCTACCTCCTTTGAGATCGGCTTCCCCTTCATGTGTATCCGGAGGGTCTCTTCCCTCGCCTTCTCATCGGGAAGTGGCGTGCTGATTATTTTGTCGAAACGTCCTGCCCTCAAGAGCGCCGGGTCGATCATGTCGATCCTATTCGTTGCAGCCAGGACGACGACCCCCTGGAGTGGTTGTATTCCGTCGAGCTCTGTCAAGAGCTGACTGACCACTCCTCCCGTCACAGCGCCCCCTTCACCCATCCCTCTACCCGGCGCTATCGAATCGATCTCATCGAAGAAGATTACGCATGGGGCGGCTTGCCTTGCCCGTCTAAAGACCTCTCGCACTCCTCTTTCAGATTCGCCCACCCACTTACTGAACAGCTCTGGGCCCTTGACGCTGATGAAGTTCGCTTCACTCTCAGTAGCTACAGCCTTGGCCAGGAGGGTCTTGCCCGTGCCCGAGGGACCATGAAGCAGGATGCCCTTCGGCATGACGTAGCTCAGCGTCCTGTAGAGATCAGGGTACTTCAGCGGCCATTCGACCGCCTCCTGAAGCTCTCTCTTCACGCCATCAAGGCCCCCGATCTCGGACCACTTCACATCTGGCGTTTCAAGATACACTTCTCTCATCGCCGACGGGGTGATGTCTTTCAGCGACTTCTGGAAGTCGTCCCCCGTTACAATCAGCTTGTCGAGTATCTCTGGGCTCAGCTTCTCTTCCTCGAGCTTCAGTTCTGGTAGAATCCTTCTGAGGGTCTTCATGGCAGCCTCTTTGCAAAGATATTCGAGGTCAGCCCCGACGAACCCGTGCGATACTGAGGCGAGCTTCTCAAGGTCGACGTCCTCCTGTAGTGGCATGTGACGCGTGTGGATCTGCAGTATCTCGTATCTTCCCTTCTTGTCCGGGATCTTGATCTCGATCTCCCTGTCGAACCTGCCTGGCCTTCGGAGGGCGGGGTCCAGTGCGTTATGTCGGTTGGTAGCAGCTATTACTATGACTTTGCCCCTGGCTTCGAGGCCGTCCATCAAGGAGAGCAACTGGCTGACAACTCTCCTCTCGACTTCTCCAGTCACCTCTTCGCGCTTTGGAGCTATCGAGTCGATTTCGTCGATGAAAATGATGGTAGGAGCCTTCTCCTTTGCCTCTTTGAATATCTCTCTGAGTTTTGCCTCTGATTCGCCGTAGAACTTGCTCATGATCTCTGGACCACCTATCGGAATGAAGTGAGCGCTGGTCTCGTTGACCACGGCCTTCGCCAAAAGCGTCTTTCCGGTTCCCGGAGGACCGTACAGGAGAATCCCTTTTGGTGCTTCGACACCCAACTTCTCGAAGATCTCCGGGTGTCTGAGCGGGAGCTCGATCATCTCCCTCACCTTCTGGACCTCGGCCTTTATGCCGCCGATGTCTTCGTAGGTTACCTGCGGTACTCCCCTCGGGGTCGCGCCCTTCTCGGAAAAGACGAAGGTCGTTCTCTGAGTTATCAGTACCGCCTCCGCGACCGGACTCGCTCCGACGACCTGGAAGGTGAGCCTTCCGCCGAAGTAGGGGACCACCACGTTGTCCCCCTTCGTCACCGGGATGCCTTCGAGGGCGTCAGCCAAGTATCTCTCGTCGATGGGTGGCACTGGTTCGAGCGGGGCGACCACGACCTTCTCCGCCGGCGGGGCTGTGATTTTCTTTACGATGACTACGTCGCCGATGGCGACGCCGCCGTTGTTCCTGATGAGGCCGTCGATCCTCATTATTCCTCTGCCCTCGTCTGAGGGGTAGAGAGGGAGGCACTTCGCGACGGTTTTTCTCTTTCCCTTGAACTCGATGACGTCCCCGGTCGAAGCGCCCAAAGCATCCATCGCGGCATAGTCTATCCTCGTCACGCCTCGACCCACGTCGCGGGTGTATGCCTCTAGTACCTTGAGCTGGGCTTGCTGCTGGCTCACTATTCTATCACTGCTAGACAGTCCTGCGCCTACAGCACCGCCTATTAACCAAAATTGGCAAACCCGACCCTTGAGCGCGATCCTCTGCACGCGTATCCCGCAGAATTACCAGAGCCCTTGTCTCGTTGTGCTTATAGCCATCTAGTGCCACTTCGAGAGAGGGTGTCTGGCGAGAGATGAGTACGAGGGCTAAGAAGGAAGGACGGAAGCAAAACAAAGCTACTGACGAGTTGAGGGAGGAGGTCGAAATGCTAGACATCATGCTCTCATCATTGGTCGACGTTCTCGAGGAGAAGGGGGTCGTTGGCCATGACGAATGGAAGAGGAGAACAAAGGAAAGGCTAAGTTCGAAGTAAGGAGTATTTGGGGGCAGTCCTCATTGGGGTAGCTCGCTTTCAAAGGATGAGGGCCTCTGCACGCTGACCTGTCAGGCAGTCTTGTATGAGATGATCTTGCCGTCCTTGTCGTTCACGATTATCTCCTTCTTGTCTCTCGCCGGCTGCCCGATGTCGGCTGTCACCTTCCATTCGGCTTCTCCTTCTATCGCCACGGCGGAGGTGACCCTGATGTTGTCGAAGCCTTCGTCTTCGGTCAGGAACTTCCTGGCCACGGCGATAGCTTCGGAGACGGATAGGTTCAACGCGTCCTCTTCCCGGCCATCTTTCTCCAATGGTAGCCGGGGTTCGATACTGTTAACTCTTCCGAGGGGCACCTGCGGAGCGACTCCAGTCAGGGCGATATCCTTGAAATTGCGTCGGCCACGGAGGCCGTGATTTCCTGTCGTTCTTTGACAAGCTGTACTTTCTCCAACCTCTCGCTCTGCAAGGCTCCTTGACTTTGCTTCAGGGACTCCAGGGCCCTCCACTCCTCAGCAAACGGAGACTCCGGGGAGTGCTGATCGACTGACTTCAAGATTTTCTGTTGTAATGGTATCTCGTTGGCTAGACCGTCTAGTCTCGACTCGAGCTCCTTGATATGGGATTCCGCGATTTTTGGAGCCTTCGGCTTCCCGACGAAGACGCGTCTGAGAAATGAACCGGAGCGCTTGTCCTCGGCCGGTGTGGAAATCCTTCTTTGTTCCTCTGCAAGTTCAGCGGAACTTCTCTCCTGCTCGCCCTTGAGCTCAGCGATTTTTGAAACCAACCCTGTTCTCCCGGTTTCAATCTTGCCCTCGACTTCGGCCAACTTCTGCCCGAGTTCGGCAATACCCTCGTCGATGGAAGAGGTGGAGATCGGTCGTGAAAGGAAGCTCTCCATTTCGCGCCGCTTCACGTGGTAATCCGAGGTCAGTTTCCCCTCCCCCATTTTCTCCTCGAACTCGTCCAACAGGATGTTTACGCCCTTCGTCCAGTTCTCTAGAGAATAGCCCCCGGGTTCCGTTGAGAACTTCTGTTGTCCGAGCTTGTTCAGGGCGGTAATCGTTCTGCTCTTCAGCGCTTCGTAGTCCATTGTTGGGGTCTCCGGCAGCCTGATCTTCCGCTGGTGGAATGACTGGCCCTTCATTCCCTTTCTAGTTGGGAGGTGCCCCTTTGCGCGCTCGTCTTTCCTCTTTGCTCCGCCTTACTTTCTCTTTCTTTTTCTTCTTCCCTTCTCTTCCCAAGGCCCTCCTCCGATTTGACTGGTCTAATAAGACCAGAGTAAGACCTCCTGCCTGTAAAACAGACGAGCCGGACCATGATGCTCACACTTAATACAGGCAGAAGTTCCGCTTGGCTGATTGTAATGGCAGTGTGTGCAAAATGCGGCAAAGAAATCCCGGCTGGGCAGGAAGTCAAGAAAGGCTTCCTCATGAAGAAGACCTACCACAAGGATTGCGCCTAGAGACCTTTCACTGAGCTAACGGATAGGCCAACCTAAGCTCTGCCGAGGCCATGCCGGCTGCGGAGAACCAGAGCTGCCCGTTATATCGCAGAGTATGTAGAAACCCTGAAGCTTCCTCAAAAATCGTCTTTTCAGTATTGTGAGTTCGGAACAGCCCTGAAGCCCAGGCCGGCGGAGTCCATCTCTCTCACGCAGTTACCGCACATGAGGCCCCGGGGGGTCCGGTAGAGGTGCTCCACGGCGCCGCATCTGGGGCAAGCCCTAGGGAGCTTTGACTGCGGGACGGCGTCCCCCTGTCTCATGGGTCTATCTCCTTCGGCCGCGCCTTCGGAGCGACTCCTGGTTGGCCATCTGAGCGCAAACAGGGCAGATTAGTTGGTTTGAGGTTCCGTCTGATTGAAGCCTGATTCGATGAGTTTGACATAACTCTGGTTGTAATTGACTCATGCTGGCTTCGGTTTCGTGCGCCTATTAAAGGCGTGTAAACCCATGAAACAACCCTAATAGTGAGGCTTCACAGGTTCTGGCGTATTGGAGTCGCGTGATAGGGCCCAGGATGCAAAGCTGAGAGAAATTCTAGCCGCGTACAACGAGGCGTGGATGAAGTACTGGGATTCGTACATCAAGCTGCAGGACCAGCTCTACGAGAGCCTGCGGGCCGGGAGGGAGGTCTCCTGGCTGGCCGCGACCGATGAGAGGAAGATGAGCGAGATCAACCAAGTCCAGCGGGAGCTCTTCCAGAACATGCCTCGCCGGCTGGACTACGCCCCTCTGGGTCAGATATCGCGCGACCTGAACAGCGCGCCGAGCAAGATCAAGGACCTCGAGGCCGCCCTCGCTCAGGCGGAGCAGGGGTGCAAGAGCCTGGAGGGGGCCATAGCGCTGATGAAGGAGAAGGTCGAGTCGATGAAGAAAGCCATGGGCGCGGCCGGCCCCTGAAAGACCCCAATTGGAAGTATTGTCGGAAGACATTTCTAGGGTGTAACTTCACCAACGCCCGAACATGCCAAAGTACGTGGTTATCTCAAACCATCCTCCTGCAAGCTGCCCATCTGCAAACAAGGTCCTTAGAGAAGAGGGGAACAGCCTCGGAATGAACATGCCACCTATGCTCGAAAAGCACAAAATCAAAGCTGAAGTCGTCTTCCACCTTGACCCCGGGCACAAGATTGTCTGGGTTCTAGATGCTCCAAGCGCAGAAGCCGTGAGGGATTTCATCTACGACTCCGGCTTCAGCCGGTGGAACGACTTCGAATTCTACATGGCGAGCAGCCTCGAGGAAGTAACGTCCTGGATCCAGCACCTGCCAACTATCTCGTAGACAAATGGTTTCGGGTGCTGGCCCGATTTTTTTGGCAAGCCAGGGTTAGCCATTCCGGGTTTCAAGGATCTTCGACCTGGTCCTATCAGGCGAGACTGGATAGTAGCAAGCGTCAAGGCTCTGTCAAGTTGACGGTTGAAAGTTTTCGAGGTCTAGACGCGGTCGATTCCTCAACCTTACGAGTCCGAAGGCGACAAATAGAAGGCCCAACAACAGAGGCAACCACACCCATAATGGAGGTTGTGGACAAGGGTTACAATCGCCATTATCGAATACTCCATAGGCGAACCATGCGAAGATAGCTCCTCCGAATGAAATCACTATGCCAATTCGGAGGAACACTTTCGAGGCCGAATGGCGAATTTCCATTTCAAGCATCTCCTAGATTGGCCGCGTTCTGGATAAGCGTTAGGCATTCGTTCTGCCCTTCCCCCATGACAGCAAGGACCGTCAACCGCTGGCTTGACAGAGCCGACGTCAATCTAACTTATAGGGAAGAGCGCCATGCCGGTGCTGAGTTCAAATGAGAGAGTCATCCAAGTTGGATAAGACGAAGCTGCCGGGCGACACCTATGAGAAGTGGCTCGGGACCAATAAGGAACGCTCAAAGAAGACCCGAGGCTCTGAGACCCCCGCGCCGGACTCCTACGAAACTTGGATAAGCAAGCGGGTTGAGAAGAAGCGGACTGAGCAAAGAGCCACATAGAGGCTCCAGTTTGGGCTTGCAGGACGGACGGAATTGAGCAGGGATCTGCATCTCAACAGGTACATGGTCGGGCCAGGCTCCAAGGTGCGGCTCAGCAGGATAGACCCTGGGGATACGTCGGCTTTCAAGGGGGATAAGGCAGACGGCGAAAAGGCGATAGATTCAATCATAAAGAAGCTCGACCCTCTGCAGGAGCTGCTGTACGCCGAACACAAGCACAAGCTCCTTGTCGTCCTGCAGGGGATGGATTCCTCTGGGAAGGACGGCACCATAAGGCGGGTGTTCGAGGGAGTCAACCCCGAGGGGGTGAGGGTCGCCCACTTCGGACTGCCATCGGCAGAAGAGTTAGACCACGACTACCTCTGGCGTGTCCACAAGCAGGTCCCTGGCAAGGGAGAGATCGTCATCTTCAATCGCAGCCATTACGAAAGCGTCCTGGTCGAACGGGTCCACGGGCTGGTCCCGGAAAAAGTCTGGAGTAAGAGGTACAGGCAGATAGTCGACTTCGAACGAATGCTGAACGAAGAGGGGACCACGATATTGAAGTTCTTCCTTCACATAGACAAGCAGGAGCAGGAAAAGAGGTTCCAGGACAGGCTGAAGAACCCGGCCAAGCACTGGAAGTTCAGCCAGCTCGACTACGACGAGCGGTCTTACTGGAAGGACTACACAAGCGCCTACGAAGACGCCCTGGAAAGGACCAGCGCAGACGGAGCACCATGGTTCATCGTCCCGTCCAACCATCCATGGTTCCGGGACCTCGTTGTCAGCCAGGCGATAGTAAAGTCCCTGGAGGGCCTTGGCATGAGATACCCGAAGCTCGACACCGAAAAGCCAGGGGATGGCGGCCCGCTGAAAGAGACCAAGACGAAACAGTCGGATGCGCCCCTTTAAGTAGCCCGCAGGAAACATGTCTTCTATCGGATAGACTTACGGTAGGAGGATGAATTAATTGAGTTACGGAAATAGAGGAGGAGGGTACGGCGGCAATCGAGGAGGCTTCGGAAGAAGTTCTGGAGGCTCCGGAGGCTTCCGCAAGCCGGTTGAGGTCGGCAAGGAGTACAACGTCAGTATCTCCGACACCAGCAGGCGAGGAGAAGGGATTGCAAGAGTCGAAGGATTTGTGGTCTTTGTCCCCGGGACAAAGATGGGCCAGAACGTGAGGATCAAGGTCACACAAGTCTCAGAAAGGTTCGCGTCTGGACAGGTAGTAGAGAGTACAGCTGCGGCCCCGGCCCCAGAATCCAAGCCAGAAGGCACTAATTAGAAGTTCAGTGCGTCCCAGTGTTGGTTGGTCGTAAGGATCAACCACGCTTTCCTTTGTTTTGATTATGCAGACATTGAATGACCTGTAGCGGTTCCCTCTCAGAAGCGAGATTATTACTCATGCCATGCCCCGAAAAAAGTTAGAAGCCGGGTGCAGGGAGAATGGGGAGTTGGCGAGAGAAGGGAAGAAGAAAAAGAAAGAACATGTGAGACGGAGCAAAGAGGAGTGAAAAGCGCGGAGGGGTTAACAGCCACCTTAGGCGGTAACACGCCCTCGGGACTATCCACCCTGGAATCGGATAGACCCAATTAGCGATGCGCCCCTTCTTATAGTGCATCAATACACTAGACTCTGAAATGACGACAGAGCAAGATCAGGTTACGCGCGCTGCGTTCTACACGACACCGTCACTGGCCAAGTACATATTGACCAACGGGCGTCCGAGGAGCAGACATGCCTTCAGGGATATGGTGGCTTCAGGCTCGTCTTTGGATCTGGCAAGCGCGAAGGGACTAGCGTTGATCGACTGCCTGGATCAGGTGGCGTTCTTCGTACACCCTCAGCAGATCAACATAATGGACAAGACGAACTGCAAGATCATAGTCTCCCTCGTACGATAAGCGCAATCCAAAGGAATAAGGAATCCTCCATCGCGGACGGCTACAGGGCGTTGAGCAAAGAGCAGTTCACCGAGTGGGTCAACCGGAGGTCGAACCTTCCTCTCGCGGTCAGAGGACACACATTCGTCTTCAAGGGAGACAATGTCATCACTGTGGACGGCGGGAAGTTCCTTTACGAGGACGCCCTTCAGCTAGTCAGGCTCCTCAATTCGAAGAATCCCTTCGACCAGATAAACGCCACCTTCATGATCGCGGAAAGGAATGGAGCGCTCAGATTCGTGGTGCTGGCCCTCGTTGCCCTGATATTCCTGGTCGTCGTGTTCCTGGCTCTGCGCTAGGCGAGCCCTACGGCTTGATTGTCACGTAATAGAGTTCGGTCACTCCGGCGGATGGGACCTTGAGCACCCCGAAGTTCAGGTTCCCTGAGCTGTCTACCCAAGTGAAGACCGTGTTCCCGACGGCCCCGGGTCCGAAGGACTGGAGCCACCCGGCGACGAGAGCGAGTGTCTTGTTGGCGCCAACAGCGCTCAGGGACACCGACCCCTCGCTCAACCAGATTGTGGGGTTGACCGAAGTTACGTTGGCCAAACTGTAGCCCCGGGAAACGATGAGCGAATCTATCTGATGGACCACCGCTACCAATGTCGGTGTCGAGGTGGTTGTGGAATTCGTCTCGCCGAGGTTATCGAACGCGACAGTGGCATCAGACCCCACCCCCACAATCCCTGTCGAAGGATTCACCGCGGTCATGAATGGAAGCTGGGTGACGACCCCGGAAGTCCCAGGGTTGGTGTAGACGGCCACGAAATACGTCAGTGTCCCGCCCACAGAATACAAGAGGTAGGAGCCGAACCTGTAATTGGGGAGGAGTGTCAGCTGGGTCCTCACCTGCTGGTTCGTGTTGAGGGCGTTCTCTGCGGCCGAAGGGCCGATAATCAGTGAAGACGTCGATGGATTCTGGTATAGGTCGATCTGGCCGAGTTTGGCTCCGCCATAGGCAATGTAGAGCGCTCCGAGGTTCTTGCTCACAACCCCCTGGTATTGCACGAGTTGGAGGCCCACGAAGTAGGTACTGCTCCCAACAGCGAACGGGATGTACTGAACAGTACTGTTGCCCGCCCTCTCGTAGAACTGGGTCCCCGACCTGAAGATGAAGGGGTCGGTGACGTGGTAGACGAAGTCGTAATCGAGCTGGCCGGGGACGGTGGGCGAGCCGAGGAGCTGCTCTGGGTACCTGAGCTGGGGGACGAGCCAGGCAGGCGGAGCCGTCCAGCTCGAGTAGTAGTTCTGGTAGAACTGCGTGAGGAAGTCCGAGGAGTTGGTCCCGAGCAGGTTGGAGACCGTGTACCCCTGCATGGCGCCGTTCTGGATGTTCACCAGGACGACCCCGAAGAACCTCAAGTATGGGCTCGCGGAGAATCCCGACTGGAGCGGGTAGTTGATGTAGACCTGCACGGCGTAGTACAGGTTCTTGCCGTCGGATACGACGTAGGCCGACGGGTCCATGGTCAGCCCTGAGATGAGCACGTCCCCGACTCTGGAGAAGATGTTTCTGTTCCAGAGCATGTTGATGTTCTGCGCCGAGAAGGCGAACCCGAGCTGGCCTTCGGCGAATGTGAACCACATCGCCTTCTGCCATCCGGTCAGGGTGTAGTCCGGGGTCCCTCCGTAGGAGACGTTCTGGACCTCATCGTAACCGGGGACGTTGACGTAGACGCTCCCGCCGAAGCCGTCGCCTTCCCCATAGTAGAGGAGAGGCTCCGAAGGTATCCCGAATGCGCTGGTCGCCGGGACCACCGTCCCGTTGTGCGTGTTGATGACCAGGACCTTGGCGGCGTGGGTGTAAATCAGGTGCTCGCTGATCCAGTCCGTAGACGGGAAGACAGGGGTCGTCGGGGAGACCCAGTACTCCGTCCCGTTGTAGAAGACTATCTCAGAGCTGGCAAGGCCCATCCAGTTGTACGCGCCTATCTCCTTGGTGTTGATGACAGTGGCAGCCTGCTGGTCCCACTGCCGGACGAGGTTCAGGGTCGTTGTGGGATTGCTGGTCGGCAGGCTCGTGATGTTTTGGACATGGATGTTGTCGAGCCCCGCGGCCCACTGTGTCACGGTGATCTGCTTCTGGGTCTGAGGAGCCCACTGATAGGCGAGATAGTTGTTGTTCCAGTTGAAGTAGTAGAAGGCCCCTATGCCCACCTGGACTATCAGGAGCACCGCGACGATGATCGCGACGCCCTTGAAGAGATTGTGCCGGGGGACCTCCATCCTGCTCCTGTAAAGGAGAAAGATGCCGACGACAGAGAGGAGGAATGCGCTCCAGACGATTCCGTATACGTAGGGGGTCGCTATGTTCATCAGCCAATACGGAGCGCCTAGGATTATCTCAAACAGCACGAGTGCAATCAGTGTGAGAAAGTTCCTGAGCGGGACGTCCGCCTTCCTGATTGCCAAATTGGCCATTAGGCGGAGGGCGACCCTGATGGCGACCACGAGAAGGATAGCCGAGACGACGTAGGAGAGGACGGCGTACTGGATGCTGAGGGTGGGCATGAGGCTGACGAAGCCGGCTCCAGAGGCAGAAGTGACTGGAAGGGCGAAGACCGCCGGGAGGGACCCCCAGTTTCCGAGGCCCATGGCCATCATCATAATCGGGTTCATCGTTGGCCCGAGGAAGAGGAAGCCTCCCAAACTTACGAAAAGATAGAAGCCCATGGCCCACTTGACCACCTGCCAGAGTCCCCAGAGCCAGCGGTTCATCTTCTCGCTGGGCATGTTCTCTTGAGCTTCGTATGGCCTGATCAACCGGTAGGCGACTGTGCCAAGCCTCCACAGGTCGCTGCCACCAGGGCGCGGATAGATGAGAAGGAGGGCGAAGAGACCGGCTGCCACGAATGTGTAGTCGTGGTAGAACGTTATCCCGAACCAGTCGAGCCCGGCCTTCAGTGAGTAGACGTGTTCCGCGATGGACCACTGCAGCACCACCCAGGCTACGGCCAGAATCGCGATGACGGCGATGAGAACTATGATGAGTATCGACAGCCGCTTGTAGATCCTCGGTCGGCCTTCGTCTGCCGCATCCAACCTAGGAGATGGCCTGCCGCATCACTATTTACACTGTAGGCAATACCGTGATTACGACCTTTCCCCGTGCATGCCCCTGTTCTAGATACCGGATGGCTTCGGCAGTCTCGCTCAAGAGCGTCGGTCGATTACAGGCGAGACCTTTCCAGCTTCTATGAGTTCCTTCAGGTAGACCAGATCTTCAGTGTTCGGCTTCGCCAGCCCCATCATTCCAACCTTCTTGTTCCCCATGGACGATGATAGGGGCCCAAGGACGATGAGTGCGAACAGATGGGAAAGGCCTCCGAAACCTGCGACGGCGCATATCCCCTGCGGGTTCAACGCGCGTTTGCAATCTGAAACCGAATGGTTTCCCACGGCGTCGTAGATCAGATCGTAAGACTGGCCAGTCCTGGTGAAGTCTTGCTTCGTGTAGTCGATGACGTGGTCTGCTCCGATGGAGCTTACCAGCTTCAAGTTCTTCGTGCTGCACACCCCGGTGACTTCTGTCCCGTATGACTTCGCGATCTGCACTGCGAACGAGCCCACCCCACCGGACGCGCCGTTCACGAGGACCTTCTGTCCGGCCTTGATCTTCCCGTAGTCGCGAAGGCCCTGCAGGGCGGTTATGCCCGCGACAGGGACGGCGGCGGCCTCCTCGAATGATTTGTTGCTCGGCTTGAGTGCAGTTCTGTCCTGCTTCGCTGTCGCGTATTCGGCGAAGCTGCTCCCGCACATCCCAAACACCTCGTCTCCCGGATGGAACTTCGTGACGCCAGCACCAAAGGCCTCCACCTGACCTGCGAAGTCGGCCCCGAGCCTTGGGTCCTTTGGCTTGGTCCACCCGCCCGAGACGCGCGCGATGAACGGTGCACCCCTCATGCCGTGCCAGTCGAGGGGATTCACTGAGGCGGCGTGGACCTTCACGAGTATTTCGCCTTTCTTGGGCGTGGGCTTCTCCACCTCCTTGAGCTGAAGGACTTCCGGCGGGCCGTATCGATAGTATTGGATAGCCTTCATCGTATCAAGCACCATGACGGCTGGTATCTAAGTTGGAGCTACTTCGTCCTCTTTGTCAGCGCTACTACCGGGATGACCCTTTTGGTTTTCTGCTGGTATTCGCCGAATCGAGGGTACAAAGTGGCTTGGCGTTTGTAGAGGGCGTCATGCTCAGGTCCCGTGACCTCTTCTGCCAGGACGTCAATGGTGTCGTCCCCCAACTCAATCTTGATGTCGGGGTGGACCTTGAGGTTGAGGAACCAGTCCGGATGCGTGTCCGCGCCCCCCTTTGACGCGAAGACAAGCCAGCGCTCGCCGTCCTTAAGGTACATCACCGGGTTCACGCGTTCCTTGCCCGTGCGTCTTCCGAAGGTATGGACAAGCAACAGCGGCGCTCCTTTGAAGTAGCCGCCGACTTGGCCGTGGTTCTTGCGGAACTCTTCGATGTTCAGCGCGTTGTAGTCGCCGCTTCCGCTCATAGTGCTTCGGACGTGCTGGAGGGCTAAAAACTTGCTCTGCGTCCATCGAGGATTCCGCGCTCGTGCCTCTTACTCTGGGCGGAGGGCCCTTCGTGCCGCCAGATAGCCGAGTACACCGAGGAGCGACGCAAATACGACCAGGTAGGCAATGTCCCACCCGTAGGTCGCCAGCTGGCTGGAGGAGAGTGAGCCGTTGACAATGAGCAGCCTAGCAGCTTCGTTCGCTTTGGTGACGGGGTTCACGCTTGCTATGCTCATGAGCCAGCTTGGAAAGGAGGAGGACGGGAAGAATGTGTTGCTCATGAACATGACTGGGAGTGTGATGAAGTTGACGATCGCCACCAGGGAGTCGATGCTCCTGACCGTGAGGGCCAGGGCAGTGAATACAAAGGATAGCCCGAGACCAAGGAGGATGAATGCGGCGAAGACGCCGATGAATTCCAGAACTCCGAACGAGCCAGGCAGCTGGAGGCCGCTGGGGAGGACCAATGCGACGACGAAGGTGAGTACTGCGAGTATCAGAACCTTGACGAGGTTCTGGAACACGCCGGAAAGATAGATGGCGGCTCGAGGGACTGGGGCAGTAAGGAGGGAGTTCAGGTACCCCAGCTGCCTGTCGAGGACCAGGTCGATCCCCCCGAAGGCCATGTTGAAGACGAGGATGATACAGATGACTCCCGAAGTTAGGTAGGTGATGTAGGTCGGGGCGCCGCCGAAGGAAGCCTTCAGGATCGCCGAACCCGCGGCGCCGGCGCTTGAAGGGATCAGATTGGCGGGGTTGAAGGAGCTCCCGAAAAGAGCGAGGTAGAACATCGCTGTGAACAGGCCAGGCAATACGGACGCGGGGTTTCGCACCCATTTCTTCAGGGCCCTGAAAGTCAGCGCCAGTGTCTCATCGAACATTGACTACCTGGCCCTCTCCATCCTGATGTTCTCCCAGACAGAGTCGCTCTGTGGGGACTCCTCGTCTCTCATAGACCTGCCCACCACGTCCAGGAAGACCTGGTCAAGTGTTGGCTTGGAGAATGTGATTTCCGCGATCTCTGCCTCTTTCTGTACGACCCCCGCTATGATCGCAGGGAGCGCCTTCTCCGTCTTCGGGAGCTTGATCGTGTATACCTTCCCGTCCCTGGTCACCCCTTTCACTCCTTCAATGCTTGAGAGGAACTCTGTGAGGTCTTCCTTGTCGTCGGCGAGCGTCAGGGTGATGATGTCCCCCCCGTGGGTCGCCTTCAGCTCTCCCGGGGTTCCGGAGACCTTGATGGTCCCGTGGTCGATTATCGCGATCCTGTCGCAGAGGGAGTCCGCCTCGTCAAGGTAATGGGTTGTCATGAAGACGGTGAGCCCCTTGTCCCTGTTCAGTCCCTTGATGTAGTTCCACATCCTGCTCCGCGTCTGTACGTCCAGCCCCAGCGTCGGCTCGTCGAGGAAGAGGACCTTGGGTTCGTGGAGCAGACCCATGACAAGCTGCAGTCGCCTCCTCATACCGCCGGAGAACGTCTTCACTTTGCGCCCGGCCGCGTCTTCAAGGTCTACGAGGCCGAGAAGCGTGCCGATGTTGGATTTCGCAGCAGCGCCCCTGACCTGGTGGAGCCTGGCCATCAACATCATGTTCTCGGTCCCTGTCAGCTCGTCATCGGCTGTGAGCTCCTGGGGGACCACCCCTATGCTCTTGCGGACAGCGCCGGGGTCCTTGGCCACGTCATGGCCGGCGACGGTGGCGCTTCCTTCTGTGATCGATGCTAGGGTGTTGAGCATCTTGATGGTCGTCGTCTTGCCAGCGCCGTTGGGGCCCAGGAAACCGAAGATCTCCCCTTCCGCCACCTTGAAAGAAATGTGATCGACCGCCTTCACCTTCCCGCCGTATACCTTCGTCAGGTTCTCGGCTTCGATGATGGCTGCCATTGCCCAGACTACACCGTTTCAATCAGCGGATAAATACTCCGTGCACGTTCAGTGATTGCCTGACGGTAGGGTTAGCCTTCAACTGCCAGCGGGTGGAATCATAGATTCCCAGGGCGCCACAAAACCAAATTAGCCGGCCTGTAGCGGGTCGGTCGATTTGGCAGGGATAATCCAGCAGGTCAACCTGAAGAACCGTACCCCCGGAGAGCATGGACTCCCAAAGAATCCGGTTAGCTCGGCGTTCGTCGGCAAAGCTGGCGTCGAGGGAGATTTCAATGTCTTCAGGCACGAGGAACGGAAAGACGATCCTGACCAAGCCCTGCTCATCATGCCGATTGAGATGATCAAGGAGCTGAACTCCGAGGGCTGGCCAATCAAGCCGGGGGACCTCGGGGAAAACTTCACCACGGTCGGGGTGTCCTACAAGTCGTTCGCACCAGGGAAGATCTATGACGCTGGAGGCGTCAGACTGCAGATCTCCAAGGCCTGCGACCCCTGCAACAATCTGTACCTCCTCCCATATGTGGGGAAAACAAGGGGGCACGAATTTCTGAAGCTAATGCTGGGCAGGCGGGGCTGGTACGCCCGGGTCCTCAGTGAAGGGCAGGTTAAGCACGGGGACCGGATAGAAGAGAGCCATGCCTGAGCTGGCCCAGTAGGAAAGCGCACCCTTGGAACTGCGCTCGGCCTACGACGTGGTCGTCATCGGTTCCGGAGCGAGTGGGCTGACTGCAGCTCTGGGAGCCGCTACTGCCAATGCAGATGTTGTTGTGCTGGAAAAGGGTAGAAAGTTCGGAGGCTCTTCTGCCCTGTCGGGGGGACAGCTCTGGGTCCCCAACAACAAGTTCCAGAGGGGGGCGGGAATCAAAGACTCACATGCGATGGCGACGAAATACCTGATGACCCTCTCGAGAGGAAGAGTCGACCCGTCTCTCATCCATGCCTTCGTCCGAGACTCTCCGAAAGTGCTCGATCTCCTTACGAGGCAAACTCCGCTACGTCCTGCCTTGAGAGAGAGCGAGCCCGACTACCATCCTGAGTGGAAAGGGGGGCTGAAGGGAGGGAGGACCCTCGACCCCGGGCTGTTTGATGGGGCATCGCTGGATGAGGAATACTCCGACATCCTGCACAATCCACATTACCATCTCCCTGGCGGTCTACACACCAGTTCGCTCGAGTTCGAAATGCTGATGCGGGGAGAAGAGGTCCCGGGATTGAAGGGGAGGAAGCCGACCATGCTTGCCCTGGGCGAGGCTCTCGTTGGGGCGCTGCGCAGGGGCCTCATGGACCTCGATGTCCCCCTATTGGTATCTCACAGGGTAGTCGGGCTTCTGACTGACAATGGTAGGGCCGCCGGGGTCGAGGTCAAAACTCCACGAGGCAAGAAGAAGGTGAAAGCCCGGCGGGGTGTCATCCTGGCCGCGGGAGGGTTCGAATGGAACCCCGAGATGAAGAGACAGTTTCTATTCGCGCCGTCGGAGAACTCGGCCGGTTGTATGACGAACACCGGAGATGGGGTGGCGATGGGAATCGGAGCCGGGGCCGCCACGTCTTTGATGGACGAGGCCTGGTGGTTCACTCTGCTCCTCAGACCGGGGGTGAAGAGGGGGTGGCTGGTGACGAGCGAGCGGACTCTCCCCGGGTCAATCATGGTCAATTCGAAGGGGAGGAGATTCGCCAACGAGGCGATGAACTACCTCGACTTGACGAGGGAGATGCTCGTCCACAATCCGGCAACCTATTCCTTCGACAATGTTCCTGCGTACCTCATCTTCGACTCGGTCTACCTCTCCAAGTACCCTGTCGGTGGAGAAAGAATGGAGAAAGCCCCGAACTGGATTCAAAGAGGTCAGTCGCTGCCTGAACTAGCAGCGAAACTCGGGGTGGACGGTCAGGGCCTTGCCGCCACAGTGGACGAATTCAACAAGGGTGCTGAGGCGGGGGTTGACCGAGCGTTCCATAGGGGAGAGAGCTACTACGACAGGCATTGGGGAGACCCGTCAGCGCCCCATCAGACATTGGGGCCGATTGGGAAACCTCCGTTCTACGGCGTGAGAATCCTCGCTGGAGACATCGGGACCAAGGGTGGGATGGTCACAGATGCCGATGGGAGAGTGAAGGACGCAGTTGGGAAAACAATCCCCGGGTTGTACGCGGTGGGAAACAATGCGGCTAGCGTGATGGGCCCGGGCTACGCTGGCTCGGGGGCGACGCTTGGTCCGTGCATAACCTTCGGCTTTCTCGCCGGGGTCGACTGCGCGAAGAGAGGATAGGACCACGCCTTGACAGATCGGATGCTGGAGACCGAGTCGCTGACGAAGGTGTACAGCGGCTCCAAGGGGAAGAGGGCCCTCGACCAAGTCAGTCTCAAAGTGCCGTCAGAGGGAATCTTCTCCCTGATAGGGATGAACGGGGCGGGCAAGACGACCCTCGTCAGGATACTCGCGACCCAGCTCCAACCAACTTCAGGCAGGGCCTCGATAGACGGGTTGGACGTGATGAAAGATGCTGGGACGCTGAGGGACCGCATCGCGTGCGTCCCCCAAGAAGCCAGGACCGCCCCTTTCATGACCCCGAAGCAGACTGTTCTCTCCTACCTCCTCTGGAGAGGGTTGAGCTACGGTGAAGCGGGCAAGAAGGCGGAAGAGGCCCTGGCTCAGGTGGGGCTGGCCGAGCAGACTAACGTCCTCAACAGGCGCCTGTCGGGGGGCACCAGAAGGAAGGTGTTGGTGGCCACGGTCCTTTCTTCGGATGCCGAAGTCATATTCCTGGACGAGCCCACGACGGGGCTAGATCCGATTTCGCGCCGGGACCTCTGGAACGTGCTCGCCGGGTTGGCCAAAGACAGGTTCCTGATCTTGACGACGCACTACCTGGAGGAGGCCGAGAGGCTCGCCGGGGCCATTGGGGTACTGCACAAGGGGAAGCTGATCGGCCTCGGAACACTGGACGAACTCCGAAGCACTGTCAGGTACCAGTACAGCCTGATGCTCCCCACGTCGGAAGGAGTGCCGCCGGTCCGCGACGGCGAGGTCACCGCGGGGAGTTCCGGCCAGACGCAGATCCTCACCAACGAGACCGAGGCCTACGAGATATCGAAGTCGCTCCTCGACCGCGGAATGAAATTCTCCATGAGCCGGACGTCCCTCGATGACATCTTCTTCCACATGGTGCACGGGGAAGGGGAGGAGACATCGGCATGAGGCCGACGGGATGGCAGGTCCTCGCCGGGATCATGGTGAACGCCTTCTACGCCATGAAAAACTATCCAATCATGATGATCAACACGGTCCTCTCTCCCCTCTCCTTCCTGATCGTCATAACGTTCGTTAGTAAGGGCGCGCTGATCGGGGAGGCGATAGAGGGTGGCTTGATCATGAGCATGTTCCAGGCGGGGACGTCCTTGCAGGGAGACCTCTCTCACTACAAGAACGACTTCAAGCTGCAGGACATGGTCGTGAGCACGCCGTCCACTCCCCTGGCATATGTGACGGGGATGGCCATTGGTGAAATCATCTACTCCCTCCCTGCCATTGCGGTGCTCGTCGTCTTGGCGGGGATCTACATCCACCCTGACCTGGGTGGCGCGCTCCAGCTGCTGGCAGTTCTACTCCTGATGTTCCTGGCTTCGGTAACCATTGGCTTCACCCTTTCGACGTTTTCGAGCGACATCGTCCAGAGCTTCGCGTTTTCGAGGCTGATCTCCACCCTATTCTCCACCCTGCCTCCAGTATACTATCCCATCACCTACATCCCGCTCCCCTACCGCTACTTCGCCTATCTTTCTCCGACGACCTATGCCGCAGAGATATCACAGAACCTCACAGGGATCGTCCAGTTCGATACAACGACAATCGCCACGGCCTGGATCGTCCTCGTGGCTGTGAGTTTCGCGCTACTCCTGGTGTCAATCCGGAAAGCAAGATGGCGCGAAATCTGAGGGCCCTCAGCCTACTTTGTCCATGAATCTGACGTCGAACCCAGATTCCTTCAGGACGGCCACCATGTTCTTTACGACTGCGGGGGCATCAATCTCCTTCACCCATTTGCCGAGGTTGGCGACAGGCGGACAGCTGGGAGGAGGTATGCAGAGCCTGTTGAGTTTTTCCAAGTCTGAATTCAGTAGAAGCGTACCGTGGACCAGCAAGGTGCCTTTGGTGGTCCTCGCGGCCAAGCCGGATACCTTGCGGTCTGAGACATCAATCCTGTTCGGAGGGAAGAAGCGGGCCTCGATTCCGAGTCTGTTCAGGGCTTTCACGATGTATTGTGAGCCTTCCTGAAACACCACTTGCGGAGACATGACAGCGTCTGACTTCTTTAGGAACAAGCTCCAGTTCAGGTTACCTTCGTCGTGGTAGACGACACCTCCGCCGGTCGACCTCGTCAGGACTGGAATACCCATTTCCCTAGCGATGTCCTCGTGATACCAACCGTATCTGCTGTTCTTGGCTTCGCCTCTGATGAGACAGGGAGAGTTCACCCAGAAGCGGGCAACTTCCGAAGAGCCCTTTTCGACTTCTTCGAACAGTTCAGCTTCCCGTTTCAAATTGATGAGCGGGTCGCGGTTCTGGTCGAAGTAGACTAGAAGCTCTCTCGACAAGAGGATTATCGACACGGCCGCTTCGATATTACTTATACGCCGAGTCTCTGGTCGTCCGATTGACAGCTTTGGTGGATGTCCTGACCTAGGCAGACGGCCGGGCCAAGCCAATCTTCGCTAGTCTGTAGATCAGGCCGATGGCGAGTATCGCCAGTCCTGCAAGGATGTTCTGAAGTGCAAGAGAGAAGGCGAGCCCAACGCACCCCACAAGGCCTGCAAATGCTAGGAAACGGGGGAACGTCCTCTGCTCCTTACTCAGTCGTATGGTGGAGAGATTGGTCACTGTGTAGTAGAGGAGCGTCCCGAAGCTGGATATTGCCACTGCGGCGCCGAATGGGGCGAACCCGGCGACCAGCATGGAGACGGCTCCCACGAGGAGCACGCTCCTCCAGGGGTTACTGTCCCCGCCGAGGCGGGCCATGCCTGTCGGGAGGTCGGCTTTGCGGGCCATGGCGAATGCCACTCTGGACACCCCCAACAGGTCGGATACTCCTTCGTTGAATGTGGTAAGGAGCGCTCCAGCTATCACTATGGTTACCCCCACCCCGCTCCCCACGGCCAGCATTGTGCTCTGTAGAGGAGAGGAAGAAGAGGAAACGCCGCTGGCGCCAAGGACCGCGAGCGCAGTGAACCCAACTCCGAGATACAAGAGGGTCGCAGTGCCAAGGGCCACGACAGTCGCCTTCGGAATCGTCCGCTTCGGGTCCCTGACCTCCTCGACAAGAGTGGCGATTCTGCTGTACCCTGTGAACGCGAAGAAGAGCAATGCGGTCGCCTGCAGTATCCCACCGATGCCACCGGGAGCGAATGGGGAGAGGTTGGAAGCATGCGCCGAGGGGAGGCCGATGATTATCACCGCAAGGAGTGATATGACCGAGAGCACGACGACGACGTCTGTGACCCGGACCGAGCGCCTGATGCCGAGGGCGTTCAGAGTCGTCATGAGAAGGACTGCCCCGACGGCTGCGTCCCTAGCAGGGATGAAACCGACCACCGCATTCAGATAGGCCCCGAAGGCGAGTGCGATCACCCCCGGACCGACAGTGTTTGCCGTGAGGAACATCCACCCGGCGCCGAACCCCCACCAGGGGCCGAGCATCCGACCCCCGAATTCGTAGGTGCCCCCTGTCCTCGGGAAGATGGCCGCCAGCTGCGTCGAGGAAAGGGCGTTGCAGAAAGCGAC
This sequence comes from uncultured Nitrososphaerales archaeon, assembly GCA_963706445.1. GTDB lineage: Archaea > Thermoproteota > Nitrososphaeria > Nitrososphaerales > Gagatemarchaeaceae > UBA183. The sequence continues at coordinate 1,601,567 of OY970160.1, forward strand.
GAATGCCGCGAGGACGAGAGAGATCAGGATGGAGGGTCCAGCGATAGCCGCGGCAGGTGCGATGACCGCGAATATTCCGGCGCCGAGGATGGCGGCGAGCCCGGTGGCAACGGCGTCGAACATCCCGAGCTGTGGCTTCAGGTTCAGTGTGGACTTTGGGAGGCGACGGTTGGTTAATTACCATTGAGGGGTGGGTGGCTGGACAATGAGGCCTGGACGGCCTGACGCGATGACGAGCTTCTTCGAGCCCAAAAGCGTGGCTGTGGCCGGCGCCTCGACAGACCCCGAAAAGCTCGGGTCGATCATATTCAGCAACCTGATCGCCAACCGGGACAAGGGACTCCTCAGGGCCTCCGTGTTCGCGTTGAACCCGGCCTATGACCGCATCGGCTCGGAGCCATGTTACCGGGACATCGGTTCCCTGCCGTCAACCCCCGAGTTGCTGGTTGTAGCGGTTCCTGAATCCCACACGATTGGACTGATCAAGGACGCGGCCGAAGCCGGGGTCAAAGCCGCTATCGTCATCGCCGGAGGATACTCCGAGGTTGGGAAGGGAGACGACGAGGCGAAGATTGGGAAGCTGGCCGCCAGACACGGCATGAGGATCCTCGGGCCGAACACCATTGGGCTGCTTGACACTAGGTCAGGGGTCGACTCCCTGTTCCTTCGCTCGACGAAAAAGCTCCCCAGCGGGACAGAGATAGTTTCCCGACTGAGCCCCCTCCCCGGAGGAGTGGCCGTGATTACCCAGAGCGGGCACCTGGGGGAGACGATTTCAGAGGAGCTGGCTGCGAACGGAGTCGGAGTAAGGGCAATCGTCGGCACAGGGAACCAGCTCGACGTGTCAGTGGAAGAGGTCATCGAGCACTTCGCCGATGATGAGCACACCAAGGTCGTGGTGGTCTACCTCGAGGGAGTGCGCGAGGGCCGTAGGTTCATGGAAGCCGCGTCCTATGCCTCGAAGAGGAAGCCGGTCGTCGTGTTCAAGGTCGGCAAGACGAGTGTCGGGGCCAGGGCCGCGCTTACCCACACTGCGTCATTGGTCGGGAATTATGCGGTGTACCGGGCGGCCTTCCGCCAGTCGGGGGTGGTTGAGGCAAACAATCTGCAGGAGCTTGTGGATTACTCGATTGCACTCTCGATGCTTCCCAAGCCTGCGGGGAGAAGGCTGGTGATCGTGACCAACGCCGGTGGGGTCGGAGCTATCGCGGCGGATGAGGCGGGGAGGCTGGGAATGGTGGTAGACCCGTTGGAACCCGAAGGGGTGCGGAGGGTTCGCTCAGAGTTCGGAGGGACTGGGTTCATCGTGAATGCTTCTCTCGGCAACCCCATCGATCTGACGGCATCGGTGACCACGGATGAACTGGCAAGGGCGACGGAACTTGTCATTTCCTCCCCCCAATATGATCTTGGCTTGGTCCTCCCCACCCACCAGGCTCCTGGCATCGGTTTCGATGTAGCCGAGAAGCTGAGCCGGGCGGTCGCGAGAGCAGGGAAGCCCGTCTCCATGGCTGTTGTAGGGCAGTCTCCCTTCGCCGAAAAGATTCACAGTGAATTCATGTCGAGGGGCATTCCAAGCTATCCTACTCCGGAGAGGGCGGCTGGAGCTCTGGCGGCTTGCGTCGATTATGAGGAGCTTAGAAGGAATGCGAAGGCACCAGTCCGCGTCCCTAAGCAGACCGGCCAATCAGGCCAGGGTGGATCGCTGCCCCCTGACAAGGCGAGCAGATTGCTGGCGTCCTACGGAATCGGAGGGCCGAAGTCGGTCGTCGTCCGTTCTGCTAAGGATCTTGGGAGATTGAGGATGCTCCGATTCCCGGTGGCGTGCAAGTTGCAGGCAAGAGGGCTGCTGCACAAGACCGACGTCGGCGGGGTGGAGGTCGGCATCCGTACGACGTCTGAAGCGGCTTCTGCCTTCGCCAGGTTCGAAAAGGTGGCGAAGTCAAAGCAGATGAAGTTTGACGGTATGCTGGTTCAGGAAATGGTCCGAGGGACGGAGGTCATAATCGGAGGGACCCGCGACCCGACCTTCGGTCCGGTGGTCCTCGTAGGGCTCGGGGGCATATACACGGAATTGCTCCGGGACTTCGACCTCGCGGTCGCCCCGATTGACGAAAGGGACGCAAAGAGGTTGCTGAGCAGAGGGAGGCTGGGCCGTGCCCTCGAGGGTTACAGGGGAGGACCGAGGGTCGGACTCGGACGTCTGTCCAAGGCCATCGCGAATTTCTCGCGGATACTTGCAGAGAACCCAGCAATCGAACAGATCGAGGTGAACCCGCTGATGGTGACGCAGAAGGCAGTCGTCTCAGTCGACGCGCGGGTCGTGCTGAAGGGGAGCTCGCGAGCGAGAAGCGTTGTCTCTCCCTAGCAGGTTGCTGTCTTCAAGGACCTCCATGAAATCTGACTTGCATTCGGCAACGAACTTCAGATAGCTCCTGTGACGGGCTAGCTGTAGGTCCCTGACCACCTTGGGTGTGACTTCGGTGCCCTGTCCCTGAAGATAGGAGACCGTTATGTCGAAGTCGTGGACTGCGCCTAGCGCCTCCTGCCATTTGGTCAGGATGGGCAACTCAGGTTCGCCGTCGTCCATGAGCTCCATAAAGTACCTCAGTTTCTTGACTTCCTTGCGGAGCGAGTGGAGCTCCTCGACCTTCGATTCATCTCTGACCACCTGATTCAGCAAATCGACGGCGACCCTGGAACGCTTCCGTAGGACCCGCCCGAGTCTTCTCGAGAGCTGCTTCTTCCCTAGCACAGATGGATCCAGCTCAGGAGTGGGCGCGTCAGAAAGCAGTTCTGTGGCAGCTTTAGCCCTGGCGGCTGCGTCGCTTCTTTGGTTCTGAAGGGTGACGAGCAGGTCGGCCGGGAGATTCCCTTGGTGCTCCAGGGTGTCCACCAGAGTGTCGAGGTCTCGGAGTTGGGACGTCGTCTTCAGCACAGACTTCAAGACCAGGTCGTAGTGCTTCGATGTTTGGGACATCCTGATTGTGCGTGGGAGCAGCCTTCGCATTATCTGGATTCGGCGTATTGTGACCCTGAGGTCGTGTATCTCGTCGGGAGAAGGACGGTCGGGGAGTGTGCTGGCTAGGTCGGCGAGAGCCTTGGCTCTGGCCTTGTACCTCTTCTCAAAAGTCTTGGGCTTGACCCTGACCGCTGCCATGTTGGCTCCCAGAACGAGCAGGGAGAAAAAGGGATTGCTCCTCGGCCGGGCGTCCATATAGAATCATGTGGGCACAATATCGTTCATAGACCGACCTGAAATACAGGTTGTCGAAGTAGCGAGCGCAGGGGAGCATGGAAGTATATCTTTTGAGACATGGTGAAGCTGGAAAGAGGGTCCCAGCCGGCGCGAAGGACACTGAGCGGGCCCTCACTGTCGCCGGGCGAGGAGAGATCGAGGAGGTCGGGCTCGGCATGGCTGCTTTGGGGTTGAAGTTCGATGTCATAGCGACCAGCCCCCTGAAGAGGGCCGAGGAGACGGCGGCCATAGTAGGCAAGATGCTAAGGCAGAAGGGCCTGATCGAAGCGTGGTCGGAACTCAGGCCAGAGGCCAACCGGAACCTGTTCTACCGGAGGCTTGGCAAACTGAAGCCAGGCTCGAATGTGCTCTGTGTGGGACATGAGCCCTACCTCTCGAGCGCAATAGGTGACGTCACAGGCAGGGGGGGTGAGGGGGCGGCCGGGTTCAGGATGGTGATGAGGAAGGGAGGTTTGGCAAGGCTGACGGTAACTGGCTTCGTTCCAAGGATTACCGGCGAGCTTCGCTGGCTGCTTACGCCGAAACTGCTCAGGAAGCTGGCCTAGCTGCGCACGACGCGTGAAAGTCTTAAGCGGTTGAAGGGACAGTGGTGAGAAGATGAAGGTCGCGGTAATCGATGTGGGCTTCAACTCCCTGAAAATGGTCAGGTACAAGGTAGAGCCTGGAGGGTCGGCGAAGTCCTACGGCCAGCTGGGGGCCATGGCCAAACTGGGAGAGGGGCTTGAAAGGACAGGTTATCTTGGTAACGAACCAATCTCCAGGACCATTGACGCCCTGAGGCTCTGCAGAGAGACCGCGTCGCTTGAGAACATCAAACATGTGCTGTTGATTGGGACCAGCCCCGTGAGGGAGGCTGCCAACAGGGAGGAGTTCCTCAAGCGGGTCCAGGAGGAAACGGGAATGAAAATGCGAGTGCTTTCTGGAAACGAGGAGGCGCTTTACGGGCTGCTGGGGTCCCTGAGGGCCGTCGGCGCTCCGAGCGTTCTTTTCTTCGACCTGGGAGGAGGGAGCCTCGAGTTGACATACGCTGAGAAGTTCAAGATTAGGAAGATCATGTCTCTCCCTCTCGGGGTGCTCAAGCTCACCTCAGCGTACGCAGGCAAGGATGGGAAATTTACGAAGAAGGACAGGGCCAAGATGGCCAAGCAGATCCTCCAGGCGCTCCCCTCGAAAAGAGAGCTAGACCTCGACAGGGATACAGTGCTCGTGGGAACCGGAGGGACCGTCAGAGCCATGGCGAGGTTTGACCAGGATTCGATTGACTACCCGTTTGACAAGGTCCACAACTACTCTATTCCAGCCGAGTCTGTCCAGCAGATGAGTCGTGAGTTCTTCAAGCTGAAGGTTGCGGAGCTCAACAGGATTGAGGCCATCGGCGAAGGGAGATCTGAGACCATCGCGGTTGGGGCGCTGATGGTGAAGTTGTTGATGAAGAAGCTTGGATTCGCTGAGGTCACGGTGAGCACTCATGGCCTAAGGGATGGGATACTGTCGGAGTTCCTCGAAGGAGGCCTGCGGACGAACAACGGAGTGCTACAGAAAGAGGATGTTGAACGCCTGGTGTCCCGGCCCATCCAACCGCCTGGATTGGAAGACCATGCCGACTTGCTCGACTGCCTCCTGAGAAACGGCCTTGTGGACGACAGGCAGAGACAGATCCTCTTGACGGCCGCCTGGAGGGGGATGTCCCCCGACTGCTCTGATGCGGACCCTGACGCCGTCTTCGGGACCCTCATGAGCGAGGACCTTCCCATGGGCCATGAGGACCAGCTGCTAATGGCGATTTCAGTGGTGAGAGCACGGCGGCCAAGGACGGCGAACTGGCTCGTCAGGGAGTATGAAGGGGCCCTGGCCCATGATGCCAGGACGGTGAAGAAGCTGGGAGCCTGTCTGAGGCTGATGGAGGTGCTGGACCGCTCGAAGGCGCAGTTCAGGATTGCCTATTCCGGTGGGCTTAGGGTGAGCATCATACAGAACGAGGGGCCCTTCCCCCTCGAGCTTGCCAGGATGGCCGCCCTGGGGCTCTCGAGCGCCATCAAGAAGCCCGTGACAATTTTCGTGAGCGCCAAGGAAAGGGAGCGTCACGCAGGGCTGGTAAAGGTGGGGAACTGAGATGGCCAGGGTCGGATCACGATTGACGGGGAAGTCTCTTCGCAAGGGGAAGCTCATCGTGGTGGAGGGGATAGACGGCTCGGGCAAGTCGACGCAGATGCACCTGCTCGACAAATGGTTGAGGAGCCTGGGCCTGAACGTTTTCTTCACGGAGTGGAACTCGTCGGATGTGGTGAAGGAGATTACTTCCAAGGGCAAGAAGAAGGCACTCCTTACCCCGACGACCTTCAGTCTGCTCCACGCCACTGACTTCGCGGACAGGTACGAGCGGAACATCTCTCCCCTGCTCGAGGCGGGCTACTTCGTGCTGGCTGACCGGTACATCTACACTGCCTTCGCGAGGGACGTGGTCAGAGGGTGCACGCCGACCTGGGTGAGGAAGGTCTACTCGTTCGCTGAGGTCCCCGACGTGACGTTCTACTTCCGGGTCTCGCCCGACGTCGCCATGGACAGGATACTTGAGGGGCGCCCCAAGCTGAAGTACTATGAGGCGGGGATGGACCTCAACCTCAGCAACGACGAATACGAAAGCTACAGGATATTCCAAACGAGGATAGTCGAGCAATACGAGTCAATGACCCAGAAGGACAAGTTCGCCATTATCGACGGGACCTTGGACATCGAGGATCAGCAGGACAGGATGAGGCGCCAGGTGATGAAGTTCATCCCACAGTCCAAGCTGAGGCCCCCCGTCGAGCTGACCCGCGGCCAGGAGGCCAAGGTGGTATGACCCAGCAGCTGGCGGCCCGTCCTCTGACGTACTATGGCGAGGGAATATCCTACCTGAAGCGCCTCGAATCAAAAGGGAGCCTCATCGTCGTCGAAGGCCCCGACGGCTCGGGGAGGAGCAGCCAGATCGACCTCATCACAAGCCATCTGGAGGCCGCGGGGCACGCAGTGATCACCACGGGGCTGAAGCGCTCCGAGCTCATCGGGGCGGGCATCTTGGAGGCGAAACACAAGCTCCCCCTGGGGAAGAAGACCCTCGCTCTGTTCTATGCGGCCGACTTCGCCGACCAGTTAGAGCACAAGATAATCCCGGCCCTGCACGCGGGGTACGTCGTCCTTGCTGACCGGTACATCTTCACCCTGATGGCAAGGAACAGCGTCAGGGGGATAAGCAGGGCCTGGTCCCATGACCTCTATGGCTTCGCCATCAAGCCCGATTTGGTCTTCTACCTTGACGTCCCACCCGAGGAGCTTTTCCACAGAGTGTTCCAAAAGTATGGCTCGCTCGACTATTACGAGTCGGGAGCCGACATGGGGCTCTCGGACGACCTCTTCGAGTCGTTCGTGATGTACCAGAGGGGGATCGCCAAGGAGTTCAGGCTGATGGAAACGAAGTATGGGATAGTGAGGATGGACGGAGGCAGGATGATTCCCGAAGTCTACGTCGACCTTCAGAAGAGAATCGACGCGTACCTCAAGGGCCTCCGCAAGTAGTCTGTTACTGCAGGTCTGAGAGCCTGGCTGCGGCCAGGGGGATTGTCATCTCGTCCACGGTAAGGCCCCCGTGGTGCCCTCGGAGATTCAGCGGGTCGCCCCGCGGATACCTGTACCAGACAGTCTTGGTGCCGTGTGGGAGGATCATCAGGTTTCCTATCCTCCTCCTGAACCTCCGGCTTGGCTTGTTGATGCCGAAGAGCCCCTGCTCAATCCCTTCCTCGGTGGTCAGCACACTAGCAGTCCCCTTGAGCTTCTGCTCGAGATACTTCCTAGTTGCATCCAATTTCGAGCCCTCGACCTTGAGGTACGCGTCTCTGGCGCTCCCCCAGGGAGGGATGACCTCGCCGGAGGGAGACCGTTCGAGGGCGTTGACCAGCTTCTTCCACCGATTCATGTAGACAGTCTTCTCAGGGTCCACCTGCACTTGGCCGTGGTCTGCGGTCACAAGAATCATCGTCCTTCTTGCCGCGTCTTTGGAGAGCTTGGCGAGGAATCCCTCCTGAAAGGCGTGGGAGATGAGCGAAGCCTCGACCTCGGCCTCGTCGGTGTTGGGGCCGTAGACGTGTTCGATTGTGTCCACGTAGCTCCAGTAGGCGTAGAAGAAATTGCGTCTGCTTGACCGCTCGATCAGGCGCCTTAGGGAAACGGTGAGGTCTGAGGCCGCCCCGTATGGAAGGACGTCGCTCCCGCCCCTGGAGACCGCAGAGTAGGCGCTGAATGCCAGCGCCCTATTGGTGAGGGAGGTACACTTGACCCCAGCATTCGAGAGCTTGTGGAAAATCGTCTTCCCTTCGATAAGCGCCTTGGGGCTCATCTCTCCTTCGAGGGTGTCCCTGCCCCTGTCCCCCACCCTTGTGAAGGGGAGAGTGACGATGATGTCCCCGATCTCTTCCATGTAGACGTACCACTCGGGAAGCCCGTGCTCCTGGGGTGTCAGCCCGGTGCTGACTGTCGTAAGGGCGGCGGCAGTCGTCGAAGGGAAGACTGTGGTGATGGGCCTGACGCTTCCCTTCCTCGAGAGTTCGCCGAAGAACCCTTTGTCTTCCTGACGCCTCCATTCGTTGTATCCGAGGCCGTCGCAGAGGAGCAGAATTACGTTGTCAATCTCTGAGGTGTCAATCCCCCCTAGGGCGTCTTTGGGGAGGGTCGGACGTTCCTCGTTCACGCCGAACACCGACATGATGGTCGAGGGGACGTTAGACAAACAGTATCCGGAGTAGTCAGGTTTTACGGCGCCAGGAGGGAGCAACAGGCTGGTCGGGATTCTTCCTCAGATATGTCTTGTCAGATTCGCCGCCGCCCCTGTGTGGGGAAGCGATATAACACGCCAGCGACGCTCCGCTGACAGGTGTAGCGGCTCTGAGGAAGCTCGCCCTTGCGATAGCGGCCCTGCTCGCGCTCCAAGTGGTTGTCGGGGCTTCGGCAGTCGCTGCGTCTCCCACCACCACCCCGATCAAGCACGTCATCATGGTGATGATGGAGAACCACAGCTTCGACAACCTGTTCGGGCTCTATCCCACGCTGAATAAGACAAACCCGGGACCGCTCCTCGCTTCGCTGCAGCAGCCTGACGACGTGCTCTACGCCCCCAAGGGGGTATCTCTGAGCCAGGTCCCCAACGGCACCTACTGGACCGCCAACCCGAACGAAGATGTCTACCCTGCCGACTGGGACAACGGGAGGATGGATGGCTTCGCGGCCAACAGCGGCAGCCAGGCCATGACCTACTTCAGCTCGTCGCAGTTCGCGGTCGAATGGGACTGGGCGGAGGAGTACGCCATCGCCGACAATTACTTCGCCAGCTGCCTGTGCATGACAAACCCGAACAGGCTGTTCAGTCTAGCCGGCTATGGCGCTGGCCTGACGACCGACTCGGGCCCACCACCGTATTTGCCCGTGAACCAGTCTATCTTCGGAGAGCTCGGCGACTACGGCGTAAGCTGGGGGTACTACATACAGAACCCTTCGGCGGACAACTTCCCTCTGAACTACTTCGACGGGATCGGGGCTTATTCCTCGCAAGTCCAGCCTTGGGCTTCGTTCTACAGCGCTCTCCAGCAGGGGACCCTCCCCTCGGTCTCATGGGTGATGCCGGTGGGAGGAGGGGCGGAAACCGGGGAGTTCGACCAGCACCCCGAGGGGAACGTCACCTCGGGCGAGGGGTGGCTGCTGGGGGTGGTCGACAGGGTCATGCAAAGCCAGTACTGGAACTCCTCTGCGATATTCATCACATACGACGAAGGGGGAGGCTATTATGACCACGTCCCGCCGCCGGTCGTGGACGAGGTCCAGCTAGGATTCAGGATTCCGCTGTTCGTTATCTCTCCCTACGTGAAGGAGAACTATGTCTCGAACACAGTGATGGACCACTCGTCGTGGCTTGCGTTCATAGATTACAACTGGGGCCTCCCTGCACTGAACGCATATGTGGCCGACTCGGGGCTCCCATTGGACATGTTCGACTTCGCCCAAGCCTACTCCGGCATGGGTCTCGTCAGGCAGCCTGTCGAGCTGCAGAACTCGAGCCAGTATCCAGTGAACCTTCAGATTCCGCTGGGCAACCTCCCGTATCAAAGGTCCGGGTCGACAAGCCAGACCCTGGCGTCCATGGGGTCGAGGCTGTACGTCACTGCTAACATCACGATAACGCCCTTCACACAGAGTGTGGGGTTCGCCGCGGCTGTTGCCGTGGCGCTTCTCGCGGTGGGCTATGTTGCGGTGCGAATGAGCCGGAGGAATAGGAAGCATGCCTCGGTTAAGACCGGCAACTAACCATTACCGATAGTCAGACAAAAAGGCCGAGGAGGGCCATTGACGGCCCTACTCATGACATTACATGTGACCCGTTGGCTTCCGTATCAGGAATATTTCGCCGAGGCTGGCGAACACCAATAGGAACCCGCCTGCGCTGACTCCGGATAGGTTGTAGTCGTTGGCGAGCACCCCGTTGAAGGCGCCGTAGTAGGTGAAGAGTGGGATCAGGATTAGCCCCAGCACGAAGATGACGGCGGGGAAGTAGATCTTCTTGTCCATGGCCTTTGTGCTCCGATAATCCAAGTACCCGACGATTAGGATGAGGAGGCCTAGGACTGCAATCACAGCGAAATTTGTACCGCTAAAACTGGTGGTCGGTGTGAAGTCCCCCTTGTAATCGCCAGGGTACTCAATGGTCAGATAACCGAAGACGATTAGTGCTACTCCGAAGAAGATGTAGAGCCAACCGAAGTATTTCAGTGGTAGTGTTCTCATTGGCGCCGGCGTAACGGTCCCTGCTGCGGAAGTCCCTGCAGCGTTTAGGACTGTTTCGGACATCCGAGGCTGGGTGGGTCATCGAATTCTATTAAGCGTTCTGCCTTGAGGAAAATCAGGAATATTGGAAATGACTTGATATTGAGCAAAAACCTACGAAGCTTTATTAGAACTCCTAGACCCCCGAAGATGTCGCAACCATGGGTTTCAACGGCATTGCTGGCACGCTGGACCAGGTTGGTCAGATTCCTTGGGAGTATGTCGTTGGCTACTTCGCAATCGCGTTAGTCATCGCATTCGTCCTTGGAAAGAAAACAGGTGGACTTTCCAGATTCACAACACTCGACTTCGTCTACATCGGCATAGGCGTCGCCTTCGCAGTGGTATGGCAGTGGTTCATCGGTGGCTTCCTCAACGGCTTCCTCCCAGGTGGAGTCAGGACATACGTCGACTTCGGCTTCATAGGCGGGCAACTTATCACTATGATGGTAGTTGCATGTCTGGTGCGGAAGGTCGGGGTGGGGATCACATCTTTCGTCGTCTACTCCTTCCTCAGCGACATCTTCCACTACGGGTTCGGAGGCGAACCGATCTACTTCATCTATGAAGGGCTGACGTACGGGCTCTTCCTCGACCTCATGATAGCATCCACAGGAGGGAACATCTTCGCCGCCAAGAGTTCTGCGAAAGCTTCGTCAGAGGCTTCCGGAATGAGCGGTGGTGGATCCTCGACCAAGCTGACGGCCATCATGATAATCGAAGGCGCCATCATCGGGTTCCTCTTCGCTTTCCCTGACCCACTCATCTACAGCGGATTCTTCGCAAATTTCATCAACGGGCCAGGAGCAGTCAACTGGCAGACAATCCAAACGAATCTGATCTCCTTCGCAGCATCGGGCATCCCGGCAGGCGCCGTAGGCGGAATCATCGCCAACCGGGTTTCAAGGGCTCTAGGTCAATAGCAGGAGGCCGACCGCGGCCTCCTCCCGCTCTGTTTTGGGGAGGACAAGATTTCTGACAAGACTTAAGCAAGCCAAGGAGGCGTGGTTGTCCCGTGACTGAGGCAGTTCCGACAGCGACTGCCGCTACTACCCCCGTCGAAGTGAAAGGGCTCGTCTTCAGCTATAGTGAAGGAGGGAGACCCATCCTCACCGTCGACTCCTTCCGAGTCGAAGACGGCGAGGTGGCCCTCGTGATTGGCAAGTCTGGGGGAGGCAAGTCGACTCTCGTCAACTGCTTCAACGGCGTGATTCCCCACATCTTCAAGGGGAGCGACCCTACAGGGGTCGTCGTCTACGGCAAGGTCGTCAGAGACACTCCGCTGCCAATACTATCTACCGAGGTGGGGACCCTGCTCCAGGACCCCGAGACCCAGGTGCTCAACTACACCGTTGAGGAGGAGGTGGCGTTCGGACCAGAGAACCTCTGTCTCCCCGTAGAGGAGATCCGACAGAGGGTGGAGGATGCGATCGCGACGACCGACATCGCGAGCTTCAGAGAAAGGGAGACCTATGTCCTCTCTGGAGGAGAGCTGCAGAGGGTAGCCCTGGCGGCCGTGTTGGCCATGAAGCCGAAGATGCTCATCATGGACGAGCCGACGTCGAACATCGACCCGGAGGGGACGGCCAGGGTCTTCCAGACGCTAACCAGTCTGAAGGGGACAAGCACGCTGATAATCGTGGAGCACAAGCTCGAGAGGGCGTTACACTTCGTCGATCGGATTATCCTAGTCGACCAGGGGAAGATAATCTTCGACATCGAGAAGGCGAAACTAGTGGACCACGTCGAACAACTCCATGCTTCCGGAATCGACGTCCCGGAGCACTACCTCTGGGCGAAGAGGTTCGGCATGGACCCGCAGAACATCGACGGCATAAGGGCCAGAATCGTGAAGGATGGTTTGAAGCTCGAAGTCCCACCGAGACAGAACGACGGCAAGGTCGTGCTGGAGGCATTCGCCCATGTGGAGGTCCAAGGGAAGATTCTGGTGGACGCAGAGGTCGCCTTGAGGGAACAGCAGATCCTGGCGATCATGGGAAGGAATGGGGCCGGGAAGTCCACCTTCCTCAAGACGGTGATGAATTTCCTTGACAAGGAGCTGACCGCGAGGTCGAAGCTGGTGGTGAACGGAGTCGACCTCAGTAAGGCCTCGATTCAGAAGAGAGGAAATTATGTGGCCTATGTCCCCCAAAGCTTCGACCTAATGCTCATCAACAAGACGGTGGAGGACGAAATCTCCTATTCGCTGAGGAAGAGGGGGTCGAAGGACTTCAAGGAGCGGACGGAAGAGTTCCTCGACCTCTTCGGCCTCAAGGAGTTCAGGAGGCGCGACCCACTGATGCTCAGCGTCGGCCAGAGGAGGAGGGTGGCCATGGCGTCTGCGCTCTCGTCGGGGGTCAAGATAGTCATGCTCGACGAGCCCACCTCGGGCCAGGATTTCTACCACAAGGAGATAATCTCGAAGGAGCTCCACATGCTGAAGAAGCTCGGCTACTCGTTCATCATAGTGACTCACGACGCGAAGTTCGTCTACAGATATGCCGACTATCTGGTGGTCCTCGACGCGGGGAAGAAGGTCCTCGAAGGGGTCCCCGAAGATGTCTTCGCGTCGTCGCAGCTGTTTTCCGTCGTCCCCCCGACCGAGTTCTACCTACGCAACCCAGGCATACCGCTCCCTGAGCTGAGCATGGTGGGGGTCTGACACGGCCCTCGAGGACGCCCTCATATCCAATGTGGGGAGCCTTTTCCTCTTCCTCTTCGGAATAGTAGCCCCAATCTACCTGATCTTCGGCGCCATAGGCCTCACGGGTTTCCGCGACATCTCGAGGTACGAAGAATCCCACACATTCTACTACAGGCTGAACCCGCTGACCAAGATTATCTTCACCATCACCATCACGTTCGTGGCCGCTACCACTGGGTGGTACATCGACATCTCGATGGCGCTCATCGTCCTGGCGACTTACCTGACTCTCAGGAGGGGTGTTCGCAAGTTGCTCCTCGGGAGCGCACTGGCATTTTCGTCGGTCGTCGGGTTGGCGTGGTACTATTCGCTCAATACTCCGTACACCCTGCTAATCTTCGCATTCTATCACCAGTGCATCACCATTCCCCCGACCCCCATGAGCGCTCCGTTCTTGGCCTTCTTCACCCCGCTCTGGACCTGGCCCTCCTACTACCAGTACCTCGGCTACCAGCCGGTCCTGACCCTTCAAGGGCTCGAATACGGTCTCCAGGTATCCACCAGGGCCGGCGTGGTCCTCCTTACCGCACTCATCCTGATCATGACGAGCACCCCTTCGGCCATCCTGAGGAGCCTGGGGAAGCTCAAGCTCCCTGTCGTCATTCTCTTCGCCCTGGTCGTCGGGATGAGGACCGTCCCCAGGATTTTCGACTCCCTCGACACCGCCGTCAAGGTTCAGTTCATGAGAGGTTACGGGGCGAGGGCCAACAAAGTTACGCGGGTCTTCTATCTCCTCGGCGGGGTCCTCACGAGCATAGTCCCTGCAATGACGTTCCTATTCCGAGGGGCAAAGAACACGGCGATCTCCGCGGACACCCGGGCATTCAGGGCATACAAGAAGCGCACGTTCCTGAAGCCGTTCACGCTCAGCAGAGCGGACTACGTGTTCTTTGGCATCATTGTTGGGCTCATAGTGTTGGCGGTCGTGGCCAACGTGACCGGCTTCGGGAGGAGCATCCCATATGCGGCCGTCGGCTCCGGGTGCGGCGCCACATCCACTTCCTAGTTTCGAAGGTGCCCTGCGATTCTGCTATGACAGGATCGCCGCCACAAGAAAGGCGGCTGCAAGCATCAGCACTACGACATCTGACGGTCCAAAGGGAGGTTGCTTGACGTATGTGCGGTTCTTGTAGGCGCCGAAGGCCCTCGTCCCCGTGGAGATGGCCATGTTCCTCGCGCCTCTTAGGAGGTAGACTAGGGCCGGGATGAGAGCGAAGAGGGATGCGGCGAAGACGTAAAGTGGGCCGAGCGACCTGCTCCCCCTAGACCCGAACCCTCTCATCAATTGGACCTTCATTATCGAGTTGATGGCCTCTAGCAGGATCGGGACGGTCCTCATCCCCACTACGATGGAGAAGGTGACGGGATTCGGCAGGCCGATCTTCCGGAGGACGCGCATCACGTCCGACGGAGTGCTGGTCATGACAAGGATCAGTGCCAGGAGGAAAACCCCCGAAACGGCGATGTCAGAGGCGACGGTCCGCGTCAGGTCCCCGAAGAAGAACGAAGTGTTGACCGGGAGGCCGGCGGATTCCTGCCCTAAGAGGAAAGAGAGCCGGTCGGAGACCGACCCCCAGACGTTCCCCCAGACCACGGCTATGGTGAACAGAGTCCCGAGCGCGAGCTTCTCCCTTCCGTGGTAGAGGGTCGCGTATGATGCCAGGATGACCCCGGTCGCAAGCAGACCCAGGTAAATGCCTGCGGAGGACGTTGTGAGGGCCACCAGGAAAAGGGCGGCCACCTTGGTGCCGGAGTTCAGGCGGTAATAGAAGGAGTCGTGCAAGTCGTACCTCGTGAGCGTTCGTAGACCTGAGAGGCCGATCACGCCGAACACTATGTAGATGGGCACCACGGCTCCCAGGAAGAAGATCAGGTACTGTACCGGCACCGACGCAAGTATGCCCCATGCCAAGAGCCGACTTGCTCTGGGCGCCATATCTTAAGGCCGTCAATGGCGGTCTGGCGCCCGTAGAGTTAATACAGAACCCCGGACCGCCTGTTTCCAATGCCCGACGTTGGAGAGGTTGCGCCCGAATTCATCCTGTACGATTACGACAAGAAGCTGCGAAAGCTGTCGGAGTTCCTGGTCAAAGGGAAGAAGACAATTTTGGCGTTCTTTCCCGGAGCGTTCACGGGGACCTGCACCAAGGAGATGTGCGCCTTCAGGGACATGTACGGGGAGCTCGAGCACCTGAACGGCCAGGTCGTTGGGGTCTCCGTCGATGCTCCTTTCGCCCAGAAGGCCTTCGCCGAGAAGTACAGCCTGACGTTCCCCCTGCTGTGCGACTTCAAGCGGGAGGTGGTGAACAGGTACGGAGTCTTGTGGAAGAATTTGAGCGGAGTAGAAGGTTACGACGCAGCGAACAGGGCGATATTCTTGCTCGACGACACTGGCAAAATTCACTTCAAATGGGTGGCGAACGAGCCCGGGCAGCTGCCCGACTTCGAGGCCATCAAGAAGGCCCTCTAGCAGGGAACAGATGGGATGACGAGGGTCGTCGCCTTCCTGAGGGCGATCAACGTCGGAGGCCACGTTGTGAAGAAGGAGCAGTTGCTGCAGGTGTTCGAGTCGCTTGGGTTCAAGGGCGCTGTGGCCTACAAGCAGGCGGGGAATGTGATTTTCGAAGCTGATGTAAAAGACCTTGAGAGGGCCAGGCTCGGCATAGAAAAGAAGCTGCGCAGTGCCCTCGGCTACGAAGTGGAGGTGTTCATTCGGGGAGTCCTAGACCTCCAGGGGCTGGTTGAGAAAGAGCCGCGTGCGCAGAAGGCAGATGTGATGAGTTGCTTGGTCACGTTTCTGCCCGACTCCATTCCCAATCGGCTCCCCCGGCTCCCATTGGTCATTCCCAAGTCGACGGTGGAGGTCGTTTCGTCGACGGGCAAGGAGGTAATCAGTCTGACACATGTCATGGGGGAGGGGGTTCTTCCCAACCAGTTCCTGGAGTCGGAGTTGAAGGCGAAGACTACCACCCGCAACATCAACGTGATACGAGAAATTGTGGAGAAGTTCGGCTAGTGCTCGGACTCATCAGAGAGCGCCCTAAGACATAAAGACGGTCGAGCAAACTGCCGCAATTTGTGGCCCTGGTTGTGTAGCTTGGTAAGCATAGGAGGCTGTGGACCTCCTGACGTGGGTTCAAATCCCACTTATTTACTACCTAGGTAGGCTCAAACAAAGCGTTTAAGAGACGATGGGCTCTAGAAAGTGTCGAGGACCCCAATGCTCGAGACCGTAATGATAAGAGGCCGCGGGAGGGATTTGAACCCTCGACCCCGAGGTAGCTACGCTGAGTCTACAGCTCCACAGCCTCGTATGCTAACCAAGCTGCACCACCGCGGCCAAGCGGATCAAAGGTCTCCGGGGGTTCCTGATTTAAGGAGAAGGGGAACCAATCCATGATATCCCCTGAGCCGAAGCAGGCGTCGGTGGAGCGACTGATGGCAGTGGCCAAGCTCGCGGAATCGACGAAGAAGAACTACCTGATGAGGGTTAACCAGTATGTCAAGGAGGTGAAGATGGGTCCTGATGAATTCGTCAGGTCGGTGAAGGCCAGGCCCAAGAAGTTCGAAGAGTCGTTCATCGAGTTCCTCCAGGCGACGGCAAAACGCTCAAGCCCGTCGACGACCATGGCTTACAGGGACTCCCTGAAAAGGTTCCTGGAGATCAACAGGGTAAGGGGAATCGACTGGGACTATGTGGGCGATTTCGTGCCCAGCGCCAAGAAAGCTGGCCAGGACAGGGCGCCGACCCTGGAGGAGATCCAGAGGATCGTCGACGTCTCAGATCTTAGGATGCGGTGTCTCGTGCTGTTCCTTTGCTCGACTGGGGCGAGGATAGGTTCGATTCCATATCTGAAATGGAGTGACGTCGAGGGGGTGGAGGTCGAAGAAAAGAAGTTCGCCAAGGTGACCATTTACAGGAACGAGCCGGAGGCGTATATCACATTCATGACGCCGGAGTCCTACGGATTGCTATTGGAGTACAGGAAGTTGAGAGAGGGCATAGGCGAGCATGTCACGGCGGCCTCTCATGTCTTCGTGACCCAGGGCAACGCCAGGGATTTCGACCCCGCCGGGGTAAGGCAGGTATCTATCAATACGCTGAAGAATCAACTGGGGAAGTTGCTCGAAAACCTCGGGATGAGAACGGCGATAAGCCAGCGAGGACGATACAAGACCTACGAATTCAAGCAGGCACATGGTTTCAGGAAGTTCTTCAAAACGAGGATGGAGGTCGCTGGGGTCAAGCCGCTAGCCGTAGAAACCATGATGGGGCACAACACCGGGCTCGCGAGAAGCTACTACAAGCCGACGGCGGGGGAGCTAGCGAACGAATACTCGAAGGCCATTGATGAGCTGACAATAGTCAGGCCCCAGCAATCGGTGGCTAAGGACGCGATACTCGCTACAATAAGAAAGGAAATGCTGATCGGGAGGTACAGTGAAGTGGAGATTGGGAAGATTGGGGACCTGTCAAAGCTCACCAACGAGCAGATGGTTGAGCTACTGAATAGGAGGGCTCAGCCGGCAGCCCCTAAGGTTGCGGGGACCGGAAGTCAGAGGGTGGTCCCAGCCAGCGATGTCAAGGGAATGATCGAACAGGGGTGGGAGTATCTGACGAAGCTCCCCGATGGGTATGTTGTCATGAAGCTGCCGAAGCCCTAGAACCGAAGCATAGAATAGGGCAAATCCGCCCCATCGCATTTCTTGAAGTGGGTTATTCCTCTCCGCGCTCTTTCTTGTGTCGTCTTAGGTGCTCTCTGACCATCGAGTCAAGTTGCTTCTGGTAGAGCGAGACGAATGACTTGCCACACTCGGGACACGAGGCGGTCAGGACTCGGGGCATCTCGGGTTGCTTTACAAGCATATCCATACCCCTACCGGTATGGATATATAGAACTTGCGCCGAAAACCTCAGATGCTTATATAGCCCACTGGTATGGGTATGGGTACCCCTTACGACGGTGGACCGGGTCTTCACCCATCCATAAGTGACGGCGATCACGCCGGTGAGATTTCACTGGTGGGATTGAAGGAGAAAGCTCGCCGCATCCTTCCTCCCAATAGCCCGGCGAGGAACTTGATTCTGGCTGAGAAGGACACCCTCCCGGTAGGGGAAGCGCTAGCGAAGTTCGAAGTCTTCGACAGGCTCCTCATGAACGAGCTGAAGGTGGCATGAAGTGTACTTTGTCTATAGATGCCGAAGCTGCGGCGCCGAGCTCCTGGACGGGTCGAGGGACAATCTGAGGCAGAGGGTCCGGGAACACCCCTGCCCTAGGAGCGGCCAGGTGGTCATCTGGGAGGCGATAGGCCGCCCGGCGGTTCACGAAAGGACCAAGCAAGATCGCAACAGGAGATTACGAGAACAGAAGCTTCGGGCACTGGAACTCGTATGCGGGAAGGTGGAACCGCTTGGGAGAGGTGCGTCAATGGTGAACTCGCAAGTTGTGGTCAAGTGTGCCCATCCGGGGTGCGAAGTCCAGGACCCTAGTAAGCTCGAGTTGTACCTGAAGGATGGGAGCAAGAGGCCGCTGACTAAGTCGGGAGGGAAGAAGTGGGGGACGAACCTGTACCCGGGAATTGTGGCGGGTCATATCGATCCGGATCCTTTCATTGTCGTGTGCAAGATGCATAGGACGATGTACACTTCAAGCAGGAGATGGCAACCAGTCGCCCCAAAGCTTGGACACTCGACTGGAAGGCCGGAAGAGGAGGCACGGACGGTCACGGTTGGGGAGCTATTGAGGACGCTATTAGCAAAACGGAGGAAGTCTGGAGAATCGGAAGAGGCGGGAGTGGAGTGGAGCCAGAGGACATGAGCGGATGCACTTGCATGTGGGTTAGGGCTGGATTGGGTTCTGGGTGGCCAGGCGGCGATAAGAAATCAACGAATTTCCAAGGAAAACCCGACATTGGTCAAGGTGGCGGACATTTAGAGGGGCTCTCCTACTACCTCTAGTACCCAAGACATTGGTCAGGAGGGTTGCTGTCTAGGGGTTCGAGGAATGTCCGAATATGGACCGTGTGGAAACCTAACGTTAAGGCGCTACTTTGAGACAGAACAGGGCTTGGTTTGGTGACTGGTGCCTGCCTAGAGGGCTCCCCTCCCACTTGGGCCCACCTCATGGGAGTCTAGGAGCCGAGCGACAAGCGATAACTTAACGCCTGACCATAACAAATATTCGATTGGTCACTGTAGGTTTCCGAATGGGGAGATGGAGTGTTGGGGTCAGGGTGTACTCCTGAATCGAGCTTTGAAGTGCTGGCACTCTTCATGCTTGACCATCACATCGTACCACTCTCCGCATTGTTCACAGTAGTACCAGCGGTTGAGACTGAAATCCCATGGAGGCCTCCGTGGCATAGCCAAAACAAGGAACGCGGGGCCCTTAAGCCTTGACTCTCCAAAGAAAGGGGGCGGTGGCGAATCGAATCGCCCAAGTGGGAGAATCTGGAGCGCCTGAGCTCCAAGGATAAGAACCACTTCCTGACCCGACAACTATGAGGCCATGCTCTCGATGAAGACCATCGACCTGCTCTTCCAGAACTTCAAGTCCGACCTGAAGCTGGAGGAGATCATCCTGAACTCGCGGAGGCTCGCCAGCTTCCTTCTGGGCAGGAGCCAGAGCCTGGAGTTCGTCCTGAGGCCGGTCGTAGTCAAAGAGGCGTTCGTGAAGGACGCCGTGAAAGAGATGATCCTGACGAAATCGCATCGGGAACTGGGGATGAACAAGAGCACGCTTTGGTATCAGAGGAAACACATGAGAGAGACCGGGTCGGTAAGGCTTTACAACAAGACGAAGCAGTATTTCGTCTCTAACCCGAGTTGCAAGAATTTTTAGGATAACGGGATTCGGCAGTGCCCCGCGGAATTGGTTGCCGACCCTCAAGCCACCTTACTGAGCTATTTGACGCAAGAAGTTTCGGCTCATGGGACGATACTCGTTGGCTTGATTGCGGCCATGTTCGCTTACTTCACTCTCAAGGGACACGAGTCGTTCTCGAAGACAGTTCTTGGAACCCCGAAAAGAGGGTGGAATGAAGTACTTTCAGCATCGGCATTGCTGCTACTTGTGGCGGGAGTCGTCTTCGTCATCGGAAGGATGATGAGCTATGGTCAGTTAACCTACTTCACGATTTACAATAATCCAATTGCGAATCAAAGTCTGGGGACATACTACACAGCAGTTCATAATGCATCGATCTCGTTCGGTGCTCCACGGATAGTCTTAGAATACTTTCCTAGCGACTTCTGGGCAGGAGGGCTATTCTCGATATGGGTAGGCGGCTTCTTGACATTGATGCTCTGGAGACCACGAAGAATATCCAGGTGGCGCCTCATTTTCTCTGGAGTAATGTTAGTCTTCGCTCTGTTTTCGTCGGTACTAGTTAGCCATATTTTAGCGAACGGGGCAGACAGGGATTACGTGTTCATTTTACTTTACGTTGCATACTTTCTAGCCTCAGTAGGAAATTGGCCGATTCCATGGCGTGACCTGTTCAAGGGAATCCCCGTGGGCAAGATGGCCATCATTTACCTTGACAATGACCAAACAATCGGAGGCAAAGTCACACAGAGAAGCGGAGGGGAGATGACAATCGAAGACGCTTCTATGATTGCGGTTCACCATGTCCTAGGCGGTGCAGAGCCTTCCTTTGAGCCCACAAGCGGAATGGGGGATGTCAACATCCCTGTCTCATCCATCCTCAGGTGGAGCCCGTTTCCCACCAGTCTTGCCGAAAAATGGAAAAACCTCCCTAAGAACCAATCAAAGTAGCTCTGCTTACGCATCGAAGCCAAGTCCTGCTTCTCTCCATTCACGCAGGCGCGTTACGGCGACACTGACGTCTACATTTCTCAGTCACTCGAAGCATCTGAAGTGCCTTAATCTATGCCGTGAAGTGCTGAGTATAGTGACTTAACAAACCCTTCCAAGGACTCGATTGGCTGGGGATCATACATTCGACCCCAACAGGACGAGGTATTCCCGGCGGGGGTGCGCCATTGCTAAGACTTTTCATATTGGGCAGGGCCCGAACTGGAGAAGAATTGCCGCCCTAGTGTAATCAGGCCGACGTGACTTTGAGCAGACCGCTCTGCATGGCCCAGTGTATCGAACAGAAGATGCTACAATAGATTCGGAAATCCCCGCTCTTATCAGCGACGAAGGACACGTGCAGAACCTGGCCTGGCACAATTGTGATGATGTTGCTGTCGTAGTAGTACGTTACCTGGAATCCATGCGCTTGGAAGTCGGTGTTGCAGACTGTGATGTTCACAGTCTGGTTTTGCTGGACGGTCATCACCGGCCACGAATTTGTAGGCACACCATGGGAGATGCTGTCGTTGTAACCGTCACTGCTCGCAACTATAAGGAACCCGTCGGCGGGCTTCACGCACTCCAATGGAAGAGAGGTGGAGGTAGTGGTCCTGCCCCGGCTTGCTAGGTAGAACGCGGTGGTAAGGATGGCGCCGACAAGGACTACAACCAAGACGACAAGGATAATCAGCTGGTTTGGCTTCAACCACTGTCAGAGCCAGTTTACGAATGGAGGAGAGCCGCCAGATAAAGGCAAGTGAATCCCAGAATCATCATCAAAGCGATCTTTGTTGATTCCAATTTTGAACCTGCGCCCTGGAAGAGCGGTCGAGCAAGCCTCAAGGCGGCGTAGGTCGAGGTCCCAAGGCCAAAAGCGAACACATAGGTAAAGTCGATATTGGGAAACGCCTGAATCAGATAGTACGAGCTCGCTCCCCCGATTATCCCCGGCAAAGTGAAGGCCAGGGTCAGGACGACGAGGTCCTTCAGACGGCCACCCATGTCCTTCGTGTGGGCCTTTGCGTAAATCCAATATGCTGCGCCAACCATCATGGGCTCCAGTCCCTTATGCAGCACGAAAGCTGTCCCCGCTGATAGGCCGCCGAATGCGTCTATCAGGTTTGTACTCGAAGATGTTGCTGCAGTAGCGCCAACCGCGGCTCCCTCGCCGAAGCCATGGATTCCTACCGCAACGGCTACGAGCAGTGGTATCGCAAAGCCGAAGCTGACCCCAACGGACCCCTCGGCGAACATCTTGGTGTCAAGGGAGAATAGGAGAACCACGCCGATCGCGAAGACCACCCACAGGGCGATATGCCAGCCGCCCCCAGTGAATCCCTCACTGACCCCGAGCAGCGAAGCATCCCCGATGGTGTCCGAGAAGAACCAAAGGTATAGACCGATGGCGAATGCCGCGAGGTACTTCCCACTGAGGTATCTTGCCGCTGCAGAGATTATTAAAAGCCCAATGAAGGTCGGAATCAGAAAGGTTGCGAGAACAGCGCCGAAGGTTTCAGCGAAACCTATCAAATTGCCGAACTCCCAACCCTTACCGGAAGAGTATGAACCGCAACCGAGGAGGGCTTCCCCTTCGCTGGGAACGGCACCTCTCACGAGTAGGGATGTTTAGTTATTCAGCATTGTGGCTCAAACGGCGAAACCTAAGAAACCTTAAGTCGATTCGTAGGGTGAAATAATCGCCTTGTCATTACCAACCCTAATTACTTCAAACCAGGACGACATCATGCATTTTGTCCTGCTCGTGCTTTCCGTCGTCCTTATGGCCGTATCCGCAAACGGGTTTAGGAGGAGACCAAACAGCCGGTACTTTTTCCTCATGCTGGCCTTCATTTTCTTCTGTCTGGATCAAGCAATCACGTTCTATCAAGAAATCTATCTGAACGGCCTGCTGATTTCAATTCCAATTCTCAGCTTGCATCTCGTCCACCTCCTAGAACTATTGATGAGCGTCAGCTTCCTGACAGCTCTGCTCAGGCCTTTCTCCCTTGGTCGGAGGGACGTGCAAGAAAGTGGATTCTGACAACATCAACCGTCAGCAAACCAAGCGACTGATATCGTTGTTCCCTGGCGTCCACCTCCGAATGCTTTCGAGATACCTTGGAGTATCTCTGAGCACGGCCCGATATCATCTGGCAGGCCTCCAGAGAGACGGCGAGGTCTACTGCAGGAAGGAAGGGGGGCATCTCAGAGCCTATCCCCTCTGGGCAACCGACGAACGTAGCAGAATGATATATGCCGTTCTCCAGCAAAAGGCGGTAAGGAGGATTCTTCGCATAATGCTCAGAGGAGAGCATGGGGAAGAACCAATGAAGACAAACAGTTGGATTTCGGGTGAGGCCCGCCTTTCCCAATCGACAGTGAGCGAGTATCTAGGCGCGCTCCAGGATCTACAGGTGGTCAGAAGGATGACCAACAAGGAAGGTCGCGCAGCATTTGAAATCGCAGATGAAGACAAGAGCCTCCTATCGACCGTTCTAGCGTCTTATGAGGGTAACTTCGCTTCTAGGGCCACAGACAATTACGTTGACCTCTGGGAGTTCTAGGTCGGGCCGGCCTGCCTTGCTCTGTTAACTGCTGTAATTTTTCTGAAAATTTTTGCAGCAGTTAACCTGCCTACTCCTGGAGAGAGAGGGCCTAATGTGCGGTCGCCGGGATCTGAACCCCGGTTCCCTATGCGAATTATTGGTGACTGCGCGTTGATTTCGATATATCTTGCGGCGAGTGCCAGGCGGAACCACTTCCGTGGCACTTATAGCCGACCCGCGGCACCAAGCCGACTCCGAAGATCCAAACTAACTGTCAAATCCACCCGCTTTTCAGACCAACACATCTATTCTTTTGTGAAATAAGTGGGCTTTATTACCGCCTTACATGAAGTTGCAACGACCCTACCTCCGCCTCTCTGTCACTTCTTCATGCTCTATGACAACAACCGAGCCGAGCACGAACCTGTGGTCGATCGGACCAAGTATCGAAATGTTGAAGGAATCTCTGACCGAGACCCACTTCTTGTGGACCTGGGCCACATCAACGCCGTTGGCCTGAAACCTGTAGTCATGCTCGACGAAATTGCCATAGATTCTGACGAACTGGTTCCCGTTCAGCTCGAGCCAGTACTCGCTTCCTATCAGCCTCGCGATCTTCTTCTTTATCGCCGCCAGCATGTTCCCTCCAGAATCATAGATGTCGAACTCCCTTCGCAGCGAGACCAGCTTACCGTTTACGCTCAAGATCTGAGCCCCAGTGGAGTCCAGAACAGCGAACTTCGCGGGGAGCTGGAAGAAGTTACCATCGGCCTGACCCAAGGGCGTGCCAGAAGCGTC
Source organism: uncultured Nitrososphaerales archaeon (assembly GCA_963706445.1). Taxonomy (GTDB): domain Archaea; phylum Thermoproteota; class Nitrososphaeria; order Nitrososphaerales; family Gagatemarchaeaceae; genus UBA183. Next base: position 1,625,540 of record OY970160.1, read on the forward strand.
CTGGATGTCGTAGTGCTCTCGCACTGAGACGATCTTTTTGTTGAGAGTCAGCTCGTTCGCGGTAAGCAGGAGCGTCTGTCCGACGGTGGAGGGTGTGGGCGAAGACTGCGCCGGGGAAGCATCTGCGTCAGAGGTCGGTGATACGGGCTTGCCACAGGACGAGCAGAAACTGGCGTCAGCCAGCAGCGAGGCTCCGCAATAGCGACAGAACACCATCTTCGATTGCTAGTCGGAGGCGGCTCGATATAAGCGTCGGATCCGGGCAACCCCAGATCCAGCATCGGCATTATTGATTTGCGTCTTCGACCCGTTTCAGAACCACTCCCGTGGTCTTCTTATCCGACTCGAGACATACTTAGCGTGTTACCTCATAGCAAGATGACTCTTCGGGACTACACTCCGATATCTTCGTTCCAAAGGGTGGGCCTGTCCTCGACAAACTTCTTCATCATGTCGACACAGTTGGGATCACTCAAGTTGATGAGTTTCACACCTCTCTTCAATAGATAATCTTCATGGCCTTTGAAATTCACGTTTTCTCCTATCACCACCAAAGGAATCTTGTACAGAAGTACTGCACCACTACACATATCGCAGGGCGAGAGTGTTGAGTACAAAGTGCACTCGGAGTACGTGTCCGCCTTCAATCTTCCCGCGTTCTCCAGGCAATCCATTTCCGCATGCAAAACCACACTTCCCTTCTGAACTCTCCTGTTGTGTCCTCTCCCGATCACTTTCCCTTTGAAAACTAGTACGGAACCTATTGGTAACCCACCCTCCTTCAAACCCTGCTGAGCCTCTTTCCAAGCTTCGGTCATGAATTTCTGGTAGTCACCTGAATCTTTTGACACTGGGTTTGGACCAATGACTTGCTCGCAAGGAGTAGTTGAATCTTGTCAAATTCTGCCAGCCGACTGCGCCTTTTCTTCTCTAGCCGACCTTACCGTTGCTTAAGACATCTTGTTTCAACTCATGTCCCACCCAAAGCCGTTCTCTTTCACGAGTTCATCCAAGAAAGGAAACTTGGATGATCTTCTGCGCTCTCGCATGATTCAGGCGTTCACGGATGCTTTGCAGAACATTTATGCAAGTCTGAAGTGAAGAGACGCTCTCAAGTGAACCTACTAAGGTACATCCTCCAAAGGATTGTCTTCGCCATAGTGGTCTTAGTCAGTGTAGTGACGATTACTTTCATCATAGCACATAGCCTGGGGTCCAACCCGATAGTGGCCTGGCTGGGACGGGACGCCGCGTCCCACCCCCAATTGGCCCAGCTTTTCGCGCAGCAATACCACCTGAACGACCCGATATGGGTCCAGTACTACTACTACATTGGAGGTCTCCTGGAAGGCAACCTAGGGTATTCCCCTTCGAGGGGCTTCGCACCAGTCCTGACGGTTTTGAGCCAGACCCTCCCATACACTTTGCAGCTGGTGTTCTTTGCTTTTCTCATAACCATAGGGCTCGGAATCTTGTTCGGAGTGCTCGCTGCGAAGTACGCCCACACTCCAGTCGACTGGGGAATCCGGACCCTCTACCTCGCAGGCTCGGCCTCCTCCCCCTTCTTCGTCGCTCTGGTGCTCCTTGTCGTCTTTAGCTATCTATTGAGGCTCCTCCCTAGTGGCGGCGCCTTCGATCTAAGCTTGACGACGGCTACTCCCATCACGGGGTTTCCGCTGATAGACAGCCTCATCGAGGGAAACTGGGCTTTCTTCGCAAGTAGCCTGGAGCATCTGATCCTTCCAAGCTTCGCTTTGGCCCTCGTCACCTTTGGCGTCGTGACGAGGGTGCTGAGGAGCTCCCTGCTCGATGTTATGCGAATGAACTACGTCAGAACCGCAAGGGCGAAGGGACTTTCGGAGAACAAGGTCTTCTTCAAGCACGCGGTTAGGAACGCACTGATTCCAGTGGTCACGCTCTCATCTGTAGTCCTCACGTGGCTGATAACCGGCACGATTTTCGTCGAGAATGTCTTCGGCTATCCAGGGATGGGCCAGTACTTGGTTTCTGCCCTCGAGTACCAGGACTATCCCGGCATACTCGCCGTCGCGATAGTCTTTGCCATATTCATCGTCGTGGGAAACCTTGTCGCAGACCTTCTGTACGTATACATCGACCCGCAAATCCGGCTTGGAGGTAGAGTTGAGTAGCCATCTTACCTCGCGCCTAAAGACCTTCCTCTTGCTCATCAGGAAGAGCAGGGAGGCTATGGCTGGAGCCGTCATCATCGGTGGATTCTTCCTGCTCGCTATCCTCGTAGAAGTCTCGGAGGTTCTAGGTGTCCGAATCACCCCCTACGGCCCTCTTCAGCAGAACACCGGACCTGTGCTGGCGCCTCCGTCGCTGGCCCATCTTTTCGGCACCGACCCGCTGGGCCGGGACGTGTTCAGCAGGATGGTGGTTTCGACACCTAACGATGTGGCAGTCGGCCTTGCCGTCGTAGGAGTAGGCCTCTTGGTCGGTCTCATGATAGGCTCGGTCGCCGCCCTCAGAGGTGGGCTCCTCGATGAGTTCCTGATGCGCGTAACGGACGTCTTCTTCGCCCTCCCCGCGCTTGTCATCGCGATGGTGGTAGCCGTCGCGCTTGGGCCGGGGATCACGAACATGATGATTGCACTCGTGATCATTTGGTGGCCTCCCTATGCGAGGCTCGCCAGAGGGGAAGCACTGAGGGTTGTCAACCAGAACTACATCGAGGCATCCCGTACCTCGGGTTATGGGACTGGGAGGATAATCACGAGGCACATCATTCCCAACATATTCACGACCATGCTGGTCTACGCGACGCTTGACATTGGGACGGTCATCCTTGTTTACGCAGGTTTGAGCTACCTTGGCCTGTCGGTCAAACCCCCGACCCCCGACTGGGGGGAGATGGTAAGTTCCTACCAAGACTATCTCATATCGGCGCCCTGGCTCCCCATCTTTCCTGGGCTAGTGATTGCTATTGGGGTCGCAGGTTTCAGCTTGCTCGGCGACGGGCTCAGGGACGCCCTCGAGGCCAGGTAAGATGCCGACCCTGCTCGACATAAGCGACTTGACTCTACGATACATGGTTGGCAACCAACAATTCACCGCATTGGACTCGGTCAACCTCACCATGGCGGAGAATGAGTTCCTCGCGGTCGTCGGAGAGTCAGGGTGCGGCAAGAGCTCCTTGGGGCTCTCTATCATCGGCTTGACGCCTAAGAAATCGAGCCGAATCGTGAAAGGTTCCATCAGATACAAGGACGAAGATCTGGCAAGGCTACATCAGGATGAGTTGAGAGAATACAGAGGCACCGAGATAGCCATGATCTTCCAGGAGCCACTCACCAGCTTGAATCCTGTATACAAGATAGGTGACCAGATGGCGGAGGCAATCGAAGTGAGAACAAAGCGGAAATCTGGAGTAAGGGCGAACAACGAGCTCGCGCAAAAAGTGTACGACGCCGCCTCAGGAGATCAGGGGAGCCTTTCGCGCGCATTGCTGATTCGCAGAGGCACTCGTCCCGAGGTGAAGAAGGAAATGGTGGATTGGCTCGACCTCGTGAGGATCGGCGACCCTGAACATGTTTTGGAGCTTTTCCCGTTCGAGCTCTCCGGTGGCATGAGGCAGCGGGTGATGATCGCCATGGCCCTTTCCCAGAAGCCTGCCCTGCTCATCGCAGATGAACCGACCACGGCCCTAGATGTTACCACCCAAGCCCAAGTCCTCAAGCTAATGCGCGACCTGATGCACGAGGTCAATACGAGCATACTTCTGATCACGCACGACCTCGCCGTCGCTAGCCAAGTTGCCGACCGTGTAGTGGTCATGTACGCAGGTGAGATTGCCGAAGATGCGGAGGTCAACGCGTTGTTCAAGAAGCCTTTGCACCCATATACACAGGGGCTTCTAAACTGCATACCGGCCGGGACGAAAGACAACTCCTTCTTGGCCCCCATCCCAGGCTCCGTCCCCGATTCCAATAACACCCTCCAAGGATGCAAATTCGCCCCGAGATGCCAATTCGCCTTCGACAGATGCCAATCAAACAGACCGAAGCTCATCAATCAGGGGGACGGCCATCAAGTCTCGTGCTTCCTCCATGACAAGTGAAGAACCGCTCCTAAGGGTCGTCAATCTGAAGAAGTATTTCCCGGTCAGATCGGGTGCGTTACTAAGGGGGGAACGCCGATTTGTCAAGGCCGTCGACGGCGTCTCGCTTGAGCTGGGAACAGGAAAGACATTGGGCGTGGTGGGCGAATCGGGCTGTGGAAAGACCACCCTTGCCAGGGTGGTGTCCTTGCTCACCCCCGTGACCAGCGGCGAGATATATTTCGAGAGCAAAAGAATGGACAGAGGCCGGATGAACCCGAAGGAAGTCTATCGCAATATGCAAATTGTCTTTCAGGATCCTGATTCGAGTCTCGATCCACAGATGAGAGTGGCCGATTCGGTCGCCGAACCGATCCGAGGCCTCCTCAAAGGCCCTGAAAACATGGTGGAGAAAGCGGTCAAAGATAACCTCGCTGCAGTTGGTCTATCCCACGAGCTGGGAAGTAGGCTCCCACGTCAGCTGAGCGGCGGCCAGAAACAAAGGGTAGCGATCGCCAGGGCGATATCTGTCCGGCCTAAGCTCGTGATCTTAGACGAACCGACCAGCGCCCTGGATGCCTCTATCCAGGCCCAACTCCTCAGGCTCCTCGTAGAACTTCAGAAGGAATTCAACCTTTCCTATCTGATCATAACTCACAATATCGCGGTGGCGAAGTATCTTTCAGACGCCGTCGCGGTAATGTATGCGGGGAGGGTCGTCGAATATGGCCCCACATTAGGAGTCTTGGAGAACCCGAGGCACCCGTACACCGACCTGCTGATCAAGTCTGCCCCATTTCCTGACCCATCGCAAAGGAACCTCTTGCAAGCGGAAGTCAAGGGCGAGGTCCCAAGCTTGATTCATCCTCCGCCAGGTTGCCGATTCAACCCGAGATGCCCCCTCGTGGGGCCAATTTGCTTGACGGAGAACCCTCCTCTAAGAGAGATAGCCAGGTCCCAGTGGGTGGCGTGCCACTTCGCTGAAAAGACGGGACAAAAAGGGGTGCCTCCGGCCTGACCGGGCAGGCCGCTTACTTGGCGAGCCAGCCGGCATCCACCGGAATGTCGATGGCGTTCACAAATGATGCAGCGTCGCTTGCCAAGAAGTAGGCGACCTCGGCGACCTCCCTAGGATCCGCAAAGCGCTTGAAGGCCTGGTCTGCCTTCTTGCGCGCTTCCAGCTCACCTGGTGTCGTGCCTCGGACTTTGGATTCAAGTTCGATGTTTCTGTGGAGCAAGGCCGTATCGATCAATCCCGGACTGATGCAGTTCACCCTGATGTTGCTGGGAGCGAGCTCCCATGCGAGCGACCTAGTGAGGGATACAACGGCCCCCTTGGTCGCCGAGTAGATTCCTCGGAAAGGCTGACCAGAGTAGGCCGAGGCGGAGCCGACATTGACAATCGCGCCCCGGTTCTTCGCCTTCATCTTAGGAGCGACGTGCTTGCACATGAGGAACGTTCCACCCAAATTGATGTCTACTATGCGCCTGTAGTCTTCCCAGGTAGTCTCCTCTAGAGGCTTGATCAGCGCAACCCCGGCGACGTTGATGAGAGAATCAATCCGTTGATATTTCTGGCTCAGAGCTTCAACGCTCCTTTTCACCTCGGCTTCGTTAGTCACGTCGCATTTCACGTAAGCGGAGGATCCACCACTGCCGTTCACCTCTTCTGATACCTGGCGTCCCCGTTCGTCTGTATCCAGAATCGCCACTTGGTATTTGCGCTCTGAAAACAGTCTTGCGGTAGCCTCCCCGATGCCGTTCGCTCCCCCAGTGATGATCGCTGTCGGAAGACTACTCTCCAAATCGTCACTGGGTTCACGAGTTATGATAATTTAATGTTCGTTCGCTTGCTGGACTATAGTTTCGGTTTCCTGATGGTATGGTCCTCGGGGGGAGTACGGCCGAGAGGCCTTGGCCCGTTGCCTCCTGCTATCGCAATGACCATCTCGTCTTTGCGGGGAGCGTCTGGGATGCACACCCGAACTGTGTCGACGTACTTCGGATCCCACATTTTCTTGTGTCTCATAGGGATGTACAATGTCGTCCCCATGGGGCCCTGAACTTCCGTTGCCTCGATGTACTCCTTGGCCACAGTATAATCTCCGACGTACTCCCGGTATCCAGGAGCCAACCCGCCGTGCAGGATGGACGTGATATTTTCTAACTCGCCATCTTCCCCGACGATGCCCGCCTTCCCGAAGGTCTCAACTTTCTCCTCGCCACCTAACTCGTCCACCACCATCTTCCCAAGCTTGCTTCCAAGATCCCTTGCAAAAGGGAACAGGAAGGAAAGATCTTCGATGTACTCTCCCGCGTAGGGATTGGTCAACACGGCGGCTACGGTGAATCTGACAATCGGCTTGTCGAACTTCTTTCCCCTGTCCTCGTAGATTTCGTCTTTGATGGTAACCAATTTCCTCATTTCTGGAAGTGTGGGCAAAGACCAAGCACCTAGCAGAAATTCTGGGGAGGTTCAGGCTTCAGCAATTTGTTGGCTCAGCTGCCTACGTATTGGATGGTCTGGAAGAACGGAACCGAATTCTGGGCGTCCCAGGAGGGGTCGAACATCATCGTGTTCTTGATTACGTGATTGTTCCAAACCGTGGAGCCGCCGTAGACCAGCCAGAGGCCGAACGTTCCGAGCCAATCGTAGGGAGCGTCGTTGTAAATCTGGCGCTGAGCCGCCGTGCAGTCTGTCACAATCTGGGTCATGTCGGCAGTGGTCCCAAAGTCATTGACGCACTTCTGGACGATTGGGTTCGAGTACCCGGCCCAGTTCCCCCACACAGAGTTATTGCTGACAAAGGCTGACCAGTAATCTGAGGGCGCCCCGTAGGGTCCGAAGCCAAACCCGCCGTCGACCCATGCCAGCTGGCCTATTTGCTGCGCGTCGGCGACGTTAGTCGAGTAACCTCCGAAGACGGAGAAGTAGTTACCGCTCGTCTCCGTTTCAATGGTCACCTGGATTCCGATCTGGGAGAGATCGGACTGGATGACTTGGGCTCCATTGGAACAGAGTTCGCACTCTGCAACTATCTTCAGCACAAGCGGCTGCATCGTCGCCACGTTCACCCCTGATTCGGTCAGGTACTGCTGGGCCAGAGTCAGGTTGAATTGATATGGAGTTAAACCGCCGAGATCGTAGAACTGAGACCATGAGGGAAATTCCGGTCCTACGAATTGGCTGTTAGCGCCCAGGAAGGCTTTCTGGTTTAGCTCGGTATAGTTTATCGCATGAACGATCGCTTGACGGAATGCAGTAATGTTGGTGGGATACACGTTTACATTCAGCCCGAGCGGATCTACCTCGCCACTCCAGGCTGGAAGGGTTAGGTAGGAGAACTGACTGTTTGATGTGACTAGGTTCCAGTCGCTCTGTTGGATTTCCGAAATCTGCACGGCACCAGTCGATAGGTCGGTGTACCTCGACACGTCGTCCGGCTTGTAATACACGTCTACGTTCTTAACGTACCCTGGACCAAGGAGCGGCTGCTGAGCGATCTGGGCGGCCGTCAGGTTGCGTCCCCAGTAGGTGGGGTTCTGGGTGAATGTCGTGTATGAATTAGTTACCGCACTTACCACCTTGTACGGGCCGGTCCCTGGAATCGGCACCGTCTCGAATGGGGCGTTGTTGGGAGACGCCGGCGTTCCAAATCCTCCATGTTCAAGGACGTACTGAGAGTCGTAGAGTAATCCGGCGTAGGACAAGCCTGTTCCCGCCACCCATGGAAACGGTCCCTTCAGATGGAAGACGAGGGTGTATGCATCGGGAGCATAAATCGGCCAATTACTGTTCGACATGACAGCAATTGCCGATTGGGATGGGTTGACCAAGCCTCCGGTCTGGTTGATCATCGATATGGTGGCCGGACCAAAAACGACGCCTGTGTAGTCGAATATGTTGTAATTGTTGAGCCAACCGGATGCATTCCCCTCCAGGTAGTACGTTGCGTAGAACTGCATCCATACTTGGTATGAGTTGAACGGGTCGCCGTTCGAAAATGTGACGCCGTGCCTTAGGTGGAAGGTCCAGACCGTGCTGTCTTGTGAAGAAGTCCAGTTCGAGGCAAGACCCGGCAGGAACTGCCAAGTGCCATGGTGCCAGAGGGCGGACTCGTTCACTGTGGTAAGCGTCTGATAAACGTCATATTCCTGATAATTAGGATACGGGTTGTACCAGCCCGTTATCTGGCTTAGCCCCCCGATCGGATACGCTTCTGCATCTATGGAAACAGTGTTCGGGACTGAAGTGGTCTGCGTTGAGGTTGTCGACTGAGTCGAGGTGGTGGTCGTAGTCGTCGACTGGGAGGATGAGCTCGTTGTATTCTGCGAGGAGCTCGAAGTGGTAGTGCTGGAGCTTGAGGCCCCGCTGCTAAGGTAGTATGCGGCGACGACACCCGCCAATATTACAATGACAACAATAACAACAGCGGAAACGGTTTTTGTAATCGCCCTCCGATAGAGAGACAGCTGCAACCTGCGTAACGGGTTAGGGGCGTTGGGATATTAAGCGTTTGGCGCGCTCTGTTCTTGGTGCACTAATCATGCAAGTACCGCGATTCTCAATCAAAAGCTGCTCGACCGTTTTGACCGCCCCGCCAAAGATTAAAATCACTCGTCAAGCGCAATCACGTTAGAACTTTGCCGGAAACGATCCTGAACTACGTCGGCGGAAAATGGACCGGTTCAGAGACGAGGGAGACTTTCGAAGTAAGCGATCCGGCGACAGCTGAGGTCCTAGCGAAGGCGCAGAAGTCCTCCACTGATGATGTGCGGGAAGCCATCGAATACGCGGCGAAGACGAGGGAGAATGGAATATGGGCAAACAATCCAAGGCAAAGGGCCCTCGCGATGTTGAAGTTGGCCGACATGATGGAGGCCGATGCTGAAACGCTTTCCCGGCAGCTTACGCTTGAGAATGGCAAGCCCTTGAAACTTTCAAGAGGGGAGATCAACAGCTCGATTGACCACATCAGGTTCTACGGAGGACTGAGCCGTGCCCTCTACGGACGTGCCATCGGAGTAGAGGAGACATCCTACAGCATAATCTCACGCGAACCGATGGGCATAGTCGGACACATAGTTCCCTGGAACTACCCAATCTTGCTGATGTTCAGATCACTTGCTGCTTCGCTTGCCGCTGGCAACATTTGCATCGTGAAGCCTGCAAGCTACACCCCCCTCACCGCCGCTCTGATAATGCAGATGGTCGACAGGATACCGGGCTTCCCCAAAGGCGTCCTAAGTTACATCACTGGACCTGGACCTGTTGTTGGCGCGGAGATTGCGCGCAACCCGGAGGTCGACATGGTCACACTGACCGGCGATAACAAGACTGGGAAAGAGATACTCAGGCTAGCTTCGGAAAGCGTCAAAAAGGTTGCCTTGGAACTGGGAGGGAAATCTCCCAACATCGTTTTCCCGGACGCGGACCCGAAGAAAGCGATGGCTGGGGCCCTGTCAGGCGCCTTCCTAGTCTCCGGCCAGGTTTGCATGGCAGGATCAAGAGTGTTGGTCGAACGTGCCATCCACGACGACTTTGTCAAGTCGTTCAAGGCAGCTGCCAGCAAGATGAAAATTGGTAACGGCCTGGACGAGTCGACCGAACTCGGTCCGATTATTTCACGACAGCAGATGGAGCATATCCTTGAGTTCGTTGAAGAGGGAAAGAAGAACGCTGTTCTGGTGACGGGCGGGAGGCAGGTCACGGAGGCGGCATTATCCAAGGGGAACTTCATCGAGCCCACAATCTTCGATAACGTTCCAAACGATTCCAAGCTCGGGCAGGAGGAGATTTTCGGCCCTGTGGCTTCAGTGATGCAGTTCGAGGACGAGGAGGAAGCAGTCAAGATGGCGAACGACACCAAGTTCGGATTGGCGGCCGCGATATGGACCAAGGACATCTCCAGGGCCTTTAGGCTGAGCAGAAGGATTCGGGCTGGAACTGTATGGGTGAATGCTTACGGCAAGGTGTATGCGGAAACGGAGTATGGCGGGTACAAGCAGAGCGGAATCGGAAGGGAGAGAGGGCTGGATGGAATCTACGAATTTACTCAGGCGAAACACATCTATTTCGGGTTAGATTAGACGGTTCTCCGGATCCGACGGAGGGAAGGTCAAGGACAAGAAGTTGAGTTCATTACCAACTACTTTGACGTGGTGGGGCCTCCGGAGCGACGACCTACCATGGTTGCTAGCCGCTGAAGGAGAAGCCCGATGAGTTCAACGAGCTTCTCTTCGACTTCGTTTCTGGAGTTGCTTATGCAGTCGCCTAAATATCGTGACTCTCGAGCATCGAGAGCTATCAGACTTCGAGAAAGAAGGATACAAAGCCATCTTCTGTTAACATTCGAGGTATTCTCCAACCCAAGGGCGGTCTCCCAAAGGTCGAAGTCTTCGATAGTCACTGGCTGCCAGATAACTTGGCAAGGGCAGCCAGACAATGCTGCAATTAGCATTGATTTCGAGGACAACCCAGCTAATAGTCCAGTTGGCGGACACGCTTGGGACCATGGCCGACCTCTGCCTTTCTATGGATAGATAGTCGCAGGGATATTGGCGCTAACACGCCAGTCGTAACTAGGTTCGCAAACTCATGGACTTCATGGTCGGGGCGGCGGGTGCGGCCAGGAACCAGGCCGAATCGAAGGATGCCGCGAGCATCTTCACGAATGACTCCCCGTTTGACCAGAGCGCGACGTGTTCTGTGATGTCCTCTTCCAGGGCATCGTTGATCGCAAGAGCCACTGAGCCAACCTTCATGTCGTAAATCGACGCGTTGGTCGACTGATTTCTTACGTGACGGACCTCGGCTATTTTGCCCAGAATCCTGATGTCTTTGGCGTTTGCCCTGGTGATCTCGGTTATCACCCTGAACCTCACACCTTCCTTCGCCTTCTGGCTCATGACCGAGACGAAGTCCCTGAACCTGCTCAGCCGGATGAGGCCATTGGATGACATGAGGAATGATACTTCGGTGGTGCATCCTGATATCGATTCTATCATGCGGAGATAGGTCCTGACCCTTCCCTTCATCACAGAGAAGGTTTCCGCATTAGGTGGCGTTTCTCGTTCCGATTGGGAAAGATTGGTCAGGACCGAGTCCCTCATCTCTTCAAGTTTTCTCAGTTTGACGGTCTGAAGGTTGAACAGGCGGTCAATTGCGTCCCTGGGATCAATCGGCTTGAACTTCGTTGGCGAGTCGACGGTCGGGTCTACCAGCCCCAGCAGCTGAAGCCTCTGCAAGAGATGATGTGTGTTGCTTCGCTCCTTTTCGGCCAGGGCCGCAATTTCGGTCGTGGTGGCGACGCCAAGTCTTGCTGCCGCGAGGTACACCTTGGCTTCCGAGCTTGTTAGGCCCATGTCCACAAGAGCAGTCAGAAGCTCGCTGCTCATGTTGTGTGTGTTGTGTAACACACACTTATCCTTTTATTCGCTGAGAACCTCTTGGCTGCCGTGGTCACTCGCCTGAATGACTACCTCAACGCCGTCAGTGTTTTTGAGCGCCTCGAAATAGGGCTGATTTCATTTTCTCCCAATCCGATAAGGCAACACAAGGATGATGATCTGTTCGACCTGACTGCTTCAATCCAAGAGCACGGGCTTTTGGAGCCGATCATAGTCAGGCCGAAGGGGAATGGGTTCGAGGTAGTTGCCGGCAACCGTCGCCTCAAGGCATGCCGGCTTCTCAGGTTTCGCAGGGTCAATTGCATTGTCTCCAATCTTGACGATGCCGACGCCTATGAGGTATCACTGATCGAGAACGTGCAGAGACGGACCCTCAACCCCCTCGATGAAGCAGAGGCCTTCAAGAAGTACTGCAAAGAGTTCGGCTGGGGGAGCCAGACCAAGCTTGCGAAGAAGCTGGGGAAGAGTCAGGAATACATTTCGCATCGGCTCAAGCTCCTTGACCTGCCGGAAGAAGCAAAACAAGAGTTGCTCAGCGGGAGGCTGAGCCCAGCGGCCGCGCAAGAGCTCGTCTGGCTGAAGTCAGATGACAGGTGCATCGCCGCCCTTGGATTTCTGAAGGAGACCGAATTGAACACCAGAACGGTAAGGAGGTTGGTCCGCGACCTCAACGCGCCGGAGTCCTCCCGAATAGGGACCGGCTTCGAGGTCTCCCCTAACGAATACAACAACGGCCAGGGGAAGAACTTCATCGAAGAAGCCGTCCTGATCATGAGGATCTCACTGGCAAGGCTTGACTGGCTGGTGACGAAGGTCCCAGACGCTCAGTTGAAGACAGTCCTGCTCATGAAAAGGTCTGCGCTGAACAGCATAATCGACGATTTGATTCGGATAAAGATGAGCGAAATCTACCAGTCGCGTACGACTCCGGCGATCGCACTCAGGGCCGGCTAGTGCGCATTCGAATCTCTCATCGCTGAGAGAGGTATTCGATGATCGAGTCGTGGGCGATTGCAATTGAGGTGAGCAGAGCCTCCTCAGCCTCCGCCGCGCCAGCGCATTTCTTCCATTCCTCCGAATGGCCTGGAAGCCCTTCCCGCCCGACTTTGACCGAGAGGTGCACCGTCGGGATTATCTGCGAAACGTTCGAAATGTCGCTGGAAGCGACGGCGAGGTTCGACCATGACTCGTCGGGGGAGCCCACTTTGTCCAAGTATTCTGACGCGTGCTTGTAGTACAATCCTTCAAGTTCAGGGTGTCGTTTGAACGAGTCGAGAAACTTTCCAAGCCGGGTCCATTCTACCGTGCATCCGGTCATGGTCGCCGCCCCCTGTGCTATCTGCAGTATCCTCCCTTCAAGCTCGAGCACGTAGGACGTGTCATTCGAGCGGATGTCCATCCAAACCTCCGATCTTCCGGGAACGACGTTTGGCAGAGCACCTCCGTCCTTTATGATGGCGCTCAGAATCACGTCCTTGTCCCTCCTAACCAGATTGCGCAGCATCTTCGCCTGCATGTAGAACTGTACGGCTGCATCCAGAGCATTCAGTCCGTCCTGCGGCGAAAGCGCTGCGTGCGAGTCCCTTCCATGGAAGACGAATGAGATCCGGGTTGACGCTAGCATCCGCCACCCCACCCCCCACACTCCCATGGGGTGCATCGAGAAGACGGCCTCCGTGCCGAGTTCCTTGAGCCTGGGGCCGATGGCGATTTTGGATTGGGCGTACTTGCCGTATCCCTCTTCTGCGGGGCTCCCGGCCACGTAGAGCGTCCCGCGCGGGAGCCCTTCCTTGGCCAGTGAAGCGGCGACGCCGAAGGCCCATGCGGCCATCAGGTTGTGGCCGCAGCCATGGCCGATGGGAAGGGCGTCGTACTCGGCGAAGATCGCGACCTTTGGTTCCCCGCTCCCCATCTCGGCCAGAAAGGACGTCTCCATTCCGAGGAAGTTGTCTGTCACCTTGAAACCTTTGTCTCCCAGCTTCGAAGTGAGCAGTTTCGATGCTTGGAACTCCTCGCTCCCGAGCTCTGGATGCGCGTAAACGAAGCGAGAGACACCCCTAATCTCGCTGTCCAGGTCGCTCACGGCAGATGGTAGCTCCTTCTTTCTGGCGGTGATGTATCCAAGATCCTGCGAGATGTCTGCGTTCATTCAATCTGTTGCTCGTTCCAAGATATTAATGGATTCTGAAAGAGGGTCTTTGCAAAGGAGCCGGTCCTGACAGGGCGGTCAACCTTCGTTCTACTCTTCAGATTTGTCGCTCGGCCTGAAACCCGTTTATATCGCCGCTTGATAATTTCGTTCGTGCCTGGCGAAGAAGAGCTCGCAAAGGTGGTCAAGGAGTACTTGCAGAAAAGGGGCCAAGCCACCGACAAGGAGTTCCTGTTGGCGACCGAACGATCCGATTTGAGAATAGTAAGCGGGCTCAAGTTCGAGGCCCGCAGGCGACAGTTCATGTTCTATGTTGATGAGCCGCCGGAAAGAGGAGGAACGGACGCGGGCCCTAGTCCATTGGCTTACTTCATTGCAGGGGCTGCGTCGTGCCTTCTCAATCAGTTTTCTATGTTGGCCATGGGGAGGGACATTCGGCTGCGTGGGACGTTGTCTGCCAGGGCCAACTTCGACAGGAGGCTCGGAGGGTCCTTCGAGTCGATCGAATACGACATCAAGCTGGAAAGCACAGCGCCTGCGGACGAAATTCTCAGGATTTCCAAGGAGGCGCTTGGCATGTGCTACGCCAACAACACGCTGAGGCGGGCAGGCGTCATCATAACGGCTATCGTCTCTCTGAACGGGAAACCGGTCTCATAGGTCGCGAGACAGCCGCTAGCCCGAAAGGAATTGGAACGAATCAACCTTCTTTTCTCCTAGAGTCACGAGCACACTGCGCAGAATACCCTCTGAGTACTCGCTCCCCGGATTCAGGCAGACCGTCCTCCCGATTTTGTCAACGCCTCTCGACTCGTGGATGTGGCCGTGTAACGAAAGTACGGGTTGGTAGGTTTCAATTGCCTTCTTGACCGCTGAGGATCCTCCGGCGGCGTCTACCCCGGCTATCGGTTTTGGCGGGTCGAACGAGGTGTCCAGCTTGGTGCATCGGTCGAGCATGGTATCGATGGGCGGGCAATGAAGGTTGAATATCGCAGACTCTCTGTTTTGCACCTTCTGGGCCATCGAGTCGATTTTGGAGTAAAGCTCGTCTTCTGTGATGTCCCTCGGACATTTCCAAGGAGTGATATTGGTGTAGCCCGAGGAGATCATTTCGTGGGTCTCTCCGATTATCTGGACCTTGTTTTCCGCGAAGATTAACGACTCTGACGCTGCTAACACTTCGTCGAGTTCGAGGTAGTCATCGTTCCCGCCAGTGACGTAGACGTCGATACCGATTCCGGCAAGCCTTTCCTTCGCAATCCTGCTCCATTCCTTCAACCTCTTCGCTGTGGCATAGTGGAAGAGCGAGTTCGAATATTCCAAGTCAGTCCCAAGCTTGGCGACTTCCTCTTCGGAGAGGTCCACCGGATAGTATCCGCAGTCCTCGATCGCTTTCCATACTTCCTGCCGTTTCGCATCCGAGTCAATCGTATGCACTTGACCGTTGAATTCTGCCGTCGCTAGACCGTTGGACTTCACGACTGGTACGACAACCTTTCCAGTCAGGTCTCCCCCGATTATCCCCACGTCGGCCTTGTAGAGCTTTAGGGCGTTGAGGAACTTAAGAAAAGCTCTCCGCGACCCATGGAGGTCGGTCACGAAGAGTATTCTGACAGGCTTCGCCATACTAACTCCTTCATTCTATGATTTCTGGCGCAATAAAGGTTAATGAGGTCACTCGGGCGGAATTTCCTTGTAGGCAAGGCCGATGTCTATACCCCTCTTCTTCTGGTACCACTTGAAGCCGAAGTACCAAAGGAGCCCTACTAGTGCGATACCAAAGATGATCCCCAACCCGTTATACCCGAGGCTTACCTCCAGCTCGGGGATGACGACATATCCCACGAAGACGAACATGACCAAGGCGAATACGATTAACGAGGATATGAAAAGCAACCCTTTGTACTTGGCAACCAGTGAGTTCTTGTAGATTGACGGGTTCGTCCATTGGAATAGCATACCGGATAAGCTTGTGCCGAAGAATATGATGGGCCCAGTCCAGACTGCCACGTCGGTCCAGAACGCAATTTGAGCCGGAGTGAAGTCTACTATGGCAGCCCAGACCAAGACCACAATTGAGGACAGCACTAGGGCGTTCAACGGTGTCTTGAACTTCCTGTTAGGAGAGGACAGAGCAAATGGTAAGGCGCCGTCGATCGATCCGGCCAGCAGGTATCTGCTCATGTTGGTGATGAAAAGCTGAGCCATGAAGTACCCCGCGACCATAAACCCCACCGATGCAAGGAACATCACGATCACGTTGCTAGTTGTCATTAACGTGAGAAGCCCGAACGATGGATAGAAGCTGAGAGCTGGTGTGAAGGTTATACCCTGAAACGCCGCCGCGCTTAGAAATGATGACCCGAGACCGTGTTGGAACCCGGCGAGTTCAGGTATCATCAGGAAGAACGCTTGGAAAGCCCCTCCGGCTACGAATGTTAGGAACAGGTTCCTGAAATTGTTCGCCCCCTTAATTTCCCCAAAGAACGGCGCGGTCCAGACGGTCCAGAACAAGAAGGAAGTCGCGATGATTATCGCTAGGTAGATTGTATGCAGCCAACTGAAGGCGGGCGCAGTGAACCCCGCCGATGATGCAGCGTTGATGAGGTTGCCATAAGTGTTTGAAGTCCCGTTGAGAATGAGGCCGTAGTGATTGAAGTTGGTTTCAAAGGATGACGGAGTCGACGAGAACAGAAGAACCGCTATGACCACTCCAGAAATGATGATTATTGGAAACAGGATATACCTCTGCGAGCGGCCAACCCACTTCAGGCCGGCCACGTTAGCAGCCAAGGCCAACAGGACAAATATGACTGCTATGGTGAAGAGTCCCCAAGGGGAACCGGCCCAGGTTCCAGCCGATATCAGCCAAGCGTTCCCCGTCGCAGCCCCAGCCATGGTTAGGAATGGGGAGAATCCAAGTTCAGCTGAGGACAACATGAGAATTACCAAGAAGACAGGCGCCTGTAAGAAGACGTCCAATGAGATGACGCTGAGAAACGAAAGAATGGGATGAACCCCCCTGCTCTGGAACACATAATCCCCGCCGGACCTCGGCATCATTGAACCGAAGCTGGCGTACAAAGCATAGGCAGCGAAAGATAGGGCGAATCCAATGATCACTGCGGTTGTCCAGTCGGCTCCTGGAAGCAGGAATTCGTAGAGTGGGAACAGGAAGAAGTTAGCCGCGAATGGAATTGCGAGACTTATTCCGAAGATGAAAGCGTCGCGTAATGATACGTCCCGGACAACGCCTGACGTCTTCCTTGCGAAAGCCCCATGGGTTTCGGCCAAGGCCAGCGCACCATTTCACGGTTTAAGGACTTAAGCCTTTATCCCGGCTCGATGTCTCGGCGAGAACTACTCTCTACGCTTGTCTAGAGGTCGTCGACCTCGCGGTACCAAGGCTTTGAAGTCCCTACCGCGGCCCTGATCTTCCAGTCGGGTGTCTTCTGCTCAGCTTCGATGGCGCTTGTCAGTGCGTTGACCTTCCGGCCTATCGTCTCCCACTGCTCAGGGCTCAGCTTGTTCTCCTGCACCAGGCTTGGGCCCAGGTTCATCAGATGAGAAAGGTTGTTTGTAGCGTCGTACCAGAAACCCCAGTCGTTCGCAAGTACGCCTGCGATGTACTTCGCGTCGACCGCGTTTGGCTGCGCTCCCTGAGCTATGTCGTGACCCAGAAAGAGGACCATCAGATCGATGAGATCCTTCCTGTTGATCTGGTGGATCTGCAACTTTTCCAAAACTATGTCTGCGAGGGTCAGAGTGGGGTAGTCAAGCTGGAGTCGGGCGTGCCCTGGGTAGTCTCCGAACCTCAGGATGTGGCTAAACTCCAGTGTCTCGAAGAATACGTCTATCGGAAAGCGCGACTTCGGATGGAAGTAGACAAGCCTCCTGTCCCCGAACAACGCGTTGACCATTCTATCAGGTTTGAGGCCACACCCTTTCTCAAGAATGTCCCGGATCTGTTTCCACTGCTTGTTGTACCCTATAAGATCCAAGTCGGTGAAGGGAGGCTTGCCATCACCCAGTCTTCCCAGGGTAAGTTGGAGCCTCTTGCACTCTTCGTTCTCGACCGAATGGGCGTATATCGCGAGGCCCCCCATGATCCTCAGGGTGATTTCCTTGGCTTCTGCTGCCTTGACGATCTCGATGGACTCGGCCAGGAGCTGTTCCGGGGGGATATTGACGGGGCTTCGCTCTAGGGACAAACCTGAAACGAGCTTCCCTTAGGGACGATAGAAAAGGGTTCTAACCAACGAACCTCAGCAGGAACTTTGTGAAGAATCCTCCACTGTTGACAATCTGCTGGGACATCTTGTTTAGCCGCACCAGGTAGGTAACAGGCCCAGACACCTCGACCTTCCTCATGAAGAAGGCCTCGTCCTGCTTTAGTTCTCCCTTCATTATCTGTATGAACGACTCGCTGTCGGATCTTATCGTCGCGGTTGGGGATTCCTTCCTCCCGCCATGCACGGAGAGCTTGCCGCCATTAAAGTCGAGGAAGAACTCCCTGCCGTCGTCAATCTCGAATTGGATGGTGGTGTTGTCGGGCATCAACTCGTTGAGATCCTTCCTCCGGTTGGCGAGCACCACGAACATCTTGAGCGCCCGTTCAAGCCCGATGGCGGCCAATTGGAGCTGACTCGCCACCTACTTGATTGCCTTGAGCACTTTCTCTGGAGTCATCGGCAGGGAAGTGACCCTGGCTTTGACAGCATCGGCGATGGCGTTGGCGACCGCAGGCGCAACGGGGACCAGGGCCGCCTCGGCGATCCCCTTCGCTCCGAATGGCCCGTTAGGGTCTCTCTTCTCGACGAAGATTACTTTGACCGGGGGCATGTCAGGGGCCCTCAGGATGAAGTAGTCTCGGAAGTCCTTGACCAGGGTGACCCCCTTCTCGATTCGCATGTCCTCCCACAGGGCGAGGCCCAAGCCGTGGAGGACGGCGCCCTCGATCTGTCCCTCTGCGGTCGTAGGGTTGATGACCCTCCCCACATCGTGGGCCGCGACCAGGTTCAGGATCTTGACTTTGCCAGTCTCTGGATTGACCTCGACCTCGACCGCGTGGCAGGCGAAGGTGTAGGCGATGCTGGGACCGGGCTCTTTCCACATCCCGGTCTTCGGGTCGATGAGGGTCGATGGGGTGTCGTAGATTCCGACTGTAATCAGGTTCTTCGGCTTCCCAGCGCCGTAGTAAGCATACTTGGCGACCTCGCGGAGGGTGACCTTGATGTCAGGGTCGCTCTTAGAGAAGACGACAGAGTTGCTCATGTCGAGATCTTCGGCTGGCAGGTTGAGCAGCTCCGAGGCCAGTGAAAAGATGTCTTCCTTCATCTTCTCCGCGGCTATGCAGACAGCGTTGCCCCCAGTGAAAGTTGACCTGCTGGCATAGGCGCCGAGGTCGAAGGCAGGCAGGTCAGTGTCACCGGCCACGACCCTGATCTCTTCGAACTTCGCCCCCAGGGCATCTGCGCAGATCTGAGCGAGAATCGTCCAGGCCCCTGTCCCCAGGTCTTGGGAGCCTGCGAATATCGTGACGCTCCCGTCGTCGTTAACCTTGAGTGTGCATGACGAGCCTTCGATGTTGCCGTAGGCCCCTCTCTCCCCCGTGCTGTGTATCAGGCATGCGAGGCCCAAGCCCCTGTTCGGCACCGGGTGTTGCTTCTTCTCGTACCAGCCGATTGCCTCGGTGGCCTTCTCGATGCACTCGGTGAGGGCTGCGCTCTGGGGCATCCTCCAGCCGTGCGCTGTAGTGTCACCAGGCCTGTTGGCATTAAGGAGACGAAGCTTGACCGGGTCAAGGCCGAGCCTCTCAGCGATCATGTCCATTTGGGACTCGATGGCGAAGGACGCCTGGGGGTTACCGAAGCCCCTGTAGGCTGACGGCGGCTGCTTGTTGGTGTAGACCAGCTTCGCGTCGAACTTGACGGCCTTGGGTCTGTACAGGCTGGCGGACGGATAGCAGATGGCGAAGAATGCGACTGCGGCGCCCTGGCACATGTAGGCCCCCTTGTCTACGAGAATCTTCACTTCCCTGGCCATTATCTCCCCTGACTTCTTCAGACCGGTCTTGACGGTCATCCTGTACGGGTGGCGGCAGCCCGTCGCCATGAACTCCTCTTCCCTGGACAATATCAGGCTGACCGGAGCGCGGGCGACCTTCGAGAGCTGGGAGCAGATAATCATGAACGGCTCTAGTTCGTTCTTCGAGCCGAACGCACCTCCGACCCACTTGGAGATCAGCCTAATCTTGCTCTCGGGCATGTCGAGGACCTTGGCCAGCTCGAGCCTGATTGTGTGAGGGGTCTGGACTCCGGACCAAACCGTCAGGTTCCCTTCGGAGTCCCATTTGCACACGCAGCCGTGGGTCTCCATGCACGCCTGGTGCTGGTGCTGCGTGCTGAAGGTGTCCTCGAAGACGTGGTCGGATTCCTTGAGGGCCCGGTCGAAGTCGCCCCAAGTCCCGTGGAGGTGAGCGGCAAGGTTGTCTTTGATCTCGTCATGGACCAAGGGCGCCTTGGGCTTGACGGCCTCGTCTATCTCTGTCACGGCAGGGAGGGCCTCGTATTCGACCTCGATGAGCGACAGGGCCCTGATCGCCGTGTCCTCGTCAACCGCTGCGACCGCAGCGATCTCGTCCCCGATGAACCTGACCTTCCCTCTTGCCAGAGGATGTTTGTCGGCCCTCGGCGGAGGCATCAGACCTCTAAGCGCAGATTCACCGCCCTTCTCTGGAGGCACCTTCCGTCCGTCCTCGAATTCAGCGAAGTTGAAGGTGTACCTTACCGGGATGTCCTCGCCGGTAAGCACGGCTCTCACACCCGGAAGAGCCCGGGCTTTCGCCGTGTTGACCTTCAGAATCTTCGCGTGTTGGAAGGGGCTGCGGAGGATTTTTCCAACAAGCTGACCTGGAAGATGGATATCGAGGCCGTATTCGGCCTCCCCGGTCACCTTGGCCCTGGCATCGATCTTCGGCACCCGCTTGCCGACTACAGTCTCAGCTATCTTCTCGATCGTTACCTGGCTCATTTCAACCCTTCCTCCTTGGCCGCCATCACCGCTTCGACAATCTTGACGTAGCCTGTGCACCTGCAGAGGTTACCTCCCAGGGCCTTCCTGACCTCAGCCTCCGTCGCGTTCGGCTTGTGTTCCACGACGTATTTGCTGACCATGATGAACCCAGGCGTGCAGAATCCGCACTGCGCCGCTCCCTTCTCCATGAAGGTCCTCTGAATCGGGTCGAGATGACCAGCCCTCGCTAAGGCCCTCGAGGGTGACGATGCTCTTGCCTTCGGCCCAGCCGGCGAGGAGGCAGCAAGAGTACACCGGCTTGTCGTCGACGAGGACTGTGCAGGCCCCGCATCCTCCCACGTCGCAGCCCTTCTTCACGCTCGTATATCCGCTTCTCCTCAGGACGTCGCGGAGATTCTCGTGTGGCTCCGCCTTCAGAATCGTCTTGAAGCCGTTAATCGTCATTTCTAGGTCCGTCCTCAAGTCACTCCGAGCTTATTCGCCAACGTTCGCCAACGCCTTCTTCGCCAGATACTTCGTCAGGACGCGCCGGTATTCGTGCGATGCACGAAGGTCGGCCGATGGATCTATCTCCTTTGCTGCGGCCTCGCCGACTTTCGCGTACGATTGTGCCTCCATCTTTGCGCCGCGCAGGGTCTTCTCTGCTTCTGGGAGCCTCCTTGCGGTCCTCCCGACTGAACCCACCGCTATCCTGCAGTCCTTGACCTTACCGCCATCATCCAGAAACACCGAGGCCGACATGCTGACAGTCGGGTAGTCGGCGGCCACGGTCTTCTCGGCCACGTAGATCGAAGCGCCTTTGCCTTCACGAAGGGGAATCTGCACTTCTGTCAGGAACTCGTCGGGCTTATTTTGGTTATCAGGTAGTCTTCGTAGAGGCCCTCGACCGGGAGTATTCGCTCGCCCGAGCTGCCCAAGGAGTGCGACCTGCGCGTCGAGCGTCATCAGCACAGGGGGCATGCTGACGATGGGGACCGCCGAGCATATGTTCCCGGCGATGGTCGCAGCGTTTGCTACCTGTAGTGGGAAGGTGTCTACTGCCTCGGACACGGCCTGATAGTAGGGTTGATTCCTGAACAACGAGTGTTCGGACATGCTCGCCACGGTCGTCGAACCTCCGACCTTGATCCATTGACTGTCAGCCGTTATGTAGTCCAAGCCGACGCCCTTGATGTCAATCAGTTTCTTGACTTGAGGGAGAAATCCAAGGACGCCCATCTCGTGGATCGTTATGCCTGCTCCGACAACTCTGGCGGCATCACCGTACCGTTTGAGTAGAGCAACAACCTCATCCTTGCTCTTTGCTCGTATGTATTCGTCAGGTCTGAATTCCGAATAGGGTTTGACATAAACCCTAGTCATTTGGAATTCGCAAGTCTTGAATGGATTTAAGTCTTGTCGCAAATTTCGCGACTGCATCGTCACTCTTCGTTGACGATCACTCTCACATATTTCATCAGGTCGACGTCTACCAAACCCGACTGCGTGATTTTCAGAGTCGGAATCAGTGGATACGTCATGAACATCAGTGTTAGGAAAGGAGACTTGAACCTGCACCCAAGACTTCGGAACGACTCGGTCGCCTTCTCCAGATTATTCGTGACCTTGTCGAGTGGATCCTCTGATATGAGCCCCAATATCGGAAGATGAAACTCTGCGATCACCTTCCCACCTGTGCAGATCACGAAGCCACCCTGCATAGCCCTGACCTTGTTGATTGCGAACGCCACTTCGTCATCGGAGCAGCCGACCGCCACCAAGTACTCGGGGACCGGAGCAAAAGACTCGGCAACAGCTCCGTGGTCCAAGTCGAAGCCGCTGATGAAGCCGTTGCCTATCAGGTTGGAGCCGTACCTATCCACCACGCTGATCTTCAGGATGTCTTTCTCGGGGTCGGGGAGAACGACTCCCCCTCCCACTTCAAGGGTTGCCATCCCTCTCCCGGAGATCAGGCTCCCCTCTCTGGCTTGGATGACGTTGACCGTGGCGTGTGACGCTCTCTTGTTTCTGGTACGGACAGCAAAATCAGCCCCCCCGAGCGTTGGTCTAATGCGTATGGTCCTTCGCATGAACTTCGGTTGCTTCGGCTGCTTCAACCGGTCGAGAAATCTCCCTCCTTCGGCCACCACCTTGCCATTGGCGATAACGGTCTGCGCTCTGAAATCCGAAAGATCCTTCACTAACACGATGTCGGCTATCTTCCCGGCCGTTATGCTACCGATGTCATTGTCGACTCTGTAGTATTCTGCGGCGTTGATCGTGGCCATCTGTATGGCGGAAATTGGCGGAATTCCCATCCCCATTGCTTTCCGCACCTTGTAGTCCATGTGCCCCAGCGCCTTCAGTTCGAGGGCATCCACTTCGTCGGTACAGAACATGAATCTCCTGGTGTCCAAGCCTCGCTCTGTGACGGCGCGAAGCACGTTTCCCAGGTCTACTGCTGCTGAACCTTCCCTCGCAACAATCCGGACCCCTCGCCTTACCTTCTCTAACGCCTCGTAAGGGTCAACCGATTCGTGGTCGGATGTAGCGCCGAGCGAGAGCCAAGATGCGACCCTCGCCCCGTGGAACCCCACGTAGTGCCCTACAACTGTCTTCCTCAGCTTGATTGTCTTCTCGATTAGGGCTCTGACATGAGGGTTGGATGCTGTCTGGGGTTGGACTTCCCCAAGGGCCACGGTGGCGTCCCAGTCGAGCATCTCCATCAGAGTCCGCCGGCTTGACCTTGCCGCTGTTGCCGAATGGGTCGTTCTGTACGTACGCCAGGAGCGGGACGTTGAACAGGACCTTCAGCGGTGTTCTGAGCGCCTCTGCCAGACCCGCCTCGACGGCCCTGGGCCCGGCCACCGCGCCGTATTCGTAGAAGTCGGAGGCTATGGCGGTGGTCCCTCTTGCCAGCAGGCTCATGGCAAGGTTTGTCATGGTCAGGTAGGTGCCTGCCACGTGGTAGTGCACGTCGATGAGGCCAGGAGA
This sequence comes from uncultured Nitrososphaerales archaeon, assembly GCA_963706445.1. GTDB lineage: Archaea > Thermoproteota > Nitrososphaeria > Nitrososphaerales > Gagatemarchaeaceae > UBA183. The sequence goes on from OY970160.1 coordinate 1,649,167, forward strand.
GAGGAAAGCCCCCTCCGCGTTCACGACCTTGGTCTTCGAGGAAGTGAACTCCTTCGCGTCCTCTCCCACCACCGCTATTCTTGTCCCGAAGACAGGCGACATCGGCTTCGTAGATTTCCAGAGGAATGGACATTGACGAGCTTCCCACCCTTGATGATCAGGTCGGCCTTCAACCTGCCAGACTCCAGCAGGTCGACCAGCCGATGTCGTTCGCGAACTTCATTGAATCCTTCGTTGACGAGGTTCGTCGAGGGTTCGCGCCCCCTGGAGCCGGGTCCCTCCCTTGGGCCCATGGGTGACTCGCTGGGGGATGGAGGAATTAAGCTGTAATCGTTCGGTCAGGGCCTTGTCTCAGAGATTCTGTTCGATGGCCTTCTGCAGGTCGGCGGGGATATTGGGCGAATGAATCACTCGGACTATCCACTTGAAGATATCACGCTCCGTGGTTATGCCCACTAGCTGCCCGTTTTTCACCACCGGGAGCTGTCTGATCTTTTTATTGACCATGAGGTCCAGAGCGTCCCAGACCTTGGTGTCGGGGCTCACTGAGATTACGGGCCTGGAGGAGATTTCTCCAATCTTCAGTCGCATGTCTACCGACTTGTCCTTGGTGTACTTCCTTACGAAGTCGCGCTCGGTGACAATTCCCACAGGTTTCTTCCCTTCGACCACGACCACCGAACCGATGTCGTAGTTCGCCATCGCCTCAAGGGCCAGGCCCACGGTCCCGGTGGAGTCGACAGTCCGGACCGTTTTGCTCATGACTTCTGAGACGGAATCTTTGTCCGACAAACTCTGTTGTTCGGTGCTTGGGGCCGGTCTATAAACGATAGGACAATCTTCGGATGTCAAAAACCGGTTGCGCGGCGGTCAGCCCGCGTGAGGCGGCCGCCGTGCTCTCTCTCCGTCGATTCTAGTTTGTCAGCGGGAGGACGGTCATCTCGTCGGAAGGCCACTTGGAGAGTATCTCGTACCCTCCTGAGGTCACCCGGATCATTTCCTCGATGCGGGTCCCACCGTCGTGCGGCCTGCCGTCCTGGGTCTCCACTGAGAAGGTCATGTTCTCCTCAATCTTCTGCGGGAACTCGAAGGAGAAGGCCCTGCTCACGTTTGGAGGCTCGTACAGGGACAGCCCGATGCCGTGGCCCCATTGGTTGGCGATGGCCTCCCACTCGCTCTTGTAGCCCCACTCCTTGGTGGAGTCAGGCCACTCCGCTGCGAGCTGGTCCGTCGTGGCTCCCGGCTTGATCTTTCTGATTGCGGCGTAGAGCCAGTCGTAGGTGCGCTTGTAGTAGTCCTTCATTCGCTGGCTCGGCGGTCCACAGCTGAAGACCCTGTACCAGTCTGCCAAGTAGCCGTTCCACGCGAGCCCTCCTATGTCGTAGTTGACGACTTCGTTGGGCCTCACCATCCTGTCGGTGTGGAACTTGAAGTTGGGCCACCCGTAGTGCCCGGAGGTGACGGTGAAACCGATGTTGTCGTCCGCTCCGAGGGCCCAGGCCACCTTCGACCCGTAGCCGACAAGTTCTCTTTCCGTTACTCCTGGCCTGATTTGTTTGGCGACCTCGTTGAAGACGGCCTCGGATATGGCGCAGGCGATCCTTAGGCACTCTATCTCGTCCTCGGTCTTGATCTTCCTGGCGTCGACCATGGCAGTCTGGGCGTCTACCGGGGTTATGCCGACGCTCTTGAGGCCTTGGACCGCGTAGAAGTCGTGGACGTCCATTCCGATCCGCCCGTTGATCTGTCCCCTAGCCTTGATCTCTTCTTTGATGTCTTCAGCCCAGCGCTTGGCGATGGTCTCGGGCCAGACTCCGGTGGAGCCTCTTAGCCAGACGATGGCCGACTTGATGTTGCCCTCCAACCATGGAGCCTCTTCGAGCATGGTGTACTTGATGTCCCCGTGCTCGTAGAGCAGTGGAATCTGGTCTCGTGTGACCACGGCGTACCTCCAGCCAGGCACACGGATCATCCATGGCGGCGTGGCGGTGCTTGTAGTGTATCTCACGTTCGCCAGGTCGAGGAGGATCATCGCATCGAGATCCTTCTCTTTCATTTGCTTCTTGGCGCGCTCCAGGCGCTCTTTCCTCATCCTCTCAATGTTGACCCCTATTCTCCAGTCGTAGGCGTTTCTTCCGAAAGACATGACTCTTGAGCGGCCGTGTCATTGATTTAAGAGTTGATACGAAAGGTGAATCTTACCAGTTACCTTCGGGCCCCAGATTAGTCGGCACCAACTAAATTTGGCTATTTGGATTTGTTTCGGAGCTTAAGCTCGACTGTGAACTCCCTTATCATTGAATCCAGAAACTTCGTGAACTCCTCTTCAGACTGGAACGCGACATGCTCGTTCTCGTCTATCTTCTTCTTGGCCGCAAGGAGAAATTCGTCCGTGTTGATGCACGGCACTTGTCGAGACGCGGTTGCGAGCCTGCTCAGGGCCTGCATGAGCCTGAGCGGCCCGTAGTGGGGAGGCTCGTCCAGACAACCTCGCGCGCTCGCGAGAAGGAACATCGCCAAATCATACACGTAATCGTTGGGTCCCATCGAACCTTCCTCGGTCATGCTTCCCAAGTCCTGCCATACCTGTCGAGATAAATGGCGTCGGCGTCCGCCTTTGGCCTGACGGAGGGGGGCAGCTCCTTCTTGGGGTACCCCAGCTGGACCATGATTTCGGTCCTGCAGTTCGCCGGTATATCGAGAATCTCTTTCAGGCCCTCCTCTGAATAGGATTTCGCAAGACATGCACCCAGGCCTAGGTCCACAGCAGCTAACAAGACGTTCTCCGCAGCTGCACCCGCGTCCATGGGCGAGCAGATGGCACCCAGCCTGCCGAGTTGCTTCGCCGAGTCAAGGTCGGTAATCATGATTATGAGCGCGGTCGGGGACCCTCTGATGCCAGGCGAGACCTGCTTGACCAGCTTTATCGTTGCGGGGTTGTTCACCACGAGAATTCTCCTGTAAGGCGCGTTGCCCGACGTCGGTGCCCTCCTAGCCGCATAGACCAGCTTCTTCAGAATATCTTCTGGCACGGGCGCCGTTGTGAAATCCCTGACTGCTCTGCGTCTTTGCAGCGCCTCGAAGAGTTCCATTTGGAGGTTTCTGCACAGGCTCCTAGATGTGGCTATCCCTAGGCGTCACCAGGCCTCCTCCATCTCTTCACAAGTTCGCCGAACCTTTCCGAGGTCATGGCTGAGAGGTCTCCCATCTCTGCGAGCTCGGCTTCGGTGTAGCCAGCGTAGAGGAGCATGGTCCTCCTTGCCTTGACCTGCGTGTCCCCCGGTTCGCCGAGTGGTTTCTCGACGGGCGGACTGTCCTGCCCTTGGTGGGCCCTGCTGATGATGTCCTTGTTGTACTTGGTAGCTATGGCCTCGCTCAATATGCTGACTGCGATTTCTCCTGCCGAGATTGCCCCGATGTCCGCGCCCACCGGTGACTTGATGGATGCCACGAACGATTCCTCGACTCCCGCCTTCCTGAGCTTGGCGAAGTCCTCTTTCGCTCTCTGAAGGCTCGCCACCATTCCAACGAATCTGAGCTTGAACTTCGAGAGGGCCTGCAGCGTTTCAACGTCTCTTTCGCCCTTGGTCAGGACGACGATGGAATCCGAGTTCGTAAAGCCGAACGAGCTGAGGTCATAGGCGGGATCTTGGATCAGCTGGTCCGGCTTCTCGGTCAACATCGGGCTGTGGTCGATAACGACGACAGTGATGTCGAGGACTTTGGCGACCCGGACGAGGGCTTCTTCGACGTCGTCTTTGCCGCCCTGGCCGATGAGGATCAGCCTCTCTTGCGGGAGGTAAGGCTCAACATAGATCTCCATCATACCACCGCAGTCGGTTTCGACGTGAATTTCGTCATCGCTGTGCCCTCGGAGTGCGGCTCCCACGGCCTTGTCTGGCCCTTCCAGGAAGACCTTGACCATCTTGGGAGTTCTCGTCCTCATGGTCATCTTGGCCGCCGCCACTATGGCGGACTCGGGGCAGACGCCCCCCAACGTGCCGTAGAGGATTTCGCCCGCGCCTGAAACGACGGCCTTGAAGCCCGGCTTGCCCAGGGACGACCCTTCTGTCTTCACCACCGTCGCCACTGCGAACGGCTCCCCCGTGCTGGTGAGCGACTCGATGACTTCGGCGAACTCTTTCTGCTTCATGGCACTTGCTGGGTTAGATTTCCCGTCCCGTTATTTATCCAATGGCGTCGAGCATTCCGGTTGCTCGGTTAGCAGCGGTGAAGCGATTAACGTGGCTATGAAATCCAAGTGTCGACTTCGTCCTTGCCTACCGCGATTAGGGTCGTTGACGAAGCTACTTCCGAGGTCGCCATGGCGTATTTCATGGCCGCATTCTCGTCGGGAGCTTCGATGACAGACACCACGTCATATGCGCCTAGAGTAAAGTATGTGCGCACGAACTTCACGCCCCATGGTAGCGCTTCGTCGTGCTTCCTGTCAAACCACGCCTTCTGCTCCTTGTCGTACGGGGTCTTCAGCTTGATGAGTCGGATGAAAATCATGGCAAAGCGTGACTCGCATCCCAGCTATTTAAGACGGCATTGGCTTCAGAGATGATCTGCGGATTTTGACATGCCGGCTCTAATTGCCCGATTCAGAAGAATTCCATCGACCCACCAGATAACGCTTTATTATCAGTCTCCGCTCTTTGTTGTATCAAATGGTTTCGAAGGCAATCCAGTTTGTCATCCCTCTGACCAACAAACCCGGAACCATGTCGAAGCTCTGTTCGGCGCTGGGCGAGAAGGGAGTGAACATAATCGCCATCCTCGTACCCGAGGCGGAGCGTAAGCAGATCGCGCGAGTGATGGTGAAGGTTGACGACCTAGGCGTGACCAGAGATGTCCTCAAGCGGGAGAGGATTGAATTCTCCGAGGAGGAGGTACTTGACATAGAGATGGACAACAAGCCGGGGGCGTTCGGTGAACTGTCTGGAAAGCTCGCCAGGGCTGGAGTCAACATCAAGTACGCCTACGCAACGACCGAGCCATTCGCTAGGGCAAGGGTGGTCATTGCAGTACCCAACGTTTCCAAGGGATTAACGGTTCTAACAAACGGGCAAAGGTTGGTCGAGGCGTCGGCCTAGCTGTCGGTTTGAGCCTACAAACCAGTATTCGTTGCCGTAATGTCGTTTCAGACGTCAGACGTCGAACTAGAATTCGACCCTTGTCGTGCTTTGCGTGGATTTGAACCCACATATGTGGACTCACATCCCCCAGGGCCCTTATTCATGGACCTAGTTCAAATCACCGAACGGGAATCATCCCTTCTCTACTGGGAACAAATTAGACAGTTTGACTAGCGACTCCGGTCATCTGCGGAATGTGGCTACATAGACGTGATTTCTTCCTAATGCCTTGTGACAACGAAGGTCTCAGGGGCTCGCGAAAGCGAGGAAGGAGCGGAGAGGCCCTCTGACGAAACAGTCTGTTTTAGCGGAGGGAGCCAAGGAACAGTTAAGCGACTTTCTCCTGCAGCCTCTTCAAGATGACGGACAGTCCTGCAAGCGTCGAAAGGCGGGGGATCGAACACATCCCAGACGAGGAAAGGCACGGCTCGCCTGGCAGGGTCTTCACCCTCTGGTTCGCTGCCAATCTGACCGTCGCTGACTACGTCATCGGGGTGCTCTGCGTCCAGGCTTTCGGGCTGACCGTCCCCCAGGCCCTCCCCGTGCTGCTTTTGGGCAACCTGCTAGGGGGCCTGCTCCTCGGCCTCTCTGCCGCCATGGGTCCAAGGTTGGGGTTCCCACAGATGCTTTCGTCTCGCAGTTCATTCGGGAGGCGGGGAAACTACCTCTTCGGGGGGCTGAACTGGATAAGCACGGTCGGCTGGTTCACGGTCAACACAATCCTTGGGGTCGAGGCCCTGCAGGCAGTACTGCCGGGGGTCAATTTCTACGGTGCGGCTGCGGCCTTGGTCGCAATTCAGATCGTCATCGCCGTCTATGGGCACGATTTCATCCACCTGCTGGAGAAAGCGATGGCCGTTGTCCTGGGCCTCCTTTTCATGGGAGTGTTCATCGTTGCCATTCCTAAGCTTGGAGCCTCCTTCTCGTTTGTCCCGGCTGAAGGTTCCGCGGGTTGGCCAGCACTGGGGGCCGTCGGGGTCGTGCTCGCGACGTCCTTCTCCTACCTGATGAGCTGGTCCCCCTACGCATCTGACTACAGCAGGTATCTTCCGAGTTCGGTTTCAGGCAGGAGGGTCGCTTCCTTCGCGCTGATCGGTGGCGCAGCCGCTTCGTTCGCAGTGGAGGCCATCGGAGCCATGGTTGGAAGCCTCACCCCCAACGTCGGGTTCTTCCAGGCTTTGGACAGTTTCTCGGGATGGTTCGGGCCCTTCGCAATCATCGCCATCGTCCTCGGCGCCTTGGCAGCTAACGAGTTGAACCTCTACACGAACGCCCTCTCTGCTCTTGTCCTCGACATCAGGGTGAAGCGTTGGGTTGCAGTTGTGGCGGGCGGGCTGGTTGGGCTTTCACTGTCAATCATCGGCAGCTCCAATTTCGTGATTAACTATCAGAACTTCCTCTTCGTCCTCGACTACTGGATAACGCCATGGCTTGGGATAGTGCTGGTTGACTACTACGTGGTGAGAAGAACGACAGTCGAGATTTCTCTCTTCCGACTGGAACTTGAAAGCGCTCTCAGTGTACCTGATTGCAGTGTTAGTTTCAGTGCCTTTCATGGTTCCTGCTCTGAATCTCGGATCTCCGTTCGGGTCCCTCGCGTATCTTTTCGGCGGAGCGGACTTCAGCTACTTCGTCTCGTTCGCCGTCGCGTGTGTTCTGACATACTTGGTTCGCCGACAATCTGCTCGTCGATGGGCCAGATAGTGCGTGAAGGAGCCAGGCTATCGCCTTGCTATTCCTTTTCAGAATTTGTTCCCACACATGTGGACTCACATCATACCCAACGAGTGCGCAGAGAGCTCCATCGACAACGCTGACTCTTCATTTCCCAGCCCAAAGAGCCTCGAATGAATTAGGGTAGGAAGCTATAGTGGTCGTGCCATAAGAGAACTCCCTTCCAAGAATTCCTAGCCCAACTACTCGTTTCTAATGCAACCTTTGAAAGTTCGCTTCATGGTACTCTGACCGGATTCTTCATCGCGTTACAGTTCCTGGCCGATTCCTTAGGGACAAGTCTTTTATTCAAAAAAGCCGTCCAAAAAATTAGGGAACCAGTTTGGTGAGGCTGTACGAGTTTCAGGGGAAGCAGCTGCTGAAGACAGCCAACATCTCCATCCCCAAAGGCGGAGTTGCAGGTACGCCCGAAGAAGCGAGGAAGGTCGCTGAGGGAATCGGCAAGGCTGTGGTGATCAAGGCACAGATCTGGAAGACTGGGCGCTTCAAAGCCGGCGGCATCAAGTTCGCCAACACCCCCGATGAGGCTGAGGAGATGGCTCGTGATCTGATTGGCAGTGAAATCAGCGGAACCAAAGTGAAGCAGGTGCTGGTTGAGGAAAAGTTGGAGATATCAAAGGAATTCTACGCGGGGGTGATTGTCGACAGCTCCAGAGAAGTACGTGGTCCAGTGGTTATCTTCAGCACTCAGGGGGGCACCGACGTCGAGCAGGTGGCGAAGGAGTCGCCGGGCAAGGTAGGGCGTTTGGGTGTCGACTATCTCAAAGGAATCGATTCCAGCGAGGCGGATGGTCTTGTGTCCAGAGCAGAGGTTAACACTCGTGAGAAGGAGCTTCTGAGTTCAATCGTTTCTAGTCTGTATGGACTTTTCGTCAAATACGAAGCGCGGTCTGCCGAAATCAATCCTCTCGTCCTGACAAAGGATGGAAATGTGTTCGCTGCGGACTGCCGGATAACCGTCGACGACTCGGCCATATTCCGCCACCCGGAGCTTGGTATCAAAGTGGCGCGAGAGTTCCCAAGGGAACCGACCCCATTGGAGGAGATCGCATATGAGATGGAGGTCGGCGATTACAGAGGAAACGCGTTCTTCTCCCAGATGGTTGAGAAGATAGAAGGGCCAGGATATGTCGGATACCATGGTATCGGAGGGGGCGGCGCGATTCTGGGCGTCGATGCCCTCAACAGAAAGGGGCTGAAGATCGCCAACTATTCCGACTCGAGTGGAGACCCGACTGCATCGAAGGTCTACCGTCTTTCGAAGGTGATACTGGCGATACCTGGCATTGAGGGTTATCTGCTGGGCGGCTTCATAGCAGCGAATCAAGAACAATGGCACCACGCCCACGGTCTAGTGAAGGCATTCAGGGAGGAACTTGCTCAGAAGCCGGGCTTCCCTGTGGTTCTCTTGATTTGTGGGAACAAGGAGAAGGAGTCTCACGTCATCCTGAAGGAAGGCCTGAGAGACCTTCCAATTCGCCTTGAAGTATACGGAAGCGAATATGTGTACAACCCAGACTTCGTAGCAGGAAGAATGAGGGCGCTCGTTGACGAATACAGGGCTGACAGAGGAGTGCGCCCGTGACCGAGTTCAAGGAAAGAACGATAACCGTGACCATAGACGACAGCGTGTGTGGAGAATGCACGACGAAAGCGTGTGTGACAGCATGTCGCATCTATGGTCGAGGCATACTGACCCTTAGAGAAGGAAAACCGACGATTTTGCTGACCGCTAGCGAAGCGGCAAGGGCCGGTACTGAATGTCTGGCGTGCGAACACGAATGCCTTCTAAGGGGGCTGCATGCGCTGAAAATCAATGTCCCCATGCCTGAGCTGGACAAGTTCAAGGCGTCACTGAACACCAGAGGGGAGGAAAGACGGGAATACTCATAGACGAGAAGACCAGCGTAATCGTCCAGGGTATCACTGGCAGGTCTGGAGAGGCCTACGCCAGATACATGAAGGAATACGGAACAAACGTCGTGGGAGGAATATCTCCAGGACGTGGCGGCGCCATCGTCGCGGGCATACCAGTGTATGAATCGGTCAAGGAGGCAGTCGAGAAGCATGGACCGATCGACGCAGCAGTCACCTTCGTTCCGGCTCCGGCGCTGAAGGATGCGGTGCTGGAGGACATCGAAGCTGGAATCAAGCTAATAGTCTCTCCAGTCGAAAGGGTCCCTCTCCACGACATAATGGTCATGGTGGCCTCGGCGAAGCGGAAGGGCGTACGAATCATAGGGCCGGGAACCATAGGTGTCATTACTCCTAGCAAGGCAGTGCTAGGCTGGGTCGGAAGCTCGGCTGAAAGGGCAAAGGAGATCTTCCAACCAGGACCGGTGGGAATATTGTCGAGGAGCGGGGGCCAATCGGGGACCTTGCCCTGGATCATAAAGAACGCGGGTCACGGTTGCAGCACTCTAGTCCACGAGGGGACGGAGCCAATCATAGGCACGTCGTTCGGTGACCTGCTGCCTTTCTTCGAGGAAGACGAGCAGACGAAGGTTGTCGCGATGTTTGGGGAGCTCGGAGGAACCACGGAAGAAGAGGCGGCCATGGAGATTGAGAAGGGGCACTTCACTAAGCCCTTGGTCGCGTACATCGCTGGTGCCTGGGCGCCTGAAGGCATGAGATTCTCCCACGCTAGCAGTATTATCGAACATGGCAAAGGGTCTGCGAAGAGCAAGATAGACGCCCTTAGGAACGCCGGCGCTCATGTGGTTGAGAAACCGGCCGAAATCCCCACCATGATTTCAGAGATCCTAGTGAAGACGCAATAGTGTCCCAGGTAGGTGCGCCTACTGCGCTGGCATTCTGGCTGGACTATTGATAAGCCCAAAGCCCCAATCTATGGCCTGCGAGTTCTTCTCAACTGTCCTCTTGGGGACTGTTTCGCTCATTGCTTTGACGAGGGCGTCCTTGGTGCATATCCCGCTGAGTTGAACGAAGGCTCCCAGCATGATCATATTCGCAAGCATTGGTTCCTGAAGCTCCTCGGAGGCTATTTTCGTTGCTGGGATCCCGTAGGTCGCAACCTTGTTTTGGTCCGGTTTCATCGTCACCATCGAGGAGTCGATAATCAGGGTACCGTTGCTTCGCAGTTTGGTTACAAACTGGTCGGCAGCCTGCTGAGACATGGCGACGAGATAATCCTCCTGTAAGATTTCGGGGTAGTCGATCTTGGAGTCGGAGACGACCAGGTCGCAATGGCAGGAGCCCCCTCTGGACTCGGGCCCGTATGATTGGGTCAGGGAAGCGTTCTTCCTGTCATGAAGAACGATGGCCTTGCCCAATACGGTCCCCGCAAGGATGACACCTTGTCCGCCGAAGCCAGCGAACCTCACCTCAATCCTTTGCAAGCCGTCACACCCCCGAGCTGTGTCGCGCGGCGAATTCGTGGAGCGTTGCGCTGTAGCCCTTCACATTCCTGTCAACGAGCTTACCAATGACATACTTCCCCCTCAGGGCCTCCTCAGTCATCCCCTGCGCTCGTTCCTTTGTCACTGAGTTCTTCAGGAACCCCCTCATCATCTCGGCCCCGTCGCCAAGCCGGTTCCTTCTGCCGAAGTAGGTCGGACACTGGGAGACGACCTCAACGTAGGCGAAGGCCTGCTTCTGGATTGCCTCTTTGATCGAGTTTACAATCTGGCGGTGGTGTGCGGAGGTCCACCTTGCTACATACCCCGCCCCACATGCCTCGACAAGTCTGCAGAGGTCGAATGGAGGCTCCATAGAACCCTCGACTGATGTCATTGTTATGCCGCCCAATGGTGTGGTTGGAGAGTACTGTCCCCCCGTCATTCCGTAGTTGAAATTGTTGATGCAGATCGCTGTAAGCTCAACGTTCCGCCTCGCGGTCTGTATGAGGTGGTTTCCGCCGATTGCAGAGGTCTCGCCGTCGCCCATGTGGCAGATGACAGTCAGCTCGGGATTGGCCAGCTTTATTCCAGTGGCAAAGCCGAGAGGCCTGCCATGTAGGGTGTGCATAGAGTCTTTGTACCAGTAGGTGCACATCCTGCCGCTGCATCCGCTTCCTCCAACCCAGACAACCTTGTCGTGGTCAAGGCCTAGCTCGTTGATCGCCTGAACGGTGTAGTACCATACCTGCCCTATCCCGCACCCCGGACACCATAAGTTCGGAGAACCCGGCCTGTCGAGCCTGAAGTACTCTAGAGCCGGATGTCTCATGCTCCCAGCCCCTTCAAAGCGTTAGCAACCTCCAAAGGCGTGTGTGCCTCTACGCCTGGTTTGGAGAGCAGGCTCACCTTGGCCGCCCCTTCGGCTGCCCTTTGAACCTCCCTCACCACCTTGCCCATGTTCATCTCTGCCACGAGAATTGTCTTGACTCCTTCCGCGATTTCTTTGATCTTCCTGTCAGGAAACGGCCAGATTGTAATCAGCCTCACATAGCCGACCTTAACCCCCTCGCGCCTTGCATCCTGTACCGCTCTGTGAACCGACCTGGCGGGCACTCCATACGAGAGCACAGCGACGTCGGCGTCTTCGAGGTATTCAGTCTCGATTCTAGCGATCTCGTCGGCCTTCTTCTCGACCTTGTTCCAGAGCCTCGTGACCAGCTGGTGCTGGACTTGCATACTGGTTGACGGCGACCCCGACTCGTTCCTTGCGAAGGATGAGATCGGGAGGGCATATCCATCTCCGAACGAAGGCATTGCTGGAACGTCCGTGTCGGAAGCAGCCCTGAATGGGACGAACTTATCGGGTGGGACATCAGGTTTCTTCCTGTTCAGAACGTGGATCTTCTCCGCTGGTGGAATCTCGACCTTTTCCATCATGTGCCCGACGAGCTCATCTGCGAGGATGAAAGTGGGGACGCGGTACTGCTCCGAGAGGTTGAATGCCTCTACGGTCAAGTCGAACATCTCCTGAGGTGAGTCGGGGGCTAGGGCGATAATCGAGTAGTCCGAGTTACTTCCGTATCTTACCTGATAGATGTCGCCCTGCATGCTCTTGGTGGCGATTCCGGTACCTGGCCCTGCCCTCTGCACGTCGACAATCACGCAAGGAGTTTCAGTCATGGCAGCGTAGCCTATGTTCTCCTGCATCAGGCTTATCCCGTTTCCCGAGGTCGCAGTCATGGCCTTCTTGCCAGCACAGGAAGCCCCAATCACTATGGCCAGAGAGTCAAGCTCGTCGGCGCCCTGAACGAAGATCCCTCCAACACCGAAGAGTCGCCTGGAGAGCACCTCCGAAATTTCTGTGGCAGGCGAGATTGGATAGCCAGCGAAGAGGCCGCACCCCGCAGCCAAAGCCCCTTCTGCGCAGGCCTCATCTCCGTTGATGAAGTGTAGACCGCTCCTGACTCTTTCTTGCAGCTTCATCCACTCCTCTTTTCAACAGCAATGGCAAAATCCGGACAGAATTCGACGCATGTGTTGCAGCCTGTGCATTTGTCCATGCTCAGGACGATTGCTTCATGAGCGCCTCTCGCATTCAGCTGCGGCGAACTCGCTAATACTTTGAATGGGCAGAAGTCGATACAAATTCCACAACCTGCGCAGAATTTATCATCGACATAGATAGCGTATTTCGAACCAACGTACTGTCTCATGGCGAGCGCCGAAGCCAAATTTGCAGGATGTGCGTTTTAAGACCTGTCACTAACTGGTAAGGGAACGAGAATCAGCCCATCTTGACCACTTGAATCTGATAACCTAATCGGTGGCGGCGTTCGGGTTGTTTCACCTTAATGCGAAGTTAAGACGGCTTTCATCTCGGTTGCTCTTTAGCTTGGCTAGATTACCAAGATTCATTTCGCGAAGTGTTCCCTGAACGGCTTCGACGGTCCTCCGCGCTTGTTCCGAGTTGAGAATTCCCATGTGGCCGATTCTGATCAACTTCGTGGAATAGTCCCCCAAGCCCCTTGCCACCTCGATCTTGTACTCTTCCCTTAGCCTCGCCTGCATCTCAGGCGCTTTCCCCTCCTCAACGAGAAAGCCAGTTAACGTGTTGGGCCTATATCCTTCTTCGGCGATGAACTGCATTCCCGTCTCCCTGATGCCGGTCCGGATTGAATCGGCGAGAGCCTTGTGCCTCTCCCATCTTCTTTCGACCCCTTCTTCTTTCAATTCGAGAAGTGCCTCTCGCAGAGCCAGAATGATTTGGACGGCAGGCGTCGCAAGGTACTTCCGCGGGTCATCCATTATGGGCTTCCATCTCAGAAGATCGAGGTAGTATGACCCGATGGGGCCCACCCTACTTTCGCAGTATTCAAGCAGTTCTTTTGAGATTGCAATCAACACTGCGCCTGGCGGCGCGGCAATTGCCTTCTGTGAAGCCGTGAAGACCACATCGGCTCCAAGCCTGTCGAAGTCGAGTTCCTCCCCCGCAAGCCCGCACACCGAGTCTACGACGGCGAACACCCCTGCGTTCTTGCACTCCGCGACGAGTTCTCTGATGGGGTTGATTATCGCGCTGCCCGTGTCCACGTGGGTGATGAAAACAGCTTTGAATTTGTCCTCCCTCAGCTTCCTTCTAAGGTCGTCAGGATTGGCGTGGGTTCCTATGGGGTATTGGAGCGTAGAGACCTTGGCTCCGTGGGTCTCGTTGATTGTAGCCATCCTCTGCCCGAAGTAGCCAGTGTCGAGCACGATGGTCTTGTCGCCGGGCTGGACTGTGTTGACCACGGAGGCCTCCATGGCCAGCGTTCCTGTCCCAGTGAACACGAACTGGCCACCCCCGTTGTTCTTGAAGGCATACCTTGCAAGGTTCAGCATCTCTGAGAACTTCTCCGTGAACTTGGGGGATCCGTGCCCCTGCTGGGGTTGGGACATCACCTCCCTCACTCTTTCCGAGAGATTTGTGGGGCCAGGTATCATGAGAAGATTTTCTTCCAATGAACTTCGAGAGGCGATTCACCTGCCGTCGGAATAAATGCGTTGCGCCTAAAGCGACTGCGTTACTTGAGGGATAACACCTGTCGGGTGCGGTAGAGCTACTGACTTCTCCCACCGGGAAGGTCTCCCGTTCTGCGCCTTTCAGGCCTTATTACAGACAGGATTATTTTCTGCAAGACATCAGGACCTATGGTACTCCTCCTCACTCTCCGGGTGAGTCTATTGATGATTTCGGTGTACTCATCGTCCGAGGCAGAGAGACCCATCTTCTCGATCATCGCGTCGACAGACCCGGACCTTCCTCGCCTTAACCTCCCTTCCGCCCATTCCAATCTGAACTCGCGGCCCATGACGTCAGGACGGATATTGTCCCAGGCGAACCAGATCCCCCGCAGGACACTTGTTAAGTGGCTGTCGAGTTGGTGTCTGTAGATGTTTGTTCCGACCACAGGTTTGTTCGGATGAACCTTGACTCCTGAGAACCGTTCGACCATCTTGGACGCCCCTCCGAGTTTGGTTATGTCGATCCCGCATTCCACATCGTATTGCACAGTCGAGCACAGTGGCCAGCTCCTCCAGGGCCGTAATACCAGCGTTGTGGCCAAGCCCGTTTATCGCGACATCGACAACCTCAGCGCCCGCTTTGATGCCCGCCGTGGCATTTGCCATCGACAGACCGAACTCGTTGTGGCAGTGAAGGGCGACCTTGGTCTGATGGCTGACATTGTCTCTGACAAGCCTTACGGCAAAATCGAATAGTTCGGGCGTCGCGTTCCCCGTCGGGTCTGCCACATAGACGCGATCTATTTTCAGGCCTGACAGTTGCTGAAGTAATTGGACTAGAAGATCAAAGCGGACTCTCAACATGTCGACAAGGAGAAAGCCAACCTTGGCACCCCTCGAATTCGCGTAGTCGACGCATTCCGTAACTCTTGCCGGGACCTGCTCGCTTGTCAACCAAGGCGTCGTAGGCATCAACGACTGCGACATCCAGAATACAAAATCAACTATGTCTACGCCAGCGTCAATGCTCCTGTCTATCTCGTCCCTCCATTCGTTACCCCGGGTGTAGCCCCGGTTAATGCGACCCCAGGGTTAGCTTGTAACCCCTCTTCTTGATGGATTTGGCAAATTCGTACTGTTCGTTTATGGCCCCTGCGTAGCCGACCTCGGTCTCGGTGACGCCTATTTCTTCCAGTTTGTCGAGGATTTTGAACTTGGCCGCCTTGGTGTAGAGCACGTCTGGAGTGTCCTCTCCCTCTCTGATTGTTTGGTCCATGAGGATGACTCGTTTGGGCAGGTCAAGCCGCGACCTGACCAGCGACCAAGAAGCGAGGTTACTCTGCCACCATTTCTTGCCAGGTCCCCAACGCATCTCCTTGTCGAGTTCCTCGTCTTCGACCGGAGATGATCGTCGCATTCTTCAGAGACTTCGACTTGAAGCCTTTGGTAGCTCATTTATCCTTTCTTGGCGTAAGTTCAGCCCGGCTGGAGAGGTGGAGAGAATTCTAGAGCTTCAGCATCCTAGTAGCGTTCCCTCCAATGATTCCGTCGATTTCGCTCTGACTGAAGGTCGGCCAGCCCGATCCCTGCGAGAGCCTGTTGAGGTCTGTCTTTAGCCAGTCGATGCTTCTCTTTACCGGCCTGCCGATGCCAGGCCCGTCGGTGCCGAACATGAGTCTGTCCATCACTTTGTACTCCTTCGCCATGACGAGTCCCCAGGTCAGCTGCGTAGGCCTGTTCTGGTACAAGGTCTCCGAAATGTCGGCGTAGATGTTCCGTGCCTTCCTGCATTAGGAGGCAGCATTCTGTCATCCAAGGGCTCCCAAAGTGTGCTATTCCCAGCTTAAGGTCTGGAAAGTCTGTTGCGACATTATCGAGCGGGAGAGGTGTGCCATACTTCAGATAGGCTTTAGGAAGGTTCTCGGGAGAAACGTGCGAAAGGATAGGGATCCCAAGCTCCAGGCATTTCTCGTAGAGCGGATACAGTGCTTTGTCATCAGGAGAATAGTTCCCGTACCAAGGATAGAGCTTGAGACCTTTGAAACCGTATTGGTTCACTGCCTTTTCGACGTCGACCAGCGCTTGTCTCTTGAACTTCCCCACCGAGTCAAGGGGCTCCACGGAAGAATAGCCCACGAGGAATTTGGGATACTCTTTCACGTATCCCCAGATGAATTCATCTGGAATCTTCGTGTCGAATACCCTGGTGAGGTCGAACGCCATGACAATCGCCTTCTCGACTCCGGCGTCCTTCAGCTCCGTAATCCAGGCTTCCCTGGTTATGGGCATCCAGTGCTGGGTCGCCGCGGCATCGACGTCGCCAACTCGCTTTCGGTGGGAAAGCGCCTCCTTGAGATAATCCTTGGAGGCGTATTTTTCGTCCCAGACATGAGAATGTGCGTCGACTATCAATTTGACCTCAATTTCCTGCCCGACGCGCCCATTGATTTAAACGATGACAGTGAGAGAGTCCCTGTCGATGGCGCGAAGAGTGCCAGCGAGGGATGATCAAGAGATACGGCGGTCGTCTGAGGTGAATAGATTCCATGGCAAGGTGGCGTTAGTCACTGGGAGTAGTAGAGGCATAGGAAGGGCCTGCGCAGTAGAGCTCGCCAGACAGGGAGCGAACGTTGCAGTGAACTACAGGGCAGATCAACATCAGGCAGAGAAGACCGTCAAGGAGATTGAAAGTCTTGACAGAGTCTACGGGCCCATCCAGGCAGACACGTCGAGCTCGTCTCAGGTGGCATTGATGGTGGAGGCAGTCGAGAGGGACTTCGGTGGCATAGACATCCTGGTCAACAATGCGGGGATGCTCAAGAGGACTCCTTTCCTGGAAATAAGCGAAAGCAAGGATCGGACGAGGTCCTAAATACGGACCTGAAAGGATACTTTTTGGTTGGACAGGCGGTGGCAAGAGTCATGGCTCGCCGGAGTGGAGGCGTCATCGTGAACATTTCTTCCAACGCCGAGGAAAAGCCGTCACAGAACCTCGCCCATTACTCTGTAGCGAGAGCCGGAGTCGGCATGCTGACCAAGAGCATGGGCCTCGAGCTGGCACCCAATAAGATCAGGGTCGTCGCAGTGGCCCCCGGCCTCATCGAGACTGACATAAACAGGAAGGACTTTTCGGACCCATCTTTCCTCAAACGGAGGCTAGATAGAATCCCATTGAAGGTCGTCGGCAAGCCCGAGGACGTTGCGAAGATGGTCGCGTTCGTCGCTTCAGACGAGGCCAGACTGGCGACGGGCCATACGATGTTCATAGACGCAGGTTCGAACATCTCGTAGCGCAGATGAAACCCGAATCGGATGGCTGCGTCAGAGGGTGGATAGAAGCTAGCAATCTGGTTGCCGCTCCCTCCTAAAGGCGAAGACTTCTCTCATCACAGGCAGTTTAAAATCCATGAGAGGTCGGTCGTGCCCATGGCAGCGAGAACTGAAGCGCAGAAAGATAGGAAGGAGTCGCAATCGAGCGGGCTGCAAGGCGAGCAGCTGCCAGCACAGCCATAACGCGCATCGATCCGGTCGAGGGTAGGGTCTACTTCAGGGGATACGAGATTGATGAGCTGGTCACGAAATCAAACTATGAAGAGGTGATTTTCCTCCTTTGGCACGGCCGTCTCCCCACGAAAGATGAACTGGCTTCGTTCAGCCAAAGAATGGCCCAAAGTCGGGACCTGCCATCCCAGGTTCTCTCCATTCTCCGGGAACTTCCACCTGACTGCAATGCCATTGACGCTGTCAGCCTAGGAGTCTCCGCCTTGGGACTTTTTGACAGGAGGGGGAAGACCTTCGAGGACAACGCTGTTTCGATATCGGCCAAGATGGGGACCCTTGTGGCTGCTATCTCCAGGACAAAGCTAGGGGTAGCACCAATCCCGCCCAGAACGGACCTGAACTACGCCACTGACTTCCTGCGTATGTTGAAAGGGAAAGAGCCCAGCGAAGCGGATGCCAAGCTGATGGACGGGATGCTAATCCTCCATGCAGACCACGAAATGACAGTCTCGACCTTCGCTGCTCGCGTGGTTGCATCCACACTCGCGGACGTCTATTCCGCATTCGGGGCCGCCGTGGAGGCCTTCAAGGGACCCCTTCACGCAGGGGCCAGCGAAGCGGTGGTGGAGATGCTTGATGAAATAGGAGGCCCTATGGGCGTCGAGACCTATCTAGAAGCGAAGTTCGCGAGGAAGGAGAAGGTGATGGGCTTCGGTCATAGAATCTTCCGAGCGGGGAATCACATAACAGCAATAATGAGGGACTACAGCGAAAAGCTGGCGGCGACGGACTACGAAAAGAAGAGACTCGCCCATCCTAGTGAACGTGGAAAGACTGATGGTGGAGAAGAAGAAGATCTACCCGAACATGGACTATTACTCGGGCCTGCTCTTTCAGCACTTGGGCATTCCAGGCTTCCTCTTCGTTCCTGTCTTCGCTGCGGGAAGGACCCCCGGAATCCTTGCGCATATCAATGAACAGCTCAGCGACAACCGGCTGATTAGGCCGAGTGCTGAGTACGTCGGATCAGGGGCGAGAGCTACGTCCCGATCAGTCAGAGGCAATCCACCGGGTAAGAACGCGACGAACCTTTGAAGGCGTGACCCATCCCCAAGGAGTTTTAAGCGCTCGACCAGCCCGCGACATGCAGACCGCTGCCCGCGCCCTGCATGTCGTAGACGAAAGTAGGAAGGATTTGCTGGAGGAGCTAGCCCGACTCGTCCGCATACCGAGCCAGTACGGGAGCGAGGAAGCCTGCCAAAGGACTGTAGCCGATAGAATGAGGAACCTGGGCCTTCAGGTTGACTCGTTCGTCGCCAATCTGAGGGAACTCAAGGCGCATCCCGACTACACTCCGGTCAGGACAATGGAGCTAGGGAGCAAAAACAGGCCCAACGTCTGCGGCCGCTGGAAAGGGTCTGGGGGAGGAAGGTCACTGGTGTTGGCCGCACACATCGACCACCTTCAGGTAGGCGACAGAAGTCTTTGGAGCGAGGACCCCTTCGCCGCCGCCATAAGAGGGCGCAGAATGATTGGCAGAGGGGCTGCCAACGACAAGGGCGGCGTTGCGATGATGCTTGCTGCGATTAACGTTCTTGAGAAAGCCGGCGTCCATCTTAAAGGAGATCTGATCGCAATGAGTTCTCTGGGAGGAAGGGACTATGGGGAGGGGGACAATGGTGGACTCTTCGCGTGCGCCCTCAGAGGATACCGAGCAGACGCAGGGATCTACCTACATCCGCACGAAGGACAGGCGGGGTTGTCAAAGATCGTAGTGTCGAGCTTCGGAGCAGTCACCTTCGCCCTGAAGGTCAAAGGAAGGCGTCCCGCCGTATTCTATGAAGACTGGAAAGGGGTCAACGCAATAATGAAAGCCACTCAAGTCTTGGATGGGCTTGGGCAAGCTTGCGCGGGTCAGGGCTTGAAGCTAAACGCCGGACTAATCAGTGGAGGTGGCCGGTGGCAACAGGGGGGCGTCGACGAGGGAGGACCTTTGCTGACGCCAGAAGAATGTCTAGTCGAATGCAGGATGTCGTTCGACCCGAGGCACACACTGGCGAAGGTTAGAAGCTGGATCCCGAAGGCGGTGGGAAAATTGGCGTCTGTTGACCCGTGGCTGAGGACGCACCCCCCAGAGACAAAGTTCAAGCACTTCCAGTGCGAATCATCAGCGGTTGACACGAACCACCCCATCGTCCATGTGGTTTCTGATGCCATCACCTCGATAACACGTGTGAAGCCGGCCATCGAGCACTCTGAATCGCCTAGTGACATTCGCTTCTTCACCAGGTACGCGAACACTCCCATGATCAAATATGGTCCACTGGGCGGGGGCGGAGATCAACCGAACGAGTGGATAAACGTCAAGGAGTATCTCGACTCGGTGAAGGCGACATGCCTTTCGATAATGAATTGGTGCGGGTTGAGCGAGTAGCAGATCCCAACGTGCCCATGCGAGCTGCTGGTCTCGATTCTTAGCAGGCTGTCTGGCGAGCGTGCAAACTTACAGTGCTTAATGGAGCGATGAGGACCATTACTTCTTGATCCTGATTGCTTCGACAAGGTCGTCTACCGACTCTACCCCGAGCCCAGGCGACTGCGGTAGCTTGGCCTTTCCGTCTTTGATGACGACCCCGCCCTCTCATTGGATCCTCGGCAAACCAGTAGTGGCATTCGGCCGCAAGCGGATAGGGTTGCCTCACGATGGCGGCAAGATGCGTGATGGCCGCCTCCCCCAGCCTTGTGTAGAGCCCATCTATGGTCACCCCTATTCCCGCCGATTCAGCCATGTGAATCAGGTTGACTGCCTCGAACAAACCGCCCACCCTTGCGAGCTTGATGACTATCCTGTCAGCGGCTTCTCGCTGGATGACTTGTAGCAGAGCTTGGGAGCCGGTTATGGTTTCGTCGAGCACCAAGGGGATAGTCAACTCCCGCGCTATCCGACTGAGGCCGCTGATGTCCCAGTAAGAGATAGGCTGTTCTATTGCAATAGGTTGCCGTACTTCTCGAACCCTCTCAGCAGAGAGATGACCCTGTCGGCGTTCCTCCAGCCCTGGTTCGCATCGGCGTCCACGGGGATGGTGTCCGGAATCGAGCTCAGCACCTGCTCCAGCTTCGCCATTTCTACTTTCGCAGTCTCTAGGGTCGAACCTCGAGACTCGATTTCCAAGGCGATCTTGACCTTCAAACCACCGTAGCCGCGTTTGACATAGTCAACTGCAGATTTCGCCATATCATCCGGAGCAGTGAGGTACAATTCGCCTTTGAGGTCGAAGGTGTCCCTTAGTTCGCCGCCTAGCAGTTTGTATACGGGCACGCCGTAGGATTTTGCAGACAGATCGTACAGAGCCATGTCGACTGCGCTCCTAGCTGACTCGGACGCCGGCCCACCACGGCCCACGTGGGTTGTCATCAGATTGTGGGCTTTGACGATGTTTGTGGGGTCCTCTCCCTTGAGAAGACCTTCGTAGAGCTTCAAAAGGCTAAGGTCATGTTCGAGCGTGTTGCCGGTATACCAAGGCATTACGTGAGATTCGCCGTAACCGACAAGGCCGTTCGAGGTATGGACCTTAATCAGCACCTCCTGAATTCCCGCCGGCCAAAAGAAGTAGTTCTTCCCCCAACCCTCTTTTGAGGAACTCAGAGCTATTGGAATTGTTTCGATTTCAGTGATTCGCAAATTGTATAGATTTTCTCGCCTGGTTCTTTTAAGGTTGCTGAGTTTTCCCATCCAAACGTCAATGCTTTAATCACTATGGCTGACGCTGTTCGGTCATTGGGATCTGATTGACAAACTTCCTCTTGACGGAATATTCATCACTGATCTTACCGGTATGGTCGCCGGCCCGGCAGCCGCGACGATCCTCAAACTTGGGGCGGAGGTGGTGAAGGTCGAGAATCCAGCAGAAGGCGATTACATGAGGGAGAGCATGCGACCACTCCTCTTGGGACCTACTAGCTATTTCTTCTATAATTTCAACCGGAACAAGCGTAGCCTCACTCTCGACCTGAAGAATGGAAAGGCGAAGGAGATAATCGCAAAGCTGGTCGAGAAATCAGATGTCTTCATCGAAAGCTTCAGACCCGGGGTCACCGACCGACTGGGAGTCGGATTCGAAGACGTCAAGAAGATGAACCCCCGGATAGTGTACTGTTCTGTGTCCGCTTACGGACAATACGGGCCGTTCAGCGACAGGCCGGGGTACGACCCTATCATGCAAGCTGAATCTGGCATAATGTCAGTCGTTGGCAGCCCCGGAAGCCCTCCTTGCCTCGGTCCACCTGGAATGGTCGACAACATCACGGGCATCTGGGGGGCACTGGCCATCCTGGCCGCTCTGCGCGAGAGAGATGAGACGGGTCAGGCGCAGAGGGTCGACATCGCTCTGTTCGACGTCGCATTGTATCTGCTGTTCCCCTACGCGATACCTGAGTATTTCGGCGAAGGCAAGGACGTGCTCCCCAGAGGCTCCGGGCACCCGTTTCTCATTCCATACGAAGCTCATAAGACAAAAGACGGCAAACTGCTCATGGTCGCTGCCCTTTCCGAGAAGCTGTGGACTACCCTCTGCGCCACTCTCGGATTAGAGAGCATGGCAAAGAACCCGGACTTCGTAGACAATGCCTCCAGGATGAAGAACAGGACCCGGCTGCTTGAAGCTCTGGATAGGAAATTCGAGCAGAGAAATCTGGAAGAGTGGCTGAAGGTATTGAACGACGCCAAGGTGCCATGCGCGCCCATCAACTCGACCTCTGGGGCGATACATCATCCGCAGACGGCAGTTCGGAGAATGCTCATGGAT
This sequence comes from uncultured Nitrososphaerales archaeon, assembly GCA_963706445.1. Classification (GTDB taxonomy): domain Archaea; phylum Thermoproteota; class Nitrososphaeria; order Nitrososphaerales; family Gagatemarchaeaceae; genus UBA183. The sequence goes on from OY970160.1 coordinate 1,671,208, forward strand.
ATCGAAGATCCCAGAATCGGGAAAGTGAAGCTGATGGGGAGCCCCATCAAGATCAATGGAAATGGTACGGCGGTTAGACGCCGGGCTCCCGAGCTTGGCGAGCACACTTTCGAGTTACTGAAGACTCTAGGGTACAGCGACGACGACTGCGAAAGGTTACAAAAGGAAGGCGTGGTCTAGTTCGTATCCTGCGCTTCAACCGCACCCCCCCTTCGCACCCGCGCAACGCGATCAAGTGAAGTAGCATGAGGACAGGCTGCAGCATGTTCGGCGGATCAGGGTTACGGAACGGAATAGCTCAGAATCTGATTAGGGGAGGTAGGGAGTCCAGCCCTCAAGGCAGGGCAAGAATCAACTGCTCAAGCCAGCAGGCAAGACCCCAGTGAAAATTGCGTTCTCTCCCGCCCACTCCATCGTCTTTCTAGCAGGAGCGGCCTATGGAAGCATAATCTCGATACTACCTTTGTATGCACAGGCGCTGGGAGCATCTTTTTTCATAGTGTCGTCAATCACTGCTTCATCCGGCTTCGTCAGAATGATTGCCGGCCCCTACTTCGGCCACATTTCCGACAGGTTCGGCACCAAACGCATTTTTGCTTTGGTCCTTGTCTGCCTCACAGCCGCTCCATTGCTTTTTGCTGTGACCTCGAACCCCATCGTAATCGCCTTCGAGTCTTCCCTGCTCGGCGTGTCCCTGACCGTATACATGGTCGCCGCAATCTACGTGGCCCACACGTCGAAACCCGAGACAATAGACGTGGAGATGGGCGTGAACATGATGAGCCAAGGGGCTGGTTTCGCCATCGGCCCTGTACTTGGGGGAAATGTCGCGCAGGCCCTCGGGTTCCAGAGCGCCTATCTCATAGCGTCGTCCATTTCCGGGATCGCACTGCTTGTAGCCATTTTCAGATTGCAGGAGCCGAAGCGGGAACCCAGACCTGCGAATGGGCATTTGCTCATCAAGCTAAGGAGAGGGTTCATGGACCGCAGGGTCCTCGCAATCGGAATCCTCGCAGCAATCATGTCGTTCACCTTCAACGTGTCTTACACGTTCTTTCCGCTGCGGGGAAAATCGATTGGCCTGACAGAATCCGAAATCGGAACGATCCTTGGGGTCAGAGGTGTGGCCTCGACACTTGTCAGAGTTCCGGCGGGCCGATTGTCGCTTGGATTGGGAAGGCTAAGGTTGCTTGCCCTGTGTGTTGTTTCCGCGGCAATAGCCGATGGCATATTGTCTTTCGCCGTGGGATTCGCGGTCGCCCTCACAGCGGTCACACTGGAAGGGGTTGGGTACGGAATTTATCTCACCGTCTCCCGCGCACTCATTGGCGCCTCGGTTTCCCAGTCAGACGTCGGAGTCGGCATGGGGATTTTGGAGGTCTTTACGGGAATTGGCCAGACAGTACTAATCTTGGCCCTGGGAGTCGTGTCTGAATCCTTCGGCCTTGGCTTCGCCTACGTGGTGGCGTCGGCCACGATTCTTCTCGGAGGCTTGGCCCCCCTCGTTGCCTTGGAGTGGTTAGCCCCTAGGCCAAACCGTAGTTTATGCGGCGCCGAATAACTGAGATATGGGCGGGATGAGTATCTGGTTTCGAGACTGGAAGCGGTTACTTCTTGCTGAAACTTACCTTCTCGGTGCCCTTCATCAGGACGCGCCGGCAGACTGTGTTAAGCTCGTCCAGGTTGTCATGTATCTTGGCGAATACATTGACAGGTTGGTATGCGTTGACCGTAAGACCCCTTGAAACGAAAATGCCGTATGAAATGTAGATTTCATCTGGGATCAGTCTAGGCGGATCCCTCACTAGGAACGAAAGAGTCCCAGGCTCTATTCCCATGACCATTTGGTTTTCAGGTTCGACTGTCAGATCAGGTGGCAGAGTGACGATGGCACGCCCAGAAACTATGCTGTGGTAGAACTCGTACTCGAAAGGGAGCCTGTTCCATATTGCGCCGGTTGTCTTGGGAGCCTCTTTCTCGAGCAGCTCGGCCGAGAAAACGCCGCCCTTCTGGAACCCAATTTGAATCGCTCTTGGCATAGTTAGTCCATCTTGGTGTCGTCGGAAGATTGTATTTGTGGATTGCGATGGTGTATTCAATGCGCCCACGAATCACCCGGCACCATCATCGCTGTGGTTTGCTCGAATCAAGTAAAGTGTGGCATTCAGACGCCCCAATTGTCGTCTGAGCCTACCGTGACAGAGGGAACTTGATCCTTCGACCCTTGCGTGAGGAGATGTAGATTCCGGTGGCCATCTCGAGACTCTTCCTCCCTTCGGCTCCGTCAACCGCGTTTTTCCGATGAGAGATAATCGATTGGAGGAAGTCAGAGAAATGGTTGAAAAGCGAATGTACAGAAGACAGGCCTGTCAGAGGGACGGTCCACGGTAGGAGCCTCCCTGCGAACCTGGCCTCTATTCCCTTGTCCTGTTCAATCTTTATCTCGTTCCAAGCACCGTTTGAGAAGACGTAGACCGCGGTACCGAGGCTCTTCCACGACGCATCCTTCTTGTCGGTGAGACTGATTGCGCCCTTGGTGCCAAAGATTTCTAGCCTCGGGGAGTTGCTCGCCCAAGAAGCTGTGCTCAAATTGAAGGAAGAGACTGCGCCCCTCGTGAACTTTATTGTTGCCGAAGCATAGTCCTCAACTTCGATTGGCTGAACAAGGGTGTCGACGTATCCGGACACCCAAGCTGGCTTGCCTAGGAACCATTGGATGAAGTCTAGATCGTGGGAGTAGTTCGTCATGAGTACCCCGCCCCCCGCAACGCCTTTCTTCGCCCTCCATTGCCCCTGGGACCAGTAATCCTGACCGCGGTACTGTTGAATCGTACTCAGCGTCGAAGCAACGCGGCCAATTTCTCCTGAGAGGATTACCTCCCGTATCTTCTGTATGTGGGGTGTGAACCTGTAATGGAATCCGATTTCGAGTTTCTTCCTCATCTGCTTGCTCGCCGCTATCATCTCATCAGCCTCTCTGAGAGTCGCGGCCATGGGCTTTGTGCAGTAAACATGATTCCCTGCCTTCATTGCCGTGACTGTGTTGCGAAGATGAATGCCTTGTGGTGTGGCTATGAATGTAACTTGTGAATCTGACTTCTTGAGCATGGTTGCTTCGTCCTCAAACCCCTCCACGTCGAACTCTGCGGCGATGTCACCCAGGACCCTCTTGTTCCGTGTGCTCACTGCGATGAGCTCTGATTCCGGCAGTTCCTTGAGCACTCTAGCATAGACAACGCCCAGGTTGCCTAGACCGACTACGCTTGTTCTTACCTTCTCCACAGGTTGAAGTCGCCAAGAAGGGTCATTTTAAACGATGCTCGCATACTCAGGCAGAGCGCATCCGCCGAGACAAGCAAGAGAGATTCTTCGCAGAAAGCCCTCGAATCCTGAATCCGTCACCTCAGGCCGCAGCGCTCAGTGGGTCGTCTGGCGCGGAAAGGAGGGTCACTCCAAATATCAGACCTTCCCACCGCCGGCAGGGTATTGTCTTGCTCAACCCGAGAAGAGTTCCCACTGAGGCCATTGGTTCAGCGGGCTCCAGCTGGCCTAACTTGCCACCGTGGCTTATTTCACTATGGTTTGGGTTTGTTCGTGCAGGAAGGAAAGCAGATAGTAGGGTCCGCCAGCTCCCTTTCCGCTCGAACCGCTGTACTTCCAACCAACGAAGGGCTGTGTTCCTGTCACTGCACCCGTGGTGGCGCTAGATTTCCTGTTTGCGTAGACTGTGCCCGCCTCAATTCTGTCAAAGAAATGGGTTACTTCCTTCCTGTCTTTGCTGAAGATGCCCGCAGTGAGCCCATATTTGCTCTTATTGGCCTCCTGGATGGCTTCATCGAGAGAATCGGTCGATGCCACTGCCAGTAGAGGGACAAAGAGCTCTTCGGTCAGGATTGGGTGGTCCTTCGGGAGATCGGTGACGATAGTAGGTTCGACGAAATAGCCTTTGGCGTAGTCCCCGGATTTCACGGCTCTCCCGCCAAAAATCACCCGCCCGTCTTTTCTCCCTAGCTCGGCGAAGTCGATGAACTTCTGGTATGCATTGGAATTAATCAGTGGTGTGACGAACGAATCCCTTCGCGTCGGGTCGTCGACCTTGAGGTTCTTAGTTGCATCCACGAGAAGCTTCTCGAACTGAGCCTTAACCTTCTTGTCCACGTACACCCGGGAAGTCGCGCTGCACTTTTGTCCAGAATAACCAAAAGCCCCTGAGGCGACGCCAGCGGCGGCCTTCTTGAGGTCGGCATTCTTCGTCACGATTGCGGCGTTCTTCCCTCCCATCTCAGCGATGAACGGCCTAGGGTCCTTCGATGTGAAAGCGGCGTGTGATGCTACTCCGACATCCCTGGAACCAGTAAAGACTATGCCCTGGACTAGATTGTCTTCGACTAGAGCGTTACCGACAACCCCTCCAGGACCAGAGATGTAGTTCATCGCGCCTTTTGGTAGGCCTGCTTCAGCCAGGTACTGGCAGAAGCGAAAGCCCATCCACGGAGTATCCGTTGCTGGCTTGTAGATTACGGTATTGCCGGTGAGGAGAGCGCCTGTGGACATCCCCACCGTGAGGGCAACAAAATTGAAAGGTGCAATCACGCCCCACACCCCGTAGGGCCTAAGGACGCTCTTCACGGCCTCAGAGGACCCGGTTTTGCTCATAACTCGGGTGTATCCTTCGTTCTCTTCCATTAGCGAAGAATAGTACCGCATCAGGTCGATTGACTCGTCGACGTCGCCCATGGCCTCGAATCTGTTCTTGCCGTTGTCAAAGGAGACCAGAGCCGCAAATTCGAACTTATTCTTGCTGACGATATCTGCCGTCTTTCCGAAGAGCCTGATTCTCTCCTTGTAAGGGATCGCGCACCATGGAACAAATGCTTCGTAGGCGGCTGCTACCGCAATCTCAACGTCCTTCTTGCTACCGTTCTGGAACACGCCAAGAACTTCAGAAGTGTTGGCAGGGGACACGTCCTTGAACGTCGAGTCAGCATACACCTCGTTTCCGTTTTAATGTTCGGGTATGTTTTTCCGAACTCGCTTCGAATCCTCTTTATGGCCCTATCATAAGCAGAGTGAAATTCGTCTTCCTTTCTTGCCTCTACAGCTCTTGCCCAGGTAGCCTCGTTCTCAAAGGATTTCGGGACGGAAATCTGGCGATGGCTCATGAGAAGAACTTTGTGACGCTATAAAGGTCTTGTTCTCATGAAGAACGCGAAGGCTTGGCAATTTCGGATTGTCTACCATTTTGTGGCATAAGTAGCGGTTGGTTGGTTGAAATGGCCGGGGATAAATAGGAACTTGGGCTCAAGAATTAAATAGCATGCGTGGAGAGCCAGCTCAATGAAGATGCGTGTTGACGGGATAAACGTTGGAACGGTAACGCCATTTAAGAGAGACAACACCGTTGATTACGAAGGCATAAGGCAGAATCTTGACTTCGTTCTTGACGCCGGTGTGCACACGATTGAACCTGTGTCGAGTACGGGTGAAGGATCGCTTCTAACACCGGACGAGTATAAGGAAGTCGTGAAGGCCACCGTTGATTACGTCAATGGCAGAGTTCCTGTTTCTTCAGGTGCTCCCGGAGCGTCGCCCGAGACGATCATAAGGAACCTAAAGCTTGTGAAAGATCTAGGTTCGGATGGCGGTTACCTTTCAACTCCAGCATATCTGCTTCCCACGCAAAAGGGGATGCTAGCTCACTTCGGCAAGATTTTCGATTCGGTGGACATGCCAATCACCGTTTACAATGCCATCCATAGGTCGGGAGTTGAGCTCCTTCGGAGTCAGTGGCCAAGCTCGCAGAAGAGCACTCGAACTTTGTCGCCTACAAAGAGCAATCACTCTTCAGAATCTTGCAGGTGAAGAACCTTGTAGGGAATAGACTGCAGTTGATTGGTGAAGATTGGGTCTGGCTGCCCTGCATGTCCATTGGTGTGAATGGAGTCCAATCTGTCGTCGGAAGCATCTTCCCGAGGTTAATGGTCGAGATGTACAATGATTTCAAGAATGGGAACGTTTCGAAAGCTCTCCAGACACAAATCCAAATCACCCCATTGATGGAACCGCTCGGGGTCGGAATAGGTGGGAACGAGCCTAACCCATCGCCTCTCAAGGCAATATTGAACATGCTGGGAAGACCTGCAGGCGACCCCCGGCTGCCACTCGTTCCTGCTTCGGAAGAACTGAAGGCACTGCTCAAAACGCGCCTGATTCAAGTCGATCCAACCCTGAAGAGCAAACTGAAGTAAAAGCCGGATAGGGAAGATCCATCCGGGCGCCTCGACGCCGACGAATTCTTGCCCGGAGGGCCAGTCTGTGGCTACATCATGAACGAACGGCCCACATGTAACCTCGTCGCTTTATCGTAAACCTTCAGGGCAGCGCATACGTCGTGGGAGGGAACGCCCACTGACTTGAACACCGTCACTTCGTCCTCGTTCGTACGCCCCGGCCTTTTTCCTGAAATCACGTCGCCGAGAGAGTCGATGTCCTTGGGTGAAATCAGCTTGCCGGCTATTGGTTGAATGATGTCGCCGGCCTCGCGCATTGCTGACTCGAAGTCGTCGACGACTATCCGACTCATCGAGACGGTACGGTCATCCAGTTCGCGCATTGTAGGAGTAATGCTCATTATGCTGTTGATGTGGGTCCCCTTCCGCAGCCACTCGCCATCGAAAACTGGGACCGGTGATGTCGTTGCGGTGACTATAATGTCAGACTCCCTCACCAACTGTTTCGGGCTTTCAGCTTCCCTGATCTCGGAATGCACGTCCCTTGACAAATTGCCTACGAAACTTGCCATTCGGGAACGGTCGCTGTCGTAGGCAAGAATCCTCTTGATTTCTCTAACCCTGGAAATGGCCAGGACATGGGTTCTCCCTTGGGCCCCGGTCCCGATGATACCTAGGGTGTGCGAGTCGAGGCGGGATAGGTGTTTGGTTGCTAGCGCGCTCCCCGCTGCTGTCCTCATTGCCGTCAAGTGGGACCCGTCCATCATGGCGAGCAGTTCACCAGTTGACGGCTTGAAGAGGAGGATCGTAGCCTGGGCGCTTGGCAATCCGAACTTCGCCATGTTGTCCTTGTACACAGCAATTACTTTCAATCCTGCTCCGCCCAATCCTTTCACTTGTGCTGACATGGCGAGTAAAGTGCCCCCATGCTGCGACATGTCGAGAAACGACCTCCAAGACTCGACGTTTCCTGCAGAAAGCGCTTCGAATGATATAGTGACCGCCTCGAGAGCGTCGTCGACCCCCAACAACTGCCTGACGTCCTCTCCGGTGAGCAGTAGCACGAAGGTGCCAAGCCAAGAACCGGTATTAAGCAGACGGGTACAACTGCGCCTTAAGCAAGGAACTGTTTGGAATCTGGAGAGTTCAGCATGCCTATTTGGGGATAGACCGATAAGGGAGCCCGAGGCACCTTCGCCGTGGTATCATGAAGACTCAGCTTAGAGGTAAAGACGTGCTTACGACGTACGAATGGGAAAGGGAAGAGTTGGAGACAGTTCTAGACGTCGCGAAAGATCTGAAAGGCAAATTCGCCACCGACCAAGTAACAGATTACCTGAAGAACAAGACTTTCTTCATGGTATTTTACAATCAGTCCATGAGAACACGGAATAGTTTCGAGGCTGGGATGACGCAACTCGGAGGACACGCTCACGACCTTACGGTCGAGAAGATTTACAGCCCCATAATGGCGGACGAGAGGAAGAAACAACTCGAAGCTGGGAAGGAGCTCAAGGAGACCCACGAAGAAATCTCAGAAACGGCTCAAATCCTCTCGAGGTACGGGCACGGAATTGGTGTGAGGGTGTTCGGAAAGTCTGTGGACTACGTGTACGGCCGCGGGCACGAGATGATTCGGGAATTTGCGAAGTATTCGACCGTCCCGGTCTTCAACATGGCGGACGACATGGATCATCCCACACAGGCCATGGCCGACCTCATGACGATAATCGAGAAGTTCCACGGGAACGTCCAGAACAAGAAGATTGTGATGGGCTGGACCTACGCTCCAAGCCCCTGGAGGCAGCTCGCTGTTTCGCATGGGGTAATCTCAACCATGACAAAATTCGGGATGGATGTTGTCGTTGCGAACCCGAAGGGGTTCGACCTCGACCCCAAGTATACGAAGATCAGCAAGGAGAACGCAGACAGGTTTGGCGGCTCCTTCGAGGTAGTGAACGATCTCGAGGAGGCCTGCGAGGGGGCTGACGTCGTCTATGCAAAGTCTTGGGGAGTGCGTGCTCTCCTGCCTCCGGCATCGCCGCAACCCAACCTTGAGAAGGCAAAGGAAGAGTTCGACAAGCACAAAGACTGGATCGTCAATCAGGAACTCATGGACAAGACAAAGAAGCACTCCTTGTACATGCACTGTCTCCCAGTAGACAGAGGATTCGAAGTAACAGACGAAGTCATCGACGGGCCCCACTCGGTCGTGATAGATGAGGCAGAGAACAGGCTCCATGCGCAGAAGGCATACCTCGCACTGACTATGGGAGGACGCCCGTAGTAGTCAAATTGGATCAACTGGCATCACAATCTGAAGCTCACGTTATCGGCTTGTTAGATATCGCCTCCATGGGCGCTCGGAGTTAACGAGTGCGTGCGAGAAGAGACGAGGAGCCAGGAATTGGGGGGTTTGTCCGGCCCAGATTTACAGCGCTATTTCTTGGCCTAGGCCCCTCTCCAGGGCCAGCTCGTAGGCCCTCCTGGCAACTGCGATGTCCTCGAGGGCGATTCCGACGGATTTGAACATGGTAATCTGCGAGTCGTCGGCACGCCCTACGATACGTCCTGTTATGACGTCGCAAAGGTTTCCTTTGATGCTTTCTATATGGTAGTTTCCTTGCTTGATGGGGATGGCTAGGTCTCCGGCTTCTTCCACAACCTGCTCAAGCCTGTCCACGAACACTCGCGATTTCTGCAGAACACTGACGTCAATTTCTTGGCGGTTGGGCGCGTTGGAACCAATTGCATTGATGTGTGTTCCCGGCCTCAGCGGCGAGCCGAAAATCACCGGGGTCGTCGCAGGCGTGGCAGTGCATATGACGTCGCATTCGTACAGTTCATCGATTGTATCCGCACCCTCGACATCCACACCGAGCTTCTCTTTGGCCTGTGACGCTAGGGCCTCGACCTTGTTGGTCTCGAGATCGTAGACCACACCCCTGGTAATTGAGGTGGCCGAAGTTACGCCTTCCAGCTGCCCATAGCCTTGGACCCCCGCGCCGAGCAGCCCTATGGTCTGTGGGGTTCTCTTGGCCAGGTACTTCGTTGCTATTCCCGAGGCCGCGCCAGTTCTTAACTGTGTCAGTCTGTTGGCAGCCACAACGGCTAGTATTGACGCGTCTGAAGTGTCGAGAACGAGGGTTAGGAAATAGGTCGAATTGGGCTTGCGCTTTCCTGGAACGCCGAGCAGTGCCTTGAGACCAAGAGATTCTATCCCGGAGGCTGACGCCGCCATGATTCTAACCACGGCATCCGAGTTATTTTCCTTCATGACCTGGCGGGGAGGCATCAACACTCGATTCTCACTCTGTTCCTTGAATGCCGCCTCGATGCATGCGATTGTTGTCTTCATATCCATCAGAGAAGTTACGTCGTCTTCGCTGAGCAAGAGGATCATCTAACCTTCGCCTCCTCCCTTGACGAAGTTGCGCAACGAAGGGAAACCATCTATCCTGCACTCGACTTCGTCCCCGTCGCTGATCTTTGCGGCGCCAGGGGTTCCGGTCAGAATGATGTCACCGGGTTCGAACGTGAAAATTCTTGAGTGAAAAGCCACAAGGTAATCCGGCGGGAATGCCATGTTCTTGACCTTATTTGTCCTCTTGACTTCGCCGTTAACAACCGTAGAGATGTTCCGCTCCCCCAGGTCCTGGACCTCGTCTGGGGAGACGATGCACGGTCCCAAGCTGAGGAACGTGTCGTAGCTCTTGGCTCTGGTCAGGAACCGGGGGTTCCTCCGAAGTATGTCTTCCGCAGTCATGTCCAGAAGCGGGACATATCCGAAGACCACGCTTCGAACATCTGCCCGATCTACGTTCTTGCATCTCTTCCCGATAACGACCCCAAGCTCGGCCTCGGCAGTGACCCTGCTCGAATCAGGAGGAAGGACGATGTTTTCCTTCTGCCCAATCAAAGTCGTCCCAGGCTTCATGAAGCTAGCAGGCTCAGAGGGCCACTCCGCGGCGAGGTCACTCGCATGGTCACGGTAGTTCAAGCCTATACCCCAGATTTTGGGTGGATTAACCAGGGGCGGACCAAACTCCACCTCGGCAGACTGCTTGCCTGCTTTGGCGTTCGATGGGAACCTTGCTAATTCCTTCTCAAGCTTCGTCGCTGAACCTGTGGTTTCAATGAATTCAAGGAGACTCGATGGAAAATTCGTCCCGAGCAACGCATTGATTTCAGCCATTCCCACAATTCGGCCGTTGACAAGTACTGCCGCCTCGTCTCTACCTTGGTAATGCCTGGAGTAGAATCTCATTGTTTCATCATGAATTCTATTTCGTAGCGCTGAATTGATGAAACTTGCGTAGAACCGAAATTTAAGCGTGGTGCGGAGGACTCGAGAGCGATGAGGCCTTCAAGAGCTTGAAGTTCGCAGAAGGCGTGTATTGGGTCATAACACCCATTCTTCGCGCTCAACGTTGCGGTTTCTGAAGCCAAGTTTGGACGAGCGCTGTTTACGCGGATTGGAGGCCCAGGTAAAGCTTGCCTAGTTCCTTGTGCTCGAGCAGCTCCGTGCAGCTACCGTAGAACGCAGTTTGACCTCCGACCAAGAGATAGACATTGTCCCCCATTTCAAGCGCCCTCCGCACGTTCTGCTCGACTAGGACTGTGGCCAAATTCAGATCCTTGGTCAAGGAAGCGATCGTCTTAAGGACCTGTGTCGATAGCTTCGGTGACAGATTGGCAGTAGGTTCGTCAAACATTATCGTTGAGGGTTTCCTGATGAGAGCCATTGACATCGAGAGCATTTGCCTTTCGCCCCCGCTCAGGTTAGCGACCTTCGTGTTCCAGTAGTCGGAGAGAATCGGAAACATCTCCAGGACCCACTTGACCCTTGATTCGTAATCCGACTTGCGCACAATGTATCCCGAGATTCTCAGGTTGCCTCTGACAGTCAGGCTCGTGAAGCAGTTGTCGGTCTGGGGCAGATAGGTTAGCCCGAGCCTGGCGATCTCAGGCGCGGACATCGCCGAAATGATTTTGCCGTCAAGCTCCACCGTCCCGCTGAAGATTCTTGCGATTCCGGCGACTGATTTCAGGAGTGTGCTCTTCCCTGAGCCGTTAGGGCCAACAATCACAGTCACCTTCCCCGGAGGTACCTCGATCGATACGTTGTCCAGAATCTGCAGCTTGCCATATCCTGCGGAGATCCCGTTCAGCTTGAGCATTGCTAGCCCCCCAAGTATGCTTCAACTACCCTCGGATCTGTGATAACCGATTGGGAATCCCCAGATCTTATGACCTGCCCGTTCGCCATTGCAATGACCCGGTCGACATAGTTCAAAGCGATGTCGAGTCGGTGCTCTATAAACAAGAACGTCACTGAAAACTCGTCCCTCATCTTGATCATGGAAGCAAGAATTTCGTGGGCTAGGGTCGGGTTAACCCCTGAGACAGGCTCGTCCAATAGCAGTAGCTTGGCCCCGCTCATTAGCGCTCTGGCCATCTCGAGTAGTTTTGACTGCCCCCCGCTGAGATTTGACGCCATCTGGTCCTTATGGCTGATCAACTTGACCGCCTCGAGGATTTCCAGGGCCTTACGCTTCTCTTCTCTTTCTGCCTTGACCCAAGTCCTCTTGAAGGGGGCCCTGACTAATCCCTCCCCTGGGTTTCCGACCGCGGCAACGAGCACGTTTTCAAGGACAGTAAGCTTTGGAAAGAGAGATGGTATCTGGAAGGTTCGGGCCAGGCCTTTACGATAGATTTCGTGCGGGGGACGGCCGTCGATCCTGTCTGATTCGAACTGCACATTCCCTTTATCGGGTTTGTAAAGTCCCGAGACTACATTGACAAGCGTTGTCTTTCCCGAACCGTTGGGTCCGATTAGGATGGTGACGGTCTTCCGCTCTAGCGTGAATGAAACGTCATCCAGCGCGACGAGCCTTCCAAACGACTTGGACACCCCATTCACAGAGAGTATGGGAGAGGTAGACATCCCCACTTCTCCGAGGTTTCGACTTGGTGTGGCTATATCAGAATTGGAAGACATTTGTTTAGCACTAACCATCCCATTCAAACGGTCTTGGTAGGTCTCTCCTTGAGGATTCCCTCTGGTCTGAGGAAGATAATCGCGATGATTAGAAATCCCGGAAGCAGGTAATTCAACCACACCGTGTCGAATGGTATGTAATTTTGGAACGATGGTGCGCCGATGCTAATTGCCTTTAGCATAACCCAAAAGACGATGGTCCCGACAAGCGTGCCTCGGATATTCGCCAGTCCACCGAGGATGATTATGAGGAATGGATAGAAGGTCCATTGCAGCGGATTAAACGAATAGGGGTTGAAGCTCAGGGTGTAGAAGGAGTAGAGCGCCCCCGCGATAGCTGCGATTGCCGAGGCGAGGATGAGCACATTCCGCCGGATCCCAACAACGTCCTTCCCAAGGGCCTCGGCGGCGACGGGGTTGTCTCGAAGAGCTCTTAGCACCCTGCCGGTTGGGGAGGTGCTGATCCTACTGATCAACAGGTACGCAAGGACGGCGGTTATGGCCATTACCACCATGCTTGCGTAGTAGGAGTTGCCGGTCCAAGCGTATGGGTCGGGGATCGAGATCCCGTTCTGCCCGCCCGCCAGGGGGGAGTAGTTTATGAGAAACACTTGGACGAAGACGGAAAGGACGAACAGGAGCATCGCAAGATAGTCCTCTCTTAGCCGGATTGCAGGAAAGGACATGACGAATCCAAGAGCTCCGCCGACCACGGCGGCAATGATGACTGCGCAGAAGAAAATAGCCAATGATACTGGTATGTTCCCTTGCAGGATTGTGGTAATCTGCGGCGCTACCACAGTGTTATTTGCCAAGAATCCCCCTGGGATAGTCATGCCCAAGAGGTAAACCGCGAGCCTTCCGGCGACACCTCCGCAGATGGCAGCCCCAGCAGTTACAAAGAGTACCTTGCCGAAATCAGGAACCCCGGAAAATCCGTATTCCAAATTGAGGCTCAGGCTGATAATTAGGTAGAGCGCCGCAGTAGTAATGAAGTCTACCAGGAGCAGCCCTGCATCTAGGCCAAAGATCATTATTGCCAATTATGTCTTCCTCTTTGCGACTCCCTTGCTCAGGCTGATTGATGTTATTCCCGCCGGCAAGAATAGAAGCACACCAACCATGATCAAGATTGGAACGGCAGCCTGGTACGAAAGAACCCAAGGCCCAAGAATGCTGCCAAGGTATGATGTCACTACAATCTGGCTTGTTCCTATCACCATTCCTCCAACAACTGCGCCGTAGATGCTGGTGAGGCCCCCGAGGATGCTGGCGGCAAAAATGGAAATGATGAACGAATTCGCGAAGTTAGGGCCCACGGGGAGGTAAAACACGATCAGGGAGCCGGCGAGGCCTGCCAGTGCCCCGCCAATCAGCCATGAAATAGTATAAACTCGGTCAACCTTGATTCCAATGGTTTCTGCGAGGCTCGGCTTCTCGACTGAGGCCGTCATCGCTAGACCGAAGTTAGTCTTGCTGAGAAGGAGATAGATTGAAACAACGGTACCGATCAAGCACACCAACGACACAATCATCACTCCGGAGATGCCTGACATTGAGAAGTCTAATCGGGACAGCAGAAAGAAATCCGCGTCACCGAAGCGATAAACATTGGTCAGTACATCTCCTATTATTCCGAAGAACCCAATGAAGAGGAGATTGATCGCGAGCGTCACTATCATAAGCGCAATCGTCGGAGCTCCACGATTTGCCAACGGACGCAGAACCACCCGGTAGACGAATACCGCAACCGCTCCACACACAACGGCAGTAAGCGGAATCGAATAGTACGGGTTCACATTATAGAATTTGAAGAGGATATAGCCCAGGTAGGCACCAAGAGTTACGAAATTCCCATGGGCGAAGTTTGGAATTTTGGTAGTAAGGTAGGTAAGGGTCAGCCCGGTTGCCATCATTGACAATAGAACTCCGTACAGGAGTGCATTGGTAAAAATGCCGGGAGCTAGGGCCATGGTGTCCGAACACGATTGTGGCCGGAGAAGCTATGATCCTAGCCCGTGCTATTTGTGAGGGTGATTTGCTGTGTTGAAGCGTCCCAGTATCCGATTGGAACCCATGCCAGCGTCCCGTTCACCATTTGGACACCGAAGTCTCCGTAGTTTGTTGCTGTCCTGTCTCCGTTAGCATTCATTTGGACCCAACCTGTTACTCCGAAGTAGTTGTCTGCGACTGTGCTGAAGCTAGCTTGGACGCACTGACCGCTATTCGACCCGCATGCTAGGATAGCGAGCGCCGCCAGCCAGATTGAGTCGTACGCAGCCAGGCCGCTGAAGATTCCGGGGACTGACCCGGTTGCAGTTACGAAACGATTGTAGAATTGTGTGTACTTGGTTGAAGCTGCTGGCGCTGGCTGGAAGCCCGAAAGCTTCACCGTCAAGGCATTGTTACCAGCGGTAGTCAACAGGTCTGTGCTTGAGACTTGGTTGGTGAACCATGGCACTGTCAGTAGTGACCCGAAGGTGGATGCTTGGGATAGTGCGACTCCGATTTCAGCGTCACCAAGTGCCAAGATCGCAACATGGCTATTTCCGTACGTCGCTTGGGCTGCGCTCAGGTCGCTCTGCATCTGTCCGAGTTGGCTCGTGAAGTCGTAGCTTCCAGTGCTGATTGGAGTGTATTGTACCACGTCATAGGTACCACCGTCTGTAGTATATGGCGCCTCGAACGAGGCAGCTAGGCCAGTTCCGAATGGATCGTTCCTAACGAGAAGGACTGCGTGTGTGTATCCGGCCTGCGTAAGCGCAGATGCGAATGGAACCCCTTCAACATTGTCGGGGGGAACAATTCTGAACAGATCCCCGAGGGTTCTGTTGTCGATTGAAGTCCCTGTAGACGCTGTGCTAATCAGGACCAAGTTATTGGCTGTCGCGTATGAGAGTACGTTTGTTGCAATTCCAGTGGTCATCAAACCGACGTAGATCTTGATGCCCTGTGCGGCCATGTTCTGAATGTCAGTGAGGGCCGTCGCAGGATCCGTCGCGTCGTCTTGGATGTTGAGTGCGAAACGGGTTGACGATCCCTGAGTGGCTAGCCATGCGTTGACATCGCTCAGGGCCATGTTAACCGCTGATTTGGACAGCTGGCCATAGTCGGCCTGGTCGCCAGTCAAGTCGAGGATGGCCCCAATGGTAACTGTCCCCAATGATGATCCCGCACCCGTCACTGTAGTTGTTATGGTGCTCGTCGCGCCTCCAATCGTGGTAGTGATGGTGCTTCCTCCTCCGACTGTAGTTGTAATAGTACTAGTTGAGGTAGTTGTCGTACTAGGGAAGGCTGCATAGACAACGGCTGCACCGATGAGAAGACCGATGATTACTGAGACACCTATTGTGACTCCTGTTTTCATCTTCGGCAGATTCTCGCTCTGACTAGGTCTTAAGGATTAGTCCTAATTCCTCGCGTTCCCGCGTTCTGAAGGGGCCAACCCATCTTCGTTCTGCGACTCCCGCCCCCCAGATGCGGCGGCGGCTGGTTGAGGCTCTGGCTCCACGTTCAGGCGTGCTACACAGCGTACTTCTTGAGCGCATCCTCGTTTATTGTTACGCCGAGTCCAGGCCCTCTTGGGACGTCGATCCGCCCTGTCCGGTCCATTTCGAAAGGTTCGTTCAGCAGGTGGGCCTTGAGCGTCGATAGTTCGGTGAAATCGCTCGCGTAGATTGCGTTCCTCGTCGATGCGGCGATGTGGGCTTTTGCAGCTATGCAGACGGCGACCTCCCCCTCCGCGCCCAGCATACAACCCATGCCTACTGCGTCTGCAACCGCCGCGACCTTCTTGGCCTGGAGGATCCCTCCGACTTTCGGGACCTTCATGTTGATCACGTCTGCAGCCTTCCTCCGGCTGAGCTCCATGACGTCGTAGACTGTGAATGCAGCCTCGTCGGCGTTAATGGCCACTCCTGTTTGGCTTCGGATTTCCGCCATCCCGTCCAAGTTCCAGGCGGGGATTGGTTGTTCGAGGTACTCGAAGTTCAGCCCGCTCAGGTACTTGCATGCTCGCTTCGACTCGGCCACGGTCCAATGGGTGTTCGGGTCCACCCTGAGCTTGACTTCGTCGCCAACCGCATCCCTGATCGCCTTGATTCTTCGAAGGTCCTCTTCAATACCCCCATGTCCCGCCTTGATTTTGACGACGGTGAGGCCTCTCCGCACCCAGTCAGCCGCCTCCTCTGCCATCTCCTCGGGGCTCCGCATGCCTATCTCAATGGCAATTGGGATCTTCTCGAAGACCAAGCCACCTATGAGGTTGTGGACGGGCTGATTGACGGCCTTCCCCATGATGTCGTACAGCGCCATGTCAACCCCGGTCTTCGCGCAGGGCGTTCGAGTGCTGGCTGCCTCCATCAGGTCGTAGATGTACTGTATCCGGAATGGGTCTTTTCCAATCAGGAGGGGGGTGAAGATATTTCGAATGGTGGAGTTGACCGAGTCGAGCGACTCCCCATAGAGTTCGGGATAGTTAGCGTGGGCCTCTCCATACCCGACTATTTTCTCGTCAGTCTCAATCCGTACGATGACAGCTCTGTACACTTTGAACTGACCGTACGCGTCTCTGTAACTTATTGTGGGAACAGAGACTGGCGTTGTCTCGACTTTGGTGATTTTCAAAATTCTAGAACCTGTATTGCCCTCGGGTCCGAGGCGTATATTTACGTCGTTTCTTTCCGGAGAAGGGGACACCAGAGTCGAAAACGACTCGCTAGCCAAGGAGTTGAATCACGACACGAGCCGGCGTTATCTCTGCTCGGTCGGGGAGACACGGTCACTTCATGGGGGGAGCGTCTTGAAAGTTGAAGTATCGTGGCCTCCGACCAAGCGGATGAGGTAGGAGCCTACCAGGCGAGGTGCTTGAAGGGGTATACCCATTTCCTGACTCCGAATGGCAGGGGGTCGATTCTTTCGGAAGGGCCGTGGTACTACGGCGTAAACTACCTTGCAGCCTATTTCGTGGGCGACAAAAGCAAGATGTCAGAACTCCTTCCCCCTCCGCTAAGGGTTGGGGACGGCACGGCACTGGCATATGTGGCTGAATTCGTTTCAGCAGGCGCTCCAGACCTCGAGAATGACTACCTGGACCCGGCCCAGACTGTCTACAACGAAGCCGCAGTCGGCGTTTTGTGCACATACAAAGAGCGTAAAGGCGTCTATTTCCCTTTCATGTGGGTCGACAGGGACTGGTCAATGATACGAGGCTGGCTGCTCGGGTATCCGAAGAAGATAGCGGAAGACATTCAGATGACGAGGACCCATCCGTTGAACCGTCTTGCGGCGTCCTTCGGGGAAGGCATGGGTCTTATGGGGTATTGCACACGCCATGGGAAGAGCCTTGTCGAGATTGGTCTGACGATCAAAAAGCGGGGGGACAAGAAGGATGTATTCGACCTGGGAGCGGCCTACGGCCTGAGGCATTTCCCTGGCGTAGGGAAGAAGGGGACGCCGGTCAACGAGGTCGTTGAAATCGTCAAGAGCGGATTCAGGATTGGCAAGGAGGTGTGGGTGGGGGACGTGGCATTGAAGTTTGGGCATTCGCTGAACGAAGAGTTGGGGTTCTTTCAGCCCGTTAGGTTACTCTATGGCTGTAGCTATAGCACGGGCTTCGCTAACTTGGCAGTCAAGGTCCTCGCATCTTAGGTCGCGGGCATTCAAGCATGTTACGAATTACGCCGGCCTACTCCGATGTCCTGAGGAGAATTTCGAACGCGGACGTCTCATTTGTCCTTGGGAGGCTTGTGAAGATTTCCAGCCAGTGCTACAAGAAGGAAGAAGGGAAATGTTGTCTGGCAGTAAGAGATATCCTCGAGGGCTGGGGAATCAGGTCCAAGCTTCAACCTGTTGACAAGCCCTCTTACAGAAGGTACAATGTGATAGCCGCTCTGAAGGGAATCGAGGAGAAGCCGAGGCTCTTGTTCAATTGCCACGTGGATACTGTCCCCACCGAAGGCATGGAATTCAATCCCCTAAGAGGAATAGTGAAACATGGAAGGGTCTACGGGCGGGGAGCGAGCGACGATAAGTCAGGAATTGCTACAGGCATGGTTTCGCTGAAAGCATTGTCTGAGGCCGGTTTCCCGCTGAAGGGAAATTTTATCTTCGCAGCAGTCTCGGACGAGAACGGGCAGGCGCTCGGTGTGAAAACCATGCTGAAGCGCGGCCTGACAGCGGACTGGGGAATCGTGGCGGAGCCCACCGCCAATCGCGTCGTGATAGCTCATAGGGGCAGGATTGACCTGGTGGTGACAGTGAGGGGAAAAGCCGGGCATTCGGGGTCGCCAGGATCTGGGGTCAACGCCATTGTCAAGATGGCATCACTCATCGGAACCATCGAGAAGGAGCTTCCGAGATACCTCGCAAGGAAGAGTTTCGCAAGGATGCCTGAAATGAGACCGAGTTTCAACGTCTCGGTGATTCAGGGCGGCCTAGTGCAGAACATCATCCCAAGCGAATGCAAGGTCATCATTGACAGAAGGATTATCCCCGGGGAGACGCATGAGGAAGCGTTCAACGAAGTGAAGGAAATTGTTCGTGAGGCGACCGAGAAGGACAGAGACCTTCGTGCCGAGGTCAAGGTTTTTGAAAAGCCTGACCAGTTTCCCAACTGCCCCGAGCACACTCCGATCAAACCGATGCCCCCTTACGAAGGAAGGAAGATGCCTTTGGATCTGGCGCCAAACGCAAGAATCGCCGAAGTGGCCAGAGCAGCTTGCGAGTCAGTCCTGAGAAAAGACAACGGATTCTCGATGTACCCCGGTCATACCGCAGCTGAGGTTCTAACCCATACGGGCGGAATCCCAAGCATAGTCCTCGGCCCCGGGGAGCCTGACAAGTCCTTTGCGCCGGACGAATCTGTGAGAATTCGGGATGTAACCCGAGGGGCGAAAATTGTTTCGCTCATTGCCATGAAGCTGCTTTCCTGAACAGCGCAGCCCACTGAGAATGAAAAACAGTCGGCAGCAGAACCGCCGAATGATCACGCCATCACGTTGGGGCCACTCAATGAGTGAAGATAGTCTCGGTTTTCACAGTTCGGCAATCGTCTAGTGAACCATCGACAATTCACCAGGTTCTTAAGCGAAGCAGATAAACAAAGATCATGGCTTCGGCGCTCCTCGCGTCGAGGAAGGTCATTCGTTGCATCTGGTGTGATGCCCTAGTCGACGAGACAGATATGACTCAGGTTGCATATCAGACCTGTCGGAACTGTCTCTTTCCTGTCCCCACTGATTAGTTCCAGTCAATCCTTCCCACGGTACGAATTGACTTCTGTTGACTGGCATGAACTTCGGCATTGAATTGGCGTGCCGTTGGGGTTACCAGCAAACTAAAACTAGTTCCTGTCCAACGGGCGGGAATCGAGAAATGGGAAGAGGAAACTGTGAGGGAGTCTCTTTGCAGATTCGAACTTGAGCGTCGTCGACCTACCATTGCTGAAGCATCTTTTTAGTTGATTTCGAGAGAATCAAGCTCATGCGGGTAGTCGATCTTTACGAGTATTCGTCCAGGGTTAGGCGAAGGTTTGCCGACAAGCTGGCGGAACTGGATTGGACGGAGGTCGAAAGGAACAGGGAAGCGAGCTACTACAGCATGAAGAATATCCTGATTCACATCATAGACAACGAAGACTGGATAGTCAACTGGGTGATCAAGAACAAGTCAAGAGAGTACAGGAGGGAGAGGAAGTCCGACCAATACCTGAACATGAAGATGATTATGGATCATCTGGCCGAAGTGGAGGCTAGGACGAGGAACTACCTGTCGAAAGCCGACGATGCGGAACTGTCCATGCGAGTCGATTTCGTGCTCTCGTCAGGGGAATCGTTTGAAATGACTGCCGAGGAGTCTCTTTTCCAGTCCTTCACAGAACAACTCTATCACATTGGAGAACTGATCGCGCTTCTATGGCAGGATAACATCGAACCCCCCAAGATGCAGTGGTTCTACAATCGAGACGGGCTTACCTCAGTCTGATTCCTTCTCGGCAGCAACCCCCGCCTTTCGAGCCCTTTCGCCAAGACTATACTATTCGTCGATAATCAAAGGAATATTCGTCATTTGTCTTGAGATGAGTAGATTTGAACCCACATATGTGGACTCACATCCCACCAAGAGTCTCCTGCCCTGTCATTTGGCGAGGAGGCCCGGAAGCTCCTGCATTCCTTCTCGAGAGATGTGAAAGACCACGTTCCAAAGCCCCATTTCTGTTGCCCAAATCCCACCCAGGGCCCCACTTGTAGTGTCGCGACTTTCTGTCGACCTGCTACGCTGCTACGGAGGCAACTTTGGTTTCGCCAGACTGGATTTCGGTGTAACTCTTGCGCCGCCTGGCTTGTTCCCTGAGGACCAGGATAAGGAACGGCACCCCGAGAAGCCCCACTATTCCGAGTGCTACCATAGCATTCACCAGACCTTGGTCGAAGAGAAGTGCCGAGGCCGTCGAGAGCCCGGTTACCGCACCTGAGTGTATCTGGGCTGACAGGGCTGCAGGGAGGGAGGCCGTGGAGACCGAAACCACGAGGGCAACGCTCGTCGCGAAGCCGACGTAGATCAATGTGAAGGCCGTGCCGTTGGCGACCCCACGCATCTCCGGCCTGGCGAACTCTATTGCAGATGAGATGGATGGGGCCCACACGAACCCACCTCCTACTCCGATAAGGCCGAGCAGGACGGTGATGGTCGTCCCCGGGCTCTGTGTCTTGAGCGCGGAGCTGAGCAGGAAGACCGACCCGGCGACCAGAAGGCCGCCAAGGATCGCCATTATCGCTGGGAGTCTGAACCTGTCGAACAGTTTGCCCGAAAGCGGGTTGAATATGCCGAGCATTGCGGGGAGAGGGGCGACCCATATTCCCGCGATCAGGGGAGTGAATCCGGCCACCGATTGGAAGTAGAACGACATTAGGAACACCACCCCGAAGAACGAGGTCATCATTATCCCCAGGCCCAATGCCGAGAAGACGAAGCCCCTGTTTCGCAGGAGCTCCCGGCTGAGTATGGGGTTCTTCGACTTCGATTCCACCAGCGCGAAGGCCAGTATCCCCAAGCCACCAAGAGCGGCAAGGCGCAAATCCAGGAGTGTCAGCCAGAGCATGACCAATCCGATTGCGATTCCCAGGACAATTGCGTTGGGCAAGTTCAGACGACTCGCGTTCGGGTTCCTGGCGTTTAGGTAGGCAGGGATCCTCGCTCGCCCTACCAGAATCGCCGCGGCCGCGACAGGGACGTTGACATAGAAGATCAGCCTCCAGTCAATCGATGTCAGCACGCCTCCCAGGACGGGGCCGGCCACGGCACCCATGGCCCAGGCCACGGAGTTGATGCCTATGGCCGAGCCTCTTTCCTTCGGAGGGAAGGAAGCGAAGATCAGCGGTATACCAGTGGCCAGCATGACGGACGCCCCCGCTCCCTGGACGATCCTGAACGCAATCAGAGAGTAGACGCTTGGAGACAGCCCGCACAGGGCGGAAGACATGCCGAAGATAGCGAAGCCTAGGAGGTAGATCCTCTTCTTACCGTAGTTGTCGCCGAGTTTGCCGGCCTGGAGGACCAGAGCAGCCACCGCCAGGACGTACCCCGCCAGGACCCATCCCAAGAGCGAGTAACCAGCCGAGAGGTCCTTCGCAATGTTCGGGAGGGCTATGGTGACTATGTTCGAGTCGAGGGCAGACATGAACGCCCCGAGGGTGGTAACAGAAAGGATTGTCCACCTCGGGAGGGACCCCGATTGAACTTGGCGATGGGCCAATTTACACCCGGCTGAAGGGCCCGGATTTAGACTAAGCGCCCGATGGACTCCCCAATGCTATCGATCCATCGGATGTGCTGGCACACGGTTGCTGACGTCCCAAGCTAGTTGCTGACTTGGCGAAGTCTTTAGGTAGGCTACCCGAGACTGTCTATAACAGATGGCGCGGACTGTGACCAAGGACAGGAAGGCTGAGCTGGCGCTCAATGGTGGATCGCCTGTCAGGAAGGAACCTCTCCCGGTGATGCACCCCGGTGGGACGGCCATCGGAGAGGAGGAGATCAGGGCCGTCGAGGCGGTGCTGAGGAGCCAGTCCCTCTACAGATTCTACGGTCCAGATTTCAAAGATGTGACAGGGGCTTTCGAAACCGAGCTGGCGCGATATGAAGCGAGGAAGTACGCCCTAGGCCTGACGTCTGGGACAGCCGCCCTGCACACGGCGCTGGTCGCGCTGGGTGTGGGTAGCGGGGACGAAGTTATTCTCCCCACATATGCATGGGTGGCCTGCCCGGACGCAGTTGTCGCTGCGGGAGGAACTCCGGTGCTGGCAGACATCGACGATTCGATGACAATCGACCCCCACGACGTGGAGCGGAGGATCACCAAGAAGACGAAGGCAATCATGGCCGTCCATGCCCGCGGGGTTCCCTGCGACCTGAATTCCCTGAGGAAGATCGCCGAGGAGCATTCGATCCCTCTGGTCGAGGACGTAGCCCAGGGAGCCGGTGCGACATACAGGGGGAAGAAGCTCGGAAGCTATGGGGAAATCGGGACATTTAGCTTTCAGCTCAACAAGATGATCACGGCCGGAGAGGGAGGAGCCCTGGTGGTGGACGACAGGACCGTCTATGAGAAATGTGTGATGTTCCATGACATAGGGACCCCTTACAGGCAGTTCTCAGGCCAGGGGGTCAAGTTCGAGATAGAGCCGTTCCCCGGGGTCAATTATAGGATGAACGAGATCACGGCTGCGATACTCAGAGAGCAGCTGAAAAAGATGGACGGGGTAGTCAGTAGGATCAGGGAACGAAATGCCCGGGTGAAGGAAGGTATCTCGGGGATTAGAGGCATCAGGTTCAGGAGGTCCAACGACGAGCAGGGGGAGTCGGGGATCTCCCTCGTGTTCTTCGTCGGGAGCGCAGAGAAGGCGAGGTTATTCAAAGACGCGTTGGTGGCTGAGAACATCAGGACGGTCAGCGGGGGCTATCCGACAGTGGTCTACGACCCAAGGGTCATCGATGGCCACACGTTCATGCACTGGGGGCACATAATCAAGGACATGAAGAGGAACATCAGGGAACACTCCCAGTCACTGGGCCTGATGACTAGGGCGGTCCACCTTGACATCAGCCCGCTCCTGGCAGACTCCGACGTACAGGATGTGGTCGCCGCCGTGAAGAAAGTCTCCGACGCTGTGCTGTGACCGAGGGCCTTCGGAACTTTTAAGCCCCAACAAAACGGCTCTGGATTCAATGGCTTCTGAAGTCGGGCTGGGTTTGATAGGGGCCGGGGCGATAGGGCGTGTCCACGCCAAGAACATCCACACGAACATCAAGGGGGCGACCCTTACCGCGGTCGCAGACGTGGACCAGAACGCCGCAAAGTCCGTGGCCGGAGATGCGAAGGTCTATTCCGACTTCCACGAGATGATCAAAGACGACTCGGTCGACGGTGTCATAGTCTGCAC
Source organism: uncultured Nitrososphaerales archaeon (assembly GCA_963706445.1). GTDB lineage: Archaea > Thermoproteota > Nitrososphaeria > Nitrososphaerales > Gagatemarchaeaceae > UBA183. The sequence continues at coordinate 1,694,880 of OY970160.1, forward strand.
GCCACCCTTCCTTAAGATGGAGATCACCAAGGCTGCGGCAGAAGCTGGGAAAGCCGTCTTCTGCGAGAAACCCATCTCGGTGACACTCGACGAGGCGAACAAGATGCTGGCCGTCGTCAAATCTGGTGGCATCAAGTTCCAGGTAGGGTACCAGCGAAGGTTCGACACCTCGTATCTCAGGGCGAGGCACGCCATGGAAAGCGGAGAGCTGGGGAAACTCCTCCTGCTCAAAGAGCATAACCGCGACCCGCCTGGGCCCATATTGGGTTGGTCGACTGTGCCGGCGAAGAGCGGGGGGATCTTCCTCGACACGACGAGCCACGACTTCGACGCGGTGAGGTGGCTCTCCGGGAGCGAGGTGGAAAGGGTGTACGCAGAGGGAGCAGCCCTCGTCTACGACGACCTCCGGAAGAACGGGGACTTCGACACCACGACAGTGGTGATGAAGCTTGCCAACGGAGCCCTCGCCTACGTCGATTCGTGCTACAACACTGCGTATGGTTTCGACGCCAGGTTGGAGATGCTCGGAACCAAGGCAGCCGTCTCCGTCGACCTGGGAGAGAAGTCGTTCGCCCATGTCATGAAGATGGAGGGGACGAGCAATGAGTATTTCGACGGCTTCGCGACCCGGTGGGCCCAGGCATACAGAGACGAAATCGTGGACTTCGCGGACTGCGTCCGGACGGGGAGAGACGTCAGGGTCGACATCTCGGACGGAAGAGAGGCGCTGAAGATCGGGCTAGCAGCGAGGGCGTCAATTGCCGAAGGGAAGCCGGTCCCGGTCAGCAGAGACTGAACCTACATCAAAGGCGTCAGGTAGTCGAAGTTCTTCTTGACTGACTCTTCGACAGTTATCCTGTGAGCGAAGTCTACCTCGACCATCAGCCAGCCGTCGTAGCGGACCTTCTTGAGGGCGCCCATTATGGCCGGGAAGTCGCACAGCCCTTCGCCCAGGTCGACGAAGTCGTTGTCATAGTCGATGTCCTTGGGGTCCTTCCTGACCCGGAGATCCTTGAGGTGGACAAGGCAGAGCCTGTCCTTGTACCGCTCGATGAATCCGGGGAGGTCCATGCTCAGGGCCTCCTGGTGGGCGGAGTCGAAGCAGACGTCCAGAATCGCGGGCTTGCAGGCAGCCATAAGCTCGTCGAGCTGCCTGTTGGTCTCGACGTTGCTCTTGACGTGTGGATGGAGCCCTACCTTGAGCCCTCTCTTTCCGAACTCTCTGAGGTGCATCTTGGTGACCTCGGCGGCGCCAGCCGCGTCCTTCTCGAAGAGGCAGAGCCATCCGGACTCGGCGCCCATCCGCTTGGCCGCCTCCGCCTGATAGACGGTGTTTTCGTTGATCGCCATCGACGGCACCTCCAGCCCCGCCGCTTTGGAAATGTCCCAGACTATCTCTGGCTTGTCCATCAGCTCCTGAGGGAGGAGGTTGTACTCGATGCCGATGCCTGTGTAGCCCGCGCCTGCTACTGATTCAGCAACCTTCCTGAAAGTCGGGGCGTCCTTGATCTTCCCCCAGGCGATGGCACTGCAGGATAGTTTCAACTTGACCAGTCCTGCCCGGGCTGCCTAGTTCCCCTTTAACTGACGAATGTAACGGTGTTGAAGATCGCGGTCGAGGATTGGCCGCTGAAGACCGGGTCGACATAGAAGCTGCTGACTACGCTCTTCTGCCAGACGAGTGAGCCCGAACCGAAGAACGGCTTGATTGTCCCCAGCCATATGTAGGGTGCGTCGTTGTATACCTGGGTGTATGCTGCGGTGCAGAGGTTCAGCAGCTGGGTGGTGTTTGAAATCGAGGTGAATCCATCTACGCACTTCTGGACGATGGGGTTCGAGTATATCGCCCAGTTGTTGGATGATGTGGCGTTGTTGACAAAAAGCAACCATGCGTCGGCCGGGGTGTCAGCCGCCGGGGCGAAGGTCCCAGTTCCGAACCAGGCAATCTGAGCAGTCTGGTTTGCTTCCCCGAGGGCAGTTGAGTAAGAACAGGTCCCACCTGTCAGTGGGCAGGCATATTGGGTCGATGGAGTGACTATGATGTTCACCTTGAGGCCTATCTGCTGCAGGTCGCTCAGCACTATCTGGGCAGCGGAGTTGCAGTAGTCGCACCCCTGGACTACCCTCAGGTCCATGGACGGCAGGGTCGCCGGGTTGATTCCCGCATTCTTCAGAATGTTCTCGGCGGCTGTAATGTTGTACTGGTATGGGGTGGCTCCGCCGAGGCCGTAGAACTGGCTGAAGGCTGGATATTCAGGACCGATCATCGGACTGAGGCCCCCGAAGAACACCTTGTCTGATATGTCTGTGTAGTTGATCGCCCTGACAATGGCATTTCTGACTGCAGTTATGTTGGTGGGAGACCTCTGCGTGTTCAATGCGAACCCCACGAAGACGGCGGCCGAGCTGGGGAAGTTGAACGTGCCATATGTCGATGGGTTGGCAAGGACGGTTGCGTAGTCCTGGGTGAGGATACCAGCTATCTGAGCGGAGCCAGTCGATAGGTCGGTGAATCTCGATGTGTCCGTCGGGACCGTCTGCACCACGACGTTCGCTGCGTGACCAGGGTCCAGGTACGGGTCGGCCGCTATCTGGGCGGGGGTCAGGCTGTCTCCCCAATAGTTAGGATTTTGAGCGAACTTCACAAACGCTCCTTCGGAGACCTGGGTCACGGTGTAGGGCCCAGTGCCGGGGATCGGGTGCTGGTTGAAGTAGGGGTTGTACCCCGAGGCCGTCCCGAATCCTCCGTGGTCGAGGAGCCACTGCGTGTCGAAGATCAGGCCGATGTAAACTACCAGGGTCCCCAGGAAGTAATTGAAGGGCGACTTCAGGTGGAATACGATGCTCGATGAGTTTGTAACGTAAATCGGCCAATTGGTGTTCTGCATCATTGTCAGGGCCTGCGCGCTGGGATTGATCAACCCGCTCGAGTTCAGCATACTAATCTGAGTCGGGCCGAATGTGACTTGGGAGAAGTCGAAGACGTTGTATGACTCGAGGAAGGAAGAGCTGTTACCTGAGAGGTAATAGAAGCCGTACATCTCAGCCCACACCTGGTAGGCGTTCAGTGGGTTGCCGTCAGAGAAGTTAACCCCTGGCCTCAGGTGGAATGTGTAGGTCCTCCCGTCGGGAGACTGCGTCCATTTGTCCGCCAGAGCTGGGACGTAATTCAGCTTCCCTGAGCCATAGAGCGCGTTCGGGTCTACCGTGATGAGCGGCTGGTAAACAGTGTAAGTCAGCCAGTTGGGGTATGGGATCTCGCCGAGAGCGTTCAGCTGGTTCAAATCTCCGGACGGCCAGAAGACCTCGTCGATGGTCAGAGAGTTGTGGAAGGGTTCAGTGGAGGTGGAAGTTGTGGTCGGGGTGGTCGAAGTTGTGGTCGGGGTGGTCGAAGTTGTGGTCGGGGTGGTCGAAGTTGTGGTCGGGGACGTTGTCCCAGACGACGCCAGGAAGTAAGCGGCTACGCCAGCAAGAGCAATCAGAACTATGACGATGACGACTGTGACCGTCCTGGTGACAGCAACGTGGGAGCTTGACGAAACTTGCAAAAAGCTACTTCCGAGACATGGCGGGATTCGTTATTTAAGGTTCGCGAATCGCCTAGGCAGTCTTATTCAGAAAATGGCAGGCGGCCGTGTGCCCCTCGGTAATCTTCGTCAGCTCTGGGATCTCCGCCGAGCACTTTGATTCGGCAAACGGGCACCGTGGGTTGAACTTGCACCCGCTGGGAGGGTCGATGGCGCTTGGGACCTCGCCGGAGATTTCTGTCTGGAGGAGCGTCCTGTTCCACGGGTCGGGGGTCGGCGCTGACTTCATCAGGGTGATAGTGTACGGGTGCCTCGGCTTCACCAATACGTCCGAGGTGGGGCCGTACTCGACGAGGTTCCCGGCGTACATCACGGCGATGTAATCAGAAAGATATGCAGCCACTGCTATGTTGTGAGTGATCAGCATGTAGGAAAGCTGAAACTTCTTCTGGAGTTCGACGAGAAGGTTCAGTATCTGCGCCTGCACCGAGGCGTCGAGGGCGCTCGTCGGCTCGTCGAGTATCAAGAGCTTCGGGTGCGTCGAGATTGCCCTGGCGATGGCCACCCTCTGCTTCTGGCCTCCGCTCAGCTGCTTGGGAAATCTGGCGGCGAATTCGTCTGAGAGCCCTACAGCCCGGAGGCTCTGTAGTGAGGCCTGTCTAATCTCCTCCTCCCCCATCTTGGTGAGCCCGTGGAGGGGCTCGGCGATGATGTCCCCCACCCTCATGGTGGGGTCGAGAGATGAATCAGGGTCCTGGAAGACCATCTGTAGCTTGCGGTAGACCTCTTCGTCCCGGACGGCGTTCCCGTCTATCCTCTGGCCGTCGAAGTGTATCTCTCCGCTCGTTGGCGGGGTCAGAAGCGCCAGGGTCCTTGCGAGGGTGGTCTTGCCGCACCCCGACTCCCCCACCACTGCGAGTGTCTTGCCGTAGGGGATTGAGAGGGAGACCCCGTCTACCGCCCTGATTATCTTCTCTTTCGCCCTCGAAAGAGGGCTGATCCCCCTGCTCGACTTGTAGTGCTTCCTGAGCTCGACCGTCGTCAGAAGCTGTTCATTCACCATAGAGAAAACAAGCCGTCCTGTGGTCTTTTCCGACCTCGATGAGTCGTGGGACCTTCTTTGAACATACATCCATGGCGTAGGGGCACCGGGGCTGGAACTGGCACCAGTCCTTCCGCAGGGTCAAGTCGGGGATCGTCCCAGCGATGGGCGTGAGCTGCTTCCCGTCTCTGGTCCCGCTCGGTATGCAGGAGAGCAGGCCGCGAGTATAGGGGTGCTTGGGCTGGGAGAATATCTCGTGGACCTCGGCGTCCTCGACCACCTGGCCCGCGTACATCACCACGACCCGGTCTGCCACCTGGCTCGCGACGGCGAGGTCGTGGGTGACGAGTATTATCGTGGTGCCGAGCTTGTCCTTGATCTCCTTCATCAGCTTCAGGACCTGGGCCTGGGTGGTGACATCGAGGGCGGTGGTGGGTTCGTCCGCGATGAGGAGCTCTGGTTGCTGGGACAGCGACATGGCGATCAAGGCCCTCTGCCTCATCCCCCCAGAGAGCTCGAAGGGGTACCTGTCCACGATGTGGTCAGGGTCGGGGATTCTTACAAGTGTCAACATGAGCTCGACCTCCTTCTTGAGCTCGGGGGAGAGCTTCCATTTCCTCCCCGGAATCCTCGGGGCTCCTTTTACGGGGGTGGTCGGGTCAGTCTTCCGCCTTCGCAGGACGATGGATTCTGCTATCTGTTCCCCGATGCGCCTGAGGGGGTTGAGGCTGGTGAGCGGTTCTTGGAATATCATGGCGATCTCCGAGCCCCTGTAGTTCTTCATCTCCTTCGGAGAAAGCTTCGCCAGGTCGACCCCCTTGTAGGAGATCGAGCCCCCGGTCACCGTGGCAGTCTTCGGTGGTAGGAGGCCGATGGCCGCCAGCCCCAGGGTGGTCTTGCCGCACCCCGACTCCCCGACGATGGCGATGAACTCCTTCTCCTTCACGTTCAGGCTGACTGAGTCAAGGGCCCTGACCTGTCCCCTTGAGGTCCGGTACTGGACGCTGAAGTCTGTCAGCTGGAGGACTGTGGACAACTATCTGATCCCCAATGTGTCTTTGACGCCGTCCCCGAGCAGGCTGAACCCTATAACTCCCATCGAGATGACCAGCCCCGGAATCAGCGCCAGCCAGGGGTCGGTGAGAAGGTACCCGTTGTAGGCGGCGACCATCTGTCCCCAGTCAGGGGCGGGAGGCCTGTTCCCAAGGCCCAGAAAAGTCAGGCCGGAGTAGACAAGGATCACCGTGCCGATGTCGAGGGTCGCGTATACCAGCATCGTCCCGGAGATGTTGGGGAGGACATGGCGGACCAGTATGCGGTGGGACTTTTGGCCGGAGAGGCGGGCCGCCTCGATGTAGTTCTGATGGGCGACTTTCAGGGACTCCCCTCTTGCAAGGCGGGCGTACGGGGGCCACCACGTTACCATAAGGGCGATGCTCATGTTGGTGATCCCTCCGCCGAGGATTGCGCCGATGACAATCGCGATAAGCAGGACGGGGAGCGCGAAGAAAATGTCCGTGAATCTCATCAGGAACTCGTCGAGGAGTCCTCCTCGCAGTCCCGCCATTCCTCCGAGCAGGCCCCCTATCACAACCGCTGTTCCCACCACGATGAACCCGATCATGAAGTCGTAGGGAGTGGCGGCCAGGATCCGGCTGAAGACGTCCCTGCCCAGGTTGTCGGTGCCAAAGGGGTGGACCAGCGAGGGCGGGAGCAGGATAGCGCTGGTCTGATTGGGGAGAGGGTTCGCCGGGTAGGGAGTGAGTTGGATGTTAAGGAGGGCTCCTATCTCCATCACGATGGCCGTGAGCAGGAAGGTTAGGATGATCGCGAGTCCGATGATGGCCTCCTTGCTCCTCGTCATTAGGTTCCACGCACCCCGAACCCTCGACTCGATTCCGCCGGTGGGCTCGCCCTGATTCTTGCTATCCAAGCCTGATCTCCGGGTCAGCCCATGCGTAGAGCACGTCCGCTACAAGGTTGGTTGTGATGATTATGGCGGCGAAGACGAACACAGTCGCCATAATCGCGGGGTAGTCTGATCCCTGGAGGGCGGTGAAGGCGTAATGCCCCATCCCCGGATAGCTGAACAGGTATTCGACGAACACTGAGCCGGTCAGCAGGAAAGTCATCACCAAGGAGGAGATTGTGATCAGGGAGATGGCCGCATTCGGGAGTCCGTGCCTGTAGAACACGCTCCCTTCGTCAAGGCCCTTCGCTCTGGCGGTCCTGATGTAGTCCGCCTGCATGACGTCGAGGAGGGAGCTCCTGGCGACCCGGGTGATCACGCCGAAGGTGACCAGGGCGAGAGTCAGGGCCGGAAGGATCAGATGCACGGATGCGTTCTCCGCGAAGGAAAAGTTCCCCTGGATGAGGGCATCGAAGATCGGGAAGCCTGTGATGGATGGGGAAGGCGAGACGAGCAGTGGACTGTACTCTCCGCCTGTGGGGAGGATTCGAAGGTACAGAGACGAGACCACGAGTATCACTATGCCGATGAAGTAGGGCGGAGAGGAATACCCCCCGAGATAGAAGATGCGAATCAGGGTGTCCACCCATGTGTTGTGATATCTCGCCGCTAGGATCCCCAGACCAAGGCCGAGCACCACACACATGACGAAAGCGAGGAAGACTATCTGCAGGGTCAGGGGGAGGGTCTGCGCTATGACGCTCGAGACTGGGACGAAACCCCTGGACGGGGAGATGCCCAGATTGCCCTGCAGCATTCCACTGAGGTAATAGACGTACTGGACGTAGATCGGGTCGTTCAGATGGTATTTCGCTATGTAGAGCTTTGCCACCGCAGGGTATAGGCCGGCCTCTTTGCCGAGCCACGCCTGGATCACGTTCCCGGGGATAAGGTGGGAGAGCACGAAGGTCAGGGTGAGGACGCAGAAAAGTACGAAGACCGCAAAAGCGAGGCGCCTGAGAAGGAACCTCAGCAGGTTCAAGAGCGGGCCAATCCCTTCCGAGGCTAGAAAAGGGTTGTTTGCCTGAGAGGCAAACCGAATGACTGGATGGAGTGCGGTAGGTTCTAAAATGCCGCCAGTCGGTCGAGCGCTTCGTGCAGAACTCTGCCTTCGACGCCTCCAGATTCTTCCCCATGGAGGTCTACTCGAAGATTACGGATGCCCGTGTCTCAAGGCCCGGGCTCCCGAAGCGGCTACTACTGTCCCGAAGAAAGAGGCGCACCCTTACCAAGGATGGAAGATTGACACTGCTCGCTGCAGACCATCCGGCGAGGATGGTGACGGGAATAAGGGACGACCCTCTGAGGATGGGGCGCAGGCACGAGCTGCTCGCCAGGGTCCTACGCGTCATGGCGTGCACCCCCTTCGACGGGATCCTTGGGACTGCCGACGTGCTCGAGGACCTCGCAGTTGTGTCGGGCCTCGTGAAGATGAGGTCGCTCTTGGACGGAAGGCTGCTCATCGGCAGCGTGAACCGGGGCGGGCTCGCAGGTAGCTCGTTCGAAATGGACGACAGGGTCACGGGGTACGATGTGGGCGGAGCGGTGCAGCTTGGGCTCGACGGAGTCAAGTTCCTGCTGAGGTTTGATGGCGACGACCCCGGATCGCTGAGGACGCTGAAGTACTGCGTCGAAGTCGCAAGGGAATGCGCCTCGGAGAAAATCCCGCTCTTTCTGGAGCCTCTGCCTGTGGTCAGGAGGGACGGCATGGTGAAGACGGACAACAACAAGGAGAAGCTGGTCAGGCTGGTCGGAGTAGCGAGCGCCATTGGGAGCACGTCGTCGAGGGTATGGCTGAAGCTCCCCTACTGTCAGGGGTTCGAGGAGGTGGCCGGGGCCACTTCGCTCCCCATCGTGCTTCTGGGAGGGGAGGCCACGGACGATGTCTCCGGTCTGCTCGGAGAGATCGAGTCAGGTCTCAGGGCAGGGCCTAACGTCAGGGGCGTCATGATGGGGAGGAACCTCCTCTATCCGACTGGGGACGACCCGTTGCCCCTTGCCATGGCAGTTCATTCGATGGCGCACGATGGAGTCGGCGCGAGCGAAGCCGTTTCCAAGATGAAGGGTTGGGAAGGGAAAGGGATGGATGCTCTTCGTTCCAACGATTAAAATAACTCAATCCGAGTCGTCGCGACGATGCGACCCGCGCCCCGGGACGGGGCACAGTTTGTTGCCGAGTTCCTGAGGAAGTCAGGGGTCAGGTATCTCTTCGGGATACCAGGCCACGGCAACGTCTCGATATTCGACGCTGCCAGGGACACGGCCCCCGAACTGCAGGTGGTGGCGATGAAGCACGAGCAGTGGGGAGGGCACATGGCAGACGGCTACTTCAGGGCCAACAGGAGGGTGCCGGCGGCGGTGACCACATCCGTGGGACCGGGAGCAACGAACCTGGCCACGGCATTCGCGACTGCGTATGTCGACTCGTCGACTTTCCTGGCGTTCACCGGGCAGATCCAGACCTACCTCTTCGGGATGGGCATCTTTCAGGAGATAGAACGCAGGCACTGGGTAGACTACGCCAGCTCGATGGAGCACCTTGTCAAAGGGGCGTGGACGGTGACAAGTGGGAAACAGCTCCCCCGAGTCCTGACCGAGGCGATGCGCACGGCACTGGGCGGACGCCCGGGACCGGTCCTGGTCGATATCCCGATGGACGTACAGGTGGAGAAGATGGACGGCGAGGTGCCGGACGTTAAGCTGCACATGGCCCGCGGCAGATTCCGACCGGATGCGGAGGCAATCCACGCGTGTGCGAAGATGCTGCTGAGGGCCGAGCGGCCCGTCATACTGGTCGGCGGAGGAGTGGTGATGTCGGACGCCAGCGTGGAGGCGGTCAGGGTCTCGGAGTTCCTTGCGGCACCCACAGTAGCCTCATTCAGGGGAGACTCCAAGGGGGGATTCCCCGAGGACCACGAGCTCTACGCCTTCCACCCCGGGAACATCGGCAATGCGATTTCAAACGAGCTGACGAAGAAGGCCGACGTCATTCTTGCCGTGGGGGTCACCTTCTCCGACGAGACGACCAGCTCCTACTCGAAGGAGACTTTCAGGATACCCCCGACGAAGCTCATTCACATCGACATAGACCCGCACGAGATCGGGAAGGACTACCCGACCGCTTTGGGGATAATTGCCGACGCGAAAGCGGCGCTGGAAGATCTGCTCGAGGCACTCAGGACCGAGGGGAAGAGGCGCGACCCGAAGAAGTCCCCCTGGGTGAAGCGGCTCAAGGACCTGAGGTCCGCTTGGCAGGGGGAGATGGAAAGGCTGAGGACAGAGTCTCCTATGGGAATCCCCAACATCGTCGCAATGATGAGGCACAGGATGCCGAAGAGCATCATCGTCACGGTGAGCGCCGGGCTGCCACAGGAGATAATGTCGCAGCAGTGGATAGCCTACAGGCCGAGGACCTTCATCAGTTCGGGTGGGTTCTCCACCATGGGGTTCGCGCTCCCGGCGGCCATAGGAGCAAGGCTGGCGCAGCCCAAGGCGCCGGTGGCTGCAGTCGAGGGGGACGGTTCGTTCATGATGAACAACGTGGAGCTTTCGACGGCGGTACAGCTCCAGGTGCCTCTGGTGGTGGTGCTACTCAACAACCGTGGCTGGGTGTCCATACGGGATCTGCAGCTCCGCTCGTTCAAGAAGAGGACCATCGGGACAGAGTTCCACAAGAAGGATGGCTCGGATTACGCGGTTGACTTCGGGAAGATAGCAGGGGCTTACGGCGCGGGATACAGCCTGGCACAGAATCCTACGGAGTTCAGGAAGGCGTTGGGGGACGCGCTCGATGCAGACAGGCCTGTTGTGGTGGAAGCGGAGGTGGAGCGGGAGTTCCCGAAGAGCGGGACGACGACCTACGGATTCTGGGACATCCCCTCGCCGTACAAGTGAAGTGCCCCAGATGCTCGACATCCTGGCCATAGGAAGGGCAGGGGTAGACCTCTACTCGTTGGACTACGGCGAGCCAATCGAGGAGGTGAGGAGGTTCGCAAAATACGTGGGAGGCACGGCGGCGAACACGGTCATTGGAGGGTCGAGGCTCGGGCTGAAGTGCGCCCTCGTGAGCAGGGTGAGCGACGACGAACTCGGGTCCTTCGTGGTCGACTTCTTGGCGGGGGAGGGGGTGGATGTTTCCCACGTCAGGAAAGACAGGCGGAGGAAGACCGGGATAGTGTTCGCCGAGATCTCGCCCGGGCGGGACGGGAAGTTCGTGTTCTACAGAGAGAATGCTGGAGACCTCTTCGTGACCAAGGCCGACGTCCCCGAGTCTCTGATCAGGTCAACGCGGTTGCTGCTCGTGACCGGAACAGGTCTCAGCAAGAATCCCTCGCTGAGGACGAACTTGCACGCCGCCGCCCTCGCGAAGCGCCTGAGGAAGACGGTGGTCTTCAACCTCGATTGGAGGCCGTCGCTCTGGAACGTGAAGGTGCCAGAGAGGGTCAGGCGGTATCGGGATATGATGGAGCTGTCAGACGTCGTAATCGGTAACCGGGGGGAGTACGCGGCGGCCTTCGGCCTTGACGACGCCGATGAAGCTGTTTCCGCCGTACCGCATGGTGTCAAGAAGGTCGTGGTAGTCACGAGCGGAGAGAAGGGATCTGAAGTGAGTTGGGGCGGGGCAAATAAGAAGGCCGAGGGGTTCAAGGTGCCACTGCTCAAGGGACTGGGAGGCGGAGACGGATTCATCGCAGGGTTCCTCTACGGGCATCTGAAGGGCTGGAAACCAATCAGTGCCGCAGTCTTCGGGAACGCGGTGGGCGCCATAGTAGTCACCGGGCACGCGTGCTCAGAGTCGATGCCCCGGCTCAACCGGGTCGCCGGTTTCCTCAGGAAGAATGGTTATGCGTTCGACCAAGTGTCGGGACCCTCCAAACGCTAAATACGCAGGTCTGAGTTTCGGGACCCAGAAATGATGCACAGGGACACAGGTGCGGTCGATGAATTCGAGGAGCTCTGCTCAATCCCTGCGCTGAAGGTTCAGAGGTTGAGGATGCGAAACAAGTCCAGGGCCGGGAAGCTGACAGCGCCCGGCGCCGAGTCGTTGGTGACTCCGCTGAGCGGTTCACTGACGTTGACGATTGAAGGCGGGGAAACGTTGCAGCTGGCTGAGAAGGATGTCTGCTATCTTCCAAAGGGAGCGGCCTTCTCAGTCGAGGCGCATGGTGCCGCCGACGTGCTGTGGGCGCAGGCTCCTGCGGACAAAGTCTACCCTGCTTATGTCAAGCGCTTTTCTGAGATCAAGCCCGTGGTGTCGGGTTCAGACACCTATCGGAGGCACATCTACACCGCCATCGGCGAGAAGGACCCCGCGAACAGGTTCATCGTCGGTTTCGTGGAGGGGGACGAAGGCAACTGGACAAGCTTCCCGCCTCACAGACACGACGGCAAGCCTGAGGTCTACGTCTACTATGGGATGGGGAAGAGGTTCGGGATCCAGGTGGTCGCGGGGCAGGAAGACAGGGCCTACGTAGTGAGGGAAGGTGACGCAGTCCTGTTCGAGCGAGGGTACCACCCCAACGTCGCGACTCCCGGTGTCGGGATGAAGTTCGCGTGGATCATAAGCGCCGACCCGAAGGAGCGCAACCTTGCAGTGGAGCTGCACCCCGAATACAAGGACATGCCCATGGGGCAGACCCACCTGACGACGAAGTAGGCCCTACCAGCGGGAAATCGTTACCTTGCGGTCGGTGAAGAAGTCAACCGAGTCCGCCTGCGGGTGCAGGACCCCGAAGAACGATTCGCGCATCCCCCCGAACGGGAAGTAGGCCGAAGGGGCCGCCACCCCAATGTTAATCCCGATGTTCCCGGCGCGGACCCGCCTTCTGAACTCTCGCGCCTGTCCTCCGTCAGTGGTGAAGAGGCTTGCCATGTTTCCAAACTTCGTCCTGGTGTTTATGGTGTCGATGGCTGCGTCCAGACTGTCTACCTGCATTGTGCTGGCAACAGGGCCGAATATCTCCTCCTTCGCGATGGTCATTTCGGGGGAGACACCGTCGAAGACCGTGGCGCCCAGGTAGTAGCCGTCGGGATATTCCTGGACCATGGCGCCCCGCCCGTCGCTGACCACCTTGGCTCCCTCGTCGATGCCCTTCTGCAGGAGGGACTCGATCCTTTCCTTTGCCCTTTTCGAGACCACGGGCCCCATTTCGGTCTGCGGAGAGAGGCCGTTGCCGACCCTGAGTGCCCCAGCGATTCTTGAGAATTTTTCGATGAGCTCTTGCTTGACGGGACCGACGGCCAGCAGGTTCGCTCCCGCGAGGCGGCGCTGCCCCGTGTTGCCGAAGAATGAGGAGACAATAGCCGGGACTGCGGTGTCTAGCCTCGCCTCCTTCGTGACCACTATGCTGTTCTTCGCCCCTCCGTTCGCTATAGCTCGCTTCCCCGCCTCCCCTGCGAGCCGGTAGACCGTCTTTGCGACAGGGGTCGACCCGACGAAGGTCACACCTCTGACGCTATCGTTCTTGATGAGCGACTCCACTACTTCAGCGCCGCCGTGGACCATGTTGAACACACCTGGAGGAAGCTTTACCTCATCGTGGATGAGTTCGGCCATTCTCTGCATGGGGACCGGAGTTAGATCGCTGGGCTTGACGACCACGGTGTCGCCGAGCACGATCGCATACGGAAGGAACCAGAACGGGATCATCAGTGGGAAGTTGAAGGGGCATACGATTGCGAAGACCCCCAGTGGCTCCTTGGTGGTCTGGGTGTCCACCCCCTTTGAAATCTGGTCGATGTTGGAGCCCTTCGCATTGGTGTAGGCTAAGGAGATCGCAGCCTCCACGTTCTCGATTGTCCTCCTCACGTCCCCTCGGCTTTCTGTCAGCGTCTTGCCGTGGTTGAGGGTGTTCAGGGTAGCGAGCTCTTCGGCGTTGGCTTCCATCACCTCCTTGAGCCTGAAAAGGTACTGGACCCTTTCCCCGACCGTCGTCTCCTTCCAAGCCTCGAATGCGCCTGCCGCAGCAGAAGTTGCACGACCGACCTCCTCCTTGGTGCTGAACGGGATTTGGGCAATCTGCCTCCCCTCGGCAGGATTGAAGATCGGACGTGACTCCCCAGACTCGGATACGACCCAGTCCCCCCCGATCAGGAGCTTCAGTTTGCCGAAATCTTGCGATGGCACCGGCGATTCAGGGGCATGAAAGTGGGTAATAAAGCTCGGAGCCTCCCTGCAAAACTTCATTACTCGTCGCGCCTTTCTGTCGGTGACTTGACAGAGGTGCGTCAGGCCCACATGCCAGGGAACTACGAGCTCTACAACCAGGCTTCGAATAGATTGGGTCCGACGATCTGCAAACACTGCTGGGAGGAGGACGAGAAGGAGAACCCGGGACCTCTCAACACTGTGTGGGTGACATCTGGAGGACGGCAGATGGTATGGTGGCTCTGCGCAGGCTGCACCGAGTCGGTCAGAAGTGGGGACGACGAGTCAGTCAGATTCGTGAAGAGCACCCGGGGCCTGATTGCGTCTCCCAGATTCAACTGACCGCTTCCGCTATGCCGTACCGTACGCTTTCCTTTTGACGGGCGAACCTGAATGACCCTTGAACCGCTCTTCCTCCCAGATGTCGGCCCTTTCGTGGTAGCCGTACATCTCCCAGTACCCGTCCCGGTAGTCGGGGATCAGCTCCATCCTGTTGACCCACTTGGCGCTCTTCCATGCATAGAGCCCAGGGATGAACGGTCTCGCAGGGAACCCCTGTTCGGCGCTGAGAGGCTTGCCGTTCAGTTTGAAGGCCAGGATTGAGTCGTCCTTCAGCGCGTCCTCCAGAGGGACGGGCGTGGTGTAGCCGTCGGCGCAGTGGAACATCAGCCATTTGGCATCCGGGCTGACCCCGGCAAGAGAAAGGAGCTTGTTGAGGAGAACCCCTTCCCAAGCAACGTCCTTGATGCTCCAGCGGGTCACGCAGTCCTGCGTTACGAAAGGCGACAGCATCGTGTATCCGGGCGCTTGGAAATCGTATACCGTCCCGCTATAATCCTCTTCCCATAACTTTCGTATCGGATAATAGAAGCCGTCTGGAGTTTCCCAATAATGGAATCTGTTAATCTTATTCAGACTTGGGAAGTCGGACAATAGCAATCTTACTTTGTCCCCTCGTGCCCGAATGCTGAAAGCGTCTTTGACAGAACCTGGGTGATTGACTACGGCAGCCGGAATCTCCAGCTTCGAGAAGGCCAAGATGAGTTGGTAAGCAAGAATTTGTGATGAAGTAGTGTCGTCAATGAAATCGCTCCGCCTGTCGTTCCTTCCGGTATAGACAGGTGAGTATCCGTCTCCCTTGAAGTAGCTGTCCAAGAACGCCCGAAGAATTGGTCTCTTTGAATTCAAAATGAAATCTGGTATCTTCCTGGATTCGGCCTCGTCTCCGCACCAAAGTTTCAGAGTCCGAGAAAGTTCTCTTGTCTTGCTTGAGGTTACGACAATCTTCCGTAGCGTTCCCCTTTGGTTCCCATAGATTGAGGTTCTCGCGCCGAACAGTTCTGACAGGTCCGACCTCAGCTTCTTAATGTCCTCGTCGTCGTCTTCGTTGCTTAGGGAGAATGCCACCCCTCTCCTTTCGCTGTCGGCCCCCGACCCTTCGGCAACGTACCAACCCAGAACGGAAGCGAGCTTCTCGTCAATCTTCAACCGTTGATTCCCAATCCGGACAAATTCCTGATTGGAAATCTGTCGATACTTGGGGAAGAACACATAGTCGCCTAAGTTGAGTTCGTCTGCCCTAGACCAGACCGGAGACGGATTGTCACTGAATGTCTTCTCTCTGCGCCTACTTCGAGATTTGCCTTCGCCGGGGTGCGCTCTGATGGTGAGAACAGGATGCTCTGGCGTCACCAGGACTGGCGGAAGATAGGATGCCTTTATGCCTACCACATGACCATTGTGGGTCCGGTGCACTAGCTTCCGAACCTTATGTTTTAGCCCGTCTCTGCCCACTATGTAGTCTCCAAGCTTGACCTCTTCGATTCCCTTGGGCTCTGGGTTCGCATAGACCATACTGCCAGGAACTAGGCAATGGAACGACCGTACGTTGCCGTCCTGCGGACGGGTGGTGAGTTGGTCGTAGGAATACTCTTGGGGGGCGGTGACCAGACCGTCGACCTTGAGCTTCCATTGGCTGGGATCTATCCTCGGGATTCCAAGAGCGGCGTAGATGACGAACTTCTTCCCCCAGACCTGGTTTGGAGGGAGGGCTTCTTCGGACAACTGGCTGTTAGGGGCAGGGACTCTAAGTAAACGTTCCTTTGCGCGGAGCCTCTGCCTAGGGCTCGTCCTCGAGCCCTGACAACGTCTCGATCAGCGATAGCGTGCTCTGGAAGACGTCGGTCTGAGTGATACGACCGACAATCTTTCCGTCATCCATCACGAAGAGGCGCCTGATTTCTTTGGCCGACATGAGCTCCATCGCGTCTCTGATGGTCGCATCCTTTCCCACTGTAATCAGAGGCCTGGATTCGATGACCCCGACGTAGGTCTTGGAGGGAGATAGCCCCTTCCCGAGGCACCTCCGAATGATGTCCCTTTCCGTCACGACCCCTTCGGGACGACCCTGCCTCTCCACGACAAGGGACCAGACGTTGTTCTTGATCATCATCTTGATCGCTTCCTCCGCGGTCGCGCTTACGTCCAAGGAGAACACTTTCTTGTCCATGGCGTCTTTGACTTTCAGGGCTATTGGCATCTTGCTTCGCCCTCATTCTCCGGCGGGTGCTCTTAACCTTGGCAGACGATTCCCAATTCAGGGAGCTGGCTGGGGTGCGCCCGGCTCCTCGGCCCAGTACGACATGGGCCCACGGCTCATGAGCCCTTTCTCACATTACAATGCCATGGGGCTACTGAGGGGCTTGGGGATTCATTTGCCTTTATAGCAGAAGTAGGGGTAACCGCCGTTGACCATGCTCACCGCCATGTCCACAATCCTCTCGGACACCTCCTTCCACCGGGAGTCCCAGTCGATTCCTTCGACCACGAACTCCTTCTCGTCGCTGCCTGCCCTCGAGGCGACCTGCTTCAGAATAGCCTTGCCGTAGAACGGCTTAACGATCCGCACCTGCCACTTGTTGCACGACATCTTCCTCCCCTCGGACTTGTAGTACCGGCAGGCTGTGCAGTAGTTCGACAGCCAGATTATCTCCTTGGTGCGCTTGACTGACTTCCCTATTTCCTCGAGGAGCCGCTCGGACTCCTTGCGGATCATGTCCGCTAGCTCCTTCTGGCCCTGCTCGGTGTTGGTGTAGTAGTCCGGGTCCCTGGCTAGGGCCTTCCACCAGCTGGCGTACTCTTCTGTCTCCTCGCTCAGGGCATCGGTCAAGGCTCGAATATGAGGTGCCCGAAGTTAATAAAATCGAGTGGACAAATCACACATGTGGTCAGTGACAGATAGAACAATTCAACCCACCGAACGGATAAATAGAGAAATCAGCCGAAACGTTCGGTCTGGCACGCAGCGTGCTTCGACGGGCGATCAGGACTGGCGCAAGCCAGGATGATGACAGTATTGCTCGCGTGTCAGGCCATAATCACAGACTTTACAGCTCTGGGATCTTCGAGTACGACTGTTTTGATTGATGCTCTGATTTGGCGGTTACTCTCGCTTGGCTGGTGAAGGCTGAAATAGGTCTAGGAGATTTGGAAGCCCTATGCCTGCCTATATCTCCCTGGTGAAATGGACTGACCAAGGAATACGGAGTGTCAAGGAGTCGCCGAAGAGAGCCAAAGCGGCAAGGGAAGCAGCACAAAAGTTGGGCGGAAAGATGTGGCTGTGGTACACGATGGGAAAATATGACTTGGTTGCCGTCAGCGAGTTCCCCGACGACGCCGCAGCTCAGAAATTCCTCTATATGCTTGGCAGCCAAGGGAACGTACGAACTACGACCCTGAAGGCTTGGAGTGAAGAAGAAGCAGCAGGACTGATTGGGCAATTGCCCTAGAGATCCAGGCAGTCCATATTCCTCTATTTCTCACACGAAGTGATGCCTCTGCTGCGTGCCGCCAATTCTTTGAGGACCGCCCCTGATGTCGTGAGTCTGACGCCTGCCTTCTCCAGTTCCTCGAGCGCTCTGTCGCCGTCCCCAGGTTGGACATCCGCCGGCCTGATGCAGTCCTTGAGGACTTCCACCTCGAAGGCGAGTTGACGGGCGTCGAGGGCGCTCTGCCGGACGCAGTAATCAGTCGTCAAACCGCCGAGGAAGATCCGGCTCACCCCAAGGTTCCGCAACCTCAAAGACAGGTCGGTGCCTTGGAATCCAGAGTATGCTTCCGCGTCGCTTTGGTCCCCCTTACTGATGACAGATGCGTCTGCTGGAACCAACAGGTCGGCATGGAATTCGGCCCCAGGCGTGCCCTGGACGCAGTGCGAAGGCCACATACCCCCTTGATCTTTGAAGGAGATGTGGTCCCTTGGGTGCCAGTCCCTGGTGAAGAAGATGGGGAGGCCCGACCTTTCGAAGGCCCCGATGACGGAGTTCAGCCCCGGCACAACTTGGTCCCCTTCTTTCACAACCAAAGAACCACCTGGGCAGAAGTCCCTCTGGACATCAACGACCAACAGGGCCGACCGCATAGGGTTCACCTCCACAGGATAGACGGGGTTGCTGTCCTCAGTTCTTCGATGTCCCCGCGGACCTTCGCCCGCAGGTCCCCCACGCTTTCGAAGTTCGCCACCAACTTCCCGTTCTTGAGCAGAGGCTTCAGCAGAGAGCCGGCCCGCCCCGCCTTGGTGTCGAGGGAGACCGTGTCCTTGAACCCCGTTGACCTCGTCACCGTCTTTCGTCCGCCCAGGCCGCCCCGCTTCGCCCTGAACTCTGTCTTCGTTCCGTCCTTCACTTCGACGATCTTCGCGCTCAGGTCTATGACAGGAGGGTAGGCGACGGCGGTTCCGACCCCGTAGCCGTCTACGACCGGGTTGAGCTTGGCGATCTCTTCCTCGTCCAGCCGCCCTGACGCTATGATCTTGACCTTTTTGCCCCCACGGATGTCCAGCTCCCACCTGACCTCTTCGGCTATCTTTACGAAGTCTCCGCGCCTGGAGGCCGGGGTGTCGAGCCTCACCCCCCAAAGCTTCGGACCGAGCACCTCGAAGGCTTTAATCGATTCAGTTTTCTCGTCCCAGAACGTGTCAACAAGCGCCACCCTCGGTACCCCCTTGGGGAGCGCCTCGTCGAACATGCGCCAGGCCTTCTCCTGGCTCCCAAGGATCTGGACCAGCGCGTGAGGCATGGTCCCCGAGGGTTCGAGCCCGAGGAGCCTGGCCCCAAGGACATTCGATACACCGTCGAAGCCTGCGACATAGCACGCCCTCTCGACCATGGGCGCTAGTGCTGGGTGCACCCGCCTCGTCCCAAAGCTCAGCAGGAGCCTGTCCCCAGCCGCCAGCCTGAACTTCGCGGCCCTGGTAGAGACGCTGGTGGAAGACGACAGCAGGCCCAGCAGCGGGTTCTCGTACTCGACGAAGTCGGAGAACCTGCCTTCGATTGTCATTAGCGGCTCGTACATGGCCGAGTTCCTGTCAGCCACGAACACGGACCCCTCGTCGAAGGACCAGACGTCGATGGGGAGACCTTCGAGGAGCTTCGCGGCCTCGTAGACTCCCGTCAGCACCCCCCAGTTGTCAGGGTACGGCACGTCGCGGGCGAAGACTTCCATCACGACCCGGGAGTCTATGTTGTTCCTCTGCAGGATCTTCTTGGTGTGCAGGAAGTAAGAATCGGTGGTCTGAGCGTTCCTGATCTCCTTCTCGTTTGCGAGCCAGAACAGCCTATCCTCGAGGTCGGTGCGGGGCAACTTGGATTCGCCGCCAAGAGAGTCCCGCAAAAGGGTTTCTGGGGCTTGAAGGAGGATGGATGCCGCTAATCCTTAAACTAGTAAAGGGTCGAGGGCGCATTCTTGTGGGCCGGTAGTTCAGCGGTACGAACGTCCGCCTCGCACGCGGAAGGTCGGGGGTTCAATTCCCCCCCGGTCCACCTTATTCTGGAAATTCTCCCTTCGCTATGAACTGGACCCGGCCGCCGACGTTGACCTCGATGCCTCCGGGTTTCTTCCTCGCTCTGAGCAGAAGCAGCGACCTGCGGTCGATTTCGTACCCCTGCTCGACCCTGATATCGATTTCATCCGTGCCGAAATAACGTTCCTTGACCAGATATGCGGCAAGGCATCCGTTCCCCGACCCTGTCGCTGGGTCTTCAGAAATGTTCTCCGGGACGCCGAGGACGCGGACGTTCAGCTGGTTATCCTTCGAGTACGTCTCGGGGCTGAATACCAGGATCACGCTCGATTTTGTCTCCTTGAACAGCTTCCTCAGAGCCTGGTGGTCGACGTTAATCTTCTTGATCGCCTTGAGCCCCTTCAGCGGGACGATGACGAAAGGGACCCCGGTGGAGACGAGCCTGATAGGGAACTTCGGATCTATGTCGGAGGTCGCGAGGCCGAATATCTTCGCGATGCGGCCCCTATCGAAGGTCCTGCCGAAGGTCGGTGTCTTCTGAGTCATCCACAGGACGTCCGGCGTGTCGTGTTTGTAGGAGAATGCGACCGGGATCTGGCCCACCTTCATGTTCAGCGCCACTTTCCCGACGGGTCTGCCGATGACCTGCGTCTGGATGATGTATGCGGTCCCGAGGGTGGGGTGGCCGGCGAACGGCAGCTCGAAGGCAGGAGTGAACACCCTGACGTCGTATCCGCCGTCGCGGGGCTCTTCGGAAGTCATGAAAGTAGTCTCCGAATAGTGCATCTCCTGGGCTATCCTCTGCATCTCTGTGGTGGTCAGGTTCGCGCAGTCCCTGAAGACGGCGAGCTGGTTCCCTGAGTACTTCGATTCAGCGAAGACGTCGACGATGTAGAACCGCAACTCGTTGGCCGCCTAATGGGCGACTATTTGGGGTTCCGTCTGGAGCCCGAGCTGCTGGCCGAGGTCGGCTCGCAGCCCCTTGTACCTGTTGCGGACCGTGACTTCGGTGACGCCTGCGGCCTCTGCGATCTCCTTCTGGGTCTTGACCTCGCCTTCGATGACGCCGGCCAGGTAGAGGGAAGCGGCGGCCAGCCCCATCGGGGACTTGCCGGCGGAGATTTCCATCTGCTCGGTCATCCTTACTATCTCGATGGCCTTCCTGGCCACCCTCTCCGAGAGGCCCACGCGCGAGGCTATCCTGTTGACGTTCCTGGCCGCGTCGGCGACTGGCATCGTCATGTCCATCTCCCTGAGGAGGATGCGGTAGTCTCTGGCGACAGCCTTCTTGTCCAAGTTGTTGGCGGAGGCGATGTCCTTGAGGGTCCGGGGGGTTTCGGTGTCACGCATTGCTGCGTAGAGCGATGCGGCCGATATACCGATGATGGAGCGTCCTCTGAGAAGTCCTCTTTCGAGGGCCTTCCTGTAGATGTACGCTGCCCGCTCCTTTACTGCCTGCGAGACTCCGAGCTTGTCCGTCATCTTGTCCAGCTCGCGGAGGGCTATGCTCAGGTTCTTCTCCTGGTTGCCGAACGCCGGGGACCTGTTGTCCCACTTCCTCAGCCTGTCGATGGTGCTGCGCATCGGGGAATTGAGGGCGCGGCCGGAAGCGTCTCTGTTCGAGCGGCCTATCATCGTCGAGAGCCCCATGTCCCTGTAGGTGATCGAGGTCGGGGCACCGGTCCTAGCCCTGTCCTCTCCCTTTTCGTCGCTGAAGGAGCGCCACTCGGGGCCCTGGTCCACAGACTTCTCGGTGACCACGAAGCCACAGTTGCTGCAGGAGAGCTCACCGGAGTTGACGTCTTCTACCAGTGTCCTCTTCCCACACTGGGGGCATCTGTCCGAAACTTGAAGTGCAGATGTTCTAGGGTAACTCAAATTCTATCCACTATACAACTAAATGTGTACATCCATATTTAAGCATAGTAGGCTTTTCTGACTTAGTTAGTATAGTGGAGTTAACCTCAGACTGTCCTTGGAGCCCTCGGCCGGATGAGAGGAGTCTTATAATTTGGAGGAATGAAGGGGAGACAATCCGCCTTGATCAAGGTGACCTACGCTCCCTACAAAGAGATGGTCGTTCATGAGATCATCGAACAGCCGAGTCAGGTTCTCTTCGAAGACATGGTGAGGCAGGCCCTGGCCAGCCCAGTACACGCCGAGCCTAGCATCAACTGGGCAGACGGGATAGCCTTCGTCATAGCGGCGATGCCCCCGACCGAAGACATCGTCAAGGAGAGCCTCGAGGGGAGGCTCCACTACGCGTCGATCATGTTCACGAGGATTCCCTTTCAGAATCAGATTCCCGTAAACATAGGGAACCAGAACTACAGCGTCCGCCTGCGCAAGGCAGAGAACAATCCGCACCTGGCGGCGGTTGCGAACTACTTGAAGGATTTCAAGCCTGAATGATTGTCGCGGTCAGCTGGTCGATGCTTTTCTGACCAGCTGCGTCCCGCAGACAGGGCAGACTGTAAGCTTCGGATTGGTGTAGGTCTTCCCGCACCCCCTGCAGTAGATCTTCCAAGTGATGTTCTTCCACTCCCCTCCTTTCATCGAGGTCGGGGCCAGCGGGATCGATAGAACTTCGGCTACGTTCCGGACTGCAAAGTCGTCGGACACGATGTTGACCCCGCCGTCTCCGGCCATGAGATCGAGGCCGAGGGCAAGAAGTGAGATGTCCGTTTGTGAGAGGGCGCCGATATCCCCTGTCTTCGCAGCGGTGGTCTTCACCCTGCTCAGAGACTCTGGGGATGGCTCGGTGACCTGGACGCGGGTATGTATCAGTGATGAGCCGACGTTGTGGTGCTTGACCTCTTCCAGCACTAGGTAGGTGGTGTAGTATCGCCCGCTCCCCTGGTATGGTATGCCGGCATAGAATGCGGTGGAATCGAGGACGTATGCAGGCTCAGACAAAGGTGGGCTCCTTCAACGATTCAATCTTGCCTTAGGACGGGAGCTCCGGTCGTCTGTTGCGAAATCATTAATCGGTGCAGGTTGGTCTTCAGTGAGACGTTTATTTAGTTTGCATCGCGAGGCAGGCCGCTAATCTTTGAGCAGTAGACCTGCTGAATTGGGGAGCTTGAAAGAGGGGAGCTACATCATCATAGACGGCGAACCCTGCAAGATCGTGAGCCGGGAGCACTTCAAGCCCGGAAAGCACGGGAGCGCCAAGGTGAGGCTTGTCGCCATCTCCCTGTTCACCGGGAACAAGAAGAGCTACGTTTCGCCTGCGGAGTCCAGAATCGACGTCCCCATGATAGACAAAAGGTCCGGGCAGGTGACCTCGATAACGGACAACACTGTCCAGATCATGGATCTTGAGAACTTCGAGGTCCTCGAGACTCCCAAACCTACAGCCGTAGAGATGGCGGAGCTGAGCGGGAACCTATCCCCGGGGGCTGAGGTGGAGTACTGGTCGATGATGGGGCGCAACAGGATAATGCGCGTAAAGGGCGGAAGCTAAGGACACAAAGCCCTTCTGATTCTCGAGACCGAAACCGTACAAATCTGAAGTTCTATGCGATGTACCCCGTTCAAAACCGTAGGTTTAATCTCGGAGGGCGGAGTTTTGGTTCTAATGAAGACTGAATTCAAGAAAATATTCCCACTCGCAACCATCGCAATCGTTCTCATCTCATTCAGCCCGCTGGCTTCGGCGTCCACCCTGACCGTGAACCTGAACCCGACGACAGGGCAAGCCACGCTGGACAGCGTGAGCACCACCACAATCGCCTTCACCTATCCATCCAATTCCACGATTTCGAACTCCCTCAAAAACGTCAGTTCGTCGCTGAGCTTGACGGGCAAGTTCGACGGCAACGACTTGGGCACCCAGCAGCTACAGGGCAGCTTCGACGACTGGGACCACCACATCTCAGTGTCCAACGTCTCAGTTTCGCTGCAGTATATGGCGAACGGCAACAC
Organism: uncultured Nitrososphaerales archaeon; assembly: GCA_963706445.1. GTDB lineage: Archaea > Thermoproteota > Nitrososphaeria > Nitrososphaerales > Gagatemarchaeaceae > UBA183. The sequence goes on from OY970160.1 coordinate 1,718,292, forward strand.
CACGACCCTGGTCATTGTCAAGACAACGGATGTTAACGCGACTGTGACAGGAGCTTTCAGCGTCGCGAACGGCACAGTGACAGCGAACCTGGGCTGGCGCGCTTTCATCGTCAGGGGAGCCATGGACTTCCCCCTCGAAGGCCATAACATCGACGTGAACCTCGCCGGGTCGGCCATGGAGAACTCGCTGAGCGGCCACGCGTACGCGGCGGGTTGGCTCGTGAACGCCTTCGGCAACTACGGCATCTGGGACAGACCCACACTCAACTTCTCCGCTCTCGACGCCCCCCTGAGCACCTGGACCAAGAACTACGACTCTGCCACCAACACAACGACATTCTCCAAGACCATATCAGGACAGGACAACTTCTCGGTATCCGCTGACATCAACGGCCAGAAGTACTCCCTCTCGGAGGTCTCTGATCCGTCGGGAGTCGTCACAACCCAGGGCTACGCCAACGCCTCTGGCGACACTCTGACACTGGCTCCGACACCTGCCTCGACTTCGGCTTCGACCAGCCTCTTGGCTGTCACCATTGTCGCTGGGCTGGCGATAGTCACAACGGGGTACTTCATCCTCAGATCCAGAACCAAAACGCGAATAGTCTCCGCAACTTCGCTTCCAGTCTGATGGAGAGCCCAGGGGCTCTCCCCCACCGATTTTTTATTGCGAGCCCATACGAATGTCTGTTGAATATTGATTCCCATTCGGAGCGCTTGATTACCACGTAGATTCCCGCCCAGTATTATGAAGTCATGTGGAGTGTGTGAATCGGGGGCCCACGAATTCTGCAGAAGCGCAGGGCCCGGGAGTCCTTGCTGTTGCAGGCGGGCCAGCGGGGTCGGTCTCTTCCAGTTGCAGGTCCCGATTCTCGGACGCTGAAAGGCTCGTATGCTCTATCGACGGTTTGGCTCTTCATCGGATACCTCAGACGGCTCTTCCCGAAAACCCCTTCATCTAGAGCGGTTGTGGTTTAGACGGCTTCGCGATATAGGTCTTTGCGGCGCCGCGCCTGCGGTCCTCAGAAGTCGCGCTGATAGCCAGGGCTGGCGACTTGGATGATCCCGGGCCTTGCCAGCAGAGACTGCAGTCCATCCAAGAAGCCTATGCCGTCCTTCGTCAACGCATACAGGGCCCTCCCTTCTTCGGTCACTGGATGCAAATAGCCAGCCTCGGCTAGGAACTCGGCATACTCCTTGGTGCGCTTGTGGTTGAGTCTCGCGTAGAAAGCGACCTCGAAGGGCGTCATCGGTCCTCGTTTCATCAGCTCAAGAATCTCTACGTATATTTCGAATTTCGATCTCCTCTGGAAGAAGTCCCACCACACCTTGGGGACAGCTGCGGTGACAGATGAGGTCGCAGAAGTTGGCACCGGGACGAGCGCCATTTCGCCTATGGACCATGCCCTCGGCATGGCCCCGTTGGAGAGCCATTGTGCAGAAAGCCCGTAGCCTTGTCCCTGTTCCGTAGAAGGCCCGAGCGCAAAACCAAGTTTCTGCGCGTGGAAATAGCCGTGGGCGACCCCATCGAGGGACCCGTTGACTATGGTTCCGGCAGACGACCCACCTGTTGAGGGCTGCGATTTGAGCACATCAAACTCGTCCACCTGATGTGAGCCTTCAGCCGAGGGTGGTGCCACCACAACCACCGATGCCACGCCATCCAACACGACCTTTCCGTGAAATAGATCGGCCTGTTGAACCACCACGACTCTGACGCCAGATGCCGCACCAGTCACAGAAGAGGCGGAGACGGAAGCGACGCCGAGCGAGGACAGAGGGAGGGTCAGACCAGCTGTGACCAGCAAGAGCACCGCCAAACTGATTCTAAGGTTGCTCCGCCGTGGCTTGGCGTCTTTTTCCTGCAACTCTAGCAGAAAAACCCATTTTGCGTATTTTAGGATTGTGTACCAACGCACCAAATTCAATGTGCGCAGTTACTTCAGATACGTACCGATGGTACACCAAGGATAAGAAGACCCGGGGAAACATACCCAAGAAGCATGGCAGGAGAGGAATGAAATGGAGCTAGCACAACAAGCACCCCAGCAATCGCGTCGAGGTCCGCTGGTGGCAGTGGTAGTTGTCCTCCTCATAGTATCGGCGACGTTGGCCGTGCTCTACTATTCGGAATATACCCAGAATAGCCAGAGCATCTCAGCACTAACCAGCTCCATCTCTTCGCTCCAGCAAGAGAGGTCAACCCTCCTTCAACTCCTTTCAGCCAACAGCACCAGCACATCAGGAATCCCCTCAGGCAATTCCACCGGAATCAACACCACACTGATCTACGACTACGCCAACATGAGCGTCGTCACCATCCAGGGGCTGCAGCCAACTTCGTCCGTCTTCGGGACCGCCTATCAGCAGGTAGAGGGCTCGGGATTCGTCGTGCAAGAGGGAGGCTCATACTATGTGGTCTCGAACTACCACGTCGTGCAGAACGACGTCAACATTTCCGTGACATTCCAAGGCGGGAACGCGTACAGAGGGACTGTCATAGGGTCAGACCCCTACAGCGACCTGGCCGTGCTGACGGTGTCAGGAGCTCCCGCCAGCGTATTCTATCCGCTCACTTTCGCCGTCTCGTCCGGGCTCCGGGTGGGCCAGCCGGTGGTGGCCATCGGGAACCCCTACGGTCTTTCCGGGTCGTTGACAGAGGGGCTAGTGAGCCAGCTCGGGAGGACGCTTCAGGACGAAACATCTGGAAACTTCTCTATAGCCGACGTCATCCAAATCAGCACTCCCATCAATCCTGGGAACTCGGGGGGCCCGCTGCTGAACGCCCAAGGGAAGGTTGTCGGGATAACAACTGCCATCGTAAGCGGGTCTCAGGGCATAGGGTTCGCGATACCCTCGGACACCATCGTCGAGGAGTTGCCTTCGCTCATCTCCACAGGGTCCTACACGATGCACCCCTACATGGGCATAACTGAAGCCGACATGAACTACGACCTAGCGCAGGCAAGCGGGACCAACTACACCTATGGGGCCCTGATTGAGAGCGTGGTGCAGGGCGGGCCAGCGGCCCAGGCAGGGTTGAAGTCGGGGACCACCGTGAAGACGGTCGACGGGACGCAGTACTACATAGGCGGTGATATCATTGTCTCGGCCAATGGCACCAGGATAGCAAACGGGGATGCGTTGTCCAGCTGGCTTCAGGAGCACGCCGTTTCCGGTCAGGTCGTCGAGTTGGGCATTATCAGAGCCGGCTCCCATTTGACGATAACTCTGACGCTGGGGACGAGGCCGCCGCTCTAGCCCCGCCCTTAGGGGACAGCACGGCATTGATTATTTCCAGATAGCCGGAGTCGGCCTTGCAGTGCTTCTCGGTCGAACGAATTTCGATGTGCTTGGTGAAAAAAGGGGCGTCCAACACGAAGGTCTCCCCTTCGCCGCCTTCGAGACCGACGTGGAACTTGTACCTCCTTCCCAGGGCCACGAGTTCGTCTATGGCAGGATCGTCGAGCTTCCGTCCGAGCCAGCTCTGGTCCAGACCCAGGGCTGAGACGCTGACCATGATCATGGAGAACCCTTCCTTGACGAGTCGGCGGAGGTGGGTCTCAGGGTCGATCCCCCACAACGGCGAGATGCACTTCAGTCCTAGGGAGCCGCATATCCTCTCGACTCTGGTCTTCTGGTAGACGCTGGCAAGAGCGCCGGTGTAGACCCCGCCCAGGTCGAATCGGGCCCTCGCCTTCGACAGGGCCCGCTCGAGGTCTTCGAGCTCTTCCTCCTTGACCCCCTCCGTCTCCTCGGTCAGCAGAGGGACTCTCATGGCCTCCGCCTGCAAGCCTGTCCAGCGGAGGTTCGGGAAATGGAACATGTACGACATGTCAGATTTCGGGAAGAGCGTCACCAGGCATGCGAGCTCGTCCTCCCTGGAAGCGACCCAGGCCGCGTACGTCGAGTCCTTTCCCCCCGAAAAGAGCGTGCCTACCCTCGTCTCAACTCACTGGGCCTTGGCATCCTCTCAAGGTATTAAATAGACGGAGCAGGGTCGGAGTTTCGATGCTCGATTCGCTGAGAGAAGGGCTCCAAGCCGCTGTGAAGAAGCTTGTAGGCTCTATCGTCGTCGATGAGAAGGTTACCAAGGAGTTCGTCCGCGACCTGCAGAGGGCCCTCATCCAATCGGACGTCAACGTCAAGATCGCCCTGGAGGTCACTGAGCGAGTCCAGAAGCGGGCGTTAGAGGAAAAGACGCCTGGCGGCGTGACCAAGAAGGACCAGATAGTCTCGATACTCTACGAGGAGCTCGCCCGCCTGATGGGGGGCGAGGGGGGCCTCCAGCTGAACAAGGAGAAGACGAACGTACTCGTCATGCTCGGCGTACAGGGGTCCGGCAAGACCACCACCACTGCCAAGCTCGCGCGCCTTTACTCCAGACGCGGGTTCAAGGTCGGAGTGGTCGCAGCGGACACCTTCAGGCCGGGTGCGGTCACCCAGCTGAAGACCCTAGTCGCGTCATCGGGGGTCGAGGTCTACAGCGACGAGAAGGAGAAGGATTCCGTGAAGATTGCGAAAGAGGGGAGGAAGAGTTTCGAGGGAACGATGAACCTGGTGGTCATTGACACGGCGGGGAGACACAAGGAGGAGAAGGGCCTACTGCAGGAGATGAGAGAGGTGGTCAACGGCGTCAAGCCAGACTACACTGTCCTGGTCATAGACGGGACCATCGGACAGCAGTGCTACAACCAGGCTCTCGCGTTCCATCAGGCTGCGCCGGTCGGGGGGATAATCGTCACCAAGCTGGACGGGGCGGCGAAGGGGGGCGGAGCCCTGGCAGCATCGGCGGCCACAGGCTCCAAGATATTCTTCATCGGGACAGGAGAGAGGATTGACGATCTGGAGGAGTTCGCGCCGACAAGGTTCGTGGGACGCCTCCTCGGGATGGGGGACCTCAAGGCCCTGATGGAGATGGTGAAGGATGCCGAGGTTGTCGTGGACGAGAAAATGGCCCAGAGGATGATGTCCGGGAAACTGACGATGAACGACCTGCTGGTCCAGTTCGAGCAGATGAAGAAGTTCGGGTCCCTGAAGAAGGTCCTCGAACACATCCCAGGGTTCTCCGGCCAGTTGGACTCAAAGGAGCTTGACAAGGCGGAGGACAAGGTCAAGGTCTACAAGTCGATCATCCAATCGATGAATGGGGAGGAGAAGACAGACCCGGAGCTGATCAACTCTTCCCGGCTCAAACGCATCGCCAAGGGCTCGGGGAGGAGCGAGAAGGACGTCCGTGAGCTCCTGTCGAGGTACAAGCAGATGAAGAGCCTGGTGAGGACGAGCAAGGGAAGGGAGCTGAGGCAGATGATGCGCCGCATGGGCGACCAGTAGGGTGCCGACGGCGCTGCAGACCTACAGGCTCTGCCAGAAGTGCTCAGAGCGCCAGGGGGCAGGGACCGCTGCCTTCGAGGTCGTCCGTGGGAGCGGCTGCTTCGTCTGTGGCGGTGTCATGGACATGGTCCCAAGGATGGTCAGGGTCTCCGCCCGGAACGTCAGGGCATTCGAGTTCACCACGTTCGGAGTGGGTGTTTCTGTCCCTGATGGGGTGCAGGAAAAGGAAGACGAGCTCAGGTCTGACCTCAAGCTGATGGGGAGGGAGACCATCAAGACGCAACTGGCCAGGCTTCTGGGGTCGGAGCTCGCGCCGGAACTGGGGAAGGCCTTGGACCGCCGGCGGCCCGACTTGACGCTCCTGGTGGATTTCGGGGCGGGAGACGTTCTGGTGACGTCAAGGCCGGTCTTCTTCTACGGCAGATACTCTAAGCCTCCGGGAGTGTCGCAGCGGCGCTCGTTCTGCGAGAGCTGCAGGGGGCGAGGGTGCAAGGAGTGCCGCAACACAGGGTACGAGCAGAAGCCAAGCGTGGAAGATGCTCTTCGGAGGAAGCTGGCCGGGTTCAGCGGGAGCGAGAAGATGATTTTCACCTGGCTCGGGAGCGAGGACAGGGAAAGCAGGGTCTTTCCGCCGGGGAGGCCTTTCGTTGTGGAAATCAAGAACCCCAGGAAGAGGAGCTTCCGGCGTAAGTTCGGGGCGAGACTGCGAAAGGGGCCGGTCTGGGTCAGCGCCGGGAGGGTTCTGCCTTCCAAGCCCGTCCGGCTGCCTGCTTTCAGGTTCCTCACGAGGATCAGGGCTAGAGCCGGTTCCAAGATCGACGCGGAGGGGCTTGCCGAGCTGAGGAAGCAGTTCAGGAAGACAGAGGTCAGGTTCGAGAGGCCGCACAACAGGCCGACGGTCAAGACGGTCTACAGGGTATCTGCCAAGGCCAAGGGGAGGGCTCTCCTCATAGATGCAGAGCTTGACGGGGGTCTGCCCGTCAAGAGATTCGTGAGCGGCGAACTCGTTTCACCCTCAGTGTCGGAAGTCTTAAAAACTGAAGTCGGTTGCCGCAGCTTTGACATCTGCGGAGTCAAGGAAATAGGGGAGTTCGTATTTGCCGAAGTCACACGGGTTGAGGAGAAGAACTAGGTCTCTTCTGAGTTCTTCCACCAAGAAGGGACTGAGCAGCCTACTCGTAGAGTACTCTCCGAACGACAAGGTAGTGATCAAGATAGACCCGGCGCAGGTGAAGGGGATGCCTCATCGGAGGTTCAACGGGCTCGTCGGCACCGTGACCGAGGTCGGGAGGCGGGCCGTCACGGTCGACGTCAACGTCGGCAACAAGGTGAAGAAGTTGATCGCGAGAAAGGAGCACGTGGTCCGGATGGAGGGGAGCTGATGTCAGAGAAGGCCGTAAAGAAGCTGCTGACCATCCCGGAAGCGAACCAGATCCTCCAGAAGATAGACGTTGAAAAGGCAGACCAGATCCAGAAGAGGACCCTCGACTACACGACAAAATTCTCGAAGGCCCAGGCGGATGGGGCCAAGAAGATCAGAAAGGAGCTGGAGTCTGAGGCCGGACTGAGCGAGGAGGAGGCTGTGGAGCTGGTCAACATAATGCCAAAGTCCGTCGAGGAGCTGAGGACCTTCACCTCTGGATGGAGGAAGCTGCTCTCCACTGAGACGCTCGAGAAGATACTGAAGATACTCCATCCAAAATCCTAGAGCAGCACAGCGTTAAATAACAAGGGAGGCCCTGAAGCCACAGGGAAGAGGGGTACCAATGTCGATTGCGATTCTCTTGCGTGCCGCGAGGTCCCTCTCATACTAGGACATTCCCCAAAAAAAGGAGCCAGTTCAGGAAACATGATGCCAGCGGACAAGAAGTACGAGGAGTTCGCATACGTCTTGGATTTCATGCCTAGGGGGAAGTCGGTGGTCATCAAAGGGAGAGAGGGGCCCATGGTGCAGGCCATCGGAGAGGACAGGCTGACCCTCCTCGAGCTGCTCGCCATGGAGAACCAGGATTTCGAGGTAGGGGAGAAGGTCAAGATAGGGAAGGAGGGGCGGGAGAAGATAGTCAGTGTGCTGGGGAAGCTCACCTTCGAAGAGCTTTCGCCCGAAGCGAGGGGGTCGCTCCCGATGGTGGTGGAGAACCTGGTGAAGGAGAACGAGACCAAGTACGTGGCGTACTTCAACGACCTCCAGCCCCTAACCCCCAGGCTGCACGGCCTCGAGCTGATACCGGGGATTGGGAAGACGTTCATGAAGGAGATAGTGGAAATGAGGGAGAAGCAGCCGTTCGCATCGTTCGACGACGTCCAGAAGAGGGTCGGGCTGAGGGAGCCGGCCAAGATGATAGCCAAGAGGATCGTGGAGGAGCTGGCCGGGGATTCTAGGGTCAGCGTCTTCGTCAAGAAGTAATGAAGCGCCGAAGACTCGGGCAACACTACCTCGTCGACGAGGAGGCAGTGAAGGGGATTGTCTCTTTGGCAGCCATCAAGCCCTCTGAGAGGGTCTTGGAGATCGGGACCGGTCGGGGGGCGCTGACGAAGGTACTCGCTGATCTGGGGAAGAGCTTCGTCGGTTACGAGCTGGACCAGGATAACTTCGAGGCGACAGTCGAAGCTGTCCATGGGACCACCGCCCGGATCCTGCTCGGAGACGCGTTCGACGGGACCACCGAGTTCGACGTGCTCGTGTCGAGCCTCCCATATTCGGAGTCGGCCAACTTCGTGCAGTGGCTGAGCGGGACTAGATTCGACAGGGCGGTGGTGGTGCTGCAGGAGGATTTCGTCAGAAAGCTGTCAGCCCCGCCCGGACACAGGGACTACCGAGGGATATCCGCGCTCGCCCAGCTCTGCTTTGACGTCCGGGTGCTCGGCAAGATCCGCAGGGCTTCCTTCTCACCTCAACCAAGAGTGAACTCGGTCGTTGCCTCGTTTGTCCCCAGGGTCCGCGTCTCGGGTGCCGAGGTGGCCAACATCGTCCGCCTGTTCTCCCTCAGAAGGAGGCGGATCGATTCGGCTCTGGCAGAGCTCGGGATGGAAGGGGCGAAGAGCTTCGGCCAGAGGAGGGTGTATTCGCTCCAGTCGGAGGAGGTCCACGCCCTCTGCGTTCCCGTGCAGACGGAGTGAGGGCTTTATCATCCGACGGAGGAGGATGCCCATGCTTCCCCCGGGGGTATCCGTGACGCTCGTCGAGCCCAAGGGCCCCGTGAACGTCGGACACGTCGCCAGGCTCGTCCGGAACTTCGGGGTCGAGAAGCTGTACCTAGTCAGACCGCAGGTCGATATGTCCGTGGCGGCAGTCTATGCCTCTCATGCATCAGAAGTCCTTGACAGGGCGGTGATTATCAGTTTCGAGAAGGTGAGGAAGGAGAACGAGCTCCTCGTCGCCACCACGGCCGTCAGGGCATCGAAGAAATCCAATGTGATCCGAAGGACCATCGGACCAGACCGGCTCCACGAGGTCCTCTCGTCGGCCAGGACGTCGTCCATAGTCTTCGGCAGGGACACGACTGGGCTAACGAACGAGGAGATTGCCGCGTGTGACATGACTGTGACCATCGACACGTCTCCGGCGTACAGGGCCTTGAACATCGGACATGCCGCGGCGATAGCCCTCTACCTTGCGTCCAGGGGGAGCAAGACGAGGAAGCGGAGTCAGGCACGAAAGGTCAGGGAGGTCTTCGCGAGGAGTCTCTTCGACCTGGCGGTGGAGTCGAGGATGGCGACCCACAAAACGAGAAACCTCTTCGAGGTGGCGAAGAGGATAGCAGCCACGTCGGGGATGACCGATGCACAGCTCAACCTGATGTCTGGGGTGTTCAGGAAGGCGGCCGCGACGATGCAGTCTCAGGAGCGGGGCTCGAAGACATAGACGGCACGTCTAACCCAGCGCGTGCTTTCGAAGGAGAGCCTGATCGGATACTCGAACCCGACCGGTCCGGGCTGGGAGGGCCGAAGCCCCACCCTTCTCCCATCCAGGGTCAGGGCCACTTCGTCTCCGTCCATTGTCTGGATGACAGGTACGACAACTACTATCCTCCCTTCGGACTGTATCGTCTCTGCCATCGAGGCGAGGGCATCGTTGTAAATCCCAGCTGCTTGCTCGACCAATGCCTGGGCTGTGGCGGTCTTGGGCCGGGCGTTCAACCTGGGAAGGAGCAGCGGCTCGGTGACCACTGCGTCGACCTTCGTCCCCCTCAGCATCCGCGAGAGGTCCCTCGCGTCCCCCTTTCTGATGTCGTAACCTCGGTCGGCCACTCCTCCAGCTGACCACTTGAGATTCTCCCTGGCGTCTTGGACCCTGGCCGCGTGGGAATCCAACCCAAGGCAGCGCATGGACTTGGCGTGTGCCTCGATGAGAATGGTACCAGATCCACAGAAGGGGTCGAGGACGGTCTGACAGGGCTTCAAGTCCGCCAAGTTCACCAGGGTCCGAGCCAGGCGCGGAGACATCGCGATGTCCGAATGGGGGATCGGCTTCTGCGTCCCCCTCTTCTTCATGGTGACGGAGTCGGGGACCCATGCGGTGGGGCCGAGGCCAAACCCGTCGTGATATGGGAAGGCGACAACGTCGAAGGCCTCTCTGGCCAGCACCCTTTCGGCCTGGAGTTCGTTCGCAGTGGGCCTTAGGAGCCTCACTTTCTTGAGCCCAGACGCCCTCACTCCGTCGAGGATTGATCTCACAAGGTCTTCGTAATCGTCTTCGTCCATGCCGTACCCGCTGAGAGAGATGTTCGACTTGTCTTCGAGGTTCGAAGTCATGACGTCGAGGAGGCCCGTTAGGTCCCCTGTGGTCGAATCAGGCTCGGCGAGCAGTGGGGCGCATTTGTGGACCCCGGAGAGTTCAGGGATTCGATCGGACGCGAAGTGGTCGACGTGAAGGACAGAAACCCTGTCGCTCGGAGCCTCGGCTTGCCGGACCGAGCCTCTGAGTACGGTGCACGCCTCTAGGATTGAAAGCCGCCCGAAGGCCTGGACGAGGATGAGCCTGTCCGCCTTGAGGAAGGAAGACGGGAGGACGAAGGGCATTGTTCAGCGAGCCAATGGGGGCGGGCTAAAACCTATGGGTCAGATGACCCATTCTTCTCTTTCGACGCTGCGCTTCTCGAAGCCGATCCTCGCAGTGCCGTACGGGACCTCGCCATAGAGCATCGCCTCGTCCTGACCCCGATACAGGGCGTCGACTATCCTCCCCAGAGAGTCCCCTTTCATAATCCCACTCCCGCTGTCCCCTCCCACGACGATGAGGTTCCCCTCCCTGAAGGCGAATGGGGTGCTGTCGAGTGTGTTGTAGGAGTAGAGGCCCGCCCACATCGCCCGGAGCTGGACACCTTTGAAATCGGGGAAGTAAGAAGTCAGTATCGGGTAGACGCTCCGCTCGTAGTATTCCCTCTCTGCCTGGTATTTCTCGAGGTCGTGCTCGGGGAGGTCGATGAAGGGCCTGTTGACCTGGTCCTCGCAGGCCGCCCAGAAGTTGCCTTCTTCGCTGACGGGTTTGAAATGCACCCCGGACTTCGGCAGGATGACGAGCGGCAGGAGGCCCAGGGGGTTGAACCCCCTGGCGTGGAAAAGGGCGTCGAGCTTGTCCCCCTTGGACTGGATGCTGAAGAGCTGCCTCTTCTTCGCCTTTACGTGGCTCTCGATTCCTATCGGCTCGAGCAGCTCGTTCTCCCAGGCCCCTCCGGCGAGGACCACCGTCTCGGCTTTGACCACCCCGGAACTGCTCGTCGCCACACCGTCCACCTTTGATTCCTGCCAGACGAACGGCTCCCCCTCGATGCCAAGGGGCTTCGAAGGCCCAACCATCAGCGCGGTCACTTCTGTGTTGAGCAAAAGCTGTCCCCCCATCCTCTGGAACTCGCCGGCGTAGAACCTGACGAGTTTGTCCGGGTCGAGTCTGCCGCACTTGGGCCCGAAGACCCCTCCGTCCACGGGGGGGAGGTCCATCAGCGCGGCTTCCTCGTCAGAGTCGAATTCTGTCACCATGTTTGGGAGGAGCCGCTTCAGCGCTGGCCTGTCGTGCGTAACGGTCTCGATGCCGCTTCGCTCCATCAGCCGCAGGTAAGGCTCGCTCTTGCTGAGCTGGGCTTCGTTCATCAGCCAGAGATATCCGATCTTCTGCAGCCCGACGTCCGTCTTCAATTCGTCCTGGACATGCGTGTAGAAATCGATGGATGAGTTCGAGAGTATCTGGTTGTCCCGGGAGGAGAATGTGTTCCTGAACATGGCGTTGCTCCGTCCTGTGTTCCCCTGGCCGGCTCCACCATACCTGTCGATTACTAGGACCCTCTTCTGCGGGTTGTTCTTCTTCAGGTGATAAGCGGACGCCATCCCCATTATACCTGCCCCGATGACCGTTACATCTGCCTCTGTCGCCAAATCGGAACGCTCGGCCAGCCGAGTTCCTTTATCCTTTGTGCGGGCGAGCTACTTGATGATGTAGAGCGAAAGGTTCTGGCCGGCGTCCCTCGAGACGGGTGTCCACCCGTCAAAAGTCCAGACGTGTGATACTACCCTGGTACCCGGCTTGAGCTCGGCAAGGAGCTTCGACTCCAGTTTCCGGTTCGCCCCCTGCGAAAGGAAGACGGTCACTATGGTGGCCTCCCTGAGGTCGACGTTGAAGAAGTTCCCCCACACGACGCGCACCCTGTCCTTCAGATGGAGTAGTGAGATGGCCAGCCTGGAGATGAGGACCCTGAGTGGGTCTGCCTCAACCCCCACCGCCCTCGCGTGATAGGTTCTCGCCGCTTCCACGACTATCCGCCCGTCTCCAGAACCGAGGTCGTACACGACGTCGGAGGGGCCCGCTCCCGTCATCTCGAGCATTCTCCTGACCCGCTTTCGCGAGGTGGGCTCCCAGCCGGCTCCGAGGGGCGCAGACCAGATGACGAAGATCCCGAAGGCCAGGGCCGAGATGATTATCGCCCAAATCCACAAAGGCGCCAAGCATAACCACATATTCCACGGAGAATGAAAGCGTTTTCCATTTTCTAGAAAAGCCGATTAGCCCCCAGGCCAAGGCCCGAGTCGTGGCGAAGGGCGTCCGCCAGTATGAGGAGCTGGCGAAGTATTACGACCTGCTTTACGAGTGGAAGGACTACAAGAAGGAAGGGAAGATACTCGCGTCACTGATCCAGAGGTACAAGACATCCGCGGGAAGCGACCTCCTGGACGTGGGGTGCGGCACGGGGAAACACATCGCGCAACTCCGGGGCCGCTTCGACTGTGTCGGGATGGACGCGAGCGAGGCCATGCTGCACGTGGCGAAAAGGAATGTGCGAGGGGTCGAATTCATTCTGGGGGACATGACAGATTTCGACCTAGGGAGGAAGTTCGACGTAATACTCTGCCTTTTCAGTGCCATCGGATTCGTGAGGACCTACTCGAAGCTAGCTAGGACCCTCCGCAACTTCGCCGGGCATCTCGATGAAGGAGGGGTGGTCATAATCGAGCCTTGGTTCACAAGGACGACGGTCGAAGACGAGCACGTTAGCGTGCTGACTCAGGGTTCAGACGACCTCAAGATCGCAAGGGTGGACCACAGCTATGTGAAGGACGGTCTCTCAATCATAGATGAGAGAATCGTCGTGGCAGAGAAAGGAATCGGGATAAGGTCATACAGAGACCGCATGGTACTGGCCCTTTTCGAAAGGGATGAGTTCCTGAAACTGATGAGGCAGGCGGGCCTACAGGCGAGGTACCTCAAGAAATCGCTAGCCCCTGGAAGAGGGCTCTACGTCGGGACTCCGCCGAAAAAGTAGGGGCCCCAAATCTCCTATTCGTGGTCTCTTAACGTGAGCCCCCTTATAATCGGAAGAACCCGGACTTTTTCCAAGGTTGAACAGAAACATCAGGTTTCTCGGGTTCGGCGCCGCCATCAGAGCCCTCGGGGTCGCCATGCTCACCCCTTTCATCGGGATCTACATGCGCAGGGTGGTTGGGCTCGACTTCCTGACCATAGGCCTCCTCATCATTGTCATCGGAATAATCCCGCTGATTATCTCGCCCTTCGGCGGCCTAGTGACCGACAGGATTGGCAGACGCAGGCTGTTCCTGACGATGCTCGGGGTCGAGGCGTTGAGCATTGGGCTGGTGGGCGTCTCTATGCTCTATGCATCTGTGGCTGGGATCATCATCTCCGCCGCTTTGGCCAACCTTGCCGGAGGCGCGCTGGCCGGCCCTGCGCTGTCGGCGTACACAGCCGACCTGACTACGACCCCTGAGCGGAGTCAGGCGTTCAGCTGGCAGAGGATAGGATTCAACGGTGGCTATGTCGCTGGAGTTATCGCCGGCGGATACCTTACCGTCGCCATAGGGTATTCTGCCGCGGGGTTCCTAGCTTCCGCCATCATGGGAGTAGCGGTGGTGTTGCTTACCCTGGTGCTTTCTCCTTCCCCTTACGATCTGGCCATGGCAAAGGGCGGCTCGCTCGATGGCGGCCCCCCACCTCAGGGCCCGTCGTCTATGAGACAGAGCGCAAGGATACTGGCTAACGACAGGGGATTCCTCCTGTTCTGCCTGGCCTTCTTCCTCGCGACCTTGGCAGAAGCACAGTGGGCTACCATCCTGCCACTTTATGTCGGGACTGTCCTTGGTGTCCCCAACAATTTGCTTGGGGTGGCTCTAGCCCTCAACGGATTGGTAGTCGTCCTGGGACAGAAACAAATCACGAAGTGGGCGACGGGACACCTTCACACCTCGTCGGCCAACGCTTCCATCCTGCTCTATGTCGCGGCATACCTTACCTTGGGGGCATTAGGGCTGGGTTGGTCAGGGTGGGGGGTCTTCGCCGTGGTGTTAATCGCCATAGTGATCCTGACGATTGGTGAGAACTTCGCTGCCATACCCCAGATGACGCTGCCGTCGAACCTTGCCCCGCCGACAGAGATAGGGTCATACAACGGGGTGTTCGGGTTGTTTGCAGGGGCAGGGTATGTGTTCGCACCAGCACTTGGCGGGGCGGCCTTGCAGGCAACGAGCAACACCCTGCTCGCCTGGGCGCTGATGATGATCCCTGCCATCCCGGCGTTCGTGTTGTTCACGAAGCTCGGCAAGCGCCTGCCGAGGGCCTCCAATACCGTCTAACCCTCATTTCTTGCCATGAAGCTTCTCTTCCAGTCGCTTGGCCAGGAGCGCGTTCTCCCCACTTTCGTCGTGCCTTAGATAGACGTAGCACTCGTCGACTCCTTCGGCGGTTTTGAGAATCTTGGTGGACCATTCATCGATGGCGGCCTTGTCGTAGGAGTCCTTCCTCAGCCTGAAGTAAGCCATGCTCCCCGTGACCTTGAGGGTGGGTTTCATGTCCTCGGTGTCCGCGATACAGAACCCTGCGCCATGCTCCTCGAGGAGGTCGTAGGTGGCTTCGTCGAGCCAGGACTCGTGCCTGAACTCGAACACCTTCGGCTCCACCTCTGAGGTGTGGGAAAGGAACCCGTCGAGGACCTCGCGGTTGAACTTCGAGAACGGCGGGAGCTGGAAAAGTATGGGGCCCCTTCGGGGTCCAAGCGACTCGAGGGTCCCTGAGAGCCTGTTGGCGGCTTCGTACGATCCTCCGCCAAGCCTCGACATGTGGGTGATGAGCCGGGGAGATTTGAGGGAGAACCGAAATTGCTCCGTCGTCTTCGCCGCCCACCCATTTACCATCGCCGCGCTCGGGGCGGCATAGAACGAGCTGTTGATCTCGACGCTTCCCAGGCGCTCGGCATAGAGCCGCAGGTAGTCCTCGCTCTTCGCCTCCTTTGGATAGAACGTCCCTTTCCAGCTGGCATAGCTGAAGCCTGAGACCCCGACAAAGGATTCCATGAGACTACCATCCCGGGCCTGCGGAAAAATCTTCTCGGAGCTTCCAAGTTTAGTAATCTTAATTATCTCGCGAAGGCCCTGAAGGGGTAGAATGCCGAAGAAAGACATCTTCTCCGAGGTAGAGAAGCAGGCAGACAGCGCCGCCGTCTCGCGTGCTTCATGGCGCGGAGTCCTGAGCCTGAACATCCCCACACTAGGGCTGGGCGCCGTCGAGTACCACCTCAGGGCTGCGAAGGCTCATGGGGACCTCCAGCCGGTCAAAGTCGTCAAGCTGGAGAAGAAGAGCGGCAAGGAGGTCGTGAGCAGGGAGGTCCCGAGAATCTACCGCTACAAAGAGGGACCCAACGGGGAGAGGCTCGACGTCCAAGAGGTCACCCCTGAAGAGGCGAAGAAGTTCGTCCGCTACAAAGGGGACTTCCCCATAACCGTCAGGACGGAAAAGCGATACTTTCTGAAATACGAATTGGAGTTCACTGGAAAATGGATGGAGGTGCCGCTGGACCAGATCGTCGACAAGCAGGAGGGGGAGGAGGTCGAGCCTTTCGAACGGACGACCAAGATCGAAGTGGACCCCGACGGATTCGTCCCCATCGAGAGAGTCTCGGAGTACAAATTCAAGGAGGTGTATCAGCTCGCCCCGGACACCGACAAGAAAGTCGGGGAGACCAACTCGAGGGTCACTCAGCTCGCCAGGTACCTCACAGAGAAGGACATGGCGCTGGTGGCTTTCTTTTCGTGGGGGAGGGGTTACAACTTTTACACCAGCGTCGTCTATCCCTACGAAAGGAAGGACGGAAGGCTCTGGCTCTTGATGGGTCTGAGCGAGGGGATACTGAAGCTGGACGACGCCTGGGCGCTGGCGGAGGAGAAGGGATCGTCAAGGCTCCCTGCCGTCCCCGTCGCTCGGAAGAAGCCGAAGATAGTGCTCTCGAAGTAGCATCAGATTGAGCGAAGAACTCCCGATATACGTCCAGGAGAACTACTCCAAGGCGGTCAAGCTCGAGCTCGGCACTTGGCTGAGCAAGAACCCCCTCCCTAGTCTCGTCGAGCCGAAGTATGACGGCATCAGGGTTTTCCTCTTCAAGAGTGGGGACAAGCTGGTCCTCTCCAGCAAGCATGGGGGGATTTATACCCCGAAGAGCACTCCCCAGGTCTTCTCCAGGGTGCCTGAGTTCCTCCACTCCCCGAACCGGATGATTCTAGATGGAGAGTATGTGGCCAAGGAGGCGAAGGGACTCCGCCTCTTCGACGTGCTTCAGGTGGACAACAGGGACATCAGACCAAAGCCCCTCACCGAGAGGAAGAAGATACTCAAAGAGATACTCAGGGGGACAGGGCTCGCGGTCCCTTGCACCCTCGCCCGCTCGGTGGACAGAATCAACGAGCTGAGGGACGAAGAGGTCAAGGGGGGACGGGAGGGGGTCGTCGTGAAGAACCCCCAGTCAAGCTACGGGCAGCCGAGCTCGTGGCTGAAGCTCAAGAAGTTCGACACCATCGACGTCTTCGTCACAGGCTTCGTAGAAACGACAGAGATGAGGAAGACAGGGATTGCCCGGTCGTGGTCGGTGGCAGTCTACGATGACAGTGGAGATGTGGTGGAGCTAGGGAACGTTGGATCCACTGTGGAGAAGGTCGACCCGCGGAGGATCAAGAAAGGGTTGGTGATCGAAGTCAGGTTCCAGGAGGTCACTAGGGACAGGAAGCTCAGGGCCCCCTTCGTAATCAGGATTAGGCACGACAAGACCCCCGATGAATGCAAGCTGGACCAGATAGTTTAGGGCTCGGGCTTGTCGTACAAGAAGGACATCAGACTCGAGGACGCCAGGAAGATAGCCCTGGACTTCCAGTCCAAGACGGAGGACCTGTACAGGAAGTGCCTCCTCGCCGGGAGCG
Organism: uncultured Nitrososphaerales archaeon; assembly: GCA_963706445.1. Taxonomy (GTDB): domain Archaea; phylum Thermoproteota; class Nitrososphaeria; order Nitrososphaerales; family Gagatemarchaeaceae; genus UBA183. Next base: position 1,735,314 of record OY970160.1, read on the forward strand.
TCAGGAGGAAGGAGCCAATCGTCCATGACGTCGACTTCGCCGTCATCCCCAAGGGAAAGAACTTCGGATTGTGGAAAGACGAGGTGACCCAGAGGGTAGTGGGGATGAGAGGGAGGGTGACGTCGTTCGGGGAGACGATTTCGAATTTCATCTACAAAGGGGTGCAGGTCAACCTGTTCCTCTGCCAGAATGTGGACGCCTGGGGGGTGACCCAGATGTGGGCGACCGGGCCGAAGGGGCACACGATAGGGATGACGATCAAGGCCAGGGACAAGGGCCTGGTGATCAACTCGAAGGGGTTGTGGACCAGGGACGACCCGCCCAAGCTGGTCAGGACGAAGACGGAAGAAGACGTGGGAAGGATTCTGGACTGGAAGTACAAGCCTCCAGAGGCGAGGGGGAAGGCCGACAAGAAAGCCCCGAAGTTCGATTGGTAGACGGGTCGGACGCTTGAAGCTTAATTAGGGGTCTCGGGCGCGCGGTCGTTCTGACCTGAAATGCACGGCTCCAACTATCGCCAGCAGAAGGGGCAGTTCTATTCGAAGAAGTTCGCACCTGGCGCGCCCAACCCCAAGGTGGCGCGTTTCACGACAGGCAAGAGCAGGCTGGACTACGACTTCATGTTCAAGCTAATTTCCGATGGTAAGGTCCAGGTTAGGCACAACGCCCTCGAAGCAGCCAGGGTGGCAGCAAGCAAGAAGGTGGTTCTTGTCGGTGAAGAGAACTTCCTGCTGAAGGTCATATGCTACCCCCACCTTGTCCTCAGAGAGAACAAGATGATTGCGACGGCAGGGGCGGACCGTCTGCAGGAAGGGATGCGCAAAGCCTTCGGGAAGCCCATCGGCCTCGCGGCCAGGGTGGGCATAGGCGATGAGGTGCTCGAGCTCAGCCTCAAGGCGGAGAACTTCGAGAAGGGGAAGGAGGCCATGTGGGCCGCCGCGACGAAGCTCCCCATGAAGACCCACACTGAGATTGTAAAGCTGGAGCACGCCGTAGTTGCACCTGCCGAGCCAGCGGCGTAATGGCGCCCTCGTAGAGACCGTTTCAATTCCTGCAGGAAGTATATAATGGGCCCACGCAGGCCGAATTTGGAAACCGGAGTATCTGGATGTCAGTTCTATGGCAATCATAATAGATGAGAAGCGAGTCTTCGAGATAATCGAGGCCAAGAGGCCCAAGGTGGTCCTGGTGAACGCACCCGGAGGGCTCCTCATGCAGACGAAGGGGCTGATGGAGCTGGTGAAGGAGAAGTACGGTGTTACGAGCATCCTCTCGGGGGACAGCTGCTACGGGATATGCGATACTGTCGACGAAAACGTCGAGACCCTCCAGGCAGACCTCGCCTTCCACATCGGACACAACGCGGCCGTGACCGAAGTCGGGGATTACACTTACCTTGTGGACGCAGTCGACGACGTGGAATTCGGAGAGGTTGTGGAGAAAGCGGCGAAGGTCATGGCCCCCTACAAGCGGGTGGGGCTTGCGACCTTCAGCCAACACCTTCATCAGCTCAAGCCAGTCAAGGAGAGGCTCGAATCCAAGGGGTTCCAAGTGGTCGTAGGGAAAGGGAACAACCTGATGTTGGAAGGGCAGGTCTTCGGTTGCGACTTCTCGACCTCCTTCCCCATCCGGGACCAAGTCGACGCCTTCGTGGTCCTCGGGGAAAGCGAGTTCCACGCCGTGGGCCTCGCCCTAGCCACCGGCAAGCCGACCTACATGCTGGACCCCTACATGGACGAAGTTACAGACATGCAAAAGGCCGCAGATGAGCGGAGGAAGCGGGCGATCCTTTCTGTGTACAAGGCCCGGGATGCCAGGGTCTTCGGGGTGGTCACCGGACTCAAGGAGGGCCAGAAGATGCTCGGGAGGAGCAGGTGGATTTCGAAGCGCTTGGAGATGAACGGGAGGAAGGTCATACAGCTGGCCATGCGGGATGTGACGGCGGAGCGTCTGGCGCCCCACAGGGAGATCGAAGCGTTCATCCAGACGGCTTGCCCGCGGATTTCCATCGACGGGTTCACCTTCGATAGGCCGGTGCTGTCGATACCCCAGGCGGACGCATTAGTCGCGCTTATTGAGGGGAGGGAACCGGGGGAGTTCCTCGAAAGGTCGAAGTGGATAGAATTGACAGTGGGGTTGATCAAGAAATGAAGGAGAAAGCGAAGGCGTCTGCGGTCCTTCCAGGGGACAAGTTAGCCGTCTCGGAGGAGTTCCTCCCAGGGCAGCACACCTATGACGACTCGGGGCTAATCAGGGCCCTTGCGGTGGGTTCCATCGTGAAGGACTCCAAGAGCATGGAGATATCGGTCAAGCCCGCGGTTGAGCCGGATCTGATAAAGATTGACGACTGGATTACGGGACAGGTGGAAGCGACGCAGGCAAATTCAGCCAACGTCCACATCTACTTCCTGAACGGGAAGCCGACCTACAAGGACTTCTCAGGGATGCTCTCTCTCAGGGGGCTTTCGGGCGGAGGGAGAGGAATGCGCAGGACGACCCCTGTGAAATCTGGGGATGTGGTGAGGTGCAGGGTCTTCAGTCTCGTCAACGGACTCATCCACCTTAGCATTGACGAGCCGGACATGGGGGTGGTTGCTGCCCTGTGCGGCAACTGCGGGAGGCCCCTACTCAAGGGGAACGCTACTCGGGTCAAGTGCGACGAATGCGGGAACGTGGAGGAAAGGAAGCTGGCCAGAGACTTCGGGACCAGCCCCATACTGCCCTAGGCGGGACGATGAAACCTCTGAAATGAAAGGAATCTTCCTATCAGCTTAATAACGAGAAACCGAGGGGCGCTCAGTCTAATTGCAAGTCCAGACTACCAGTGAAGATGAGAAGGGGCTCACGGTCGAGATAACTGGAGAGGATTACTCCCTGGCCGAGATCGTCCACCATGAGCTGCTAGAGGAGAAGAGCGTGACCTTCGCAGGCGTCCTACCCCCTCACCCGCTCATCAAGAAGCTGGTGCTAAAGGTCAGGGCTCAGCGCATAAAGCCCGAGAAGGCGTTTTCAAACAGCGTAGAGAGAGCGATGGAGACCACCCAGGAGCTGTTCACCGGAGTCAAAAAGGCCCTAGGCGGTGGCTCTTCCTGACCCTGAAGTTCTGCCCCAAGTGTGGAACCAGGCTCAAGCTGAAAGAAGACAAAAGCGCCCGCGGAGTAAGGACGCTGATATTCCTCTGTGAGAACTGCGGCTGGAAGGACCCCAAAGCGGGTAACACTGTGACCCAACCCACTGAGGAGGAGGTGTCGACCACCCCACAAATCAAGGTGGTGGGGGACAAGGAAGCGAAGCTGAATTCGCTCCCGACTACGAAGATTGACTGCCCGAAGTGCGGCCACAACGAGGCCTCCTGGTGGTTCCTCCAGACGAGGAGTGGAGATGAGCCGCCGACCCAGTTCTACAGGTGTATGAAGTGCAACCACACATGGCGCAGCTATAGCTAGACATCGTCCCTAGTATAGACTTCGGCCGCGTCCCCGCCGGCTATCAGTATGTCCGCGCTCGCAGCAGGGATTGATGCCACGTCATCGGCTTCGTACGGCCCATAGCGCCTCATGTCCACACCGACCAGCTCGTTGATGTGTTTGAGGAACTTTACAGTGACATTCCTCTGAGACTCGGTGCGATGGGCGAATTCGACGAACGATGGCTGCCCGGAGGACACCGCTTCGACCATTGTATGGAAACGCTTCTCGAACTTCTGTTCGGCCGAGCAGACGTATCGCTCCTCGGGAAGCAGCTGAAGGAGGGCATTCTGCTGCATCGCCTTCTTCGCCCGCAGCTTGAGCAGCTGGGCCACCATCGATTCGATCATCTTTGACTGGACGGCGATGAGGCGAACTGATACCTCAGAGGTGCCGGAGGTCGCTGACCTCTTCAGCTTCTGGCTGTAGGTCGAGATGCTCGAGTAGAAGTCGTTGGGGAGCGGGAGCAGCGAGGCAGCCTGGGACTCGGAATCGAGCCTCCTTCGCAGGTATTCAAGGGTGGTTTCAGCCATTTACACAACCTCCCCGAGGCCCCGCGTCAAGATCGGCACCGCCGCATAGGTAGGGAGTTCAGTCGTTGTGGGCTTTTGGAACGGCCCGAAGTCCTTGTGCTTCATCCTGAACTTGGGATAGAACTCCACCTTGACCTTCACAGGTTTCACGCTGAGCACGACGGGGCCCTCCTGCGGATCGAACTCATCCATCGACCGGATTCTTGTCTTTGCCATTCCTGAGTCCCCATGAAGCGTCCCGGCGAGCCTGAACACCCGGTGGATATCGGTGGTCACGGATGAGTCCACCATGGCCCTCTGCGATGAAATCGCCTCCGAGACGAGTTTCTGCAGGGTCCCTCCGTAGTCCTGCCTCCTCTCGTCGACGTAGCCTGTGATCCTCTTCGTCCATCCCGCACCTTGGGGGCCACTGGGGGGCCTCCTTCTGAGGGACGAGGCCAACGTCTGGTTCAGTGGTAGTGATGAGCCTCGCATGTACTCGGCGATTTCCCCGCGGGCCTGCTGGTCCAGTGGGTCGAATCTTCTGTCGAAGACGTGGATGTGGTAACCGCGGTTGCCTGAGAAGTAGAGCCTTATCGTCTCGCGTTCGACCCCGAAGTCGTTCACCAGGAACCCCACCACCCTTGTGGCGTGCTCCTTCGCCGCGTCGAGACATATGTCGCATGTCCCATGATATTCCACCGTCGGACCTCCGCACTTCGTGCACTGATGGGGCCGGGGGAGCTTCGCGGACGCGTGGCACTTCTCGCAGTACCATAGGTCGTGTCCCTTCTTGCATGTGGTGGGGATGTCTGTCGCGTCGATGTCGAAGATGAGCTCGGCGCCGAGCCAGCCTTTCTCCTCGATTGGTCGGGCTGGGGATTCGTACCTTGCGTTCGAGCAGTAGACAGACGAAGGGGATTGCTTGAGGATCTCCGCCTGCGCTTCGCCTTTGGTCTTGAAGGAGAGGTGCCTGACCATCCCTCCGCCGAAGGGGATGTAGCCGAACTCCCTCGACGCGATGTCGTCGGGGAACTCGATTTTTTCAGAGCCTCGAAAATAATATTCCTTGTAGGCTGATTTCAGCCAGGCTTTCGTCCCGTCGTTCAACTTCGGCCGGTTCCCAGGCAGCGTGCAGATAAGTCATCCGCAGGGACCTTGGTCGTTGAGAGAGACAGACCAGTAGTAGCTGGCTTGAGGGTCCCTCTGGAAGCCTACCTGAGGATGGACGGAGCCAAGGTCTATTCGCTGGTGGCGGCAGTCCCGTTCTCCCCCATCGACATCGACCTCGACCGTCTGGCCCGAGGCGAATGGAACGCCCTGACGGATAGGTTCCGCCTCTGGTACCTTCCTAGCGAGGGTGAAGACGACGGCCACCCTGCCTGCTATGTGATGATACGGAAGTTCGACGCCCAGGATGGGGTCCTCCTGTATGGGCATGTGGTGGTGAATCTCGAGCAGAAGATGGGGGCAGAGAATCCTATGAGTTTCACAGTCGGAATCATGAGCAACGATGAGATTCGGGCAAGGTCGATGCTCAACTCGATGCTAGAGATCCCGCCCTCCTTCCACAAGCGGAGTGAGGTCGGGCTCCTCGAGCACAGGTGGAGGAGCGACCCGGATGCGGTGATGCGGTTCTTGGCGAACATCCATTCGACCATGTCCCAGCAGCCCCCTGGCCCCGGCGGGAAAGTTTACACCCTGAAGTTCGAGCCGCCGCCGGGCATGATGGGAGAGCTCAAGCGGAACCTTGGTGCGTGGTGGTGAAGAAGCGGGATGATTTCAGTCAGACACGCGAGGAGCGAGGAAGTACCACATCTTCGCGCCCTGGTCGTTTAGCTTCAGTTGAAGTCTGAGAGGCTTCTTCGTCGAATACTCGATTTCGACAGTGTCGGCAACTCCCCCGAGGGCCTTCAGGATCCCAGAAACGTAGTCGATGGAGTAAGTTGCCTTGCTTTCGGCTGCTGACGTGAGCTCCAGCACGTCGGCGTCGTTCTTGGCCAATGAAATCTCGGCTTTCCCTACATCGGATTTGCCCGAAAATGTGAGCTTGTCCTTGGTCGCCAGGATGGTGACCTGGTCTGAGACGACCGAAACATCACCGAGGACCTTCTCCAGTATCGTCTTCGTCAAGGTCGCCTTCGTGTCAAATTCGAGCTTCGGCAGAGGAGCAGAAGCAGCCGTGCTCTCGATGAGGTGAATGTTGAATTCGCGCTTATACCCATTGCTGAACTTCACCGCTATGCTGTCATCCTCTCCCGAGCTAATCTCCACAGAGTCCTTCGTGTCGGCGCGGTTGATGAGCTTCGTCAGATCCTCCACACGGACACTGAACTTGAACGGCTTGTCGCATTCGTAGGCCACCCAAGCCGAGACCGGCCAGGACAAATCAACGAGGGCGACGTGGGACGGATCCATTGCTCGGAATGTGATGCCTTCAGAGTTGGCGTCGAAGGTGGCTTCTTCTACGAGCGTCTTGACCGCGGCGGCGACTGCCCGCCACTCGGTGGCTGTCGAGGTCTTGGCTATGAACATGGAGATGCAGCTTCGTCGAGGCTCGTTGATTTCGGATAATAAGTATTGACTGGGAATTTGCCGAGCCCCCGAGGGCGGGATGGAACTGTTACTCCTTTCATGTATGAATTGGGCAGGCCAAGCTTAAATGCCTGAGCGAAACCGGGGCAAATCCCGTTCGGTGAGAAGATGAAATTCCCAAAGGAGATCCGCACTAACTGCCCCTGGTGCAATAAGCACACCATCCACTCTGTCGCCCTCTACAAGAAGGGCAAGGAGCGCGCTGGTTCCTGGGGTGCTAGGAGGCAGGCAGGAAGGAAGCGCGGATACGGCGGTCAGAAGTTCCCTGAACTAATCAGGACTGCAAAAACTACCAAAAAAGCAACTTTGAAATTGAAATGCAAGGAGTGCAACCGGGAGATCATGAGGGATGGCATAAGGCTGAGGAAAGCGGAGATAGCGGCATGAAGCGCGAGCGCGAGCCGATTCCGAAGACAAGGAGCTCGTTCATCCTTGTCAAGTGCCCCGACTGCGGGGAGGAGAGAATCATATTCTCCAACTCTTCGAAGGACATAGGGTGTAGGGGGTGCGGCCGTACCCTCGCCGAAAGCAGGGGCGGCAAGTCCGTCGTCTTGGCGACGCTGGTCAAGAAGCTGGGCTAAACGCCAAATACCACGCTCGGGTGACGCAATCGTGATGAGTTCTGAGAACCCGCTCCCGGAATCCGGGGAGGTAGTCGTATGCACGGTCAGGGAGATAACCTCCCACGGCATCTACGTGAACCTCGATCAGTACGACGGGACCAACGGCTTCCTGCACGTGTCAGAGATATCCACCGGCTGGGTCAGGAACATCGACAGGGTGGCGAAGGTGTCCCAGAAGCTGATCCTGAAGGTAATCAGGGTGAACAAGGCGAGGAGGGAGATCGACCTCTCTCTTAGGCAGGTCACCAATGAAGAGCGCAGGGCCAAGGTCATCGAATGGAAGAGGGAGGAGAGAGCGGTGGCCATCATGGACGCCGTGAAGAAGAAGCTGGGAGCCGACGACGCCCACGTGCGCGAGATAAGGCAAAAGCTGGAGGAGGAGTTCGGGACCCTCTACGTGGCGCTTGAAATGGCGGCGAGGAAGGGAGAGAAGGGACTGGCGCCCCTCGGCCTCCCTGAGAAAGAAGCCAAGACCATAGCGGAGATCGCGGCAGAGAAGATCGTCCCCCCAAGATACGAGGTCGGAGCGCTGGTGGAAGTCTCCTCGAGGTCCCCCGAAGGGATAGAGCAGGTCAAGAAGACCCTGCTAGCCGCCGCAAACGCTCCATCTGCCGAGGTGCACATCACCTATGCGGGAGCTCCGAGATACAGGGTCCGGATAACAGCGGACGATTACAAGCAGGCCGAGAAGGCCCTGGATGGGGTCATAGAGAAAATCAAGGATGGGGTCGGCAAGCACGACGCGTTCAGCTTCAAGCGTGAGATATCGAGGAAGTACGGCGGGTCGTCGTGAAGGCCCTGATGCTGAAGTGTACCCAGTGCGGGAGGTACACCCTGTCTGAAAAGTGCCCCAGCTGCGGAGGGAGAGCCGTCACAGTCCATCCTGCCAGGTATTCGCCTGATGACAGGTATGCGAGGTATCGCAGCCCGATGGCTTATGAACCCGAAGTTGGGTAAACCAGCTGGTACAGCAGTATCGTATTGAAGCACTGAAGCTGCGAGTTGCCTGGGCAGGGCGAGTTCCCGTTCTCCGCCGCCGCCAGGCTGGGGGACACATAGGCGAGCCTGAAGGGCCCGGTGCTATTCGTCGGGAAGTTGTAGCTGCTTGGGTATGTGAACGCCTCAATGGGCGGAGCGCCGTTGCTCCCGAAAGTGTACTGGCTCGCGAATTGTATCGATGCCTGGGAAGTCGAGGTGGCCTGGTATGAGTACAGGTACCCGGCAAGCTGGAACGGAAGCAACTGGCCGAAGAGGCTGTTCGTCATGGCGTAGGGCGTCAGGTTGAAGTCGTCGGCACTCTGGCACGCCTGGCCTGCTGAAGTCAGCTCGTTGGGGGTCGTGCCTGGGCACTCCAGGTACTTCGATTCGGTAAGGTTCCCGATGCGAATGAACCACTGCTTCTTGCTTTCATCCCCTCCGCCAGCTGTGAAGCCGTTCCCACTCGGCACCTGGAGTATGTAGTATGGTGTGGTGCTTCCGGTGGTCTGGTCTGTGAGTGGGAACACGCTCCCTGTGATGAATATCGCGACGTATACGGGCCTCCCGTTGCCGATGCTGGCCGCCATGGCGGCCGACTGTGTGACGTTGGACATCAGGAGCTGCCCGACCTGGGCTATTCTCGTGCTGTTCAGGGTCGCGTTGTCGACTATCGTCGTCCTGTTGCCGAGCACGGTGAACCAGTACCCGTAGTCCCACCATGAGATAATGATCGAATTAGTCGGGGTGTTCGTGCGCACCCATGACAGCGTCTGAATCCAGTCGTTGAAGGCAGAGCGTGAATACACTGTGGCACCGTTCACGATGCTGACCCCGGTGTCGGCAGGGCTGTTATTGCAGAACAACTGTCCCGCGTATGTGCACTGAATCGGGTTGGGGATCCAATAGGATCCAGCTGGCAGAACGACCAGGGCGATGACGGCGATGGAGATGACGACCTTCATTTCGTTGCGTGAGGTAGGAGCCTGCTTCTTCTTTACCAGGGAGGTGCTGCTGGGCTTCACTATGGCATAGGCGAGCTCAGCAAACCCGATGCCCCCCAGGATCCCCAATGCAATGGAGGAGTAGACGAGCAGACGGGAGAACGCCGCGGAGAAGTATAGACCAGTTATCCCGAAGACGAGGGCATAGATCATGGGGATCCCCCGCCGCCTGAAGGCGACTAGGGCACCGGCCATGCCGAAGAAGAGCAATATCGCGTAGGACGTGAAGTAGTCGGCCCCGGTGGGGACGGCCTGCTCGGCCACGGACTGGACGAGGGCGTTGCTCACACGGGCCCATGGAGCTATGACGGTCAGGTACCTGAGTGTCAGGCCGCCGACGAAGCCGAAGCTGAGGAGGGCGAGCCCGGCGAGGGCGAAGCCGAACAGGAACTTGTAGAGCGTGGACCTATACTCGGTGGGTTTCGTCCACGTCTTCGCCCACTGCGCCACCAGCAAGAAGATGGTACCGCCGAGGAGGACGAGGCCTACTGGGTTCGTTACTATGGCTACCCCGGGCCTTGGGAAGACGGCACTCACGAATAGCGTAGATGCGGTGAACAAGATTATCGCCGGAGAGAGGCTGGCGAGATCCAAGTTCAGGAACGGAATCAACACGAAAATGAGGCCGAAGGCTGCGCTGAAGTAATCTCCCCCTCCCCATGCGGTGTTGGCGTAGCCAATCAGGACCCCTCCGAGCAAGCCGCGGATCGCTCGGCTGCGGAACGTCCTCTCCTTGTCGAAGACGGTGAGCACAAGATAGCTTGCGGTGACGAACAGGAGGATCGCGAGAGGCTCGGACTTGAACCACCCCAGGTTGCCTCTCTCAATCAGCGGCGGAGAGACGGCGAACATCAAAGCGGCGAAGAGCCCCGCCGCGTCCCCTGCTATCTTCCTGACCAGGAAGTAGAAAACGACCGCGGTTACTGCGCCTAGGAAGACCGGGAGGATTACGAGCCAGTCATACAAGGTGATCTGCACCCCGAACACGTCGTGGACGAGCAGGTACGTGAAGGCCCCCGCGATTTGGAGCCCTCCCTGGGATGTGGCGGCCACGTCGCGGCCCACAGGGAACCAGGTGTTGATGTCGTGCCAGTAGAAGTACCCTTGCAGGTTGTGACAGGCGGTGTACACCGCGGGCCCGCAGTTGGGCGGGTTAGCGAAGAGCGCGGCGTAGAGCCCCTGGGACTGGGCCAGGTTCACTATGTGCTGGGCGGCGTAGTAGTCGTAGTAGGGGTCGAACTCGTTGAGGTAGAACCCGTACTTGGCCGCGTAGGCCCTCATGAGGACGGCTATAGTGAACACTATGGAGAGCATCATGGTGGCCATGAGTGCCCTGCGCGATACGGCCGGCCTCCGTATGGAGGACCTTATGGAGTCCAGTAGCCCCAAATCTAGATGGCGAGTCTCGTCGGCCTATTTTAAGCGTGCTTTTTCGCTACTGTTTCAAGACAGATTCGATGTGGGCCGCGTACGCTTTGGCATCTAGCAGTGATTTCTTCTCTGAGGCGTAATCGGTCGGCTTGACCTCCACGAGCCACCCTTCGCCGTAAGGGGACTTGTTGACGAGTTCGGGGTGTGAGTCCAACTGGGCGTTGACCTTGGTTACCGTCCCCGAAACTGGCGAGTAGATCTCGGATACGGCTTTTATCGATTCGACTGTCCCCATGGATTTCATCTGCTGGACGCTCGCGTTAGTCTTGGGAGACGTGACGTAGACGACGTCGTTCAGGGTCTTGGCCGCGTAGTCGGTTATCCCTACCCTGACGGTGCCGCCCTCCTCCTTGGCCCATTCGTGCTCCTTGGTATACAACAGGTCCTCTGGAATGTGGTACCCCTGGATTTCCATTGGCGCGTCGCCCCCCTACGGACTAATTACCTCTTCTGCCTCTTCCATCCGAATAGCTGCTCGTCGTAGAACGGGGGCTTCGATATGGTGCCCCCCTGCTGGGCCTCTCTGACCTTCACGCTAACCCGGGTGCCGAACTCCGAGCTTTCGGCGCTGATGCGGCACAGTGCGATTCCTTTCCTGGTTATCGGGGAGAAGGTGCCGCTGGTTACCTCCCCGACGGACCCTGCTGGGCCATCGACTCCAAATCCATGCCTGGGTATCCCGGAGTCGAGGACGAGTCCTTTTCTGATTGTCCGCGGGCGCTGGACCTCGGGGTTCGCCAGGGCTTCGGAGCCGACGAAGCCTGTCTTGCCTGCGGAGATGACCCAGGCGAGGTCGGCCTCGTAGGGGTCGGTGCTCTGGTCGATGTCTGACCCGTGCAAGGGGAAACCCGCTTCTAGCCTCAGGGAATCCCTCGCCCCTAGGCCGCAGGGAGCCGATGTTTCCGCCAGTTTCTCCCAGACCTTCACGGCCCCCTCGGGGCGGTCGTTGGTAGCCTGGTACACTATGACTTCGAAGCCGTCCTCCCCAGTGTACCCCGTCCGCGAAATCAGAGCGTGCTCCCCCGCGACCGTGGTCTCGGCGCACCTGAATCGCTTGAGCTGGCTCAGGTCAAGCTGGGTGAGAGTCTGTAGGGAGTCCTGAGCCCTGGGGCCCTGGACTGCTATCATGGCAGAACTGGGGGTGTGGTCTTCGATGTCGAGCCCATTCGGGGCGCGGGAGGCCATGTGGTTCATATCTGTCTGGGCGTTGGCTGCGTTCACGACCACCATGTACCTGTCCTCGGCCAACTTCTCAATGATCAGGTCGTCTATTATTCCTCCGCGGTCGTTGAGCAGGAGCGTGTAGAACGCCTTGGATAGCGGCTGGGACTGGACGTTGGTCGGGACGAGAGACTCGAGGAAACCAGATGCCTTGCCCCCCTTGACGGCGAACCTCCCCATGTGCGACACGTCGAATATCCCAGAAGCGTTCCTGACCGCGAGATGCTCTTCGACCGTGCTGGTGTACCAGAGAGGCATCTCGAATCCTGCGAACTCCGTGAGCTTGGAGTGCTTCGCGTGATAGTCGTGCAGCTGTGTCGTCCTCAACATATTATCGAGCGACGGCTGACTCTATTTAAGAGAGCAACGACTTGGCTGAAGAATTGCTCATCCTCAGACCTATCCGGGTCCGCCCCAAGGATTCGGAGTTCGATGTGGTTGTGTTCATCGACGACCGGGTCGGAGGAGACCTGAAGGACGGGGACGTTCTTGTGATTTCGAGCAAGTTCCTCGCTGTCTCGGAGGGACGGGTGGTGAAGCTGAGCACCGTCCATGCTGGGGCGATGGCCATGGAGCTGGGACAAAGATATCGGATGGACCCAAGGTTATGCGAGCTCGTCCTTCGCGAGTCGGACGAACTCGTCGGAGGGATCCCGGGTTTCATACTGGGGACCAAGGACGGCCTGCTCACCCCCAACGCAGGCATCGACAAGTCGAACGTCAGGCATGGCAACGTAGTGCTCTACCCCCGGAGGCCGGAGGTCTCGGCGTGGAGGATCAGGGAAGCGCTCAGGTTCTCGAGGGGGGTGTCCGTGGGGGTGGTGGTCTGCGACAGCAGGCTCTCCCCCACGCGGCGGGGGACGACTGGCGTGGCCGTCGCGGCGTCAGGCATCGAGGCGGTCCTCGATATGCGGGGGCGCGCAGACCTCTTTGGAAATGTGCTCAAGGTGACGTCACAGGCTGTTGCAGACGACCTCAGCTCGGCTGCCGAGATTCTGATGGGGGAATCGGATGAAGCCACCCCCGTGGTCTTGGCAAGGGGACTTGACAGAGCTCTGATGAAGGACGTGGAATATCCAGGCAAGAGGTTTGCGATTCCGTTGGGCGAGGACGTCTACCATCGGAGCCTTGGCGGCTCCGGGCGGATTGCGTAACCCTGCATATGCCTAAATCCAAGCTCCCGGGCAGGGACGAGGTTGACCTACGAAATCGTTTGCTCATCGTGCGGAACTCCGCTCTACTCCGGGTTCGACCTGAGGTCCCCCGGAGACGTGCTCAAGGCCGCAGATTACAAATGCAGGAAATGCGGTGAGAAGCTGTCCCCCAACAAGTTTCAGGTGGAGGTCAGAAAGATAGACGGCTCATTTTCCTGAGATAGGCTAAAGTCCCCGTAGGTTTCCGGATTCGAGGTCGTGGTTAGAATGAGCCGTGGGTACACACTGGTCATCTGCGAGAAGCCTGACGCTGCCAGGAGGGTTTCTGACGCCCTTTCCGGCGGTTCCTCCCGGAACGAGCAGTTGGACGGGACGACTGTCTTCAGGTTCAGCAGGAAGGGGGAGGAGTACGTAGTCTGCTCGGCCCAGGGGCATGTGTATGGAGTGTCAGACCCAACGGACGAGAGGTCGGTCTATCCAGTGTTCGACGTCGAATGGTACTCGTCTGACCTGTTGGACGAAGACAGCGCCAACGCTGCGCGGAGGATTTCAGCCATCAAGAAACTCTCCTCTGAGGCTTCCAAATTCGTCAACGCCTGCGACTTCGACGTCGAAGGGGAGACCATCGGGTTCAATCTCCTCAGGTATGCCTGCGGGGGAAAGGAGAAGGATGCGCTCAGGGCGAGGTTCTCCACTTTGACCGAAGAAGATCTGGTCAAGGCGTTCGACGAACTCAGGCCCCTTCAGGGCCAAGGGTTCGCACGGGCGGGACGTGCGAGGCATGCCATCGACTTCGTCTGGGGGGTGAACCTTACGCGGGCGCTTTCGCAATCGGCGCTAGGTTCGGGGCATAGATACCAGACGGTCAGCGTGGGCCGGGTGCAGGGGCCGACCCTAGGTTTCCTTGTCCAGAGGGAACGGGAGAGCCGGGAGTTCGTCCCTGTCCCCCACTGGAAGGTCTCCGGGGTCTTCGAGAGGGATGGAAAGAAATTCACCGCTGCCTACGTGGATGACAGAGTCGAGACCAAGGCCGTAGCAGATGCCATCCGCACAGAATGTGTGGGCCGGGAGGCGGTGGCCGACGCGGTGCGGAAGAGTTCCGTCCAGGTCGGATCCCCGGTACCTTTCAACATCGGCGACCTCCAGAAGGAGGCCTACAGGCAGTTTGGGTACACGCCGAGCAGGACCCTGCAGATCGCTGAAAGGCTCTATCTTTCCGCGCTCATATCGTACCCCCGCACGGGGAGCCAGAGGCTGCCGCCGTCAATAGGGTACTCGAAGATCCTGCAGAACCTAGGAGGGATCCCAGAGTACTCGGCCCTGGTCCCGGAGCTCCTGAGGGGTCAGCCCAAGCCGGTCCAAGGACCAAAGGAAGACGCCGCGCACCCCGCCATCCATCCCACGGGGGAGAGACCGAAGCGCGCCCTCGACGCTTCCGAGGCCTCGGTGTTCGACCTCGTGGCGAGGAGGTTCCTGGCCGCCTTCGGGCCTTCGGCGCGCAGGGAATTGGCCGAAGTCTCGTTATCAGTGGGAGGGCGCGGGTTCAGGCTCTCGGGGGGACGGACGGTCTTCCCAGGATGGATGAAGTTCTATGGGAAGTACGCGGGGTACAGGGACGTCGAACTACTGCCCATCGCTCGGGGGGACCGGTTCCGGGTGGTTGATGTGCCGGTGGAAGAGAGGTTCGAACAGAGGCCACCGAAGTACAACCAGAGCAGCCTCCTTGAGAAGATGGAAAAAGAAGGCATCGGGACCAAGGCGACCCGGGCCGAGATAATCTCCACCCTGGTGGGACGAGGTTACGTCGCGGGGGAGAGCATGGAGGTGACGGATCTGGGGCTTTCGGTGGTCGAAACCATGGGGAAATACGCACCTTCGATCATTAGCACCGGGCTGACGAAGAACATCGAAGAGAAACTGGAGGCCGTCGAAGGAGGGGCCGAGGGAGAGGCTGCTCTCCTAAGGGAGACCGTCAGGTCGATAGCGGACCAGGTAGGAGAGCTGAGCGCCAACGAGGAGGCGGTGGGGAAGGAGATTGACTCCGCCCTGATGAGCACCGCGGCCAGGTCGTTCGTCCTCGGCCGGTGCCCCGTCTGCAAGACAGGCGAGCTCAGGATCATCAGGTCGAAGACGACCAAGAAGCGGTTCGTGGGCTGTTCGAACTATCCGACGGGGTGCCGGGCCTCGGCACCTCTCCCCCAGAAAGGCACCGTCAAACCGACGAATAGGGCCTGCGAGCACTGTTCGTGGCCTGTCGTCTATGTCGTGGGGGGAAGGCGTCCATGGAAGCTGTGTGTGAATCCAGAGTGCCCGGGGAAGAAGAAATGAAGTGCACCATATGCCGGAGGGAGGCGGTCGCTGACCTCTGTGCCTATCATACCGAAGCCCGGGAGAAGGTGAAGGGGGCCTATCCGGCGTGGGTGAAGGCCTATGGTAGGATCGAATGGGAAGACTATTTGGATAAGGTTAAGCGTAACGTTCAAACGGGCCAATGGGCAAAGGAGATAGCCGAGCTTCTCAAAGGGTGATTAGATGCTAAGAACAGTGTTGGAATCAGCGTACAAACGGACGGTGGGAGCCGTGAAGGACTCCTTCATGAGGTTCGTCTCATCGATAACCAGGGGAGGCGGCCTCGTCGAGGCCCTGTACGTGATACTCCTCGTGGCGCTGATGGCAGGCTTCATCAACGCTGTGGTCTTCCCTGTGCCTAACCAGAGCTACATCCCGTATCCCCAGGCAGGCGCCATGACGATACCCGAGGCCATACTCGATGCCTTTGTCATAGTCATAGGAGGGGCGGGAATCTATCTCGTCTATCTGAGTGGAAGGCAGACTGCCAGGAGCAGGACGGTCAATATGTATCTGGGGATGGCCCTGCTTCTTCTGGTGGCGTCCATCTTCATAGGCATAGACATGGCGCAGCTCAAGGGATTCGGGTAGAGAAAACTCCCCCCGGCCAAGCGGAGCCTTTTTCGCATCTGACGACTAGCTCGCTTCCCCTTACGGCGACGGAAGCGGTCACGTCAGAGAGCCCCGATATCGACCTGCCAGTACCTCTCCGAAAGAAGCCTTCCCGTCTGTACATGGTCATGATTACTGTCTTGCCGTTGGTCTTCGCCAGGTACGACAGGCTCGCCACTGCGAACGCCAGCTTCCTGCTGCGCGAGCTCCCCTCGTCCTTGGAGATCAGGTGGTAGAGGCTGTTCAGACTGTCCACGATGATGATCTTCTGCTGAAGCTCGAAAAGCGCCGAGAACTCGTTCTCCAAGTCTGACCCGGGTTCGGGGACCCTCAGAACAGATGATTTGGCAGCCGCACCACCGAGGGCGGAGAATATCAGATCCGAATCTGATGAATAGAAGGCGTCCAAGTCGAGGACGGCACAGCCGCTGCTGGCCGCAGATAACAGGCCCATGACGGTGCGGGCGAACTGGATGTTGGCCTCTCTCCCGTCCACGAGAAAGGTCGTCGTCTTGCCTTTCAGGGGGCCGAAGAACGAACTGGTCTGCTCCCCGCTAAAACTCATTAGGCGAGCCAGGTGTCAGGTCTTCGATATTTCAAAGTGAGCCGTATATGCGTGGCCACAACCAAGGCCAGGGCCTACTACGCCCTCGTGTCGAGGCTGAGGAGGGCAGAGCTCCCTTTCTCTAGCGCGCTTCCTGACTCGGGAATCCGCGACTGCGACATCGTGTTGACCACCGCCGAGGAGGCGGGCAGGTTCGGGGACCGTGCGGTCGCCCTCGAGGACTTGGACGAGAACCCTGGTATTTTCAAGGGACAGGTGGTGTCACGGCTGACCGGTGCAGGGGACGTAATCCTAGTCGGGGTCGACCCCGGGAAGAGGACCGGCCTGGCGGTCTTCTACGGCCAAACGAAGCTTGCTTTCAACACGTTCGATTCTGTCGGGGCGGTCTGCTCCAGGGTCGGCGCCTTCGCCAGGGGGGTCCCTTCGAGCAGGCTCCTAGTGAGGGTGGGGAACGGGAACAGGTCCATGGCTACGAGGCTGGTGGAGGGGCTGAAGCGGGAGGTCCCAAGCTCGACCATAGAGGTGGTGGACGAGTCAGGGACATCGACGGGGAGCTCGAAGATGAAGGGGGTCCAGCGAGACCAAGTGGCCGCCGCAAAGATCGCCTTCCGAAAGGGAGAGGTGGTCAGCCATGGGACGACCAGAAATCGCGGCTGAGCGACTCGATGCTATTTGGGGTCATGTCCCCGACCACGAGGTCTTTCTTCAGCCAGGACGGCATCAGATCCCGGGCAGCCTGCGAGCCGAACCTCTCGTCGAAGAAGAAGACCAGCCCCCGTTTTCCCGGACTCCGCACGTGCCTTCCGGCGGCCTGGAAGGCCTTACGAAGGGCTGGAAGGCGCGAGAGCATGAGGTAAGAGTCTCCCTCTCCAGCCCTCTTCAGACACGCATACTCTGCGTGCATCATGGGGGATGGAGGCGGGAGCGCCAGCCCCACCACTGCTATCGAACCCATCATCCCGCCCTCGAAGTCCTCCCCCTCGGAGAACCGTCCGCCCTGGACGCCGAATAGTACCGATTCATCGGATGACCTGAACGAGTCGAACAGCTCCTCGACCTTGTCGTTCGTGAGCCCCGGTGCCTCGGAGACCATCAGTCGGCCTGATACCCTCTTCGACACCATCACAGAGATGGGGGCCAAGACCGAATATGAGGGCGCGAATATCCCCACCCCCGCATCCGTCGATTTGATCATAGCTGCCAGCCTGTCGGAAATCTTGGAGTACATTTCCGGGGTCCTCTGCTTATAGCGGGTGGACGTGCCGGTGTCCACCGCCGTCTTCACTTCCACCAGTGACTCTGCGGAAGCGTCGTATGTCTTCACCATCTCGGGGGTCAACCCCAGAGACCTGGCAAAAACCGAGGATGGGTTGACGGTGGCGGACAGGAGCACGCAGCTCTTGAACCGGGCCAGGTAATCGGCCAAGTTCCTTACCGGGTCGTGGTCGACCAGGCCGAGGGTGTTCTCCCACTTCACCAAGACGGACCGGCTCGATGTGGATAGCTTCACCAAGAACTCCCCGACGCGTAGTATGAGCGATAGTAGCCTCCTCTCGAAAGTTATCGACCCCCAGGCGGCTCCGGAACTCGCGCTCAGTTCGAAGGCCAGATTCTGGAGCCACACGGTCCCATGGTCGTCGCGGAACCGCTCCATGACATGGGCCCTGTCGAGGAGCCACCCCTGGTGCTCCGCCATCAACTGCTCCAGGGTGGTAAGGAGCGATGTGAGGGAGAGCGCCGCGTCCATCAGCAGGGCCTTGGCCTCTCTGACGGCACCGCGCACCTAGTCGAGAGTCAGAGTGGCCGAGTTCATGCTTCTGAAGAAGTCGCGTATGTTGTGCGCCTCGTCGGCAATGAGAATCGTCCTCGGTATCTCGACGGAGTTCCTGTCGAAAAGGACGGCCATGGCCCTGGGGTCGAAGGCATACTGGTAGGGGACGACGGCGACGGCGGCCTGGGCCATGGCCACCCTGGCGACTTCGTAAGGGCACACGTAGGCTTCCTCCGACTTCCTGATTAGCTCGGAGTGGCGGGGGGTCCTAAGGAGCGACTCCCCGACGAGTCGGCCGAAGTCTTCTGATAGGGTGACGTTGAGGAAGTATGAGCAGAGGTTGTTGCTGACATTGAATGAACAGTACCACCCGAAGGATTCCTGTGGGACGATCCTCTGACGGCGCAAGAGGCAGTAGTCGTACTTCGACAGCATCGGAGCGGCGCGGAAAGGGTGCCTCCCCTGGAGCCTGGAAATCTCGTCGACCACCCGGAAGATCTGCCGTTTCGTCCTGCAAGTGTAGACAATCCTGCAGCCCGTCTCTTCGGCAGCTGACAGAGCTCCTGCGAGCACGGCGGCAGTCTTGCCGAACCCGCTCATCGCCTCGGCGATGAGAATCTCCCCTTCGGCGCATGCGCGATACACGTGGTGGGCCAGCTCCTCCTGACCCGGGCGAAAGGACTCGTAGGCGAACCTGCTCTGTATGTCCACAGGCTAGGAGTCGGGCCCGCTATTTTACTCCCCGTATCAGATGCCGATGTGGGAGGCGAAGGCTTCGTCCTTGAAGAGCAGGGATGTGGCCTTCTCGACGGCTGCCCTGTTCTCCGGTGTGGTGTACACGCGGAGGACGTCCATGAAGCCAGCGATGGAACCTACCAGGGGGAGCTTCTCCAAGGGCACCGCCTTGACGACCCGCCTGTTCCCCTCGGCCCTGAACAGCGCCACCGATGTGAGGACCTCTTTGGTGTAGGTGTAGGGGACGGAGGGTGTCGTGGGGACGTCAAGGTATACGTGGTGGGAGTCGACCTTTGCTGTTTTCGCTATTTCAGAGACAGCTCGGGTCCGCGCCCCCTCGTCGGCGAATATCCGTTCTACCATCCGGCCCTTCCTCTGGAGGACCTTCTCAAAGGCGCACTTGACCAGCCTTCTTTCTTGGAAGTCTATGGCTAGCTTCTTGGCCTCCTTTAGCTCAGATGTGGAGGCCTTCAGGTTGATGAGCCGGTGGATAACGACCTCGTCTGTGAGCTCCAAGTATCTCTCGATGTCGGACAGGTCGGTCAGCCCCAGAGAACTGTCTGCTAGCTTCATCGAGTGTGCCAGCATCAGCTCCGCTGCTCTGACCGTCCTGTGAAAGTAGACGGCCTTGAACATCTCGTAGCGGGCGAGGAGTAGAGCCTCGTAGGCGTAGAGGGCCGCGTCGTCTATCACCAGATGCCCACCGGCGACGTGGAGCGAGTTGATCACCCTCTGTGTGTCTACCTTGCCGTACTCCACCCCCGTGAAGTAAGAGTCCCGGGGGAGGTAGTCCATCATGTCAGCGCTCAGGCTTCCCGCTATGATCTCGTTCATGAACGGAGGCTTCGACTTCTGTCTGCCGACTGCGAAGTCGGACATCTTCTTGGAGGAGAATCCGTTCTTTTCGAGTATGTCGCTGATGGACGTCTCGAGGATGACCCGTTTAGAAATGTCTTCGTGCGACACCTCGCCGTTGTCAGAAAGGACCTCCTCGTACATGTGGGAGAAGGGCCCGTGACCCACGTCGTGCAGTAGGGCGGCGATCCTTGTCTCCTGGACGGCGTCCTTGTCCATTTCAGAGGCCAGAGACTCGGCTATCTGCCCGGCCACGTGCATCGCCCCGACGACGTGGTCGAATCGCGTGTGCGTCGCTCCCGGATAGACGAGGTATGAGCCTGCGAGTTGGTGTATGCGCCTGAGCCTCTGCAGGAACGGAGAGTCGATGAGCTGTCGTTCGACTTCGGTCATCCGGACGTATCCGTGGACTGGGTCCCTGATCTCTGCGACAGGAGAGAGCGCCAACCCTGCTTTACGGGCCCCTCAGGCGTCTTAAACGGTTCTGTGTGTCAGGCTAGACCTTCGTTTCAAGGGCCTTCGAGACCGCCAGGGAGACCGACCTGCTGGTCTCTTCGATTCTCCCTCCGGCATCGACCACCGTCCAGCCGAACTTCTCCGCCAGTTCAAGGTACGCTCCTCTCGCCTTCTCCTGGAGGCAGAGGTTCCTTTCATACGAATCCTTCCTGTCCCCCCTTCTTGGGATGAGTTTGGCGGGTTGGGCGTTTAGGAGGATGACTAGATCCGGCTCAGGGAGGCCTTCCTCAAGGTGCAGGAGCCACTCAAGCTGCAGTCCGCTGCTGACCCCGTAGGCGAGGTTGGATCCTGAGTACCTGTCCACTATGGTGGCGTCCGTGTCAGACAGGATTGCCTCCAGTTCCCCCTTCTTCTCCCACCTGTTGGCAGCATAGAGCATCGCCCTCACTTCCGGGGGGTAGATGACTGTGCCCGCCAGGAATTTCCTAATCTCCTTCCCGATGGTGGTCTCGTACGCAGGGAAAGAAATCGTCCTCGTGGTCAGGTCCTTCGAGCCGAGCCAGGCCTTCAGGATGGAGGTCTGGGTCCTCTTGCCCACGGCGTCTATCCCCTCGATGGCGATGAAGAGTCCCCTCCTCCGGCTCATGGCCGCCGTCCTTGGTACAGCGTCTAAATCCGTTTCCTAGAAGAAGATGGATACCAGAAAGAGGCCTGCTACAGCGGCTGTTGCGAACCTGAAATAGCTCCTTGAGAACTTGGAGCTCTCTTGGGTTATTGAGGCGAATTCCTCGAGGGCCTTGGCACCGAAGACTCTGACCTTGCTATTCATCTTGGCAGAGCCGTATTCTGCCGGGGCGAGCCTCGTTTCCGCAAGTCTGGCGAGCTTCACGGTGGCCTCTGCTATGGCCGCGACAGGTGTCGACTCTCCCAGTGTCTTGTACCCGCGTTCTGCCGTCAACCCGCGGGCAGCGAGGTTGTGGCTGTCCGAAGTGCAGAACTCCACCAGGCTGTAGCCGGCCGAATTCAACGCCTTCTCTACCTCGGCGTGCAGGCTCGGAACGGAGTTGTTGGCATCTGCGAGGACTAGGACGGACTTCGGGCCCTCCGACTGCAGCATTATCAGCCCGACGCCGTTCTCAGTGATGTCCCCGCTCCCTGAGAAACCGATTTCGTTTGAGTGGGAATAGGCGAAGGCGAAGCGATGGGGCTCGGCCTTGCTCATGGTTTCGAAGAGCTTCCTCCACCCGGGGTCGTCGGTCATAGGAGACTGCAGGCGGGGGTCGATCGAGTTGTGCGCGTCGACAATCGTCAGGTCCAACCCCGCGTCGACCGCAGATCTAGAGAGCTGGTCCTCCACTGTTGCGTCTATGTCGTCAGACCCGAGCGGAGCGAACGACATTGTCATCATCAGGTCTTCGGAGAAAGCCAGAGCTGAGGCGACCGCGTTCCCGACCTGGGTGCGCGTCGGCCCGCGCATCAATGCGCCGCCCCCGGTGGGTTCAATGGAGAGCGCCAATTCTTTCACAGCTAGGGCATACTTCGAAGTGTCTGCCTTCGTGGCCAAATTCCGCTCGTGCCCTCCTGGCCTGTGGAGTGTCATCGCCGGGCCCAGTTCCCTGAACGCCACTGATACCACACCTGGGAGGTCGTAGCTGCCTATGGGATAGAACGGACCCGGATGGACACCAGGTAAAATCAAGAACGCGTCCCCTACCTTCGTCCTGAAGAGGAGGACCTTCGTGCTGACCTCCATCTCCTCGGAGTGGCCTGCTATCATCCCCTCCAGCTGGTCGGAGTCCTCGGTGGTCCAGGTCTTCATGAACGCGTGGAAGAGGCTCAATGCGTCGTAGCCAAGACTCGTCTTCTTTCCTTTGAGGAGCAAGGGGAAGGCGACCAGGATAGCGAGGGCGAGAAATCCGCTCGAAAAGGCGACGACGTCGAGTCGGCCTGCAAGCTCAGGGAGCCTGACAATCAGTAGGGTGGAGATTGGGTGGATGGCGGCGAGCGACAGAGAGATTGACGCACTGTTCTCGAAGGCACCGTGGATGACAAGGAACTCGAACCCGGCGCAGATGAAGGCCCCGAACAGGATTGCGTTGGTGAGGGCGCTGGTGGACCCCGAAGTCCAGGCGTAGACCGCACCTACGGCGGCGAAGACCAGCCATAGAATCTCTCCTGCAAGGATAGTGGCCTGCACCCGTCGGAACGTCGCGATGGTCTTCCTGTCCTTGATCCTGAGGGCGCTCGAGACGGCGGTCGCAGACAGTATCAGGACGACGAATGCCAGCACAAAGGTCGGTAGGCCCGAGGTTCCCCTCGACAGGATGGAAAGGAGGAAAGCTGCGAGCCCCCCATAGACGACAAGGGAAAGGGTGGAAGGGAGGACGAAAAGATGCCTGTAGCGGCTTGCGAGGGATTCTGTGGCAGAACGGGTCTTGGGATTCTGCTCAGATGACGTTGATGACAATTGAGACGATGATCAGGGTGATGGACCCGATGAGGACGATCTCCGGCCTGATCTTCACTCCCTGAGTCTCTTCGTTGAAGAACGTGAGCAGGCCTGCGCTCGACGCGGGCATAGGCGCGTTGTCTTTCTTGCTCATGCTGTTTCACGAGGCCCTTCGACAGTTCTTAAGGATAACGCCGCCACTGGTCGGTGTAGGCTACACGAATCCGTTTTCCGTGAGCTTGGTCAAGACCCTGCTCCAGAACCCACTGCTCAGGGTTAGGAAGGCCGAGATGGCGCAGATCAGCAGCCCTCCCACGATGGCGACCAGGGGGACGATCGACGCTATCGACACGAGGATTATCACCCCGCCGAGAGGCAGCGCAGTAGCCAACTGTCTAAGGCTGAATTGGGCGGCCATCATCATGTCGTCCCCCTTTATCTGAATGGGGGCGATGTAGGCAGCCCAGCAGATCTCAAGGACGTATGCGCCGGGTATTACCGCCAGTATCACTCCAAGAGCCCCCAAAGAGGAACCGTATCCCAGGGCCAGGAGGATCGAGTTGGCGACCGCGAAGGGAGCAAGAATTAGCATGAGCGAGATGACTTTGGATGCGATAAGGTGCCTGAAGTAGGTGGAGGGAGGGAGAGACGTCAGAGACAACCAGATCCTTTCGTTCGTTATCGCCGATTGGGAAAGGAAGAAACTGACGAAAGTGAGGAGGACGGCAACGATGATCGCACCAGGAAAAGTGTCCGTTCCGCTCACCGCTTGTGCAGGCGAGCCTTGCAGGAGGGCGTAGGCGAAGTAGGCCGCCGCGGCCACTGTTGCGGTCACGAATACCCATCGGGTCTTCACGCGTCTGGAGACGTATCGGGAAGTCCCCGCCATGTTCATCCTCCCGGCGAGGGACATGTTGCTGAGGTTCATCGAGTAGATGGCGCCGATGGGGCTTCGGCCGACGTAGCTGTTCTGTGATTTAATATCCGACGAGGTCGTCCTCACAAGGCTCCTCATCATATCTAGCTCAATCCGCGACAGTCCTCTGAAGGCCAGCGCGGTGGTGACAGCCGCCAGTGCGACTGTTGTAGCGGTCCCGCCCAATGGGTTCCCGTTGAACGCTGCGCCCGGCGACAGGGGAAATTTCGCAAGGCCGGCGACCGTCCAAAGCGCCAGACCTACTGACAGCGCGGCTCTGAGCTTGGTAGTCATCGAAGTCGCAATGATTCCGAGTGACGTGAACGTGAGGGCGAGAGCGACGAGATCAGCCACTAGGAGAGGAGAGGCGAGGGTCTGGTCCAGATATCCGAATATGAACAGTATCGAGATTCCGAATGCGATGAATTGCGAGAAGAAGATGGCTATGGAAAGATCTCTGGTGCTTAGCGGTAGGGCGAAGAGGTAGTCCCGGTCCGACTTGAATATCATGATTCCGCCTGTGGCCAGGGCCATGGCAAGAAAGAGCGCAACTATTGCAGTCCCGTAGTAACCCAGGATGAGGTTCGCCTGTTGAGTGGGGATCAATGATGAAATGGCAGTGTAGTACACGAGCATGACCACGATGAGTATGAGGAGGGGCCTGGAGAAGCGGGTCCGGACGACGAACTTCAGAAGCTTACCTAGCATCTGTCATCATCCTCGCCACGACGCTTTCGATGGGCTCCTCCGGTGATCCTTTCTTCCTGAGGTCGTCGATGGTGCCTTCCCATAGAAACATCCCCTTGGATATCATCACCACGCTGTCTGTCAGCCTGTGCGCAATCGCCATGATGTGCGTCGAGACCAGGTGCGTCCCTTCCATTCTATCCAGCATCGCGATGACCTTTTCCTGTGTTGGGATGTCAAGATAGTTCAGGGGCTCGTCCAATAGCATGACCTTGGGAGAATGGACGATGGCCAGCGCGATGGCCAGCTTTTGCGTGTTCCCTCTGGAGAGCCGGCCGACGTTCGATTTCTCGTATTGTCTGAGGTCGAGCTCGTCGAGGAGGAAATCTGTCCTCCCCCTCACGTCTTGGACCCCTCTCAACGCCGCGATGTACTCGAGGTTCTCCCTCACCGATAGCATCCTATATGGTAGGGCGTCCTCGGGGAGGTACCCCACGACTGTCTTCGATTCCTTACTCTCGGGCGCAGACCCGAGTATCTTCACTGAGCCTGTGTCGGCCCTCAAAGAACCGATGAGGAGCTTGAGGGTGGTAGACTTGCCGGCCCCATTGGGCCCCAGGAGTGCGAATCGTCCCCCCACGGGTATCTCGAAGCTCAGATCGTTCAACGCGAGGACAGAACCGTAGGACTTGCTGACATGTTCCAGCTCGATCCCGTTTCTTACTCCGTTCATACGAGATTCCAACTGGCTTCGGCTTCTTCCCCCGAATCGATGTCGTATTAAGCAACCTAGCGAACTGGCGAGGTTTCTGCGCCGGCCGCTCCAAACCTATAATTATCGTAAGGAAGCGCCGCGTCTCATGCCTTCCTACGATTCTGAGTTCAAGTCCGTCCTGAGCAAGGTGCGCTCCCACGAGAAATGGTTCTCGGAAAGCCTGCCTATGATCGCGAGTGAGAACCTCACATCGGAGCCCGTCAGGAGGGTGCTCTCGTCGGACCTCGGGCACCGCTACGCCGAGGGGTGGCCTGGAGAGAGGGTCTACGCTGGGTGCAGGTACATCGACCAGATTGAGCTACAGGCGATTGCGCTGGGCAAGAAATTGTTCAGGGCCGAACACATCGACGTGAGGCCCGTGTCGGGGGTCGTGGCGAACCTCGCGGTCTACGCTGCATGCACAAACCCCGGAGACACCATGATGGCGCTTTCGATACCGAATGGTGGGCACATCTCGCATGGCAAGAAGGACTTCGGTGGCTCGGCTGGCGCCATCCATGGGCTAGAAGTTTCCTACTTCGCCTTCGACAAGGAGGCGATGAACATCGACGTCGACGAGACGAAGAAGCGTATCGCCGCCCTCCCGTCTCTCAAACTCGCGATGTTCGGGTGCAGCCTGTTCCTGTTCCCGCACCCCATCAAGGAGCTGGAGCAGACAATCCACGACAAGGGAGGAGTCATCTGTTATGATGCCGCCCATGTCGCCGGGCTCATAGCAGGGGGCCAGTTCCAGGACCCGCTGAGGGAGGGAGCGCAGGTCATGACATTTAGCACCCACAAGGTCCTCTTCGGGCCGCAGGGCGGGGCCATCGCGTCCAAGGCGGAGTTGGCCGAGCCGCTGAAGAAGGCTGTCTTCCCCGGGATGACGAGCAACCATCACCTGAACAATGTGGCTGCGAAGGCGATGGTGTTCGCCGAGTTCCTTCAGTTCGGGCACAGGTACGCGAAGGATGTGGTGGTGAACGCTCAGACTCTGGCCGGAAGGCTGGCAGAGCTTGGAGAGAAAGTCCTCGGAGAGAAGGCTGGATACACAAAGTCCCATCAGGTGGCCCTTGACATCACAAAGTGTTCTGACGGCGGGGTCGTCGAAAAACTTCTCGAAGACCAGAACATTATCTGCAACAGGGAGCCGATTCCCGGGGACCTGCAGGCCGGCAGGCACTACACCAATCCAGGAGGCATCCGCCTCGGGGTGTCGGAACTCACGCGCCTGGGCATGGGCAGGTCGGAGATGAAAGAGATAGCGGGAATAGTGCACCTCGCCCTCGGCGGGACGAAGAAGCGCGAGGTGGTTGCACAAATCAAGGAACTGCGTGGGGGTTTCCAGAAGGTCAAGTACTCCTTCAGGGACTCGCCGGCTTACTCATTCGGCTAGCGTAGGCTTCAGGAAATCCGTCAACTCCAGCTGGTCCGCTTTCCTCGGTCCCTGGAACAGCTGGTCAAGCTCCCTCTGTAGCATGTCGAGGCGGCTCTTGAGATATGGGTCGACGTCGTAGTCGCGTGCGAGCTTCTGGGCGATGTAGAGGTACTTCTCCACCGAGGCCCTCGTCAGGGTCCCCCTGATCTCGCTCCCGCAGTTGGGGCACTTCCATGAGAGGGGGGGCCTTCTCAGCGTCATCCCACACCCCTTGCACTTGAACGCCTGGGTCGCGTACTTCTTCGCGTTCCCCATTATGTCCCTGATCAAGTGCGTCTTGATTATCGATTCGACCACACCCCGGGTCGACACCGCCTCGATCAGCGAAGCGACTTCAATCTGCTTCGAGATCTTCTCGTTCAAAGTCCTCAGGGTCGAGTAGGAGCCTCTGGAGCGTTTGACCGTCAGCGCGCTCGTCCCGTGGGTGTATCCGTATCCGTAGAACTGGGTGTCCTTCTCGAGTCTTGATCCTATGGTTTCAATCAGGTCCACGACAGAGGAGGCTGGCGGCGCACTCTGTGTCTTTTCGTAGAACTCGAGCGGATAGGACGTTGCTATGTCGAAGTTGTGTGCCTGCTCGTCCACCTCCGAAGGCAAGATCACAGGCTGGATTAGCAGCGGCGTGTCCATGTATCCACCGATCTGTGCCGGGACGTACTCCAGCGAGAAGTTGAGGAAGGTGTCCATCAGAAGTAGGATTGAGTCTCCGTCCCCATCGCAGTCCCGCCTCTTCGCCGAGTGCCAGTATGGGTTTGCGAAGCACACCTGGGTCGCGGAGAATCCGACTATTCGCCCGCCCACGCCGACGGAAGTGTGCGGCGCCAATCCGATGACCAGCCTCCCCAGCAGGTCGGACGGCTCGTTGGCGTTGTAGAATGGCGGGAGGCCGTAGAGGCTCTTCAGCTCGTCGTCGACGCACTGGGCCATCCTGACGAGGTCCTTCCCGATGTCCGCTGGTATAATGACATCCTGCGGCTTCAGCTCGAGTACCTGGTCGTCTCTCTCGAGTGGGACGCCGTCCTTGTCGTGGGAATACCCGAGGCGGACGAGCGTTCCAGTGTCAGATTTCACGTCCCTGGGCCTGAAGTGGGTCAGAGGCTCGTTGGTGGCGTCGATCCTCATGGTGCCGTCTTTGTAGACATAGGTGTCGTGCCTGCTTCTGATGATCCCCTTCTCCAGGGCCTCCGGCTGCTTCGACGCGCTGGTGAGTCCCCTGACGCCTTTGACAGGTTTGTTAGGGTTGTAGGGGATTTTGGCCCTGATGGCTTCGAGCCTCGACCGAAAGTCGAAATCCATTTTGGAGAAGTTCACAGTCTTCGTCCTACAGCTAGGGCAGGCATAGTCCTGGGTCGTCGCCCCACACCGTGGGCAGGCCCTGAATGACGTGGTAGGTCCCCCGCAAACCTCGCACTTCGGTGATGTGCGTCGCATGTTGCAGTTCGTGCAGTAGAGGTTCACCACCTCCATCTCCACCCTCCCCGCCTTCGCCGCCGCGGAAATGTCCCGCATCGCACCGCCTTCTTTGCCGACGGGGAAGAGGGTGTGGACCGGAGGCTTCATCCTCCTCACCATTGCTTTCTCCGGTCTTCCGACCCTGATGCCGATGGTCGTGGTGCTCTGGCGTCCCAGCTGAATCCCGGAAAGCCGCTTGATGTACTCGGGCTCCTCCGATGGGATGACAAGCTCGGGCTCCTTCAGCCTGAGCAGGGCCCCCAGAACCAAAGCGCGGTCTCCGCTCACGACTGCCACGTCACCTTCTATCCTGTGCTCAATCAGGCAGGTGTTGAGGATCCAGCGTATCTGAGGGATGTTCGCGTTGACGATCACGTCGGAGCCTTCGAGGAGCGAGTACTTCCTCAGCTCCGCCAAATCCGACGAGCCGACCCTGTCGAACCGAGGCGTATGGACAGGGTGGAGTGGGATACCCAGGGTCTGCGAGATCGAAATGGCCTCGGCGGCGCTGGGCACCGTTGTCGCAAAGGATTGCAGTTGGTTCGCTCTTTCCCTCGAGACGCCTGCTAAGGCGAGCATGTCGAGGGCCCCCGGGACGCTGTTGAGGGCGCGACCAAAGTCCTGTAACCACCACTCGGCGACATAGGGCGAAGGCGGGAGCGCCTTGTTGTTCTCTAGGAAATCCCCGTAACTGATGAGCACGTCCCCGAGATCTATGATCTTGCCGAGCACCCCGTGCATCTCCTCGGCCTGTGCGACGGTCGACACCTTGACCACGCTCCCATCCTTGGTCAGAATGGTCGGCCCCTCGATTGAGTCGACGAAGGCTATGGTCGCCGCCTTCCCGGGCAGGTCTACCTTTACTTGGGTCCCGGTGACGACAGGGTAGTCCAGAAGTATGGCCACCGCGGGGTGGATTCCGATGGTCGAGAGTCCTGTGTTCATCGACCTGCCGTACCTGAGCCTGAAGCCCCCTTTGCTGCGAGGCATGGAGAGGACTGCCCTCCCGGAGATGACCTCCTCGAAGTGAGCACCGGCCTTCTCCGTCTCGTTGGTTGACTGCTGCGTGCCTCCCTTGAGCTGGTCGAGGAACTCCCACCCCGTGATGTTCAGGCTCGCCAGCTTCTTCGACAGTTTGTTGGCGCGGCCGATGACCCCATCGTTCAGCACTCTGAGTGCTCCGCCCCTCAGCCTGTCGGTGGAGACGCGCTTCAGGTTCCTGTGGACCACAACCTCGATGGGGTCGGTCTCTATCCCGTCTATCTCGACGGGTATGTTGGAGATGGCGCGCTTGATGTCGTCGTCAGTGACCTTGTACTGGAAATTCCCGACCTCGCGCTCGTAGATTCTCAGCTCCTCCGCGAACCTGGCGATCTCTTCGCCCCGGGCCCTGTAGTTGCCGAGGCCCAGCTTCTTTGCGGTGAGGTCGGCGATGACCAGAGAAAACGCGGCTTCGGTCCCGCCCGCGGAGCGCATGGGACCAGCGTAGGCGACCGAGACATAATCCGAGTTGTCGTCGTTCTGTTTGATTTCAACCCTCGAAATTCCCTCGAGGGGGGCCACGGTGACCCCGTCGGTCATGACCGCCAGTCCGGCCCTGACCCCATAGTTTAGGGCCTCGTGCCTTTCTAGGGATCCGAACCTGCCGAGGGCTATCTCCTGGGATATTGAGAGTGCGGCCCGTTCCTTGGACGTCGTGTGGAGCAGCTCCCTGAGCCTGTCGACGAGGCCCTCGAACTGGTCGAGTCGGAGCATCTTGTTGACCCTGTCGGCGAGGTCGAAGACGGTCTGGCTCTCGACGGTCTCCTTCGGATCGAAACCCTTCGACCTTGCTTCCGTGGCTAGGGTGTACGCGGCTTCGTATTGCGATAGTATGTCATGGTAGTAAGGCTCCAACCTTGGAGGGAAAGGGGCGAGAGTCTTGACGCGCTCCCATGCGAGGTCGGCAGAGAAGGACAAACCTTCGCGTTCGGTTGGGAGAGGGAATTAAGCACTACCTATCGTCGGCTCGTCCCGTTTTCGTTTTAGGTTCCTCATGACGAACAGGTAGAAGACGACGGCCAGAGGAATCCACATCAGGGCTTCATAGTAACCCGCGTAGATTCCGATTGTTTCGATCAAACCTGCGACCAGCAGGATCAGCGCGACCCAGGCCATTGCGAGGACGAGTTTGGTCGAGCCGCGGTTGAGCCTTCGGGCGAAGGCATCAGGCGCGACGGTCCGCCACCTGGTTACCGCCAGGATTCCGGCCACGGCGGCGATTGGGTAGGCCGATTCTTCTATCCATGTATGAGGAAGGAGGTAGAGTGCGATGAGCACAAAGGAGGGCGAGACAGGATATGGCGTTGCGTTCATTGCTATGACTTGGATCACTCGGCCCGTGTTGTAGCTTGCCAACCCGAAGGCGAAGGTCCCGAAGAATGGGATGGCGCCTCCCCAGGCAACCTGTATGTTGTTCACGAAGATGTCCCGAAAATCTCCGATGAATGTCCCTCCTACCACCTGGGATTGCGTGTTGTTCAGAATGGTCGTGTACGTCTGTGCTTCGCCGGGGAAGAAAGGCAGGGTCGCGGCGAGGATTAGGATAGCTTGACTGGTGGCAAAAAGCAGGAGCGCGAGTGTGGAGAACTTCGTCAGGTACGGCGGAATCCTCGGCGGCCTCCACGAATACCGGACGCCCCAGGAAGCGATGCTCTGTTCCACGAGCGGCGCGTCCTTCTGGTTGAAAGTCACCGATGCCTTCCGCTTAGGGTTGACGGTCGAGAACCATAGGGTCCTTCCGTTCCAGTCTGCCATCCTTATTGAGCGCCAGCCGATTCGCCAGGACCGATGGTTGCTGTCAATGGTGCCGAGTTGGTTTCTTTGGATTTTCTGCAGGCCGCGCCATTTCAGTTCGTCATACAGGACGAGGGACGCGGCAATCCAGACGGTGATGTAGACGGCGAGGGCGCCCGCTTGAATCACGTAGTAAAGAATTGTAATTGGAATCGGCGGCAGAACGAAAGCGAGAAAGAGCCAGATGTCTGACTGAATCTGGGCGCCGGAGAGTCCGTCCTGAGTGAGATACACGACCGAGTTGCGGCCAAGACCCATAATCCCAGTGGTCGCCCATGGAGCGGCCGGCTGATTGGTCTGCAGGCGGGGCCTCGTGTCGAACCCGCATGACAGGCAAAAGTTGTCGGTCGGAAGGACCTCCTTCCCACAACTGGTGCAGAACGGCATAGTGGGGTTCTGTTGCGTCGGTTTGTCTTTTATCCGCTTTGGCGGATTTCTACTATCCGAAGTGGGTCAGCTTTTCAGAGAGTTGGTAATCTGCTTGAGGATTTTCTCGAAGCCGGACGTTTGAAGCAGGTTTCCAATCACGAGTATGTCGGCGCCTGCCTTGGCCGCTTTGCTCGCGATCTCGGGTGCTGTGATGCCACCGCCGACGATTACTAGTCCGTCATAGACTCGCCTCACGGCTCTGATTGTTTCTGGAGGAATGGGGTCGCCCGAGCCACTGCCCGCCTCCAGATAGATGGTTCTCATTCCGAGATATTTGGCGGCCAGAGCGTAGATCACTGCTAAGTTTGGCTTCGACGGCGGGATGCTGTTGACTTGGCCAATGAAACTGGTCGCGCTGCCGTTTCCGAAGACGAGGTAAGCCATCGGGACACTTTCGATCTTGCTCTTGTAGACCTCGATTGCTCCGAGGGCCTGGGCCCCTATGATGAAATAGGGATTTGTCGAGTTGAGAAGCGAACTGAAGAGGATGGCGTCGGCGAAGCGTGAGACGCCTGTGATATTCCCAGGGAAAAGAACCACGGGGACTTCTTGTGATTTGCTGTGACCAGATTGTGACCTAATATGATTCTTTACGGCTCTAACAACAGCGTCGAGCTTCCTTTGATTAGCCAAGGTGGATCCCCCAACTAGAATCAGCGAGGCCCCCGCCTGAACGGCTTTGGCCGCTGTGTCAGCGGCTTGCTTTGGAGAGAAGTCTTCCGGGTCGATCAGGGCGGCACAGATGGGGCCCTTCTTGGTCCTTTCATTGAGGTGTTTTTCGACTGGGCCGACTGCTATCAAATCATGCCCCGACTTTGGCATAATCGTCGACGAAGGTGTTGTAGACGTCTATGTCGGCCCGCTTGGTCGCGTACCGCATCTCTCTACCAGCATGGAGTGGACAGTTCGGGTTCCCACATGTGACTCGGAAGATGGTGTCTTGTGATGCCTCGTCCTGGTCAGATGTGATACGTATCGAGATCAAGCCACAGCGGGGACATGCAAAGACCTTTGGCAGCGTCCGGTGGACTACTCGAAGAGTTTTCTTACGTCTCCTACCCATCCTGTCTCGCCCGTTCGTCTGTTATCTGAACTAAATAAAGAGCGTCTCATGTAGCACTTTAGTCAATTCTGAGGATTTTGGTTATTTCGATTTAAAATCACCGAATACTGATATTCTCTAACTGGTTCTTCGTATATATTGTAAAACAACTAGTGGTAACTCTTAATACAATATTGGCTCAACGATGCCTGCTTTGAGCTTCCTCCAGAGACTTGTCAAACAGTCGTCGCTGACTCCGCGTCAGCTCGAGTCGTTATCTGCCTACATCAGGGTCGCGTCAGGTGAACTCAAGCTGAAAGAGGCAGCTTCAATCGCGTCTCAAGGAAAGACCAAAGGGACCAAGGAGAGACCACTTAGCATTGGATCATACTACCGGACGGTTTCCCAGGCTAGGTCAAACGTCAAGGAGGCCCTGGTTACCGTGGTCATTGCCATCTGGCTAGGACTGATCAAGAGTGAAGACGCCAGGCGCCTGTTCGAATTGGTGGGGGGTGGAGCGCGAGAGTTGTCGGATGAGGAGGCAGAGAGGTTCTTGCAACTCCTAGATGCTCTTGTACGCCGTATCGTAGTGTGACTGCATCACACTTATATCACGTTCTTGTGTGACCCGACGACAGATGATGCTGGCGGACGATTTGGTCACAGTTGCTCTCCTAGCGTCGGCCGCATTCTTCGTCGCTCTTTCTTTTGGGCTGATGCTGAGATATAGGCAAGTCTCCCAGAGGATTACGACGTCCTCTGATCTTGGTCGGGACCTCTGGCAGGCGCTAGAGCAGAGAATGAGAAAACAGGACGAGCGCATCCTTGACATGATGGGTCGTCTGGAGGTAGTCCAGTCTCGGGTTATGGCGGCAGCGGTGGTGCAGGCCTCGGTCTCCGTCTCGCCTTCTCCTCCGGTCGTGCCTCGGTCCGTGGTTGAGGAAGAGGTGCACAGAGATGTGATGCCACAGGAAGCGGCTGTGGTCCAGCAAGAGTCACAGGCATCACGTGCAGAATCACGTGAATCACAGGCGTTCCGAGATGGAATCCAATTGGATGAGACAAGGATGAAGGCGATTAAGTTGCTTGGTGCGAGTCCCAAGAACACGCGTCAGATTACAGATGCGCTTGGTATGTCGCGGGAGCACACCGCGCGTATGATGAAAGAGTTGTTCGGCCTTGGCCTTGTGAAGCGGAATGATTCGACCAAACCTTTCGTCTACCAGCTAACCGATGAAGGGGATCGGTTATTGTCCGTGTCCTAAGAGATTGTCTTTGCAGTTTGCCGCCCAAGATCAGGCTATGGTGGCCCTGCCACATTGACCACTTGTGGTCCCTTGCCGAGAAAGATATTGATGATTAATGCTTCTTCTCTGTCGGGGTTCTCGTCGCGGTGAACTAGGCCAACGGGGATGTGGAAGAAGTCTCCCGCCTTCGTCTCGATGTGTCCCTTCCCACCCTCCCCAAAATCGAATAGGAGCCGGCCTGCCAGAACGAAGCCGTAGACCTCCTTTTCCCCGTGGTGATGCCACCCCGATTTGTTCCCGCCTGCAATTCGAGAGCGCGGGAAAAGGACATCCCCTTTCTCGAATGCGACGTCTCTTGTAATGCCTTCTGTGATTCCGCCCCTCTTCATTTCGTCGATTCTGATGGCTTCGATTGCGCTCATGGTCCTGGAGCCTGGTGCTCGGTATATAGCCATGGGAATCGGTGGTGCCTAGGGCCAAATGGATATGTAATGCTGCGGGGGCGCCCAGCATGTGTCCTCCGGTACAAGCATAACTCAAGAGTTGGGTCTGGGCGATGTGATTTCGAGGACCTTCGAGCTCTACCGGCGGAACTTTGCGAAATACTTCGTCCTATTCGTTGTTGTTGAGGCAATAATCGGCGTCGTCAGCACCCTCGCAAGGGGGGCTTTTCCTCTTCCTACGCTGCCTGCCAATCCGACGAATCAGCAGGTCATCGATTGGGCGCCCGGTTTCTTCGGTACTCTGGTCGTGTATGTGGGCATAATCGGAATTGTGTCTTTGGTCGTTGGTACTATTGCTGCTGCTGGTACGATAAGGATGGCGTCGGAAGAGATCGAGGGCAGGCCAATCGGGCTTGGAGAAGCAGTCTCTTTTGCTGTTCGCAAGATGGTTTGG
This sequence comes from uncultured Nitrososphaerales archaeon, assembly GCA_963706445.1. Classification (GTDB taxonomy): domain Archaea; phylum Thermoproteota; class Nitrososphaeria; order Nitrososphaerales; family Gagatemarchaeaceae; genus UBA183. The sequence continues at coordinate 1,769,785 of OY970160.1, forward strand.
GTCTGGGTTCTTGGGTTAGTTGTTGGAATAATCGTTGGCCTGGGTTTGATTGCGCTGGTTGTCCCAGGGATAATACTAGCCATCATGTTCTCAATGGCTCTGCCGTCTCTTCTCATAGAAAATACTGGGATCCTAGGGAGTATGAGTAGGAGCCGCGAGCTGGTGGGGCACAGGTGGGGGAAGACCTTCGCTACTTTCCTAGTCCTCGGCATAATAGTAGTGGTAATTGCCATAGTTCTCAGTCTGGTAGCCGCGGCTTTCGGGAGCGCCAGCACGCTGGTCAGCGATGTTCTGTCGGCGTTCTACCAGCCGATTCTCCCTGTAGCTTCGGTGGTCTACTTCTACTCCAACAGGGCAAGGATAACCCCGACTCAGGCCGGGATGGGCGTGGGTCAGGGACCGGTGGGCCCCACAGCGATGCCAGCCCTTGGGATGAAGTTCTGTCCGAACTGTGGGACCCAGTTGGTCTCTTCGGCGACCTTCTGCTCGATGTGTGGAGCTAAGCAGCCGGTCCAGACCTGAGGTTGTTAGTCGCCGGTTCTGGAAAGTAGTTTCTCCTTCACTTCCGGCCACTTGCTTGCTATGATCGAGTAGACCATCGAGTCGCGGAGTGTGCCGTCCGGTCTAATCTTGTCGCTTCTCAGCTTCCCCTCGAGCTTGGCTCCCAGCTTAGCGATGGCTCGCTGAGAGTGGAGGTTGTTCGAGTCTGTGGTGAACTGGACCCTGACCGCGCCCCAGTCTTCGAAGGCGTGTTTGAGGAGGAGGTACTTGCATTCCGGGTTGACATTGGTCCCCTGAACTTTTGAAGCATACCACGTCGAACCGATTTCCAGGTGTTTGTGTTCAGGTGCGATTTGGAAGTAAGAGGTGCTCCCAACGACCAAGCCGTCCTGTTTTGTCCGCACTACGAACGCGTAGCCCTCGCCCCTCTCCTCGGCTTTGAGCCCGTATTCGATCCGCCTCTCGACGTCCTCCTTGGTGCGAAGAGGCTTGAGGAACCAGCCCCAGTCGAGCTGCTGCGCGGCAGAGTAAAGGGCGTCGGCGTGTTCCTTTCTTAGGGGCTCAAGGCGCACTACGTTCCCTTCAAGGACACATGGACCTAGTTCCGTTGCTGACACCCTCCCACCCCCGCTTTTCCTTTCTTTCCACTCCAAGAAGCTCCCATAGGTAGAACAATCTTACGTAAGTAAAGAAGCCCGTTCTCGGTATGCAGTCTTTGGTGGATATGCCTTGGGGTCTAGAAGCGGGCTCCTTTTGTTGGTGATCGGTGCGGGCCAAGCACGATCAAACGGGGAAACCGACTCCAGTGGAAAGGGTGGGGTGGGGGTGAGAAGTGAACACAGGTGAAGGGCAACCAGGTCCAGGCGGCTACTGCACCCCTGTGTTTCCACTGGAACCTGTCCAGGCCCTAATGCCGTGAAGCGCCAGAATCCAACCCCTTTGTTTCCATTGGAACCCATCCAACGCCCGCCGTAATCACCATGTTGTGAACTTCAGTGAACAGCCACGCCGCTATCAATCCGTTGTCAAACTATCTGATACCACAGTTCACAAGTTCACACCAGACACGGCTTTATCGGGGCTGGCGGCCACGGGCGGGGGCCACAGCCTTGCGCAAACGGATTAGAATCGAGCTGGAGGACGAGGAAGGGACGAAGTACACACTCGCGCTCGAAGGCGTCGTCTCCAGGGACAAACTCATGAAGGCCATGGACATGCTGGAAGTCATGGATGTCCCATTGGAGCACTCCCCCAAGGCCCCAGACCAGGGGACCTTCTTTGGCAAAGTTCAAACGCTATTGGAAACCACGTTTGCAGCCGGCGATTTCTCGTCATCCGACGTCGCCCGCGAGTTCGAGGACAAGTATAGCCAGCCGGTGAAGCTGAGCACGATTTCCACCTACTTGGCCCGCCTGGCGGACAAGCAGTACATCAAGCGGGAGCGGTTCGGTAACTCCTGGGTATACCGAAGGGTCTACCTGAAGCCGACCCAAGTTGCTGAAAGGTAAGTTTCCCCGAAACGGAGACCAACCCCCCCTAGATAGTTTTCATAGCCGCAGTCACTCTTTCTGAGGAACCAACGAATTGACCAGGGCGTAGGCCCTAATGAAATCATACGCCCTCGGGGTCATCATATAGCTGACCCCCTCCCCCGAACTCTGGGTCACGAGCAGGCCCGCCTTGATCAAGAGGCCGAGATACTTCTTCGTCCTGTCCATAGGGGTGTTCGAAGCATAGGAGATGTGGGTTATCCTGCCGGCCCCGCCATAGGAATCGATGGCGTTGAGGATCGTGTTGTAGATGTCCAGTTTGGAGCGTTTGACTTTCCTCATAGGGGCGGACCCGGCAGGCTGGACACCTTCTCAGGCTGGGATGACAAATGGACGTTCCTCCCAATCCTAACATCATTGGTGTACAACAGCCTTCCGGCAATCCGGCAGCTGTCCCCGACCTCGGCGTTCGACGCATAGATACTCCCGACACTGCAGGACTCGCCGACCCTGACATCCTCTGCGTACACGTCCTCAACGGAGGAGCCGCTCTCTATCCGAATCTTCTCGCCGACCATCGGCCCGGTCACCCTGCCGTGCCTGCCCACAGAAACAAACGGTGCCTTGACCCCCTTGCCTGTGACCATGCTCCTCCCGACCTTAACGGCGTCGTGCGCCCTCACCACATCGGCCTGAAGGTCTCCGCCCACGTCAATCGACCCCGCCTCGAGTTTCCCTCCGACCCGCGCCTCCCCTCCGACCGTCAGCCTGTCCGACAGGGTAAGGTCGTGCTGTACCTCAAGGACCCCTCCAACCCTCACGCTCTTTCCGATGCCAGAATCAAGCCGAAGTTTACCACCCACGTCCAGGTCCTCGAACTTCAATGGGCCCTCGCTTTCCATGGTCCCCCCTACCCTGGCGTCCTGCAGCGTGCCCTTCGCCACACGGGCGGTCCCGCCTACGTCGAGGTCCTCTATCGTGGCTTCGACAGTTATTGCGACCGTCCCCCCAACTTTGACGTCTTCTGCCTCTATACGCTCTGCCTTCAGGGTCCCTCCCACCTTCACGTCTTCGCACTTCATTTCCTTGACTTCGATTGTCCCTCCTACCATGACGTCCTCGCCGGTGATCTTCCCCGCTGCCCTGAGCACCCCTCCGACATGGGCATCTTCGACTTCGGCGTCCCCCACAAACTCAGCCTCCCCGCCCACACGCAAATCCTCTATCTTGCTCTTCCCTCCGACCTTCAGCGACCGGGGTATGTCGACGGACTCGGAGTTCAGGTTCCCGCCAACTTCAAGACTAGCGCCGTCATCGAGGTGGATGTCCTCTGCCTCCAAGTCGCCTTCGATGGTCAGGGTCCCATCTCCCTTGATGTCCTCGGCCTTCAGGTTGCCCTTGACCACGCCCCTATGCCTGACGACGACCGCGCCTTTGACTTCGACCGTCCCTCCATCCGCTCCGACCGTGCCACCATCGATGAGCAAATCCCCGTCGACCACTGACATCGTCGCGGACTGTCCCCGATCAACTCTGGCAGTGAACCCGCTCATGGACTCACCGTGGCCCTGGCCTCGATATATAGCGACCTCACGTGAGGTGATTACCAAGCGTGCCCTGAGTATAATTGGAGGACGCCGACTCTTCGCTACCATGAGCGAAGAACAGACGAAGGAAGCGCGCGAAGCCGCCCGACAGACCTACGAGGTGGCGAAGTACGCCTTCATCCAGAGAGCAAGAATCCGCTGAGCGTCAACGATGGCCCAGGAGGAATATCGTCATTCCTTCAAGCCCCCCAAACAGATGGTCTGGTCTCTCAGCCCGAAGCCGTTCTTCTTGGATGGGCCCTCTTGCGATGGCGATTGAAGGGACACCAGCGTTCTTCGAGGCCTGGATGTCTGCCGGGGAGTCTCCGACGTAGAAGGCCCCCACGGGGTCAAGGCGAAGGGCAATGAGCGTCTTCTCCAACATCACCGGAGACGGTTTGAGTTCTTCCTTCCTCTCGCCGCAAAGGACCGAATCGAAAAACGACGCCAACTTGAACTCCGCTAACTCCCTTTCCACCCTGCCCTTTGATCCGTTCGACACCAGGGCCAACCCGAAGCCTTCACTCTTCAACGCCCCAAGACAATCCACGGCGTCTGGTTGGAGCTCAGGCCTTTCTTCCTCGTAGAGGCGCAACCACTGCTCGTCCACCTGCTTCCACAGCGCCTTGGGAATCCCCGCTTTGACGTAGAAATCATACCAGTTGGGGCTCTGCAGGCGCAGGAACTCGTCCTTGGTGAGCGCCTTGGTCCCCAGTCCGGCGAAGATCTTGTTGTAGACGTTGAAAGCGGCGCCCAGCGAATCGAGAAGCACCCCGTCCCAGTCGAACATAACCCCCCGGGCCCTCCCCTCACTCATCGCGTTCACCCCGCAGCCTGAAAGCGACCAAAAGAATTGCGGTCGACGATACGAGAACGGTCGAGCGCCGTTCTACGCATTGGAACGCTACGTTCTGCCCACTAGGGTTATCCAAGGTGCCCTCCAACCCGACCCCGAGAACCATGTTTAGCGCTCAACCGAAGACCAAAGCCAGGGCCCTGGTCGTTTCAATGGCGCTCCTCTTCGCGGGGACCGCCTTCTTGATACAACCCGTCTCGGCCGCATCTTTCAACAACGTCCAGGTCTTCGCTACGACCACCTCGTCACAAGCCTACGACTTCCAATTCGCCGCCTACAACCTTACAGGGAGCCTTGTTGCATCGACCCAGACCTCCTACCCTGCTGCCGCGTTCGAGCTCCCCACTGGAGGCTACCTCTTCACTGTCAGCGCGACCTACTACGACTACGGCATCGGCTACGCCTGCCCGGTCGCACAGGGAACCGCCACTTCAAGCTCGGGCAAGGCCCCGTCCACGGGCACCTCCCCACCTATGGTGCGGGCCAACGGCTCGGGCTCGTCGCCTGCCCAAATCTTGCCCCTCTGTTACCCTCCATCATCTGAGTACGGCTACGCCACAGCGACCGTATCAGGGCCCCAACAGGTCAACGTCCAATTGCAGAACGTCACCACCATGCCAACGACCTCGGTCACCGTCAGGGTCTCCTATGTCAACGGGACAGCCGCGTCCGACGCCTCTGTGTACGCCTCCATCGTCGGCGAGTGGTACTACTGGTGGGGTCCGAACTCCAGCGTGACGATGTCGGGGCAGACGGACAGCAACGGTGTCGCGCATCTCGTCCTCCCAGAAGCACCGACAGTCGTCACAGCTTGGATGTGGGTACCGATCATCTCGAACACCAACGGGACCATCCAGACCACCATCGGCGGCCAGAAGACCAACATCACCGTCTACTGGCAGCCCACATACGTCGGCCTCTCTGGTTCGGGCCTGCTGCTCCCTCCGCAGAGCAGCATTGACTTGACCCTCCGATACCAGCAGCCTGACAACTGGGTTATGCCGGGTGGGGTCCTTTCACAGGGCGCCTACGCAGGAGCCGCATCCGCGGGGACGGTGGCAAGCCAGCCGTCCGGAGTGCCTGCTTTGGCATCGGGCAGCTCTGGCACCCAAAGCTCCAGCCAGCCATACCTCCCGTCGCAAATCCCTTCGATCCAGCAAGCCGCCGGCGCCCCAACCAGCGGACAAGCAGGACTCCTGGGAGCGGGCACGCTGACCTTGGCTTCAGCGGCGTTCGCCATCACAGCGTTGGCAGTGGTCTTCGTAGCAGTTAGACATCGCATGAAAAGGCCGTCGACTCCAGTCGGATAGGCGGCCCTCCCCCCTTTACCATAACCGTAAACTTGCACTCCTTATCTACTCGATTTTGCTTAGGCGGACTGTTTGTCGCGCTCGAAGTCTGTCCAAACCATCAGAGCCGAATCTCCCGACCTGGAAGCTAGGATAATCACCGCCATCGGGACAGCCGGCCCAAGGAACGTGGCCCAGATTTCGAGGATGACCGGAGCGCATCAGGAGACGATTAGGTACAAGATCAAGAAGCGGTTCGGCCGCCTCGGTTTCAGGTTCCACGCCGAGGTCGACGTCGAAAAGCTGGGGCTCTCTCTGCACTGGGCTGCACTGGATTTCGCTAAGGCCTACTACGGCATGGCTCCACAGATACTCAGGGCCCTGAACCAGGTGGGATACCTCACCTACTTCGCGAAGGTCGTACCGCAGGGCAACTACGTCGCGCTCTTTGCCCTGCCGGCGAACACCTCGGACCAATACGTGGAGTTCCTCAACAAGCTGAGGGAGGAGGGAGTTCTCGCTGGCTTCACATTGGACAAGGTCAACGTCAGCAGGCACAAGACCATGGACCCGCGGTTCTTCAACTTCAGGTCAGGGAAGTGGGAGATCGAATGGGACAAGGTCGCGGAGCAAAAGCCGATCCCTTTGTCGACAGTAGGAAGGCCGCACGCGGAGGACTTCGACTACTATGACCTTTTGGTGATAAAGGAACTCGAAAAGGACTCACTGCAGCACTTGACCGGAATCGCGAAGAAGCTGAAGGTCCACCAGAAGACACTGGAGTATCACTACAGGACCCACGTCCAGAAGTGGAAGCTAATTCCCTCTTACCGCATACGATGGACCCAGGACACGACAAAACGCCTCATCCACTCTGTGGCCACCACGATAGTTACTTTCCGCAACCTGAGTAACTTGGAGTTCACCGAAGTCCAGGCGGCCATGAGCAAAATCCCATTCCTGTGGACCGAAGACCTGATTGAAGGAGGGACATACATCGCCCTGCTCTACGTACCGGTCACCGACATGATCAACATGACAAGCTACATCAGCAAAGTGCTTCCAAACCTCGCGTCAAGGGTTGAGGTAGGGTTCGTCGAACCGGCCAACTCCACGTCTTTTACCATCCCCTACAACATGTACCAGGGGGACAGCTGGAGATTCGACCTGAATCAGATGGAGAAATCACTCCGAAAGGAATCCGTCATCGCCCTCAAAAAATAGGACAGAACGACCCCGTCTAGGGGGTCGTCCCGCCGATCTCGTCCAAGAGTCCCACGGACAATCCATGGGCCGAGGCCAGGGCCGCGAACGCGGTAATGGCCAGGGAGACGAAGAGCAGTCCGAGACGGATCTTTGTGTCGACGCTCATGTTCGTGAGGAACGCAGGGAGACCCCACTAGTTCCCCATTTCCATCAATAAATGAAGATAATCTTGTGGAAAGCATCAACCAGAGGCGCATAATTTCTATCAGAAAGAGGGGCTGAGCGGGGGAGCCCCCGCCAAAGACTAATCTAGACCAGTGTTTCCACTGTTTCCAGTTGTCCGACGGCATAGACGAAATCTTCCGCAGAGCGAAGGAGGGGAAGCCCCTCTTCATCAACAGGGACGCCCTCAGCCCAGACTATGTCCCGGCCCGCCTTCCCTTCCGCGACTCCCAGACGAACCAGGTGGCGCAGATACTCGCCCCAATACTGAGAGGCTCGAAGCCGTCCAACCTCCTGCTCTATGGGAAGACAGGCACAGGCAAGACGGCCGTTACGAACTACGTGCTTTCGAAACTCAAGGCGGAGGCCAACAACCCGAACCTAGTCCTGGCATATGTCAACACCCGACTCGCAGACGGCGAGTACAGGACTCTGGCCGATTTCGCAAGGTCCCTGGACCTCAAGAAGGAGAAGCAGATTCCGCTCACGGGGCTCGCCATAGGCGAGGTGGTCGACCGCATATCAGAGAACATCAAATCGAACAAGAAGAAAGTGGTCCTCGTGCTAGACGAAATCGATTACCTGGTCAAGCTCTTCGGGGACGACATCCTCTACTCTTTCACAAGATCTGGCGAGAAGTTGTCCCCGGGCTTCCTGGCCATCGTCGGAATCTCGAACGACCTCAAGTTCAAGGAGGGCCTCGACCCGAGAGTCCTCAGCAGCCTAAGCGAGGAAGAGCTGGTCTTCCCTCCATACTCTGTCGAGGAGCTCAGAGAGATACTTACAGAACGGGCGAGGGTGGCGTTCATGCCTTCTGTCGCCTCTCCCGCGGCCATCAACCTTTGCGCAGCCATGGCAGGGTCGGAGCACGGAGACGCCAGACGGGCCATCGACCTGCTCCGGATCGCAGGAGAGGTCGCCGAGCGCGAGGGCCTAAAGCAGATCGACGAATCCTGCATCAGAAAGGCGTCAGACAAGATGGAGGTCGACAGGGTGGACGAAGCCATCCAGTCCTTGCCCGTCCAGAACAAGGCCATCCTCGCCGCGGTGTCGAGGTTCGACGGAGGAACGAACACCGGGGAGCTCTATCTGGCATACGCGAACCTTTGCAAGAGGATGGGGATCGAGACCCTGACCCAGAGGCGCCTGAGCGGGATACTAGGGGACCTCGACCTACTGGGCCTGGTGGAGGCCTCAGTGGTCAGCAAGGGGAGGCGCGGGCGGACGAAGAGGATCCAACTCCTGATCGGGAAGGACACCCTCGAGAAGACTCTGTCAGAGGACCCCGCCTTCGGGGCGGCTGCCTAGGCAGCCTGGAAACCGGCGGCGCCGAAGTTGCGCCTGACTGTCTTCAGAGTCGACAGGTCGACGATTGGGACTATGCTAGGTGTGGGCTCCATCCCCATGTTTGACTGGAACTGTGTCTGGGCCTGCCAGGTTCCCGAGTTCAATAAAAGCGTCCCCCTGTATGACAACTCCCCATAGGTGTGCACGTGACCAACATGGAACACATCGGGGACCTGGTCGACGACCATGTAGTCGCGGAGCTCCGGCGACAGGGCCGTCCGCTTGCCATAGGTCGGCGCGAGATGCCTCGCCCTTAGGAGCAGCTTCATCGCATCCGTCGGCCTATCGTAGGCCAGGTTCGGGGTGGTGGCGATTACGTCGTCCAGGCTCTTGCCGTGGTAAACAAGGAACGTCACACCATGCAACTTGATGTATGCAGGGTCTCCTACCCAGCGGACGTTGTCCATGGCGTAGAGCGACTCGGCCATGTCCACCGCCACCGCGGGCTGAGGGAGTGCCTGTCTGACGGCATCATGGTTGCCCGGAGAAAGGACGATCTGTATGTGCCCCGGCACCTGCTTGAGCAGGTCGGCCGCCATCTCATACTGCTTCTTCGGGTCCCTTTCGGCGAGCTGGAACTCCTGGCCCGGGTACACCCCCACCCCATCGACGAGGTCCCCCGCTATGACCAGGTACTTCACCCTGCTAACCAAATCTTTGTCCCCGAAGTTACCGTTCAGCCACTGGAGGAACCGGGCGAAGTCGTCCGAGAGGAACATCCTGCTACCTATGTGGAGGTCGGACAGGAGGATTGCATACACGCGGTGGGAAGACGACGCGGCCCTGCGACCTGGCACGTCCGGGAGGACCACCGAGTCGGTGAACAGCTGCCCGGACTTTGACTTCCCGACGTCCACCACGATCATACTGTCAAGCGGCGCTTCGAGGGCTGCCTTCTCCGCGGGCCCGTCTTGGCAGACCACCTTCAACCACCCGCTCGGGTCGTCGATCCTGAGCTCGACGCTCCCCTTCCTGCTCGAGCGTTCGGCCAGCAGCCCGGCGACCTTGACCTTCTTCCCTGGGGCCAGCCCCTTCGCGGCAGAGACCGAGGCGGTGTTCTTGGTGTCCAGCCTCTCTCTGACGATGGAGAAGAGGCGCTGATACCTGTCATTGAACAGCCTTCCATACCCCTCTGCTCCTTCAGCAGGAGCGATGGCCTGTGTAGGGTCAGAGAGGACCTCGAGCTCCACCGAGTCCCGGAGAGGGGCTCTCTCCTGCTCCACTGGCACGTCTTTCGAAATTAGCTTGGCTACGTCCCACTCTGTGATTACCTTCGCCTCGCCGAACGAGCCGGCCTTCGACTCGAGGAGCCTCTCCACCAGCACCTCGACGTCCGCGCCGGCCGGAAGGCCGTTGATCATCTCGAAGGCCTTGGCATCCAACATGTAGCCTGACGCGAGGACCCTTGCGATGGCCTTCGATTCCTGCATCAGACCCCCGAACCTCCTACGATGTATTAGAAGCTTCGACGCATTGGATCCCCATCTGCGTCAGGGCCTCCAGTTGCTGGGCATCCCTCGATTCGCAGTAGACCCTGGTGATGGGCTCCGTTCCCGAAGGCCGGAACATCACCCACGACCCATCTGTGAACACCAGCTTCAGCCCATCGAGGGTCCGCTCTTCGGCGATCTTGAGCTTCTTGAAGGACTCGCGGGCCCTGGCTGTCAGGGCGTCCATCCTCACGGCGACCTTGAGGTTGGTCTGTCTGTACTTCCATTGGACCTCCTGCATGACCCGCCCGAGCACGCTGCGGTCGACCGACAGGAGGCTCGAGACCAGGGCCGACGCGTTGATTCCATCTTCCCAGAGGCCCCACCCGGGATCTACCACCTTGCTCGGCTCGGAGGCGAACACTCCTCCCTCTGCCTCCAGCACTGCGAATGTCTTGCCGACCCGGCTCCTCTTGACGGCGAGTCCTAGCCTTTCGGCTTCCTCTGCTATGGCGCTCGAGGAGTTCTCCGAGACAACAGCCGTCCCCTCACTAAGCCCGAGCCCTTTGAGGGCGAGTATGGTGAGAATCGCATCCGGGACCACGTTCCCGAGGGGGCCCACCATCACCAATCTGTCGGCGTCCCCATCGTGGGCGAGGCCGAAGTCCACCCCAAGGGTGGGCACCATCTTGGCGAAATCGGAGAGGTTGGTCGCTGTTGGCTCCGGGGGCCTGGCAGGGAAGCGCCAGGAGACCTGGGCGTTCACAGGTATCACCCGGTGCCCGAGCCGTCTGAGTATCTCAGGGGTCACCAACCCTCCCGGTCCGCTGGCGCAGTCCACAGCTATGGCCAGAGGCTGGGCGGCTCTGGGGTAGCGGGCTACGACGGCCTGGACGTACTCGTCTATCACACCCTCGTCCGGGATCGCCTGGCCGAAGACTCCGGACGGCTTCATCACGTCGACTCCCATGGCCCTCTCGATTCTTTCTTCATCCGCTTTGGGGAGCTCCATCCCATTGCGGTTGAACACCTTGACCCCGGAGAATTCTGGAGGGTTGTGAGAAGCCGTGACGGAGAAACCCGCAATGCACCCCCTCGACCTCGTCCCGAAGGCAAGCACGGGAGTAGGCACCATGCCGAAGACGCTGGCGTCGCTCCCCACAGCGTTGATCGCCGAGACCACCGTCCTGGCGAGAAGCGCTGAGACCTTGCGTCCGTCCCACCCGACCCCGTACCGCCCCCTCCCCGACGCGAATGCAATCGTCTCGACCAATTTGTAGACCTGCTCGGGGGTCTGGGTCAGGTTGAAGACTCCTCTTACCCCAGCGGTACCGAAGGCTTTGACCAAGCGTTATCTCTCTATGATTTTGGTCCAGAGCTCGGGCGTGGCTTCCTGGGCCAGAAGGTGAAGCGTGGTAGCTAGCTCTCTGATTTCCCATTGGGCCTGGAGGGCAGTCCTCTGCCAGACCAGGTGCATGAGGCTCCTTGCGTTCAGGGTCATCACTAGCTTCGTCTTGATCGCGCTCGGGAGGATGTACCTTGCGTCCTCCTTGGGGACCCCTGCCGCGACCATCTTCTCGTAGGCCGCGTACACCATCTTGAGGGCCTCGTCGTAGGCCTTGTAGGCCGCCTCGTTTGTTTTGATGCTCGAGGGCATGACGACCCCCTCCTTGGTGGCCGCTGAGAACCGCTGCGACTCTTGGTCGTACGACACCGCCCTGTGTCTCACCAACTGGTGCGTGGTGACCCTGCTGCAATCCTCAATCTCGAACATGTAGTTGACGTGATCCATCATGGCCTCCGGGTCGAACTGGACCCCTTCCCTGGCCAGCACCGACTTGATGGCGCCGAGATCAGTGTGATAGAGGAGCTTAACTCGCATTGACCCTCTCTCCGAAAGCAAGCTCGCTGAAGATTGGACAGACGGCCCTGCCTTCAAGCTCGTTCACGACCATCCCTGCAAACGACCTGCCCCTGGAATCCCTCCAGAGCTCCACAAGGGTCCTGGCGTTCATGGTCACCAGCCAGTCCGCCTCCTTGAGGCGGGTCACGCGCAGGTAGGGGAAGTTCCGGACGAGCCCGCTTACTTCCGCCTCCCCCGCCCCCTCGACCAGCAGGGTCAGAGTGAAGTGCTCGAGGACGTCGAGGGACTTGTCCTGCATGGCCTTCGTCAGCAGGTACCTCCAGTACTCGGCTCCCTTCTGCTCCAGCTCCGCCTCGATTTCCTCGATTGGCTTGGTGCTGTAGCACCTCCTCATGGCGACGGCGATGGTGCGCTCCGGGTTCGGACTGGTCCAGACCAGTATGACTTTCATCCTGTCTTTGCTTCCTGACAGCGCATTCGATTTAAACGTGGGCTCCGAAAAGCCGGGTCGTGGCAAGACGAACTAGGCCCACTGTGGGGGCTGGATTCAACGTTGGGCCGAAAGGAGCCACGGGCTGCGTAATCGTCTTTCACGAAGTGTGGGGCCTAGTGGAGCACACCGAGGACGTCTGCAAACGGCTCGGTAAACTGGGGTTTGCAGCCACCGCGCCCAACCTGTACAAGGAGCACAGAGACCTGCTGACTCCGGACAACATCCAGAAGGCGATGGAGGCGCTCTGGGAGCTTTCTCTGGAGGAGAGGAGGGACAGGGCCAAGGTGCAGCAGGCTCTGGACAAGAAGCATGCCAGTGGGGAGGTGAGGCAGACTGCTGCTACGATCTACGAGCCGACCTTCAGGGACAGGATGCTGGACGACGCCGTGGCCGAGGTGGAGCGGGCGCATTCGAAGTTTGCCAGAGTCGCGACGCTGGGTTTCTGCCTTGGCGGAGGCCTGTCCCTCAAGTGTGCCACCAGGAGCCGGCACATGACGTCAGCAATCAGCTTCTACGGCATGCCTCCGGCCACGGAGGACGTCCCGAAGATATCCATCCCGATTCTTGACATCCACGCATACCAGGATGAGCTCATCAACAAGAGCGTCCCCGCCTGGGTGGGCGCGATGCTCGACGGAGGGAAGGACCTGACACTGAAGACATATCCGCGGACCGCCCACGGCTTCTTCAACGACACCAGAAAGGAGGTGTACAACCACTCCGCCGCGAGCGAGGCCTGGGGCATCACGAGGTGGTTCCTTGAAAGAACACTCGCAAGACACTGAGCTGATTGACTGCTTCGTCACCTGGAGCTACATCGTGGAGCGCTCCAAGAAGAAGACCCCCTCAAAGGAATAAATCCTGTAGAGGGTGGGCACTCCTCGGGCCGGGGTGGCAGAGTGGTTAATGCGCGGGCAACCCGCCAGGTTGCGAAGCGGGTCCGCAACTCGAGATCAAAGACCAGTCAGCCCGTGACCTTCGGGTCGCGTGGGTTCGAATCCTACCCCCGGCGCCACGATAACTCGCCGATCGGAGGCCAGTAGGTTGCCCATCGAAGAAGACGCCAAATATCCGAGGCTCGTCAGACTCCTCAACATCGGAGTCCTGGTCGGAGGGGATTTGACCAGAGTCACCGCGGACATGGGAGGAGAGACCACCGTTCTTCGCGTGGGGCTCTACATAGCTTGGAGATACAGATAGTGACGGGGACTAGATTGGTCGCTTAGGCAGTCTTGAACGACTCGCCGCATCCACAGGTAGAAACCGCATTGGGATTGTCCACGACGAACCCCCCACCCATCAACTTCTCAGACCTGTAGTCCAAGATAGACCCGGCGATGAACGGCGCACTAGACCTGTCCACGACTACCTTCGCGCCGCCTACGTCGATCACAAAATCATCATCCGAGACCTTCTCGTCCACGACCATCCCATAGGACAGCCCCGAGCACCCACCCGCAGTGACGAAGATCCTGAGCGCTGCGCCTGGCTTCCCCTGCCTTTGGAGATAGAGCCTGAGCTCACCCGTGGCCTTCTCGGTGAGCTGTACTATCGGCTTGATCTCCGTGCCCTGGCTCATTTGCAATGAGACAACCTCTTCTCCCGTATAAAAACTAACACTTCAGACGACGAGCTTCTGGGCCGCTTTCATGACCTCCGCATATGGAGGCTCTTCCGAGGGCGCATCGGTGACCCACCTGTACCTGAGCATCCCCCTTCTGTCCACGACAAAGACCGCCCGCTTGGCCACTCCCTTGTAGCCCAGGTCCACCCACGGGTCCTGCAGGACCCCGTACAGCTTCGTTGTCTTCTTGTTGAAGTCGCTCAGGAGTGGGAACTGTAGATTGTAGGTCTGGGTGAAGGCCATCAAAGAATAGGAGCTGTCGACGCTTATGCCGACCACTTGGACCCCTGCGCCCTGCAACTGTCCGAACCCATCCCTGAAGGCGCACATTTCCTTGTCACACGGCCCGGAGAACGCGAACGGGAAGAATGCGATGATCACGGGCCCCTGCCTGATGAACTCCCCCAGCGAGCGCATCTTTTGGTCGGCATCAGGGAGGGCGAACTCAGGGACCTTCTGGCCCAGCCTAAGCGCCACGAACGCGAAACATCGAGGTTCCGATTTAAGGCTACTTCTGTGGAATCTTCTGCAGCAGTTCGAAATATCTCGCGGCGAGGGACACCAGCTGTTCCTGCTTCGCGACGTCCTTCTCTGCCCCTAAGGCCGTAATGGTTTCGTTGAGCCTGGCCAGGAGGACGTCCCTCATGTGAGCGACCACAGTATCAAACGACACGGTCGCAACTGTCATGATCGAGGAAAGGTCGTCGTGGCTGGTGCAGTAAATCTTCCCGCGGTACCTGACCTGGATGCCGCCATCCTGGGGGCACGGTTCTGCCAGCACGGTCGCACCCCTGCTCACAAGCTCAGCTGCCAGCTTCATCTTGTTTCTAGAGGCGCCGCTCAATGGCCCGGCCACCGGTCCGGTCGTATAAAAGACGGCTCGCTGCGAAAACCACTTAATACCACGAAATTGAAGTACCATTTCGTACCGGGGTTATCTCAATGAGCGCTAAACTCAAGAAGCAGCAGGAGAACGATGCGAAGCTCGCGAAGGCGGTATTGAGCCTCCAACAGATCTCCGACTCGAACATCACCCCACGCAACATCAGGAAGATTGTGAAGGATTCGGTCATGATGCTCCAGGACGCCAAGCAGAGCGTCGCCGTCAGGGCTGCAAACGCTATCAGCCTCCTCGACGACGTCGCCCAGGACCCGAACATGCCCTCGTTCGCAAGGGTCACGCTCTGGTCGGCGGTCTCTGAGTTGGAATCGATTCGCGAACAATAGGCTCTCCGCCGAAGTTTCTGTCCTAGCCCGGGCAAAGCTTTAACACATTCTCACGAGCCGCACGAGGCGATTGCCAAACTGCCCGAAATGCGGGAATAAGGAATCTATGCCCACAAGGACATTCAACGTGATCGTCGAGCCCTCCAAAGGGGAGCGCGGGATGACGGAGCGCAGGGTGGGGATGTACACCTGCGAGAAGTGCGGGACGAAGTTCCCGACTGTGATAAGCAAACAGAGGTACCTCATAGTCGCAGAAGAGCAGCTGAAATCGATTCAGGAGGAGCTCAGCTCGGTGAAGAAGGGGAACGAGGACCTGAACACGAAGGTCCAGGGGATGGCGCAGCAGCAGAGGGAGCTTGAGGGCGCCATGGACAGGGCGGCGAAGGAAAACGAACTCAAACGCCTGCAGGCAAAGCTAGCTGAGCTGGAGGATTTCGTGGGTTACCTAAGAAAAGAAAAGGGCGAACTCGAGCAGAAGGCTTCCAGGCTCCGGTAGACCTAGATACCTTCGGTCCCAGCAGGCGGAAGAGTGTAGCCCGCCTCGGCTTCGTAAGACGCGGCCTTCTCTTCCAACACAGCCTTCTCCGTGCGGAGCGCCTGCACTTCGCTTTCTAGGGCCTTGGCAGACTTCTCCAACTCGAAGTTGGCTATTTTTTCCTTCAGGGATGCGACGTCGGCAAGGAGCGAGGCCTTCTCGGCCTCGAACGACCTTATCTTCTCCTCGAGTTCTGTCCTCTGGTCAGCGTATTCAGTAACCACTTCCATGGTTGTCGAGGTCACAGGTTCTGGGCGTCTAATTCTCTGACAAAACTAAAAACAACTGACAACATCGTAAACGCGATTAAATCGCGACACGCAGGATTTATGAATCGAGTTCAATCTACCCGAATCATGAACAAGGGGCTCTGGGTCTGGCCTTCCGACCCCAGAGGGCAGAGGAGGACCCTGTGGCTGGTCGCATCCTCTCCACATCTGATGGCGGGTCTGATTGCCCTCGGTAAGAGCAAAGAGGGGATGAGCAACGCAGAGGTGGACGAGGCGATCAAAGACAACTCAGAATGGACCACCCTCTGGGTGATCAGGCAGCTCACCTCACTTGGTTTCGTAGAGTTCAAAGTTGATTTCTTCGGGAACCCTGCTAGGTATCAGTTAAACGAAGCCGGCCGCTCGGCCCTGGCGACGCTGACGGGCCAGCCGCCTCCGAAGCCTCCAGCCCCAGCGGCCCAACCTGCTCCAGCTCCGGCGCCCGCACCGGCTTCTGTGCCCCAACAGGCTCCTCCGAAGCCTCTCTGACTCCCAGTAGATTCACTACGCGGTCTTGTATCCCAAAGGGCGATTACGCCCTCATGATGGCCATCGAGACCATTCATGTCCCTGAAGCATGCAATTCTCAGATTGTCAAACTAGGGGAAGCCATTCTTCTGCGAAGTCTGCAACTACGCTTTTTGGTGCGGGGGGAGGGATTCGAACCCTCGAACCCCTAAGGGATGAGGTCCTGAGCCTCACGCCGTTGACCAGGCTGGGCGACCCCCGCGTCGTCCCCGCGAACCCAAACTTCGGTTTAAGAACATTGAACCGTCTCATCACTTTCGCCCGCCTCTCTCTTGTCCAAAGCCGTCCCTCGTCCATCCCGCGTTAAATTGCCGCAAAAGATGATGCGCCCATACAATGGCCAGACTGCATTATCTCTACGAACAGGCGGAAGAAGGGGCGACGAAATTCGTCTACTACTGCTCGAGCTGCAACTGCGTCCTGCGGGTCAGGCGGGACCTCGGGCCAGCCAGCGAGACCATCAACTCGCTCAGCGGACGCTGCAAGGGGTGCGGACGCCCCCTCGAAGGGAGCATCGAGTGCAGGCTCGCCCCCGTCCCCGAGGACTGGTCTGACGTCTTCCTGAACACCGCTCTGCCGCAGACGAAGAAGGTGGTGTTCCAGCGGGCATCGTCGATTCCACACTTCTCCCTGGGGTTCCCCAGGCTCGACTCCCTGCTGCGGCCCTTCTCTGAGGGACGCATGATCATGCTCAGCGGAGCGACGTCGTCGGTGGTCGCCGAGCTGGCGGCCTTCAGGGCCCAGCTCCCCATCGAAGCGGGGGGCCTCGATTCGGTGGTGCTTTTCATCGACGGCGGGAACCGCTCCGACCCGTATCTCTTTTCCTCCTTCGCAAGGCAGAGGGGCCTCAAACCGATGGTGGCGATGCGGCGCGTGGCTTCTTGCCGGGTCTTCACCTTCTACCAGCTCGCAGCCCTCGTCTCCGAGCACCTGGTGCGCGCGGTCCAGGACTACGGGACGAGGCTGGTCGTCATCAGCGACATCCTCGGCACCTTCAACGAGCCGGAACTTGAGGAAAGGGAGGCGAGGCGGGTCCTGGGGGCCGTCGAGGAGGGGATCGAGAAGGTCAAGAGGCACGCGCTCGTGATGGTGACCCAGGCGTCCCCCAACAAGTACGACGGCGCAGTGGCTTCCTGGGCCGACGCCATCGTCCGTCTCTCTCCCGACGGGGACAGGGTCAGGGCCGAGGTCACCAGCCACAGGAACAGGCTTCCGGGGGAGACGACCTTCAAGCTCAAACAGCTCCTCAGGGCCACCAGCACCACCGGGGCGTCCCACTGATGGGGAGGACCATACCTTCTTTCAGGATAGCCGAAGCCCAGGAGGTCGCCGAATGGCGGATGTTCAGGAAGGCCCTCCCGAAGGACGACCGAGCGGCCTTCGACGAAATGCTCAGCTCCGCGAGGCTCTACACATCTGCGTCCTCTTCCGCCGTCAGGGCTTCGAGGTTCGAAGGGATGGCCATGGCGATAATCTTCCACCACTACAGGAGGCTCATGCGGTCCGTGGGCGCGGCATCCCAGATCAGGCGCAGAGGGGAAACCCCATGACCCTCTCGGACGGGGAGATTATAGAGGAGCTCGACAGCTGGGAGCGCTTCGCCGACGCCCTCCGGGCCGAGGACAGGGCGCTCTTCAAAGAGATGATGCGGCTCTGCTACGAGTACTTCCCCGCCATCCAGGCCAGGGACTCCCCCTTCCTGGCCGAGGCCCTCTTCATGGCCCTGCTGCTGGTGCAGCACAAGACCATAGTCTGGCTGGCGTCCGAAGTCGAGAGACTGAAGGCCGAAAGCGATGCACGGCTGGATACTTGACCTCTATCCGGGGAACCCCGGGGAGATGGTCGTCTGGCTCAAGCTCCAGAGCGGCGAGGCGGTGCGGCTCGTCGACCGCTGGTCCCCGTCGATATACATAGGGACTGACACAAGATCGGACTTCGACGTCCCTCTGCAGACGCTCCGCAACGAGTTCCTCTGGACCAGGGCGGTCCAGAAGCGCGAAAGGGTCACCGACCCGGGCCTGTCCTATGTCGTCGAAGCGAAGCTCAAGGACGCTAGGAGGGTCCAGCAGGTCGCCGGGCGGATAGAACGCCTCGGCCCCTTCGGGACGTTCAGGCTGTACAACGCCGACGTCCTCCCGGCCCAGAGCTATCTCTACGAGAGGGACCTCTTCCCGCTCGCCCTCTGCAACGTGGAGCAGGACGGGGACAGGCTGAGGTGGGAACTCAAGGACGACGCCTGGGAATACGACTACACCCTCCCTGAATTCAGGCAGGTGAAGCTCGAGGTCGAGGTGGCCAAGGCAGGGAAGCTCCCGCGCCCGACCGACAGGATCGAGTCAGTCACGCTCGAGAGCGGCAGCGGGAAGATCACCATCGACGGGCGCAGCGAGGCGGACAAGCTGCTCGGCCTCGTGCAGGCGGTGCGGGAGGCTGACCCTGATTTCATCCTCACGAACGACGGGGACACATTCCTGTTCCCATACTTGGTCAGGCGCGCCGAAGCCAACGGGGTGGCCGCAAAGCTCGTCCTCGACAGGGACGGGACGGTGCTGAAGCTCCCGTCGAAGGCTGGGACCTCCTACTTCAGCTACGGGCGCATCCACTACAAGCCTTCAGCCATGAAGCTCTGCGGCAGGATACACATCGACGTCAACACATCCTTCGCCTACTCGGAGGCGGGGTTCGAGGGACTCTTCGAGCTGAGCAGGGTATGCCGCATGCCCATGCACACGTCTAGCAGGGCCAGCATCGGGAAGGCCCTCTCCAGCCTCCAGTTCTACCACGCCTCGAAGATAGACCTGCTAGTCCCGTGGAAGCCGACCCTGGTGGAGAGCTTCAAGGACAGGAACGAGCTGCTGATGGCGGACCGGGGGGGCTTCATCTTCGAGCCCAAGGTCGGGGTGCACGAGAACGTCGGGGAGCTAGACTTCTACGCTCTCTACCCGAACATAATGTACAGGAAGAATATCTCGGCCGAGACCGTCAGGTGCGCCTGCTGCCCGGACTCGGATAACCGCGTCCCCGAGCTCGACTGGAACGTCTGCAAAAAACGGGACGGCATCGTCCCCCTCGCCATCAAGATCATAGTGGAGAAGAGGCTACACTACAAGGAGCTCAAGCGGACGGCGAAGGGGGCCGACTACGACAGGTACAACGCCCGCCAGGCGGCGCTCAAGTGGCTGGGGGTCACCACGTTCGGCTATCTGGGGTTCAACAACGCGAAGTTCGGCCGCATCGACGCCCACATAGCTGTCTGCGCCTGGGACAGGCGGATACTCCTCGACACGGCGAGGATTGCCGAAAGGCAATCCTTCGAGGTCATGCACGGGATCGTGGATTCGCTCTGGGTCCAGAAGGCCGGGGCCTCCAAGGACGACTACCTCAGGCTCAAAGCTGACATCGAATCTGAGACGGGCTTCGCCCTTTCATTCGAGGGGGTCTACAAGTGGGTGGCCTTCCTCCCTTCGAAGGTCGAGCCTGGGATACCGGTGCTCAACAGGTACTTCGGGGCCTACCAGAGCGGAGAGCTGAAGGTCCGCGGGATAGAGGCCCGGCGCCACGACACCCCCCTGGCCTTCGCCAGATGTCAAATGGAAATCCTGAGGGTCCTCGCCGAGGCTGACACGGTGGCGGCCGCGAAGACGAAGGTCCCTCAATGCATCGAGGTCTTCCTCAGGCACGCCGAAATACTGGCGCGCCACGAAATCCCCGCCTCCGAGCTGACATTCAGCACCAACCTCTCCAAGGCCCCCGACGAATACACCACGATGACGGTCCAGCACGCGGCCATCAAGCAGCTCGTCGGGGAAGGGGCGACTCTGCACGCCGGGGAGGGGATCAGATACGTCATCACCGACTACAAGGGCAAGGACTCGAAGCGTTCGACCCCCCTGGACGTGGTCAAGGACCAGACGAAATACGACTCGGAGCGCTACATCGTGCTTTTGGCCGAGACCTGCTCTTCTGTCCTCGAGCCATTCGACCCTGGGTGCACGGCCGCTGGCCTGCTGTCGTCATACGAGGCCCGCAGGAGCGGACCCCTGACGTGACGGCTACCAGGAGACGGCCTTGGTCGGCTTGACCTTCAGGATGGGGGACTCCCCTTCGCCCCAGGGGTGCTTCCTGTAGGTCTCGAAGGTGTCGAAGAGGAGTTTCAGCAGCCTGACGTACTCCTTTCCTCTCTCGAGGATTTCGCAGTCTCCTTCTACCATCACTGCATGGTTGGGGTGATAGTCGTCCACCACCAGGGCGACCCTGTTATTCTCCATCAGATTCTTCAGCTTCTTTGTACCATAGTCGATAGCGATTACAATGTCTACCCCGTCAAGGGCGTAGATCACCGGGACCACGTGGGGCCTGGCGTCCTTCGAGGCTGTGGCCAGCCTGCAGACCTCATGGCCCCTGAGGAACTTCAACTGATTCGGGGACAGGATTCCCATGCGATAGCCGTTCCATTCACCTTGGGATAAGATTGCTGACCAACTCTTTAACCAAAGACATCGAAGGCACGGCTCGGGATGAGATACACAGTCTTGGGACGGACGGGACTGAAGGTCTCCAGGCTCTGCATAGGGTGTATGAGCTTCGGCGGCCCCGACGCGAAGGGGTTCGAGTGGACGCTCGGCTACGACGACTCGAAGAAGATCATAGACAGGGCCTTCGACCTGGGCATCAACTTCTTCGACACGGCGGACGTGTATTCGGACGGGAAGTCGGAACAGATAGTCGGCAGGGCCCTGCAGGGGCGGAGGAACCAGGTCGTCATCGCGACGAAGGTCGGCCTCCCGACGGGGGAGGGCCCGGAAGAGAGGGGCTTGGGGAGGAAACACGTCAAGAGGAACCTGAAGAGGTCTCTGGCCAACCTGAAGATCGACAGGGTGAACCTGTATCAGATACACAGGTGGGACTACGAGACTCCCATCGAGGAGGTCCTCGAGACCCTGACGGAGGCGGTCAAGGAAGGGAAGGTCGACCACATCGGGGGGTCGAGCATGTGGGCCTGGCAGTTCGCCAAGGCTCTGTACGCCAGCGACAGGCTCGAACTCGAGCGCTTCAAGACAATGCAGGATCACTACAACCTCGCCTACAGGGAGGAGGAAAGGGAGATGATTCCATTATGCAGAGCCGAAGGGATTCCAATCCTGCCATGGAGCCCTCTGGGGAGGGGGTTCCTGACCGGTAAGTACAAGCGGAAGGAGAAGCCGAGGAGCATCAGGTACAAGATAGACGTTCATCTCGGCAAGAGGTACTTCAGACCCGAGGACTTCGACGTGGTGGAGCGCCTGGAAGAGGTGGCGAAAGGGAAGGGGGTCAAGCCCGCCCAGCTGGCTCTCGCCTGGCTGATCAACAAGGACGCGGTCGCGTCCCCCATAGTGGGCCCCACGAGGATGGAGCAGCTCGAGGAGCTGGTCGAAGCCGCGGACATCCGCCTGAAACCCTCGGAGACGAAGCGCCTAGAGGAACCGTACCGACCCCACCCGGTCCTCGGACACGAGTAGGCTTCAGCTGGGGAGCTGCACGGTCGCCACCGTCGAGAAGGACGAGAGGTTGCTCACCATCACTTCTGACTGCGATATCGTGTAGAGGTAGTCCCCTATGATTACGCTCCTGTCGATCTGGAGCCCCCCGTTGGCCGAGTCCCCGAAGTTCTGTCCCGCAGGATACTGGGACACCATCCCGAGGATATTGAAACCCGAGGGCGTCACCTGTATCACATACACTCCCTGCCAGACTGGGTCCCCATCGGCGGGGATGCCCCCACTGTAGGTCTGGTTCCCGCTCACCTTGTAGAGGGTCAGGGGTATGACCGTGATGTTGCGGGTCGGGTCGTAGGTGAACGCCAGGTGGTCGCTCAGGACGGGCGAGTCGGTCCCCCTGTCTCCGATGTCCAGCTTGGCCACCTGAACAGAGGTGCCGTTGTCATAGACTCTGAAGAGTGAGACCTTCAACCCCAGATAGTAACTGTAGTTCCCATCCGAAGCCTGGATGGTCTCCTTCCCAACCCCGATGAGGTATCCGCCGTAGAGTGGTTGCAGATAGTCGGAGTATCCCGAGACCTGCAGGGCGCCAAGGATCACAGGGTCTGCAATGTTGCTGAAGGATATGACGAAGAGTGGGTCGACCTGCTCGTAGGTGACCACATACCCCATGGCGCCGACGAAGCGGACAGCATAGATGTTCTCCCCTGGAGCGATGTCCACCAGGGACGAGACCTGTTTCATGTTCTGGTCCAGCACATAGACGTCGTCGCTCCGCGTGGCAACGCCGTTGATCGTAGCGTACCGGCTCGTCGCGACTCTGAAGTATCCGTCGTACTCGTCCATCGAGAACTGGTTCAGCGTCGTCCCGGGGACTACGCCCGCCTTTGCCACTATGACGACTCCGTTGGAGTATGCGGCCCTCAGGATGGTGCTGTTCTGGGCTTGGAGGACCAGCTGGGGAGTTATCACCCCTCCGGTCCAAGCGTTTCCTGGTATGCCGTCGACGTCGTACAGGTCAAGGTAGTTGGTGTAGACCACATAGATGTTCGCCGTCGAAACATAGACGGTGGCTGAGGGCCCAGTGAGGGTGGACACCACGCTCTCCCTTCCACTCGACATATTGACGCTAGGTATCATCGTATAGTAGCTGATCTGGGCCGTGTTGTTGGTGTAGTACACCGAGGAGGGCGCCAGCTGGGATTCCACCCCGCCCACCGAGGTCACGGGCAAGACAGCAGTCGCATTGCCCTGGCCGTCGAAGACATAGGAGGGCTGCTGGATGACAGCGTACACGAACCCATCCGCCATCCGGGCGGCCACATAATCCCCTGGGATGGTCACGTTCTGGATTATCATCGGCGACGAAAGGCTAGTTGTGTCATAGAGGAGAAGCTCCACCGAGGAGTTCCCCTGGCTCTTCTGGTCGAGCACCATCAAGCGGTCGGGGGCGATTTCAAGGCCGAGCACTTGGGTGTTGGGGAAGGACAGCGTGGAAAGGGTGGCCGTGGAGTTCGGGGGATAGGCGTTGATTATCGCGACGGAATCCTGGGTCGAAACGAACAGGTGGGTACCATCAGTCTTCACGCGGTCAGGCTCGTCAACCCCCTGGACCTGGATGTTGGTCCCCGTGAACGAGGGGGTGGAACTCGCAGCGGACTCGGTCGCAAGAGGGGTCGCCACCCCGCCGAACTCGACGGGGAGGTTGATTCCTACTCCAATGGGGCCTCCGAAGCCAACGCCCCACCTGTCATACTGCTGTGCGCTCTTGGCGTTGGCGTTGAGGTACTGCTGCATCTGGGAGTAGCTTTCGAATGAGCTCAGGCCCTGGGGGGCGGCCTGTGTAGAACCCTTGGTAGGTTGAAGGGGTTGAGGAGCAGAGAGCGCGAAGACAGCGACGACGGCTGATATCCCGATCATCACAGCGATGAACACCGCAGCTTCACGATGCTTCATCCTCATGTCCGGCGACGCGCTCATGGCACAAGGTTCGGCGGGAGCCGAGTAAAGCCTAGAGCACAGAACGGACGTTCTTAGACTGCGAACAGGGATCTCACTGGTGCTCGGGGTGCCCCTTCATCCACATCTTCTCTTCCTTTGTCGGGGTCAGATGGTAGCCGACCATCCAGAGGAACGTCCGGGAGGTCGAAGGGCCCAGGTGTTCGAATCTCCTCTGGAGGTCTTCCTGCAGTTTGTCCTCCTTCTTCCCGAAGCTGTCGATGTACCCCTTCATCGAGCCGAACTCCTTCCTCAGTCCTAGGATTGACTTCGCGTTCTGAATCGTCGCCCGAATCTTCCTCTCGTTTCTGACTATGCCCACATCGTTCATTAGAGCCTTCACGTCCTGTTCCGAGAGCTTGGCTACCTTCTCCGGGGAGAACCCCACGAACGACTTCCTGAAGTTGGGCCATTTCTTCTCGACCACGGTCCAGTTCAACCCAGCGGTGAATATCGCCCTCGACATCAGGTCGAAGTAGCCCCGGTCATCCTTCGGCGGGTCGGCACCCATCATCGGGGCCATCAATATGCCGCCAACCCACGTTCTATTTATCTTCACCAAGGATTAAAAATCGAGTTCAGGCGGTGCGCCCTCGAGCGCCACGGTGGCTCAGTGGCTAGAGCGCCACCTTGGTACGCACTGCCCAAAGAGGTGGATGTCGTGGGTCCGAATCCCACCCGTGGCTCTCATCAAGATTCTACGTACGAAGGTGATGGTGCCGAGGGAGGGAGTCGCGCCTCCGAAGAGGCTTCGCACCCTC
Organism: uncultured Nitrososphaerales archaeon; assembly: GCA_963706445.1. GTDB lineage: Archaea > Thermoproteota > Nitrososphaeria > Nitrososphaerales > Gagatemarchaeaceae > UBA183. The sequence goes on from OY970160.1 coordinate 1,794,488, forward strand.
GACCCCCAGATTTCTTATCCCAGCCCGGGATTATGAGTTTCACCCTGTCGGGTGTAGCCTGGTGCCATAACTAGGCTAGGCCACCTCGGCACTGGGTGCACGGTCTAAACTTGGGATTAAAAGACTCACCATGAAAGAATAGACGAACCTCAGTCTCGATGTGCCAGTAACGCTTATTATCGGAAGCCAAGGTCACAGCCTCTGAATTGCACCTGCCGATGCTCGACATCAACGGCTACTACAGCTTCCTGAGCACGACTATGATCTCCCTTTTTATCATCGGCCTGGTGATAGTCTTCGTCTACGAGTACGAGGCCCTCAGGCGCTCGAAGACCTAGTCGCGCCCCCCGAGCCTTTCTATGACGCTGAAGTTCGAAAGTTGCAGCACCCAGGCACCCATCTTGGTCGACTTCGAAGCGACCCCGACCAGCTTCAGTCTCTCTCCGGGCTGAATCCCTGACACTCTCCCGGCCAGGTCTCTCCAGGCCACGAGCTTCATCTCCCCGGTGTCGTCCCCTACGATCAGCTCTCCCTTCTTCGCAGTCGTCCCATCCCTCAGGTTCACGTCGTCGACGCTGCCATGGGAGAGGGCGATGACCTCCACCATGATTTCTGCATCCTCGTCTTTCACTTCGCGGATCTTGGTAGACAGATCGTCGAGGCCAGGGACGGACCCATCCGCCGCCTTCTGAATAGATCCCTGGCTCCTGCAGTAAAGCTTTCCCCCAGTCGACTGGTCAGGCGCCACGGCGACCACTTCGTCCTTGGACGGCTCCTCCACCCCCCTCCCCACTTCGATGAACTTCACCCTGCGGTCCGTGCCGATCCCTAAAATCACCTTCGCAGACTGGCTCGCGCTTGTCGCCGCGACCCTGAGGACGAGCTTCTCTGCAGCCGGACCTACGACGATGGAGCTCCCGGAATCCCCATGGACTTCGTAGTCTCCACTATTCGAGCGGCGGGCCCTGACGTTGGTGACCATGACCTTCTGACCCCTCTTGAGCTCAGGCTTCTCGGTGGGGCTCCAGATGACGACCCTCGTCTCCTTGGTACCGTCGTGGGCCACCCCGAACTGGAAGAGCGACCCCTCCGACCCGTCCGAGCGGACGAATTCGCTGTACCTGGGCTCCGAGCTGACCACAGACTCCAATGCGACGAACTGCTCCTCCTTCGTCAAATTGGGAAGCTTCTGGACCGCCGCAGAGATCGAGGGGAACTTCGACGCGACCTTCTCGTCGGTGACCACCTCCATCTTCCCTCGCTTTCCGAGGTTCAGGTTCGGCTTACCGTCCAGGCCCTGCTTGACGTAGGCATTGGCCACCCTGACCGGTGCGTCGACCTTGAGCCCCAGCGCGTCAACACCCTCCAGGGCCTCCTCCCAGACCGTCAGCCTTGCGGAGTTCTTCCCATCGAAGAGAGCGAAACGCCTGTACTTTCCGGTCCCTCCATCTTTCTTGTTGAATGTGGCTACTGGATAGACCGCCAGCACCCTCGCCACTACGGTGACGCCGTTCGCTCCGATGTAGAGGTCCTTGATCGTCATATCGGAAGAAGCGTCGTCCTTGCGGAGGGAGACCCCGAGCTCCCCGGCCACCAGGAAGAGTGCCCCCTGGTCGGTCAGGTATCCTGCCCCCACCGTCTTCTTTTTCTCTTCGATCCGTCGAAGGATTTCGTCCCGTTTCAGTTCCGGTTTTGCCTGCAGAAGCTCCCCCAGGAGGGTCTCAAAGTCGTACATGGTCTACGCTTTGACTGCGGCCGAATTGACAGCGGCTATGGCTTCTTCCAGTATGTCGAGGCCTTCCTCCATCACATCCTCGGTGATATTCAGCGGAGGGACGACCCGGAGGACGTTCCTTCCGGCCATGATCGCAAGTAGGCCGTGGTGGAAGCAGTAGTCCATCACCTGTCTCGCCTCCTCCTCGCCCCGGGTCTTACTGCGCTTGTCCTTGACTATCTCCACCCCGATGAAGAGCCCCATCCCTCTGACATCTCCTATGATCTCGTACTTCTCCTTCATTTCAAGGAGCCTCTTCTTTGCCTTTCCACCGACGTTCCTGGCATTCTGCATCAGGTTCTCGGTCTTTATCACATCAAGCGTCGCCAAGGCCGCTTCAACCGCCACCGGGTTGGCCCCGAAGGTGGACGCGTGCTGTCCCGGCTTCCAGCTCTCCATGACCTCCGCCTTGGCAATGGTCGCGCTCAACGGGAGCCCAGAAGCGATCCCCTTTGCAATCGCAACTACGTCTGGGAAGATCCCATAGTGCTCTACTCCGAGGAACTTGCCTGTCCTCCCGACCCCCGTCTGGATCTCGTCCGAGACGAAGAGGACCCCAGACTTGCGCATGAACTCCATCTTCTTGAAGTAGTCAGGCGGGGCTGGGACGTAACCCCCCTCTCCCTGGATTGGTTCGAAGAAATACGCAGCCACGTCGTCCAATGGGACGAACTTCTCCAGATACTGCTCCTTGAAGTAATCCACACAATAGTAGTCACATTCAGGGAAAGTCTGCTTCCAAGGGCACCGGTAGCAGTATGGGAACGGGAAGTGCACCACGTCGGGGACAAGAGGCAGAGAGCCCTTCCTCTGCATCGGCTTGCTCGCCGTCAGGCTCAGAGCGCCCATGGTCCGCCCGTGAAACGCCCCCGAATGGGCCAGCCAGATCGGCCGTTTGGTCGAGTTCCGGGTGAGCTTCATGGCCGCTTCTATGGCCTCGGTCCCGCTGTTGCCGTAGTAGACCATCTTCGGGAAGTCTCCTGGTATCAGTGGGAGGAGCTTCTCTGAAAGCTCGATTATGTTGTCGTAGTAGAAGTCAGTGTATGAGAAGTGGACGAACTTCTCTGCCTGATTCTTTATGGCCTGGACCACCTTCGGGTGGGTCGACCCCGTGCTGAGCACCGCAATCCCGGCGGCGAAGTCGATGAACTGGTTCCCGTCGACGTCCTTTACCAATGACCCATGGGCAGACTTCACGACCAGCGGATAGAACCGTGAGAACGAAGGGGAGACGTACTTGGCAGTCTTGCTGACTATCGCCGCTCCCTTCGCGCCCGGGAGCTTGCCATTAACCTTGGCGAACTTTCTGGCTTTCATGAGAATCGAGCCTCGCCCCGCACTTGGGGCTAAAATTCCTTTGCCCGAACCTGCGATGAAACCCCATGTTTATGGCGGTGAAACTGTTCCTTACACTGGAACCGAGAGCTCTATCTCAAGCACTGGGAGGTTGAGCTGCCTCCCGTCCCGCGAAGTGACGTTCTCACCGTCGATGGTTATGTTGGAGATCTGGACGTTGCTCATGAAGCGCTTCCTGAGTACCTGAGCGACCTCCACTGACATGTTGATTGCCTCTCCCCTTGCGCGGAGGACTACCTGTTTGGCGCCCCCGTTGAACATGGTGATGCACGCGGTCACATAATTCAGGAGGGGTTTGCTCTGGCCGACGATGACGGTCTTTCTCTCTTCAGACATGAGACGTTTGGCCTCCTACTCCGCCTATAAATCCTCGCTTTACAGCCCCATCTGTTTCTCGTCGCCGCAGCAGCCTGAGCCGCAACAGCAGCAACAACACGCCATTCAGTTCACCCCAGGCAGAATAATACCCCAGAGGGTAATTATTGACTGACCCGTCTGTATTTTCCTTTGAACTTCTCTATGGCTCCGTGGTTCGCAAGGCGCTTCAGGATCCTGGAGATTACTTCCTGGTGGTATCCGAGCCTCTCCTTCAGGACTGAGAATACGACCGGCCGATCGCTCGAGCAGATGGCCATGCAGACTTGCGCTTCCCTTTCGGTGAGCTGCAGGCAATCGGGACTATCGCATACGGCCACGGGGCAGCAGGAGAGCGACATGGCTTCCACAATTATTTCGCGGAGCTATTTATTGACCAACGTGAGAGCCCGCCGATAGGATATAAACAGAGGTTGGAGAGCCGCGAAATAGGGGTCGTCGGCTAGTCTGGTCTAGGCTTCAAGCCTCGGGCGCTTGAGATCGCTGGTTCAAATCCGGCCGACCCCATCCATTCTCAATCATCTCCACCGCTTTACTGACGTCCACTCCTTTCCCTTGGGTTGCTCGATTCCCCAGGTCACGGAGATCGTGGGGCTGATTCGGATGTATTTCCCCGCTCCAAAAATCCCATCATGCTCTTTGACTTCGGCCATTCCATTCACCTTTACCCCACGGGGTCTCCAGGGATTCACAGAGACAAGGTCATCGACCACGATGGAAACCCGATTGTTGCCGCCAGCGATGTTCCTGTACCTCCTTGTCGTGGGGAAGATGTCTTGGCTGTGGCTCCCCACCCAGAAGTACTTCCCATCGAACTCGAAACCCACTGGCGAGACTTCTGGGGTTCCCTTCGGAGATGCAGTGGCAATTCTTGCCAGCCTCTGTGTCTTTAGATAGTTCACCTCTGCCTTAGAGAACAAGCCGTCAGTCACTCCATCTCGCTCCGTATAAGTTGACCAGCTCGGACCAAACCAAGTCATCGTAGATGCGGAATAGGCGAATCGGAGCCCTCTCCGATTGAGACCCACAACTCATAATATCCCAAGAGAGTGCCAAATCGGAGAACTTGAATCAGAAAGGGTCGGTCGAGCGTTTCTTCAGCCAACACGCAGTAGACTACTCCAAGAGCCGAAGCCACGCCTCTGGCTCCGACCTCACGGCTCTGCTGGAGGCCCTGAAACCATCGAAGTCAGAAGTGGCTCTGGACGTGGCGACCGGGACAGGGTTCACAGCCGTCGCGCTCGCAAGGCTCGTGGGACATGTCACAGGCATCGACGTGACAGATGAAATGTTGGGGCAGGCGAGGATGCTCGCCACCAAAGAGGACGCTCCCAACGTCAGGTTCGAGCTGGGGGACGCGATGAAGATCGACTATTCTGGCGCCACCTTCGACATCGTCACGACGAGGAGAGCCGCCCATCATTTCGAGAACGTACCCAGGTTCCTGAGAGAAGCGAAGAGGGTCCTGAGACCTGGAGGCCGTCTTGGGGTTGTCGACATGTCCCCCCCAGAAGGAGCGGAGGTCTTCTCCAACAAAATCGAACGGCTCCGCGACAAGAGTCACACTGGGGCCTTCACCCCGAGCGCCTGGAAGTCCATTGTGTCACGTGCCGGCTTCCACATCCTGTCTGCCGACGTGCTCGGCGAAGCTGTTACCTTCCAAAGATGGCTCTACCCGGTCGAGCCGGGGGGCCCCGAGGAGAAGGTCATCAGCTCAGCTTGGGGTTCGGCTCCGCCTCGCGTGAAGTCACTCCTCGAGGCGAAGTTCGAAGGAGAGAATGTTAAGGGATGGACGAAGAACAGAATCGTCCTTGTCGCTTCAAAAACCCAATAAACCGAATCTCTCGATGGATAACGCCTTGTCCCGGGTCATCGGCCACCTAGACCTCGACTACTTCTATGCCCAAGTAGAGGAGGTGGAAAACCCATCTCTCAAGGGGCGCCCGGTGATCATATGCGTCTTCTCAGGGAGGACTGAAGACAGCGGGGTGGTGAGCACGGCGAACTATGTAGCAAGGGGGCTCGGGGTCCACTCCGCCATGCCAATCACTCTGGCCAAGAAGAAGCTCGAAGGAAAGGACCCTGCGATATTCCGGATGGAGCACGAGAAGTACGAGGTCGTGTCCAGCAGAATAATGGAGGACCTCGAGAAAAGGGTCGACGTCCTGGAGCCTTCGGGCATCGACGAGGCCTTCTTCGACCTCAGCGCCTCGACCAAAGGGGACTTCGCAAGGGCCCGCGACTCGGCCCAAGTGTTGAAGGAATCGCTTCTGAGAAACGAAGGGTTGACCTGCTCCATCGGCCTGGGGAGGAGCAAGGTGGTGGCCAAGCTCGCTTCTGACCTTGCCAAGCCGGCTGGCTTGAAGGTGGTCGCGCCCGAGACCACTCCAGAATTCCTCTCATCTCTCCCAGTCTCGAAGCTCTATGGCGTGGGTCCAAAGACCACCACATCTCTCGAAGAGATGGGCATCACGACGGTCGGAGAGCTCGCACGTTCCAACCCCGTCGAGCTCGAGAGCCACTTCGGGCGGAAATTCGGAGCATACCTGCTGGCTGCGGCGAACGGGAACGACGACGACCCCGTAGTCGCAGGCCATGAACCTACTCAGTTCAGTCGAATACTCACGCTAAAGCGGGACACACGAGACCCTGCGGAGATCTATGGCCAGCTAAAAGAGGGGATTGGATACATCCACGAAAAGCTGGTTTCATCGGGCAGGTCTTCCAGGACAGTCACGGCCATCGGGATTTTGACCGACCTTTCAACTAAGACGAAGAGCAAGACCTTCGAGACTCCGATAAACGATCTGACATCGATTAACGAGGCGACCCTGGGGCTTTTCGAGGATTTGAAATCGGCCGTGGACAAGGATATCAGGCGAGCCGGCGTCAGAGTCTCTGGGCTAGAGAAAACGGAAGACCAGACTTCGCTCTCCGAGTTCGTACGTCCAACAGGTTGAGAGAGACGAGCGAGCAAATCGACGCGATCAAAGGGAAGTTCCCCGAGCTTCAGAAGCACGGGTCCAAGCTGGACCGGGCCGTCGACGCGGTCCTCGCCGGAGCGGTGAAAGAGAGCGTCTTCCTCCCGAGCGGCCGCAAGGTGATCACCATGGTGGGTCGCCTCGGAGACGAGTTCATGGACCCAGACAAGCCCTACTGCTCCTGCAGCAACTTCTACTTCCGCGTCCTCGGAGGGAGGGAGGAGATCTGCTACCACCTCCTGAGCTACGGGATCGCCTCCAAGACCGGCAGGATTGATACAGTAAAGTTCAGCGACGAGGAATACGGGGGATACCTCGCAGCGACTGTTCGGGATGTCTTCGAAGTCCTGCGGCGAAGCGGCCACTAGCTAGGTTGGAAGAGCCGCGGGAGGGCCTTCCGTGCCCTGGCGGGCATTTCGATCCCTCGACCTTGTGCTCTCTTGACTTTCGCTTACAAGGCACACGCTCTAGCCAGGCTGAGCTACCGCGGCACGCCCCTGCTCGCTCCGAACTCACTTTATCTCCTTTTGTCGCCCTGATATCCCTAAAGCCAAGGGCCCTCGGGCCACGCCATGGAATACCGCCAGCTCGGCCGCACAGGGGAGAATGTCTCCACAATCGGAATGGGGGCCTGGCACATGGGCTCCTTGGGGACCCGCGAGGAACACGACAGGGAAGTGAGGGCGCTCAAGAGGGGCATCGAGCTGGGCATAACCATGATCGACACAGCTGAGCTCTACTCTTCAGGAAGGTCCGAGGAGATTGTCGGCGACGCCATCAAGGGAGTGCGGGAGCGGGTCTTTGTCGCTACGAAGGTGGCCCCGCCACATCTGCACCACGACGACGTCATAGGTTCGTGCAAAGCAAGCCTGAAGCGCCTGGGGGTCCCGTACATCGACCTCTACCAGGTCCACTGGCCCGACCCCAAGGTCCCAGTCAAGGAGACAATGTCGGCCATGGAGGAGCTGGTGAAGGAGGGACTGGTTAGATACATCGGGGTCAGCAACTTCAGCGTCTCACAGACGGAGGAGGCCAGGGGAGCCTTGGCAAGAAATGAAATCGCCTCCAATCAAGTCGAATACTCTGTCAGGAACAGGGACGTCGAACCTGAGATACTCCCCTATTGCGGGAAGGAGAAGATCACGCTGATCGCCTACAGTCCCCTCGCATTGGGGAACATAGCGAAGTCGATGCCTAAGCCTCTGCTCCAGAAGTACAAGATGACCCCAGCTCAGGTCATGCTCAACTGGGTGACCCGCCACCAGCAGGTGGTGGCGATCCCGAAGGCGGCTGACATCGGTCATGTGGAAGAGAACGCGTCGTCGGTCTCCGTAAGATTCGAGCCTTCGGAATACGAGCAGATCGGCGTGGACTAGCGGTCGTCTACTCCGTCGGGAGAGGGTAAAGGCAGTTAGAGCAACAATCGTAGGACATTTCCAAGGAGTTAGTGGGGTCGAGGTACCGATTGCACCAGATGCACCGATATGGGGAGACGTAGGCTTGCATTATCCGATGACGAGACGTTTGACTATTTAAGATACAGCAAACGACTATCACATGTTCTGCAAAAAGCGAATTACTTGGTGATGTGATGCATGCGGACCAGGTCCTTCTCGAACTGCTTGAGGTTCGAAGGTATTCTGGTGTTGATCGAATCCTTGAGCGCGAGCCCCTTGTCCCTCTTTGTCTTCCAGACCTGGGCGTTGAACTCCATTATGCTCTGGCTGACTTTCTCGCTCACGTCGAACCTCTGCGCCTTGGGGAATGGCTGCAGATGGATGCTCTGGGTGCCGTACTGCTTCCTCCACACGTAGTCCGTCATGTACGGGGTGATTGGTGCCACCAGCAGCAGCATGCTCTTCACGACAGTATGGAGAGTGTACCACGCAGCCTCCTGCTCTCCTTTGGTCGTGCCGTCGCCGTACGCCCTCCCCTTCGCCATCTCGAGGTAATTGGAGGCGAAGACGTTCCAGAGGAACTCCCGCACCTTCGTTGCCACGGTGAATACATCGAACCGCTCGTACGCTTCCACACAGTCCTGCGTCAGCTTGCCCAGCTCGTTGAGCATCCACTTGTCAGTCCAGGTGAGCTCAGCCTTCTCGGGCATGGGGAACGAGCTGATGAACCTGCAGGTGTTCCAGAACTTGGTGAGGAACTTCCCCGCACCCGCGATTCTCTCCTCGCTGAATCTGAAGTCGTACCCCAGGCCCGCCTCCGATGCACCCCAGAACCTGAAGGCGTCAGCTCCGAACCGGACCAGGACCGGCTCCGGGTCGACGAAGTTCCCCAGGCTCTTCCTCATGGCCCTCCCCTGCGAGTCCTGGCCAAGCCCGCCGATCCAGGCGTGCTTGAACGGCTCCCTCCCCGTCAGCTGGTAGCTCTTCAGCAGCGTGTAGTACAGCCACGTCCTAACGATGTCCTTCCCCTGCATCCTGAGTGTCGCGGGGTAGGTTAGGCTCCGGAACTTGCCGTTCTTCGTATATTTCGAAATGTAAAGGGGGGAGAGGCTCGAGTCCATCCAGGTATCGAACGTCCTGGTCTCCCCGATGAACCTCGTGTTCCCACACTTCTTGCACTTCTTGAAGGGCGCTTCATCCCTCCACGGCCTGTAGTACACCCCAGGCTTCGGGAGGTGCGGGGTGTTGCATTTGCTGCAGTACCAGACGGGTATCTCTGTCGAGTAGTACCTGCGCCTAGATATCGGATAGTCTGTCGTCAGCACGTCTATCCAGTCGAGCAGTATCTGGCGGTGCATCGCCGGGTGGAACTCTATCTTCTTGGCGATTTTCTTCAGCGCCGGCTTGAAGTCTAGCTGCTTCAGGTAATACTCCTCCATGGGGATGATCTCGATGGGGGTGTGGCTCCGCTCGCAGAGCGGGGTCCTATGCTGGATCTGCTCCACCTTGGTGGCTACCCCAATCTCCTGCAGGTCCTGGATTATCTGGGACCGGGCGTCCTTGATGGAGACGCCGGCGTACTTGCCTGCCGCCGAGGTCATCTTCCCGTCCATGTCGACGGCCACGACCTCCTTCAGCTTGAACTCCCTGAACAACATCACGTCGTTGTAGTCCCCATAGCTGCACACCATCACCACTCCGCTCCCGAACTTGGGGTCTACGCTCTTGTGGGCCCTGATGGGGACTTCCCTGTTGTAAATCGGAACCGTCGCGGTCTTGCCTATGTGCTTCCTGTACCTCGCATCAGACGGGTTCACCACCAGCATCTGACAGGCACACAGGAGCTCTGGCCTGGTAGTCGCCACCGGGAGCTCGGCCTTGCTGTCCTTCACCCTGAAGGTGTTCGTCACCAGGAACGTGGGGAGCTCCTCGTACTCGATTTCAGCGTCGGCGATGGTGGTGTTGCAGTCCACGCAGTAGTTGTTCGGCCTGTTGGCGAGGTACACCAGTCCCTTCTTCCAGAGCTCGATGAAAGACCACTGGGTGAGCTTCCTGTACTCCTCCGAGTCTGTCCTGTACTTGTTGTAGTAGTCCCCCGAAATCCCGAGGGTCTTCAGGAGGCCGACCATGTAGGTCTCTAGGTCGTCAAGGGCATGCTTGCAGAGATTGATGAACTCCTCCCGGGGGGTCTTCCTCATCTGGACCCTGTACTTCCTCTCGGCGAAGATCTCCACAGGGAGGCCGTTCCTGTCAATCCCGATCGGATACAGGACGCTGAACCCCCTCATCCTCGCGGCCCTGGCCGTCATGTCAATCTGGGTGTACTGAGTGAGGGCACCCGGGTGCCACGGCTTCCCGGAGGGGTACGGGGGCGGGGTATCTATCACAAAGTTGCGATTCTTGCTATTCGAAGGCTTGAACTCGAAAATTCTTCTCTCCATATCCCAAATTTGTCGCATTTCGGCCTCAAGTTTTGGGTCCCAAGAAGTCGCTTCAAGCTTCGCTGAGAACTGTGGCCGCAAACGTATGCAGGCTGTCCCATGAGAGAGTATATGAAGTTAAGAGGGGTTTTTGGTCCCCAAAACGGCGTTTCTCTGAGTTGCCCTGGCCACCCCTTTGAGGAGAGGGTACCCAAGAATCCCTATCGCAAGGACCTCGCTTCCAAGGAATTCGGCCCAGCCGACCCACAGGGGGACGCCAGGGGCAGCTGCCCAGGCGACCAGGTAGCTTCCCACCACAATCGTCACCACGGCTATCTCGATTCCAACTGCCAGCAGCCAGCTGCCTGGGAACTTCTTCCTCGTGATAGCCCAGGCCAGGGTCGCAGCCACGAAGTTCGCCACCGGTCCTCCGATTATGTCGACGATTCCGATGGGGCTCCCAAGGAGGTTTCCAATGAAGCACCCAATCGTCACGCCGATGATCGCCGGAGGGCCGAACAAGATCGAGAGGGGCAGGAGGGCATCGACCACCCTGACCTGCAGGGGGCCAAAGCTGGTGACTGCGAAATAGAAGACGTAGGCTCCATAGAGCGCCGCCAGCACGGCCGCAAGTGCTACACTACGCGTGTTCCAGATTCTCTTTGTGTCCAATTCCTCCCACACCGGGATTTGTAAGGCGGATCGGGTGGAAGTCACTCACCCGCCAATCTCGACGTCGCCCCCCAGGTCGATTTAAGGCATTACCGGTATGTCAGGTCCAGCTCTGACCTGTCATTGTCCGTGAGCTGAAATTCACCTGCCCCTGCGTTCTCTCGGACATGCTCCGGAGTGGAGGCGCGAGGGATAGGAAACACGCTGGGCTTCCCAGCCAGCCACTGTAGTGCTACCTGCGCCCTCGTCTTCCCCAGGCGCGAGCTGGCCGAATCGAGCCTCCGGTCAGACGGAAGCTTCCCATGGCCGAGAGGGTAATACGCAAGCAGCGCGATCTTCTCCTTTTCACAATATGGGAGGATATCCCCTTCCACATTCCTGTGGATGAGGCTGTAATCCAGCTGGACCGAGCTCAGTTCTGACTTTGGAAGGGCCGACTGCGCTTCCTGCAATTGAGATAGGTTGAAGTTGCTCACCCCTACGTGCCTGAGCTTCCCCTGAGCCACGAGCTCCTCCATGGCCCCCATGCTCTCTTGGATGGGGACCCTCGGGTTTGGCCAGTGCACCTGGTACAGGTCGATGTAAGATGTCCCGAGCCTGCTCAGGCTGTGTTCGAACGCCCTGACAAGAGCGTCTCTGTGGAGGTGGTTCGGCCAGACCTTCGTCGCGAGGAAGATCTCATCTCTCTTCCTTTCTGCCAGCGCCTTCGCCACCAGCGGTTCGGACCGATAAATCTCTGCCGTGTCGACGAGCGTGATCCCAGAATCGAGCCCCGCATCTATTGCGCTGACCTTCGTATCCGCTCCACGTCTCCATCCGGCGAATGCCGTCGCTATCCACTGTGGATCGTAGTAGGTCCCCATCCCGACCTCGGAGACCATGCGCCCAGTCTTGGCGAACTCCTTGAGATGCACAGTCTCCTAGAGGCTAGAACACCAATTAAAAGAAAACGGCGGGGCTTGGCTACAATGTATTGTTACGAAGAGCCCTTCCCCTTGGCTGTCTCTGCCTCTATCACCTCCTTCGGGAGAAGCCAGTAGATGTCAGGGTGCTCCGCCTTGAGTGTGGCGAAGGTCGGGGGGAGGAGGCCATTCCTGCGGGCCCTGCGGACGTTGTACTCGACGAAACGCCTCATCGCGCTCGTCTCTCCGCCCGCGGCTACGAACGCCCTGATCTTCTCTATGGCAATCTCGTCGTCGACCTTCTTGATGTTGACAAGATACGGAGCTAGGACCAGCCAGACCAGCCTGTGCCGGCCGTCTGACACAGGATGTGCCAGAAGGTCCTCGACGTAGAGGTACCCCTTGTTCGACTTCGGTCTTGGGGTAGGGACATACTGGATGACATCCGCCTTGACCCCTGCGAGCCGCTTGGGGAATGCACCTTTCCTGAGGTTCCTGACGCCATCCGCTATGGCCGCCAAGGCGCAGGCTCCGAAGAAGTCGTTCAGCAGGTTGTCACTGACACGGACAAGCCCCTTGTCGAGCTCCTGTCTGGAGAGCTTCCACTTGGGGTCCTTGGAAAGCTCGTACTTCGCCACCAAGGAGAGATACCCCTCGAACGGCATGATGTAGCTCGCCCTTTCATCTGTGACCTCCAATCGGAGCGAGAGCCCGAAGCACTCGGAGATGATCTCCACCTTAGCCTTCGGCTCTTCTTTGACGAAGAATTCCTTCGCCCTTTCCCCCTCCTTTTTCGAGAACCTCGATGTCAGCACAGGGTCCTGGCTTGCCACGAGAGCGGCTGCGAAGAAGCTTGAGAACTCGACCAGTTCGGACATGCTCGGCTCGTACTTCACCCTCCCCAGCGAGCTTAGGAGTCTGCTCTGCGTCTGCTCTACGACTTCTCTGCTGGCGAGCCCGTCCTCAACCGGTATGGATTCGAAGAACTTCCTCGACCTGGGTGCGAACGGGTATCTCAGCTCGAGGTCTGACAGCAGCGGGCCGTAGGGCAACTAGCTACACCGATGGTTCCAGCTGTTCAGGGTGCTTCTCAGCCTTCCTTGGCCGTGGAGACGATCGAAAGAACGTCCCGGTCCCTGAGGACATAGTTCGTCGGCAGGTGCAGGCCAGTCCGGACGTCTATGGCGTACAGCAACCCTTTGACAAGGTCAGTGTGTATGTCCTTGGTGAGGTCCTCGACCGTCGACCCGCTCGGGAGAAGGTACACGTCAGGTAGGATGCGCCCGTTCTTGTCGGAGAGCTTCTGAGGGTCGTGCACAGGGTAGACTGCGTTCTCCTTGAGCAGCTTGAATGTGACGGAGTTGAGCGCGAACTGCACCCCGGTCCTTAGGTACTCCCCGAAGACCTTCCTCCTGATATATGCCAGGGCGCTCTTCTGCGCATCGTTGAGGTCCTGGGGCTTCAGAATCTCGAACCTCTCCTCCCCGGGGACATACTTGATGAGCCCCTTGGCCTCGGCCCTCCTAAGGGTCAGCTCAGCTTCCCCGCTCGTCGGGACAACTATGAGCCCCTTGATCTTCTCCCGCAGCTTCTGGAAGTTCTCCGCCGCGTAGGGGAGGTCCATCTTGTTGGCGATCAGAAGCGTCGGCTTCGAGTACTCCCTGAGCGACCAGCAGAAGCTCTGGATGTCCTTCTCGTTCCACGAGTCGAACTGCTTGTCCTCCAGCAGCGTGTCCTTCATCGCCAGGACGACGTGCTCCTTCCTGACCCCGATCCCATGCATTACTTCCTCCACCGCGTTGGGGATCCCATACCCCGGGGTCTTCGACAGCTTCGAAATCTTGGGAAGGTTCTGGTTGAACAGCTTGGTGTACCAGAGGACGAGCTCCAGCTCGACGTCTGCAAAATCAGCCATGGGGTCCCCGGTGCCAGGCTCGGAGATCTTCCCGTCCTTGTCCACGCTCCCCGATGCGTCCACCACGTGCATCAGCGCGTCTGACTGGGCTGCCACGCTGAGGAACTGGTTCCCCAGCCCCTTCCCCGTCCAGGCTCCCTTGATCAGCCCCGGCAGGTCTGTGACCTCCACGGGAATGAACCTCCATCCGTCTTCGCACTTCGAGTTTGTCGGGGTATCGGTCACTCCGAATTCCTTGTGCACGCAGAGGGTGACGACGTTAGCCACCCCTGTCTCCGGAGATTTCGTGGTGAAGGGGTAGTTGGAGACCTCTCCCGCGAGCAGCGTCATCGAGTTGAACAGAGTAGTCTTTCCCGCGTTGGTTTTTCCAATGAGCCCTATCCGAATCGGCGCCTCAGGTCACCATCTGTCGAGGTTCCGCGACCGAATAAAAACAGTTGGGCCGGCGAAGAACGTCAGGGGGAGGGGGCAGAGCGCCAGGCTCTGACCGCCTCATACCAAAAGACGGCGGCCGCGACGGCCAGGGCTACCGAGAACCACTCGACCACGGGGACTATCCCGATGTACGGGTATCCCACATAGCCCAGGTAGCCCGCGAAAACCGTGAAAACCACCGCGTAGAAGATGAACCTCGGAACGATTAGGGTCCCGACGCGCAGGAAGTCCCTCATCACGTCGACCTTCACCTCCCCCACCACTTCATACTCTCCATTGTTCTCTGCTACGAGCCCCAGGTCCTTCAGCTTGTTCAGGTGATACTGGGCCAGGGACGGGTTGGACATGAGGAGGGCCCTCTGGACCTCCCTGACCCCCACCCTCCGCTTCTTGAGAGCGTAAACGTAGACCCTGAGGGTGTTCCCCTTGAGCTCCGCGTCGACCATCCCCCTGGTCCGCTTTTCGGCTTGTGGAGGCTGGCCCGTAGGCTGTTTAACTGGTTCACTCACGAAGGCCCTGCTCGAACCATCGTTCCGGCGCCACGTTCAAAAACATTGGTTGATAATGGCGGTGCGGACTGCGTCTCATATGGACGGACAGGCGGACTTCTGTTGAAGCTCCAGACCCGGGCTGCCGCCTACGGCCTCGCCGGCCTGGTACTTGCCGGAGTTGTAATCTTCTCAGGATCCGAGCTGGGGCTCCTCAGCACTAGTTCCTCAGGCGTCCTGTCTCTACTGCTTACAGACCCGCCCTCGGTGTCCAACGGGGTCACGGCCGTATTTGTCACCTATTCGGGCATCCAGATCCATGCCACCGGGCTCAACGACTCTGGTTGGGTGTCCTTCCCCGGTCAGGGGACCATCGACACTCTGAAGCTGGTTAACCTCAGTCAGACAATCTCCAGCGGGTCTCTGCCGAGCCTGACATACAACATGGTGCAGTTCGAAATAACGAATGTCACGGTGACCTACATGGGCGCGAACTATTCGGCTACCATCGCCTCGGACAAACTCGTCGTCCCGATAGTGGGTGGAGTGAAGGTAAGCTCCTCCAACCCTGCCGCTGCCCTGGTCGACATCCAGCCAACGATCCTCAACCTGGGTAACGAGACCAGCCCCAGCTTCACCATGGCGACGGGGGCGAGGGCCCTGCAGGTCCCCGCCGACGAGGTGAGCGACTCCATGCGCGAGGTCGGCAACAGCTACTCACTGCAGGGACATTCGTGGTACCAGGACTTCAGCCACCACCAGCAGATCGACAACCTGACTGTGTCAGGGCTCATGCTTACCACGAATTCATTCTCGTTCTCCGCGGCAAACACCGATTCCGACGCTCTAACTCTGAGAATGGTGATCCTGTCACCTGTGGGCCAGAATGAAAATGGCGCATCGGGGATGGGGATGCTTTCCGGCTCTATGGCCAACTCCGTGATCTTCGTCGTGCAGTCTGATGGGTCGCTGAAGCTGGTGAACAGTAGCCCCAACGCCTTAGGGCTTCTGCTTCAAACTGACGGGTACACCATAGCGGGCGGCGAGTCACACTCGTTCATCTTCACCGGGACCATGACCCTCCTCGTCAAGCACATGATCACCAGCGATTCTACGTACAACGCGGTCTTCCTGGGTTCGGACGTGCTTGGCACGCAGACTGTAGTAGCTTCCTAGCTTCTGTACCTTAGCAGCGCGCCTACGCCGCCGAACGACTTGAACATGCTCCCATCCTCCGTCCCCGACGAGATCACCTCGACCTTCGAGCCCACCTGGAACGCCATCTCCTCGAGCACGTCCACAATGTCCTTCACGATCACATCGTAGTCCGTGGCCCCGCACTTCGTGCAGGGGGTTGAAGCGATCTCCTGACGCTGCTGGATCTTCTTCGCCCCGATGACGGTCTCCGTCTTGACGGTCCCGCACTTCTTACAGGTGGCGTCAATCCTCACCGTGTCGAGGTCGTCGGAGACGAGGACCACTTCGGTGCTCGCCTTATGCAGGGCCTCGATTACCCTGGGGAGCCCATAGACCACCAGCCCGCCCTGCCTGTTCACCTCGCCGAGGAACTTCTGGACCAGCCGCTTCTCTTCGACGAGCCTGACATCCTTCAGTATGTCCCCAGCCTTCTCGACGAGCTCCCTGACCCCCTCCCTCCCCGAGTACCCCAGGTCGAGGACCCCGACTATCTTCTTCTGCAGCTCGTAGTGCAGGTATCCATCTTTGAGGAACTCCTCCTTCGTCGGCCCAGGCCCTCCGACCAGGAGCCCTGTGATCTTGTTGCTATCTATGAACACCCTGGTGGCATGCTCCGCGACCCTGTGGAAGTAGTAGGTCATCTCCATCTCCCTTCCCCGCTCGTACCTCCTTGCCGACTGGCCCCCCTTCCTCGTCTTGCCAGAGATCCCGGAAGTCAGCACGTCAACTATCTCCAGGCTGTCCCCGCTGAGTATCCCCATCCCGACATCGCTCGAATCGATGGTAAGGATCCCGTACACCTTCGCCTCCCTCAGCATGTCCTTCAGCCATTCGACGTGGAAGTGGTCATCGCACTGGTAGAGGTACTGGGTCACAGGCTTTGGGGGGATTATCTCGTAGACATTGACGACTTCGCTCCCCGGGCCGTTGGTGGGTAGAGCCCCTGAGAAGATCACCAGGCCGGTGTCCGGCGGGGTCCTGTAGAGCTTGAGCCTCTGCATGGTCTTGGTGAGGGCGTCCTGGACGTGGTTCCTCGTGGTGTCCGACTTGATGTTCCCGGCGGTCCCCCACTCCTCTCGGAGGTTGGCTATCGCTTCGTGGATTGCCTTCTTGGGAGGTATGTACAGGGAGACGAGCTCGGTCCCCCTCCCTTCCTTGTTGCTGAGCTCTGAGATGAGCTTCCTTACCTTGTATAGCCTAACAGAGTCGGTCTTTGTCGACATTGCAGAGCTACCGCTTCGTCAGGACGAAGAAACTGAACTCGGTACCGGAGGCGACTGTCATTAGAATACTCAAAATGTTCCTTACCCATTTATAAAACCTTGGACTCCGTAAACCTGCTAGGGAGGATTTGGAACATTGAAAGCAGTGCTGAGAATAGGGGGATCGGTACTCGGCTCGCCGCCGTCGGCGAAGGTAGTCAACGCCTATGCCGACGTGATTTCTGACCTCAACTACGAAGGGCATTCAGTCGCAGTGATAGTAGGGGGAGGGCAGGTCTCGCGTGAGTACATCAAATCGGCCGCCGAGATGGGCCTTTCATCCTATCAGCAGGACACGGTCGCGATCCACGCCTCCAGGTTCAACGCCCGCCTGGTGGCCATGAAGCTCGGAGGGGTGAGCAGCGTCCCCACCTCGATTGATGGGATGCTACAGCGGCTCTCGCAGGAACAGGGTCGCCGTCATGGGGGGCCTGAAGCCTGGGATAACGACCGACACCGTGGCTGCCATTGTCGCCCAGAGATGGAGGGCCGACATCATGGTGAAGGCCTCCGACCAGAACGGCATCTACACCGAAGACCCGCGGATCAACAAGAAGGCGAAGAAGCTCGACAAGATCACCTACGAGAAGATGAAGCAGATACTCGGCGGCTCCCACAGGCCAGGGATCCACAGCATCGTCGACCCTGTGGCGGTCGACCAACTGGTCGAATCCAGGATAAGGCTTGTCGTGCTGAACGGCTCCGACGCCAAGGGCGTCGTCAAGGCGATTCACGGCGAGAAGATAGGCACGGTCGTCAGCTGAGCGGAGAAGTGGGAGTGAAGAGCAACCGGAATTGGTCTCTGTAGTAGTCTACATCGCCCTTCTCGCTACAGTCTTAGTCGCCTTCTGGTCGTCCTTGGTGGAGGCGACCTATCTGACCCTTCGGCCCTTCTCCCTGAGCTCCTCCATCGCGAGCGGCTCGACCAACGCGGCCACCGCACTCGAGATCGTGAGCGAGAAGACGAGGCTCGTCAGCGTCACCACCTTCGTCGACACGATCTCCAACGTCGTCCTCGCCAGCACCATAGGGCTGATACTTTCGGACTACTTCGGCCCGATAGGGTGGGTGTACAGCGCGGTCGGGGGCTCCTTCGTGATAATGACCCTCATCTACCTCCTCCCGAAGGCCATAGGGATCGAAAACGCCCTGAGGATGTCCATCGTCCTCGCCCCCTCGACCAAGGTGGTCATGTCGGTCCTCGCGCCGATGGCCGTCCCTCTGACTAACTTCGCCCGCTCCCTCTCCGAAAGGCTCGTCGGGAAGCCGGGGTACAAGGAGGTAGACCTGGCGGCCGAGTTCGAGGACGTCGTCACCATGCTCGAGAAGGCAGGGCACATCGAGCCGGACGCAGGGAGGCTGCTGAGGACTCCAGCTGGCCTCTTCAAAGAACACCGCCGGAGCAGTCCTCACACCAATCGGACGAGATAGTGTCCATCGACAGCGACGCGACGGTCCTTGAAGCGCTGAGGAGCATGGGTCAGACCAACCACCCCCGGATGCCCGTCTACGACTCCAAAGAGGAAGATGTACATCGGCGCGGTCACTTCGAGGACAATCTCCAAGGCCGTTTCAAGGGACCACATCGACTACGGTATCCACGACTACATGATCCAGCCCGCGAGGGTTTCCAGGGACGACGGCCTTCCCACGGTCATCGACAAGATGCAGGACGCAGCCACCACCATAGCCTTCGTCTTCGACGGGGACAAGATGGTGGGGATGATCACTCTCTCGGATATACTCGAGAGGCTGCTTGGAGTGAAAGTCTAGAGTCGGTTATCTTTCTAGCCCAAAGTCTTTTTCGGCACGGCGAGGGAGTTGAGCTCGTCGAACGTTATCGCGCCTTCCACTAGCGCCCCGTAGGTCCCCTTCTCCCGCACTTCCCTCGAGGCGCGCCTAAGCAGTCCCATGGCCGCGTAGGAGGCACTCGGACCGAAGCTGACCCTCGCGACCCCCAGCCGCTTCCAGCTCGGCACCGGCGGGAGGCCCTTCCTGACCATGACGTTGATCGGGAAATCCAGAGCCTTCGACGAACCTGGAAATCGACGCAGCGTCGGTCAGGCCCATCGGGTAGACGCAGTCTGCGCCCAGGTCTCGAAATTCCTTGGCTCTCCGGATCGCCTCGTCCAGCTTCGCATCCTCATCTCCAGATGCCGAACCTGAAGGCATCGGTCCGCGCGTTGATGACGAAAGGCACGCTCAGGGACTCCCTGAGCCGGACGAGTGCGTGGAGACTCGCCAGCTGCTTCTCCAGCGGCAGGAGTTTCTTGGTGCTGTGCGCGAAATCCTCGATGTTGATGCCGACCGCGCCGGCAGCGACGACCGCCCTGACGCTCTTCGCTACACCATCCGGAGTGTTTCCGAACCCTGCCGACGACGTCGGCGCTCAGGGGGACCGAAGCACGCTGGCGATCCTCTCATCGCCGACGAATTCCTTCGTGGGAATCTCCTCGCCGTCAGGATAACCGAGCGACACCATCATCCCCGCGCTCGACGTCGCCACGGCTGGGAAGCCCTCATCTTCGAAGACGCGGGCGCTGGGGACGTCCCAGGCGTTGGGGAGGACGAGTACCTTCTCTCCTATCGTGAAGCCGGCGGAGTGCCTCCGCTTTCTCCGACTGCGAATTCGCCGAGGGCAATTCCAGAACCTAGAGTCCCCTAGGAGTACTAAATTCTTTACGAGAGACTCGAATCTATTGGGTGACGCTCATCGGAGGGCTGTGGGCCTTGTTGTGCTCTGCTAGCTTCTCCTGCGAGTCGAACTTCGCCCCACAGGTGTTGCAGGCGTATTCCTTCTTTCCGAACCACTTCATTGCTGTCACGAAATCCCCTAGCGGCCATTTAGCCGTCTCGGGGAGAATCTTCCTGAAAGCAACTATAGGAGACTGTACTTGGTGTGACCGGATCCTAGCGGCTCAGTCGCCGGCCAGGGTCAGTTCCATCTCGTCCTCGACCGGCAGGCTCACCGAGCTCACGAATACGCTGCACTCCCCGTGGTCGGGGAGCTCTGCAGAGTATATGGTCTGTCGATGGCTCTGACACCACATGAAGTCCAAGCCGTCGAGCGACCTGTCCACATAGCACTCCTCGGTCGGCTTGTCCGAGAAGGTAGGCCTCCCGAAGAGCCTGCCGGTTGGGTTGTCACACTGGCCCAGATGAGGCATCATCTCGTAGGGAAGCCAGTAATGGCATTTGACGCATGTGGTCGTACCACGACGCGGCGCCTTCGACTTCACGCCTCTGATCCTGTGCCGGCCGAAGCGCCCGGGCACTCCAGAGTCAGCGTAGTACTCGCAGGGCCCCACCGTCCCGATTGTCATGCGGTCGTAGGATCGGCTCAAGGTGTTATCACACGTGCCGACCCCTTTCCACTTCGGATATGGTTGATAATAGGCGCAGGCGTTGCACGGCCACCCTTGGTTGGCCGCATGCATCGCGTAAAATACACGGAGGAAATTATTGAAGGTTTGCTATGTTGTAAGAAGGCTAATATTCGAGTGAGAACCTGTCTAAGCTCTGACAATCTGCCCAAGCCGTCTCGCCACTTCCTCTTCCGTCCCTTGAATGAGCTCCCTCTTCCGCTCCGGACTGCGCATCCTGCTCAGCCCAGTCACTTCCGTCCGCGACCCCTGTAGCCCCACATCCTCGGGGGCGAAACCCAAGTCCTCCATGTTCATAATCTTGAGCTTGAACTCCTGGTCGGCCCACCTCTTCCTCCTGAAGTCTGGGAACCTCGGCGAATTGCAGCCGAGCTGCACGCTCGCAAGGAACGGAGGCCTGACCTCGACTATCTCGTGCCCGTCGGTGATTTCACGCCTGGCGCGCATCTTGTCCCCCGCCGCCTCGATGGAGCT
Organism: uncultured Nitrososphaerales archaeon; assembly: GCA_963706445.1. GTDB lineage: Archaea > Thermoproteota > Nitrososphaeria > Nitrososphaerales > Gagatemarchaeaceae > UBA183. Next base: position 1,815,519 of record OY970160.1, read on the forward strand.
GACATAGCTGACGTGGGGGATGCCCAGCCACCCTGCTATGCTGGGCGGGACCTGCTCTGTGCTCCCATCCGAAGACGCTTCACCGCAGAAGACGACGTCGTAGGGTTTCAGCTTCTCGATCCCGGCGGCTATGACCCGCGACGTGGCGTATGTGTCCGCCCCGCCGAACGCCCTATCGCTGAGCAGGATTGCGTCGTCGGCCCCCATGGCCACGGCAAGCTTGAGGAACGGCTCGAACGACGGCGGACCCATGGAAAGGACGACGACCTTCCCTCCCAGGGAATCCTTGAGCTTGAGGGCCGCTTCGAGGGCGTTCTTGTCGGCATCGTTGATCTCGTTCTCAACCCCTTCCCTGACTATGGTCTTCTTCTGCTCGTCGAACCTGATCTGCTCGATCTTGGGGGTGACCTTCAGGCAGACTATCTGGTTCATTTTCTATCGGCTCCTAGCTCTGAAATCAGCCTAGGAACTATCTTCGACGCGTCCCCTACCACGCAATAGTCCGCATGCTTGAATATCTCCGCGTTGGGGTCTGAGTTAACCGCCACCACCGTCTCGACGTTCCTCAACCCTGAGGTGAAGTGTGCCGCGCCGCTGACCCCCACCACGACGGCCAGCTTCGCGTTGAGGCTCGACCCTGTCGAACCAATGACCAGGTTCTTGGGGGCCATCCCCTTGTCTGCCACCGGCCTGGACACCCCGAACGAGGAGCCGGTCGCTTCGGCCAGTCTCTTGGGCAGCGACAGGTCGTCCTTGCAGCCGAGCCCCGCCACCACGACCCTCTGGGCCTTGCTCACGCTGGCCCCGTGCTGGACCACCCTTTCGACAACCTGGCATCTGACGTCCTCAGGCTTGAGGTCTACGACGAAGGACTCGACGGTCCCAGCCTGTTCCGTCGGCGAGGGGGCGGTGAACACTCCGGGCCTTACCGTCGCCATCTGAGGCCTCCCCTTCTTGCACTTGCAGACCGCCACAATGCTTCCACCGAAACCAGGGACCGACCCCGAGCATCCCCGTCCCAGCCTCAACCTCCAGGTCGACAACATGCGCCATCAGCCCCGTCCCTAGCCGGACTGCAAGCATCCCTCCTAGGGCGGTACCGTTGTGAGTAGCTCCTATCAGGAGCATATCGGGGTCTCCGACTTCACCATCTTCGTCAACCGCGTCGACCGTACGCCTCTGCTTGAAATCCTTTAGGAGCGGAAGTCGGCGACCATTACAAGGTGAGCGCCTCTGCGGGCACACTGCTCAGCGAGCCCAACGACGCCTTCGCCGAGGATGGCTCCGGTCACAGGGACGCCCAACCCGTCTGCGATCTCCCTGCCCTTGCCAAGGACCTCCATCGAAGCGTCCTCGAGGACCCCCTCTATCTGCTCCAAGAAGACGAACACTCCGCCGGTCTTCGGTCATGGAACCGTTCCCCCTTTCCCCGACAGCATCTGCGAAGATTTCAGCCACATCCCTAATCTTGATGTTTGACCCCGCCGTCTTGACCCCATCCTCGAAGTTCAGGACGCAGAATGGGCACGCCGTCGCCATAACCGACGCCCCGGACTCCTCTGCCTGCGCGACCCTCTTGTGGCTCGGCCGCACCCCTTCGAACTCGACGAACATCCCGCCCCCTCCGCCCCCGCAGCACAGGGCGTTGCTCTTGTTGTCTGTCCCATCTCGCTTAGCTTCACCCCAGGGATGCTCTTGCAGGAGCTTCCTCGGCTCCTCGTACACCCCACCATATCTCCGAGATAGCACGGGTCGTGGGTGGCGTCAGGTGAGGCCCTCCCCACCATTGGCGTTTACAGCTTCACCATGATCGTGGTCCACGAGGGGTTGAGAGGAATTCGGTGTAGTGGAAGACCGGCGGGAGGGTCGCCGTACTTCGGGTACACGTCTCTGAAGACCCCATTGCTGTGCGGCGAGACTGTGATTACGTCCTCGGCCCCTGTCCCTCTGAATGCTTCGATGTTCGACTGCGCCAGCTCTTCGAGGAACCCGTCTTCACCCATCTGATACACCTCGTCCCCAGAGCTCTTCTCCTTCTCCCCGAGGATTGCGAAGTCTACCCCGGCCACGTCGAAATACTCGACGAGGGACCGGGCGATGCGCTGCAGGCGGGGGTCGAACGACGCTGCGTCGTCCAGGTAGAACAAGTGCTTGGCCGGCTTCCCCACCTTGACGTTAAGGCCTTCGGCCCACTTCCCCCTTTCATTCTTCTTCCCATCCCACGCAGTCCCCTCTTCGT